>JAHZKX010000059.1 GCA_022600195.1 Planctomycetota bacterium
AAAGTGGCGGGGACAGGATTCGAACCTGCGACCTCGAGGTTATGAGCCTCGCGAGCTACCGGGCTGCTCCACCCCGCGTTATGGGTCCTTTAAAGGACTGGTAAGAGCAGTTTAAGACTGAAGCAACGCCTGTTTCAGACGAGACTTAGAAATTCAAAAGCCCTAAATACAGTAAAGGAATATCCTTACCGTAGGCTGGGATTATAGTCAGCCTCCTGACTTTCGTCGAGTTACTTTGTCTAAATTCCCTGAATTCAGCAGTAAGAACGTCTGAGAAAGCCTTAATCTCGGGCTAATCATTCATATTCCCACTTCAGGAACCAGGGATCTCTGGTCTTTTTCTGCCACGCTTTCAGCTTTTCCTGCATTTTCGTCAGCCTTTCCTGATGTTCAGGCTGAAATGCCAGGTTCGTTGATTCAAAAGGATCAGCGGCGATATCAAACAGTTCGTGTTTGGGGCGATGAATATAAGAGTAAACCGTTCTCTGCCCAAACATTTTGTCGCCTCGTTTTAATACACCCTGCCAGGTGGGTGACCGATATAAATCGGATGCGAAAGGGTAAGGCAATTCATGGGCAATGTTGAAAATGTATTTATATTTACCACTTAAGATCACCCGCATCGGATAGTACATCGTGATTTCATGAAACGTATGCGATGCATAACTTTCGTCAAAGTCGGGCGCGTGTTGTTTGCCGAGAGCACTCAGAAACGAACGTCCGTGAAATTCGTAAGGGACCGGCTTCCCTTTGCCCAGTACGCGTTTGCCATTGTTCTCGACAGTCCGCAGCCGGGGAACGGGCTTGGGTGTGACATTACAATAATCGAGAATCGTGGGAGTGAGATCCGCCCAGGAGACCATCGCATCGGTGGTGATTCCCTGTTTGGGTTGTGTAGGATCGCGAACGATCAGCGGCAGGTTCATACCTGGTTGATAGAGATTGGTTTTCGCACCCGGGAACGGGGGGCCATTATCGCTGAGAAACATGATCAGCGTATCTTCCCAGTGACCGGTTTCTTTTAACGTATTAATCAGTGAGACAATTCCCTGGTCAAGACGCGAAATGGCCTGGTAGTATTCTGCCAGTTCCTCCTTGACTTCCTGATGATTGGGCAGCCAGGGGGGAACCTGGATCTGTTCCGGTTTGTAAGTAATCGGCGTGACGCCCGGGTAGTGGTTGGGATCATCATTGAAATTCGAATAACCGTCGGGGCCTCCGCCACGATGGGGATCGCTGCTGCAATAATACAGGAAGAAAGGCCGGTCGTCTTCTTCGGTAATCCACTCTTTCGCGTTGGCTGCCATCACGGCTGAGTTACGATTTCCCTGCACGCCTTTGTTGCGGTATTCCTGAAACTCATAAACGTATTTCGGGGCCAGATGGTATTTACCAATCGAGCACGTTCGGTAGCCGGCTTCCTCCAGCAGGATCGGTAACGACTTTACCGAGGCATACGTACTGAAGTGATTATAGCCGTGGGCATGACCATAATGACCGGTGGCATGATTATACAGGCCGGTCATAATCACGGAGCGACTGGCAGAGCAACTGGCTGTGGTGCAATGGGCACGTGAGAACCGGGTTCCCGAGGCAGCCAGCGTATCGATGCCTGGAGTTTTGATGACCTTGTTTCCGTAGCAACCGGCTTGAAAGCCCTGATCATCAACGACAATCACCAGCACATTTTTCTGTGGGGGTGCAGCCGACGTTTGTGCAATGGAAACGAACAACAGCAACAGGCTGAGCATTCCGTAGAGACATCGATTCATGGTGTTGCTTTCTCAAGGGAAGGAAAAGGTGGGAATCGCGTGTTGATTTCAACACACGATAAGCGAGATTTATTCTAATCTGCATCCCAGGCAATCGCAAATCAGCAAATAGGAAAGCAGGGGAGTTTATATGAAAGGTGCGAATTCAGTCGGGACTGGCTTGAAGTGAGGGGGATTCCTTTCGATAATTAACTAATTCCTGCTGAGTTCCGCTCTTCCGTCTGCTTCGAAAAGAATCAGGCAGCGAGTCCTCTATACTGATATCAATATGAAAGCAATGACTATGACAACTTTGAAACCTGTAGCTATGACGTTAGCTGTGATCATGACGATTTCTGCATTCAATTTTGCAACCGCCGGGGAAGGCAAGTTGAATGTGCCTCCCAAAGGGTATAAAGCCGCGTTTAACGGCAAAGATTTAAGTGGCTGGAAAGGTCTGGTAGGTAGTCCGAAGACCCGCGCTAAAATGACTCCTGAAAAATTAGCGGAAGCGCAAAAGGTAGCAGACCAGGAAATGCGCGATCACTGGAAAGTGGTCGATGGTGTTCTCGTCTTTGATGGTAAAGGTAAGAGCCTGTGTACCGCCAAAGATTACAAGAACTTTGAAATGTTTGTCGACTGGAAGATCAAAGAAAAAGGGGACAGCGGAATTTATCTGCGCGGTTCTCCTCAGGTTCAGATTTGGGACCCCGCACTGCGAAACATCGGTTCGGGTGGATTATACAATAATAAAAATCACCCCACAGACCCATTAGTGTTGGCTGATAACCCTGTTGGTGAGTGGAATACCTTCTACATCAAAATGGTAGGGGATAAAGTAACTGTCAAATTGAATGGTAAACTGGTCACAGATACCGTTCTGGAAAATTACTGGGAACGTGACAAACCAATTTATGAATCAGGACAGATTGAATTACAGAACCACGGCAATACACTTTATTTCCGTAATGTCTTTATCAAAGAACTTGAATAGTTTTATTCAAGCTGATCCGATATCAAGGAAAGCGCAGGGAGATCGCTCTCTGCGCTTTCTGTTTTAAATCACCATTCTATTTCAACGAAACCTTACTAGAGCGCGTCCAATTTCACCATAGCGGTTTCAACTTATGATACTTGATCCAAATGGTTCTGGAGACGCTACAAGAAACCTGGAGACAGGGTAGATGCTTTCATCGGATGCACCATTAACTGACCCGACCGCGTTGGCACGCTTTGGCAAACTGGAAGTTGTCACACGGCTGATTGTCGAGGGTTTCATGATGGGGCAGCACAAGAGTCCTTACAAAGGGGCCAGTGTCGAGTTTGTAGAGCATCGGCAATATTATCCGGGCGACGAGATTCGACATATCGACTGGCGGGCTTATGGCAAAACGGGAAAATATTATGTAAAGGAGTTTGAAGAAGAGACGAATTTGCGGTGTTATTTATTACTCGACTGCTCCGGGAGTATGGCTTATGCCGGCCAGACATTAAGTAAATTTGACTATGCACGACAACTGGCGGCTGCTCTGGGCTATTTATTGTTGAGCCAGCGAGACGCAACCGGTTTGGTTACTTTTGATACCGAGCGACGCGATTTCATCGAGCCTTCCGCGAACACGAAAAATTTCGGGCAGATGATGGAAATTCTGGAAAATTCCAAGCCGCGGAAGGAAACCGCAATTTCCGGCGTTTTAAATCAGGTACTACCTTTGATTAAACGTCGCAGTCTGGTCGTTTTGATTTCTGATTGTTTTGATGAACCCGATGCGCTCACAACGGTCTTAAAGCAATTGCGACATGATCGCCATGAAGTACTTGTGTTTCAAATCGTGGCGCCGGAGGAAGAAGAGTTCCCTTTCAGTAAGCCAACACAATTCAGGAGTTTGGAGCGAAACGGCCATCGCCAATTGGTTGATCCCCATCAGTTACGAGCCCGCTATCTGGAACAATATCAGGAATTCTGTGAAACATTATCCCGACAATGTGGGTCAGTGAATGTGGATTTCCTCAAATTTCGGACGACCGATCCATACCATCTGGCCCTCGGTGCCTTCCTGAATCAGCGAACGCGACCCGGACGAAAGTGATTGATACAAATCATGTCAGGCGAAAAAATTCCCATTAACCGTAACCTGGTAGGCGTGATTTCCATCGTTTGCTTTTTGATGGCGGGTTACCTGTATAAGTTCGTGACGGTAGAACAGTTTGAGCAACAGGAACTGGCAACGGGTGCCTTCATGCGAGTCGGGTTGCTGATGTTTGCGTTCTGGCTGGCGTTGCCCGGCAAAAATCGACAGGCCGCCTGGGCCAATGTCCCACCCTGGTTTTTTGCCGTTCTGGTTCTGGTGATCGTGGGAGTCGCGATGAGGCCCAAAGTGGCGATCCCACTAATTCTGGTCTTCGCTTTTTTTGGGTTTTTCCTGCGACCTCGCAATAAAAAACGTTCGCCACGTCGCTAAGCTGATCAAACCATTGCCTTCAGAAACCGTATCAATTACATCGGGTTCTGAGCGCGGCTGACTGATTTGACTTCGACATCAGTTGGCAGTTTGCGTGGTGCTTTGGCATTGTTCTGAGAAATGGCATCGATCGGCTGTGGTGGTTGCAGTCGATTGGGTTCAGCAGCGTTGTTTCTACGCTGACCATCGATATAGACGCGGGCTGCCACTTTGAGAAGTTGTGGTTGTCGAATCGGAAGCACGCCTTCCAGCCGTTTGGCAACACGTTCTACCCAGCCGGGTTGTCGCTCCATCGCAAGTGACATCATATGCATGAAAATCGACACTTCCTTAAAATTGCGATCGAGAATCACATTGCTGACGGGAGCCAGAATTTTCGCTGCCATTTCCACTGTCTGCGAAGGAAATGAGACAAACATGGAAACCTGATGTGAGACAGAATCCCGTTGATTTTTACCGCCACTATGATATTTCGTTTCCAGAAAAAGCAGCGCTTTGGCGGCGATCGGTTTTGCAATCAGCGGACTTTTATAGACCCCGGAACAGAGTACGATCGTCTCTGTTGGTGTCTGATGTATGACATCTAATGTTCCAATGGTTCCATCACCGGCATCCACTTCATATGAGAAAGGACCGGTCTGCCACATTTGAAATTCGGAGAGTTTCATGTCTCTCCAGATACTCACAACAACATCGGGGTGAGCGATAAAAAATGCGTAAGCAGAGTGATTTACTTCGACCTGTATTTTGGGCAAAGCCCGAAACATACTGAGATCTTTGAGTACGTATTCGGCATTGGTTCGATTGGCAGGTGTGAGTTTATCTAACGGAATCCTTGACAGATAAGCTTTTCTGGTAAAACGTGTTGATGATCCTTTATTGATCAGAGTAATCAGATCTGCTTCCGTTGGAACTCTTGCCTGATGGACTGGTCGTTGTTCTGCTTTGAATTGTGTCAGCTGCCGATCGGTGTCTTTAAGAAGATACTGATCGGCAGCCGACTTCGTCAGGGCCGGGCTCTGGCCATCGCGTTTCTTGAATTTTGTTTCTTGTGCGTAAGATATTGAAATCGTTATCGAAATGGAACTTGCGACAGTAATCACCAGGATCGTCAGACGCTGAATCATTCGTGTCATTTCCATTTGAGTCATGTTAGGTCCTGTTTCTTTCCGCTGTCAACTTCTGTTGTTGTCTTGGTTATGTGCCTGTTTTGATCGTCCTGGTTGCTAACTCGATGGCTCACTTTCGGAAGGGGACAGTGTCGGACCTTCCTCGAGAGCTGGCTCTGTTTTCGCTTCATTAGGAAACGGATCAGGGGGCACAAAAGTCGAAGGTTCGGGAAGAGGGATCAGGTTCTCATGAGCTTCATTACTCTGATCATTCTGAATGCTGTAGTCGGTCTCTGGCTGATCGCTGATATAATGCGGACGGTAGTCATTGCAGCACTTGCACCACCAGCGATTGAATCGAGACTGACACCAGTCTGGCTTGCCAATTCGCGTCAGGTCCCAGGTGGGACGATAGTAGCGATCTGCATAGATCTCTGAATCACTGATGTCATCGATCAGGTTGTAATAGAGATTGCTGGCCTGAAAACACTGGCAGCCTGAGCTCACTATTATCAGCTGTATCAAGACTATGCAGACAAAAGCTGCGCGCATCAACAGTTTCCTCCCCCATTTTTTGTGACAATTCATTGTCACAGCAATACCAATGATGACCGGCACCATTGTTCGTACAATCGCGTGTACCTAAGGATGATCGGCTATCGCACGCGCGAAACTTTATCGATTATTCTGAATGAACGGGTTATAAGGCCAGAGAACTTTTCAGCGTCTCACCGGGTGGGAAAAAATACAAAAACCCCTTTGTTTCATGGGTAAATGAGTGCGGGATGCCTGCATGTTTTCCCTGCGAAATTACTTGAGATACGAAGGAACATTGTGATTTTGTCTCAGTCAATAGATACTGAGAGTGCAGATGAAACTCTGAATGTTTTAGAAGAGGTTCCCCAAATGGACTGTGAGTTGAAAACCGTGAGAGCAATGACCCTGATTTTGTGTTTCCTGCTCACTGTGAATGTGGTTGCCGAAGATCTCCAACGTGGTTTACCCTGGAAATATCATGTCATTGATCAGTCTTCCCGTGGCGCTGATGGCGTGAAGCTGGCTGATCTGGATGGTGATGGTTTATACGATATTACCACCGGCTGGGAAGAAGGGGGCTTAACTCGCATCTATCGGAATCCCGGAGCAGCCGAGGCAAAACAACTTTGGCCCTCGATGACAGTCGGAAAAACGCCGCAAGTGGAGGATGCTGCCTGGATCGATCTGGATCATGATGGCCGACTGGAAGTGGTCAGTTGTTGTGAAGGGAAAAGTCGAACAGTGTTTGTGCATTGGGCTCCCGAAAAAATGCCCTTTCAAAACCGGTGGCAGCAGGAAGCCCTGCCCGCATCAATAGAGAAGATGATGTGGATGTTTGCAACGCCTGCACAAATCGACCATCAGCCAGGGCTGGAACTGGTCGCCGCCGGGAAAGGCAAGGGCGCACAAATAGGCTGGTTTCAACCGGGAACAAATCGACGTGATTTGAAAGAATACCAATGGAAACCCATATCGCTTGCGGGGTGGATTATGTCTTTGTTCGCGTTGGATATGGATGGCGACGGTGATCAGGATCTCTTAACAACAGATCGTAAAGGAAAAATGAGAGGCTGTCGCTGGCTGGAAAACCCCGGTGCCCTCGCTGCTTCTTCAACGAAACAATGGCAGAATCACTGGGTGGGCGGTCAGGATCGTCAAGTGATGTTCGCCCATGTGGGGGATCTCGATCAGGATGGATTGCAGGATATTCTCGTAGTAACCAGCATTCCGGATGAATTACTCTGGTTTCGTCGTCTGGACGAGAGTGGATTGAAGTGGGAGAAAAAAGTGATCGCTTTTCCAGAAAATACCGGGCATGGCAAAGGTGTTGCCGTCGGTGATATGAATTTGGATGGGCGGCCGGATATTGTTTTCAGTTGTGAAAGAGCCGCACCACCGAAGTCCGGAATGTTCTGGATGAGCTATTCAGATGAAAGATCAGTCAAAAAATGGGTGCCACACGAGATCAGTGGTCCGCGGGGAATTAAATTTGACAGAATCGAATTACTGGATCTCGACGCAGACGGGGATCTGGATGTGCTCTCTTGCGAAGAACGGGATCAGAAGAAGGGGCTCGGCGTTTTCTGGTACGAAAATCCGGTTCGATCAAAGAAATCTGATTGAGTGATGCGGAACGCATCTCAGAAGAACAGCACGTCCCGCTGTACGGTTTCAATCAGACGTCTGAGCCAGACATATCCCAGCGAACGTGTTCCGCAGTCAACCTCAGGGAGTACGGAGGCCCCTGGTCGCAGACCTTTGATCAATTCATGATCCAGCTTCACCGTGATTTGCACTGTGGGAATTCCGTCTTCGTCCGGCTCGGCGGTGGCTGCGATTTTTTCGATAGTACCCTGATAGGTTTGGTCCAGATCAGTGAGCAGCAGGAAGGAGACATTCAGCGGAGTGGGACTTTTCCGCTGCGCTTCAAGAATGTGACCGATTTCAGAATCGGGGACCTGCATGTTTAAAATCCAGGGCCCTTTCAAGTTAGCGACCGTTAACAATCGCTGACCGCGCTGCACGGGGCGTGTCAGTAATTTTTCCTCAAAATCCCAGGTCAGTACTTCACCGGCAAGTGGGCTTTTGAGTGTTAAAGCCTCCTGCTGTTTTTTCAGTAGATCCAGTTGCTCTCCCAGGCTTTTCAGGCGTACATTCAATTCTTCCTCTTCAGCAGTCAGACGGTTTGACTGGAGTAACGCCTTGGCGTCTGTGGCAGTCAGTTCCAGTCGGGCAGCCTGAATTACCGCCAGACGCTTCGTGCCTGTTTGTATCTCCCCCCTCACGCGGCTGAGTTCCAGATCCAATTCAGAATCTCGTAGAGTAATTAACGTACTGCCGGTTTGAACCTGTTCTCCCTGCTGCACGAAAATTTGATCCACAATCCCATTCGAAGTGGCAAAGATATTTTGCTGTTTAATGGGCTGCAATGTGCCCGAACCTTCAATGGAAAAGTTCGCGGGAGTCAAAACCAGTCCTGCTGTAATCAGTCCCAGAATGAGGACACTGGTAATGATGTTGCGCCATGTCAGTTGTTTTTTTCGAGTCGGCGAGTGAGACCAGTATTTCAGTAAGGGGAAAAAGGGGAAACTTTCAAATTGCAGTGCGTTAAACAGTGCAGTTCCACCGTGACGGGAAACAGCCAGTGCCCGCTCCAGCAAAGTGTCGTTGTGATCGGTTTCATGAAATTGTTCAACAACGAGGACGCCGACCGTAAGGAGGTCGGTGGACGATCGCTTCTGCTGTTTCAGGTCGTCAGAGTCTAATTCCTGTTCTTCTGTGAGATGTCTCAGTGGAAAAATCATGAATGATCGGGAAGAGGACAGATCGAGATAGGCATGTAACGGTTCTGAAATCTGCGGTGGATATTTTTGGTCGGCTTCCATGATCCAGTAAGGCCGATTCAGAGACTGAATACGGCCTGTCAGTTTTTCCAGACGTTGTACGGATTCAGACCGGCGCTCGATCGCATCGACGCCACTGGCAGCAATCAGACGGTAAGAGTTGCCCGTTCGTTGTAAAACAGAAACACGATCACAGTTGATTAATATTCTGCCTTCGTTGGCAAGGATATATGCTGTTTTCTGCGAATTTAAATGTAAATGAATGTGTTCAGAGAAACTTTCAAATTCTTCCCAGAGCGTTTCCATTTCCTGCAATTTTTGAAATTGCTTGTGCTGACAGAAATCGTCAGCAATTTCACATAGAGCACTGATGAAGCGGAGATACCCGTCCTGGGCCGCGAAGGACTTGGGGGGGTGATGAATGACTTCCAGAATCCCCGTGTTCGTTTCCGGATGATTCAACAACTTCACCGGGCACAGAATCAGATTTTCAGCAAACGGATTTTTCCCCTGATGTTGTTCCGATAATCCAGTCCGTGGCGCGAGTGTCGCAGGCTGGTTTGCCTGCAAAGCTTCCTGAAGCACGAGTCGATGTTGAGCGCGTTCCTCCTCACTTAAGGGCACTTCCGAATTTGATTCCGGATTCAAGCCGAGGCTTTGCTCGATTTCCAGAACTCCTGACGAATCGGGAACCCAGAGAATGCCCCCCAGCGCAGACATGCCGCGAACAGCGCGATCGAGCAGTTCTGAATAAAATTTTTGACTCGGAATTTCTGACCGAGAAAGTTGAGCCAGTCCCAGAACGAGCTCTTCAATTTCCTGCCAGAGATTCTCTATGGAAGCGGATTCATCAGTCGTCATGTTTTTGTGCGAATGAGGGTTACATCAAGATCTCTTCGATATCAATCTGGGCAACATCCAGACGGATCCATTCTGGCTTCATCCTATCACAGCATCAAGAAAGGTACTCTCATCGACTGCAAAAAAGCAGCCAGGCTTGTCAAAGTAATTGATGAACACGTTTAAAGGATGACGCAGATTCTCTGATTGTTCCAGACAGATCAGAAACAGATATGCCATGAGTTGTTAAAGTGGGGAGCCTGGGGGGAAGGCGTGTTTTCGGGGGTATGTTTTGATTGTCCGATTATGCGGAATATTCTGGAAGTACCGATAATTCGCTTTGTGAGCACATGCTCTGGTGCCGATGAATTGAGAGAGTGTATAGCATTAATGTCAATGGTCCAAACTGACCAAGGTATACCGATGAATTGTTTCATAGCCCGAATCCTGCTTCTTTTAGCTGCAGTTTTAATCACGGGTCCCGGGTGCAGCCGCTTCCTGAAGACGACCGTCCAGGAAGAGTTTGTCGAAAATGAAGAACTCTATCAGAGTGCGCTGACCGAGATTGAATACCCCAACGTAGAGGAAGTCGACGAAGGTGACACGGTAGGCACACAAGCTCCGGCGACGCTTTCCAGTTCGGCCAATCCAGAATATTGGGATTTGACTTTGGAACAGGCAGTCCAAATGGCACTGCAGCATTCGAAAGTTCTAGGTGATGTGGGAGGCGTTTCTTTAACAACACCTGCTGCACTGCATACCAAATATGATGCTGCGATTACCGAGGCTGACCCTCGTTATGGTGTGGAAGGTGCTCTGAGTGCCTACGATACCACTCTTTCTGCCAGTACCTTTTTCGAGAAGAATGATAAGGCATTAAACAACGTCTTCTTTGGTGGTGGAACGCGTCTGCTGGAACAGGATGCCATGGTGATTCAGGCACAACTGACCAAGCGTGCGATGACGGGTACGGAGCTCACGCTTCGAGATTATATTGATTACGACGCTAACAATTCTCCCGGAAACCAGTTTCCACACGCTTATCAAAACAATATCGAAATGGAATTTCGTCATCCATTGTTAAGAGGAGGCGGAATTGATTTTAATCAATTGGCAGGTCCGAGTAACACACCTGGTCTGATCAATGGTGTGATTATTGCCCGTATCAATACAGATATCAGCCTGGGTGAATTTGAAATCGCTGTCCGGAATCTTGTCAGTGATGTCGAAAACGCCTATTGGGATCTCTACTTTGGTTATCGGGATCTGGATGCGAAAATTATGGCTCGTGATTCTGCGTTAGAAACCTGGCGTAGAATTCATGCTTTGTACACAAACGGTCGCCGCGGCGGAGAAGCCGAAAAGGAAGCTCAGGCGCGTGAACAATATTTCCGCTACCAGGCGGAAGTGGAAAATGCATTAAGCGGTCGTCTTCTGAACGGTACACATACAGGCAATGGTAGTCAGGGTGGTAGTTTCCAAAGTAATCACGGTGTGTATGTCGCAGAACGCAGACTGCGAATGCTCATGGGTACTTTGATCAACGATGGTCGATTGATTCGACCCGCTGATGAACCTTCCCTGGCACGCGTTGAGTATGACTGGGAAGAAACATTAGTGGAATCGCTGGAGCGTCGTCCGGAAATCCGCCGACAACGCTGGCAAATTAAAAAACGGGAATTGGAACTGGATGCGAACAAAAACTTCCTGAAACCCGAACTGGATCTGATTGGCCGCTATCGTTGGCGTGGATTTGGACGAAACTTCCTGGCAGAGGGGGGTGAAACGGGTCAATTTGATGGTGCATTGAATAATCTGGTTGATGGAAACTTAGCAGAATGGCAACTGGGGCTGGAGTTTTCAGTTCCATTGGGTAAAAGACAGGCGCATGCAGCCATGCGTCACGCAGAATTGCAACTGGCCCGTGCTCGCGCCATTCTGCACGAACAGGAACGGACCATCGTGCAGAGTTTAAGTAATGCCATTTCCGACGTCGATCGCGCTTATGCGGTTTTGCAAACAAACTTTAATCGTCGACATGCGGCAAGACAGGAAGTCGCTGCGGTGCAGGCTGCCTATGAATCGGATAATGCCACTGTCGATCTGTTATTGGAATCACAACGTCGTCAGGCAGAAGCCGATGGCAGTTATTATCGATCGCTGGTGGAATATTCTCTGGCAATCAAGAATGTCCAGTTTGAAAAAGGGTCTTTGCTTTCTTACAACAATATTTATCTGGCAGAAGGTGGCTGGCCTGAAAAAGCTTATATCGATGCCGCAGAACGGGATCGATTACGAGGTCGCGTGAGAACGATGGCACAGGCCCCCACTTACTCGGGCAATCTGGATCAGGGGGTATATCCTCAATTACTGGTTCCCGGTGATACACCCGTTGATAATTCGAACCAGCCCGATCCTCAGCCAATGCCTGAAAACTTTGTACCTCCGGTTCCCGGCGTGACCAATGAAGCAGTGATGGCACCCGCTGAAGAGACGATTCAATCCATTGAATTCAACGAATTACCAGAACCGAAAAATCAGATTCAGAATCTGCAAGGGACAGAAGACACCCTGGATCCTCTACAGTTTGAATCGCTGCCTCTGATTCCTCCCGCACCTGTACCCGGTTTTGAGCCCGATTTGAATCAGGATTTGTTTGACACTACGAAATCGACAACAGAAGTGGCTCCCACGATTGACGCGCCGACTGACGCGCCATTACAGAGCTTTGATCAATCCGTGGAATTGCAGCAGGAAAGTGAGGCTCCGACCTTGAGGAGCGCTCAAGAGAAACAGATTCCGAAATTCCCTCTCAAAAAAGGTTCTGGAGAGCGGGACCTGTTCGAAGCGTACCAGAATTCCGGTCCCCGCTGGCAGCCGGTTCCGATTCCAGAAACAAAAAGGCGTAATTTAAGGGACTTTTCCGATCAGGTGCAGCGTTTTCCCTTAAAAGAGGCTGAATAAGAACACTTTTCAGTCGTTCAAGCCTGGTTCAAACAAGAAAAACAGGGGCCTGCTCAAACAGCAGATTCAGGCAAACCTCAGATTTTCACGAAAAATACTGTATCAGTGTTACTTGTCTCTCTTTCTGGATTGATATAACTTAAGCTGTATCAGTATAGTTTAGCCTGATTGATTTCTGGTCTGAGTTAAGAGGCATCTCTTCTGAGATGTTCTTTTTTTTCATAGAGACTATAATGCTCAAGTGTGTCTTGTCCACAAGTTGTGTTTCATTCAAGACACGGAACCGATTTTTTTCATTCGAAGGAGAAACAAGCAATCGAAACAACGCAGAGACTTAATGACCAGATTCGGATTACTCCGGTACGGGTCATTGATCAGGATGGGGAACAATTAGGAGTGATTCCTACCGCGGAAGCTTTAAAGTTAGCAATGGATGCAAGTCTGGATCTGGTTGAAGTTGCATCAGATGCAAAACCCCCTGTCTGCCGGATTATGGATTACGGGAAGCTGAAGTACGAGCGTAAAAAAAAGACAAACAAAAATACCAAGCAGCATCAGGTACAATTAAAAGAGATTCGGATGCGTCCGAAAATCGGGAAGCATGACATTGAATTTAAGCTGAAAAGCGCCCGGAAATTTCTGGAACAGAAAGATAAGGTCAAATTCAACATCATGTTCCGTGGCCGTGAAAATGCTCACCATGAACTTGGTCGCACGATCCTTGGCGGAATCCAGGAGGAACTTTCCGAATTGGCAAAAGTCGAACAGGCTCCCACAATGGCCAGTGGACGAAATATGATCATGGTCCTGGCTCCCAGATAATAACGGTCACCCATGATCTGAATCTGCCGGTCAGGAATTGATTGGAGAACTCTTCTCAACTTCAATGTCTGGCTTTGCGCGCGGGTCAAGCAGTCGCCATTTTGGTTCGATGGTTTTTGAAACGACTCAACTTCAGAAAGCCTGATCGTAGATCATGATTTTGATGAATTACAGTGGAACCCAGCCTCCGCTGCGGTCGCTTTCTACAATGGACTCAATGACTTTCATATTGGCAATGGCATCTGTCAGTGGTGTGGGAACGGGAGTGTCTTTGAGAATGGCCTGAGAAAACAGGTCTCCCTGAATCGTGTACTGGTTACAAACTTCCAGTGCCAGTTCTTCGAGTTCCGCGCCCTTTTGCAACCAGAGTTTACAGGGACGATCAATGGGCGCGTTAAAAGGGATTTCGATTTCCAGTCTCCCTTCCGTGCCATGAATGTGGACCCTTTGATAAGGGTTGAGTTGGGTGGAGCAGGTAAATGTGGAAGTACCACTTCCAAAGTCCAGTGTGGCGGAACTTAAACGATCGGTGCCGAGCGTCGCATCATATTCTGCAATCCCGGACACGCGTTGGGGCTCGGCGTCAAAAATAAATCGTGAAAGTGAAATCGGATAACAGCCAATATCCATTAAGCCACCTCCTCCAATGTCGCGCTGGTTACGGATATTGTGAGGGTCATCATTAAAGTAGGAGAAAAAAGACTGGATGGTGCATAGTTTTCCAATCTCGCCTGCCTGTACTTTCTTTTTTACCAACTGCCATTGAGGGTGATGGCGATACATGAATGCTTCCATCACCTTCAATTCAGGGTGTGCGCTGGCACAGTCAAGGAGTTGTTGACCTTCTGCAGAAGACAAGCCGATCGGTTTTTCGCAGAGAACATGTTTTCCGGCTTCAATGGCCTTGATTGACCAGGAAACATGCAAATGATTTGGAAGGGGATTGTAGACAGCGTCGATCTCAGGATCTGCCAGCAGTGCTTCATAGGACCCATAGGCACGAGGAATACCCAGTTCCGCAGCCACTCGTTCCGCCTGCTCCTGATTGCGTGAAGCGATCGCCGTGATATCGCAGAACTGCCCTTTCTGCATGGCAGGAATGACCTGTACGGTTCCAATTTTCGCTGTACTGAGAATGCCCCAGCAGATTTGATCGCTCATGATGATGCCCGTTCGATAAAGAAGGTTTCCAGAGAATGCAACCGGAAGCTACTCTCAGATCATGAATCAAAATGAGCTGGCTGTAAAGCGAAGCGGGTCGGGCTCAAACGAATCTGATCCAGTGAAGGGCTGATCCAGCCAAACCGTTGAGAATCATGCTGGCACTCTGCTGATATGAGTGCCAGATGAAAGGGCAGCTGACACAAATTAAATTGGATAGATATATCTGTTTTATGCTGGCTTAGGAATCTGGGGGAATTCAATCTGAAAAAATCTTGTGAACAGTTGAGGCTAAAACTTTTTCATTCGGGGAGAGTGAGGTTTCGTACAAAGTATTCATGGCTATATTAAAGGCAATCCATGTCGGGGAGGTGATTGCTTGAAGCACGCTGAAGTTTTCTGTTTTAGGTTTTTCAAAATATCCCCATTCTTGAGAATATTGAATCGCGCGCCTCCCGACTCCAAGAAACTTACTGTTAATGTTCTTGGGAAGGATTGCTTAGTTTTCTTGTTGCTTCTATCCTTCCTGTTGAATTGGGATTTCTTCTCTATCTCTAGGTAAAAAGTCATCTCTGGCCATCGGATGCCACATCAATTTCAGATGCAAATACTGCATTGGTGATTTGATTTTGCGCGAAAGGTCTTATCAGGTATTATAAAAATGGATCGTTTTCTGTTTCCCAAATGGGTGAATACAATTGTTCCGGTACTGGGTGCGCTGGGCGCAATTGGCGCCTTGTACGTTGCTGGTATGGTTACTTTTGGGGCAAGTCCTGAAACAACTGACGTCGGCTATCAGCCTGAGCAACCGCTTCCATTCAGCCATGCATTGCATGCGGGCAAGCTGAAGCTGGATTGCCGTTATTGTCATAATACGGTCGAAGTTGCCGGGCATGCAGCGATTCCGCCGACCTCTACCTGTTTGAACTGTCATAGTGGTGCTGATGCGAATGGCGTTGTCAATACGGTGTCCATTCACTCTACCAGTGCCAAGCTGGCTCCCATTCGTGAGAGTCAGGCAACGGGAAAATCGATGAAGTGGCGGCGGGTTCATGACTTGCCCGATTATGTTTACTTTAATCATAGTGCCCATGTTCGCCGTGGTGTGAGCTGTGTTTCCTGTCATGGTCGTGTGGACAAGATGGAAAAAGTGACTCAAGTGAAGCCGCTGAGTATGGGTTGGTGTCTGAAGTGCCATCGGGATCCTGAACCTAATCTTCGTCCGCCGGAGTTTGTGACCAAGCTCGACTGGGTGGCTGAAGGAGACCCGCATGAGGTGGGTGAAAAGGTTAAGAAGGAATTGAATTTGAATCCTTCTACAAATTGTTCTACGTGTCACCGCTAAGGGGTTCGGTTGTGGATAAGAAGTATTGGCGAAGTTTGAATGAATTGCATTCCACGCCTGAGTTCGAAGAAATTTTGAATCGAGAGTTTTCAGCAGCGGCTTCCGAGTACCCTGAAGGTGTCTCGCGGCGTCGTTGGATGCAGTTAATGGGTGCGTCTGTGGCTCTGGCTGGGGTTTCAGGCTGCCGTTGGGAAGACGAAAAGATTTCTCCCAGTGTCTCGCGTCCTGAAGGTCTCATTCCCGGTATGCCTCAAAAGTTTGCCACGTTCATGGAACTGGGTGGAATGGCACAGGCTTTACTGGTGACCTCTTATGATGGTCGGCCCATTAAGGTAGAAGGCAACCCTGATTCTGCACAAGCTCATGGCGCCTCTTCTGTTTTTGCACAGTCAGAAACGCTGTCGTTGTACGATCCTGATCGAGCCGTGGGTGTTGTGGAACGCAAAGCAGGAACGCGTTATTCACGCGACTGGCAGGCGTTTGTCGAGTATGCGGATTCCATTTTAGGTCCCGCAAGGCAGGACGGTGGTGCCAAAGTACGGGTTCTTGCGGATGTGAGTTCTTCGGCTGCACGAAAAAATCTTCAGGAAAAATTTTCAGCACGGTATCCCAAGTCGCGCTGGTATGAGTATACCGCCGATTCGCGTGATAATGCTTACCAGGGAGCCAAGCTGGCATTCGGGGACGTAGTTCGTCCACACTTCGATTTGAGCAAAGCCAACATAGTAGTCTGTCTGGATGAAGATCTGCTCTCTGAGCATCCAGCTTCTTTATTGCATGCTCGAGACTGGGCCGCTCGCCGTGATCCTGCTGCAGGAGAAATGAACCGCCTGTATGCCGTCGAAAGCCGTTTTACAACGACCGGGCTCTCCGCCGATCATCGATTGCCTTCACGTTCCGTGGATATCGGTTTTTATCTGACGAAGCTGGAAGCACAGGTTCAAGCTCTCTTGTCTGGCAAAAAGGCTGAGGCTGCCGGCGATGATTATGCCAGCAAAGTTCTGGCGGCGATGGCCGACGATCTGGTGGCCAACAAGGGCGCCAGCTTGATCGCTATTGGAACTAGCCAGCCCGCTGAACTACACGCCCGCGTTCATAAATTAAATGAACTGTTGGGTAATGCCGGGAAAACAATTCGCTATTCGAAAGAGCCTCTGGCAACAGATGTTTCTTCGGTCGAGGCGTTAAGAACGCTGGCTGGTGAAATGCAGGCCGGCTCTGTCGAGACTTTAATCATTCTCGGTGGAAATCCCGCTTACAACGCGCCCGGCGATATCGATTTCGTCTCCGCTTTATCCAGCGTGCCCAACGCGATACATCTAGGCGAATATGAGGATGAAACTTCGCTGTTGTGTCAATGGCACCTGCCCAAAACACATCCTTTTGAGCAATGGGGTGATTCCCGTGCTTACGATGGAACGCTTTGCGTGGCACAGCCTTTACTTGAGCCGTTGCACGATGGAAAATCGGAAGTGGAATTACTGGCCATTTTAAATGGTGAAAAAAATCCCGTTGGGCTGGATCTGGTGAAAGAAGCTGTGAAAGGCTCTTTGGATTCAATGGCAGTGAATGCCTCCTGGCGTCGTCTGGTACATGATGGTGTTTTAAAGGGGAGTTCACTCGAAACCGTCTCGCCCAAAGTGAAGGCACTGCCTGCTGCAAAAATCACCGAAGCTGCCAGTGAAGAGATGGAGCTGGTGTTTTATGCCAGCCCTCAGGTTTATGATGGCCGATTTGCGAACAGTGGCTGGTTGCAGGAAACCCCTGATAATTTGACAAAAATCACCTGGGATAACGCCGCTATCATTGCTCCCAAGACAGCGAAGGGTCTGGGGGTCGAATTCGGTTCTGTTGTGAAGTTGATCCTCGAAGGGAAATCAATTGAGCTGCCCGTTTATGTTCTTCCCGGTCAGGCTCCGAATTCCATCGCGGTCGCTTTAGGCTATGGTCGCACTGCAGCCGGTTTAGTAGGCGGAGATGTTGCCCGCGATGTGGCACCTGTTGGTGAAAACATTGCCGCACTGCAGTCCAAAGGGGCAATCAATTTTGCAGCCGGTCTGAAAGTCGAAAAAACTGGCAAAGAATACGAGTTGGCAGTGACTCAGGACCATCACAGCATTGACGCTGTTGGTGCGGGTGAAATTCAAGGACGCGTGGGTCAACTTGTGCGTGAAGGTGATCTCAGTGAGTACAAAAAAAATCCTGGTTTTGCCGAAGAACGAACGCATCATCCTGAATTGAAATCGTTATGGGATAAACCTTCCGATGTAGAGCATTCCTATGAAGAGCTATCCTATGAAGGGCAAGCCTGGGGGATGTCTGTTGATTTGACAAAGTGTATCGGCTGCAATTCCTGTTCGATCGCTTGTCAGGCAGAAAATAATGTTCCAGTCGTAGGGCGGGAACAGGTCATTAACAGTCGTGAAATGCACTGGATCAGAGTCGACCGGTACTTTACCGGTGATGATGTTGATAACCCCGGCGTTTCGATTCAGCCAATGTTTTGCCAGCAATGTGAGTTGGCTCCCTGTGAACAGGTTTGTCCCGTCGCGGCGACCGTACACAGCGATGAGGGGTTGAATGACATGGTTTACAACCGCTGTGTCGGAACCCGCTATTGTGCCAACAACTGCCCTTATAAAGTACGACGGTTCAACTACTTTAACTTTAACAAAGTCTATGAAGATCCTAACCGGAAATTGCAGGCTTTGGTTCTGAATCCTGAAGTCACTGTGCGTCATCGCGGTGTGATGGAAAAATGTACTTATTGTGTGCAGCGTATCAAAACTGTGCAAATTGAAGCGAAAAATGAGCAGCGTCCGATTGAAGATGGTGAAATTGTCACTGCCTGTCAGCAGGCATGCCCTGCAAAAGCGATTGAATTTGGTGATCTGGTGAATAAAAAGAGCATCGTTAGACAAAAACATGATGATCCCAGAGCTTATAAAGCGCTTTCAGAATTGAATATTAAACCGAGAACCGCTTACCTGGCCCGTATTTTGAATCCACATCCTTCGCTGGCCAAGCCGGCAACAGATGGGCATGGGCACGGTGAACAGCACGCTGATGCGGAGCATAAGAAAAAAGCTGCTAAGCATTAGAAGTGAATGAGAGACACGATTTTTTTAGTGACGGTTGATTAACCAATCCTTTTGAATTTATAGAGCAAAGATATCAAAAGCTATGGCTTCAGTAACAACAAAGCCTATTGACACAACAACGATCGAAGTTCCCGGCCAGCGCGCTCCGCTTGTGCTTGGTTCACCCGATTATGGGACTGTAACAGAATCCGTCTGTCGGTTGGCTGAATGTAAGACTCCCATGTCATTTTATGTGGCACTCGGGATCTCCGCCTCCCTGATGGGAATGTTGTTTGGTCTGATTGGGTACCTGATCATTACCGGTGTTGGTGTCTGGGGTAACCGCAGTCCTGTATTCTGGGGCTGGCCGATTGTCAACTTCGTGTTCTGGGTCGGTATTGGTCACGCTGGTACATTGATTTCCGCGATTTTGTTTTTATTCCGCCAAAACTGGCGTACCGGAATTAACCGCGCCGCGGAAGCGATGACGATTTTCGCTGTGATTTGTGCGGGTGTGTTTCCTGGAATTCATATTGGTCGCGTCTGGCTGGCATACTGGCTCTTTCCGATTCCCAACCAGATGGAAATGTGGCCTAACTTCCGTAGCCCCTTGCTGTGGGACGTCTTTGCTGTATCGACCTACGCGACCGTTTCACTGTTGTTCTGGTACATGGGTATGATCCCCGACCTGGCTACATTGCGAGACCGGGCAACAGGAAAGATTCAACAGTTCGCTTACGGCCTGTTTTCGCTGGGATGGAATGGATCTTCGCGGCACTGGCATCGTTATGAACGAGCATATCTGTTGCTGGCGGCTCTGGCGGCACCTTTGGTGTTAAGTGTGCATACCATCGTGAGTTTTGACTTTGCTGTTTCGCAGTTACCCGGTTGGCATACGACGATCTTTCCACCTTACTTCGTCGCGGGGGCCGTCTTCAGTGGTTTCGCGATGGTGTTGACGTTGATGATTCCTGCACGATCCATTTGTGGCATCCAGGATCTATTAACCGACCGTCACCTGGAAAATATGACCAAAGTGATTATTGCCACCGGTTCCATGGTCGGTTATGCCTACGCGATGGAGTTTTTCGTTGCCTGGTATAGTGGTAACCGCTATGAAACGTTTGCCTTTATCAACCGGGCCTTTGGTCCTTATGCCTGGGCCTACTGGATCATGGTCTCTTGTAACGTGATCAGCCCGCAGTTGTTCTGGATTAAGAAAATTCGCACCACTCCCTGGATGATTTTTGTGGTGTGCATTTTTGTGAATATTGGTATGTGGTTTGAGCGTTTTGTGATTACTGTGACATCGTTGAGCCGTGATTTCCTGCCTTCCAGCTGGGGATATTTCAAGCCAACCATCGTCGATGTGTTAATGTTAATTGGTAGTTTCGGTCTGTTTTTGACTCTGTTCCTGCTCTTCTGTAAATTCCTGCCGATGGTGGCAATGGCAGAAGTGAAAAGTGTCATGCCCCGACCCGGTGGTCAGGGCGATCACTAAAAGTGTGTGCTAGCGGAATGTAGTTTTCAGTGACGACTTAACTCATTAGTTGAATAAAAAGATTATGGCGACCACAATCGAACAATCAGAAAAAACTAAAGCAGAGCCCGAGCTGATCGGGTTACTGGCCGAGTTCGATGATCCACAGGCGTTGATCGATGCATCGGTGAAAGTCAGAGATGCCGGCTATCGCAATTGGGACACGCATACTCCGTTTCCGCTGCATGGTATCGATGAGGCAATGGGCATCAAATTTACCATTTTGCCCTGGATTGTTGCCGCCTGTGGCCTAACCGGTGGTACGATTGCCGTGGGCATGCAGTACTGGATGAACGCAGTAGACTACCCGTTCATGATCAGTGGTAAGCCGTTATTTAGTCTCCCCGCCTGTATTCCGATCATTTTTGAACTGTCCGTTTTATTGGCGGCCTTTGGTGCTTTCTTTGGAATGCTGGGCTTGAACCAGTTGCCTAAACTCTACAATCCTCTGTTCAAGTCAGACGCATTTCGCCGAGTGACCAATGATCGATTTTTTATCAGCATGGATGCCAGCGATGCGAAGTTTTCCGAGATCGATTCAGGTGAGTTTCTGAATTCATTGAACCCGATCAGCGTTGAAGAGTGCTGGTCTGATGTGTCTTCTCCCAAGCTGCCACGAAATCTGGTTTTAGCTTTGAGTCTGGTGGGAGTGATCATGCTTTTACCACCGGCGCTGGTGGCTTATAAACGCTCAACAACAACGAATACCCCACGGATTCATATCATTCCCGATATGGACTTTCAGCCAAGTTTGAAGGCACAGAATACCACAAATCTGTTTCCTGATGGCCGCGAAATCAGGCCCAGTATCAAAGGGGCGATCCCTCGTGGCCAATTTAAAGACGATAACATTCCTTTCTACTACGGGTTAAAGGAACTTCCCGAAGATCAGGATGTCGTGGTCATCGCTTTGCAGGATGAGAAAAAAACAGACGCCAAGAAAGAAGACGCGAAAAAACCCGCTGATGCAAAACCCGCTCCCGTTGACGCCGCCGCAGAAGCAGCCAAAAAACTGGATAAGCTTCCATGGGTAACAGAGTTTCCCATGCCTGTCACCGAAAAGATGATGGCCCGCGGAAAAGAACGGTTCCGCATTTACTGCTCTGTCTGTCATGGATTGAGCGGCGATGGTGATGGACTGGTTTCATTAAGGGCGATGGAATTGCTCCAGGGAACCTGGGTCAAGCCAGCCTCTTATCATACAGACAATGTGCGAAAGCTGCCCATTGGTCGGCTCTTCCACACAATCAGTAATGGCGTCCGTAAGATGCCCGGATATAGCGCACAAATTCCACCAGAGGATCGCTGGGCCATAGTTTTATATCTGAAGGCCCTGCAAAAGAGTCGCAATACAGATGCGAATACACTGAAGGATGACGAAAAAAGTAAGCTTCGAGATACTAAATAATTAATTCCCAGACAACTTGTTGAATTTTATTTCGATCTAAACAAGAAAAGTTATGCAAACTTCACCTGACACAAACAATAAGATTGACGTTCAAACCCTGGCGGATCTGGGTCCCCTTCCGATGAAGGTGTCGCTCGGCTGTGCCCTTTTGCTACCGGTGGCCCTGGTGTTGGGTTTCACAAGCGAAAATGGGATGGAGAAATTTGCCTTCTCTTATCTGCAAAGTACGTTTTTCTTTCTAAGCATTTCACTGGGCGCTTTGTTCTTTGTGATGATTCAACAATTAACGCGTGCTGGCTGGAGTGTTGTGCTACGCAGATTGTCTGAGTTCATCTCAATGGGCGTCGTCCCGTTGACCGTGCTTGTGCTACCCATTGTGCTGTTTACACTTGCCGGAAACGATATTTTATATCAATGGGCCAGCCCTGAGAAAGTCGCCGACGATCCTCTCTTGCCGGCAAAAGCACCCTACTTAAATAGCGGTTTTTTCGCTTTGAGATATGTGATTTATTTCGGATCCTGGATCTTTCTGGCACGGTACTTTTTGAATAAGTCTGTCGCGCAGGATGAAAACGGCGATCCTGAATTAACTCTGTTGATGGAACGTCGCAGTGGCCCGGGGCTTTTGCTGTTTGCATTTACAATCTCATTTGCCGCCATCGATTTTATTATGGCACTGGATCCTCACTGGTTCAGTACCATCTTCGGCATCTATTATTTTGCCGCGGGTCTGGTTGGATTCTTCAGTACTCTGGCAATCTGTCTGATCTATCTACGCAGTAAAGGCCTGTTACAGGCGCCTGTCACGATTGAACATTTACATGATGTCGGCAAGCTGTTGTTTGCTTTTAACTGCTTCTGGGCTTACATCGCGATTTCGCAGTATCTGTTAATCTGGTACGCCAATATTCCTGAAGAAACGATCTTTTTCCAGCATCGCCAGGAACATGGCTGGGGAACGATTTCTTTGATCCTGGTCATCGGGCACTTTATGATTCCGTTTGTCTTCTTTATGTCACGTTGGATGAAACGAAATCCCAAAACACTTTTCTTCTGGGCCGTTTATCTGCTGGTTATGAACTGGATCGACATTTTCTGGCTGGTAATGCCAAATGCAAAATTAGAAGGCGTGTCCTTTGGAATGATATTGGTTGATGTCTGTTGCACGATCGGCGTCGGTGGCCTGTATGTTGCGGGTATTCTGAAAATGGCCGGTCAAAAATCAGTCATGCCGGTCAGAGATCCAAGGCTGGAAGAGTCACTCAAGTTTCATAATATTTAATCACTGTCTGATCGATGGAAGATCAGTTCCTTTTAGCAAATAAGAGAATTTAACATGTCCGGTCCTAAAGCAGCCTATGATGATCTCGATACCACGATGATCGCTTATGTTGGAACCGTGGGCGCCATCATTACTTTTTTCCTCGTCTTCGCGATTGCCGCGTTAGACCTTTCGTTTGAAAAAGCGGAAAACGTAGGGAAAGTGATTGAGGTTCCGGAGATCAATGCAGAGAGTATTCTGGCCAATCAGGCGGCTGGTCTTACTGAATACCGCTGGATTGATCAGAATAAAAATATTGCTGCCATCCCCATTGATCTGGCGATGATTCAAGTCGTTGCGGATGAGCAGAAGAAACAGGAAAAAGCAAAAACGAAGAAACCATGAAGCGATATTTTCCATACATTACGATGACGATTCTCAGCTGGGCATTATGTATTATGCCCGTGCGGGCAGATCGTATGGAAAAGGCTCCCAAAGATATTGAGTCTCTGGATGTGATCGAGCATCTGGATAGTCAGCTCCCTGTTGACTTGAAGTTTCAGGATAGTAGTGGAAAACAGGTAACGCTCGGCGATTATTTTAAGAAGGATCGCCCCGTTATACTGTCGATGAATTATTCCAATTGCCCGATGTTGTGTTCTTTACAGCTGACTGCATTGGTGAGAGGTTTGAGGGACCTGGAGTGGTCAGCAGATCAACAATTTGATTTTGTGTCGGTGAGCATTGATCCAAAAGAGACGTACCAGAGAGCAAATTTAACGAAACAAAAATACTTCAAAGAATATAACCGTGCAGGAACAGCCGATGGTTGGCATTTTTTGACCGGTGAACAGCCAGCAATTACAAAATTAGCAAAGGCAATTGGACTTCAGTACAAATATGTCGAGGAACGCAAAGAGTATGCTCATCCGGCTGTATTGGTCGTGTGCACTCCCGACGGTCGCATTTCTCGGTATTTATATGGAATTCAATTTCCAGAAACGACTTTGAAATTAGCTTTAGTTGAGGCATCGGAAGGAAAAATCGGTTCAACCATTGATCGGTTTTTACTGTTTTGCTTCCACTATGATGAAACCAGTGGTCGTTATGCACCAACGGCTCTGAATATTATGAAAATTGGTGGTTTTGCCACCGTCTTTATTATCACTGTTGTTGTGATTCCCTACTGGAGGGGGCGCAAAGGCAGGCATAGTTTAGAAATGGTTCCATCACAAACGAATGAACAAGCAGCTGGCTCCTGAAAAAGTTTGGAAGCAGTCGGTTATGTGAATTTGTGTTTGAACTGGATTTGGTTACGAATTTAATATCTTTAACACTCAACAGTTGATTGTGTGAATGCAGATGAAACTATTCATCCCTAATTTATTAGCGAATGACGAGGCTGGGTTTTGGTTCCCGCCTCAAGGTTCCACGGTGGCAGAGAGCGTTGACTCTGTTTACTTCTTTATCCTGTATGTCTGCACGTTCTTTTTCGTGCTGATCGTCGGTTTAATGGTCTTGTTTATGATCAAGTACCGCCATCGACCAGGAGTGGAAGCACAAAAAACAGCTACGCATAATTTGACTCTGGAACTCTCCTGGTCTGTGATTCCCACACTGCTGACGATTGTCATGTTCTGGGTCGGTTTTACTTCGTATCTTGATATGCGGACACCGCCCAGCTCAGCCTATGAAATTGATGTGGTTGCCAAAAAATGGGTCTGGGCTTTCAAATATCCGAATGGCTGGATTGAAAGTGAGCTGCATGTTCCTAAAGGAGAAAATGTTACTTTAACCATGGCCTCTGATGATGTACTCCACAGTCTGTGGGTGCCCGCCTTCCGGACCAAGATGGACGTTGTTCCCGGACGTTATACACAACTCTGGTTTAATGCCACAAAGGCCGGTGAATATCACCTGATGTGTGCAGAGTATTGTGGGCAGAAGCACTCTCAGATGATTACAAAAGTGGTCGTGCATGAAACGCGCGGCGACTTCGATAAATGGCTGAAAATTGCGTCTGATATCCATAAAAACAAAACACCCGTCGAAGCGGGCGAATATTTCTATAAGACCCGAGGCTGTATCCAATGCCATACACTGGATGGGATTCCGAAAAATGGACCGTCGTTTAAAGGGCTGTTTGGGAAAGAACGAAAGTTTACAGACGGAAGCTCAGTTGTCGCAGATGCCAATTATATTCGTACTTCGATTCTTGAACCACAGGCCAAAATTGTGAATGGATTCCGGCCCATTATGCCCACCTTTAAAGGGCAGTTAACGGACGAGGACATTACCGCGATTATCGCGTTTATCAAGAGTCAGAAGTAGCAGGAATTAAAACGGTGAAGATTTGATAATTTTCATCACGAAATTTAATAAAGTGAGAACTTGATTCTCGATTGTGTTTCAGGATTTATTGATCCGATGTTATTTGAAATTATTGAGGAGGCTGGAAGATGGCAACTGTAGTTGACTCCTCCGATCCAAAATCTAATTACCCGATTCAATACCGTGAATTGAATTATTTGAATTGTTCAAAGGGCTGGAAGAGCTGGTTTTTCACCCTTGATCACAAACGAATCGGGATCATGTATTTAATGGGTGTGACCGTTTCGTTCTTCCTGGGTGGTCTTTTTGCCATGCTGTTGAGGACAGAACTTTTATCACCTGCGAAAATTCTGATGGGCCCTGATACCTACAATCAGATGTTTACGCTGCATGGCGCCATAATGACGTTCCTGGTCATCATTCCCGGGGTACCGGCGGCGATCGGGAATATCATTCTTCCTGTCATGCTGGGGGCCAAAGATGTTGCGTTTCCCCGCATGAATCTGGGCAGCTTTTATCTCTGGATGTTCGGAGCCACTTTCTTTCTCGCCGCTTTAGTCATTGGTGGTTTGGATACCGGCTGGACTTTTTATACGCCTTATAGTGTCAGAGAAAATAATGCGAGTATTATTGCTGCCTTACTTGGTGTTTTCGTCTTGGGATTCAGCTCCATTTTTACGGGTTTGAATTTCATTGTGACCATACATACCATGCGACCACCGGGAATGACCTGGTTCAAGATGCCTCTGTTTTTGTGGGCCCTGTATGCAACCGCTCTCATTCAGATCCTGGCCACACCCGTTCTGGGGATTACAGGACTGTTGCTGATTGTAGAAAATGTGTTTCGAATTGGGATCTTTGATCCGTCACTAGGCGGCGACCCGGTTCTGTTCCAGCATTTCTTCTGGTTCTATTCTCACCCGGCAGTTTATGTGATGATTCTGCCTGCCATGGGTGTGATCAGCGAAGTGATTGCCGTCCATAGTCGCAAACACATTTTTGGATATCGGTTTATTGCCTATAGTAGTATTGCGATCGCCATCTTTGGCTTTTTGGTCTGGGGACATCACATGTTTGTCTCGGGGCAGTCGAAAGTGGTAGCTGTCATCTTTAGTGCCATTACCTTTAGTGTCTCTATCCCGTCGGCGATTAAAGTCTTCAACTGGTTAACCACGATGTATAAAGGCTCAATCCGTTTTACCACTGCCATGTGTTATGGATTGTCTTTTCTGTTTATCTTTGCCATTGGTGGTTTAACCGGTCTGTTTCTGGCAACGCTGGCAACCGACGTGCATTTACATGACACCTATTTTGTGGTGGCCCACTTCCATTATGTGATGATGGGCTCCTCGTTGATGGGATTATTCGCAGCAGTTCATCACTGGTGGCCTAAAATTTCAGGCAAAATGTTTAGTGAATTCTGGGGTCGGATTGCCTGTCTGGGAGTCTTTCTGGGATTCAATCTGACGTTCTTCCCTCAGTTCATGCTGGGAACTCGTGGAATGCCCAGACGGTATTATACGTATCTGCCCGAATTTCAAGAACTGCATGTATTATCTTCGATGGGTGCTTACCTGTTGGGCATCAGTTCAGCTTTGATGGTCGCGACTTTGGTCTATTCGATCTACCGCGGCAAGAAGGCTCCAGCAAACCCATGGGGTGGAGCATCGCTCGAATGGCAATGCTCATCACCACCACCTCATAATAACTTTGATCATCCTCCATTAGCCGGTGATCCGTATGTGATGGAATCGGTTGTTTATAACGAGGAAATCGGAGGCTTTGTTCCTGCTGAATGTCAGGGGGATAACAATGGATCTGGGACCGCAGCAGGAGAGAAAGAAGTTTAATGAATACCGCGGCCACCACGCCTACAGACGAACATGCTGACAGCCACGATCATGAGCACCATGATCCCCGGTTGGCGCATCATTTTGACTCGCATCAACAACAGTTTGACACCGGAAAACTGGGGATCTGGTTGTTCCTGGTAACGGAAGTATTGTTCTTTAGCGGCTTATTTGGTTTTTACGCCGTCTATCGGTCATTGCATCCTGAAGTCTTTCTGTATGCCAGCCAGTTTCTGGATACCGTTTTAGGTGCAGCCAATACAATCGTACTGCTCTTTAGTAGTTTAACGATGGCCTGGGGCGTGCGTTGTGCTCAGTTAGGGCAAACGAAGGGGCTGTTGACCTGTCTGGTGATCACACTTGCCTGTGCTGCGATCTTCCTCGGTGTCAAATCGTTTGAATACACAGAGAAAGCACATCACGGCCTTTTATGGGCAGGCATGTATCAGAGTCCGGAACATCACGAGGCAGCTGCAGTACCTGCTGCTGCAGGAGCTGTCGAATCAGGTGATCATGGAGCGGCACACGCAGACGATCATAGTGATGATGCCCTGTTTGAAAAAACAAAACATACTCTCTCTTATATGACAACTGTTTTATGGGCTGTGATTCTGCTTTCCGGCATTGGCCTGGCTGCGCTTTTCAAAAATCCGAATCAGAAGACGATGGCAGCCGTGCTGGGCTGTGTTCTGATTTCTGCGATCGGCTTGCAACTGGGTGCTTATGCCAGTATTGGATATCACCATTTTGGACATGCTGCCGAACCGACGGCACAGGAAATAGAAATGGCAGAAACGGTTCCAGCTGAATACGCCAAACAGAAAGAAAAAATTCCAGAACCTAAGTTGGCTGGTACCTTTTTCAGCGTTTATTTCTGTATGACCGGTCTGCATGCGATTCACATTATTGGTGGAATGATCGCCATCAGTTGGCTCATTGTGCGAACGGTGCATGGAGCCTTCACAACATACTACTTTGGTGCCGTTGATTTTATCGGCTTGTACTGGCACCTTGTTGACCTGATCTGGATTTATCTGTTTCCGTTGCTGTATCTTATCAACTGACGACGGTTGTTTTTTCAATTACCTTGAGAAGCGTTTGAGCTTCGAATTTTATAAATAAAAAGAGACGAAAGTATTCATCATGTCAGATCATGCTGAAAGTGATTCTCACGCAGAAAATCCACAATCCTGCCATGTGCATATTGTACCCGTTAAAGTTTTGGTGGGTGTTTTTCTCGCCCTCGTCGCATTGACGGTACTGACGGTCGAAGCAGCCAAATTTGATGTAGGATCGGCTGATGTGATTGTTTCGATGGCGATCGCCACCGTCAAAGCTTCATTGGTTGTGTTCATCTTTATGCATCTCTGGTATGATAAGCCTGTTAATAAAATTGCCTTCTTCTTCTCAATTGTCTTTGCTGCCTTTTTTCTCTGTATGATTCTTTTGGATTCCCATGCGTACGATGATTACGTGCAGGGGTACCAACAGGACAAGGCACCTGCAGTCACAGCTCCTGCTGCTCCGGCACCAGTACCGGCACCAACTCCAGAAGCACCCGAACCAGCCAAGAAATAAAGTTGAATTTGGCCAGGGTTTCAGCAAAATCAGGGAAGAGTGAACTGCTGGTTCCTATTTGTATTTCTTAGCAAGTGTTTCTGCTTTTTGTACGATGGCAGGTTAGCATGTCCAGCTTCCGGAGTCGCGCCATTCAAAATCGATTCATGCAGATATTCACTTCCCGAGATCGGTTAAGCCAGCGAGATTTTGGTCTGGCGATTTTTCTGTTTACCATAGCCGTTCTTTTTCTGAGTGGTTTTCTCGCTTATGTGATCGTTCGCACCAATCTGAAAACCACTCACCAGGTGGCGGCTTTGGTAATCCCTCCGACACTCTGGTTGAGTACGGTACTATTACTGTTGGGGAGTTTTTTCATTCAGCGGGCAGTGTTCTTTGTCCGAAAAGAAAAGCAGCAGCAATTTCGAAATTGTCTGAACCTGACGTTTCTTTTGGGTGGTGCATTTTTTGTGATTCAGGCGATCGGCCTGATTCATATTTTAAACCAACATTCGGAAATCTTACTGAGCGTGGCGCAGCTCAAAAACGCTTCTAATTTCCCCAGTAGTTATGGAGTTCTCTTCACCTTTGTCCTGCTGCACGCGCTTCATTTTTTTGTCGCCTTCGGAGTTCTGGGAGTGGTGATCTACAAGGCCTACCTGTATCAGTACGATCACGAATATCATTGGGGCGTCCATGCGTGTTCGATTGTGTGGCATTTTCTCGCGGTGGTTTGGGTCGTCATGTTATTGCTCTTCTGTTTTGTGGGATAAGTTGTTCGCTATGCAATGTTTATGGCTCAACTACTTACTCCGAAATGACAGGGTTTTCAGCACGACTGAATGAGAATGATGACTTAAAGTGAAGTATTCGCGAGGATCATCTTCCGTGAACGGGAATCTCTATTTCCTCAGGTTGAGGGGGTTTACTAAAATGAGGGCCTGACGCGATTGTCTTCTGAACGGAAAATTCAGAATAATTTGGTATCTTATTTTGTTGGTGATGATGCACGGTTCTTCCAGTCAAATCAATACTCAAGCAACTGAGGCGGAAGGTCGATCCAGCTTGTTGCGAATGGTGTTAGAATCCATTGTGTCACTGGCGATTGCCGTGATCCTTTTCAGGACCTTTCAGGCAGAAGGTTACATGATTTCCACCGGCTCAATGGCTCCTTCATTGCTGGGATACCATAAACAGGTCGTTTGTCCCCGGTGTGAATTCTCTTTTACCTATGGTGTGGCGTATGACGATTCGGTTTCCAACAACCGATTTCAGGCACACAATCATTCACATGGAGAAGCCCTGCATCAGGCCGGCCAGTATGCGACGTGTCCTAATTGCAGTACACACTCGATCGATTTGACCAATGTACCCCGCAATGAAGGCGACCAGTTACTCGTTTTTAAACATGCCTATTATCTGAAAGGACCAGAGCGCTGGGATGTTGCCGTCTTCCAGAATCCAACGAAACCCACACAAGCGTATGTGAAAAGAATCGTTGGGCTGCCAGGTGAATCAATCCAGGTCAAAGACGGAGACTTGTATATCAACGGTAAAATTGAACGTAAGGATCTGAAAACGCAACGTGCGGTTCGGTTGCTGGTTTATGATCATCATTATCAACCAGAGGATGATGATTTTTTTCAACCCCGATGGACTCCCGTTGAAAACGAGGACGATACGGATTCCCACGACTCCCACTCCTGGACCTCGCACGGAGATCAATTTGTTTTTGATGCGACTAAGGGAGATCCATTAAACACTTCTGCCAGAACTCAATGGTCCTGGGTAAAGTATCAACACTGGATGCGAGAGGGAGGGCATTATTTCACACCCGTTGCTCTTAAGGAGTGGCCAGAGGAAATTGAAAGACCAGAACCAGTGTTTGGTCGCGTGCAATATGATGAGTTAAAAAAACAGCTCAGTTGCAAAGGCGCCATGCCAGCAGAAGATTGTCATCGTTATCTGGATCAGACAGAAAATGAAGAATTCCGTTACGCGATGGCATTGCTTTATGAAAAATCACATGTCGCTCCGGTCATGGATCACTATGCTTACAATAGCGGATTGGAAAATCAGGAATCGACTCCCATTCACGATTTCATGTTTGAATGCGACCTGAATGTCATTTCAGGAGAGGGGGAGTTTGCGATTGAACTGTTCGACGGGCATCATCGCTTTCGGAATCTCATAAACTTCAAACAGGGGCAAGTCTCGCTTTATATTGATGACCAGAAAAAGGCGGTCCGTACGGGCAAGCTCCGCGGAGAGTTCAGATCGCAGGTTGCGACAGTTGAAATGTCATTGATGGATCGTCAGGTTTTGTTGGCCATCAATGGTCAATTGGTGTACCAGCCTCTGTTGTATGGTGTGAGCCCGAAACTGCGGGCAGAGATACGAGAGCCTGTTCGATTCGGCACGAACGCAGGGCGCTTAAAATTGACCAATTTAAAACTCTATCGAGATATCCATTACACTCGCGGAAAAGCCCTGCATGGTGTTGATGAACCTTATCAGCTCGATGAACAGAGTTATTTCGTGCTCGGCGATAATAGCCCGGTTTCGTTGGACAGTCGGAGCTGGTCAGAGGGAAATGTTGATCATAAATACTTACTGGGAAAGCCTTTTCTAGTCCATTTACCATCCAGGCAGGGTGAAGTGAAAATTGGGGATCATGTGGGTCACTTGCGCATTCCAGATTTCACCCGTATTCGCTATATTCATTAAAGTCAAATGCTCATTATTTGAGGAAAAATCTCTCAAAATTGATGGAAAATGATCATAAATCAAGCTTGGCAGCGAATCACCAGGTCTGACTTAAGATATCGACATGGTTTCACGCTGTCACATCATCATTAATAAACAGGCCGTCTGAAATGACAAGAAAAGCGGATAAAGCAAAAGCGAAAAAAAAACTGGTAGAACCAGATGAAAAAAACAAACCCGCGGATGAAAAAGTCCGCGGCCGACATAATGAAATGCGTGACACGATCGAGTCGATCATCATTGCACTCGTTTTTGCGTTTGTTTTCCGTGCCTATTCTGCGGAAGCGTTTGTGATTCCCACTGGGTCAATGGCGCCCACACTGTATGGTCGTCATAAAGAAATCAATTGCCCCGAGTGTAATGTGAAATACGCAGTCGGCGCCAGTGATGAGGTTGGAAAATCCGGGTATTACAGCCCCGGCTTGAATGTGACAGGGTCATACTGTCCCAACTGCCGCTACTATACTGATCTTCGAAAGGCTACACCTTTCACGGGAGATCGAATTATTGTCAATAAGTTTCCCTTTGAGTTTGGTGACCCTGACCGCTGGGATATTATCGTCTTCAAATACCCCGAAGAATCACAGACAAATTATATTAAGCGTCTGGTCGGTTTGCCCGGCGAAGAAATAAAAATTTCCCGCGGTGACGTCTATGCCAGAAAAAATGAAAAAGAACCATTTCAGATTCTGCGCAAGAATAATTTGCAGAAACAACTGGCAGTACAGCAATTGGTCTACGATGATGATTATCCACCCAGAGATATCCTGAATGCAGGTTGGCCTGAACGCTGGTCGGTCATGACTCAGGTTGCTCCTGATCAAACGAAGTTTCAGGCAGCAAAGGAATCTGGCTGGGAAATCGACACTGAGTCGCGTGCTTATCAATTTCGGGACAGTACTTCGGACGCTTCTTCCGGGGATCTTCAGTGGTTGCGTTATCAGAATATTATCCCACTTCAAAAAGAGTGGCAGTTACTGCAGGAGAATCCGGAGCTATTTAAACAGGAGATACAGACATCTTCACCACGACCACGATTAATCAACGACTTTACTGCCTATAATCATTATTCAGGAGGGGATCCAAACAGAGACTATCTTTATGACTCGGTTCATTGGGTAGGCGATCTGACCCTCAGCTTTGACGTTGAGATTCAATCGGACGCTGGCGAAATTCTTGTTGAACTCATGCGGGGCGATCGACATTATCGAGTTCGATTTGATATTCAGACGGGCCAGGCAAAACTCTATTACGTGGAAGATTTTCCTAATCCGGAACCCGTGGAAACAGAGTTGGCAACCGTCGAAACGGAACTCAAAGGCAAGGGCTCCCATTCAGTGATGTTTGCGAATGTTGACCAGAGGCTCTGTCTCTGGATTGATGGTTCAGAAGTAGATCTGGAAAACAAAACGGAATATCAACCACCCATATCTCCGGCACCCCGCGATGGTGATTTAGCTCCTGCGGGAATTGCTGGTCGGGGAACGGATTTTGTGGTTTCACATTTGTTACTCCAACGTGATCTTTACTACCGTGCAGCAAAACCTTATGAGCTGAAAGAGTATTCCGGGGAGAATAAGTTTCTATGGGATTTACTTTGGGATCCGGCAGCCTGGAGTCGTCAATATGAAAATAATCATCAACATGTTTTCTTTGAAAAATTAGCAGACGATGAGTTTTTTGTACTGGGCGATAATTCCGCTCGTAGTGCGGATAGCCGCATGTGGGATAATAAACGAAATGCGGAACGGGCTCATGCGGTACCTCGCTCGGCTCTGGTAGGTAAAGCATTTATGATCTACTGGCCTCATGGAATTCCGTTTATGAATGACGGGCGCGGTTATTCTCCTGATATCGGGCCTTTTAAGAGATTTTTCTACCATCAAACCTCTCCAGGGAACTACCCCAGAGATCCGTATGCCAAGCTGTCTGTACCCTTTTATCCAAATGTATCTCGGATGAAACGAATTCGATAGCAGTTCCATGACATCGAAATGTCTTATAAATCGCTCTTAAGCAGATTCATGGATTTTGGTAGAATGCTTCTGGAGAGTCTTCAGGTAAGCAAAATCGTCAAGGAGGACGTGTGTCATGGCATTACTGGAATGTGTTGGGCTGGTCAAAGATTACCCCGGAAAACGCGCCGTTGATGGTGTCGATTTTTATGTCGAGCGCGGCGAAATTGTAGGACTTCTGGGACCAAACGGCGCCGGCAAGACAACCACTTTCCGTATGGCCTGCGGGATGGTTGCACCGACAAAAGGGCGAGTTTATCTCGAAGAGACAGATGTCACGTCCTGGCCGATGTATAAACGTGCCCGACAGGGAATGGGATATCTTCCTCAAGATGAAAGTGTCTTTGTCAAACTTTCCATCGAACAGAATATCTATGCCATCCTTGAATTTCTGGACTTAAACCGCAAACAACGCCACGATACCGTTGATCGTCTGCTGGATCAGTTCGGTTTGACTTCCAAGCGCAAGCAGATTGCCTCAACACTTTCCGGTGGAGAGCGAAGGCGTCTGGAGATTGCCCGTTGTCTGGCCAGTGCTCCCGAACTGATTTTGCTGGATGAACCGTTCACCGGAATTGATCCCGTCACGATTCACGATATTCAGGATATAATTGCCGACCTGCGCGACAGCGGTATTTCGATTTTACTGACTGACCACCGGGAACGTGAAACGCTAACAATTACAGATCGCAGTTATATTATCAGTGCCGGCCAGGTACTCGTCAGCGGAGACGCAGAGACAGTGCTGAGTGATGAATCTGCACAGGCACTCTACTTTGGGAAGCGGTTCGACAAAGGTTCGATCATCGAAGGGCGAGAAGCCTTTGGTACACGCACATTTGACCGTGACGCGGCTTAGTTTGAAGCCTGGCTGAATCTGCCGTGAGAGCGGTTGGTTGATTTCACAGGTTTGTATTGAGGATGCCTCGCGGAAGAGGCTCTCAGTCTAACTCAGGTAACGACCGGGCTGCCATTTCAGGGCGGCTCTTCCGATACACATCGAATCTTCCAGGCGGTTCATACAAATTCCTGCTGCCGGCAGAAGAATGATATCTCCCTGATCCACGGGAGCATAACCATTCGCAAAAACCACTTCTTCGAGACGGGCCAGAATCGTGGGAATTGTCGAAGAGATGGAATTGCCATAGTAGGGCAGATTATTGAGATAGTCGGCAGTGATCGGAATCTGGCGTGCTGCCGCGATCATTGCTTTCAATAATTTACCACTCGGCTGGTGGGGAGCGATCAGGATTCGTTCTCCTTCTCCGGCCACTTGTTTGTATGATTTCAAACAGGCTTCGAGCATCAAATCAACACCATTCAGGAAAACGGACTCACCATCCATATGCATGACAAGTTTATGTTCCGGACGCCCGCGAAAATCATACATATCGCCTTGTTCGGTCCAAAATAACGGGACCTCTTCTTTACGACGATCTGCGGGAATATATTCCGTTGCGGTTTCTACATGCAATAAGGAGTGGCCTGGTCCTCTCCAGAGAGTGGTTCCGGTAGCACCCGCAGAGACGATTCCACAAAATGCTTTATCGGACGAATCATGCCAATGTTCAGGAGTTTCGACTGTGAGCAGTGGAATGTGCACGCCATCCGGAAGATCTTCCAGTAATTGCGAGGCACGGTTCAACAGCTCGATGAAACCAACACAGCCATAATTTAAAGGAATAAATCGATCGGCGGGAATATTCAGCTCGGCTGAGAGCTGGTTACATAATTGGAGCGCTGATTGATGATTGGTGTGGGAATGACAGAGAAGAATCGCCGGGCATTCTGCCCATTCAAATCCAACCGTCATTTGCAGTTTCTCTGCAATGGCAACGGCAATATCAATGGGCGAAAGCTGAGGTTGAAGTAGTCGGCGCGTTTCGATCCCGGTGGAGCGACTAATCGCTTTCACACTGGAAAAGCCATCGGTGATTCCCTGATGAGAAAGTGCATAGACTCGCTCATTATCTAGTAGTTCAAAAAGTTCATTATGATCTGCAAGATCTACTATTTCTGTAAGTGCAAATCCATTATCCTGCATAAAGTTATCCCAACCTAATTATCGCAGAAAGGGAATCCATAACCCTAATCGACTGAGTATGGGCAACAATCGCCTAAAGTGCAATTGATTAGGAATAAATGAGGATAATTTTTTAGTAAGTCTAATCAAAATGATCGATCAGGTAGATTCCCATTCTGGTGAATCGGCATCTGATGGGAAAATGCATGTGATGATATGTTCAGAGGTTCCAGGAGAGGATCGCTAATAACGTCATTAAGACACCCATGATGATCAGGGCATAGAAGAAAAAGCGGATCGAACGTTGAATAATCACCTGAGGGATTTCATAGCGCGTCGCGTTATAGACCAGACTGATCACCGCCAGGAGCGGAATCAGGTAGATAATGGCATTGACCTGGTTCGCTAAGAGAAGTGGAATCGACATGCTTGTGGTGCCTTTGCTTTATGAAACGCGCTGCTGCAAATTGTCTGCGAATCTGCTTTCAGGTCTTCGTTGGTGTGGGCTCATTGTCCGGGCTGGCGTTTTCTTCTTCGTCACCTCTTCCATAGGCGGGTCCATCGAAGGCATCCCAGATGACAAGTAGATTTAACAGGCCGGCAATCCAGGTAAATACGACGGCAAACTCATAACGTTTCCCCAGTTTTTTGTTGACGTCATCAAGTGCGTGATTCGTTAAAGGCATTTCAAACCAGTTAAGAAAAGGTCTGGGAATCGATCCTTCGATGTGGCCGGTATCGGTTCGGCGCCCGTCCACTTCACGCACGACAGCACATTCGAGCAATCGTCGTGAATCTCCCTTTAACTGTGGACCCATGCCGATCGGATCGGAAAGATTGAGTGTGTCGATAGGTTTATTATCCAGGGTGCCTTCAAAAGTGCCACTGATTTCGGGGCCAAACTCTCCAGGGATGGTCTTCAGCTTGATAATGCCATCCAACTCACCACTGATGTTTTTGCCGTCATCACCACGATCCAGAAGTGTTCCCTGGAAAGGCGCCTCCAGAGGCATTTCCTGAGGGTAGGGGTGGGAATCAAAGTATCTGGCATTGGCTCCATTGCGTGCGAGATTATCTGGATTCATTGCTTTATTATAGCGTGAAGTCTGAATCAAAGCCGGTAGGGCGGGTAGGCCGACTCCCACCTGTGCAAAATAGCCGAGATTTCGTTTACCTGGTTCTGACTGGTAATAGACGGTTTTCCAGTCTCCTAATGCCATACCGCAAAAAAAAGTACTCATGATACAGAAGCAGTAGATGGCGGCTTTGAAGGTTCTACCTTGATAAAAGTGACCGGCGCCTGGAATGAGAAAAGCTAAAATCGCAGCGATCACTGGATTCTTCAGTTCAATTTGATTGTGACTGTCAGTCATTTCAAGATCCTCAGGCACTTCCTCTGTTAAAAAGACACGTACAGGAATTTCGTTTCCCAGCGGTGGATATTAGCGGCAAAGTAAAAAAATCATAAGAGCACTCCGAGAAAGTGAGAACTTTCGGGTCTTTCTCTCTGCTGACCGTAGTATATCTCAACAGGAATCCAAGTGACAGACTAACCTGAAGTCTTTGTTGTTTATGGAGTTGAGAATAGAGTCTCTCTTTATTCCAGAGGGAGGTTCTCCCATCATTATTTCAGAGTTACTGCTCTCCTTCAGCGCGTTTGGACCACCAGGGAAGACTGATTCCCCCATCAATGGTTGTGGTACTTCCCGTCATATAATCAGCATCGTGGCTGGAGAGAAATGTAACCAGTTTCCCGACTTCATTAGGACTTCCCAGTCGTTTCCAGGGAATATTTTCGGCACCTGCCTTCAGTTGTTCATCGCTAAAGAACTTTCGTTCTCCCGGTGTATCGATCCAGCCTGGATGAACGGTATTCACGCGAATTTTGTGAGGAGCGAATTCAATGGCAGCGGTTCGTGCCATATGGTCGATGGCCGCCTTTGCCATGTTATAAGCAGCCGACGTGGGGATCGCAATCACCGCATGAGGAGAACTGATCACCACGATTGCGCCTCCTTGATCCTGTTTGACCATTTGTGAAGCTGCTGCGCGAACACCAAAAAAGGCACCCCACATCGTGACATCAATGGTTCTTTTAAATCCTTCCATGTCCGCATCCAGAATCAGTTCACGATCACTGTAAGCGGAATTTGAAACGAATATATCAAGGCTGCCAAATTCTTCTGCCACTTTTGCAACAGCCGCATCCACCGAGTGTTGATCAGCGACATCCGCCTGGATTGTGATCGCCTTCACACCGAATGATCGCGCCTCTTCGGCTGCCTCTTCTGCTTCTTCCGGGTGGGAGCGATAGTTGATGGCAACATTAGCTCCTTCTTTTGCCATTTCGATTGCGCAACCTCTTCCGATTCCACGGGATGCACCCGTCACGAGAGCATTTTGCCCTTCCAGTTTCATTGTGATTCTTCCTTCAGATCGTTGGGTCGTTTAATTTGATGTTGTAATTAAATCTGGTGCGATAAAATCCGTTTATTTTATTCCGATTGCTTTCTGGTTTGCACTGTCGAAGTCGAGCAGTCATTCGAATTTCACAAGCGACCAGGTCTTTTCGTTTCGTTCTCATTCAGAATCAAGAAAGCCTTCTTGACACCGACCCCGGATTGGCAGAGGCCGCGGTCTCTGCACGAGCATTATTCTGAAAAGACAACTCGAGCAAAACAAACTGTAAACAAGAGCCGCCTGAAAACAAAGAAAACCGAGGAGCATTTTATGCTCCTCGGCAAAATCTTTAGAAATTTAGGTTGTTTACAAATTGCGATGATTCAGGAAAAGATTGCTGAATCAGGCAGAAAAGCTGCTTCCACACCCACAGGATTTAACTGCATTTGGGTTGTCGAACGTGAAGCCTCGTTTTTCCAGGCTTTCATAGTAGTCGACGGTCGTTCCATCCATTAAGAGATCGCTCTTTTTATCAACGACGACTTTGACGCCATGCTGTTCTGAAACAGTATCATTTTCTTCATCCAAATCATCTACGAAACGGAAGTCGTATTGGAATCCACTACAACCACCAGAAACGATCCCGATTCTTAATAGAGAACCAGCGTCCTCTTGGCTCTCCATAAATCGCTTCAGTTCTTTGGAAGCATTTTCAGTAATTGTGACAGCCATGAAAAAAAATCTCCAGTTTAAAAAGTTGCTTGGTTTATTAACCTTTGATGGTATATCTTTTGAAATAAGAGGCCCAAAAACTAATTCTGAGTTTGGGGAAAGCGAGCCTGAATGCCCTTTGCTCTCTCATACTATTATAGCAGGAGCTCGATTTTTTCCGAGACGCTTTCTGACGGATCTTTTTAATCGTTAGGTTTTATGTAAGTGACATCTATTTAATGGGTTAAGTTACTTTTGTCCTTGGTTCGTTGACGAAATCCAAAATGAAAATTTCAGATGTCTCTCACTTATTTCCTCTGAATGGGGGTTAGCAGTCATCAGGTTTGAAAAAGGATGTGATTATCTAAAATGCGACGGTTCGATGATCAGTCTCTTTTGCACTCAAGGTGGTTCGACTTTAGAATGGAATTTCTTTTTCTGTTCTGAATGACTGAGGCAGGATGTATGAATACAGCTCGACAAGTCTTGTTATTAAGCGAGTTGGAACCGGGCCAGTTTGCTGACAGTTTTGTGTTACTGGTTTCCAAAGAGAAGGCAACCACACGTGACGGGAAGCCTTATTATCGGGTTCAGTTTCGCGATAGTAATGTGACGGCAACATCCATGATCTGGAGTGATACCACCTGGTTCGAAGATTGTGAATCGAAGTGGGAAGAAGGAGAATTTTATAAGATCCGGGCGCGCTACGATGAAAATAAATATGGTCCTCAGTTGGATCTCGATCGGATTCGCGCGGTGATCGAAGGTGATGAAGCTGATGGTTTTGATCCCAGCCTGTATTTCAATCGTTCCCGTTTCTCAAGTGAGGAAATGTTTCAGGAATTGATGGAGATCACGCAGGAACAAATTGAAGACGTTCCCCTCAAAAATCTGGTGCTAGAGATATTAAATCAGTATGAGACTGAAATCAAAACCATTGCTGCTGCCAGCAGGAATCACCACGCTTTTACAGGAGGTTTTTTGGAACATGTCTTATCTGTTACCAGGACGGCCTGTTATCTGGCAGATAAATACAGTATTTATTATCAGGAAATGCAGCCTCCTTTGAATAAATCACTGGTTGTTGCAGGAGCCATTTTGCACGATATCGGTAAACTGACGGAATTGGAATACAAGCCTCATGCTTCAAGTTATACGCCTGCGGGACGACTGATAGGTCATATTCTACTGGGGCGTGATCTGGTGCGTGATCATGCGAAGAACATCGAAGATCTCGAGCCCGAAACGTTATTGCGATTGGAGCATATGATTGTTTCTCATCAAAATTTACCAGAGTGGGGTTCACCAATTGCTCCGCATACACCAGAAGCATTATTAGTCCATTATGCCGATGACATTGATGCTAAATTCCATATGATGGCTACCATGTTGGAAGAGGTACTGCCCGGTAATGAGGATCAGTTTACCAGCCGCGATAATGCATTACGCCGCAGCATTTTTATGGGATTGAAGTCAAAAGAATAACGGTCTTCGCCCACTTGAGAACACAACAAATCACAACCAGAATACAAATTGAAATAGAAAAAAGAGAGCGATGAAATTTACCAAGATGCAGGGCGCAGGCAACGATTATGTTTACGTCAACTGCTTTGAAGAAACACTTCCCCAGGATATTTCTCGACTGGCGATAGAAGTCAGTGATCGACATAAGGGGATCGGTGCGGATGGATTAATTCTGATTTGTCCCTCCGAAAAAGCAGACGCCCAAATGCGGATGTTTAACGCCGACGGTAGCGAATCGGAAATGTGTGGCAATGGAGTTCGATGCGTGGCCAAATACGTTTACGATCATGGCATCGCACAACAACAGAATCTGAAAATCGAAACCGGTGCAGGAGTATTGAGCCTGGATCTGGAAATCACCGGCCAAAAAGTCAGTCAGGTCCGTGTTAATATGGGAAGACCCATCTTGACCAGTGCTGAGATTCCGACTCTGCTTCCCGGTGATCCTCCTGTGAATGCAGATCTGGATCTGGGAGAGGAAACACTTCAGGTGACCTGTGTTTCGATGGGCAATCCCCATTGCGTGACATTCGTTGAATCGCTCAGTGATCATTGGGTACATGGAATCGGACCGCAAGTCGAGGTCCATCCCATGTTTCCCAGACGTGTGAATGCGGAATTCATTGAGGTGATTTCCCCAACAGAATTGAAGATGCGTGTCTGGGAACGTGGTTCGGGCGAGACGCAGGCTTGCGGCACGGGCGCTTGTGCCTCAGCGGTAGCAGGCGTCCTGACAGGTCGAACCGATCGTAATGTACTTATCCATTTACCTGGTGGTGACTTACGATTGGAATGGTCTGATTCCGATGAAGTGTTCATGACGGGGCCCGCGGTGGAAGTCTTTCAGGGCATTTGGGCCGGGCCACAGTGAATGGGATCGTCTTGCCACTTCCAGACTTGGGTTTTGTCTCAGATCAGACAGAACATTTTTTTGAAATGGTCTTGCAGTAAAATAATAGAACTGATAAACCTCGGCTTCTCTCATTCTCAAAATGAATTTCAATTTTAAACCCTCAGTTAATTCGACAGGCAATGACCTTTTGCCGGCGTTCCGTGCATCCAGTCTGGGATTACCCATTGGATGGAAAATTCGGTCGCTGTTGATCGGCTGGAGTCTGTTTCTGATTGCGGGCTTTGGAGTTGCGATTCAAACAAATCCGGATCCACGTGGATTTGGAACCCATCAAAGATTTGGTTTTGCACCTTGTGTGATTCGAAATCAACTATCCATTCCCTGTCCCAGTTGTGGGATGACAACTTCCTTTTCACATTTTGTTCGCGGTCAGATCCGTCAGTCTGCTCAAGCCAACACCGCTGGTCTGGTTTTAGCTTTGGTCTGTGTTGTGATGATTCCCTGGTCCTGGATCAGTGTCTATCGCAAGCAACTCTGGCTGGTCTCAAATCCTGAAACCTGTTTGCTCTGGTTACTGTGTGGTCTGATCACGATCACACTGATCGAGTGGGTTTTTCGGCTGACTTTTTAAAATTAAAGCCCTCCAGTTTTCGAAACACGATATTCCTTTCCTGTCAGTTCAATTCATTTCCCAACCAGATATTTCGGTTCATGCCAAGGATGGCAGTAAAAATGCGTAATTTAAAACCGCAAAAAAAATCAAACTCTCGCAACATGCACTCGCTGGGAGTGGCTCTGTTGCTGTTGATCAGTTTAGGGATCAATGGTTGTTCTCTGGGTGTGATGGCGGGGAAAATGTTTTTTGGCGACCCGTTGAGAACTTGTGAATTTACCAGCCGGACGAAAGTTGATCTGTCTGAGGGAACTCAAAAAGTTCTTGTGATCTGCTCGACACCCGAATCGATTCGATCGGATTACCCCTCACTAAACTATGATTTACTCGAACAGATTACCTACAAACTAAAACGACATGATGTCAAAGTGATGGACACCGGTAAGGTGGCAACCTGGCTCGATGATAATGGTGGATCCTGGAATGACGTTGATGAACTGGCAGAAAATTTTGACGCCGACTACATCATTCATGTGGACATTGATGAATTCGATTATCGTGAGCCAAACAGTCCCAACTTATTACGTGGGAAAGCATATGGAACTGTGTCGGCGTTTGAAGTCATGGAAGTGGATGGCTTGAAACGCGCACAGGAAGTCTTTGCCAGTGAATATACCTCTGAGTATCCCAGCCACTTGCCTGTCTCGATTGAATCAGAATCACCGAAAGTCTTCAGGAAAAAATATACAGATCGTATTGCCGATCAAATTGGTCGTTTCTTTTATAATTATCACTCGGGAGATGTAATTTAATTCTTCCCTGAATCATTCAGAAGTGGCGTCCAAAGCCTAATACGGAGTTGTGAAGGATCACACGATGACAATTTTTTCGTTCAGAAAACAGGTTCATAAACAGTTCTTCAATGCAGTCACAAAACTGGCATTGGTTTTGGTGTTATGCACAACGATGTCCGGTTGCAATTATTTCATCCTGTTGGGATATCTGATAGGTGGCCCTCCCTCTATTGAGCCGGACTTCGATGCCCAGACTCAGAAGTCGATGACCGACAAAGATGTCACGGTTGCCATCGTGTGTTATGCTCCTTTAGAACTGCAATACAATTTTGACGGCATTCATAATGATCTTGCCCGCTATACGACATTTCGTTTACACGAACATAATGTGAAAGTAATCAACCCGGATCGGATTCGCGCCTGGCTGGATGAAAATCCCGATTGGGACAAGCCGGAAGAAATCGGCGAAGCCTTTGATGTCTCTTATGTGATCCATATCGAATTGCACGAATACAGTTTGTATGAGGAGAACAGTTCCGATCTCTATCGTGGTCGTGCCGAAGGCATGGTGACAGTTTATGAAATGGACGAGGATGGCGAAGGAGAAAAACTTTACAGCAAAGAAATCACCTCGTTCTATCCACTACGGGCTCCCCGCGCGACTTCAGAGGTGACCTTCTCCAAATTCAAGAAAGAGTATCTCTCTCGCTTGAGTGATGAAATTGGTCGTCTGTTTTACGAATATTATAAAGGCGACGATTTCATTCACGCTATTTAACCGAAATGCGGGTTAATGAGCACGTTTTGCCAGCTTTGGTCCTGGAATCATCGGCCGTAGCGGCTTCGCGGAATACGCTTCAGAGTCGTCTGTGGTTCGACGAAAACATCTCCCGTTTATGCTGAACTCTTGCGAGTCCTGTTGCGACCCGTTATTTTTCGTAACTGTTAGCAGTAGGCGATAAGAGACGCTTTGTGAAAAATGCGTCATTTCTTTCAGGATACGAAATCGGGATGTCTTACACGAAGCAGGAAGTCGTTGATCGCAGTCAGGTGATTTTAGCACATGCGTGGATGGTGCGCACTTTCGTGAAGCACAGTGATGAAGGCGAGGACTTTCCAGAGCTGATGCATATTGCTCGTGCGATATTTGATACATCGCGGGCGCTGGAAACACGCGTTGATGACCACGACGCCTATCTGAAAATGCTGCGAAAAAAAATCAGCAAGCTCCGGAAAGCCACCGATCAATTTGCGCTCGATGCCCCTGAAGCATCCTTGCATACGAATTTTCAACAGGCAGTCATTTCGATCAAAGCCTGTACGAAAGAGTTGGAAGAGTTATTGGAACACGTGGAATAAACCAGGGCAATGTCAGCACGAAGTATCGGGCTCGCTCGCTAGCTGTTACTCATCTTTCGTGGCATCCAGGACGGCCAGAAATGCCTTCTGTGGAATTTCGACCTGCCCGAATTGTTTGAGTCGTTTTTTACCCTCTTTTTGCTTTTCCCACAGTTTGCGTTTTCGGGTGATGTCACCGCCATAACATTTTGCGGTCACATTTTTACGTAAAGCCTGGATCGTTTCTCTCGCAATAATTTTTCCGCCGATGGCAGCCTGTATTGGTATTTCAAACTGATGTTTTGAGATTTCGACTTTCAGTCGTTTTACCAGCGCACGGCCTCTGCGTTCGGAAGATGTGCGATGGACGATCGTGGAAAGCGCATCGACTTTTTCCGCTTTGACAAGAATATCCATTTTCACCAGATCAGCCGCGCGGAATCCGATGATTTCATAATCCATCGTTCCGTAGCCACGCGTAGCACTTTTCAGCCGGTCGTACATATCGTAAACGATTTCTGCCAGAGGCAATTCATAAATCAATTGCGCACGATTCGAGCCAACATATTCGGTATTCTTGTAAATGCCGCGTCGGTCGGCACACAACTGCATAATGGGGCCGATGCTTTCTGATGGTAAGATGAATGTCACAAGGGCAATCGGTTCGCGAAATTCATCAATTTGTCCGGCATCGGGAACCGTTTGTGGATTATCGATCAATAATGTTTCACCATTTCGTTGAAGGACTTCATAGGTCACGTTGGGAGCTGTCTGCAGCAGATCAATATTGAATTCCTGCTCCAGTCTCTGTTGAATGATTTCCATATGCAGCATACCCAAGAAGCCACAACGGAAACCAAACCCAAGTGCATCACTGGTTTCGGGTACAAAACTGAAGCTGGCATCGTTTAAGCTGAGCTTTGACAATTCGTCCCGCAGTTTTTCGAAGTCGGTTGCCTCTATTGGATACATACCACAGAAAACCATCTGTTGCGGTTTTTGATAACCGGGCAGCGGTGCTTCCGCCAGGTTTCTGGGGTTGGCAACCGTATCCCCCACATGCACGTGCTCCAGATCCTTAGCACCACTGACTAAGTAACCGACTTGTCCGGGGCCCAGTGATTTACCGGCTACCATCTGGGGAGTGAATTGTCCGAGTTCAATCACATCAAGCTTTGTTCCACCACGCATCAGAACAACGGATTGGCCTTTAACGATGGTTCCCTGAATCACACGTACGTAAGTCACAACGCCTCGGTAGTGGTTGTATTTGCTGTCGAATACGAGTGCCTGGAGTGGTGCGTCGGCTTCTCCTTTGGGGGGATCAATGCGTTCGATGATCGCGTCGAGAACTTCTTCGATTCCGATTCCATTTTTAGCGCTGACCATCAAGGCCTCAGTCGGGTCCAGGCCGATCACGGTTTCAACCTCTTCCAGTACTTCATCAATGCGCGTGACCGGTAGATCAATTTTATTGATGACCGGGATGATTGACAGATCCGAATTAATAGCAGCATAAGCGTTAGCAACTGTCTGCGCCTGCACTCCCTGAAACGCGTCGACCAATAACAGGGCGCCTTCGCAGGCGGCCAGACTACGCGAGACTTCATAGTGAAAGTCAACATGGCCGGGAGTATCAATCAGATTCAGCTCGTAGGTTTCTCCCTTGTACTCGTGATAGATGGCAACCGTGCGCGCTTTCACGGTAATTCCGCGTTCCTGTTCGATCTGCAAGTCGTCCAGAATCTGGGATTTGAATTCTCTCTCTGTGATCGCACCGGTTTTCAGTAGTAACTGATCGGCGAGCGTGCTCTTTCCATGATCGATGTGAGCGACAATGGAAAAGTTTCGAATCAATCGGGGCTCAGTTGCCATTTAAATAGAACTCGTAATTCATTTTTGTAAGATCACCCGGCAATAATAAACCCGGTTTGATCATTAATTTGTTTTCGCTTTGAGGCTGGCGAGTCGGGCACAGCCGGCTGCGCCAATGTATCCTGCATCAGAGCCCAGATCAGCAAAGTCGATGATGGTATTTTCATAAGGTACGCGAAACGCTCTGTGTTTGACCTCTTCACGAATGCGGTTCATAAAACGTTGGCCCAGTTCGGAGCCTTTGCCACCAAAAGTCACAGCACCACCAAACAGCACCATATCCGGGTCAATGGTATGCATGAGGGTGGTGGTGCCTACTCCCAGATACATGGCCGAATCCATGATCAATTCATTTGACAGGTCATCCCCTTGTTCCGCCATCTGTGCAATTAGAAGAGGTGTGAGTTCTGTTCCTGCTTCCAATTGTACGTTTAATAACGAATCGCGGCCTGCATCCAGCTCTTCCTGACATCGACGCACAAGAGATTTCCCGCCCGCATATGCTTCCAATGTTCCATACTGTCCTGAATCACACAAGCGACCGTTTGTCATTTGAATGATGCTATGGCCACATTCACTTCCGTGAGAGTGCCGTCCTTCGATGATCATCTCATCTATAATAATACCGCAGCCAATGCCTGTACCCAGCGTCCAGAACACCAGACTATGTGCTTCCTGTGCACCCCCTACCCAATATTCTCCATAAGCGGCAGCGTTTGCATCATTCTGGAAGATCGTCATTTTTCCCGAATAATGATCACTGATGACCTGTCGAATGGGAAATCCTTTCCACGTCGGCAGATTCGGAGGGTCGACAAACTTCCCGCCCGGAATATCCATCGTGCCAGGAGCGGCAATCCCAATCGCTTTGATATCATCCATCGTAAACTGGCAGTCAGACAAAACATGCTCAATGGCCTGATAGATGTGTTGTAATCCAGCCTCCACACCTTTGTCCACATCTGTTTTCGTCTTGCAAAATGCCAGTGTTTGACCGGAATCGTCTACGATGCCAACTTTGACATTTGTACCACCAATATCAACGCCGACAAAATAGGGGCCATTATCTTTTGTCGGTTTCATGTCGCCGGTGGTACTCCGCTTGTATTTAGTATTTTGAAATCGATCTCTGGCGTGAACTCAATTGAGCCAGCGAATGATTCGATTTTTGTGTGAAGACGTAATACGATCCTCGCTGATTTCTGCTAATCGACATCAGTTCAGAGGAAGACCAGCGGCACGAGATGGAGTATAGCCGAGCCAACTGGCAGGATGCAATCAACAGGCATGCAAAACAGACTCCACTGGCGTTTTCAGTACTTGTTCGAATCGCCCTCAATTCAGGTGAAATATCCTGTTTTAGCGTCCTCTCAACCAATCGGCCTGGAACAGAGGCAGCATTGGATTCCCGGGGTACGTTGCTTGTGATAGAAGAACTTTCTGGAAAATCGACTCGGCTATAGTGAAACTCCTTGGCGCCTCATTCGAATTGGGAGAGGATAAATCAGGTCAGCAATGAGGTTTCTATTTCACAGACGTCGTTCAGCTCAAAGGCAAGATATGATTTATCAGTTTCGAATAGTGGTTTTTGTTTTGGCATGCAGCCTGGGCTTGAGTTGCTTCACTTCTTCGTTGAGAGCGGAGCAGACTCAGCCGAGTCGTCCGAATATTATTCTGTGTATGACCGACGATCAGGGTTGGGGTGAAACTGGTTTTAATGGTCATCCCATTCTCAAAACTCCCCATCTGGATGATATGGCTGCCAGCGGGTTACGCTTAGATCGTTTTTATGCGGCGGCTCCCGTCTGTTCGCCCACGCGCGGCAGTTTTCTAACGGGGCGCCATCCCAATCGGTTTGCCTGTTTCAGTTGGGGCCATACTTTAAGACCACAGGAAGTGACAGTGGCGGAAGCCGTCAAGTCAGCCGGATATACCACGGGCCACTTTGGGAAGTGGCATCTGGGATCGGTTCAGGCGAATAGCCCCGTCTCTCCCGGAAACAGCGGATTTGATGAATGGGTTTCGAGCCCTAATTTTTATGAGAACAATCCGTTCATGAGCCACAATGGAGTGGTGACACAGCTCAAAGGTGAGAGTTCACGTGTGACCGTTGATGCAGCACTCAAATTCATAAAACAGGCTGACAAGAAAAAGAAACCCTTTTTAGCGGTGATCTGGTTCGGAAATCCTCATACACCCCACGAAGCGGTCTCGGAATTGAAAGCCCTTTACAAAGATCAGGATCCCAGCTTTCAAAACTATTTCGGCGAGATTACCGGCGTTGATCGTGCCATGGGACATCTGCGTCAACAGTTACGGGATCTGGGTTTGGCAGAAAACACATTGCTCTGGTTTACAAGTGACAATGGTCCTCGTCCTCCCCGTTTTAAAACAGAAGCGGCCCGTGCCCAGGCAACCGGCGGACTTGCCGGCTGGAAAGGTAATCTGTGGGAGGGAGGCATCCGAGTCCCCTCCATGATCGAATGGCCTGCACGCATCAAAAAACCGGAGACATCAAGTGTGCCTTGTGGGACGATTGATATTTATCCGACCGTTTTACAGATTGTCGGCGCGAAGGTTTCTCATCAGCCGCATCTGGATGGAGTCAGTCTGTTACCTCTGATTGATGGGCAGATGACGAAGCGATCCCGGCCGATGGGTTTCTGGACTTATCCGATGAAAGGACATCCCAAACGCAGTACAGATATTTTACTCGCGCTTCAGAAACGACAGACACCGGAAAAGCCGAACCCGGCAGGACCCATTCCGGACGCCAAAGCAGCCAGTCTGGAAACGGAGTATTCAAAGCATGAACTGCCGGGAGCAGCAGCCTGGATCGATGGCGATTATAAATTACTGAAGATGGTTTCAAAAAAGAATCAAGAGGAATACAAACTCTATCATCTGGGGCATGACCGATCTGAGAAGAACGATCTTTCCGGAGACGATCCCGGTCGGCTACAGAAAATGAAATCAGGTTTACTTGATTGGCAGAAATCTGTGGTCGACAGTCTGAATGGCAAAGACTATGCAGACTGATCGTAAATAGAAACCAGTCGATTAAAAAGTAAGAAAACGCTTGTGGACTCTTCCAAAACAGGCTGTTACAGAAGGGACACTGGCCAGACTCTCAAAGACCAGACAATACGGAATATGTGAAAATCCTGACTCGGAAGGGTTGTATGTTTGCATTTGATGTTGGGTCTTTGCAATAATTGAATTTATAAACAATCATAAGGAAATCAAAGGTGTTCTTTCTAAAATTGAAGGGGCACTTTTCCTGCCATTTTCCTTTTTGCTCACCTGTCACACTTGATTGAGGATCATTATGAACTCGGGACCAATACAACGTTTATTTAGTCTGGCGACTCTTTCGTTATTAATACTGACAGTGGCGCTCACCGGCCCGTTGTTGGCAGAAGGAGCGAAAAAAGAATTGAGAGCGGGCATTATCGGGTTGGATACCTCGCATGCAATTGCCTTCACCAAAATGCTTAACACGGGAAAACCGACGGGCGAATTGGCTGGTATTCGTATTGTAGCGGCTTACCCCAAAGGCAGCCCGGATATTGAGTCCAGTGTTTCGCGCGTTCCCGCTTATACAAAGCAAGTCAAGGAGATGGGAGTCGAGATTGTTGACTCCATTGATGAGCTTCTCAAGAAAGTGGATGTTGTCTTTCTGGAAACCAACGATGGTCGTCCTCACCTGGAGCAGGCGCTACCCGTCCTCAAGGCCGGCAAGCCAATTTTTATTGATAAGCCGATTGCAGGTTCCTTAACCGATGCGGTTGCTTTGTTCGAACTGTCACGCAAATACAATACGCCGATGTTTTCTTCGTCCTCACTGCGTTTTTCCAAAGGAGCACAAAATCTTCGGAATGGGGGAGAAGGCAAGATCACCAAATGCAGCACGCATAGTCCGTGTTCTCTGGAATCAACGCACCCTGATCTGTTCTGGTATGGAATTCATGGCGTAGAAACACTTTTCACCGTGATGGGCACTGGTTGCCAATCGGTCAAAAGAACTGTCAGTAATAAGGACCGTGATGAAGTCGTCGGGAAATGGTCCGGCGGACGCGAAGGCCAGTTTTCAGGTGTTCGCAAAGGAACTCCCAAAGGCTATGGTGGTACCGCTGTCGGGAAAAATGGAGAAGTTCCCGTGGGTGGCTATGATGGATATAAGCCGCTACTCGTGGAAATTGTCAAGTTTTTCCGCTCTGGTAAACCTCCAGTCAGCGAAGCAGAAACACTGGAAATCTATAGCTTCATGGAAGCTGCTGACGAAAGTAAACGTCAAGGTGGAGCAGAAGTCACACTGGCCAGTGTCTTAGAGAAAGCCAAAAAAGAAGCCCACAAGAAACTCGCAAAGCTGGATCTGGCGGGCGGTGATCTTTCGGAAACAGACAACAAGCTCTCGTCTGCGGAAAAAGCCGCGGGTTGGAAACTGTTATTTAATGGTAAAGATTTTTCCGGTTGGAAATGCAATAACGGTAAATCAATTGCCGCTCCGATTGAAAATGGAACTTTGGTGCCTTACAAGTCTGGCGGTTATTTAATCGTTTATGAAAAACCAGTTGGCGATTTCAAATTCAAATGCGATGTCAAAATGCCGGAAGAGTGCAACTCCGGTGTGTTTTTTCGTGTGGGTGATCTGAAGAATCCTGTGCAGACCGGATTCGAAGCACAGGTGATTAGCGGAAAAGGAACCGGCATGCATGATTTTGGTGCGATTTATGATCTGGTCGCTCCTGACGTCAATCGAGCCAATGCACCGGGAGAATGGACCAATTTTGAGATTACCTGTAAAGGACCGCACATCAGTGTTGCCGTGAATGGAAAAGTGGTCGCCAGTTTAAACGCCGATGAGTGGACAGAAGCAGGAAAACGCCTGGATGGTTCCAATCACAAATTTAAACAGGCTGTGAAAGATTTCCCGAGAAAGGGATACGTAGGTTTTCAGGACCACGGGCATAAAGTCTGGTATAAGAATGTGAAGTTACTGGAGCTTTAAATAAACGGTTACTTTCAAAGTGACCATATCAGCCATCTGAGAGGAATCCCCCGTTCTTTCAGATGGCTTTTTTTACGCGCGTTGAGCAGGCTGCCATTTGGCAGGATCTCAATTGGTGAAGGCGAACAACGATTTCAGTTTTGATCTGGTCTTCAGACCCTGCTCGCGTAATCGATTTGAATTTTGATGCATCGAAAATTTTAATTTGAGCCATGAAACGGACTTTTCCGAAACAGAATGAAAAATGATGCAATTAGTACCTTGCTTTCACTACAAAAAAAGGGGGATCTGTGTAAAATAGCCGCGAAATAATAGCCATTTTCCGTGGCACACCTATAAAGAAGTCACAGAACAGCAGAGATGTCCGTGTCGTTCTTGTGCAGCATTCAGATGGTTTGATAAACCACATCAGGCGAGTTAATAAGTATAACTCGTTGTATTCAGGTTCAAAATTCAATGATTACAATTAAAAAAGGGCTGGATCTGCCAATTGCCGGCGAGCCTTCTGCGTTGATCGAAAATGGGCCGGCCATTCGGTCAGTTGCTCTGATTGGTCCTGATTATGTTGGCATGAAGCCCACGCTGGCTGTTGACGTTGGTGACACTGTCAAAAAAGGCCAAATGCTTTTCAGTGATAAAAAGACCGAAGGCGTCATTTTTACCTCTCCCGTCTCGGGCAAAGTGACTGAGATCAATCGTGGTGCAAAACGCGTCTTTGAGTCGATGGTCATTCAAGTCCAGGGTAGCGATGAAGAATCCTTTGCTTCTTACAGCGATGAAGCGCTGGCGAGTTTGACTCGGGATCAGGTTCAGGAGAATCTGTTGAAATCCGGATTGTGGACCAGTTTGCGAACACGTCCTTACAGTCGTGTGCCCGCTCCCGGAACAACGCCGCATTCCATTTTTGTAACCGCCATCGACACCAATCCATTGGCACCGCCTCCTGAAGTGGTTCTGGGCGAAGAGCCCCGTGCGTTTACTCAGGGATTGGAGGCGCTAAGAACACTGACTGATGGGAAGCTTTATCTGTGTAAAGCTCCGGGAACTAATTTGCCCGGATGTGAACTGGATTTTGTGACTGTGGAAGAGTTTGGTGGCCCCCATCCTGCCGGTCTGGCGGGTACGCACATTCACTTTCTTGATCCAGTCAGTGAGAATAAAACGGTCTGGAATATCAATTATCAAGATGTGATTGCCATCGGTAAGTTATTTTCGACAGGCAAACTATACACAGATCGCGTGATTTCCCTGGCGGGTCCTGTGGTCAAAAATCCCAAGTTGCTGAAAACGACATTGGGTGCCAGCCTGTTCGATTTAACGGAGGGCAATCTTGAAGAAGGCGAGAATCGACTGATTTCCGGTTCGGCACTTTCCGGCCGCACCAGTCAGGGGCCATTTGCCTATCTGGGTCGTTATGCATTGCAGGTGACTGTGCTCAAAGAAGGCAACCATCGTGATTTTCTCGGATGGATGGGCCCTGGGTTCGATAAGTTTTCAGTGGTTCCTGTTTTTATCTCTTCCTGGTTAGGAAAAGGAAAAAAGCATTCGTTTACGACATCGACTGAAGGCAGTAAGCGGGCGATGATTCCGATTGGGACTTATGAAAAAGTGATGCCTCTGGATATTTTGCCCACATTCCTGCTGCGAGCGTTGATTACAGAAGACACCGAGCAGGCAAAAGAACTGGGATGCCTGGAGCTGGATGAAGAAGACTTGTCGTTATGCACGTTTGTGTGTCCCGGGAAATATAACTATGCGTCGTTACTGCGTAATAATTTGACAAAGATTGAAATTGAAGGTTAATGCGAAGTACGCCCGTTTGGGCAAATTGCATTGATAAAGTAATGCGGTCGAGTGTGTTGTTAACCTGATAGATAAAATTGTTAGCCCTTGATGTCATCTTGAAATAATTTCATTTCAAATGACGGTAGAGATCAGTAGTCAAAGTTGGTGTTTACCAGACTGGCTCTGTTCCAGGGTCATCAAACAAGAAAGATAAAGCACGAAATGAAGCCGTTACGAAATCTTCTTGATAAGGTACACCCTCTTTTCGATAAAGGGGGAAAGTTCGAGAAGCTTTACCCACTTTATGAAGCAAACGACACATTCCTTTATACTCCTGGTGAAGTAACAGATGAAGCTTCACATGTGCGTGACTCGATCGACTTAAAACGCATGATGAGTATGGTGATTGTCGCATTGGTGCCCTGTGTGTTTATGGCGCTTTATAACACCGGTTATCAAGCAAATGCGGCAATGAGTGCAATGGGCATCGACTCGGTTCCCGGTTGGCGTGGCGAAGTGATGTCTGCCGTTGGGATTGCCCCTGATGCGAGCAGTCTTGTTTCCAATCTGGTCCATGGCGCACTTTACTTTTTCCCAATCTATATTGTCTGCATGGCCGTCGGTGGTATGTGGGAAGGTCTGTTTTGTATCGTGCGTCGGCATGAAATCAATGAAGGCTTCCTGGTTACCGGGATGCTATTCCCTTTAACACTACCACCTACAATTCCTCTCTGGCAGGTGGCAATCGGCATCACTTTTGGTGTTGTGATCGGCAAGGAAATTTTCGGGGGAACCGGTAAGAACTTCCTGAATCCGGCTTTGACGGCTCGTGCGTTTCTCTACTTCGCTTACCCCGCACAGATTGTTGGCGATACAGTTTGGACTGCCGTCGATGGCTTCAGCGGTGCGACTTCACTCGGTCAGATGGCGGTTGCCTCACCTGAAGTGGGCATGAAAGCGGTTACAAATTCCATCGCCGATGGTGGACTGGGAATTTCCTGGATGCAGGCATTCATGGGACAAATTCAAGGTTCTATGGGAGAAACTTCTGCTTTTGCGTGTCTGCTGGGTGCTGTTTTTCTCATCCTGGCTGGCATTGGTTCCTGGCGCGTGATGGCAGGTGTTCTGGTGGGGGCGATGGGACTTTCGCTCTTGCTGTATCTGATCGGCAGTAATACAAATGCCATGTTCGCGATGCCACCGCAGTGGCATTTAGTAGTCGGAGGCCTGGCCTTTGGTCTGGTGTTTATGGCCACGGATCCGGTATCCGCAGCGATGACGGAGAATGGCAGATGGATTTATGGAATATTGATTGGTGGAATGACAATTCTGATTCGGGTTGTCAATCCGGCGTACCCAGAGGGAATTATGCTGGCAATTCTGTTTGGAAATGTCTTCGCACCTCTGATTGACTATTACGTTGTTCAAGCAAATATTAAAAGAAGGTTGGCGCGAAATGTCGCGTGATTCAATAGGATTCACATTTTTGGTATCGGCTGCGTTATGCGTGGTCTGCTCAATCCTCGTGTCCGGGGCTGCCGTCGGTTTACGCGATCGTCAGGACCGGAACAAAGAGGATGAACGTAAAAAGAACATTCTCTCGGCAGCCGGTTTAGTCGAACCCGGTGATGATAGCACTAAACTCAGCGAACTTTATGATTCGCGAGTGACGGCGATCATTGTTGATTTGAATACCGGTAAAGTGGTCACCGATGATAAGGACTTGTTCCCGAATCCACAGCAATACGATCAGAAGACAGCAGCCGACAATCCAAAAATGAGTATGGAAATTCCCTCTGCGGAAGATATCGCTGGTATTAAACGCCGTGAAAACTATTCCTGGGTTTATTTAATCAGCGACGAGAGCGGGAAACTGTCTCAATACGTGCTGCCCATCAGAGGCAAAGGTCTCTGGTCAACACTCTGGGGCTTTCTGGCGTTGGATACGAATTTGAATACCATCGCAGGTTTGACGTTTTACCAACATGGTGAAACGCCCGGACTGGGGGGAGAAGTTGATAACCCCAAATGGAAAGCACTCTGGAAAGGCAAAGAAGCTTACGGTAAGGACTTCAAGCCTGAGATTGAAGTGATCAAAGGGAACGTCGTTCCAGACTCGAAAAACGCGATTCATGAAGTGGATGGTTTGTCCGGGGCAACAATTACATCACGTGGTGTGACTCACCTGCTGGATTTCTGGCTGGGTAATTTAGGATTTAAACCTTATCTCGAAAGTCTTCGGGAAAAGGGGGAAAAATAGTAATGAGTTCAAAGAAAAAAGAGGTTCTTCTCGATCCGGTTTTCAAAAACAACCCGATTGCCTTGCAGATTCTGGGAATTTGCTCGGCTCTGGCTGTAACGACCAAAATGGAAACTGCGCTGGTGATGAGTATCGCGGTGATTTTGGTCACCGCCTTTTCGAATGCCGCGGTGGCGTCGATTCGGTTACAGATTCCGGGCAGCATTCGTATTATCGTGCAAATGACAATTATTGCGTCGCTGGTGATTCTGGTGGATCAGTTTTTGAAAGCGTTTGCGTTTGAAATCAGTAAGCAGCTTTCCGTGTTTGTGGGTTTGATTATCACCAACTGTATTGTGATGGGTCGTGCAGAAGGTTTCGCGATGAAAAACGAGCCCGGTATCAGTTTCCTGGATGGGCTTGGTAACGGATTGGGTTATAGTGCGATTTTGATGATCGTGGCCTTCTTCCGCGAACTGTTTGGTTCGGGTAGTCTGTTCGGCGTTCAAATATTAACGCTCAGCCGCGAGGGTGGCTGGTATGATGCGAACGGGTTGATGCTGTTACCTCCGAGCGCGTTTTTTATCATCGGTTTTTTCATCTGGATTTTACGATCCTTCAAGACCGAGCAATTGGAGGAGGCATAACATGTTAGAACATTATCTGAGCCTGTTTATCAAATGTCTGTTTATTGAGAATCTGGCCCTGGCCTTCTTTTTGGGAATGTGCACCTTTCTGGCCGTTTCCAAGAATGTCAAAACTGCTTCCATGTTGGGAATTGCCGTCATCGTCATTCAGGCGATTACCGTTCCCGCCAATAACCTGATCTATCAGCATCTCCTGAAAAAAGGTGCTCTGGCCTGGGCCGGTTACCCGGACGTCGATCTGACTTTTGTCGGTTTGATCTGTTATATCGGTGTGATTGCAGCAATGGTGCAGATTCTGGAAATGACATTGGATCGATATTTCCCTGCTTTATATAACTCGTTGGGAATTTTTCTACCACTGATTACTGTGAACTGTGCCATCCTGGGAGGCACACTGTTCATGGTCGAACGGGATTATAATTTTCCTGAAAGTGTTGTCTTCGGACTTGGCTCCGGCGTTGGCTGGGCAATTGCGATTATGGCCCTGGCGGGCATTCGTGAAAAATTGAAATACAGTGATATCCCACTCGGATTACGGGGGCTGGGCATCACTTTTATTACCGTTGGTTTAATGGCGATGGCCTTTATGGCGTTCTCCGGAATCCAATTATAAATCTTCACTACACTACATTCTATCTTTTATAACGGTCAACGTTTTATCATGAATGAAATTGTACTCGGCGTTATTATGTTTACGACCATTGTTTTAGCTTTGGTCGCACTCATTCTGATTGCGAAATCCAAACTGGTTGCTTCAGGTAATGTCAAAATTACCGTGAACGAACAAAAGGAAATCGAAGTTCCCGTTGGTGGTAAGTTGTTGAGTGCACTTGCCGAAAACCAGATCTTCGTTTCATCTGCTTGTGGCGGTGGTGGAACTTGTGCCCAGTGTGAAGTCAAAGTGCAGTCCGGCGGGGGAGATATTCTGGCCACCGAGCGTTCGCATTTTAATAACCGTGAAGTTCGTGAAGGCTGTCGCTTGTCCTGTCAGGTGCCGGTGAAGGGCGACATGAAAATTGAAGTGCCGCCCGAAGTCTTCGAAACCAAAAAGTGGGTCTGTAAAGTCCGATCGAATGATAACGTTGCCACATTCATCAAAGAGTTGATTCTGGAATTGCCGGAAGGCGAAGATGTCGCTTTTAAAGCGGGTGGTTTTATTCAGATTGAAGCTCCACCACACCATATTAAATACAGCGATTTTGACATTCCCGATGAATACAAAGAGGACTGGGACAATTTTAATCTATGGCGGTTTGAATCCAAAGTAGATGAAGAAACCATTCGTGCTTATTCGATGGCTAACTATCCTGGTGAAAAAGGCATCATCATGCTGAATGTGCGTGTTGCCTCTCCGCCTCCTCGTTCACCTGAGGGAACGCCTCCAGGTAAAATGTCATCCTATATTTTCGATTTAAAAGCGGGCGATGAAGTCACGATTTCTGGTCCGTATGGAGAATTCTTCATTAATGAATCGGATGCCGAAATGATCTACATCGGCGGTGGTGCTGGTATGGCTCCGCTGAGATCACATATTTATGAGTTGTATAAAGAACGTAAAACCGACCGGAAAGTTTCTTACTGGTATGGTGCCCGCAGTCTGCGTGAAATGTTCTACGAAGATGAATTCCGGGCGATTGAAAAAGACTTTCCGGATTTCAAAATGCACATCGCGCTTTCTGATCCTGTGCCGGAAGATAACTGGGATGGCTTACAGGGATTTATCCATCAGGTCTTATTGGATGAGTATTTAAGCAAACATCCCGCGCCGGAAGACTGTGAATACTACATTTGTGGTCCGCCGATGATGTTATCCGCTGTACGGAATATGCTGGATGATCTGGGAGTTGAGCCTGAGAACATCCGCTATGATGACTTCGGTTAATCAGAGACGTCTAGCGTTTCAGCGCATCACAATATTGCTGATGTTGTGCGTCGCTGTCACGGCATGTCAAACTGACCAGACGGCTTCTGAGACAGTCCCATTAAGCAAGTTGCATTTTGAGGGTCCCACAATGGGGACCCAATACCACATTACGATCTGCAGCCTGACTCCCGAGAAAGTCGATGTAGCGCGACTCAAAAAAGAAGTCGATCAGCTTTTGCAGAATATCAATCGGCAAATGTCGACTTACATCAAAGACTCAGAGTTATCTCGGTTCAATCAAAGTCAGTCTGACGAGTGGTTTGAGGTTTCGCCGGAAGTTGTGAAAGTGGTTGCAGCGGGGATCAACATCAGTAAAGAGAGCGAGGGGGCCTTTGATATGACGGTGGGCCCGCTGGTGAATCTGTGGCATTTTGGCCCGGATCCGGGTAAAAAAACGATTCCCGAAACCAGTCGCATTGAAGCGGCCCGAAAGAGTGTCGGTTACCAGCATGTCATAGTGAGACGCGATCAACCCGCGTTGAAGAAGTTGATTTCTGATGTGTATCTTGACCTGTCGGCAATTGCCAAAGGGTACGCCGTCGATGCCGTTGGTGAGTTGCTGGAATCACAGGAGATCGAAAACTATCTGGTGGAAATTGGTGGTGAGATGCGGGCGCGGGGGCACAATCAAAAACGGCTTCCCTGGCGCGTAGGAATTGAAAAACCGGTGAGTGAGAGACGGGTTGTGCAAAAAATTGTCTCACTTGCAGACCTGTCGATGGCCACATCCGGCAACTACCGCAATTTCTTTGAAGTGGAGGGAACAACGTATTCTCACACGATTGATCCCCGTACAGGTCGTCCCGTGAAACATACACTGGCTTCGGTTTCCGTTGTTGGAGAAACTTGTATGAACTGTGATGCTCAGGCGACATGCCTGATGGTATTGGGGCCCGAAGAGGGATATAATTGGGCAAAGGACCGGAACATCGCCGCTTATTTTATTGTGAAAACAGAAAACGGTTTTACTGAGCGTATTTCCCCACGCTGGCAGGAATTACTGGGAGAGGTAAACAAACCATGATGACCACAGTCTTGTTCGCCCTCGGTATATTTGCCCTCGCTTTTGCTGGAATGGCCGTCGGTGTCATCTTCAGTAATCGCTGTATCAAAGGTTCTTGTGGAGGCCTCTCCAATCTGGAAGGAGCTGAAGACTGCTCGGCCTGTGGTGGTTGTTCTGTTTCTGAAATCAAGGAGAATCAGCGCGAGCAGGTGACCGCCGCGAATTCCTGTGCGGGCGAAGAAGAAAAATAACTCAGAGGGTTTCGCTCGAAACGTCCGGTTTGTGCTTTGATTCCATTTCGACACGAACATGCCGGAAAAAATTCAATATTTTTACTGGTAGTTCGAATGAGATGTGAGACAATGCAGGAATAAGGTCAGTCTGCTGAAAAGTAGAGTGGACTTGAGAGAGTTAAGCATCAAAAGTTTCTGAATCACACCGATATCATCGATATTGAGAGGAAGTTGCCATGTCAACCACTGAAAATCAGGCTGACCCCGTTCACGTTTCTACTGAAGAAGAAGCAGTCGAGCAAACAGAAGCCGAGCAAAGCAAGAAGAGCGAAACCTCGGGAATGCATAACTCGATTGAACGTTTACGATCTGAATTCGATAAATTATTGGGTGTTGCAGTAGAGCAGGGAGAGCGTGCGTTGGATAAGCTGGGCATGCTTGGAAATGAAGCGGTCTGGATTCCGCGGGTCGACCTGCTTGAATTGGAAGAACAGGTACAGGTTTCTTTCGATTTGCCCGGAGTGACGGCTGACGAAATCAATATCACACTGGCAGGAAATATGCTGACAATCACCGGCACAAGAGAGACCGGGACGACTGCTACGAGCGGTCAAACAGTTCGCATGAGTGAACGGCCTTCAGGAATATTTCGGAGATCGGTTCCCATGCCGATTGCCGTTGATCCTGACCAGGTGACAGCGACTGTCCAGAATGGCGTTGTCACTGTGATGTTAGAAAAGTCTTCCACCGTAAAGCCACGACAGATTCCGATCAAAAGTACTACAGAAACGGGCGTCTGATCCTGTTGTGAAATGTGATCAGGGTTGCCTGATCACATGGACGTCAACTGAAGTGCCGGATTTCAGGTTCATGCTGGGGGCGATAATCAGTTGATCTCCGGCTTTGATTCCTGAGCGGATCTCGGCTTCGAAATCGTTCATGACGCCCGGCTCTACATCGAGCAGGACTGTCTTTGAGTTTCGTACGAGGAAGGCCTGCCATTGGCCGGAGCCATTACGGAACAGGGCCGACCTGGGAACTTTAACGACATCTTTTTTGATCTCGGTAAAGATTTTGACCCGCACGCGGAAGTCCGTTCCCAGCTCCCGATTTTGTTCTTGTAACTGTTTCCAGATATTCTCATTAAAGCTGATAATGACTTTGACGCGCTGCTGTTCGACTCCCAGCGAAGATATTTTTGTGAAACCTTTGGGGTAGATGCGTTTTACTTTTCCCTGCACTGGTTCGTCTCCAATGGCGGGTCCTTCGATGTCAACGGGCGCACCGATTCGAATATTTCCCACATACTGAGACAGTACATCCACCTCGACTTCCAGATCTTCCAGTTTTCCGATTTCAAGTAATACTTCGCCCGCTGATAACGTTCGTTCGTTGGAATAATATTTCGTGAGAACCGTTCCGTCGATGGGGCTTTGCATCGTGGCCCGTTTCAGATCGCGTTCTAACTGTTTCAAATGTGCGCGTGCTTCTTTTTGTTCCTCATGTAAGACGGCTTCGCTAAGCTCTTTTTTCTCTTTATATTTCTGGATCGAAATTTTTCCAATCTGCATGGCACTTTGAACCGCCTGCAGAGAGCGCCATGTCAAAATGTCTTTCTGATAATCGACTTCACTCTGTTTTTTAAACAGATCGGATTCATTGAGTTCGCTTTCTGAAATGGCGTTTTTTTTCACGAGCTGGTACTTACGATCAAACTCATCTTTGGAAAATTGCCATTTGGCCAGGCTGGCCTCTTGTTGCTTGCTGGCTGCAGCAACCGTCAGATTCATTGATTTCAGAAACTCATTAAATTGAATCAGCGAATTGTCTTCAAGACTGTCATCCGCCTGCTCGATGATTTTTCGGGCATATTGCTCCACTCGGAATTTTGCTTTGGCCACTTCTGCTTCCAGGTCAAATGTTTCCATCACAGCCACAACCTGACCTTGCGTCACTTTCTGATCTTCCGAAACCTTGATGGGCAGAACACGACCATTTAATGGCATGGCAATGCGGTAGACTCGGGGCAGCGTGGTCTTGGCACGTTCTTCCACAAATGCTTTGACCTCGCCTGTTTCAGCTGTGGTTACATCAACGGGTAGAGGCGCCGGCGATGCGAGGTAAAAAATTCCCAGGCCGCTTAGCAAAATCACAATGATGATTGTCGTTTTTCGGGACATGGTTATTCCTTTACATTCAGAGCCGTCAACCAGTTCATGTTCTGAATGGTTTTTTGTACCGGCCAATGTGATATCAGTGTAAATAAGATTCCCAGCAGGATGGTATAGATCCAGCTCATAGTGGTAATCGTAAAAGGCATGCGAAATAACTCGGTATCGTAGGCAATATTGATTGCTTTGGAAGCCCAGTAACCGGCGGGCAAACCTAAGAGTATTCCCGGCAGGTTGACGCACAAACTTTCTCTTAGAAAGATCGAACCGACTTCAGCAGGCGTGTAACCCAGCACGCGGAGTGTGGCGATTTCCTGCTGACGTTCTGAGAGCGAAATCAGGGACGCGTTCAAAATGCTACCGAAAAAAATCAGGCAGGAAAAGACGATCACTACCACAATCATCACGACCATCTGGTCGATCAACACTTCCCGCAATTTCTCTTTCTGGTCTCGAATGGAATTGACCGATTGGATGGCAGGTAACTGTTTGAGTTGTCGATAAATCTGCCGCGTGGCCGCTGATTGGGGTTTGGTTTTCAATTGAACGCTGTTCAGGGAATTCGCTTCACCCATCAGTCGATTCAAGTATTGAAAATTGGCATAGACGGTTAATCCCAGATAGCTGTCAATGATTTTCATCACGGGTACGCGCCGCATCGTACGGTCACCGGCAACGGGAATCATCTGGATCGAGTCCCCCGCTTTGATCTGCAAAATGTCTGCCAGTTTGCGAGTTACCAGAATTCCCGTCTGAGGAACGATGACCCGATTCCCTTCCGTGTCGCGGGGAATCGTCAGGCGGGCATCGCTGAGAATTCCGGAGATCGCCACTTTCTTTTCGTGAATTCCGTTTTTCAGGGTACAACCAACCTGAAAGAGTGGCTCAGCAAAGTCCACGCCTCTGATTTGTTGTGATTCGTAAAACGCGGAATAATCACGATCATCTTTAAAGCTGATATCGATATCACTCAGCAACAGTTTGTCATATTGAAAATTCAGTAAGGCGAAGGCGCCGTCATACATCGAGAATGTCACCAGGAGCAGCATTGCACCGACTGTTGCAGACAACACGCCTCCCAGAGTGCGCGTTCGATTGCGAAAGATATCCCGCAGAACCAGTTGCCAGCGAAAATCCAGAGAATTCCAGAATGCGCGCCACTTTTCCAGCAAAATCCGTCTGGCGCGCAGTGGAGGTTTGGGTCGCATGGCTTCGGCTGGCGAGAGTCGGACGACCGAGCGGACACCGCGAAAGGTTCCCAGGACCGCAAAGAAAATGCTGATCAGCATTCCCAGCAGAATGATCCGCGGATAAAGCTGATTCGTTAATGAAGGGAATTCGAAAAACTGTCGGTATTGTGCCGTCATGCCTCCTGCCAGTGAATAACCGATGAGAACTCCCAGCAATCCGCCCGCCAGACCAATCAGGAACCCGAACTGAATGAAATGCAGAAACATTTCCCGATTGGAATATCCCAGCGCTTTAAACGTTCCGACCACAGTGCGTTGCTGCTCTGCCATCCGTGACATCAGCAGGTTCAAAGCCAGGGCTGCGACGATCAGAAAGATCGTCGGCAGAATCGTCGCGCTGACTTTCAGCCCATCGATTTCACTTTTTAAAAACCAATGCGAAGATTGTTCTGCTAACGGAGTTTTTGAAATCACGCCATAGTCGTCCAGGTTGAGTTCGAGTTGATCTAGAACCTGACGTACCCGATTCGGGCTTTGAAATTCAGGCGCCAACTGTCCCAAAATCTGGTTGGCAGCCCCTTCGAAGCCGAAGACGTCTTCCATATAGTCGTGTTTCAAATAAAAAACGCCATAACTTTCCGGCTCGGGAACCAGTCCTCCCGGACCAATCAGGTAGACAAATTCAGAACTGATGGCGGTGCCGACAACCAGGAGATCCTGTAGTCGATTATTGAGAATTAACTGAATATGGTCGCCTGGTCGCAGGTTCTGAGCGCGTGCAAATGCATCGTTAAGAATCACTTCTTCCTGCCTCTGGTCGGTGAAGTAACTGCCCTGCTTGATGACGATCCGGTTGATCGAGGCATTTTCATGGGCTGGCATGGAAACCGCTTTTCCTGAAACGGGCTTTTCGACTCCTTCCAGGGCAGCGGTCACTTCAAAGACGATGCGAGGCAGAACATTGATGACACCTGGAATTTCCGTGAGTGTTGTGAGATTACCCACGGGTACTTTTTTGAGCTCGACAGAAAAATCAGCCATCTGACACAGTCGATAGTAGCTTTGTCGCGAATATTCCAGATTGTCATACGTCGAAGACATCGCAATAAAACAACCGATGCCAACAGCAATGATACTTACGATTGCTGTCAGAACTCCTTTGGCAGCGAATAGTTCTCTTAGTAATTTCCGGTGTAGTACTTTCATTACCAGGTAACCAGCCTCGCAGCAATCGGATCTGGATTGAGTTTCGTTTCGGCAATGGTGCCGGAACCGATGCGAACGACTCTTTGTGCCATCTGCCCGATAGCAGAATTATGTGTAATGATGACAATCGTTTTTCCCAGTTCCCGATTCAAATTTCCCAGCACTTCCAGGATCATGCGTCCGGTGGAGAGGTCCAGCGCGCCCGTGGGTTCATCGCAGAGTAGTAAATCGGGGTTTTTGACCAGCGCGCGGGCAATAGCGACGCGCTGTTGTTCGCCACCTGAGAGTTGCGAGGGGAAGTGATCAACCCGATTTCCCAGGCCAACGAGTTCCAGGGCTTCCGTCGCAGACATCGGCGATTGACTGATATCCGCGGCGACGATCACGTTTTCCTTAGCGGTGAGCGTGGGAACCAGATTATAAAACTGAAACACAAACCCAATATGCTCTCGGCGATACCGGGTGAGTTCCTGTTCGTTGAAGAGAGAAATATTTTGATCTCGAAAAGAAACGCTACCCTCTGTGGGGACATCAATTCCACCTACGATATTGAGTAAAGTGCTTTTACCAGACCCGGAAGGACCAACGATGACCAGGAATTCACCGGCAAAGACGTCAAGGTCTACATGATGCAAAACCGGGACTGAGACATCTCCAGTTGTGTAGGTTTTGGAAATGGATTTCAGTGAAAGCAGTATTGGTTTCTCTTCGATGAGATTGGCTGGTACTACTTCTGCATCGGGTCCGGGCATGTTAGTGATCTCTGAGCAGATTAAATTTTGTCGCAGCTCTAAGCGGGCGGAGTCCCTTTTCCACTCTCAATATACTTTTCTCGTTGTTGCGCATATTCTTCCGCGGTGATGGCCTCTTCGGTCTGGGGTAAATCGCTGGGGTCAGGAGATGCGGATTCCTCAGACTCTGCGAAGTATCGTTTTAAGTAAGGCACACACCAACCACAACCCGTTCCAGCGCCTCCACACTCACTCAGCTGGCTGGCCCTTCTGGGGCGATGGATGCGGAGATGATTCAAGATTTTTCGCTTACTGATATGAAAACAGTAACAGACTTTGTCGTCGAGTTTCACGGTGAATTCTAATTTCGTTTTAGCTCACATTTGAGTTGATGGTAACGTTTTCAGAGAGCTTCTACTCTCTGAATATGAATCTTATTTGATTTCACGGTAAATGTCAGTGCCGCTTTACTTAATATCTGCTTTAATAAAATTGAGAGGGTGGTGTTTTTGAGTGAAAACGAAATCGGCGTGTCCAGCAGCCGCGAGTCACTTTTAATATTTTCCGCGACTTGAAATTTGGTATCCAGCATTTCTTCTAATTGTCGGATCAGTTTTTTCAATGGAATGGCTTCAGGCTGGCGAAACTCAATGATGGGAATTTGCAAGGCGACTGTGACATCAGTTTCCGGTGAGACCAGCGCCGCTGGTTGAGGTTTCTGCGCTATCAGGGCAGGAGTGTGTTCTGGTTTGACGGCGACTATTTCCTGATCCACAATCGGCAGAGGGGGAGGGGCAGGTTTTGCTCGAACGATGGGTTCAGGTTCAGGGAGAGCCGGGACCGCGGGCTGCTGCTCTTTGATGTCAGGAGGTTCAAGATTTACAGTCTCGGATGGAAGGGGTGCGGGAGTTTCTGTTACCGTAGCGGTCTGGTTCAGAGTGGTCGTTTTGTCAGAAGAATTATGATCGATGACCAGCATCAGCAGAATCAGAACTGCTCCGCTGCCGGCGACAATCCAGGAAATGAGCACGGGGTTCGAAGTCAAACTTCTACACCCACGTCGTAGTGTCTGCAGCCATGACCCTGCTTTCAGAGAGTGGGGAGAATCAGCTTTCTCTGCGGGGGCCGCGGTCATCAGGCTGATTTCAGTGGATCCCTCGGCCGTCTGAGATAACTGAAGGAGCTGATTGCAATCGGGGCATGGAAAAGTAGAATCCGTTAACCGCTTGCCGCGCAGTCTAAGCACAGTCTGGCATTGAGGACATTGAAACGTGGTGACATCCATTCGTAATCACCTTCGGACGAAAACTGGCGTGAACTGTTATTTTTTTGGCGGAAACACGAATACTTTTAAGTTATTTTGTTTCGCAAAAGGCTTGGATGTGATCGTGGCTGTCTTCTTGTTTTGATCGATGACAAGACACATTTGATCCTGGTCTTTGACGTTGAAAATTGCCTGGATTGCATCCAATCCGGAAACCATTCCCAAATTCATCGTCTGAGCCATGTTTTTGGTATATCCCACCAGTTTCAGCGCTTCGCCATCCAAAATAATGTTCGTTTTCGTTTCCTCACCAATATAATCAAAAGTTTCATACAGAGGGGTACGCCGAAAATCAATTTCGATTTTCTGCTTGAGCCGATCCACGATCAGGTCTGGTAACTTGGGTCCAGCAGACGGAGCCGTTTTAACTTTGGCTTTGGCAGAAAAATCGGTTCGCGTCGATTCATCCCAGGTGAGCAAACTGGCCAGGGCCAGATTGGGTGCAGCGCGTTCTGGTAATTTGCTGACCAGTTGGGCGTAGCGTTCGCCAGCCTGCTGTTGGTTGGCCATACTGAATGCTTTCAACATGGCGGGAAAGCGGCCAATTACTTTTCGGCTGCCTACAGTGCCCGGATTCATTTTCTGAACACCTTCCAGAATCTCATGTGGAAGTTGATCCAGACGTTCCTTTAAATTCGTGGCCAGTTTCGAGGCGCGAACCATCGTGGAATTTCGGAAAAGAAATTCCGAATAAAAATCATCCTGACCCAGGTGCATGCTCCAGGCAATCGTTTCGACATCATCGCCGAGCCAGTCTAACAGCTGAATCAAAAATGGGTGCACTTTTTCTGGAACCAGCACTTCCCGCTGGCGGCGGACTTCATTCGGATCGAAGACGATGGTGAAATGTCGATCCCGGTCGGTCTCTCTCAGAATGGATTCGATTCCAGGTGAGGTGCTGCTTTCAATTTCACGTGATTCTGCCATTTCAGCAGCACGATCTTCTCCCGGAGGACCAATTACGTAGGTGTTTTTATCCACGATCATCGAAGAGTGTTTGTCTCCGGAATAGACGGGAAAACTATAGTTATCCAGTCGCTGTCCATCGAATTGCGAAATGAGTTCCGAGCGTTTTACAGGTTCTGTCAGCCGAACCACGGCAGCATATTCCGGCGGGGCACCTGGTGTTCCTAAAATCAGGCAAAATGTGACTTCACTGATTTGTGCTGGTTCTTTGAGACAGATTTCTTTGATTTTTTGCTCGGCCCAGATTCCCACGGGACCCAGGCAGGCACGAAACTCTTCTCCTTGCGAACCGGGGGTCCAAAGTTCGGCTGGTCTCAAATGCAGCATGATGCGAGTTCCCGCCGGTACGTACAAGAGTTGAATCGGTTTCCCAGAGGTGGGGCTGGGAACCTGCTCTTGTTTCTGGTTGATCAGTGCAACAACCGGTTTAGGATTTTGCGGAACCGGTTTTGACGGAACGGGTGCGGGCGGTTTGGTTACGATGGTCTGTTGCACCTTCGGCCAGGCAAAATATCCGCCGATACTGATCAGAATGATAAAGGCCAGACCAATCAAAATGGAAAAGTTTCTTCGCTTCGCATTTTTGCGGCGTAATTCACGGAGCCGCGCTACTCCAGCATTATCTGTGGATTCTAATTGGACATTGGGAATAATCGAATCCGGTTGACCGGTATCAATGACCTTGGCAGCGGGTTCTGTTTTCGCTGCGGATGTATCAATTTGCGGAAACTGATTTTGTGGTGCTGTAGGGGGAACAGGTGTCGCTGGTTGAGAAGTTTCTACCGAATCATCGGGAATCCATTTGGCAGAGGTTCCTACAATCGGAGCGGAAGGCTGAGCTAGCTCAATTTTTACTTCCTGGTTTTGCTGTGCAGCCTGTGGCGCAACAGGACTTTCAAGGGGCGCTGCCATCTGTTTGTTGGGAGCCTGATCGGAGGCTGTCTGGATCTGCACAGGGGCAGACGCTTTGGGTTCGGGGGTCGTGACAGGTAGTTGCAGAACGAACGCATGTTTGCAATTGGGGCAACGCGCTTTTTTTCCGAGCAAACTTTTATCGCGGAGTTTGAGTTTTTTTTTGCACTTTGGACAAGGAACAGCAATGCCTGTCATGAGTCTGCCTGTTGATACAAGATATCGTAAGTTTAATGGAGGTAGGGAGTAAGGCGGTGTTTGTCTCACCTGCGGTTCCCGTTGAACCTGCCTTTATCATACGTTGAGACAAGGAGTACTGCCAAGTCTTTTTAAGGCTTGTTTTTGATTAAGCCCGGTTTCTTTCAGTTGATGATTCGAGACAAACAAATTCTGAAAGTCAGCAGATAACGCGACAGGTTGCGGAAGGTTATCCAAAGAGGCCTTTAATCACTTCACCACTTTCAACCAGTTTCACAGGACGCCCAATGGGAGTGTGTAGTTCCATGTCAGCGTCGATTTGCATCGCCTTGCACATCGAACGGAAGAGGTCATCGACCTGGACTGGTGAGTCAACGATCTCCTGACCATTTTCATCAGTTTTACCGATGGCCTGCCCCCCTTTGATGCCGGCACCTGCCATAAGCAGGTTGAAGTTTTTAACCCAGTGATCACGGCCCGGAATCGGTGGACGTGCATTGATTTTCGGGGTTCGTCCGAATTCGCCCATACAAAGAACCAGCGTTTTTTCTAACAAGCCGCGTTGTTTTAAATCAATGAGCAGTTGAGATAAACCCTGATCCACATCGGGAGCGCGCCGTTCCATACCCTTAAAGACGTTGTTATGCATATCCCAACCACCGGTGCGCACTTCGACAAAAGGGACACCTGCTTCTACAAGCCGCCGCGCCACGAGAAGCCCCTGTCCTGTTTGCGATTTTCCATAGGCCTCTTGCATATTGGTGGGTTCATCATCGAATTGGAACGCTTTCAACTTGGGTGATTTCATCATCAAGTTGGCTTTTTCGTACAACTTGATGTTTTCTTTAACGAGTGCTTGGGCTCCGGCTTCGGTAAAATCTTTTTCCTGCTGACTCAATAACGCCAGTCTGCGTTGTTGTCGTGATTCGGGGGTGCTGTTGAAAACATTCGCCGGTAGTTGACCGGGTCTGTCGATAATAAATGGTGCTACCTGAACTCCCAGAAAGCCGGAACTCAGGGTTTGACCGATACTGACAAAATTGGGAATATCGGATTGAGGATCACCAATTTCTCTGGCAACCACAGAACCGAAATGAGGGAACCTTTCAATTCCCAGCATGCGATGGCCTGTATGCAGATGATAGGTGCCCCGTTCGTGTGCCGCTTCTTTTCCCGTCATCGAACGGATCAATGCGACATCATTCATCACAGATGCTATCTTTGGCCAGTAGTGGGCAATTTCGACTCCTGGCGTTTGTGTACTGATTTTTTTGGTTTCGCCGCCGTTCGGTGTGCCTGGTTTGGGATCCCATGTTTCCATTTGGCTCGGCGCACCTGCCAGCCAAAGCAGAATGCAGGACCGACCTTCCTTTTTCAACTCTTCCGCGTTCAGTTGGAACTGACTCAACAGAGTGGAACCGGCAACGCTCAGAGAAGCCGCCTGTAAAAAATTTCTTCTCGAAATTCCGCCGCGACGATTCAAGTTCAGATGTAATAGCGCATCTGTATGCATTTTAATTGTTCCTCAGTTTGAAAAGGACTATCGTTTCGTACGAAATTCCGTGGAATTGATGAGAACCCAGATCAGATCATCAATGGCTTCAGGGCGCTGTTTTGACTCTTTCAAAAAGTTGACGCTTCGCTCAATTTCCTGATCGGTTGCATGTCTGGCCAGCACATTCAGGTAAAGCTCCTGCACCATTTCTTCATCTGCAGAGATCGATACCAGTTTTTTCTTCAGGTCACTTGCGGAGAGTTTGGATTGCAGAGTGGTGTTATTCATCAACAGCAATGCCTGCTGAATCGATCCTTCCAGCGCACCCTGTGGGAGCGAAGGATTCATATCAAAAACCTCCATGATTTCTTTGCGAAGTTTTTTATCTTCACCCGTCAAATTTTTGACCGAGGCTGCCACAACATCGGGTCGTAAGCGTGAAGGTCTGATTGCAGTAAACAGTTCTGAACTCGAGGAAATAGTACGCATTTCACGTTGATAGACTTTGGAATTCATAATCAGCCGAAAGACCCATTTGGGATCAAAGTCCTTGTATCTGAAGTTCGCTGCGATCCGGTTTACGACCGGCTTGTGCATCACATCACTGTCGGGCCCCAGACTGTCTACATCGTAGAAGCCATCGCCGATCACTTCACTCCAGATTCGATTCACATAAGCCCGGGCAAACCAGTAGTTTTTCGGGTTATATGCCAGATAGGCGGCAATCGAGACGCGTCGCGCATCTGACTTCATTGTTTCGTATGGTTTTTCTCCCAGTAGAAACCGGGGTTTGACAGTGGTTTTTACTGTTGGATCATCCTTGTCTGGCATTTTATAAGTGTAAGGGTGAAAGAAGGCGGCCAGCTCATGGAATTGTTCGCGTTTCCAGTTATCAAAAGGATGGTCATGACATTCAGCACATTTGATGCTGATGCCCATGAAAATACGGGCCGTCTGGGAAGCCAGTTCTGTGGATTTGTTTTCACAAGCCAGGACAAAATTATTAGGACCGTATTTCTGACCAAAATCATTTCGCACTTTTTTATTCCGCTGTGGAGTTGCCGAAATCAGCATGACGGTAATGTAATCCCAGGGCGCCCCTTTTTGGAATTGCTCTGTCAGCCAGTCTTCCAGCGCTTTGGGGCTAATTCGATTTTTGTTGGCTTCGCTATCATAAAAAATGACGGAGGTCCAATAACGGGCCCATTTTCGCGCGTAGGCTTCGGTTTCCAGTAACTCGTCAATCAAAATGGATCGTTTCTTCCGGTTTTGACTTGATGTGAAAGAACTGATTCTATTCGGTGAGGGTAGTTCGCCTGTTAAGTCGAGATAGACGCGCCGAATAAAAGTTTCATCATCGATGATCTTTGCGAAGGATTTCGTAGCCGGTCCGAGTTCCTGCTCAAGTGCTTTATCCAGGTCGGCTGAACTGAAACTGATTCTGCTGCCAATTTTGCGTGTGGGCATCGTTTGCCTGATGTACCCCAGAAGTTGCATCTTTTGTTCCTGAGTTTTCAGGGGGGGGAGATTGAGTGGGGGGGCTTTTTTCTTTTTTTTCGGTGCTGCTTCCAAAGTTGTTGTAAGAATCAGACAAATCAGTGTGACCCAAATGATCAATTGGCTGGAAACAGAATAATTCGATTGACCATGCTTCAACATAAAAAAACCCGCTTCCGATTGAGAATCTCGGAGAATCGATAATGGAATTGAGTTCAATGAAGAAGATCTCTTCATTGATTTCGACAGGATAGAGAACTGCGGAATTCGGAACGAATTTTACAACGCAGAGACTGATCCAGCTTCTCTTATGGTATCCACCTTGGAGTAAAGGTAAATAGATTTTGATGAAATCAAATCGGGACGTTTTAAGATATTTTCTGACTGGTGATACATGTTCATGTTTTAATGAAATGGCAGTTGGCATCAAAAAGTGAGGCAGGAGCTGAAATAAGTGTTGTACATTTTTATGAACAGTGAAAAAATGTACATTTATATGTGGTCTGTGTCTCGCGTTCGAAATGTGAGCAGTTTCACACATTTAATTTCCAAGAGTTGCAGTATTCCATCGAATCACATTCTGTTTGGGAGGGTTAATATTGGGGAGATGGCAGGGCAATTTACTTTTACGAAACGACATAAGTTGTTGTAATAAAATTAGTTAAATAAATTCATGGTGTGCAGTTTTTGATTGAATGCAGCTCGATTCTTAAGTCAAAAAAAGGATTTCAAAAAAATTATTTACGTGTGAACTTTTTCTTCTCAATTTCGTCTATAATAGCGTAGTAAGAAGCGGAACCTTGTGAGAGCTTGCGTGAAGGACGCGTTGGTTGCCAGGGGTGGCTTACAAAATGAGGGGTGGTAGTCATGGTTAGTTCAAAATACAACAATCCGGCAATGAAGCAGTTAGCCGATCAGCAGATGAAGTTTGCTCCGAGAGAGGTCAAGCTGGAACAGATTAGCCGTTCAGAAGAGTTTTTATCAGAAATTGATCTGGATCAGGATTATTCCTACCCGGAAATCTGTAAGCAGGTCACCACTTATCGCGGTGAGCTTTATCCCGATCTGGTGGTTTCTGGCAAAGACGTATTTCATGATTTACGTTGTTTGATCGAAGACCTGTCTGATAGCGCCCAGATCAATGTTGAAGAAGAAAAAGAGGAGGTTTTGACGGTACAGGACCTCAGTGAAAAATTCAATATTTCCACCAAGACCGTTGATCGCTGGCGTGACAAAGGGCTTGTCAGTCGTCGTTTTCGGTTTAACGGGCGAAAGCGGGTTGGCTTTTTGAAATCGTCAGTCGATCGTTTTTTGCAGAAGAACCGTGGTCATATCATGCGTAGTATGAATTTCAGTCAGTTAAGTGATGAGGACCGGGAAGAAATTCTTCGTCGCGCCCGACGACTGGCCCGCTATGGAGGTTGTCCTGCAGAAGTCAGTCGCCGCATCGCGCGACATATGAACCGTTCGCCTGAGACCATTCGTTATACGTTGAAAAACTTTGATCGGGAGAATCCTGAACTGGCGATCTTTCCGAATGCTCCAGAAAAAATTACAGATCAACAGAAACGAGATATCTACAATAGTTCTCGACGTGGTATTCCGGTCGAAAAACTGGCACGCCGCTACTGTCGAACCAAGGCAAGTATCTATCGGATTATTTCGGAGGCGCGGGCAGTACGTCTGCACGCCCAGACGATCGATTACATGTACAGTGACGAATTCGATCTTCCGGATGCCGAGAAACTCATTCTCGGACCTCCTCCTGAAATTGATAAAAGTAAGGAAAAAGTTCGGACGCCACCCGGGTTACCACCCTATCTGGCAAGCCTGTATTCCATTCCTCTGTTGAGGAGAGAAGAGGAAGCGTATTATTTCCGAAAATTCAATTACTTGAAGTACAAAGCATTTCAGATTCAGGAGGGTCTGGACCCGAATCGTCCTAAAGCGCGTGACATGGATCGGATCGAAAAACTGATGGATGAAAGTATCGATATCAAAAACTTTCTGATTCGCAGTAACCTTCGTCTGGTTGTCTCGATTGCAAAGCGTCACATTCGGCCAGGAGGCAACTTCTTTGAAATGGTCAGTGATGGCAACATGTCGCTGATTCGGGCGATCGAGAAATTTGATTACACCAAAGGGAACAAATTCTCGACCTATGCGAGTTGGGCGATCATGAAAAATTATGCTCGCTCCATTCCGGCAGAATATAAAGTTCTGGATCGGTTCCGGACGGGCAACGAGGAGCTCTTCTTCCAGTCCACGGATGATCGGGAGAGTCAATATGGAGAAGAGCTGGTCAATCAGAAGCAACATGCTGTGATCATGAGTATTCTGGATCAGTTAGATGGTCGCGAGAAAGATATCTTGATTTATCGTTATGGTCTGAATGCACGAAATGAACCTCAGACACTTGAGCAGGTAGGCAATCGTTTTGGTGTGACCAAGGAGCGAATCAGGCAGTTGGAGTCTCGTGCTCTGAAAAAGTTACGTCGGATTACTCAAGTAGAACGTGTTGAAATACCGGGAATTTAAGGCAGACTATTCCAGGCCTTTTGGTCTAGATTAGTGAGTGAGTTCTCCCCTTAAGAACAGGCATGGTTTTGTAAATCATGCCTGTTTTTTGTTTAGAGCGACTTTTTTCCCTGTGATGGGTGGGAGAACCCTGGTTTGTTCTTTACTAGTCGGAACTTAGGCTCAGAGGTGTTCAAGTTACTGATCTGTTGTGGAAATGGTACTTTCAGGAGGACAAAAAGTGTGTGCCTTTGGAATGGAAAATCTTAGGCCATATAGGTATAAATCATGAAGAAAAGATAACAATTTTTCTAATCAGCCTGTCGTTCACACTTGCAAGCAAGTGTCTGATTGCTATATTGAGCAGCTTACTGAGTTTCGACGGGGAAAGTACCTCTTTAGCCAGGCGAGTTGTTCAGGTTGCATGAGGCTTGAAGCCTACTAACTTAGTTTTTTTAGGTTAGCAGGCTAGCGTAGCTCAATCGGCAGAGCATCGGTTTTGTAAACCGAAGGTTGTGGGTTCGATTCCCACCGCTAGCTCTTTTGCCTTAGAACTGCGGTGCTTTTTGATGTAAAGGTAGTGCAGTAGTTGGCTTATGGATTCCAGCTTCGGCTGGTTGGGAGGGGGAATTCCCGAGCGGCCAAAGGGGTCAGACTGTAAATCTGATGGCTACGCCTTCGCAGGTTCGAATCCTGCTTCCCCCAATTGAGAGAGAAGTTTTTACTGGTTACGGTATGCGGGTGTAGCTCAATGGTAGAGCCCCAGCCTTCCAAGCTGGTTGTGAGGGTTCGATTCCCTTCACCCGCTTTTGAATATAAGAAATAAACTTGAACATCAAATAACGCTGCTGTGGCTCAGTTGGTAGAGCGCGTCCTTGGTAAGGACGAGGTCATGGGTTCAAGTCCCATCAGCAGCTTTGTAGGTAAGAGTAAAAAGTGGTTTTCAGGAGGTGTGTGCCTCTTGCGTGCGGGGGTTGCAATTGTTTGTACCTCGCTATTTGTTTTGTTGGTCTTAATTGTTTTGGGTTTGGCTGTGTGCCAGTCCTGAAAAAGGGGTTTTAAAGAGAGATGGCTAAGGAAGTCTTTGAGCGAACAAAGCCGCACGTAAATGTAGGGACGATTGGGCACATCGACCATGGTAAGACAACTTTGACGACAGCACTGCTGGCTGTTCAGAGTGAAAAAGGTCTTGCTCAGATGAAGAGTTATGCTGATGTTGCGAAGGGGGGGACCGTTCGTGACGAGACCAAGACAGTGACAATTGCAGTGAGTCACGTGGAGTACGAGAGCGAAGGTCGCCACTATGCTCATATTGACTGTCCTGGTCACGCTGACTATATCAAAAACATGATCACCGGTGCTGCTCAGATGGATGGTGCCATCCTGGTAGTATCAGCCGCTGATGGTCCTATGCCTCAGACACGTGAGCACATTCTGCTTGCTCGTCAGGTGGATGTACCGGCTCTGGTTGTCTTTTTAAACAAGTGCGACCTGGTTGACGATGAAGAGTTGCTTGAACTGGTCGAAATGGAAGTTCGCGACCTGCTGACCAAGTACGGTTTTCCTGGAGATGATATTGTCATCGTTCGTGGAAATGCCAAAGGGGCACTCGATCATCCTGGCGATGAAGCGTTCAACGCTTGCATCGGTGAATTGATGGATGCATTGGATAACAATATTCCCGCTCCAGAGCGTGAAGCTGACAAGCCATTCCTGATGGCGATCGAGGATGTATTCTCTATCGCTGGTCGTGGTACGGTTGTGACAGGTCGAATTGAGCAGGGTGTTATTACCGTTGGTGATAAGGTTGAGATTGTGGGTCTGCGTGACACACAGGAAACAACTTGTACCGGCGTTGAAATGTTCCAGAAGACCCTGAATGAGGGGCAGGCCGGTGATAACGTCGGTATTCTGTTGCGTGGAACAAAGAAGGAAGATGTCGAGCGTGGGCAGGTTTTGGCTGCCAAGGGTTCGATTCCTCCTCATACCAAGTTTGAAGGTCAGGTTTACGTTCTAAGTAAAGATGAAGGTGGTCGTCACACTCCGTTCTTTAACGGATATCGTCCCCAGTTTTACTTCCGTACTACTGACGTGACAGGTTCAACAACATTGCGGGGTGGTGCAGAAATGTGTATGCCCGGCGATAATGTGGAAGTCGAAGTCGAACTTGGTAAGCCTATTGCCATGTCAGAAGGAAGTCGCTTTGCGATTCGCGAAGGTGGTCGCACAGTTGGTTCTGGTGTGGTAACCAAGATTGTAGAGTAGGATTTTTTCATCCTGCTATTTAAATAAAATGGTGTCCACTCTGTTTTTGATCGGAGTGGGCACCTTAAGATTTACAGGTTTGTCGTATTTGTTGTCCTTTGGGGCATGAGGTCGGTTATGGCACGTGAATATGTTTGGTTGGAATGTACTGAAACGGGAATGCGCAACTATCGGGTCAGCAAAGAGACTCGTGGTACAGAGCGACTTGCGTTGAAGAAGTACTGTCCAAAATTACGGCGTCACACTTTACATAAAGAGTCTCGCAAGAAGTAGGACTTGCTGGCCGGGGTTTTGTGACTGGTGTCAGGTTTTGAGTTGCTTCCGGTGGTCAAAATGTTTGGTCAGTTCGATTTGAACGGGTGTAGCTCAATTGGCAGAGCACTGGATTCCAAATCCAGCGGTTGGGGGTTCGATTCCCTCCGCCCGTGTTTTTGTGTGTTGCATTTGCTGCGAAGACTTTACTAAGAGGCAGTAGCCGCTTGCTCTTTAACGAAAGTTTAAAAGCAGGTTTGCGATTTAATTGTTCGCCTCTGAACTTTGTATTATTTAGTAAATTGGTCCAATGGCTAAATCCAAAACAGTGCAAGGATTTTCCGCTACTTTAGTGAGTAGTGGTTTATATAAGAGGAATCAAGGGCGTCTGGTGCGTCAGTTGACGGCAATAGGCATGGTGGCAATTGCTATCTTTGGTGCCTATTCGCTTTACAACGTTTTGCCGATCGGGATGTCCGCCGGAATGCAAAAGGGGATCGCGGTGGCGGTCGTGGTGATTTGTACCTGGTTGTCGTATCGGGTGGTCAATTTTCCACGTTTTGCTGATTTCCTGATTTCTGTAGAGGCAGAAGTGGGGAAGGTGACCTGGGCGACTTGGGACCAGTTGTGGCGTTCGACTGCTGTGGTTATTGTATTGATGGTGTTTTTGTCATTTTTGCTGCTGGCCTTTGATGTACTTTGGCAGGCATTCTTCAGATTGATTGGTTTTCTTCAGATTTGAAGCAGAGGAATTCACCTTTCAGTGATTTGAAGAGATTTTTGATCTCTGCTTATTGAATTAATTGTGTTTCCTGCTCATTATGGGCGATTCCTGTTTTTTAGCAGTCTCTTTTAATTGCAGCATTCGAGTGAATTTTGGGGTAACCGTATGTAACGGACCCTGTTAAAGGTGTCTAATGAGTAATGATTCGGATTCTGAACAAACTGAACAAGCTGAAGGCTCTGGAAATCGCCTTTGGTATGTGTTGAAGGTGCAGAGTAACCGGGAAAAATCGATTCGAGAGGCATTATTAAGAGGGATCAAAAGAGACGGGCTGGAAGAATACTTTGGGGAAATCATTATTCCCACGGAAAAAGTTGTTGAAACAAAAGGTGGCAAGAAGCGGGTTTTTGAGCGAAAGCTTTATCCTGGTTATCTGATGATTCAGGTCGAGTTAAATGATGACAGCTGGTATCTGGTACGGTCAACAAATGGAGTAGGTGACTTCACCGGAGCAGCCGGTAAGCCGATTCCCATGCAGGAACATGAAATATCCCGGATGTTGGGACGTGAAGAATCTAAAGAAGAGACGCCAGTAAAAATTAAGTTGGATTTCCAGAGTGGTGATATCGTCAAAATCAAGGATGGTACTTTTGAAGGGTTTGAAGGTACGATCGATACGATTGATGAAGCCAGTGGCAAGGTGACCGTACTGATAGAAATCTTCAGTCGTCCCACTCCCACAGAATTAGAGTATTGGCAGATTGAAAAAGTCTGACAGATCTTTCGGTCTTGTCAGTAATAATATTGATTAATGTGTACTTGTTAAAGAGTTTTGAAAGTCGGTCGAATGGCTAAGCAGCTTGTTGCAGAAATTAAAGTTCAGATTCCCGGTGGTCAGGCGACTCCCGCTCCTCCTGTGGGTACTGCTTTAGGGCCACATGGAGTGAATATTGGACAGTTCGTTCAACAGTTTAATGAGCGTACCAAAGATATGGCTGGCACAACCGTTCCTGTTGTGATCAGTGTTTTCAATGATCGTTCTTTCGATTTTATTATGAAGAGTCCGCCGGCGGCTGTGTTGCTCAAGCAGGCAGCCCAGATTGCGAAAGGGTCCGGTAGCCCTAAAAGTAACAAGGTGGGTAAAGTGACCATCGATCAGTTAAAAGAAATAGCGAAAACCAAGTTTGAAGATTTGAATGCTTCCGACATTGATCAGGCTGCCAAAATTATCGCTGGCACGGCCCGCAGTATGGGGTTAGAAGTCGAAAAGTAATCTTTTCAATCAATTTCGAGAAGGGTCTTTGAGACCGATTCTGAGCCAAATCAAGTTAATATAGAAACCGTTTTTCGGGTAGAGTGTAATGGGAAAACAATCGAAGAGAACCAAATTTTACAAAGAGAAACTGGCGGGACTGAGTTCTGTCAGCCTGGAAGAAGCCGTTGAGGCATTAAAGTCTCTGGATGGTGGTCTTCCGGCTGCGATCAAGCCGGTTAAGATGGATCAGACTGTGGAGCTGGCCGTCAGACTGGGCGTTGATCCACGTCAGGCTGATCAGCTGGTGCGTGGTTCTATCATTCTTCCGCATGGTATCGGGAAAACACAGCGAGTAGTCGTTTTTGCTCAAGGTGCCAACCTGGAAGCGGCTGAAGCTGCTGGTGCTGATGCTGCCGGTGGTAAAGAATTGGCAGAAAAGATCAAAGGGGGCTGGCTCGATTTTGATGTGGCGATTGCCACGCCCGATATGATGGGTGTTGTTGGTCCGCTGGGTCGTGTGTTAGGTCCCCGTGGTTTGATGCCTTCTCCTCGTGCGGGTACCGTCACTCAGGATGTGGCCAATGCAGTCTCAGAATACAAGGCAGGTAAAGTTGAGTTTCGTGTTGATGCCGGCGGCAATGTGCATTGCCGGGTTGGCAAGATGTCCTTTGATCAGAATCAGTTGGTAGAGAATATTCAAGCAATGTTGAAGTTTTTAGATTCATTGCGACCCTCATCTGTCAAAGGGACTTATGTGCGAAATATCGCGATTTCCTCAACCATGAGCCCCGGGATTGCAATTGCACTCTGAAACATTGTGAATGCGATTTGCTTCAATCAAAGCAGAGCAACTGCATTCGCCAATCAATAAGCTGAAAGAGATCTAATGAGTAAATTCGTAAAAGAAATGATCATCTCTGAGATCGAGTCTCGGATAGGCGATGTCCAGGATTTTGTGATTGTGGACTCTGCAAAATTAGATGCGATTACCGATAACGGTTTTCGGGTCAAGTTGCAGGAAAAAGGAATTAGCGCTCTGACAGTGAAGAATTCTCTGGCTCGTCGCGCTTTTGAGAACGCCGGCGTTGAAGGTTTGGGAGATGTTTTAAGAGGTCCTTCCACACTGGTGTGGGGTGGCGAAGACATTGTCGCGCTTTCAAAAGAGATGTCAAAGTGGGCGACTGAGATTGAAGAGCTGGCAATTAAAGGCGGCTTGACTGAAGGGACTTCACTCTCATCAGACGATGTCCAAAAATTAAGTAAGAGTCCTGGTCGAACAGAACTGATCGGCGAAATTGTATCCCGTATTCTGGGACCTGGTGCTCAAGTAGCGGGTGCACTTTTAGGTCCTGGTGGAACCGTGGCAGGTCAGATTAAATCAATCGCGGATGGGGATGAGTCTTAAAACGTTGATCCGTTTCAAGATGGATCAAATGTGTGTTGGTATTTGTAACAACTGCTGCTCAGGCGATGCAGCGTTGGTTTGATTTATAGTGTTGAGAGATTTTATTTTACGCATTCGTGCGAAAGGAAAGAGAAGATGGCGACGGCCGAAGCAACAACTGAGTTTAGTGACGATAGCAAAGCACTGGGTGACAAAATTGCTGGATTGACTTTGCTCCAGGCTAAAGAACTGGCTGACTACCTTGATGAAGTTCATGGTATTAAAGCTGCCGCTGGCGGAGCTGTAATGGTAGCTTCCGGTGGAGATGGTGGTGGTGGAGAAGCTGCTGCCGAACAGACCGAATTCGATGTCATTCTGACTGGTTTTGGTGACGCTAAGATTCCCGTGATCAAAGTGGTCCGCGCTGCAACAGGTCTCGGCCTGAAAGAAGCAAAGGATCTGGTCGAAGGGGCTCCCAAGCCGCTGAAAGAAGCTGTCTCGAAAGAAGATGCCGAATCTCTGGTTAAAGAGGTTGAAGAAGCAGGTGGTACTGCTGAGGTGAAATAAGTAGTTTCGGGAAAAACCGTCCCTGATGACCCTGTGCTGAAATGATTTTGGCACAGGGGAGTGGGTTGCAGTATATGTATGTTTATTGCCGGTTTTTTTCTTCGTGCAATTGAAGTGTTCTGTTACGCTGTTTAGAATAGGCTGTGTTTGCTGATTGGCTCTGTTGAGTCGATTATGGTACCGTAGCCTTCAAATTGTGTTCTCAGAAGCTTGTTTCATTGGTTGCATGAACTGCTTAAGGTTTGTTTCTGTAAGTTTATCTGCTTCGATCAGTCATCGTTTCAGTCCCACTTGGTCTAAGCAATCGACTCATTGTACTCTCTTTTGAATAGCAAAGTCGTATTGAGCGATTTATCAGGCTTTGAATTAGTCGAGCGATTCGCCTTTAATGCAGCAGTCGGGGCTGTATTCTCTCGAGGTACGCGCTGCTGTTCCTCGCTATTCTTGGTTTGTGCTCTGTCAGGTTTATATCATCACTCGCAAAGCGCATTTCCACATCTGGCACCAGGTAAGTAGAAAAGATCATCTTAATGCCGATTCCAGCACAGCGAACGATTCCAACAAATACTGTCAAAAACTTTGGTAAGATTGAGCATAGTTTTGAATTGTCTGATCTGACACAGATTCAGACCTCTTCCTATGCTAAATTTCTCCAGGCAGATAAATCGCCTCGAGAAAGAAAGAACCAGGGGCTTGAGGAAATATTGCGAGAAATATTTCCGATCGAAAGCTATCAGGGGCAGTACCAGTTAGAGTATGTCAAGTATGAACTGGGCAAGACCCGATACACTCCCACCGAATGTCGCCAGCTCCGGATGACCTATGGTCGTCCCTTCCGCGTCTGGCTGCGTCTGGTAAAAGAGCAGCCTATCGAAGAAGAAGTCTACCTGGGTGACTTGCCGATCATGATTGGTGGCGGTGAGTTTATTATCAATGGTGCGGAACGCTGTATTGTCAGTCAGTTGCACCGTTCTCCCGGCGTAGACTTTGTACTGAGTTCAGAACCCGGTGAGAAGAAAGAATATTCTTGTCGCGTGATTCCGGAACGAGGTAGCTGGATTGAGTTGGTTGTTGGTAAAAAAGATACACTGGGTGTGCGTATCGACCAAAGCGGTAAGTTCTCTGCAATGACTTTATTGCGGGCGATGTCAAAAGAGTATTCATCCGATACTGATTTGGTCAAAATGTTTTACAAAACCAAATCGGAAAAAATCGTCAAGTCTTCTGCCGCTGAGAAACTGACTGGAAAAATTGTTGCAGAAGATATCGTTTATCCTGCCGGGCATGAACGCTGCGGGGAAGTGATTCTGGATTGTTGTGGAACGATCACAGAAGAATTGATTGATGAGATCTGCGATACCGGTTTGAAAACGATTGAAATCGTCCTGGATGTCGCTGACGTCCTGGTTCTGCAGAGTATTGCAGAAGACCCGACTTCGACACACGAAGAAGCATTGTTGCGGATTTATTCACGTTTACGTCCCGGTAACCCTCCGCAACTGGAACGCGCCATTGATTTGTTCAAGGAAAAATTCTTTGATGTCAACCGTTATCGATTGGGACGCGTTGGGCGATTCCGGATCAATCGAAAGTTCAAGCAGGATGTGCCTGATACCGAGATGACATTGCGTCCGGAAGATTTTATTAATTCCATTCGTTATCTCGTACGACTTCGCGTTGGTGACACTTCCGCTTACGTTGACGATATCGACAATCTGGGTAACAGACGTTTGCGAACAATTGATGAGTTGGCAGCTGATGAAATTCGTAAAGGGTTTCTCAAGTTACGGCGTACTGTGCAGGAACGGATGACACAAAAAGACGTAGAGGAAATGTCACCGCGCACCTTGATCAATCCGAAAAGTGTTTCTGCGGCGATTGACTTCTTCTTTGGTCGTAGTGAACTCTCTCAGGTGGTTGACCAGACCAATCCACTTTCCATGTTGACTCACGAACGTCGGTTGAGTGCCCTGGGGCCTGGTGGTTTGAATCGAAAGCGTGCGGGTTTTGAAGTCCGCGATGTTCACATTTCCCACTATGGGCGAATTTGTCCGATTGAGACTCCTGAAGGTACCAACATTGGTCTGATTTCCAGTTTGAGTATTTTCTCCAAAGTCGATGATTACGGATTTCTGGTTACCCCTTATCGGTGTGTCAAAAAAGGAAAACTAACAGACGAAGTCCACTGGATGCGTGCAGATGAAGAAGCTGAAGTGCATGTGGCTCCAGCTGACACACCGGTCCTGAATGGTAAATTCGCTGAAGACCGTGTGATGGCCCGGTTCCGCGATGATGTTGTCTGGATCTCTGGAAGTGATGTCGATTACATCGACGTGGACCCCGCACAGATGGTGGGGATTTCTGCCGGTTTGATTCCCTTCCTCGAACACGACGATGCAAACCGTGCCTTAATGGGTTCTAACATGCAACGTCAGGCGGTGCCTCTGTTAATTGCAGAGCCACCTTTGGTTGGTACAGGGATGGAAGTCGCGGTAGCTCAAAACTCTGGAATGGTTGTGCGAGCTGAAAAAGCGGGCAAGGTGACTTATGTTGACGGCAATGTCGTTGAAGTTGCCGGTAAAAAATATCACTTGCGGAAATATGAAGGTCTTAACGAACGCACCTGTTTGAATCAGACACCTGCCGTTCAGATTGGAGATCAGGTCAAAAAAGATCAGATCCTTTGTAACAGTGCTGCTGCATCCGATGGATTGCTGGCACTCGGCCGAAACGTGCTTGTGGGCTTCATGTCCTGGGATGGTTATAACTACGAAGACGCGATCATTCTTTCAGAACGTCTTGTGAAAGAAGACGTTTATACTTCGATTCACATTGATGAATTCGATGTGGAGATTCGTGAAACAAAACTGGGTCGCGAAGAGTTCACTCGCGATATCCCTAATGTGAGTGAAAAAGCATTAAGGCATATCACTGAAGAGGGGATTATCAAGGTTGGAACCCGCGTTCGTCAGGGAGATATTCTTGTCGGAAAGGTTTCGCCGAAAGCCAAGGCGGAACTCACGCCAGAAGAAAAACTGCTGCATGCTATCTTTGGCCGTGCAGGTGAAGATGTTAAGAACGAATCGCTGGAAGCATCCAGTGGCGTTGAAGGAATCGTCATTCATACTGAAAAATTTGCACGTCGGATGAGTCTGACGGACTTAGATCGCAAAAAATATGACGAAGAACTTGCAAAGGTGGAAGAGCAGGGCAATCAGGAAATTGCTGCCGAATTCCGTGAATTTTTGAAAACATTTGAAGCCGCCCTGGGGCAACCTATGGTTGACGACGATGGTCGTAAAATTCGTGATATTCCTGAAGACAAATTTGTGTCGCAGTATGCTCATGATTTTCTATCTCATCTGGATAATCTTGATATACGCAGCCCGCAGAAAAAGGCGGACTGTCGTGCTATCATTGACGATTCATGGCCTCTCATGGAGGACGTGATTGAAACCTGTGACCAGCGCGTCAACAGTATGAAACGCGGCGAAGAATTGCCCAATGGTGTGCTGCAGATGGTGAAAGTCTATGTGGCTTCCAAGCGCCAGATTTCAGTGGGCGACAAGATGGCGGGGCGTCATGGAAATAAAGGGGTGATTTCAAAAGTATTACCGATTGAAGATATGCCCTTTACGGAAGATGGTACTCCCATTGACATCATGTTAAATCCGCTGGGTGTTCCCAGTCGTATGAATGTGGGGCAGATTCTGGAAACCCATTTGGGCTGGGCTGCTGAGAAGCATGGCTTCCGTGCCGTTTGTCCGGTATTTGATGGGGCCAAAGAGTCACAGATCATGGAGTTTCTGGATACATGCGGTCTACCCGCTGATGGCAAGGCACAGTTGTATGATGGTCGTACCGGTGAAGCTTACGAACAGAAAACGACAGTGGGCCAGATTTACATGTTGAAACTGCATCACCTGGTGGATGATAAAGTTCATGCTCGATCGACGGGTCCTTACTCATTGATTACTCAGCAGCCTTTGGGTGGTAAAGCCCGGTTTGGTGGTCAACGATTTGGGGAAATGGAAGTCTGGGCACTGGAAGCCTATGGTGCAGCTTACATTCTGCAGGAACTGTTAACAGTGAAGAGTGACGATGTAGAAGGCCGTACTAAGATTTATGAATCAATGGTAAATGGTGAGAATACATTGGAAGCAGGTACGCCAGCCAGCTTTGACGTGCTAAACAACGAAATTCGTGGACTTGGTTTGAATCTACAGCTGGAAAAGAATCCCGGTTGATGCCTGATCCTTCATAGCGGGGATCTGGTTTCAAAGTGAAGAATTCTTTTTCAGGATCAATGTCTGATCATAATTAGTTCAGAAAATAAGGAGCGTGCAGAGTGAGTGTTGCACAGACAGCTTACGAGCGGATTAACGATTACGGTTCCGTAAAAATTGGTTTGGCTAGTCCACACGATATTCGGAGTTGGTCATTCGGCGAAGTGAAAAAGCCGGAAACGATCAATTATCGAACCTACCGGCCTGAGCGCGATGGTTTATTCTGCGAACGGATTTTTGGTCCTGAAAAAGACTGGGAATGTGCCTGCGGAAAATATCGGGGCATGAAATACAAAGGCATGATCTGCGATCGATGTGGTGTTAAAGTGACACACAGTCGTGTTCGTAGAAAACGAATGGGTCACATCGAACTGGCTGCGCCCATCGTGCATATCTGGTTCTTCAAATCAATGCCCAGCCGTCTGGGTGCTTTGTTGAATATGAAGACGACCGCCTTGGAAAAGGTGGTTTACTTCCAGGACTATGTGGTCACCGATCCGGGGGATACACCTTTGGAACTTTGCCAGACCATGACTGAGGAGGAGGCGCGTCAGAATCAGGCCAAGTATGGGCCTGGCGCATTTGAAATTGATATGGGTGCAGAAGCGATCAGGAAACTCCTGATGGGTCTGAATCTGGTAGAGATTTCTGAACGACTTCGAAAAGAGTTATTCGAAACAGCCAGTCAGCAGAAACGAAAAGACTATATCAAGCGTTTGAAAATTGTGGAATCGTTGCGCGATAGCGATAATCGTCCCGAATGGATGGTTCTGGAAGTCATTCCCGTGATTCCACCCGACCTGCGTCCGTTGGTGCTTTTAGATTCCGGTAACTTCGCGACAAGCGATTTGAATGATCTGTACCGGAGAATCATTAACCGCAATAACCGCTTGAAGAAACTGGTTGACCTGAATGCACCGGAAGTGATTGTACGCAACGAAAAGCGAATGTTGCAGCAGTCTGTAGATGCATTGTTTGACAATAATCGTTGTAAGCGACCCGTCCTTGGTTCTTCCAACCGTCCTTTAAAATCTTTGACTGATATGATCAAAGGTAAGCAGGGGCGTTTCCGTGAAAACCTGCTTGGAAAACGTGTTGATTATTCTGCACGTAGTGTGATTGTTGTTGGTCCGGAATTAAAACTGCACCAGTGTGGTCTTCCCAAGAAAATCGCATTGGAACTGTTCCAGCCCTTTATTATTCGTCGGCTGAAGGACAGTGGTCACGCTGATACGATCAAATCTGCCAAGCGAATGTTGGAGCGCAAAGATGAAGATGTGTGGGATATTCTGGATGAAGTCATTCAAAATCACCCCGTGCTTTTGAATCGAGCCCCTACATTGCACCGTATGGGGATTCAGGCATTTGAGCCGATTCTGGTTGAAGGGAATGCGATTCGTATTCACCCGCTGGTTTGTACCGGATTCAATGCTGACTTTGATGGTGACCAGATGGCGGTACACTTGCCGCTTTCGATTGAAGCTCAGGTGGAAGCAACGACATTGATGCTTGCCACAAATAATATTTTCAGTCCTTCCGATGGTGCACCGATCATTCGTCCTTCACAGGATATCGTGATGGGTTGTTACTATCTGACCCTCAAAAAACCTGATCGTAAGGGTGAAGGGATGGTCTTTTCCGGCGTGAGTGAAGTGCATGCAGCATTTCAGCAACATAAGCTGGATCGTCACGCCATTATCAAAGTTCGTATGCCTTCTGATCGTCGGATCAAAGGGGATGGGGCTGAAGAGCACAAAACGGGAGGCTTAATTGAAACCACCGTGGGGCGCGTGATTTTCGATGATATTCTGCCTAAGAAAATGGCCTTCTATAATATCACAATGAAAGGCCGTGACCTTTCAAATGTGATTTCTGACTGTTATCTGGAACTGGGTCGGCGTGAAACCATTAACCTGCTCGACAAAATGAAAGAAACCGGATTCCGGGAATCGACATTGAGTGGACTTTCCTTTGGTACCAGCGATTTGAAAACGGCCCCGAACAAAGCGAAGGTAATTGGAGATTCCGAAAAAACGGTTCTGCAAAAAACCAAGCTTTATGAGCGTGGTCTGATTACAGCAGAAGAACGTTATAATCAGGTGCTCGATACCTGGACTCATGCCCGTGAAGAAATTACGACTTCCATGATGCATGAACTGGAAAATGATTATCGGGATGGAGGCCGTTATGTGAACCCGATTTATCTGATGTCGAATTCCGGTGCCCGTGGTGGTATCGAACAGATGCGTCAGTTGGGTGGTATGCGTGGGTTGATGGCTAAGCCAAGTGGAGAAATTATTGAAACTCCCATTAAGGCAAACTTCCGTGAAGGTCTGACTGTGCTGGAGTACTTCAGTTCCACTCACGGTGCTCGCAAAGGTTTGGCCGATACTGCATTGAAAACTGCAGACTCTGGATACCTGACACGTAAGCTGGCAGATATCTGTCAGAACGTGGTCGTCACAGAACATGACTGCGGTACTGCACAGGGAATGACGCGTGGTGTTCTCTATCGAGGTGAAAAGGTCGAAATGAGCTTGACCGATGCGATCCGTGGTCGTGTCAGTCGAACCAATATTGTGGATCCGATTACCGATGAAGTGATCGTACGCGAAAACGATCTGATCACCGTAGAAATCGCACGCCGTATTGAGGCGATGGGCCTGGAAAAAATTCAGGTACGCAGCCCGATGACCTGTGAATCATCGTTGGGTCTTTGTCGGCTCTGTTACGGGATGGACCTCTCCACTGGTTCGCTTGTGGAAGAAGGATTGGCCGTCGGTATTATCGCCGCACAAAGTGTGGGTGAACCGGGAACCCAGTTGACGATGCGTACTTTCCATATTGGTGGAACAGCGTCTCGTGAAGTAGAAGAAAATGAAATTCGCACACGTCGTGCTGGTAAAGCAACGTTTGCCCGCATTCGGTCGGTTGTAAACAGCGAAGGTCTGAGTGTGATCCTGACCCGAAATGGTGAGGTCGTGATCAACGATACGAAAGGCCGCGAGCTGGAACGCTATACGATTCCCAACGGTGCGACTTTGATGGTCAATGAAGGGGATGAGCTGAAAGAGGGTCAGGTGATCTGTCAGTGGGACCCTCACTCCATCTCCATTCTGGCAGAAGTGGGTGGGCGTGTTCGGTTTGAAGAATGTGTCGAAGGCAAAACCATTCGCACTGACAAAGATCCCAGTGGTCACGTTCGTCGTTCGATTATTGAACATAAAGGCGAATTACACCCACAGATTATTATCGAAGATGGTACCGGCAAAATTCTGGACTTCTATTATCTTCCTGAAAAAGCAAGTATCGAAGTGGAAGAAGGAACGCAGATTACCGCAGGTACTGTGGTTGCCAAGAACCCTCGTGAATCTTCTGGTACGCAGGATATTACCGGCGGTTTACCTCGTGTGACAGAGTTGTTTGAAGCAAGACGCCCCAAAGATCCTTCCGTGTTAGCGGAAATCGATGGTGAAGTCGAGTTCGTCCCTGAAAAGAAACGTGGAAAGCGAATCGTGATCGTTCGCGGAGAAGATGGTACCGAAGTGGAACACGTGATTCCGCATGGTAAGCATCTGCTGGTTCACGCAGGTGACCTGGTGAAAGCCGGCGACGCTCTGGTTCGCGGACCTCTCGTGCCACACGACATTTTACGAGTCAGTGGAACGGAAGCGGTTCAGCAATATTTACTGCATGAAATCCAGAACGTATATCGTGCTCAACGTGTGACAATCGATGATAAACACCTTGAAATTATTATCTCCCGCATGTTAAGCAAAGTGATGGTTGAAAATGTGGGTGATACAAACTTATTGCCGGGAATTGTTCTCGATAAATTGACGTTCCAGAAAATCAATGAAGAGACCATCGCCTGCGTTAAGGTAGTCGATGCGGGTGATACCGACTTCCAGCCGGACGACCTTGTTCCTCTGGCAACAATTGAAGAAGTGAATGCACAGGTAGAATTGGTGGGGCAGGCTCCTGCCAGCTTTACCAAGCCTAAGCCGGCATCAGCCAGTTCGCAGCTTCTGGGGATTACAAAAGCATCAGTGCAAAGTGAAAGCTTTATCTCTGCTGCGAGTTTCCAGGAAACCACGAAGGTACTTACTGAAGCGGCACTCGCCGGTCGTGTTGACTATCTTGTCGGTCTGAAGGAAAACGTGATTCTAGGTCACCTGGTTCCAGCGGGAACCGGGTTCTATCAACATCAGAATTCAGAAGTTCGAATTCGACCAGAAGCTCTGGAAGAGTTAAAGGCTGAGAAAGAACGAATTCTGGCGGCACGAATGAGCTTATTGAATGAAATTCAGCCCGATAAACCGGTTCCCTTAGGGGGCGGCCAGGATATTGTTCAGGATATCGTGCAAGAAACCATTCAAGAAACGATCCAAGAGACCATTCAAGAAACGATTCAAGAGACCATTCAAGAAACCATAAAAGAGGTAGAGAAGTTTGGCCAGGGAGAGCTGGATTCTCCGATTGAGAATACACCACCCAGCCCGAATCCCATTGATGAGTAGGTGGGGTGGGGTTGTCTGATTCTCTGGTGAGAGTCCTTAAATGGATTTGGTGTGAGACTTGACGGATCTATGTGGGCTGGATACATTGTCCCGTTCCGGTCTCTGAAGAGAGCGTAATATTAGCGTAAATAGGTGGCCATACGTATCTTTGGCCATGTTTTATAGAGTATTTATTGTAGTTCATGCGTTGAACGAAGATGGGTTGTTTTGATGCCGACGATTAATCAGTTAATTCGTAAACCGAGAAAAAAACCGATTTCCAAGAGTAAAACTCCTTTACTGGAGGGTTGTCCTCAGAAGCGTGGAGTCTGTTTAAATGTGAAAACGGTGACTCCCAAGAAGCCTAACTCGGCGCTACGTAAAGTGGCACGTGTTCGTCTCTCTAACGGGAAAGAGTTGACTGCTTATATTCCAGGTGAAGGCCATAACCTGCAGGAGCACTCGATTGTTCTGGTACGCGGCGGTCGTGTTCGTGACTTGCCTGGTGTGCGTTACAAAGTGATCCGTGGTGTGCTCGACACGCTGGGTGTGAGTGATCGCCGTCAGGCACGTAGTCGTTATGGAACCAAGCGTCCTAAATAGACATTCTTTTTAGATCAATCTTCAGGTATTTGATTACATCAGTCGGTGCCCTGTCCGGGCATTGAAATTAAAGTTAGAGGAAAAGTTGGAATGGGCAAAAAGTTTACCGCCAGTGTATCACAGCTAAAGCCAGATCCACGGTTTAATTCACTGTTGGCATCCAAGTTTGTGAACTGCCTGATGCACGATGGCAAGAAAAGTGTTGCTCAAAACGTTTTTTATTCTGCCTTGGATCGCATCAAGGATCGGGTACCTGATGTAGAGCCAATCGAGGTTTTCACACAGGCTGTCGAGAATGTGAAGCCAGGAATTGAAGTACGGTCTAAGCGAGTCGGTGGGGCCACCTATCAGGTTCCGACTCCCGTCAGTCCCAAGCGTCAGCAGACTTTGGCAATTCGCTGGATTCTGGCTGCGATTCGCGGGAAAAAAGGGCGACCGATGGATATTCGGTTGGCAGATGAAATTTTGTCTGCTCATAAGAAGGAAGGTGTTGCCATGACGACTCGTGAGAATATTCATCGTATGGCAGAAGCGAACAAGGCGTTTGCTCATTTCGCCTTCTCTCGCTAAGGCAACTTCAGAACTATCTGGACGCACTGGTAAGACTTTCGAGTCATTACTTCGTGCGTCTTTTTTTTTGATAGGACAAATATTTGATATTGTGGTTTCAGGTAGATTTGTAAACGATACAGAAGAGCTGGTTTGCTTGAAGGCGCTGATCGCCTGTGCTTCCAGCGATAAAATGTTTTTGTGTGAATTCTGTTAAGCGATGATTTTGCAGATGGGATTGAAGGGTAAGATGTCAGCTTCCATAGAGAAAATCAGAAATATTGGGATTATTGCTCACATTGACGCGGGTAAAACGACAACTTCCGAACGGATTTTGTTTTATACCGGTGCCTCACATCGTATGGGGAATGTTGATGAGGGCACGACCATCACAGACTTTGATGAAGAGGAGGCCCGGCGCGGCATCACGATCTATTCCGCTGCGATTTCTTGTGAGTGGAAAGATTATGCCATCAACATTATCGATACGCCGGGCCATGTTGATTTTACAGCCGAGGTCGAGCGCAGCCTGCGTGTACTGGATGGCGCCGTTGTTGTTTTCAGTGCTATGGAAGGTGTTGAAGCCCAGAGCGAAACGGTCTGGCGTCAGGCGGATAAATATCATGTGCCTCGCATCTGCTTTATCAATAAAATGGATCGGATCGGAGCCAGCTTTCTGAGGACATTTCAGGAAATTGAGCGTCGTTTGGCGGCCAAGCCTGTTGCGATGCAGATACCCATTGGCGAAGGTTCCACGTCTACCGGTGATTCTTTTCAGGGTGTGATTGATTTGATCACAATGAAAGCCTTGTACTATGACTTGGATACTAAAGGTGCCAATTTTGAGGCCAGGGAAATTCCCGATGCCTATCTGGAGCAGGCGCAAGAATGGCGAGGTAAGCTGCTGGAGGCCGTTGCTGAACTGGATGATCAAGTTCTTGAGCAATACTATGAGACAGAAGAGATTGCCGAAGAAGATATCCATCGCCTGCTGAGAGAAGCTACATTGCGTGGAGAGTTACAACCGACCTACTGTGGTTCTTCCTTGAATTACATCGGCGTGCAACCTGTATTGGACGCGGTGGGAACCTATCTGCCCAGTCCGCTGGATCGCCCGCCGGTGGAGGGAACCAATCCTCAACCGGTAAAGAAGAGAGGGCCGGTATCGAATAAAGTGATCTCCAGGTCGCCTGTGATCGACGAACCGGTGTGTGGACTGGTTTTCAAGATTCAGACAGACAAGCACGGCGATTTGTGTTTTATGCGCGTCTATTCCGGGCAGTTAAAAAGTGGGAGTCGTTTACTGAATGCCCGAACCGGCAAGAAAGAGCTGATCAGCCAGCTATGGCGTGTGCACGCTGATTCCCGGGAGAAAGTGGAGACGGACTGTATTGACGCTGGCGATATTGCTGGAGTGATTGGTCCGAAGGAGGCCGTCACGGGTGACACGCTGTGTGATATCAAGCATCCGATTTTGCTGGAAAGTATTTCCTTTCCAGAGACAGTGATTTCGATGGCCGTTGAACCCGAGTCGAGTGCCGATCGGAAAAAACTGGAAGAAACTCTTCAAAAGCTGTCCAGGCAGGATCCCACTTTTAAGGCGGTTCCGAATGAGGAAACAGGGCAAACTATTGTTTCGGGAATGGGTGAGTTGCATCTGGAAGTTCTACGGAATCGTATGCAAACCGAATTTAATCTGAGCGTGCGCGTGCATAAGCCGCGGGTCAGTTATCGTGAGACCGTATTGGCGGCGATCGAAAAAGAGGTGGAGTTCAGCCGTCCCTCTGCGAACGGCGATCTGTATTTCAAAGTGAAGTTACGGCTAGAGCCCTTTAAGGGAGAGGCCCCGCTGTCCATTGTGAGTCAGTTGAAGCCAGATGCACCAGAGGCATTGGATCCTGCATTGCAAAGTGTCATGATGGAAACATTAAAAATGGGAGTAGAAGGGGGCGGGCAAGTCGGTTTTCCTTTGATGAATGTGCAATTTGTTGTGCTGAGTGTGGAGTCTCGGGATGGTGAAACAAATGAAGTTGCTGTGGAGGCTGCTGTTTCGGAGGCACTACATGCTTGTATTATGGATGCGAAGATGCAGCTGCTGGAGCCGATCATGAAAATGGAAGTGGTGACTCCCGATGAGTTTCGAGGTAATATTCAGGCGGATCTCAGTTCCCGGCACGCTGCTGTCCATAATACAGAGTGGCGAAGCGATTTGTGTGTGATGGAAGTGGAGTCGCCTTTATCGCAGTTGTTTGGCTATTCGACCCAGATTCGCAGTCTTTCTCAGGGCCGGGCTTCTTTTTCGATGGAGCCTTTGAAATACGCGCCGGCTCCTCCCAGCGTATTAAAAGAGATGATTGGTTGATTTTTGAAAAAGGTGCGGTTCGGCGCTTGGTATCCCGTCGCTGAATGGGTACGTTGTCTCCTCTGTGAATCGGGACCAAAAGTGTTTTGTGTTCACATGGGCAGTGTTTGGCTGGCTTTCAATATGAGAATGTCGTAATTTCGAAAAAAGCGTTTTAAGCTTTCTTGGGGTTGTTGACAACCAGCAATGGTCTCATTAGTATTGCTCGCTTCCCCGCTGGGATTAGGTATCTGAGCGGGGTTTGAGTCTAATTTTAGTGAAGGAAATTATTGGTGGCCGTTGCGAGTCAAGAGCGAATTAGAATTCGCATGGAAGCTTATGATCACTCCGTTTTGGATCAATCAGCAGCAGATATTGTTGATACAGCGAAGCGAACCGGTGCGATTGTGCATGGCCCTATTCCGTTGCCCACACGAATTGAGCGATATACGGTTCTGAAGGGGCCGCACATCGATAAAAAGTCGCGTGAGCAATTTGAAATTCGGACTCATAAGCGTTTGGTTGATATTTTGTCTCCGACGGGTAAGACGATTGATGCTTTGAATAAATTGTCTTTACCAGCAGGAGTTGATATTAAAATTAAGGCGTCCGCTGGCGGAAACTAGTCTTTAAAAGTTTTCGTTATGATGCTCGCGGATCTGGATAACCAGGTTTGCTTGATTGGTTAGGGATCCAGCATTAGCTGGTGGTGCTATGCTTCTTGCTGCTCTGTATGGGCGGGTTTCGAAGAGGCTTTGTTCCCATTGTTTAAGGGTGATGAGTATGCCTGTCGGTCTACTAGGTAAAAAGGTCGGAATGACGCAAGTTTATGATGATGGGGTAATGGTTCCCGTCACTGTAATTCAGGCTGGTCCTTGTCCTGTGTTGCAGGTTCGTACGGTAGACACTGATGGGTACGAGGCAGTTCAGCTTGGTTTTGGGGATAAACCTCGTCGACTGTCTGCTCGTAGTGAGCGCGGTCATGTGACTGCCCTGGATAGCAAGCGACAAAAAAAGCGTGCAGAATCAGGGGTTGCCGTTGTAGAAAAGGCAGGCTGTGAGCCTAAGCGATTTATCAAAGAGTTTCGGACTGATGGTGAATCGCATGGTTGTGAAGTCGGGAATGAGTTAACGGTTTCTCACTTTGCGGAAGTTCCTTTCATTGATGTGATTGGCACGAGTAAAGGTCGCGGTTTTGCAGGTGTAATGAAAAGACATAATTTTTCTGGTCAGCGTGCCACTCATGGTGTGAAGCGTGTGCACCGTCATGGTGGTTCGATTGGTCAGAGTGCGGATCCTGCTCGCGTCATGAAGGGGACTCGCATGGGCGGTCGTTATGGCGGAAAGCAGATTACAGTCAGGCATTTGAAGGTGGTTCGCATTGATGAGGAGAATGGTCTTCTGCTCGTGCGAGGCGCAGTGCCAGGCCCCAATGGTGGTGATCTGGTGATTCGGCATACCAATAAGTATTAGTATTTAGAGTATTTGAAGTAGTAAGATCGTTCTGCCTTATATAAATGGTGTCAAAAATGATTTCTGTTGCAATTCAAGATAAAGCTGGAAAAGAAGTGGGCAAATATGAATTTGACTCCACCGAGTTAGCCAGTGGTGTGAATCGTCAGTTATTGCACGATGTTGTCGTGATGTATGAGGCAAACAAGCGGATTGGCTCTTCCAAAACCAAGAGTCGTGGCATGGTCAGAGGTAGTACTGCAAAACTGTATCGACAAAAGGGAACTGGGCGTGCTCGTGCCGGTAGTGCTCGAGGTCCCGTTCGTCGAGGTGGTGGTCATACTTTTGCGAAGACTCCGAAAGACTGGAGTTATCGGTTGCCAAAAAAGGCAGTCAAATTGGCCACGCGAATGGCAATTTTAAGTAAATTTGAAGATGAGCAGGTCACGCTGGTAGACGAGTTGGCGCTGGAAGTGCCTAAGACCAAAGAGGTCACAGGTATGCTGGCTGCTTTGGGTCTGACTGACACCAGTTGTTTGTTGACGATCGATGGTCATGATCCAGTGGTTTGGAAGTCTGCTCGCAATATAGAAAAAGTACAAGTATCACCGGCTGCTGATTTGAATGCTTACGATGTTCTGCGTCAGCGCCAAATGGTGTTAACCAAGTCTGCCTTAGATCGGTTGCTTGGTCGTTCTGAAGCTTAGTTATTACGAGAATTTTGGTTTAATAATCCAGTCTGAGTATTGAGGTTAGTTGTTATGTCGGATGGTTCAAAAAAAGGCGTTCAGCTGAAGCCGTATCAGGTCGTCATCCGGCCATTGGTTACAGAAAAAGGGACTCACCTGTCTGAGTCGTTTAATGCATACACGTTTGTGGTGGATAAGTCTGCTACAAAAACAGATATTAAGAATGCCGTAGCGGATTTGTGGAATGTGCGAGTGGTTTCTGTTCGAACTCAGAACCGACTCGGAAAGCCGCGTCGTCACAAGCACAAAATCGGTTATACAAAATCGTGGAAAAAAGCAATTGTCGAACTTCATGAAGATGATCGAATTTCATTCTTCTAAAATTGAAGTTTAACAAAGCGTTTGAGTGAAGATAATTTAAGAAGCGGTTTTGAAGCCGACAGAATATCGAGGGAGTATTTTTAATGGGTATCCGATTCTACAAGCCAGTAACACCCGGTCGACGTGGTGCATCGGTGAGTGATTTTGCGGCCATTACCGATCGTAAAAAAGCTCCTGAAAAATCTCTGTTGAAGCGATACAAGAAAAAAGGTGGTCGTAATAACCAGGGGGTGATTACAGCACGTCACCGTGGCGGCGGACACAAGCGTATGTATCGCCAGATTGATTTTCGGCGAGGCAAAGATGGTGTGCCTGCAAAGGTGAATGGAATTGAGTATGATCCGAATCGATCTGCACGTATTGCTCTGTTGCATTATGTAGATGGAGAGAAACGATACATTCTTGCTCCTGAAGGTTTGGTTGCCGGCGATACAGTAATAAGTGGTGATAAAGTAGAGCCCAATGTTGGGAATTGCATGCAGTTGTTAAACATGCCTCTTAACTCATTGATACATAATGTAGAAATGCAACCTGGTCGTGGTGGTCAGCTTTGCCGCAGTGCAGGGACCTCTGCTGTGTTGAATGCACGTGAGGATAGCTGGGCTCAGATTACTCTGCCTTCCGGTGAAGTCAGGCGTATTCCGAGCAGCTGTCGTGCTACGATTGGTGAAATTGGAAATTCAGAACATACAAAAGTTGTCTTAGGTAAAGCCGGGCGTAAACGATGGATGGGGCGGCGTCCCCATGTTCGTGGAACCTGTATGAATCCGGTTGCTCACCCCATGGGGGGGGGCGAAGGTCGTAACTCTGGTGGACGTCATCCTTGTAGTCCTACTGGAAAGCTTGCCAAAGGGGGAAAGACCCGCAAGAGAAGAAAGGCTTCTTCGAAAGCCATTATTCGGCGTCGTAAGTCGCGTCGTTATGGTCAGCTGAAGCTCTGATTTTGTGGTTGGAAAAATTTTAACGTATTAACTATCTGTTTTGATGATAGAGGACAAGTTTTATGGGTCGCTCACTGAAAAAAGGGCCTTATGTTGATGTGAAGCTTCTTAAGAAGATTGAGAAGCTGAACGAATCGGGTAAAAAAGAATCGATTAAGACATGGGCTCGATCTTCAACAATCGCTCCGGAATTTGTAGGTCATACATTTCTGGTGCATAACGGGCGTGCTCACTTAAGTGTGTATGTAACGGAAGAAATGGTCGGTCATAAGTTGGGTGAGTTTTCATTAACCCGCACCTTCCGGGGCCATACCGCCAGGAAGAAATAAACGTTTGTTTGATGTCGTTACGACTGTGACAGTCGTGGCCTATAAGAATAATGCAATAGTGAAGTGGAGTAATTGTCATGGGGCAAGTTCGAGCAACGCATCGATTTGCACGAATTTCAGCGACTAAAGTTCGCCCTTTTGCGGATCTGGTTCGAGGGATGACAACTTCTGAAGGTTTGGATTCATTGAAATACCATCCAAATCGAGGAGCGAGATTCCTTGAAAAAGTCATTAAAAGTGCGGTAGCAAATGCTGAAGACAAGGGTGCTCGTAATGTAGAAGGTTTGAAGATTACAGAGGCACGCGTTGATGGCGGGCCAATGTTCAAACGCATTCAGCCCCGTGCCAGAGGTATGGCTTATACGATTCGTCGTCGGATGTCACACATTCATATTGCAATTGAAGCACCAGAGCTTCCGTAGTAGTAAACATTTTTTGGTTTTTAAGATCACTCATACTTAATCTGAAATACTTAAAGGATAACCTGTATCATGGGGCAAAAAGTTCGACCAACCGGATTTCGAGTCGGCGTGGTAGAAGACTGGAGAAGTCGCTGGTATGCCTCCAAGAAAGATTTTGGGGCGCTGTTACTTGAGGATCAAAAAGTACGAAAGTTTATTCATACAAAATACAAATTTGCCGGCATTCCTAAAGTCGAGATCGAACGAACTCGAGACCAGGTTGTTGTGCATTTATTCACGGCTCGTCCAGGGATCATTATTGGTCGTAAAGGACAGGAAGTGGATCGGCTGAAAGCCGAGCTGGAAGATCTGACCGGACGTCGGATGGAATTAAAGATTATTGAAGTTGATAATGCTCTGCAAAGTGCAGCATTGGTAGCGGAAGATATCGCGCAACAGTTATCCAAGCGTGGTAGTTTTCGTAGAACGATTAAACGTGCCCTGGACCAGGTGATGGAAACGGGCGTTCACGGAATTAAGATCGAACTTTCCGGTCGATTGGGTGGAGCAGAAATGTCACGGCGTGAAAAAGCCAGCCGTGGTTCTATTCCACTTTCGACTTTGCAACGACACATTGACTACGGACTTCGCGAGGCACACACCACCTTCGGAGTCATCGGAGTGAAAGTTTGGATCGACCTTGGTGATTATTCAGATGAGGAGAATCGCGATGGCGCTAATGCCAAAGCGGGTCAAGCACCGCAAAAGCCAAAGAGGACGCATAAAAGGTAATGCGACACGTGGTAACACTGTTGCCTTTGGTGAATGGGGCTTACAATCTCTGGACCCTGGGCACATAACAGCACAAACCATTGAAGCCTGCCGAATTGCAGCGACACAATATATTCGAGGTGAAGGTAAACTTTATATCCGGATCTTTCCTCAGAAGTCGGTTACATCCCGACCTCTGGAAACCCGTATGGGTAAAGGAAAAGGGGAGCCGGATCACTGGGTTGCCGTCATTAAGCCGGGAACTGTGTTGTTCGAATTGGCAGGAGTTTCGCACGAAGCTGCAAAACGTTGTTTTGCACGTGTGGCACATAAGTTACCAGTGAATGTCAGGTTGGTCGAACGTCGTCCTTCTCTCTGATCTGGTTGAATATCGAGTTAATAATTTTTAATCACTTTAGTTCTGTCTGCTTAGTTCAAACAGGCTAAAAACATCATTGGGTTTTACTGATGACCAAAGCGAGTGAATTACGCGAGATGAATGATGAGCAATTATCATTTGCTCTGCAGGAAACACAGAAAGAGCTGTTTCAGTTGCGGTTTCAAGCGGCAACCGAACGGCTCGATGCACCGAGTAATATTAAGCGGTTAAGACGTGAGATTGCTCGAATTCAGACACTCCGTCGTGAACGTGAATTAAGTCAGCAAAAGAACGCTTAATATCAGGCTCGTTGAGGTAAGAAAATGCGAAAAATAATGACCGGCACTGTAGAAAGTGCCAAAATGGACAAAACATTACGAGTTGAAATTCAGCGACGTTATCGTCATCCGATGTACGGTAAGACGGTTCGTGGCCGGACTGTTTGTCATGTCCATGATGAAAAAAATGAAGCACAGGAAGGTGACACTGTCGAGATTATCGAAAGTCGTCCCCGTTCCAAAACAAAGCGTTGGGATTTAATCCGAATTGTAGAGAAGAAAAAAGACTAGGGCTTTTGAGACTGACTACGATTGGGATTCTTTAAGTTTTACAAAGATTAGGTTTACCTCATCTTTCAGGTTGATAAGGAACAGGCAAAGCCATGATTCAGATGCAAACCGATCTGGATGTATGTGATAATTCGGGTGCCAAGGTAGCGCGCTGCATTAAAGTGCTGGGCGGTACGGGGCGTCGGACTGCTGAAGTGGGCGATGTGATTGTCGTGAGTATTCAGAAGACTCTGGCGGGTAGTGGTATCAAAAAAGGTCAGGTGCTCCGAGGTGTGATTGTCCGAACAAAGTATCCTTGTCGTCGTGATGATGGAAGCTATGTGAGATTTGACAGTAATGCGATGGTTCTGCTGGATGCTGAGGGAAACCCTCGAGGAACACGTATATTTGGCGCAGTGGCTCGTGAGCTTCGAGAACGCAAATACATGAAAATTATTAGTTTGGCAAACGAGGTAGTCTGACAATGAAGATACGACGTGGCGATTCAGTAATCGTAACTACCGGAGCAGACGCAGGCGAGACACCTCGACGTGTGTTAAAGGTGATGAGTGGTACTAATAAAATCACGGTTGAAGGTGTCAATCGTGTATTTAAGCATGTTAAGCGTGGGCATCCCAAGAGTCCTCAAGGGGGACGACTGGAAGTGGAAATGCCCATCGATGCTTCTAATGTTCAGTTTTTCTGTGAAGCGTGTAGTTCAAAAACGCGGATCGGTTATCGCTATGCAGATGATGGAAGCAAAGAACGCTTTTGTAAGTCTTGTACTGCTTCCATCGGGACGATTAGTCCTGCCAAAGCAAAGTATCAGAAACAATAATCAGATTTTGTAGTATTCATTAAGGAAGGTTGTCCCGAAGTTCGGCCAATCTGAAACAAGCCAATGGCAATACCAACATTATTAAAACAATATCGTGAAGAAATTGTTCCTGTCCTGAAAGAGAAATTAGGACGCGCCAATGTGCATTCACTGCCACAAATTGAAAAAGTGGTAGTCAGCATGGGGATTGGAGCGGCTGCCCAGGATCGGAAACGACTTTCAGAAGCCGCCGACCATCTGACATTGTTGGCCGGTCAGAAATCTCAGATCACTCGTGCACGTAAATCAGTTGCTGGTTTTAAGTTGCGTGAAGGTCAGGAGATTGGTTGTCGCGTGACTCTGAGAGGTACGCGGATGTATGAGTTCCTGGAACGATTGCTTTCTCTGGCCTTACCTCGTGTGCGTGACTTTCGTGGTGTGAATCCGAAAGCCTTCGATGGTGCGGGAAATTACAGTCTGGGTTTAAATGAACAATCGGTCTTCCTGGAAATTGATCCCGATAGCGTGCATTATACACAGGGTATGAACATTACCATCGTGACGAGTGCTCCCAACAATGAAGAAGGATTACTGTTGTTGCAAGAGTTCGGCATGCCGTTTCGCAAGTAAACCATATTGAGTTGTTTATAAACAATTAAAATACCAACCATAAAGTAGATTGTCGGAGAATTACAGTGAGGGTAGCCAGCTAATGATGACAGACCCTATTGCAGATATGCTGACACGAATTCGTAATGCACTGCAGATCGAACGTCCTTTTGTAGATATTCCTGCTTCCAAAATTAAGGAATCCATCGCGGCTGCTTTACAGCGTGAAGGATTTATCTGGGATTTTGAGATTGTAGAAAACAGTCCTCAAAATATCCTGCGGGTGAATTTGAAGTATGGTCCGAATGGCGAACGTGTGATCCAGAAGATCACTCGTGAAAGTAAGCCTGGTCGCCGTACTTATCAGGATGTTCGATCAATGCCCGAAGTACTGCAGGGTTTGGGAATCAGTATTCTCTCAACCAGCAAGGGCGTGCTCAGTAATCGTGAAGCAAAAAAAGAGGGTGTTGGCGGCGAATTGCTTTGTACGATCTGGTAATATTAAAGTATACACAGGCTGTCTGATTTCGATTGGCGGCGTTTTATTTAAGTGGAATTTGAACTTATGTCTCGAATCGGTAAAAAACCAGTTCCCGTTCCCAGCGGAGTGGAAGTCAAACTGGATGGCCCAACGTTTTCTGTTAAAGGAAAACATGGAGAGTTATCCTTTGCGCCCCACCCCTCAATGAAAGTGGAAATTGATTCGGAAACGAATGTGATCACAGTAGTTCGCCCTAATGACGATCGTCAAAGCCGTGCGTTGCATGGTTTGACTCGCGCATTGATTGCCAATATGGTCCAGGGTGTTGTGACTCCGTTCGAGAAAAAACTGGAAATTCAAGGCGTAGGTTATCAGGCAACATTGAATGGTCAAAAGTTGAGTCTGCAGGTTGGGTTTGCAAATACAATCGTTCTGGATGTTCCAGCGGGTGTGACTTGCGTCCTTCCCAACAGTACCAGCATCATTTTGACCGGGGCAGACAAACAGGCCGTTGGTCAGTTTGCTGCTGTGATTCGTGGCGTGCGTCCTCCGGAGCCTTACAAAGGTAAGGGGATTCGTTACGAAGGTGAATATGTACGGCGTAAAGCTGGAAAGGCCTTTGCCAGCTAATCGTTTTCAACTGCTTGTTTCAAGTAGTCTGTTGATGGTCTGGTTGTCAGGTTGAACTGTTTTTGAAAAGATGACGGTAAAATGAAATTAGAAAAAACTCTGAAAAAACAGAAACAACGACGTGAGTTCCGTATCCGTAAGGTGGTGCGCAATGCGGGTCGTTATCGTTTGTCTGTTTATCGAAGTAACAATCATATTTATGCCCAGCTCATTGATGACACAGCAGGTGTGACATTGGTTTCCGCCAGCACGCAAGACAAAAGCATTGCCAGTGAAATCAAAAATGGTGGCAACATCGCTGCTGCCGAGAAGGTTGGGAAATTGATTGGTGAACGGGCCGTCGAAAAGGGGATTAAAGAAGTCGCCTTTGATCGTGGTTCGTTTCGCTATCATGGACGCGTTGCTGCATTGGCTGATTCAGCCCGGCAGGCCGGTTTAGATTTTTAATAGAGATATCACTCAATACGGGTTGGAGAAGATACCGTGTCAAAAGATGGTAATAAGCAAACGCCAGAAACAGTCATTCAAATCCGCCGTTGTGCCTGTGTGGTCAAAGGGGGCCGTCGGTTCAGTTTTACGGCCCTGGTTGTCGTCGGAGACAAAAACGGTCGTGTTGGCTGGGGATATGGCAAAGCCATCGAAGTACCTCTGGCAGTGGATAAGGCTGTTAAGCAGGCAAATCGCAGTATGATTCAGGTTCACGTATTGGAAAATACAGTACCACACGAAGTTGTGGGACGATTTGGTTCTGCAAGAGTTTTATTATTACCCGCTCGTCCTGGTACAGGTATTATTGCGGGAGCTGGTGTTCGAGCTGTTGTAGAAGCAGTAGGAATTACCGACATTTACACAAAGAGTCGTGGTTCCAATAATCCGATCAATGTTGTGAAGGCCACTCTTGATGGACTCTCAAAATTGCGAACCCGGGAAGATGTTGCTCGTTTGAGAGGAGTGGAAGTCTAATGATTATTGATGATGTACATCGCGGTATCAAGAAACACAAGAAACGCAAACGCGTTGGTCGTGGTCCGGGTTCGGGTCATGGCAAGACTTCGACTCGAGGTCACAACGGTTATGGTAGCCGTTCGGGTTCTTCTCGACGTACCAGCTTTGAAGGGGGTCAGACTCCTCTGGCGTTACGCGTTGCCAAACGCGGATTTAACAATAAACAGTTTGCCAGTAAAGTGGCTGTCGTCAATGTCGCTGCTTTAGAGTTGGCTTTCGAAAATGGCGACGAAATTACCCCGGAAATACTGGCTGAAAAAGGTCTGGCTAAAGGGCGTTTCGATCAGGTTAAAATTTTAGGTAACGGCGATCTCAGTAAAAAGTTAACTGTGGCCGCTCATTTATTTTCCCAGTCAGCTGAAACGAAGATTGAAGCTGCCGGGGGTACTGTTAGTCGAATTCTGTCATAAGCAATTATTCAAAGGACTTGATTTCAGCGGCAAGCTGTGAGATTCTTACATTCTCAATCAGATGAAGATTGATCTGATAACAATTACATTGAAGCTTCTGCTGAGTTATGACACAAAGGACCGCTACTTATGCTCGGTAAATTATTAGTTCTCTTCAAAATCCCCGAGCTGCGCAACAAGATCCTGCTGACTTTGGGTCTGTTAGCCATTTATCGAATGGGTTTCTGGATTGCTCTGCCTTTTGTCAATCAGGAGCTGTTAACAGAAACACTCAAAGACTTATCAACTCAGTCAGGCGGTCTGGGACAGGTCATGCAGGTGATCTCGTTGTTTTCTGCCTCGAATATTGGCCAGAGCACGATTTTTGGTCTGGGCATCATGCCTTATATCTCTGCTTCGATTATCTTTCAGCTGATGGGGACGGTTTATCCACCTCTGGAACGCCTTCAAAAAGAGGGTGAAGCGGGTCGAAAGAAAATCAATGAATATACACGTTACGCGACGGTCGTCATCTGTCTGGCACAGAGCTTTTTCTGGATTCGGACTCTCTCCGGTGGTTTCGGTTCGGGAACAAGTTTGATCTTACCTGGTTATGAGGGCCTGTATTATCAGTTGGTCGCGACGATCACGATGACGGCAGGCACCGTTTTCCTGATGTGGATTGGTGAGCAAATTGATGCCTATGGAATTGGCAACGGGATCAGTTTATTAATTATGGCGGGTATTCTGGCCAGAATGCCTCAGGCAGGCTGGAGTTTAATTGAGCCCGCCTTTGAAAAAGGGATTGCGTTAGGAACTGATACTGGTATTGACCGGTTGATGATATTGGCACTGGTGTTTGTATTCGTGGTGGTCTGGGTGATTGCGATTACGCAGGGACAGAGACGGATTCCGATTCAGAGTGCGAAACATGTGCGGGGCCGAAAGGTTTCTGGCGGACAGCGTCAGTCACTTCCTCTACGAGTCAATCAGGCGGGTGTGATGCCGATCATCTTTGCTTCCAGCCTGTTGATGTTCCCCTATTTTGTATTTCACTGGTTAAGCCAGGTTTGGACCAGTTCCACGTTTCTATCGATGCTGGATGAAGCGTTCCAGCCAATGAGTCGTGGTTTTGTTTATACAATGTCATATGTGGTATTGATTTACTTCTTCTGTTATTTCTGGACGGCGATTACATTTAACCCGAAGGACATGGCAGAAAATTTGAAAGATTACGGTTCTTTTATTCCCGGTTATCGACCGGGGGCGAGAACAGCCGCTTATCTGGAACAGGTGATGGTGCGGATTACCTATGTGGGAGCCGCGTTCCTGTCACTTGTGGCGATTATTCCGACACTGGTTTCGACCTGGTTGGGGGTCGATTTCCTGGTGGCGAGTTTTTACGGTGGAACCGGTTTACTAATTGTGGTTTCTGTGGTGCTGGATCTGGTCAATAAAATAGACAGTCATCTGGTCATGCGGAACTACTCAGGACTACTTGAGAGTGATCTGTAAAGAATAAATGGGCAAGTCACTGCGAATATCACCAAAAAGGGGGTGTTTCGCTTGTCGATTTGCGTTTGTGCAGTTTATAATTTCCTGAATCACTCCACTCCAGGATATGTATACGTATGTTGCATGTCTGGTGTGAGCTCAAATTACGAGCGCAATCAATTAAATTTACACGGGTTACAACGCAGCATTTTCAAAGTGCCTCCCGTTGTTGATTCGAAAATCGTGAACCAAAGTTATAGAGAAGTCGTAGTACGATGAAAGTCCGAGCTAGTGTCAAGCGGATTTGTGAAAACTGTAAAGTCATCCGGCGTAAAGGGCGGGTTTATGTGATTTGCTCTTCTAACCCGCGCCATAAGCAGCGGCAAGGGTAATCGTTTCGTGTTGTGCCTGTTTGATTTTATTTTTTCAGTTTTTACATCCAGTGGAGTGAAATAAAAATGCCTCGTATTCTCGGTGTTGATATTCCAAACGAAAAACCTGTCTATGTTTCGTTGACCTATATGTATGGGATCGGAACGAAGACAGCCCTTGATATCTGTCATAAATTAAAGATCAATCCTCAGTTAAAAGCAAAAGATCTGACCGATGATGAGTTAAGTCGGATCGTGAACATGTTAGATACCGATTATTCCGTGGAAGGTCAGTTGCGTCGGGCTACACAACAGGATATTGCCCGCCTGCGTGATATTCAGTCTTACCGTGGCATTCGGCATCGTCGAGGTCTTCCCGTGCGTGGTCAGAATACACAAACAAATGCCCGTACCCGTAAGGGTGGTAAGAAAACCGTTGCTGGTAAAAAAGGTGTTAAAGACGCCCGTAACTAGGCGATGGAAACCACAGAGATGGAAACCACAGATCAGTGGTCTTCATCTGATCAAGAATCAAGTAAATCAGAATTGGTCGCTTCAAGTTTGAGCGACGTTGGTTATAAAAAATTCCCAAAATCAGTTTCCGTTTCTGAATCGAATTCGACAGAAACCTCAGGAGTGACAGAGTGGCTAAAGTCAAACGAAAAAAAGTGAAGCGTCATATTACGAAGGCGGTTGCTTACATTAAAGCAACGTTTAACAACACCACTGTTACGATTACAGATTTGAATGGTGATGTACTCTGTTGGGCAACAGCGGGCACCTCCGGTTTCAAAGGAAGTCGTAAGAGCACACCTTTTGCTGCACAGCGTGCTGCAGAAACCTGTGCAGAAAAAGCTGCCAAGTTTGGTGTGAAAGAGATGGAAATTCGTGTCAAGGGTCCCGGTTCGGGACGCGAGAGTGCGATCACTGGTTTGCAGACTGCCGGAATTACGATCAGAGCGATCGAAGATATTACCCCACTGCCTCATAACGGCTGTCGACCACCTAAAAAACGAAGAGTCTGAATCGCCTGCCTTCGAGTAGCGATATGACACATTTTTTGTGTATGCAGGAAATGTGAGATTTTAAAATAACAAGAACTATGATTTAAAAATCATAATTCAATTGGCTGTGTTCTTTGGAGATAATTTCAATGCGAATCCGTTGGCGAGGACTGGAATTACCAAGCCGTGTCATCCCTGAGCGGGACTCAATGACATCTACATATGGTATGTTTGTAGCCGAACCATTTGAACGTGGGTTCGGTGCGACCATTGCCAACAGTTTACGTCGTATTCTGCTTTCCAGTCTGGAAGGTAGTTCGGTGACGCGTGTTAAAATTCAAGGCATCCAGCACGAATTCACAACGATTCCCGGCGTGGTAGAAGACATCACCGAGATTTGTTTGAATTTGAAGTCGTTGATTGTCAAAAATTCCAGCTCCACTTCCAAAACGCTGCGGATTGAAAGACATGAACGAGGAGTCGTAACTGGCGCCGACGTGATAACCGACGATCAGGTAGACGTGATCAATAAAGATCTGGTGATTGCCACCATGACGGATGATGTTCCTCTCAACATGGAAATTACCGTTGAAAATGGTCGTGGCTATTCACCTGCTGCAGAGCATGCAGAACATGATATGGAAGTTGGCGTGATTCCTCTGGATGCGACCTACTCTCCTGTGGTACGCGTACGTTACAAAATCGAAGACACTCGTGTTGGACAGCGTACAAACTACGACAAGCTGAATCTGGAGATTTGGACAAACGGAACCGTCAAACCCGATATGGCTTTGGTGGAAGCTTCCAAAATTCTGCGGAAGCACCTCAATCCCTTTATCACCTATCGGGAACCAGGTCCGGAAATGCCACCCGAGGGTGGTCTCAAAGGTATGCTGGATACGACCGGATATGCTCCGATCGATCTTGAGCTGGAAGAAAAACTGAACCAGAGTCTGGCTGAGTTGAATCTTTCCGTGCGTGCTACCAACTGTCTCGAATCTGAGGGAATTAACACGGTGCGTGATCTGGTTGGTAAGTCAGAAGATCACCTGCTACACGTACGAAACTTTGGAGAAACCACTTTAGTTGAGGTTCGCGAACGACTGAGTCAAATTGGTCTGCGTCTGGGTATGAAGATTCCCAGTTCCTCAACACAAACGCGATAATCTTGATTGATTCGCGTTTGGACAGATAATAATCAACGAGTCATTTACTCTTAGCAATCAGAAGAATTCAGAGTTCAGTCATGCGACATAGAATGAGAGGCCGAAAATTAGGCCGCAATTCATCACACCGTAAGGCCATGTTCAAAAATATGGCAGTGAGTCTCATTAAGACGGTCAGAATTGATGAGGAAGCAGAGAATGCTCCTAAGGTTTCAGGTCGTATCATCACGACCGTTCAAAAAGCCAAGGAACTTCGTCCGATTATCGAAAAGCTGATCACATTGGCTAAGAAAGCCAAGCCACATTCAGAGAACGCCGCCCAGTACGCCACGTCTGCTGAGAAAAACTCAAGCGAGTGGAAGACCTGGCGTGAGTCTGAACAGTGGAATCAATGGAATCAGGCATTGGCCCCTGCTTTGAGTTATCGACGGCGGGCGTTTGCTGAGCTTCGCGACAATGAAGCAGTTGATATTCTTTTTGATGAGCTGGCCGAGCGATTTGAAGAACGCACCGGTGGTTACACTCGCATTGTCCGACTGGCGACCGTTCGTCTGGGAGATGCCGGCGTGCAGGCCATTATTGAGTTTGTGGGCGAACGTGACCGCGTGAAGCCGAAAAAACGCAGTGCCAGCCTGGATTCTGAAACCAGCACAGAGGAATCAGAGGCAGCAACAGAAGAAGAAGCTGCAGCCGAGGAAGTCGCTGAAGAAACAGCTGAAACGGAAGCAGAAGCAACCGATTCAGAAGAATCTGAGGAAACGAAAGAGGGCTAAACGCCCGGTTTTGATTTTCGGGCTTTCCTGAAAACCGTGTTCCCGCTAATATTAATAAGCTAAGAGCATTTCAACTGAATGAAAATGCTCTTAGCTTTTTTTACGTCTATTAGAGAAGCCTCAAATCGAAGGGCCACAAGCTCAATTGGAACAAAGCGATGTTACTTTCTGAGATGAGCTTGTGTTGTTGTAAAGTTGTAGCGGAAAGGATTCTGGCTCAGCATGTCAACGAAGCAACCATTTAATTTCAGTCACGCCATGTATCATCTTTGCCGTGACATTTCAGCGCGGCTTCCGGAATTCCAGCACGTCGATATGGATCGTATCGCGGTGGCATTCGCACAAGCGCGTCGCAATGTGCCTTATGGCATGCAGGCAAAATTAACACCTTTACGATTTGAAAACGGTGCAACACATACAACCCGCTATGGTCGCAAATGGACGGCCCAGCGAATTTATCAGGATCAAGAGGAGATGCTGTATATCCTGACATTTTATCTGCCTCGTTTTCTGAACCATTCTCTGAAAGAGAAGCTGATCACTGTCGTGCACGAACTGTATCATATCAGCCCTGCCTTTGATGGAGATATTCGTCGCCTGGAAGGGCACTACCATGTGCATTCCCATAGCCAGAAAGAATATGATGCTCAGATGGAGGTGCTTGTGAATCGTTATCTGAAGATGAATCCTCCCGCCGCCCTCTATTCATTTTTGAAGTGTCGGTTTTCCACACTGAAAAAGAAACACGGCGGCGTTGTCGGCCTGCAGGTGCCGATTCCGAAACTGCTTCCCGTCGATGAATCACAGTCCGCTTAGTCACGCGTCGCATCCGAGAGACTCATCGGGTAAGTTTTATTTTTAATTTTACAGCACAACGCAAAATAATGAGTGCGCCCTTTTGCATTGTTTTTCAAAGCCAGGGTTCATTCCACACAGGCGTCGGCGCGTCGGGCAGGAAGAAGGCGGGGATGCCGTCACAGGTGGCGAAGGCGGCCTGGGGGCCGCATTTCTGGGAGAGTTCCTGGGCAATGCGCATGGTGAGTGTGATGTCGCCGTGAAAACTGAGGGACGGGGGTTGCTGTTCAGGATTGAGCCGGTCGATGGTGACTGACTCCTTCGGGCTGGTATGCGTGCCGCCGAAAGCTTTGTTCATGAGCGGGTCGGCGGTCTCGTATTGCCAGTCGTATGTATCGATGGAATCGACCTGGGCGTTGAATTGGTCTTCCGTGCCGCGCACGTTAAAGGTGAAGCCCTCTAAGGATTCCAGTATGTCAGTGAGATCGGCCATGCTGGCCGCATATCCATTTGGGGTGTCCAGCGAAATCGGCACATCGCACTGTTGGCCCCATTCCAGGAGCTGCTGTGTGACGGGGAGAACAATATAGCTAATACTCATGTGACTCTCCATGACCGGATCACCAGCCTCAAGGTGAGTTGAATGTGTATTGTAATTGTTCATCCTGGCACTTTTCAAGTTCCGGTATCTTGAGTGTCAGTGAGCAGCTTAACGCAAACGGCTGGTAAGACATGGGAGACAGAAATACGGTGGCAAGCGCGGTACTGGTTAAAAGTGGTAGCTTCGACATGCAGAGTGATCGTGCTCTAGCTGACGTCTTGTATTCCAGCGCATGCGAAAGCCGATGATTCTTTCACCCGGTAAAAATCATCGGCTTTGTTCGTGCTTCTTTCTGGCAATGAAAAACTGATAACCATACGAATTCCCAAATCGTCGCCGACATTCTATTTCATTTTCCGTCATAGAGATGATCGCGAGGGCTTCTGCATCCTCTGCATACTTCTGTTTCAGCGTGGGAAGTTTTGCCAGCAACGGAGTGTAATAGTCTTCCCACCAGGCGGCATCTGGTAGTGTAAAGTCACCGATGATCTCGTAGCCAGCACTCTGGATCATATCCTTGATGGAGCTGCTATTCGTCATGGCCGGGTATTCATTGCCAAAGAATTCAGCGACCTCAGTAGGGCGGTTCTCTTCGAGCCAGACTAATTCTGTGAAGGCAAGAACACCGTGGTCGCGCAGCAAGGGTCTCCAGGTCTTCAGCGCATCGGGCACTCCCATGATGTAGGCGGCACCTTCACACCAGATGAGATCGAAGCTGGCATTTGCAAAATAGAGATCACTCATGTCGGCATTGATGATTTTTACTCGATCCATCAGCTCTGCTTCGGTAACCCGTTGATGCAAAATTTCCAGATACTCGTCGTAATTGTCAACGGCAGTCAAGTTTCCCCGACAAGCCTTTGCCAAAGCGATTGTCTGCATGCCGGGGCCGCAGCCGATGTCGAGAATTACAGGGCTATCAGGCAGACTGGTGCAGAGCGAAAGTGCCTGGAGGGTGCATTCATTATTTCCGGGGCCTTGTCGCGGTAAGCCTCGTTGCACTTCGAGAAAGATTTCAAAGAGCCGGGCATTCACTTCATCCATAGGGATTCCTCAAAGCAGAGTGTTTGAGAGGGTACACGCTAATCTCAACGCAATCTTACACTCTCGAAGTCAAATTGACACACGGTATGCCAGAAAGGTTCAGGTTTGTCAGGTATCGCGTCGCAGGGAAAATCGTCGAACTAAGATCGAAAACATTAGTAGGCAACGCTAATCAGAAAACAACGGTAGTGATTGTCTGAACGCTTCGGATCTATTTTTTATTGAGCGCATGCGAAAGCCGATGATTCTTTCACCCGGTAAGAATCATCGGCTCTGCGGTGGGTAGGTTGTTATCTTGTGTTCAGAGAACTTTGTTCTTCTGAAAATCAGTCAGACTGAGGTCCCGCACATCGGATCAAGTGATCGTGGTCAATGTAAACCACTTCTTTTGTTTGATCACTGCTGGAGAAGGGGACAGGCCAGTCAGATCGAATTGTTTTGTCGTAGTAGACTGTGCACTTATAGTGACAGTGATGTTGACGAGCTGGTCCGACCATCGGATAGAAACGACATTCGCTGATCCGGTCAACAATGGGTTCGACAACCATGCGAACGTTGTTGCGAGTTGTCTCTGCCAGGAACCAGACACCGCCACCTGTTTTATCAGGTAAGGCGCGAATGACTTCATCCGGGCTGGGTGGATCGAGGCAAAACAAGGGGGCATGTTCGCCTTCGACCGGATCCAGAATCTGGACTTTGGTGTAGCGTTCTTCCTCCCAGTATGTGTCCTCAATCAATTGTGACCAGTAGGCGGTGACTGGAATCAAAGGTGTGGTACGCCAGAAGACTGAGCCGGCATATGTCACTTCGATTGCGCCTTTGAGCAGCGTACAGCCACTGCAATTGAGTGTTACTAAGCAGGCACAGCCCAAAAGCAAAGCACGGCTGAATTGCTTCCCGTTTTTGAACATCCTTCTTCCTCCGGGTGATTTTAACGAAGTTTTGAAAAGGGGAGAACTTCGTTTTCAGTGTTAGAGAGCATTATGCTCTGGTAAGGAGATGTCATGTTCTGTCATTCGGCTTCCTGCCAGTTACAGTAAGAACATGATCCCATATTCTTCTTATCGGTCCGTTCGTTCGGTAATCTTGTGGGAATTTGACGATTTTAACGATTTAAAGGATAAACCAGTTAGAGTGTCGTATTCCGTTTTGTTGCTTGGAGTTATGTTTGACCAGGTGTCAAAAATGCCTTCCAGAAATTGTTTTCTGAAAGGCATTTCGAATGGTCTGTGATAACTGTCACTGTTACCAGTTTTTGGGATTCATGAACCACCACCAGCGTTCTGTACGTGGTCGGAAGTTTAATTTCCAAGATCCGTCATCCCATTCCAGTTGAGCTTCTCGCCATCCCAGTGGAACCTGTGGATAAGGGTAGAATGGCCCGATGTAAGGGAATGCACTGGCACTGTATTCGCTTGGATAAGAGACTTGTGCATAGTTTGGATAGTTTGCATAAGTCGGCCAAGCCCCTTCTGGCAAGTGAGGACTGTTGTAAACGTTGTTTGCAGCTCCCATGCCAGGTTGTGGAGCACCACCTTGACCCGGATGAGGAGCCATTGCAGGATGTCCGCCCTGTCCCGGATGAGGAGCCTGGTAGTTCTTGTAGTTTGTTGGCTGAATCATCGAGGTTTGCTGAGGAGCAGATTGTAATACCTGCAAACGATTGTCAATCTTTCGGACACCGGGAACACGTTGGGCAATTTGAGTTGCCATTTGTTTTTCCCGAGGACTTCCAATTGCTCCCTGAAGAATAGCGGTTCCGTTTTTGAAGCGAATTTCCACATCATGAGCAGAAGCCAGCACTGGTCCCAATGCTTTTGCAATCTGTTCAGCCATTTGCTGGTTATTTACAGCAGGACGACGCGATTCCTTGTGCGAAATCGTTTGAACATTTGAGCCCTGATTTTCAGCAGATCGTTCAAATTGGGCCTGTTTTAGAGAGCCTTTCAGAAACGGATCTGATACCGAAGCCTGCGTGATGTCCCCTGGTTTACGGAAGGGATTCAGGCTCGATTTTTTCGTTTGTTTGCCCAACGTGGGGACCTGATTCGTGGCAGGCTGGCTGACTTCCAGACGGTTGTCGACACGAGAGACACCATTGATTCTCGAAAGTAATCTGGTGGCCTGCGTTTTTTGAGCGGCAGTCGGAATTTTTCCCGTAAGTACTGCAACGCCTTTATTATATTCGATTTCCATGTTGTAACCGGTTAACCGGGCTTTTCTCAGAGTGTCTGCGATTTCATTCGCAACTCTCTGATTCGTTGATAGTTTACCGGATACAGCGGTCGAGCTTGTCTCTTCAGATTTCTTGTTCAAGAAATCAAAGGGCCCGGCCATTGTGATACCGGGAGTCACCGCCATGATTCCCAGCGTCAAGACCCACTTACGATACCGTTTCATGAACAACTCCGTTCCCAATTGAGTTTATTTGATTTCGTCCATTACGAGAGAGCCATATCTAATGATTTAGTTTACACGGTGAGTCATTCCTGCTGCGCAAACGAAACAATTAGATTGCTATCCTTTTTGATCGGTTATTGAGGTCCGGTTAAATAAGTTATTCTGATTATTTCGAAGAAAATGGTTAAATGTTCTTGAGAACTTCAGGCTGAAAACGCTGTAAATACCTGATATGGAATGAGATACCATGATTATTGAATCAACGGCGATCAAAGCCAGCAGAATCAGAGATTTCATACACATCGAGTATAGTGCGTGAAACCTATACAAACGCTGCCATGAATGTGTATGGTCCTTATTGATCATGGGGGGGTGATTTTGACAGATGACCTGGAATGGTGTGCAATTTCTACTTTGAAATTAAAAAAATGCCTTCTTCATTCACTGAGTAGTTCTTTGTGCGTAGTCATTCCAGAAATGAAATGTTATGCTAGCGATTCAAGGTATTTCAAAATCAACTACTCATTAAAGTTCCATTTTACTAAAGAATAAACAATGGCTCGAAAGTCTCCCAGTCGTCTGGAAATGCGCCGTCAGGCAGAAGCGGCAGAAGCAGCCGATACTGATACTAAAAAAAGTCCCAAGAAAAAAGCGGCCAAAAGAAAAAAGGCCACTCGCAAGAAGAAAGCAGCCAAAGCTGAAGTTCGTCGGCGCTTGATGTGGGGAGTTTTTACCGGGAGTATGAAAGAAGAATCTCGTTTTTCCTATGACCAGCGTGAAGCGGCCGTGGAACGAATTGAGCAGTTGCGTGCCAAAAACGCCAAGAAATTATACTTCATTCAACCCATTAAAGAGCCTCTGGATGGTGAAGTCAGCGTCGCGAAAGTGGCCGTCGATGAAGAAGAGGACGAAGTCGAAAAGCCAAAAAGTGTCGTAGACGATGAAGCTGAAGAAGCCGAAGAGGAACTTGAGTGAGTTCACATTTCCGTCATCACTAAATTGAGATATAATCATCCCTACGATTCCTATTGGAATTGTGGGGATTTTTCTTTTTTAGGGACAATGGTTTGGGACATGCAGATGCTATTCGACCGAAGAAATCCAGATCGGATGATATTTTCGCTTCTCTGGCTGAGCATGGCCTGGTTCTTAATTGGGATGAGTGCTTGCTCGCCCGATCCTGCCATCGAGAGTGAGGCAAAGGCGGCCCAGAAAACGAAAGTAGAAGACGAAGAGATCTGGCAGGTGGTTTACGTGAATAACCAGCGTATTGGCTATGCTTATACGCAAATTCGGTTTGAAGACCAGGCTGGCACGAAATTGATGCACACCCAGAGTGATTCCTTTTTGAAATTCAAGAGATTTGGGCAAGTATTGAATCTGGAGCGGCATTTACAGACAACAGAAACGGCAAACGGGGAGTTGCTGTCTTACATTTTCCAAATGAAGAATCCACCTGCCGACTCAACTGATTCCAAGGGGGTCGTTGAGGATCATCAACTAAAAATAGAAACAAAAATTGCGAGTCAATCAAGCCGATCTCAACTGAAATGGAATTCTGAATTCCATTCACCAAGCTATCTCGAACGTGTTTTCAAAAAGATCACTCTGAAGCCGGGAGAAGTGAATTCGTTTTCCATGTTGCTTCCGGAATACAATAAAGTTACCGAGGTCCATCTGGCAGCTCTGGATTACGAAGAGGTTGAGCTGCATGGAGGTCGTCGTCACAAATGCTTACATGTCAAGATGAAACAGTCATTACTGCCTGGGATGGTGGTTGACCTTTACGTGACTGAAGAGGGTGAGATACCAAAAACGACGGCTGATTTTCTAGGGGCTTCGATGCTGACCTATACAGTGAGTAAAGAGGTGGCGTTAGAAGAAATTTCAGGTGAGGAACTGGACCTGGCCGTGCAGACGTTGATTAAAGTTTCTCCGATTCCGAATGCGCACGGTACGAATAAAGTGGTTTATAAAGTCACTTTACAGGATAATGATCCCGCAAAATTCCTTTCCCGGGGAGCTGGCCAGCGTATTAAGCAACTGGATGAGCGGAGCGTCGAATTGACCGTAGTTAAAGTGCCCGAAGGCGGCCGGTTGTCTGATCAAAAAGTGGAGTCAGCGTATGTCGTGCCGACACAATTCATTCAGTCTGATGATCCACGCATTGTGAAGTATGCGGAAGAGGCTGTAAAAAGTGAGAAAGATCCCTGGAAAAAAGCGAAGTTGATGGAACGTTATGTCTATCAAAACTTGAGAAAAAAGAATTTTTCAACGGCGCTGGCTTCGGCATCTGAAGTTGCGAAAAATATGGAAGGGGATTGTACCGAACATGCTGTCTTACTGGCGGCGATGTTACGGGCACAGAAATTACCCTCTCGTGTTGTGGTGGGGCTGGTCTACATTCAGAGTCGTTCCAGCTTTGGCGGTCATATGTGGACAGAGGTATTTCTGGACAATCGCTGGATCCCCCTCGATGGCACTCTGGGAAAAGGGGGGATTGGAGCGGGGCACATAAAGTTAGCCGATTCCGGACTGGCCGAGAATTCACCTGCCCCTTTATCGCTCTTTCTACCTTTGCTGCAGGCGGTAGGAAAACTTTCGATCGAAGTGATCGAGATCGACCCCAAATCTGTGAAATAAGGGACGACAATCATAACCAGAGGAACCTGGTTTTCATTGTAAGTCTTACACATCTGAGCCAATTTAGAGGTTTTCCCATTGCAATTCTTGCAATGATTGAAAACCGGGAAAATTGTCCAAAGAAGTGAAATGATTTAATTCCCTTTTATTTAAGAGTTTAAGCAAGCTTTTGTAAAATCGAATGGAATTAGGTAATTGATTGGCACGGTTACTGCATTATCAGTCAGTGGGTAAAGAGAGAGACCCATCGAATTTTAAAGAGTTGAGAGACTTTAAAATTCAAGAGAGAAGAGACAATCCCACCGACCCGTGGAGGCGGGTCAGCCCACCCAGGGCCACTCCAAAACATCATCCCCATCTTAGAGCCGAGAGAATTCCCGTATTCTCTCGGCCCTTTCTATTTATAGACCAGAAAATCGGTAATTATCGGCGTTGATTTCAGTTGAAGCGCATGTAACCTGAGTCAATTCAAATGGCGTCTGGTAGTGCGGGAAGTTCCCATTCCTCATCCTTTTCATTCACGCGTAATGCATTAAAAGCGGCGCGTTGCTCTGCCTCTTTTTTGGTAGAGCCCCAGGCTGGTTCATAATGATGATCACCAATAATGGCAGTGACCTGGAAAAATTTGGAATGATCGGGGCCTTTTTCATCCAGCAATTGATAGATGGGAGTCTGTGCGAACTTCTTTTGTGAGTATTGCTGCAGCAGGCTTTTATAATTGAAACTATGAACAGAGAGGGATGCCGTAGCGTTCTCGCGTTCGATCAGCGGGTCCAAAAAATCATGTACGGGGTCGATGCCTCCGTCCAGGAAGATACCGGCAATGAGTGCTTCAAACATCCCCGCTAATAAAGATTCTGGCAGGGACTCGGTCATGGCCAGCCCTTTGCCCACGAACAGAAATTGATCCAGGCATTTTTCGCGTGCCAGTTTGGTACAGGTATTACGGCTGACAACGGCTGATTTGATACGCGTCAATTCCCCTTCTGGTGAATTGGGAAATTGACGAAAAAGCTGTTCACAAACAACTGATCCAAGAATGGCATCGCCCAGGAATTCCAGTCGTTCATTGGAATCCGTACGCGTCTTAGCGGCAGAAGTATGTGTCAGGCAGCACTTCAACAATTCGACATCTGAAAAGTGATATCCCAGACTACGCTGGCACTCCTCCAGGAGTTGATCGATCTCTGCGGGGTTGAGATCGTATAACATATAAGCCTCCTCTTGGTTCATTTCGTTGAAATACGTTAAGTGAGCGCTAGACGTATTCAACCGATATGGCCCGCAGTGAATTATTTTTAGCTTCCCTAAGTAAAGAATTATACTACCACTAGTGTCGTAACGAAGAAAACCAAAAAAGCAAGTTTCATGAGATTGGTCAAAAAATATCCAATTTTTCAGCGGTTTATCCAATTACAATTGCTCATCCGGAAAAAAACAGGTTGTGGAATCCATTTTTTTTGAAGCGTTCCCAACACATTACGTCTCTGAACTCGTAGTACAAGAAGTCCAGCCGTTTGAAACAAATCATCCATGCTCTTCTCGATGTGCACATACCTTGATCTGATTGGTTTGAATCGGGGTGATCTGAGTATTGCTAAGTTGTTTTGTAACAGACAGTTGAATTGCAAGTAAATTTCGGGATTGTAAATGATGGTCTTTATTTTGTATTAATTTGATAAAAGAAATGGCCTGAGGCGAACCTTTAAGTCATTCAAATTAGGAGGGTAAGTAATGAGAGCTTTAACAGGGAATCGAAGCTGGATGTTCGCTCTGATAGGTAGCGCATGTCTGGTTGGTGCAGCGGTGGGGATGGCTCAAAAAGATAACAGTCCTGAGTTTCCAGCCGTCGCGACGGTAAATGATCTATCGAATGTTTTTCGCGAAGTCAGTCGCAAGGCAATGCCAGCGATCGTCGCCATTGAAACCGTCAATAAAACGTCACAGGTCTCTGGCGAAAAGTCTTTACCATTTGGTGAGAATTCTCCCTTTGGGGATCAATTCAAAAATGATCCACGGTTCAAAGACTTCTTCAAGCAATTTCAAAATCAGCCTCGGAGAGCACCTCGTAAAATGGGTACCGGTTCTGGATTTGTGATCAATAAGTCCGGTCTGATTATGACGAATTCCCACGTGGTTCGTGGTGCTGATGTGGTCAAAGTGATTTTAAACGATGGTCGTGAATTTACAGCGACTGATATTCGAATGGACCCCCGTTCTGATGTTGCGGTCATTAAGATTGATGCACCAGACCTGCATGCCATTCCTATGGGCGACAGCTCTAAAATGGAAATTGGTGATTGGGTGCTGGCGATTGGGAATCCGTTTGGCATTGGTATGAGTGTGACAAATGGAATCATCAGTGCGAAAGGTCGCGGTCCGGGAATCAACGACCGGGAAGACTACTTACAGACAGATGCTGCCATCAATCCTGGTAACAGCGGTGGTCCTCTGTTGAATTTAAGAGGTGAAGTCATCGGCATTAACACAGCCATTTCCAGCCGCAGTGGTGGATATGACGGTGTGGGGTTTGCGATCCCCGTGAATATGGCTCGGTGGGTATCCGGTCAGCTGATAGATCATGGTAAGGTGAAACGCGCATTTTTGGGCGTAGGCATCCAGCCTATCAGTAGTGATCTGTCTAAATCCTTCGACATCAAAGTGGGGCAGGGAGCAATTGTGACTCAGGTGATGGATGATTCTCCCGCTGATGCAGCAGGTTTGAAGACGGGCGATATCATACTGAAATTAGCCGGTAAAGATGTCACAGGTCCTCGTAACTTGCAGGGAATTGTTGAACAACTGGTCGTTGGTAAGTCCTACGTGATGGAATTATTGCGAGATGGGAAACGCATCAACCAGGATATCAGCATGAAGGAAATGCCCAAGAGCTTCTCTGTGGCAAAAGATGAGAAACCACTTGAAGACACGAAAAAAGAGAAGCAGAAAACCAGTGTCAATGTATTGAAGATTGAAGTACAGCCTATCACGCAAGAGTTGGCTCAACAGTTAGGATATTCTGACAGTGTGAAAGGTGTTGTCATCACCGCTGTTGAACCTGGTAGTGCTGCTGAAGAAGCTGGATTGATGAAAGGTATGATCATCGAAAAGATCGGAACTACAGAAGTTTCCACAATGGATGATTTCAATCAAGGGTTGAAATTATCCAAAGATAAGAAAAATGTATTGCTGCTGGTGAGAAACCACAGTGGTGCCCGCTTCGTCGTGGTTCCCAAGTAGTTTCGTGACTGTACTCTCCTGAAAGGGTGCCTGGTGCAAGTCTCTGGTAAAGGGGGCTTGTGCCGGTCACCAGGAGCGGAAAGAGGCTTCTTCATTGTTATTCCTCACCGCATTGTATGCGGTTCCGCGTGGCGTCTCGATGGCATTCTTGGAAATGCTGTCGAGGCGTCTTTTTTTATGAGGTGGCTGTGCTGATGGATATTACGTCAGCGAGTGTCTGCCAGCAGGATCAACTGGTGGGTAGTGCTTCTTTCGTTAGTGAAGGGCTTTCTGCCTGGATCTGATCACTGTTAAACACGACCTCAATCAATGTTGTGACCCCGCGATAGGAGACCGGATTGTATCCTTTGCGTAATTGCAGTCTCCAGACGAGTTCCCCTTTCAGCGAGTCAATTCCTGCTTCATTCGTGGCGATATACGTTTCAAAACTTTCGCCAGGGCCCAGCTTTTGTGATAACGTTTCCTGATTGATATTTTGACCTTTGAGATTCCACTCCCAGGAGGGTGGCATGTCATAAACCAGAACCCGTTCCGCATCGGTGCGCTTCTGATCGACGCGACAGACAAAATTATTTGCACGTAGTTGTGACTCTGATGTTTTGCCTGCCACGCGTATTAAAAGCAGTTTTTGATCAAGGGGTTCAAAAGTCTGGTCGCGGGAGACATTTTCAAATTTTAAATGCAGTTTCAATACGTCTTTTGAAGGGGACCGCGTTTTGGTGGCGTCGCCTGTGTAGTGTTCGAATTCTATCGGACCACGGGTGACGCGGAGCGGGGTGACCAATACATTTCCGAAACGTCGTCCGGGGCCACCAAGTTGCAGAGTATGACCGGCGGGCAATTTGGCATTCTCAGGAACTAACTGCAAAGCAATTTCGTCATTTTTCACGGGCGGTTTCAAGTCGGGCAGACTTTCTAACTGATGCGGGTCTCCAAGATATTTAGCATAAAGCAGCATGCCTACCAGTATGGTGGCTGCGATCGCATAAGTGAGCGTCAGAGTGAATAAGCGTTTGGGGACGACTTTTCCTTTGCGGTAGTTTTGTGGAACGACGGGACTTGCCGGTTCCGCACTGGTTTCTGCAGAGGATGTTTCTTCTGTTTTCGTTTCTGCAACGGCTGCTACTTCCGTAATCGTTTCATCGACGCCCGTTTCTTCGGTGGTCGTTTCCTCGGTGGCTGTTTCCTCTGCCGTGATTTCTTCAGTTGTTGTTTCTTCTGCAGAAGTGGTTTCTGAACCGCTTTCTTCAGCGTCAGATTCTACTGTGGGAGATTCATCAACGGGAGATTCTTCAGGGGCAGTATTCTCAGAAATCGTTTCTTCTGAAGTGGTATCTGCGGAGCCTGCTTCCGGAACTGCGTCTGCTTCTGTTGAAATTATTTCTTCAGCCGTTCCCGTGTTTACTTCGGGAACGGTCTCTACGGATATTGCATCTGATGAGGCTTCTATCGTCTCTGTTGTTGGTTCAGCTTCTTCAGAATCGTCGTTCCCGCCGGGAAGAAATGAAAAATTGGTGGCAGGTCGAACCGGTTTCGCTTTTTCAGATTTCGTCTGGTTCCCGCCAGGCAGAAATGCGAAAGGAGATGCTTCCTTTGCATCATCCTGTATTTCCTCCGATTCCCCGCTGTCCGGAGTTGCGTCTGTCGGTGATTCCAAGTCCCCTGTTGTGGCGTCTGCTTCCGCCGTTTCAGTGGACTCCTCTGGTGCGGTCTCTGCTTCTGAATTTTGAGTTTCTGATTCCTCTTCCTCAGTACCTTCTGATACCAGAACAGGTTCATTCGTCTCGGGATTGATTTCCAGATGCATCTGGCAGAGGGGACACTCTACGACTTCCGACACATTTTCGATTTGGATGGATCCCCCACAGGCAGGGCAGGCAACTTCAATACTCATCCATTTCTCCGTTTAATTTCATTCACAGTTAGTATTAAGCGATTCCACAAAGTAGACCCATTCGGTTGAAAGTCCGCAATTCGGGGATGATTTCACTCGATGGGGGTCACGCTGATTTGACGTCAAATCAGAAGTGGCCAGATGAGAGCTGGCACCAGTCTATTCTGTCCTCAGTCTGGTAGTGAAGCAAGTTCGACCGCCATTCAAAGGGGACAAAAGATAAAACGGGAACGGTCGTCCATTGCTGAATCTGAGCGGCATTTGACGTCCGAGATTCATCACTGCGTTCTGAATCAACGTCATTCAGGATCAGTCCAGCAATGAGAAGCCCTCGTTTTTGTAATACTTCGATGGTCAACAGGCTATGATTAATGGTTCCCAGCCCCGCCCGGGCCACGATCAGAATGGGATAATTCAACGCGGCGGCAAAGTCAGCGACGAGCAGATTTTCTGTGAGTGGGCAGAGGATACCCCCCACTCCTTCCACAATCAAAAAATCGGCCTGATCCTGCCACCAGAGGGCTCCCTGCCTTAAGAGTGATTCATCTACCTTTGTATCCTCTTTTCGGGCGGCCACTGGTGGGGCCAATGGTGCATGGAATTTTTGCGGGCAGATTCGTTCTCTGGGGAAATTTTGGTCGATGGCCTGGGCAAGCAGTTCGACATCTTCCCAATAAGGGGCACCTGTTTCGTCTTCTATCAGGCTTCCGCTACAGGCTGGTTTATAGACGCCGGTATGCTTGCCTTCTGAGATGAGTTGTCTGGCAATAGCGCAGGAAATATATGTTTTGCCGACACCGGTATCCGTACCCACAATCATCAGCCCGGGGATTTTTAATGGAAAAACGTCCACAATAGTTTCCAGTTTGGGATAGTCATCTTGTTACATTTTAGGAACAACCGTTGTTCTCAACTTGCGATGTGGCCTCTCTCGCTTTTATGATTATACAGTATCACAGATCAACTGCATCCGATGCCACGGTCGAAATGATCTAACGGAAGCAGTTAAGAAAAAATAACAGAAAACGGAATCAAATCCAAATTCATCAGTAGAACTCAGCTAAAGAAATGAAACGTAGAAAAAGATCATCCGGTGGTGCCAGCCTCGATTCGCTGTTAGACACGATGACCAACGTGGTTGGAATTCTGGTCATTATGTTAACGGTGACTCAGTTAGGCGTTGGTGAAGCTGTCGAGCGGATTAAAGAGGCATTACCGGAGATCACTGATGAGGACATGGACCGTTCCAGGAAGCAGGTGGAAGATCTTGAATCACTGCTGAAGTTGGAGAAAGAGCAGCTGCAAACGGTGAAAGATCTGACGCAGCAGAAGAAGAATGCCAATCTTAACGAACAGAAAGCATTGATTGACAAGCTGAAGAAAGAGCTGGAGAAATTAAAAGAGATTCAGATCAATATCGTCGCGTTGAAGAAACAGATTTCCGAACGAGATCAGCAGGTCAAGTCAATTGAGAAGACGATTGTTGAGAAGGAAACGGAATTAGCTGAGATCAAAGCCAAACTGGCAAAAACTCCCGATCCAGGCCCAACGCCGGATGCCAAGATTGTGAATCTTCCCAACCCGCGCGATGCCCCCAAAGAAGCTAAGCCGATCGAATATGTTTGCCGAGGTGGGCGAGTGATACACGTTGATATCCCACTGCTACAGAATATCGCCCTGAAGGCGATTGCACAAAGTCGCCTGGTGACGGCACAGTCGCAGGCTGTCGACTGTGACAAGCTGGTAAAATTATTTCAAAATCGTAATGTGGGGAACCGGGACTGGAGAATCAGGTTAAAGCCAGCCGGTGGTGTACCTTACCTTGTATTGGAATTGCGAAAAGGGCGCGGTGAGACATCAGAACGATTGAGGAAATCGTCGGCTCTGTTTCGAAACCAAATTCAGAAAGTGAATCCGCAACTGTTTTATTTGAACTTTCGGGTCTGGTCAGACAGTTACGATACCTATCTGGTGGCACGGGAATATACCACTCAACGAGGTGTCCTCGCAGGCTGGGTCGCCCTTGATTCCAATTCCGAGTTTCGGGTTCCGCTGGGAGGCAATCTCAAGTTGACCTGTCAGGGATATGTAGCACCACCTGCAACACCCAAAGCCGCAGCCCCCGATCTGCCTCCTCCGACTCAGCGAAAGCTGCCGGGGAATAAGATTGACTGAGATCCGATTCTGGTTCTCTGGAAATCACGAGCAAGGCTGTTTTACCGGGTTAAAGTCGCAAAATTTCTGATGAATGAATTAGTATATCCTCTCCAAATTCTCTTTGAAATCGCCTCAACAATTCAGGCAGAGATGGGGCTGAGGTGTTTCCTTTATTAACAGGCATCTATAAATCCTCTGATGCAAATAAATTATTTATAGTTCCTATTTTGTCTGTAAGGGCCTTGTCTGGTATAGTTTTATTTTAACTAATCGTTACAAAATCTGCTTTAAATGGGGTTTAAACGCATTGAGGAATTTTGATCAATTAGTAACTGGAACGTTTTCTCATGCTTACCTCGGGAGACGGTCGATTCAGTACTATGTGGCTTTGAAATAGAGCCCCAAGGAATCACAAAGTTCCTGTTTCGACATGAGGTTGATAAGTCTGTGGTCGTAAAATCTTCCCATCAGTATTCTCTGGAAATCACCAAAGGGAAAACAGAATTTCCCATCCGGCCTATTCAGGATCACCGCCTGACCATTGGGGCAGGCTCTTGTTGTGGTCTCCAGTTGGCCGGTCATGACATGCCCATTCTGCATACTGTGATCCAGGTCGATGCTCAGGAAGTTCAGATCAAGGCCATTTCGCCTCAACCAAAATTATTATTAAATGGGACCCCCATTCATGGATCGACTCTTTCTGATGGCGATCGTATTTCGATTGGGCCCCTCGAATTTGTATTCCGTCTAACCTGTCCCCAAATTGCAACGAGCATATCCAACGCAGGCTTATCTGGCTCGCCGTTTGAGACGAGCGTTCATATCACCCCAGATAAAAGAGATCACTCAATGACGAATGAAACTACTCTCAAAGAACTTTCTGCATCTGAATTAATCGACCTGATCGAGCAGGACTTCCAACTGATCGAACAATTTGAGTCAAGAAGGGAACAGGGAGCCGCTGCGTTACTGTCACACATTCGTCAGACAAAAGAAGATCAGGATGAGCAACTTGAAGCTCAGGAATCACTTTCTGATCTGGAACAATTTGAATTACTGTCTGATCTCGAAGGCATGATGGAAGAACTTACCAAGTTTTCTGAAGTCCTTCACCAGCGGGCCGACCAGTTAACGACTCGTGAAAAACAGTATGAAGTTGCTGCCGCTTCTCTATTGGAAACGCAGGAAAAACTGGCCTCTCAGCTTGATCGAACCCTGGATCATGTGGGAACGATCAAGAATGATCAGAAAGAGGATGGCGGCTCGCAACGTGCGATTGCCTGAACGGGTATAGTTACAACAAAATCCTGTGTGAGATCAGTCTATTGATTCGCAAAGGATTTTTTTATTGCTATTGGAAGACAGGCCGATTGTCACCTTTTCAGATCTGGCTTTGTGATTGATCTGCTGCAATCCATCCTGTTATATCAGAGTTTTGATCAGTCAGAGCCCTGAACAATCAGGAAGCTTCACGAAACCTTAGCGAAGGTTTTTCGATGGTGACAATCGTGTTGGGCAGCACGCTTTTCATAAGTGAAACACTGGCACCAATGACCGCATCCTGGCCGATCACGGTATCGCCACCCAGAATTGTGGCATTTGCATAAATGACAACTCCCTTCTCGATGGTGGGATGTCGTTTTTGTTCACGAATAATGCGGCCTTCCGCATCTTTGGGAAAGCTCAATGCACCCAGTGTGACCCCTTGATAGATTTTGACGTTTTCGGCAATGTCGCACGTTTCACCAATGACCACACCGGTACCGTGGTCGATGAAAAACGAATGTCCAATCGTGGCGCCAGGGTGAATGTCGATTCCTGTCTGAGCGTGTGCCCATTCTGAAAGCATACGTGGGATGATGGGAACCTGCATGTTGTAAAGTTCGTGTGCAATCCGGTAGATGGTGATGGCTTCCAGGCCTGGATAGCAGAAAATGATTTCATCAGCGCAGGTCGCTGCCGGGTCACCGTCTAAGGCTGCCTGAACGTCGGTGGCCAGTGCTCGTCTGATTTCGGGAATCGTTTCCAAAAACTGAATTGTTTTCTTTTGGCCTTCTGCTTCAAAATCAATATTGGGAAGTTTCTCACAATCGGCACCATGCTTTTGCACATACTGGTGTCGCATTGCGCGGCCGATCTGCATGGTCAGGATATCATGGAGAGAGTCGACAATATTCCCCACATGATAAATGACATTGCCCATATGTAAATTTTGACGACGGCGGTAGCCGGGAAAAATCAATTCTTTCAGTTCCTGCCCCGCTTTGATCACCGCGTCCTGACTTGGAAGCGGACAATGGCCTAAATGGTGAATCGTACCAATCTCATGATAGGTCTCCACTATACGGTCTGTAATTTCAGGAAGTCGCTCTTTTTGCTGGAAATCCGTAGCCATGAGAATATTCCCGCTCGTCAGTTGGGGTCGAAATGGATTTTGAAAACTGATTTCAGTCCTGATTCATACAGGACACAGTTTATCAGTAAATGTTCTGTATTTTGCCTTAAGTCACAGGCACGTAACTTGAATTCTATGCACGCCTATGAAAGTTCGACAAGTAGTTAAGTGAAATAATGCCCTTTAGTCACAAATCGGCGTGTTTATGGCTGGAAATTGAGAGATTCTTACAATCGAACCTTTCGACTTAAATAATACACTGCGCGCAAGCGGAAAAGTCGATTCAACTTAAAAACATGAGAAAGGAAGTCTCGTCAGGGTGTGCCTCTGTTTCTGAATGGTAAGAGATGTCAGAGTAAGGTGATAAGCACAAATTCTCCAGTAGTTTACCCAGTCCGAAATCATTCAATCTATTCAATGCCTCCCCTCTGAACGACCGATAAAAAAGCTGACAGGTATCCTTAAATCCTTCGTATTCCAATGATTGATGTTACGAGTTTTCTCCAGATAGTTTCTTCGGGCAGTAAAGAATAGTGAATCATTCTACCAGATTACTCCGCTGGCTTGTTCCCTCGATTCGTCAGGAACGCGATGAATGGACGGCTCTCCGTTCCAAATCGCAACAGACAGAACAGATTGATCGAGAAGGGGAGTCCTGTCTCAGACTCAGAAATCTGTATCGCGAATTGAGCCAACAGAATCGTGAGCTCAATATTTCTTCGCCGCAGCGGACGCTGAATCAGCTTCAGGAGCGCGTCGGAGTGATTCTCCAGCGTTGTCGACTTTATCTGGATTCAACTCCCTGCCATCCGCTTTCGCAGGAGCAATTACCGATTCTGGAACGAATTCTCAATTCGGTTCAGGAGGAGCAGCAATACATCAGACAGCAACTGTTACTCACTCAGACCTCGTTACATTATCTCAAGCAGTTGCAGGAAGCATCACAGGAAATCTGGACGAAGCCCTATTGCAATCCGAATTATTTATTGAATCTGTTGCGGAAAATAGAAATTGATGACCTGCATCTAAGACATCCTGGTGAGTTACTCTTTATTTCGCTGGATGATTTCGTCGGTGTTGCGAATCTACAATTCCCCGGTACCGATCTGACAGTTTATGCGCGCGGTCTGGAGACAGCCCGTTTGATTCACTTCGTCAGTCGACAGCACACAGAGTGGCAGGAAAATCGTGATCTATTATTAATGGCGGGTTTACTGCATGATTTTGGCTGGTTGATGTTAAAGCAGGAAGAAACAGACACAACCGTTGATCAAAATCTCAGTCTGGCTGAACAGGCTGAACACCCCGTGGTAGGTGCCGCCCTGCTGGGAGGGTTGCGTGGTTTTTCCGGTGACTCTTACCTTTCTGAAGTGGTTTCTCAACATCACGAGCGGCTGGATGGTACGGGGTATCCCCGTCGATTGCATACCCACTCATTGAGTGAGCATTCAAGAAGGTTCGCTGTGATCTGTCGATTTCTGGAACTGAAAAACAGTCGCCGGGAATTAACGGGTGACGGACTTCGAACCTATGACATTGAAGAAATCGCTTTTGCGGCAGCATTGCAACTCTACCGGGAAATGAAGCGTAGTGAATGGGATGAAACGGCTGTCACGCAGATTTTGTCGGCTCTCGACCCGGATTTGCAGGAGGAATTGAGGCTTTCCGATCAGCAGAATGATCTCTTTTCGCTCAGACGGTTTCAGCACTATCGACGGGATGAAGCACATCTGCATCTGAAACAGCCACACATTCATCCCGGCTCCCCTTCTGCTGTGACCAGGACCTTAACTGATAGTCAACGTGAGCCATGACGAGCAAAAACAATTCTCAAAATGAGATGGCTCTGGACTATGACAGTTATTGGTCCGAAGCCCGCCAGCCGCTGGTCTGTCTGGTATTTCTTGCGCCTTTACTGGTCATCTATGAGTGGGGTGTGCTCTCGATAGGGGGCAGTCAACCGGAGTTGATTCGCAATGGTGCGGATTATTGGATGCGCAGCTGGTTATCTCAACTGGGTTTCACGCAGACGTTTCTTCTGCCTGCATTGATTGTGGGAACTCTGTTGATGTGGCACATCTTGTGTAAACATCCCTGGAAAATATCCGGTGAGACATTGATCGGGATGTTTGCGGAAAGTCTGCTGTTTGCCTTTTGTCTGATCGTGCTGGGACAGGTACAGGATCTTGCTTTTCAGCAATTGCCGAATCAGACGTTGATGTTTATCGAGCGTGAATCTGCCTCGCGTGTTGTCAGTTTTGTGGGCGCCGGCGTTTATGAGGAAGTCATGTTTCGTCTGCTTCTGCTTCCACTGTGTTATCTGCTGTTTCGAGGTATGCTGTTTCAGGTGCGCTGGTCTGCCATCCTGGCGATTATTTCCACCAGCCTGATTTTTTCTTCGGCCCATTACATCGGTGCCTCAGGCGATCAGTTTTCCCTCTTTAGTTTCACATTTCGCACAGTGGCGGGCCTGTTTTTTGCGGGTCTGTTTTTTCTGCGTGGATTTGGAATCACAGTTGGCGCGCACGCGACCTACGATATCATCGTGGGAGTCATGCTGGAAACCAGTGCCTGAAGCAGTTTTTGCGAAACGGTAGCGGACTCTTACCAGAAGCGATAGTAACTGCCCCGACCGTATCCGACATTGTATCCGGATTGAAAGACAATGCTGCCATACAGAGTCGGGCGATAAGGCCAGACCCCATTGTAAGGTCCATAAAAACTGCCGTAATAGCCAGGGTAGTAGGACCAGGGAGAGGCATAATACCCTGTGCTGTAGGGAACATAACTTCCCAGCATGGGAGTATAGCTACCCCAATAGGGAGCATAAGAGTTGAGATATCCGCCTCCTGAATAAGGCGAGCAGTAGCAGGATGAATACGAATTCCAGGCGTTACAAATTGGTCTGGAATAGAAAGTATTGTAGCGGTATGTGGAATATCTGGCAGCCAGAGGGTAACTGTAAAAACCATAATAGTTTGGTCGGTAATATCGGAAGCCTGCGGCTGCCGCGTAGGGACGATACCGATAATTATAACGCCTGGCACCATAACCGTAGTAAGTAGAATAACGGTTTCTGGAATAGCCGGTTGAATAGCGGTAGGCAGAGTGACTGCGATAGCGTCTATAGGCAGAAGAAGAGTAGGGACTTCGATACCTGGTAACTGATCGGGAAACGGAATAGGGGCGTGCAGCTGATGCGGCAGAAAGTTCCATACTCGCCAGAGCGCACAAGCACAAACAGATTCGTGTGAAAGATCGTAATGTCAACATTTGACTGCCTATCATGATTTTCGGTTTCCCGTCATCCATGACGTTGATCAATTCATCCCAATAATTGAGACTCTGTTAGAATTCAAATAGTGACTGTGTTTTCACAACTGCTAATTCATCAGGAAACGTATGGAACGCATGAATCAGCAGGCTGGACTGATTGGCTTCAAAATCAATTATGCTCAATGCGCCGGGAGCGAGTCGGCTTTCGGAGACAAAATGATAAGACAGATCTGCCCGTTGTGAATCCATCAAATATTCTTCATGTACATTTTTAAAAATGACGTAATCCAGTTCTTCCAGTTGGTAGCTGACCTGATAATACAGATCGGGATCGAGTTGTACCGATTCCGAACGACAACCACGAACCGGCTTTTCCAGTAAACGCTTCTGACTGGGAAGTGGGTTTTGAAACGACGTCAGTATTTCACAAAACGATTTCCCCTTGTGCTGGATGCTGGCAATGTGTCCTGTTTCACAAATACGCAAAGTGGCAGAAAAGTTTTTCTTTTGCACTTCAGCAGTAGCACAAGTCGTATACAGTTCCGGGTGAATGGAACGCCCAATTAAGCGAAAGATCAAATCGTTTACTTTCGGTCTGGCAGAGTGGACATTCATTTCCGGGAAATCCAAATAGATGGAACTTGATAATATATAAATACTTACTGATTTATGGCCTGGATGTTTTGAGTCGGAAATCCAGTTATTGCCATCAATCTCATTTTCGATTCTAAGCGATCAACGGACCAATTCCAAACATGGTTCTGCAAGAATTTCAAAGTCCTCATCTATTTTAGAGAACGATCATATTTGGATTGACTTTGGGGAGCGATGACAGCAGGCAGTTTGCTTTTGAGATAGAGCGGTAATTCCCCATCAGATGAAAAAGAAAGTCTGCCGGGAAAATTGCCGGATCGAGATTATAAATACCGGTCAACGAAACTTTTTAGTATGTTTGTTTGACAAAGCCGATTATTGTTTGTCTCTGGCATTAAACAGCAGATGTTGACCATCGGGGGTGAAGCTGATGTCGCCGTTGATGTTTCCATCGACTGTGATCTTTAGTGGCTCGGGCGCTTTGTCATCTGCAGGATTGAATTTGAGAAGTTTTCGCGGCTGAGTGTCGGAGCCAAAAACGATCATGCCTCCCTGGGGATGCCAGGCCATGTCTTGATAGGTAGAGGCTTTGCTTTTGTAATGTACCTTAAATCCATCGTTCATGCCCGCCACATTCACTGTGGCGACTTCAAAAGTTTTGTCTTCTGCTTTTCGTCCCAGGAAACAGAGCCAGTTGCTGTCGGGTGACCAGGTTGAATTCCAGTAGATGGAGGAGTAGGGGCTTTCGCCTTCCGGGAAAACGTCTGTTTTCGTCTCTTCAATCAAATCGTAAATCCGGAAATTGGCATTCCTGCCGTTGCGAACGGTATACGCAATTTTTCTGCCATCCGGTGACCATTGCGCTCCCCAGCCCCCGGCTTCTATCATTTTTCGATTGGAACCGTCGGTGTTCATGATTGCCACACCGTAGGGGGAAGGTTGAGAAAATGCAATGCGATTTCCTCCGGGCGACCAGCTGGGCATGGCGCCAGGTCCCAGAACTTTAAAGTCAGTACCATCCGCATCGACAACCATAATCTGCACATTCGAGAAACTCTCCCCCTCCTGTGATTTCCAGCCATCGAAGGCCAGTTTCGTGCCGTCAGGCGAGAAGGCAGGGGAACCGGTGTTGAAGTAATTTTCTGCTACAAAGAAGACCTTGGGGTTTTCTCCTTCCGGGGTGCCTATGTAAAACCGGGTGCGTTTGACTTTTGGTTTCTCGTCTGCGACGAGCAGGGTGCTCTGTGCATTGAAAAAAATAAAACAGGTCACACAATACAAACCAGCTAGCACGAGTTGTCGCATGGCAAACCCTCTTCCTCGATATGAAATGGACTTCGATTGCATCTTGTATCGTTGTTATAACATTTAGGAAATTGAGTTGAAAGGAAAAACTAAGACGAGTGAGGTCGATCGTGAAGTCCCTGTCATATGTCCCAGGGCTGATGGAGTAGTCTCGTGAAGTTTACAATATCAAATTCCTGACTAAGTCATGATTTTAAATAGTTTTGGATAAACAGGTCAGATCGCCTTGAGGTCTGAAACTGATCAAAGTAATTTGATATGTATAAGGCCTTCCTGTAGACGAAGTTTGCCTTTTCGTTTTTCCATTCAGGAGCAACTCGATGAAGAATCCCAGTTTTGTCAATCGCGAGCTAATCTGTACGACCTTTATTGTGCTGGCCGTGAGTGGGTTGGCCGTGTGGGCCGCTAACACCAAAACTGTTCCGGAAGCTGAGTTTGCAAAATCGACGGTCGACTTTGGGATTGTAGTCAGCGACCTTGAGAAGTCGCGCAATTTTTATAAGAACGCACTGGGATTAAAAGAACGTGATGCGTTTGAAGTGACTCCCGCAATGGGTGCTGACTCCGGTCTTTCGGATAATCTGGCGTTCAAAGTGTATCCGATGGTGCTGGAAGACGAGAGCACTGCCACCAATGTGAAGCTGATGCAGTTTAAAGAGGCCCCCGGTAAGAAGGTGGATAATTCCTTCATCCACTCTTCTTTAGGTGTGAGCTATTTGACGATTTATGTGAAAGACACCACCGCAGCATTGGCGCGAGCCAAAGCCTATGGCGTGGAACCGATCGCCAAAGGTCCCATTGCGTTGCCGAAAGGATTTCCCCAGGGGATTTATCTGACGCTCCTGCGAGATCCCGATGGGAACCTGATTGAACTGGTAGGCCCCAAGAAATAGGTTTGTCACACAGGACACAATTAATAAATGATGATGCTCTTTGAGTGTCATCATTTTTTTGTGTTCATGCCATACTTCTTCATTTTGTTATACAGGGTAACGCGACTGATTCCTAACGTTTTTGCCGTATTAGTGCGGCTGTAATTATTTTTGAAGAGTGCCTGTTCGATCAGATCTTTTTCCGTGACCGCGACCTGATCTCCTAATCGTTCTGAGTCATTTTGTTTCTGGTTGATGATGACAGAAGGATCATTCGTCGGCCCAATTTGTCCCATGAGAATATGAGAGGGCAGGTTTTCTTTGCGTAACACTCCTTCGCGACAATAAATGACGGCGCGGCGGATCACATTTTCCAGCTCACGCACGTTGCCCGGCCAGGGGTAGGAATGCAGGGCTTCCATAAATTCATCGTCAATTGATTCGATGTGAATTTTATGTTTCTTCGACATCTGTCGCACGAAATCATGTGCCAGAGTAATAATGTCGGCTTTACGTCGTCGTAAGGGAAGTACATCGAATTTCAACATATTCAAACGATAGTAAAGGTCTGGTCGGAATTTCCCCTGTTCAACCAGAGGCTGCAGATCCATATTACTGGCGACGACCAGACGTGCCTGATTCACATACGTCTTATTTGAGCCAACCGGTTCAAATTCGCCTGTTTCGATCACACGTAACAGTTTTACCTGTTGCTCCGGACCTAAGACATCAATTTCGTCCAGTAGAACAGTCCCTTTGCCTGCAGCCAGGAATTTGCCATCTTTGTCCGCATGGGCACTGGTAAAAGCACCGCGGACATGGCCAAACAGTTCACTTTCGATCAGATCGTTCGGCAATGCCCCACAGGCAACATTCAAAAACGGTTCATCGCGGCGAGGAGAAACATCGTGGACCAATCGGGAGAGGTACGTTTTTCCAGAACCCGTTTCCCCAATCAATAATACTGTCACATCGTGTTGTGCTGCAATTTCCAGTTCATTCAGCATGATTTTCATCTCATGTGAATTGGTTTCGAAGCTGCGGGCAATTCCCGATAGTTCAGTCGGGTCTTGTATTTCATGACCGACACTCATTGAGGAAGAATGATGCGAGTGCGTCTTAGTTTCTGGAGCGGCTGCATAACTGGATGTCATCGCGAGTGCTTTCGTCGCTACAACTTCTTCTTCCGGATTCAGGCAGGAATCAATTTCCAGAAGTAATTCTGCTTCACTGTCAAAGCCCTTGATGAGCAAAATATTATGGCATGTCGCCCGTCGTTCCAGAACCTCGGGACATTCTGCTTCCGACAGCATGATGATCTCTGCATCAGGAACCGTTTTCTGAATCAACTCCAGAAGTTGATCTTCCTGATGACCACCAGAGATGAGAAACCGCAGGTCAACCAGAATGGAATCAATAGAACGCTCACGACAAACCACATAACAGTCTTCCAGATTGTTACACATTTCCAGGTGGAATGTTTTCCTGAAATGAGCGTGTATCTGCTGCTGAATCAGAGTGTCATCGGTTACCAAAATCAGAGTGGGAAGTTGCATAGTGGTTTTCTCGATTTCAAAATTCAAAGTGATTTCAATCACAGAAGCAGTTTGTCCGCCTCAATGATTGATAATGAACCGGTTTCGTCATCTTGTTTGACGAAGTGCTTCTGTTTTTAAACAAATGGAGTGCCAAGCTGTTAACGATTTCAGGTGCAGAGTCAGTAACTGTTATGCTGGAAAGAGTTTAAAGAAAAGAAATATTGTCAGACCCTGTTGAGTTGATGGGTGAATGATGTGGCAAAAAAACATCAAGTGGGGTGCATGTTGATAAAAATCAACAGAAAAACGCTGTATGGGAATGAATTCGAAGTTTCAGACTGATCTCACTGGCAGGAGAGCTTGTGTACTATTGGAGGAAGATTTACAGCTTGTTAAACTTCAGAAACGGACAGTCTGTAGATGTTTATTTTCAGCGAGAGGAAAAGTGCAGTGGCGAGCTTTGCAGTGATCCTGGCAGCAGCCGGTAAGAGTACTCGATTTCAATCCAAGGGGGCGAAGGCACTAGGTTCTGGTCCTCAGAAGAAGCCGTTTATGGATTTGAAAGGGCGTGCGGTCTGGGTACGTTCTGCCGAGATCTTTTCGAATCGTGAAGATGTGCAGCAGTTGATCATTTCGATTGCTGAGGAGGATATCGAATGGTTCAAAGAGAAGTTCCGTCCCAATATGGCGTTCATGCAGATTGAAATTGTAGCCGGTGGTCAGGAGCGTTCCGACTCCGTACAAAATGCATTAGCGCGAGTGAAAGCAGACATTGATTATGTCGCCATTCATGATGCTGCCCGCCCTTTAATTACAGATAAATGGGTGGGTGAACTTTTTGCTGCTGCGGAAAAATCAGATGCCGTCATTCCTGCGATCCGGGTTTCCAGCACCTTAAAACGGGTTGGTAGGGATCGGCGAATTGAGGAAACCGTCGATCGTACCGATCTCTGGGCCGCGCAGACCCCGCAGGTTTTCAAGCGTCAGTTATTGTTGGATGCCTACGCTCAGCGTGGCGATTTCCAACCCACTGACGAAGCCCAACTGGTTGAACAAATGGGACAGCCGGTGACGATTGTTGAAGGCTCGCCTCTCAATCAAAAAATCACGACGGCCGCTGATTTTCGGATGGCCGAAGCTCTGGTAAACGCCTTGCCGAAACCGAAAGGATTTCAGGCGCTGCACCCCTTTGCCGATGAAGAACCACGCGGTATTTTCTAATCGCGGCTAAAATCGACCGCAGGCAATTTTGAGTTTTTAGACAGAATTCGGTTCCCGGTCTATTTTTATGTGGGATATTTGCTTGCATTGATATAGGGTGATGAATAGCTAGATTTTTGATCGAGAGACGAATTGTTATTCATACGGTACATTCTTTTCAGAGATAAGGGAGACGACCATGAATTCTACCCCCGAAGCTACCGAACCTGCCGAAACGCCTGAACCGGCATCGAAACCAAAAAAACAAATCAGTGCGCAGCGTCGAATCATCTCCTGGGTCTTTATTGCCATTCTGCTTGGGGTTGTGGTTCTTGAGTGGAAGGCGAAATCATCACAGGCAAGTACTGTGAAAGGTCTGGAGGCGGCACTGGAGCAGGTGGGAGACGTGGGAGAAATTCCATTCCAGCAATTTCAAACGATTAAAGTGGGAAATACGTCCGAAGAGATCGATGAATCGGGTGTACTCTTGAAGATATTTCATTATCGCTGGAATGGTGTCTTCAAAACATACAACTTGCGGTTACTTGTTGACGAAGGGGATATGGTCATCGCCTTCGACGAGCGTGCGGGAGGCAAATATGTCAGCAATCTGAGAGCTCTGTCTAGAGAGAATATAGAAGCGCATATACAGAAAGTGAAAAAGGCAGACAAGGCAAATGAAGAAGGAAGTCAGGCTGATCCCCAGGCCGAAGCGAGTGGCGAAGCTTCAGAAAAATAAGGGCTGCAAACTTGTCAGAAGTGATTAAGAAAAAAAGCCCGGGATCAAAGACCTGATGCCGGGCTTTTTGTATTTCGAATTTGCAATCGTTTATTCGTCTGTTACACATCCTTCGGAGGCGGATTTTACATTTTTGATATATTTATAAAGTGTGCCTCGCGTGTATTTGTAGGGTGGTGCCGTCCATGCCTGACGGCGCTGTTCGAGTTCCGCGTCGGTCAAATCCACATTCAGCAAATTGTTATCAGCGTCGATGGTGACTTTGTCTCCGGAATTCACCAGAGCAATCGGCCCGCCTTCCTGTGCTTCGGGAGTGACGTGTCCGACGATGAATCCGTGTGAACCGCCGGAAAAACGACCGTCTGTCAACAGTGCGACATCTTTCCCCAGGCCGGCTCCCATGATGGCCGACGTGGGAGTTAACATCTCGGGCATACCGGGTCCCCCTTTCGGTCCTTCATAGCGAATGATAATGACATCGCCTTTCTGGATTTTATTTTCTTCCAGTGCTTTGAGCATGTCTTCTTCTGAATCGAAGACATTCGCCGGTCCTTCAAAGACGAGGCCTTCTTTACCTGTGATCTTGGCGACGGCACCGGTGGGCGCCAGGTTTCCTTTGAGAATTTGCAGGTGCCCGGTCGGTTTAATCGGGTTTTCAATATCGTGGATAATGTCCTGTCCCTCTTTGAGGCCGGGCAGTTCTGCCAGGTTTTCTGCGAGAGTTTTCCCGGTGACGGTCATGCAGTCGCCGTGAATAAAGCCTTTTTCCAGCAGGTATTTCAGAACAGCGGGTGTACCGCCAATTTCCTGCAGGTCAGCCATGACGTATTTTCCACTCGGCTTGAAGTCAGCCAGTAACGGGACACGGTCACTGACCGCTTGAAAGTCTTCGATGGAGAGTTCCACACCAACCGAGCGGGCAATGGCCAGCATATGCAGGACCGCATTGGTAGAGCCACCCAAAGCAACAATGAGGACCATTGCATTTTCAAATGCTTCGCGGGTCATGATGTCACGGGGTTTTAAATCGAGCTCGAGCAGAATTTTGATGGCGGCTCCGGCGCGAACACATTCATCCAGTTTTAAAGGATGCTCGGCTGGAATGGATGAGCTGTAAGGCAGCGACATACCCAGGGCTTCGATGGCGGAGGACATGGTGTTGGCGGTATACATACCGCCGCAGGCGCCGGCACCGGGGCAACTTTTCTGTACGATCTCTTTACGCGTTTCATCGGTGATTGTGCCGGCCAGATATTCTCCGTAGGACTGAAACGCAGAAACGATATCCAGTTTTTCATTATTCAGGCAGCCGGGGGCAATCGTTCCACCATAGACCATGATCGAAGGCCGGTTAAACCGTCCCATGGCAATGAGACAGCCGGGCATGTTCTTGTCACAGCCGGGAAGCGAAATATTGGCATCGTACCATTGGGCACAGGTGACGGTTTCAATGCTGTCGGCGATCAGGTCACGCGATTGCAGAGAGTACGACATGCCATCGGTGCCCATCGAAATACCATCGCTCACACCAATGGTATTAAATCGCAGTCCCACCAGATCGGCCGCTTCCACGCCCTCTTTGACTTTGGCAGCCAGTTTATTGAGGTGCATGTTGCAGGAGTTACCTTCGTACCAGACACTGGAGATTCCCACCTGAGCCTTATTCATGTCGGCTTCGGTCATGCCGGTGGCATACAACATTGCCTGCGAGGCCCCCTGGGAACGAGGCTGAGTAATGCGGGAACTGTAACGATTGAGAATGGGTTTAGAATCGGATGACATCGACGTTTTTCCTCTGTAGTGTTTTCAATAGCAATGGTTTGAGAATAAAATGGGATGACGGGCCCGATGATCATTCAGGCCTGACATGTGATTGAAGCCTGTTGGCTATTCAATCAACAACTTCACTCGATGGGCCACTCGTTCAACACGCGGCATCACCAGTGGTTGATAGATTTCACAATACGCTTTTTCTTCGCGGTGCGCTTTCCAGGCCTGTTCGCTCTCCCAATGTTCGACGAGCACAAAGGTCGCTGGCTCTGCTTCAGCGTAATACACGTCAAACCGCAGACAGCCCGGTTCCGTACGAGATAAGCGGCAGGCTTCCGTCAACAGCCCCTCGATTTCTTTTGCATCGGAGGCATCTTTCAATGTGAGAATGACATTGAGGCAAAACATGTTCGGTCTCTTGATTATAAAAATAGAGTCTGGGTGGGATCAAAGCCATCGCAAACGCACGAAGGACAACTTATCACAATACAGTAACACTCCGAGATTGGAAGTGACAGTATTGGGAGATTCTTAAACGGCAGGGAAGCATAAATCCCTCACTTTAGAGACGATTTCTCCGGAATGATTCTGTACTCATGACTCCTTTCTGGTGGCTCAAGTTCGGAGCTGACTTCGAAATGAGTCGCTTTTCCCTGCTGTAAGAGTTTGCGGGTTCCGTAGTCTGGATCACTGATTCATCAAAAAGGGGCTGAAATTGGCAAATGAAGTCCACACTTGGATGACGCATTGCTTTTATTCTGTTATCATTCCGACGAGGTTCAGAGGCGAATAGATGACAGAAGCCAGTGGCATCGAGTCGGGTATGGCTCTTTTGATTCATATAAAGGGAGTGTGAAGTGAGTAAGGCAGAAACAGTGGAGTGGTTGGATTGGAAAAGGCTGCCTTTGTTTTCTCGTTTTGATGCAGAGGCTTCTCTGATCCAGATGTGTGATCAGTTACTGGAAGAGGCGACTTTGCAGGAGTCGGGATGTGACTACATTCGCCAGTTTCTGCCTCAGTTGGCAACGGTATTATCCTGTCAGTGGTGTACTCTGATCGAACGGACGCCGGAGTGGGAGACCCTGTTTGAATTTGGGCGCAATGTAGCGGGTGGTTTTCCGGTTTCGTTGTGTGACGAAGCATTGGATCGTGATGCCGGCGGTATGTGTGCCGATGAAAAACGGGACGACTGGTCCTTTCTGGCAGCGCCGTTGGGCGATGTGCGTTCCGGAACCGTTTTGTTAGTCGGCGGGCGCGACTTAACGGTTGCTACACTTGGTGAACTGATTGTTGTGGCGCGCGTTCTGGGTTATGCACTGTCTGTCGTTGAAAAACGGGAAAAGCATCAGCGACGTATTAATCGTCTGCAGACCACGCTGCATATTGCCTCCAGCTTTTCGTCGGCTCGTGAAACACAACCACTGCTGGAAAAAATCGCGGAAGAAGCAACGCGTCTGCTTGAGTGTGAAAGATCCAGTATTTTTATCTGGGATCGAGAACACAAACAAGTCGTGGCTTGTCCCGCATTAGGTGTGGAAGGCAATACACTGCGTCTGCCCGATAATGTGGGGATCGTGGGAGATGTGATTCATACAGGCAAGACGGTTCGCGTGGATGATGCTTATAACGATGAGCGGTTTGACCCGAGTGTAGATAAGTCGAGTGGGTTCAAGACGCATAATCTGTTGTGCGTGCCTTTGAAAAATAATGCCGGCGAACTGATCGGTGCGTTCGAGGTGATGAATAAGGATAAAGGGAAGTCAGACTTCAACGATGATGACGCACAAAGTCTGGAAGAACTGGGCGTGCAGGCGGCGACGGCTCTGGAAAATACGCGCGAGATCGAACAGCTTTCCCGCAGCCGAGACCAACTGACCGAACAGGTGAAACAAACCGTTCAGATTATCGGCAAGAGTTCTGCCATCACAGCGCTGCGTTCCACCATCGAACGGTTGGCGAGCACTGATTTGCCAGTGTTGATTCTGGGAGAAAGCGGGACGGGGAAAGAAGTCGTCAGCCAGTCGCTGCATTATCAGGGACCGCGGGCCAATACACCTTTTATCGCCATCAACTGTGCAGCTTTGACAGAAACGTTGCTCGAAAGCGAATTGTTCGGACATGAAAAAGGGGCATTCACCGATGCCCATGAAACACGGGTCGGCAAATTTGAACTGGCCGAAGGGGGCACGCTGTTCCTTGATGAAATTGGAGACATGAGTCCGGGAGGTCAGGCCAAACTGTTACGCGTGCTGGAACAGAAAGTGATCACCCGCGTGGGAGGATCAGAAAGCATTCCGATTAATGTGCGTGTGGTGGCAGCGACGAACGCCAAGCTGGCGGACGCCGTTCGCGATAAAAAATTCCGCGAGGATCTATATTATCGGCTGAGCGTGGTCACGCTCGATCTGCCTCCGTTACGCGAACGTCCGGAAGATGTGATTTTATTGGCGGAGTTTTTTCTGGCTCAGTTTTGTGGACAGGCCAATCGTCGTGTGTTGAAATTTTCGGCGGAGGCCAAAAAACGTTTGCAGGCGCACCTCTGGCCGGGCAATGTCCGTGAGCTTCGAAATCTGATGGAGCGCGTGGCGTTTCTATGTGCCAGTGATCGTGTGGAAGTGGAAGACCTGGCGTTTATTCTGAGTCCGTCCCGCGATTCGGTGGTGGACATGTCGGCCGATTTAAGTTTGAAAGAAGCCTCACGCCGCTTCCAGCAGGAATACATCCGCCGCACGATCAAACGCGTAGGCGGCAACATGAGCGAAACCGCCAAATGTCTGGGTCTGCATCGTTCGAACCTGTACCGCAAAATGGGTCAACTGGAAATGCACGAAGCAGACGATGCACAAGATCTGGACGACTGATTCGGGTCGAGCGTCGCGAGCGGGAGAGTTCAGAGAACTCATACGAATGAGATTGATCAAGCACTGAACCCTGCATCTGGAAATACCTCTAAGTTTAAGAGTAGAACTGTTACTGCTCGTTGTTATCGATACAATATAACCGTGTTCCAGTTCGAACTATGATTTTACCTGAAGCAGCAGCGACTCCATACACAATGGGATCTCGTGCTTGCGCTCTTGAGCCTGCTCGCTCTTCACGAAATGTTTTTTCCATCCAGGCAATTTCCTCTTTATCAATGACCAGATCTTGATTGCGATCAACGCGAACCATCATTGCCTTAAATCGCTCTGGTAGCTCTTCTTTGGAAATCAAACCATCTTTATTTTTATCATTCTGAAGCAGCATTGCCCCAATACCACCACCTTTGCGTTGCTGACCACGGTTATTTTTATTCGCGGTTTTCGCGCCCGTGTATTCCACATAATTTTCGGGAGCAGGTGGATGTTTCTCGGACCATAAACGATTAAATGCAATCTCTTTGTATTGAGGACCGCTTTCTAATATCAACGTGCCCCCACTTTTGCCAAATAGATAGATCAGACTGCCTGCTACAACAGGAGTGGCCCAACACGGCTCCTTTAAACGCCTGGCGAAATGCTGTTTTCCGGTTTTGACATCCAGGCAATACAAAACTCCCACTTTGTTGATAAAGTAAGCACACTCTCCTGCGATAACGGGACTCGTATAATCAGAGACCGCTTTTTGGGCACGCCATACGATGCTTGGTTTTTCATGAATGTGATCCAGTTTGAGACACAGATTGGAACGGCTTCCAGCGGACTGAGTTCCGAACTGTGGAATTCTAGCTCCAATAAAGAGCAAACCATCAGCATAGGTGGGAGAGGGGACACTGTTTCCACCTAAATCTCCCAGTCCCCAAAGTAACTTGCCATTTCGACTATTGTAGGCATCGACTCGACCATTCGAACTGACTATGACAGCTTCAATTTGATCCTCAGCTTTGGAAACAACGATGGGGGAAGTCCATGACATACCCTTAGGACGTTCCACCTTCCATTTAGTTTTCCCGGTATTTTTCTCAATTGCGATGAGATATGAGGGACCACTATGTTCAATATTGAGGAATATCAGATCCTTTGACTGTGCTGGTGAACTCCCTAAACCATGATGGTTCTGAAATTTTCCATATTCCTGAGACAGGTTACGTTGCCACAAGACCTCTTTTGAATGATTCAGGGCCAGCAGGTCACCACTTTCGTAAAACACATAGATCCCTGATTGATCAACAAGGGGAGTGGGAGCTGCTCGTGCCACTCGATAATTGGAAGGAGCTTTTTCTCCTGAATTGATCTCGTGATTCCAGAGTTGGTTGCCTGTCTTTATATCAAAACAATTTAAAATACATTTGTCTTTCATGTTTCCGTTAACTGATGAAAGATAAATTCGATTTTCCCAAACAATGGGTGTACTTTGTCCATAACCTTTGATTTCTGTTTGCCAGGCAATTCCTGATTGGGGTGACCAGCTCACTGGATACTTTACCTTGGATTCAGGTGCTTTAGAGACGCCGCCATTTCGAAACGAAGTCCAGCCTCCCGCATCAACATGGGAAAGTGGTAAAATTAAAAACAATATCCAGAATTTGTTATTTTTCATCTTCATCTTTCAAATCAATTTTAAGTTAGAACTGAATTGACACTTCTATACGCTCGTTTCTGATAGGTTCCAATTATCGGATCTAAAAAATGGAACAGTGATCTGCTCAGGTGGTTCAATTACTTGCGATCTTGTTGTCCAATGGCAATGAGTTTTGTAGGAGTTCCAGAAACGGTAAACGTGTTGATGAGTTTCAGAGATTTCAATGACAGAGCTTTGATTTTTCCAGTACCAGGTTCCGTCCAGAATGTATAGCGGCCAGCCTGATCAAAGCTGATGTCATGATGTCCGTAATGACCTTCTACTTTGCTGGAGCCAATTTTAATTTGCTTTACGATTTTTGCATCCTGAAAGTCCAGATCGGCATTGGGATCAAGGTCGATCACACTCAGATATTCATTCTGCTCCAACTCCTGTGGATGATTGTGAAAGGCAAATGCCAGTCGTTTTCCCCAAGCTGTTTTGATCACCTTCAAACCAGCAGGAGAGTTGCCTTCCAGCATGTTTAAAGGAACTGAGGTCACAGCGGGTTGGTCTGATTTTGCATTTAACAGACACAGCCGAGCAGAGGCGCCCTTACTTGAAACGAACAAAACATAATTTCGATGGGTTGAAAAGGCACCAGTGCGATTTGGTTTCTTTGTATCTTCATCCTTTCCCAAAGTGAGATGATGAACTTTCACATTCGTTTTGTTTTGAGGTAGAGGATTCAGATCAGCTTCGCACCAGCAGATACCATCGGCGGGAGCAAAGAAGACTTTCCCTGCACATATTGTTGCACCGTGAATCGCCCCTGAAGGTAATGCGAATGAATAGGCGATTTCCTCGTTCCCTTCGGGTCGAATTTGGGTTACATCAATAACTCCCTTTTGTGGTCCTCCTCCATCAATCCAGGAAGAATAGCCAGTTTTCCCTTCAGCAACAGCCAGCGTGATATGGTTACCGCCCCCGCGATGAAACCCTGTTTTGATTTTTTGTGCTGGTTGGTCAAGATAGGTTTGAGGATTGAATCTCGTGTATCCTGAATTACGATCATTTGCCAGATAAAAAACTCCCTGATAACGGTATAAATGTGCCGGATTCCCTTGTTGGTCATCCAACTTTGAAGCGATTACTTCGGGATGTTTTTTATAGTACCAATGTGAATGGTTTCCGTGAGATTCTTCTTTTACACCGGAGTTGATAAAGATCCAACCACTTTGATTTTCTCCTCCTTCATGATCTCGAACACCGAGTAGAATCGTTCCTGAACTACATTCCATTTGCACTAGATTTTGTTTTTCAGCATCAACCTTGGGAAAGCCTTGAATCACGGAAGGCGTCCCCATTTTCAGTGTGTCATCAGAAATGATGTCGGCCCATTTTACTGTTTTCGTATCATAATCTTGAAAAAAGAGTCGGCAGACTGTTCGTTGCTTCTTTTTCTTTGAGGGAGCTGTTTTGACCTGTTTCCCAGCGACCGTAAGTTGTGTTTGGTCCGCCTGAACCAAGGTTGGGTTAATGCCAGTAATTGAAGTCAGAAAACTGAATAAAACGATCGTTTTAAATTTAAGACACTGTGATCTCATGTCGTTACCTCAAGTGTAGATACAAGAAAATGAAAAGGATTTCAAACTCAGTTAGAGAAATTTACCGTGAGCTATTTTGATACGGGTTACCTTGCCCCTCTAGAAGTTGAAATTCATGTTTTGCAAAATGCACACAGACCCAGATTGGCTCCGTCGCTGTTCCTCTAACCCAGAAAAAGCGTCGACGCTTTTTAGTCGCGTGATAGACTGTGGGTGGACCTTTCATAGTAGGGCTGTCAACCATACTGGGGTTCATTTCAAAATAGCGCGACAATAAATTGCTATCTGAAGCACCAAGAGAATCTGCGCGCCGCCAGTTTACTCCGTTGAGCTCAAGTACTTCAGGTGGCTGAATCTCGACAGGAGTGATTTCACTGGAAGCATTTTTCGAGCAACTGAAACTGGCTGTAATTCCTGCTACCGCTAAAAACATTACTGATTTGTAAACCGGAATTAGGAATGGATATTTCATCATAGGAGTTCTTGAGTGGAGGTAGATTTATAAGTCAGGTACATCAGAAATTGCAGATTCTTTTAAAACTCTCCTAACGTTTTACCATCAGCACGACTGAACAAGTTTCGCAATGTCGACTGGTCGATGTTTTCACCAAGAAACCGCACGCTCCCATCACACAGCAGGATGTTAGCTCCTCCTACGTGTAAACTACGCGCTCCGGACACAACCTCACCATGATGGGCTAGATCGGGAGAATTTGAATTCGGTGGAAGGTAGCCATGCACTAAACTGTGATAACCAGTGTTTCGTATCCAGGCCCCCGCTCGAATACCTTCATATCTGGTGGCTGGTTGTGCTGCGAGATCATCTGAGTCCACGGAACAAGGGCCGCCACCACTGACACGTTTCATTTGTCGATTGGGGTTCAATAACGTTGTGGTATCAGGGCCTCGATCACCAAACAGGGTTTCTGCCATAAAAATCGTGTTGGTAGTACCATCAGTAATATCCCGAAATCGAGTCGAAGAACCACGCCAGAACAAGCCATCATTGACAGCGGAACAATACTGAATATTTAGACCAGAACCACCATTTACCATATAGTTTGAACCTGCCCAAATTGCTCCATTTGAGTCTGTGTAATACACATTTCCTGCATCGCTGGGGCACATAAAAACGGGTAATGCTTGTTTAGCGACAGCTTCAATCGCGGGGTTCAAAGTAGGCGCCCAGGCAACTCCAAATAATAAAGGCTGATCGAAATCAATCACATTGTGCAGATTTGCTTGATCTAGATACGGGAGAAGTTGTGCTGAAGGAGAATATCCGTAAAGCGAATCGGATGCCATTAGAGGCAGTCGGGAATGTGTCTCATGATAATTGTGTAACGCTAATCCTAGTTGTTTGAGGTGATTTTTACACTGTGCTCGTCGTGCTGCTTCGCGTGCTTGCTGGACAGCCGGTAATAGCAAGGCGATTAAGATCGCAATAATAGCGATGACCACCAATAGCTCAATTAATGTGAAGGCCCTTCGTTGTTGACTCATTTTTTTCTCCCATTTCAAAGTGGATTAGCGATGCAAAAACTGGCGATCTGCGATGAACTGCAAACTAGAAAAATGGTTGCTTAACAACTTCTAGTGAAAATCTATATCATAAGCAACATTAATGCAAATGCAATTAAGTTGTAAATATGAATTAATTAAATATTTACTTTTCAACGAGTGTTTGCTGCAGAAATAAAGGCGAGAATCTGCGCGTTCCATTTGGTAGAGGGGCTTAACGCCAAGTGCGTTTCTTGAGAAGGCATACGTCGACTGGTACTGCAATACCCATCGCATTTTGCAGCTTCCGGTCCTACCTGTAGTTGGGCAAACTTCAGCGGCGAATTAGGTTCTCCAACTCGCGCCGGTATGAAAGACTGAAGTAGGAAGTTGGCGAGCCGCCGTATCAGAAACTCGTCGGAAGCCTATTTGAATTCGCGGACTCTGTACGCGAGGGTGGAAGCCAGCTGTATTCACGGATTCATCGCCAACCGGAAACTCCGGGCAGAACGGCTCAGGGAGTCTTCGATCAAATTGAACGTTAAATGGCATTCACGGAAGAAGAATCAATGGTTGAACAAGAACTCTCGACCATTGATCAATGCCCACAGGATGTCTTCCAGTCCGGTCCGCCGATCGCTGGCAGAGGCGAGAATTGTGCCGCAATTTTTTAAATCCAAACTGGTGGGGTGGCGATTCAAGGTGGTCAGATAGAGTTCTTTGATCGCTGCCTCATCCGTTGATTTTTTCTCGATCAGCGATGCAATCCGTCCTTTTTTATCTGACAATTTGCGTTGCACCAGTTCGCCATTGGCCATTTGCAAGACTTGTGCAAGATTTGGTTCTGCTGTCCGTTCACATTCGCAAGAGACGATTCGCTGTGGTCGGCCCAATGTATCGAGGAAATACGAACTGAACTTGGGGTCGGGAAGTTCAATCGCCCGTGTTCCCAGAGGCACGCCACTGAAACGTTCTTGAGTGCCACAAGCGACATCAATCGCATCCAGTAAAACTTCAGCGGGCAGCCGCTTTGTTGGATAATGTGAGAAAAACTGTGAGTCCCCGGCATTCTCTTTCGTCGATGTGGAACTGAGTTGAAACGTTTTCGATCTCATAATGGACCGCATCAGTTTGCGTAAGTCGTATCCATTTTTAACAAAGTCCGCAGCGAGGGCATTAAGTAATTCCGGATTGGAAGCCGGGTTGGTTGCCCGCATGTCATCCATCGGTTCCACAAGGGCCACTCCCATCAAATATCCCCAGGTCCGGTTCACAATATTTTTTGCGAAGAGCGTATTCCTGGGAGAAGTCAGCCATTCTGCCAGGGGTCGCCGAAGATCTCTGGACTGCACCGAATCGAGAGGCTGTTGTCCCAGAGGTGTCGGCGGAATAATTTTACCCGTTCTGGGATGTTTGATGTACCCGGAACTTTTTAGTCGAACGACCGTATCATTACCAAAACCACCGAAGTCACTGCTTCTCTTCGTGGTCACACGTGTAAAGAAGGCAGCCATGCCGTAGTAATCCGTCTGGCTGTACGATTCGAACGGATGCTGATGGCACTTGGCACATTGCAGCCGCACTCCCAGAAAGACCTCCGCTGTGGTCTCTGCCAAATCGGTCGGATTATTCGAAACCTTATAAAAATTGGCCTGTCCATTCTGATAGATCGAGCCTTGCGCGAGAAGAATCTCCCTGACAAACTGATCGATGGGTTTATTTTCTCTGAGAGAGGCACGAATCCAGTTTGCGAAGGCCCACATGCCGATCTCGCCTACTTGATCGCGATTGTTCCGTAGTAGATCGCCCCATTTCTGAGACCAGTAGGCGCTCCATTCTTCAATATAAATATCGCGTTTGGGATCACCTGTTAATCCCAATAATTCATCAATTAAGGCATTCCGCTTATGTTTGTCATTCGAGGTGATAAATGCTTCCACACGTTCAGAAGCAGGCAGCGTTCCAATCGACGCGAGGTACGCCCGACGAATGAATTGTTCATCACTACAAACTGGTGATGGTTTCAACCCGATTTTTTTCCAACGTGATTTCACATGCTGATCGACAAAATTCGCTGGCACGAAGTCGCGGAGATCAACATTGTCGGCGAACGATTGCACGACCATCGAAATATTGGCCAGACCCCGGTAACGGACCATGATCGCCGTCTGTCCCTGACTCTTAATAGTCACCAGCCCTGCCTCTGACACTTCAGCAACCCCAGACTTCAAGCTGTCAAAGCGGGCACGGTGTGTCACATCGCGCTGACTACCATCATTATAATTGGCGAGTACCCGTAATTGCTTTGTATCATCAGCATGATACTGATGCTCGTGCGGAGTGATTTGAATATCAACAAGTCTGGCTTCCTTCTCGGTAGGTGTTACCGCCCCTCCTGCGATCCATGCCTGGAGAGTTAGGAACTCAGGTGATTCAACATCCATCCGTTTGCCACCGCCATGGGGAACCGCATTGATTGCTTTCTTTAAAAGCAGACTATCCATGGGCGAAAGGCGAGAGACACGTCGCTCAATTGATTCACGAACGATCGAGTGAAAATCCTGTTCCGGTGCATATCCTAATAATGAGAGCTTGAAGTTCCCCTGGCCAAACTGGCCACCATGACAGGCCCCTTGATTACAACCTGCCTTTGTTAAGGCTGGAATCACATCTTCTGTAAAACTGACTGCACGGCTGACGCTCACATCGGTCACAACAACAGGCACATTGACGGAGTGTTTACCCGATTGAACAACAATGATCGCTTTCCCGTTTGCCAACGGAGTCACTTGGCCACTGCTGGAGACAGAGACAACCCGAGGTGTCTGGCTTTTGTATTTCACCTGATGTGTCACATCGATCGTGTGATTCTTCAGGATGTGGGAAGTAACAACAAGTTGGACTCGATCCAATTCACCTGCCAGACGGAGTTCAGCTGGCTCGACGCGAAGTGTTGTCTGCTTCTCTGCACTATAAACAATGTTGCAGATGCCGGAGAGCATCAATAAGCTGAGCAACACAAAATGGTTTGAACGTGCATTCATAAAATTCTCATTCAACAGCGAGGTTGAAGGCAGGTGAGATCAAGGAGGGATTCCGCACACACTGTGGTAAGATAAACTAATCGTTGTGATTATTCTACAAGCGGAAAGAGACCGTTTCAACATGAAAGATCAAGCTTACACCATTCTATGCTCAATTCGTTAATATTGTGTTGTCATAGGCAATCAGAGTCTATAAAATGAAAATTCGAGTACTCCACCTGGAATATTCATGTAGACGAAACCGCATTGATCGTTCTCACTCCTACCCAACCCTCCTCAATCGTTATTCATTTAAGGGCCCGATAGATGTTAAATCTATTCAAACAACAGGACTGGAATTGCCAGGGAGGTTCGCGGCGAAATTTCCTGATGCAGGTCGGCTCACTCGCCGGGCTTGGAATTTCGCTAGACAGGGCCATGCAGGTTGAGGCGGCCTCTAAGACATCAAACGAATTGAATTGCATTCTGATCTGGACGCGCGGTGGAACCAGCCACATCGATTCGATCGATCCCAAGCCAGACGCAATCGCAGATGTGCGTGGCGAATTCAAAACCATCTCAACCGCTGTTCCCGGAATTCAATTCACGGAATACATGCCGCAATTCGCGAAAAAACTGGGGTCGTTTTCCGTACTCCGCAACCTCAATCCACGCAATGGCAGTCATAGCACCGCTGATGCGATCATGATGTCGGGAAAACCGTTTAACCAGACGATCACCTATCCCTGTTTTGGATCGGCCATTTCAAAAGAAAAAGGAAAACGGAATTCGCTGCCCCCGTTTATTCAACTTGGGTCCAATGTCGATCGGCTCAAACGTGCTGGCCTGGGAGGATACCTTGGCATTGAATATAATCCGTTCGAAGTACCCGGCGATCCCAACAGTAAAACCTTTAAGGTGCGCGATGTGACACCTCCTGGTGGACTGCCACTTTCCCGATTTGAAAAAAGACGACAGGCGCTCAACCTGCTTGATACGTTACCGCGTAAAGATAAGAAAAATGCCGGCGCGCTTGAGGCGACTGATCAGTTTTATCGCAACGCATTTGAAGTGATTTCTTCACCGCAAACGAAAAAGGCGTTTGATCTTTCCCAGGAAAAAGCGGAGTTGCGTGACGCCTATGGTCGCCATACATTTGGACAAAGCTGTTTGCTTGCGAGACGACTGGTGGAATCGGGTGCCCGGTTTGTTACCGTCAGCGATGGTGGCTGGGACACACATGGCAGTAACTTCAAAACATTGAGATCAAAACTTCCGCCAGTCGATCAGGGAATGACCGCTCTGATTGAAGACTTGAAAGATCGTGGTTTACTGGCAAATACGCTGGTTGTCTGGATGACAGATTTTGGACGCACTTCCGTGATCAACGCAAATTCAGGCCGCGATCACTCTTCGACAGCCAGTTATATCTGTATGTCCGGTATTGGCACTCCGGGAGGAGCAGTGATTGGCCAAACCGATGCAAAAGCAGAACGAGTGGTTGGCAAAGAATACTATGCACATGATGTCGCTGCGACGATTTACTCCAAGCTTGGCATTTCTCTGGATACCTTCCACATTGCTCCTGATGGACGCCCTATCCGGTTGTGCGATGGTCACCCGATTCCTGAACTGATGGGATAATCCATGCATTTAAAATCGAGTCGCTTATGCGCTCTGACAACACTCGTCAGTCTGCTCGCCGTTGAATTTTTTATACCGCACGCTGTCGAAGCAAAAATTGGTTTTCGGCAACTGACATCAATCCATCCGGTTGCCGTTCAGCGGGGAACGAGTCGACAGGTGCGCGTGCGCAGTAATTTCACGCTCGATAACACCTACGCAACATTCTTCGACCGCCCCGGCATAGCGATGAAATATGCGGAAACGAAACCAATCAAGGCACCCCGTACGAGCCGCTCGGCGGTTGGAACACCATTTCGCTTTGATGTGACAGTTCCCAGCGATCAACCGACGGGCGTTTACGAAGTGCGCGTGGCCACAGATCAGGCTGTCTCAAGTATTTCTCATTTGCTGGTCACAGATTACCCGGTGATCGAAGAAGCCGCCGACAAAAAAAACAATACACCTGAAACAGCACAGACGGTTTCTATTCCGGCTGCCATTTGTGGTGTCTGTGAGAAGGATGAAGATATCGACTGCTTCCGATTTAAAGGGGCACGCGGTCAGAAGATTACCGCGCAGGTTTATGCGCAGCGTGTGACCGAATGTATTCACATTATGGTCGTCAAACACCCGGTCTATCATATGAATCCCATTCTGACATTAGTCGGACCGAGTGGTCAAATCGTCGCGGAGAATGACAACTTCTACGGCGGCGATTCGTTTTTCAATTGTGAGTTACCTGAAGATGGTGATTACGTCGTTAAAATTCGTGATGTCCGTTTTGCAGGGAATAAGAAGTTCTCCTACTGTATTGAGCTATCTGATCGACCGTTTCTCAAAGCCATGTTTCCGCTGGCAATTCAGCAGGGCAAACAGGCAAAGTGTCAACCCGTTGGTTATGGATTTGAAGGTTCGAAACCAATTCAATTGACTGCTTCGAAAAATATTGGCAACTGGAACCCGATTCGTTATCAGGCTCAGTCTGGCCTGACCAATCAAGTCGCGCTGTTAACCAGTCCTCTTCCCCAATATGCTGTGAAAGAGGGAAATGAAACTCAGGCAACCGCGACAAAAGTGAATCTTCCCTGTGGCATCAGTGGCTGCATTACAAAACCAGATGGTGCCCAGTTCTATTCTTTTGAAGCCAAAAAAGGACAGTACTACCAGTTCGAAGTCGAAGCGCATCGCCATGGTCTGCCTCTCGACAGTCTGATCGAAATCTACAACGAAAAGGGAAGTAAACTTGCCGAAGCGGACGACACATCAACTAACCCCCATGCCTACGCCTGGACAGCCAAAGACAGCCAGTTACGATTTCTCGCTCCCGCAGATGGACGATATTATGTTTCTGTAAGAGACATGAATGGCCGAGGGGGAGATCACTTCGTCTACTATCTCAAAGCCAAATTGGATGGTCCCGACTTCGATCTGTACGGGGAATATTATTATGCCATGCTCGCACCAGGCACACGCATGCTCTGGTTTGCTCATGTCCGGCGTTTAAATGGCTTCAATGGTCCGGTAAAACTTGACGTTGAAGGACTGCCCAAAGGCGTGACGCTAACCCCCGCGACCATTCCTGCGGGAATGAATCACTGTGCTTTAATTTTGACAGCCGCTAAAGATGCCAAGATCGATGCGGGGCTTGTCCGTGTTGTGGGTAAAGCCAGCGTCACCGGTCCCGGTGATTCAACACCACGTGAACTGAAACGTTACGGAATGGTGACTTGTGAATTACAACAAGGTGGTGGCAGTGCCCAGATTCGCTGGCCCTGCAAAACTCAAATTGTCGGCGTCACCAAGCCCCTGGATCTGGTGACGGTGGAAGCAAGCCCGGCTGTGATCAATCTGAAACCGGGAGAGAAAACAGAAATTACTGTGAAAATTACGCGTCAAAAGGGCAAATCAAACCCTGTTACACTGGCCATGAGTCACATGTATTACACTACCAGCTATGGCAATCAGCTTCCCCCCGGCGTCACACTTTCCAGTGAAAGCCGCACGCAATTGAAAGGGAACGAGACTGAAGCCAAAATCATTCTCGAAGCTTCGAAAACTGCGAAGCCAGTCAAAAATCTCCCGGTCGCCATCATGGCTCGCGTCTACGTCAGCTACAACATCAGCACCAACTACGCCTCCACGCCAATATCACTATCCGTCAATCCTGCGAAGTAATATTGAATTCCATCAGCGCGATTCCTTAAATTGCTTTTCCTCAGTCGTACTACTCACAGCCGCTTAACACTCCACAAACTCATACGACTATGCAGCCGCGTTTGAGTCAAGGTTGAATGGGTGCCAAGACTGTCCGCTCGTTGATTTATCGTAATCATGCATCATGTACAACCACGATTCCCGGCTTCCGACCGCCAGATAATTGAGTGTTGCTATGGTTTGGAAGCAGAGGAGATTCGTCGGCTGACATGCACTTCGGTCGTCTTGCGATTCGGTATATCACAGCGAACGGTCAATATTATATATTGACCACCATTGCTGGTGATCGCTGATTCGATCCTGCCGTGATCCACGACATAGTCACCGTGCGGCATCACAAACGTCAATCGGCAATTCGAAAAATCCTCGGCGTAGTCGTTGGTCACTGTTGCCTTCAACGATGTGTGCGTCCCGTCGTTGGCTGGTGTGATCGTCGATCGCAGCGGAGGAAGTTCTTCTCGACCGAAGGGATACGGATTGATCTCATGTCCATCGTAGGTACACGATACGACACGGGTATTTTCAAAACGCACGACACGAAAACTTACAGCGTTGACCTTACCGATCCGGACAGTCGGTGTCTTGCCCATATTCATAACGCGTTTCCCAGTTCCGTGGGCATCGTGAATCATGCGGACGCCATGTTTGTCGATGAACTCGAGAGGAGCGTTATTTTCGAAGGCGTTGATGATTTTGCAGGCGACCGACTTCCGCGCCGAGAACAGTGCCTCAGCCTTCGATCGGTCGACATGCCAGGGATGGCCAAAGTTCATGACACTGACATCCGGACCGAAATCAACGATCCCCACCTGATCGCCATACCACTTTTCATGCCCGTGGAAACGATGGTTTCCGAAGTTCACGAGGTAGGGCATCTCCAACCGGGTCAATGCTCCGGAGATGTACGCGGGATTGACAGCATTGCTGTTGAGCACGAGATCGGGGCCGATGAGATTCGCCATCGTCGCCATGCGTTCGAGGTACTCAGCCTGGTATTGTGACGATGTGTCGAGATGACCAAATGTCACAAGGACCGGGTCGGTTGGAAACGACTGCACGACATGTACAGAACGCGGCGAGCTTCTCACGCTGCGCTGGCCGTTGTTCGAGGTTGTGACACTCAAATCGTAGAGTCCGGGTGGCATGTCTTCGGGAAGATGGGCCACGACTTCGCGGTCGTAGTAGTACGCGGCCGACTTGTCTTCTTCGAATCGTAAATTCCGCGAAATCACCGCTGGACCGACCGAGCGTCTCAACTCGACCTTCTCGATCAGATCCTTATAGCTGTTAAATCGGGCACGGAATGATTGGTTCGGTTTTCGAATCGCGGGTCGATTCAACGCGGGAAAGCGAAATCGCGTTTTTCGTGTCGCCGCGTTGCGAGTCAGATAGAACGCAGGCAAGGTTGTCGATTTGTATTTCTCGATCACGATATTCTCGGCGGTGACTGATTGCCAGCCGACGGCAGTGACCTTCAACGTGTACCCGCTTCCCGGCGCCAAACCGGCCAGCCGGCATCGGCCACTCAACCAGTTTCGCACGAGCGCGTTGCGGACGACACGATCACCCTGGGTGACGATGGCGCGCGCTTCGACTAGATAAGCGTTATCTTCGCCGTTGATCGAAAACTGCAGGTCACCGGTGGGGGAATTGAAAACATGAAACCCCTCAATCCGACATCCGCTGCCCTCTTCGCGTTGCAGGTGTTCGATGTGCAACGTGTGCGCGCCATTCGTTAAACCTCGTGCCAAGACAACTTCCAGGGCACCGCTTCTTGGCTCGATACTTATCGGCTCCCCGCCGTCGATGCGTGTCAGGATACGTCCCAGATTAGGTGTTCCGTAGGCCGGAACAGCGTTGTTTGCCAGTCGGATGGCGATTCCCGTTCCTTGAAAGTGAAGAGTTAGCGTTGCCCCATGAGTCGACGTCAGAAGATGTGAGGCGTGGGAGTAACGGAAGCTTGTCTTGCGCCAATCACCGATGCGCTTGACCTTCATTTCATCAGTCGCGTCGATCCATGTGGAAGACGTTTCATCCGCTTCACTCACTCCAGTGGGGCTGCACGCAAAATTCAACGCTATCAATATAAACGAAGTAATGAACCGGTTTTTCATGACCTGTGGCCTCCGAATGTGGGAGTTCGTCTTTAAATACCTAGTATGACGTATACGCCTTGAAATGAAACCGAGCGGTTGCAGGTTGGGAAGAAAAGAACCATGTTAAAAGAAACGACGTTTCAAAGATTCTGTTGACTCTATGTATTTTGGTACTCCGAGCAAATCACCGTTTTCGGGAGTACGTTTTTCGGTATCGCCCAGAGCGTATCTGTAAACGTACCGTGAGGGTTTCTGATACGATCAGCTGCCAAATTACTGACGGGATGCGATTTCAGCAGCAAAAACGCAACGTTTTCAATTCTCCTTTCCCGCTCCGGCAGACAAACAGAACAGAGTTAGATACCATCGAGTACTAAGTGATGTGACTGATGTCATCCAGGGGGCCACCTCTCAAAACAATCACCAGTAACGGAGAGACAACATGAACACAATCCCGCTAACATCCCAGACGGCTAAGCAACAGATTCACTGGTGGCGATTCTTTGGTGCGATAACATTGCTGTCTGTAGTTGGACTGATGGGAGCCGTCAGTCAGTCAGAAGTAAAGACTGAAATTCCAGGATGGGTCGTGCTTCAGAAAAGTTCCAACGGGGATCATACGGAACTCATTCAAAAGGCTATCGATTCTGTTGCCAGGACGGGCGGCACTCTGTTTCTTCCGGCGGGCACCTATCGACACACAGGGTTGATCGGTCGTGCGAACGTTCATCTTCGTGGTGCGCATGTCAGTAGCGTCAAACTCATTTACACCGGGAAGTCTGGTGATGGGATTACACTTGAGGGCCACCCCGATTATTTCACGATTTCTGATCTCACTCTGAAATCCGAACAGAGATCAAACGGCTGGGCCATTCGAGCGGAGAAAGGTACTCACCGGTCGCTGCGCATGGAACATCTCAATATCGTCGGGTTTGAGAATGGGATTTTGATCACGGATGCGTTGAATATCACAATCAGAGACTGTCGTATCGGACATACGTTTCCCAATCATCCCAAAGGGATTGGAATTCAGATCGGGAATGGTCGTGATCGGGGTGGTAATGGGGTGACAGTCGCTGACTGCTATCTGAACAGCCTTGATAAAGGGATTATCACCTATGCGCAGGCCTGCCTGATCTCACGGCCGATTATGGAATTATGTCACACAGGTATCGAAACACATGGCATCACCTCGATAGTGATGCCATGGTACGACAGCACAACAGATGTTGCGCATGTCAGTATCCAGCCAAATACTGTGGGTGGAGGGGAGTCGGGTACAGGTGTGTTGCTTCTGGGTTATGGCACCAGCGGTTCAAATATTAAATACGGTTCCAATACTGAGCGCAGTCGAACAGTGATGCTGCCGGAGAGACTCGATTTTCCACCGGGTGACGATGCCAAAAACCTGCGCGGCATCAAACTGGGGAATGTCGTTATTGACCGGGACGGTGTTATCTATGCCAGAGAGTTCAAAAAACTTCCTTAGCGGCGACAGCTTGTTCAGCAGGCGGATGTCATTATGTGACTTCAGAAAGCGCCGACTGGCCTCACTGGCGAGGACCGACACGGAATGACGTTTCCTCGGAGTCCTCCGGTTGGGACGGAACATCGTGGCAATCGGAGAATCGCGACGAAGCCGGCCACACTGGAGGTCCGGTGCCAATCGTTGTCCAGGGGGTTCGTTGTGTTGTCGTCTTGACATTACGGAATCTCGTCGTAACGAGGATCGAAGGCTCGAACGCGGGTCGGACTGTCGCCGTCTATCCCTGGACCACAGATTTCGGCAACAACATCGCAACACCAGCCTTTAGTGGAGATTCGGTGATAATTACCTCGGCCTACAACCATTTCACAATTTGCCGACTAAAAGTGACGCTAAACGGCGCAACAAAAGTCTGGGAAAACAAATTGGCGTCGGGAGTCTGCAGTCCGCTCATTCACTCTGGTTACGTGTACTGGGCCTGACTTGGAGTTCACTGCGTCGACTTTGAAACAGGGAAAGAATTATGGTCGGGCGGAAAAGTCGGTTCGCAGGGCTCCTGCATTCTGAATGGTGATGACCGTCTGATCGTATACGCAAACAAGGGTGATTTATCACTTGTCGAATCGGTAAAACGATCACCCCAAAAATACACACAACTTGCCACTAAAAACATTCTCTCGAAAACCGATGCCTGGCCCCATGTCATCCTTGCAAACGGTCGACTCATTTGTCGTGACAGGAGCGGTAGTGTCCGCTGTTTAGCAGTCTCTCGGAGTAATATTTCGTCGAAGACAAATTAAACCAGTCGCGTTGACTGGCCCAAAACCGGGATCTCACCTGATTTTTTTGTTAAAGATCAGTTGGCTGTTAGATTTCAGGTTCGACAGTCAATTTGTATTCGACGAGTAAAACCATCATCAAAATTTGCGTCACTCTGCGGACAAAAAATCAATCAAGTCTGAGGATAATCGATGGCAGAAATCAGTTTTTAAGCCACGGAAACTACAGTTGCATTTGGGCATCGAAGGACGTGATCATGATCCTGTTGTGTTGGAATACTTCTTTAGGATCAAAATGCCCCAAAGGCCCATCCAGATTTCCAGGACCGCATAAACGATGAGAAGCAAGCTCGGTACTCCATCAACGATAATGCTGAGTATTCGTCCAAAGACCAGACCGAACATGAAGACGACCTCGGCTGTTACTGCCATGCGTGTGAAATTCGGCCGGAATGCTCCGAGGATCCAGAGTATAATCATGCCAAAGTAGAGTCCCATGATGGCTCTGAAGATGTGGGTCAGATCTGTTCCTTCCACAGACAAGTCCAGCACTTTCGGGAGAACCACAGTTGGTGCGACGCCGTAGCTTAAAGCGATTACAAAGAGTCCAGCAGCCGAGAAGATTAAATAAAATCGAGACATGGATGTGTTACTCCTGCTTTGGTTTCAATAGCTTTCAATAGCGAAAAGAAAAAGTATCAGGTCATCATCTCTGGCCTGATAACGAGCCAATACAATCGGTGATAATCGCCATCCCTTCGTCAATCAATTTCATCGGAATCGTTAACGGTGGCAAAAAACGTATTACATTGCCATGCATACCACAGGAGAGCAGGATCAATCCCTGATCTGCTGCGGCAGCAACTAAGGATTTGGTCAATAGGGCATCTGGCTGACTCGAATCACCTGCCTTGACCAACTCCATGGCAATCATGGCACCCCGGTTGCGGATGTTTCCCACCTGGTCAGGAAACTGTTGCTGAATCTTACTCAAGTGAGACATGAAACGCTGACCAATTTCGTTGGCTCGTTCGATAAGTTGCTCCTCGGTAATCACTTCCAGTACTGCCAGACCCGCTGCACAGCCCAAAGGCGAGCCGCCATACGTACCACCCAATCCGCCCGAGTGTGGAGCATTCATAATGGATGCCTTACCAGTCACCGCAGCGATTGGGATACCACCGGCAATACCCTTGGCCTGAGTGATCAAGTCCGGTTCGACACCAGAATGCTGCATGCAAAACATTTTACCTGTGCGTCCAAAGCCGGTCTGGATCTCATCTGCGATGAAAACAATGCCATGCTGATCGCAGGTTTTGCGTAATGAACTGAGGAAGTGGTCGGGTGCCGGGTAGAAACCTCCTTCACCCAGGACCGGTTCGATAATCAACGCAGCGACGTCTTCGGGGTCGATATCCACTTTGAATAGAGTTTCGATGGCACGGTTGGCATCTTCAACAGAGACACCATGGTATTCAATCGGGAATGGTACATGGTAGATTTCAGCCGGGAAGGGGCCGAATGATTTTTTGTAGGGTGAGATCTTGCCAGTCAGACCCATGGTCATGTTGGTACGGCCATGGAAACCCGCTTGAAAAGCGATCACTCCACGCCTGCCCGTATGCGCACGGGCAATCTTAATGCTATTCTCTACCGCTTCCGCACCGCTGGTGACAAAAATGGTTCGGCACTCGTCTGAAATAGGCGCGGCTTCATTCAGTTTTTCCGCCAGAGTCACTGCGGATTCATATGGTGTGACCATCACGCAGGTATGGCTGAAACGTTCCAACTGTTCGGCTACGGCATTTTTCACTTTGGGATGACAATGACCAGTATTGACCACTGCAATACCAGCACCAAAATCAATATAGCGACGGCCGTCGACATCCCAGAGTTCGGCATTTTCGGAACGCTGGATATAGATGTTGTGAGCGTTGCCTTGACCCTGGGCAAAGGCAGCCAGCTTGCGTTGTTGAAGTTGCTCGTTTTTATTCATTTGATTCCTGGTTAATTACTTTTTATTGTGTGGCTGACATCAGCCAGATTGCCATGTAGTTCTTGCTTGGGGAGAATGAAAGTGACGCATCTCAAGGGGGATGTCATTCACACGATGTTGTGGTTTATTGTATCAGTGATTTTTCTATTTGTCTGCTGGTACTTTACCAGCATGTAAGTCGAAAATGAGTTGTCTGGGGTGATTTTAGTATTAGAAACCAGCAAATTGGGACAGATACAAGGGGCTATTGGCAAAATAATACCGCGCTACCTAAACGCTGGGTGATGACAAGAACAGAAAAGTAATAATGAACCAGGTCTTTTTATGTTGCATTATAACCGTCGAATAATCGTCGAGCAGAATATTGTTACCGCGTGGTCGACTTAACAGGAGTTCGAGGAGACGATTTCCATCTGGACGGTTTTGGCATGCATGTTTTAATCAACGTTTTAAGAGATACTCAATATTTTACAGCTGCTCTAAGAAGCAGGGCTGACGAGATCTATCATCCAACGTTATAGGGGAATGTCACATTGATTGAGTGAATACAAACTCGACGTTCTCAGGAATTTGGTGGAGTGGGGCTTGAGCTTCTCAGCTCACATCCACTGGGCGAGAAAAAACAATTTGCACGAGTCACAGCATTTGGTATCATCCTTTCCTAAGGTTGCGGATATAACTTGACGCGAGTGTCCCATCCGTTAGGAGTTAATAGCCAGAACCATGTCGAGAAATGTGATCCCATTCGCGATTCTATTGCTCGTGTCAGGCAGTGTTCGGGGGGACAAACCGAGTTGTCCACCGATGCAAACATCCCCCTGGGGCGTGCAGCAGCATGGATTGCAATGCCGGGTGGAGGTACCGACCGCAATCGAACAGGGAATGCCTGTTAAAGTGAATGTTGAACTGCGTAGCAACCCCAAGACTCTTCAGCCAGGAGTCCGTCAGCTCAATGGTTATCTTCCCTCTGCATTTCTTAGCTTATCGCTGTCGAATCTGAAGACCGGGAAGGCTTTTACCATTCAACCCTACGACTCAACTTTCGACATGCTGTTTTTCGATTCAGCAAAATTTGCTCATCCCTTGGATGGTAGTTTGTTGAAGCGATGGCAAGTTCAGTTTCCATTGGCCACTCTTTACAAAGCCATTGAACCCGGCATTTACGAATGTCGAGTCAAGTATTCGTTCCCTGAAAAGCGGCCGCAATCGTGGCCTAACGATGCCGAATGGAAAAAAGCCGGTTTTTGGTCCGGCACGGTCACCTCCGGAAAATTCCAGATCGATGTTCATAAGGAGACAGCTAAGTCGAGGGTATACCTGCTCCCCAAACGTCTTCGTCTGGAGAAAGAGTTGATGAGGGTTCGCAGCGGGAAAGACGCGAAAATCGTTCCAGTACCGACTATTCGGTTTGCGAAGGAAGATGCCGTAGAAGTGACGGTACCCGTTAGGAACGGACATTTTGTGGCAACTTTCATCTACATGAATAAGCAAAAAGAGAGAAGTAGTTTACAGGGAGGTTCACCGCAGCCTGATGATCAGAATAGCATCGACGCATGGTATCAATATAAGGGAGGAGACAAGACAGTCGCGTATGAATTCGTGCTGTTTGAAACTGCAGATCGGCCGGAGCACGGTTGGCTTCCCAGTCCCCGTTCCGGTGGCAGCCGAGTCTTGTGGAAAAAAAACATCACGGTATCTCTTTCCCAGCAAGCGTTCCGCAAACAACCAGCCACCGCGATGGACTTTTCGGACTTCGGTATCACCGATACACATCTTGCGCTCATTAAGGGATCGTCGCACCTGAAACGTCTCGATCTTAGTAACACTGATATCGCAGACGCGGACCTGATGAATCTGCACGATTTAAAACATCTCGATTTACTGCACCTCTACAACACAAAAATCAGTGACACAGGGCTGACACAACTCAAGGGGCTAACGAAACTCAAGATTCTTACTCTCCAGAAAACCAAAGTCACCGCCCCAGGTGTCGCCAAGCTCCAGAAGTCTCTGCCGACCTGTAAAATCGAATGGGACGGAGCGAAGTGAGCCATTCGTCCGCGCATTCAGGTTCGATGAGACGATTTCCGTCTGGATGGTTTTGGCATGCATGTTTTTATTCAACGTATTCTGTTTGAGTTGCTCAATGAGTTATATGCCGTTGTTATACCTTGTTGTGTTTCCAGTTTTTCATTTCAGCGGCTACCAACTGTATCGGTTTTATTCGAATGAATTTATAACTTGTAAAGCAAATTCCCTCAGGTATTATAAATTGTATCTTGGTTTCATAACCAGCATTGTAAGTATGATACGAAGCTACTGGGGCGTCATATCAGAACAGGTCCGTGCAGGTTAATAACAAGTTATTCCTGAAAGCTCAAAAATGTGGCGAATCTGTCTTTCGACGTGGTTGACGCTAGTGTCAATGCATGGCTTATGCTGGGCACAGGACGTAACGCTCTTCAACAGCGACTCCAAACATCCGTGGAATGTTTGCTACAAGGTACTTAGCAACATTGGGAACACCGACCTGAACGACGCTAAGTCCCTGCAAAAAGCTTCAGACGCTGTAGGTACTTTGCTCAAATCGTCGGTAAAGACGCATCCTCGTTTACCGATTCAGCGTGCTGCCATGCAGCGCGAGGCCTGGCGAACCTTTGAATTGCTGGTAGATCAACTTGAATTTACAGAGCCACCCAACCGCACCCTACGATACCGACTGGCAAAATTAATTTCTCTGACTGCACTCTCACCGCGGGAGATCGGTGATCTTAAGACGAACTACACGACTTCTCCGCTCGGGAACAAATTGCCCCGTGACGCCACAAACAATCTTGAACTTCCCACAGACCTGTTCGATCCAGATGGCGAATGGGTTCAGCTTACACACCGAAAGATCAATCGTGTGGCACTCACGCACGAATCTTCGCACGGCGGAAGATCCGAATTTCTCCTGTTTCTTCGGTTCCCTGAAGGCAAAAAGCAAGCGAACGCTTATGTCAAGAAATTCAATAAGTATGCGGCAGTGGAAGCAGAACGCCGACGTGAGGCTCTCTTCCGATTAACACCCCGGCGGAAACCGCTTCCTCCACTACCGGAATTCCCGCAAGGTGTGCGGGCAATTCTTGTCGAACGTATGCTCGTGATTTCAACAAGCGGCATCCCGAAAACGACTCCAATCATCCTGTCGATCGCATTTAATGACTTAACGCCTACCATAAGCGAACGCACCCGCACTCAACATCGTTTGCGGAGTGCAGTATTTGAAATGTCCTTTGAGCATCTTCTCGATACTAGCGCCATCACTTCACTAAGAAGACTCAAGTTCGGCGAACCATTCTTCGGCGAACAACATTTTCCAAAGGGATTGCAGCAGTGTGCCCAATGCCACGCAGACAATGGATTAGCCACGCTGCATTCCAACTTTGGCGGCGTCGTGATCCCCAATGACCGAGGTATGTTGATCGTAACCAATGGATCACCCTCTAAGACAGCACAATGGAAATTACGCCAGCCCAACTATTCGGTGTTGTTAGGTTACCTTGAGGCTCTTTCGGGTGCCGATTCAAATTCGCAGGAATCACAAAGCCGTTAACCGGAGCATTCATTCACGCGCCAACTGAAATCGAAGTCTTCCGTTCTTGCCAAGTTTGAACAGACGTTAGCTGCGATTCTGCCTCATGAATTCACTAGACGATCCAGTAAGCAAGGAGTCTACGAGCGATTCAGCGTTCGCCTTAGTGAGCATCGCCCCATGACCACCACCAAACGGACCACGGACATGCACCCACCAGGAAGCCGCGTGCGCATTTTCTTTTCATCGAGTCTCTTCAACGACAGTCATCATTAAAACTAGCTTCCAGTCATACCACGGCCAATACCAGAATCCTACTTACGTTTTGATCATTAGCTTATGTGCCTTTGAATTAGTTTGAAAAAATTCAGTTTTTCGTGTCGCATTTCAGTATTGTTGATGCTCTTGTATTATGGGATGGGAGAATTGTTAGTGAAGACTCATTGAATGCAAACAACAACAGAACTTGTAGAACTTGCAAAAACGGGAGATTGTGACGCTATTGGTGCGCTCGTGGATCGTTACGAACGTGCAGCAGTTGTCATTGCCTGGACGATTCTCGGCGATTTCCACCTTGCTCAAGATGTTGCGCAAGATTGTTTTGTCGTCGCATTTCGGCAACTTTCTCAGCTGCGTTCGAGTGAAGCGTTCGGAGGTTGGTTGATGACCAGTGTTCGCCGCAAAGCCATCAAATTGAAGGCCCGTGCTGGCGATGAAACCGTGGATTTTCCACTTTCCGAATTGCCTGACAGAGACAGTGATTGGGTATTCGTCCTTGAAGAAATTTTGCCGATGTTGAGGGAATTGCCGGAACAAGAATTTCAAGTGATCAACTTTCGTTACTTGAACGGATTTAGCGTGAAGGAAATTGCGATTGAGACGGGGCGACCAATTGGCACGGTGACCAAGCAGCTTTCGCGAGCGGTTAGAAGATTACGAACAATGGTGAATGAGGTTGAGCTATGAATTCTAATGAGTCTTCTGAATTCGATATTGAACGTCGACTTGAGCAAATCGGTAACTCCATGCGTCGGAATGTTTCATTGAGGAACGGTGTGCTCGATCAGCTCCAATCTGACCCTGGAGACAACAGAGACGCTTCGGAAATTACTCGGAAATCCGAACGGAAATACTTTCTTCGATTCGGAGAGTTGACGTTGTTACGTAAATTGTTGCTCGGCGGTTTGGCAGCCTCGGTATTATTGCTGCTTACGTTTGGGGTCTTTACATCGTCGGCCACGGTTTCCTTTGCCCAAGTCATCGAGAACGTTCGCAAGGCGACGAACTATCAAGCTGATGTGAGGGTGGTCAGTATTAAAGATCGTGACGCCTCTCCGGTGTCCGAAGGGAAGATGTACTGGAGGATTCCTGGTGACTCTCGTTTGGTAGAGTATGTTGGCTCAATGAACAGGAAGGGCGCGAAGGAATTGGCTTGGGTACAAGTTCACTTTCGCTCCAAACCTGGCGTTGCATGGACTGTTAAATCAAAAAGCTATCGTGTCGAGCCCCCGCATCTAGGCACCACATCACCCATTATCATGTTGCAAAACCTGGTGGACTTTGAAGACAGTGCGTCTCGTCAACTAGGCTCAAAGTCGATTAACGGTATTGATTGCGTCGGTTTTGAGATTGAACTTGGCGAAGTTGATCCAAACGCAGGGAAAGGTACGATCCGCGTGTGGGTCGATAAAGAGAAACAGCTTCCATTGCTCGTCTCAATGCAGCTATATCATGAGGTTCCATTCGAAATGATTTTGGAGAACATCGTCTGGAACGCAGAGCTCGAGGAAACGTTGTTCTCTACGGAACCACCGGCAGGTTACACACTTGAGACGCCCAATAACATGTCGCATGAAAAGCAAGTCGCATCAATAATCAGTGCGTTCAAGCTATTCGCGGTTCTCAATGATGGTAAATATCCTCAGGTTTCCATGATCTATGGAGATGTGACACTCAGCACTCTCCTGGAACTGGCTGGCTATGCAGGTCGCAAACCTGGTGCATGGATGCGTGAGGAAAAATACACAAAAATTAAGGAATCGGGACTCGGTTGGGGTACGCTAAATCAGATCATGCGAACTAACGCAGAGGCTTCGTACAACGGCCTTGTTGTTGGCCCCGGCGATTCGGACAAAGTCCTTTTCCGATGGAAGCTGAATGACGGTTCTTATCAAGTCATCTACGGCGATCTTCGTACTGAGAAGAAGGTTAAGTAGCAGTCAAATCTACATCAGAAGGTCAAAAAAGTCTGCCGACCCGAATTTACACGGTATCAGACTCGCTCCAACAATTTTCATCTGATCACGTTTTTAGTGGCTTGCAAATATTATGCATACTTGTCATATGGCTAAACGAAAAAATTAAAAACGGTTTTGCTTCTATTAGCGTCAAATAATCGTCGAACAGAATATTGATACCGCGTGGTAGACTTAACGGGAGTTCGCTAATCATTTATTTTGTTGAGATTCCGGAACGTGGTCCCGGTGGAAGATGCTCAAGGAGATATCTGGTGATCAGCATTCTGACGTGGAGTTCTGATCCCGGTCCCTCACGCAGACCATGATTTCGATTTGGGTACACCATGTAGTCGAACGGCTTACCAAGTTTGATCAGCTTGTCAACCAAGCCTTCGATGATCTGGATATGAGTGTTTGTCTCACCGGATCCCGTGATGATTAAAAGTTTGCCATTCAACCCTTCGGCGAAGTTGATGGGGGCCGATCGTTCGTAACCCTCAGCGTTCACTTCTCGGGTTCGCATGTAAATTTCTTGAAACCAAGCATTGTACAGATGAGGCTGGGGCTTGGGCACCACAGCGATTCCGACATGATACACATCAGATTTTCGAAACATGGCATTGAGCGTATTCGAGCTACCGCCACTCCAGCCCCAAATTGCAACACGCGAAAGATCGACATAAGATCGCATTCGTCCTAACTGTTTGAGACCGGCCACCTGGTCTTCAGTTGAGAGAGGCCCAAGGCTGCCAAAAACAGATCGTCTCCAGGCAGCCCCCTTGGGAGATGGCGTGCCACGGTTATCGATGGATACAACCAAATAACCGAGGTCTGCGATGACACGATGGAAATCTATCTGAGCTGCGCCCCAACGATCCAAGACCGTCTGCGAATAAGGCTCGCCGTAAACGTAAACGAAGACGGGGTATTTCTTCGATTCATCGAAGTCTTTGGGTTTGATCAACCACGCGTCCATGGAAACATCGTTACCAATGTCGAGTTTCAAAAACTCAGTGGGACGTGATATCAACTTCTTTGCCTTCTTTCGAAGCTCTTTGTTGTTCTCTAAAACACGAGTCACCCGATGCTTTGGCAATTCGACAAGCTCAATGATCGGCGGCGTATCCAATCGGGAGTAAGTATGAAATGCCCATTTCGCATCTGGCGAGAAGTTATAGGTATGGGTGCCCGGTTGATCCTCGGGTGTGACCCGTTCAAGAGAACCAGATCCATCTAGCGGAACCCGATACAAATACTTTTGAGTTCCATTCTCTGGGGATGCATAGAAGTAGTACCAACCACCTTGTTCATCCACGACCGCCTTATCAATAATGTCGTATTCACCCGGAGTCAGCACCGCTAGCTTTTCTCCTTCTTGAGAATAGAGAAACGCGTGCCGCCATCCATCTTTCTCGCTGACTATAATAAATGCTTTGCCACCTTGAATCCAATTCAACCCCTTATTGATCCCGTGGCTTCCCACAGCCCACGCCTCATTGGTTTCTTCATAGATACGCTGAATCTCGCCCTTTATCGAAACGAGAAAGACCTCGCGTTTGTCACGGAATCGGCTCAGCTTCTCAACCAGAATTTCATCTGAGTTTCCTGCCCAGTCGACTTGTCCCAGGTAGTAGCCCTCTTCCGGGGCTTCAATCGACAACCACTGCGGCTGACCTCCTTTCATGTCAACAACACCGATACGAAGGGCTGAAATCACTTCCCCGGTTCTCGCAAAACGGTTTTGTCGAACAGATGGGTAAGACGGGTCATCAGGAACAAGAACATTCCTCATTCTTACATTGGTTGAATCCGACTCAATGAACAAGATTCGTTTCCCATCGGGACTCCATTTGGGGTCGCGATAAGAGATGTTACGATCTGATGAGTGCTTGGTCAGTTGCGTTCTATGCTCACTTTCCAGATCACGGACGAAAAGGTTTCGCCCACGATATTCCAGTAGGCGTTTTCCGTCTGGTGAATCAAAACTACTCCGATTTGGTTTTGGATCCGATGACTTCAATGCAATACGCTCGCCTGTGCGTACATCGTACTTTGCCAAGACCATCTTGTTCGATTCAGGGTCACGTTCACGTACTGTGTATCCTGAACTGTCCTTAAGCCAGTTTGCTTGCAGTCTCTTTGCCCGAAACTCACCATGCTGGTAAATCGCCTGCAGGCGCGGTTTCGTTTCTATTTGCCAATCTGACTGAGGAGATGTCTGACCATGTAGGTCACCAAGTTTAATTGTCAGGGAAACAGCGAAAAGAATAAATGCATATTTGGTTGAATGATTCATGTTGCCTGATACCAGAGTGTTTGTTTTGGGAGTTCAGTGAAGATTGACCTGCTCATGAATACGATTGTAGACGATCACTAACTGCATGGGCACTACAATTTCAAATTGGTGGCACTTCGGATGAAAGAAAAGCACCAACTTGAAATACAACTCTCCTTTCCCAATTTTCTTCATGAAGAGTCGTGCGCGATCTGCGTCACTTATTTCAGCTGATTTTTGTTGTCATAGATCCATTGGCTGTTAGACTTCAGGTTTGGCCGTCTATTTGTATTCGACGACATTCAGTACTGTAAGCTCTCTGCATTGCTGAATGTAGTTTGAAAATGGAACCTCAGAGTACATTGGCATGGCAACACCCTACAACTCGCATAGCAAGTCCTGCGAACTCTATGAATTTGGTCTGTGCTCTCTGAGTTCTCCGTGGCTTAAAACAATCCGTTCGCAACCGTGTAATCCGTGAAATCCGAGGTTCAGAACACAGTTTAAGGAGCTTACATGTTTCAACTATCACGACGCAATTTCCTTTCACAGGGGGCAGCGGGTGTTTCGGCTGCGATGCTCACATCACATGCGCGGGGTGATGCACCTGTTAGTGATAAAAAATACGCCGTGATTGATGAGGTTGCCTTCCGAGGGCAGACGCGGCGGTTGAAACTGATGCGGGGTGACCGCTACATGGCGGCATTGATTTTTCCCACGGATTATCCCACGCACTTTCGGTTGAAACCGGAACTGTATCCTGTCTGCACACCATCGGGAGTTCCGGTGACCGATACCCACCAGTACTGCTTCATTCACCATCAGTCGATCATGACGGGGCACGGCAAAGTGCATGTCGACGGAACGGATCATGCTGTCGATTTTTATCGACAATTGCCCTATCCCGATCAAGAACGCGCAGACAAATTCCACAAGACGCACAACCTGTTTCAGATGGGCCCTTCCGGAATTCAGAAGATTGTAAAAGCAGACTGGAAGGTGACAGACCATATTCAGCTGCGGTTGAAACTGGAATGGCAATTGCGTGATCAAGAAAGTGCCGGAGGCAAGCCCATCATCATCGAACATCGCCGGTACAATCTGTTACAACGTGGTCCCTATACTATTATCGATCAATTCACTCAACTCAGCCCGCATTCACAATCGCTCACACTGAAAGCAGATCGACATTCGCTAGTGGGTGTGCGCGTAAACGATTTAATTGATCCCGACGATGGTGGGATGATGCACGATTCTGAAAAACGCAAGAATCCTGATGGCAACTATTGGGATGCTTCAGGTGAGCGTAAAGCCCCCCGCTGGATCGACTGCACCGGTCGCATCGGCAACCAGACAGCGGGGATCGCTCTGTTCAGCCACCCCAACAATCAGCGTAACGAATTCTACAGCCGTGGCTGGGGTCTGATGATTCTCTCGCCGACACTCGGTCACGATGTGCGTGTTATAAAAGACAAACCATTACAATTCGCTGCCCGCTACGTTGCGCATGACGGTGCATTAGCATGGGAGGCTGCTGAGGAATTGTCTGAGGAGTTTGCGGCGGTCGATTATCAGAAGATGTTTGAGGCGGCGAAGTAGAGCCTGTGATTACGTTGTGAACGCAGGCTCATTTAGCTCAATTGATAATAGAAAGAACTCCTGATAGATTCAGGTAGAATCAAATTCTGTCTATCAATAGTTTTTTGACCTGAATCGGAACGAGATTATGAATCGCCGAATTGCCCCGTTGAAACTGTCCACCGACGATTTGCGCAATGAAGACTTCGGTTCTCACTTAGGCCGTTTTTTCTTTAATACACCGGACTTTGATTACGAACCGACAATACGTCATCTCAAAACTATTGATCAACTCAATATCCAATCCCACAGCACTGACGCACCCAAAGGACTGAGTCCGATCTGGCAGGTTCGTTTTGAATACCACGGATTCAATTTTTTCGTTGAAACAAATCACCACGGGGCTACATCCTCGTTTTTTGTATCTGACGTAAACTGTCCAGACGGTTTCCTGGTGGGTCTACTTAAAATATTTGGACAAATTGGCCCGCTAACCTGGGAACAACCAATACGCTGAGACGATAACATAGCTATTCGATAGACCAAAAAGTAATAATGGGTCAGGTCTCATAGAGGAGCAGTATCCTATCATTTAGTCCTGCTCCTTTACTGTTCCGGTTCCTGCAATCACACGATATAACCGGGACGAACGCCCTTCGGCTAATGGCGAACGCAGGGTAGCTGATAGGGGGCAGAACAGGAAACGCTGACTGGTAATCATTTTCACGAGAAAATGTTGGTAAAATGAATCGGGACGACGGGTAACATCCATCAAACAAAATCAGCCGCACGGCGTTAGCCGCGGTTTTCCTCCATCCAAAAAATTCCTACCTCTTTCCCACACAAAACAAATTCCACCAGATGTCCCCACCCCGCGGAAGCAATAATGTTCCAGGTCTCTTTTGTTGCTTTGTCAATTGTGGGTGACAGCCAAAAATGTCTGCCCGCTGGGCATCTCTACGTGTTGCGCAGGTGGATGCCATTCTGGGGGTGGCCGAGGAAGTTATAGAGATGAAAAAATCGACGCGTTAGACACGGGGGCGCATGCTATAAAAAAAAGCAACATTTCGAACCTGACCATGACTTTGGGGCCCTTCTGTCGCGTTCATTCTGAAACGCTCCACTAGCACAAAATTCTGAACTTGTTTTTGTTCTCGGCACTTAATTTTTAACCCTTTTCTGTTAGTTCACCACCCTTGCCACGTCTATACATTGCGTAGATAATATAAACACTTCAAATCCGCCTATAGCATTGAACTGAACTTCTGGGCCAAGCTCGTTTTCGAAAACATTTTCAAAACAGAAAATTCGCTCCCAGCGTCTCGGGCTTTGAAAATTCACCTTTTTTATCATTGATCAGGTTATTCCAATGAACATAGATCACAGACTGACTGTCTGCCTGATTGCGATCACTGGCATTTTTTCTTTGACTTCTGATCATGCATCGTCGGAAGAATCTGATATCGCTCCCATCAAGTTCCATCTCGAGAGAAAGAAACGGGACGGGACTGCCATCAGTCGTCTCCCCGCCGGACCTGTTGGAACCATTGCAACCGTCGATGGCACACCCGTCTTCGGGTTGGAATATCTGAGTCACAGGTACTTCATTGGCCGGGCACAGCAGGAACCGGGTCCGCTGGCGCGTGAACTGGTCAGGCAGGCGCTGCTGATTGCCGCGCGAGAGCATTTGGGTTGCCGCACCCGCGATGTACTTTTAGGCGAAGCATTACCCAAAAATCCATTGAAAAACTTGGGCCGGGTGGGCATTGTGTCGGTAACCGACTGGCCTCTGGGAAAGAAGAAGTATCTGGTTTTTGGGCTGGCTGTCTATCAGGAAAAACAGAACGAACGCCAGTTTCTGCTTGAGAAAAACTATAAGATTGAAGGTAAGGAATATGATATCCTGTCCCAGATCGGTGAGAAAATGGCGGACGCTTCCCGCAATGAATTTCCGGCCCTGTTGAAAAAACTGGGAGTTCCCCACCGCCCTATTTCCAAACCTCAATTTGCAAAAATTCCCGAATCACTCACAAAGGATGCATACCAGCTCAATTATTTGACACAGTATCAAATGATTCGTGGACTGCATCAGTTTCTTGATGAGAAAGGTCCGAACTGGCAAGCTTATTTACAACTGGCACAGGCATATGGTCATCTGGGAGTTTTAACCGAGTATTACTGGAGTGATTTCAGCTCGGTCTGCAAAGCGCGAGGCATGCTCTATGCGCTTCGCGCAAAAGGGCTCTCTTCGGAAAAGCCGTCTGAGTACGAAGCATTTGCCAAAACCCATCTGGGGACCAATGCGCCAGGCCAGTCGATCTCACAGGCAACCGTTCTGCTGGCATATCTACAGGCGATTTATGGACGCCATGCAGACGCGGCACAGACTCTTGCTGAGTATGAAAAAGCAGTCAGCGCAGGTCGCTGGAAGCCAGCGAAAGGCATGCAGGCTCCCCTGTATTATGCGAAAGCGATCTCCGCCTATGATCTGGATGCTTTACGAAAACCTGCTGAAACCGATGCTCCCCATCTGGGCCCTTTTTATCTGGCAGCGATTTACGAAGCGACCGGACTCTCCAGTCAGACGCTGAAAAATTACTTCATAGCGGAAAAACAGAACCCCGAGTGCCTGCGTCTCAGCGATGCGCTGATCATGGGGCGCACGGTAGGACACATGCGGATCGCATCAGAAACATTGAGGCAGAAGACCGGTTCCCAGCTTGTGAAAAAAGCAGGAGAATTGAGCAAGGTTTCTCCCGATTTGAAATCGACTATTTATGAGTACGAGCAGAAAGCGTCCCCACTTGTAGAACTGCGCTCTAGAAATGAACTGATTACTCAATTGCGGCAGCTCGGAGCCGATAAAGAAATTAAACGGGAATTCAACAGCGCCGTACTGGGACAGATGCTGCTCGAACGGAGCTTTACCAATGCAACGGCATCCATAGATACGCTTCGGCACTATCTTGGATTGGATGCCTCTGATCTCATCCGGTATTATGAATTTATCTGTCGCACACATCCGTTTCGTGATTATATTCAATTGCAGCAGACGAATTCGAAACTGGCCATTGCCATGCTTGCTCAGGCCAACCAGACGATGCCCAGTCGTCCCGCACCGGCGTTTCGACACAAGCAGCTGATGATGCCAATGGTGAATATCGGACTGCAGATGGCTCAACTCCCTGTGATGTCCAGCATGTCCCGAATGAATCAGGTCGACCACACCTATTCTTCCCTGCTGGCCCTTCGGCAATTTGCAGATCAGTATTTTGTCCCGAGTCTACTGGAAGGTATGGAAAAGATCAGTCCGAAATCGGAGGCAGCACCACTGTCAGTTATTGAAGCAAAATCCACCACGCCGGAAGAATTGCAAGAAGTCGAGAAACAAAATTCCGATTCGGTTTTTGTCCTGGCCTCGCTAGTGAAACGTTATGACTTTAAAGACAGATATGAGAAAAAAGATAAAGCGCCAAAAACCGAACAAGAAAATATTAAGCGTGTCTTGGAACAACTAGTCAAAATATCAGACGATGACTTCTATTTATCACAACTGGCCTATCTGTATCAGAATCAGGAACAGGAAAAGGAATGGGTAGCACTGTCGAAGAAAATGCTGGAACTACCGATTCAGTCTCTCAATACAGTTCACTGGGAAATTCAACTGGCGTACTGGTATGCCCGACAGAATGATCAGGAAAATGCCCTGAAACACGCCGAACATGCTTTTCGGTCACGTTCAGGAAACTCCTACAACTGCCTGGTCAACATTCAGACAAAGTATGGTAAGTACGACGATGCCAATAAGGTCCTGGCTCTAATGACAGATCACTATAAGAGCGCGGCTCTCCAGTGGCTCAGTTGGTGCATCGCTCATAATACTGGTGATGAGCAAACAGCAAAGAGTAAAGCTGATGCCTACTTTAAAAGCGTTGATGCTGACAACGTCCCGGGCTACCAGGGACGGTTATTTCATTACTATATGATTACCGGTGACCCAATTAAAGCCGCTGCTGCGTTGATGAAGATACCCGCTCTCTCACGCACTTCCCCCGCCACGCTTCTGATGGGGACTTGTGTCACTGATCAGACAGGTGATAAGGGGGGACGCGATCGGTTGTTGCAGACCGTAATCGATTTAGAAAAAAATTCACGCAAGGCAGCTGATTCGGCGGTCTGGATTGCTTTTGCCAAAAAATTACAGATCTTCCTCAAAAGACCAGACAAAAGAAAACTGACTCACAAGATGATTGTTGACCTGACTGAGAAAGAAAAGTTTCATGTCCGGCAGCACCTCGAACTGGTGGCAGCGTATTATCTGGTGATCAATAATTTCAGCAATGAGGCTGCCCCCATGCTGGACAGTTCCGCAATCATTAATACGGACTTTCCTCTGACGGTTAACATAATCAGTCGACAGATCCTCAGAAAACAGGGGAAGAAAGTCGGTCCCAAGAATCAGGGACTGAAAGTAAATATCCCCAAAAGAGTTGAAAAACCGAATCAGCGTGATGTTGGCAAAAAAGAATCAGTCAATTCGATCGGTATGAAGTTCCAGCGAATCCCCGCAGGTAAGTTTCAGATGGGTGCATCTTTTCAAACGAAAAAGAACAACGAGAAACCAGTCCATCAGGTGATCTTGACCAAACCTTTTGAAATGGGTGTTTATGAAGTGACTCAGCAGCAATATGAAAAAGTGATGGGAACTAATCCCAGCGCATTCAAGGGACCAAACCATCCTGTTGAAAGTGTAAACTGGAATGATGCTGTGGAATTCTGCCGTAAGCTTTCGGAGATGCCTGGTGAGAAAGGCTTCAGCTACCGACTGCCAACTGAGGCTGAATGGGAATATGCGTGCCGGGCCGGGACAACGACAAAGTATAGTTTTGGTGATGATTATTCGAAGTTAGGCGACTATGCATGGTATTTTAAAAATTCAGGCTTCAAAATTCATCCTGCAGGTGAAAAGAAACCAAATTCATTTGGATTATATGACATGCATGGCAATGTGTTTGAGTGGTGCCAAGACTGGTTTGACGTCTATCCCAGCGGTATGATCAAGGATCCGCTACAGACAAAGGGTCGGATGAAATATCGTGTAATCCGCGGTGGCGGGGTAACCAACGTTGCCAGCTATTGCTATTCGTCAGCTCGCCACAATTCAGCACCTGATTTAAGTAATAGTCGATTCGGTTTTCGTGTGGTACGAATTTCTGACTAGCAAGCCGTCGGAGTTGGAATCGTTTGATTATTGCAGGAATTAGCATTCGCTTCTTCGTTATTCATAATGACTTATTAGAGTTGATGCGATTTCGAGCTTGCCGCAGGCTGGAACTGTTGTAGGCTGAGCTCAGGCCTGCCTCGCTTTTTGTCTTTTCAACCGGATTAAAAACAGGAAAAAGAATCTTCCATGAAACATACCGGCTTAAAATCATGCATACGGCTCAGCCTGCTGAGTTCCTTATTGATGTGGGGTTGCCTCGGATTCACTCGGAGCGTGGTCGCCGATCCGGGGCAAAGTGCCGGCTCGACCCTGTTGATTCAAGCACCGTCGCAGGGTCGCTTATTCCGCTGGAAATTTGACAAGCAGAAAACCTATCATTGGGAAACTACCTCCTATTCCAAGTTGGCTGTGCCCGGTGAGGGAAAGCTGCAGGGTGTTGAACAGAGCCTGACGTTTGATTTCGACATCCAAGTACTCAAACAAAACGCAGCAGCGGGGACCAATGAACTTAAGTTTAAACTGACTCGGGTTCGGAGTAGTCATGATTCCCCTCGAAATCGTTATGACTACGATTCCAAAGAGGGAGTGAAAGAGACAGATCTCAATTTTATGAAAAGACTGGTGGCAGGGACTCTCTCTGACTTGTTGTTGGGCATCGAACTGAAATTCCAGATAAACTCGCGTGGTGAGGTCAGTGATGTCAAAATGGATGAAAAACTAAGGAAAAGAATTCAGGGATTTTACAAATCAGAATCGCCGGGAGCACTACTCGAGGAACGAGGACTGAACTCGCTGTTTCTTGGTGGATTGGTCACCTTTCCCGAGTTGCCTTGCAAAATTGGTGACCACTGGAAGCAATCATATACGACATCAGAAAATGAATTCGGCAGTTTTGTTCTGAATTTCTCGCCCCATTATGTCGGGGGGGTAAAGGTGAAAGACAAGCAGCTTGAGAAATTCGATCTCCAAGTTCAACTGAAACAGGGTAAGCCATCCTATATACCTATGAAACTGGGGAAACAGGAATCGAGTGGCTACTTTTATTTTGACCCGGAAGCCGAGATTCTGCGGGAGAGCCAATGGAAAGTGGATACAGAAATAGTAATCGAAGAAACGGGCGGCAAGCTCCAGATGGTCATGTCGGGAAAATCACGTTTTAGATTGGCAGAGGAATTTAAAAAATCGAATTGACCTTAGTGGCCACGCGCTGGAATTGTCCAGCGGGAATAAACAATAATGCCCCAGATTTCCTTTAGTTGCTTTAATCCTCGTTGAGTTCGCCGTTTTATAATATCATTGTTAATAGACAGAAATCCGGATAGTTTTAGCTAGAATCAAATGGTTTCAATCGATTGTTATGTTCCTCGGTCGATTCTATGAAGCTCCCGGCAAAGTCTATTGTACCTGGAACGCTCGCCGGTGGTGTTGCAATTGCTTGTGGTATGTCCGTTTGAATTTGAATTCGATGCAAAGTAAACTCGAGTTGAACATCAATTGGTGTTTAATTAATCGAATCAGTGATCGTTCTGATGAATCTTATCTCTATGGAGGTTGTCCTTGAAACTTTTACATTTCTTCAGTCTGGTAGTGCTGATGGGAGCTGCGGCGTCCGCGCAAGAATCCAAAGTTCCTGTAGAAATCGGAAACCGTCGTGAGTTGTTCGTGGATAAATTCCTGATCGAGAAACTCGATGGCACGGCGTTGACCCTGCATAGGCCTGTTCCTCGCGAGGTTGCCATCGTACATGACGCGCCGTGGGAGGGCGAGACCTCGGCATACCATACTGTGTTTAAGGATGGTGACCTTTATCGGATGTACTATCGTGGTTCGGGACGTGGGAAGAGGCGGGGACGTTTGCTGGAACGCCATCACATGAGCCATGAAACGACTTGCTACGCGGAAAGTAAAGACGGCATCCACTGGACCAAGCCCAACTTGGGCCTGTTTAAGCACGATGGCTCTACCGCGAACAACATCGTCTGGTTTGGTCCCGGCGGACACAACTTTGCTCCCTTTAAAGACACTAACCCTGACTGCCCGCGTAAACGGCGCTACAAGGCACTGGCATTCATGCACGACGAAAAAGCCTTGGAGAAGGGAAGGCGGGTTCGCTGTCTCTATGCGTTCCATTCGCCCGACGGCATTCACTGGCAACTTTCCCAGAAAGAACCAGTGATGACCGACGGTGCGTTCGATTCTCTCAATGTGGCTTCATGGGACTCTGTGCGCAGATGCTACGTGGCGTTTGTGCGTAAGAATCGGCCCGGATTCGGACGCGATGCGGGAACGGCTACCTCAAAGGATTTCCTGAAATGGACCGAGACCAAGCGGCTCGAATATCCCGGCTCGCCACCCACCCAGATCTACACCAACGGAATCACACGCTACCGCCGCGCGCCGCACCTGTATTTCGGCTTCCCCATGCGCTACGTCGAACGCGACTACCGTCGCGAAGGAAGAAAAGGCTACGGCCTGACCGACGGTCTCTTCATGACCAGTCGAGATGGGTTGAACTTCCACCGCTGGACCGAGACGCTCATCCGTCCCGGTCTGCAACCCGATCGCTGGGTCACACGCAACAACTTCATCGCTCACGGACTCGTTTTCACCACTTCCCCCATTCACGACGGTCCTGAGATTTCCCTCTATTCCACCGAGGGTTACTGGGAAGGCGAAGCCTGCCGAATACGTCGTTATACCATCCGGACAGATGGCTTTGTTTCCGTCCACGGACCTCCTTCCGGTGGTTCGCTGCTGACCAGATCACTCACGTTTTCGGTACCACCACCCAACGCTCCCCGCACCGTTCGCATCGATCCGCTGGCCCGTCTGCGTGTCAATGAGGACAAGCCTATTCGCGGCGCGGGTTCACTCGAATTTCGCAAGGACGCCACACTGACTCTGGCGGGAACGCAGAATCTCGGACCTCAGGTCACCCTCGCGGTGTCGGTTCGCGGTGTTCCCTCGGGGCGAAGGCGTCTCTTTTCGACCTACGGGGGTGGAGAGATCAAGGAAAACGATATGCTCTTTGACATCGACAGCGCCGGTCGCGATTCGATTCGATTCTACTGCGGAAAATTGAAGGTGAACGTGCCATTGGAGAAAACGGGAACCTGGAGCAGCGAGTCCAATGATGACTCAACCCACCACCTCGCGGCCACTTGGGATGACGGGAAAGTGACCGTCTATTTTGACGGTCGGAAAGTTGGATCTGGTGGAAAAGGTGGCATCGGTGATCTGAAGTTTACTCGTGGCGATTTGCGGTTCGGCGAAGACCACCCTGACACATCGGTTTCCAACGAACCCTTTCTCGGGTACGCCGATGATATTCTTGTCCTGCGCCGTGTACTCTCCGCCACGGAAATCGCGCGGTTGGCGGAAGCGGGACAAGTGGCACCGAAATTTGCGAGCGATGATCGCGGCGTATTCCTCAACATCGACAACCCTGATTCCCCTCTAGCAGACACCCTTGCCAACGATGTCGATCCTGCTCAGGCCGTCGTCGGTCCGTTGCCGAAATCCCCCGGCGAAGTCGAGTTGCTCCTGAACTTTGCTACCTCCGCCGCCGGCAGCCTACGTTGTGAGATTCAGGACGAGCAGGGAGATCCGCTCCCCGGATTCACGCTCAACGACTGCGACGAACTTTACGGTGATTCACTCGAACAAGCACTGAGCTGGAACGGCGTCCGCGAGTTAAAATCTCTCGCCGGTCGCACTATCCGCCTCCGTTTTGAGCTTAAGGATGCCGATCTCTACGCTTTACGCTTTGGACGCTGATATTTCATATTCAATTTTGCTATTCAATTTCGTCCCTCAGAACTGAATTATGGACTCGGTCTCTGTTTTTAGTGTTATCATTTATTTGTTCTTATTCTTAACTGATTGATGCGAGTCATGTATCATTTTCCTCAGTAAAAAATCTCAATGGTGCGATTCGTTCGAGTTTGCTTCGTCATCATTCTTGTTTGAATTCACCAGCTTTGCAATACCCCATACGACAAGTCCACATCCTATGAAACAAATCGCCATGGAAAGAAGAGCTCCACAAACGATGAGTGCTAAGTGAGTCGTAAAGACAGATCGAGCAAATGAAAATATTCGATCTTCAGTTCCACCAACAACTTCAATTTCTATTTTTACGGGAGCTGGTATTTCAACGTAACCGATGCTATTGCTTGAACTCATTCCTCTGTTTGAGGAAATTGAAAGATCGGTAACAAAATTAAAAAATTTGCCTGTTGCCTGATTCCTGATTTTGAATTCCATTCCGTCAGGTAAAGTCTTTGATTGAGTATAGCTCTTGCCTTCAAAAACTGTCTGGTAATCATTCCACAGGTAATAGTTACCTGGTTCTTCAATCGTTACCTGAGTTATTCCTGGAACCTTGAACTGCTCTCCATTTCTATTATCAATTAGATCATATACTAGAATTGGTATTACCATGGTAATGACAATCATCCCCAGGATGAACAGGGTGATTCCAGTGACAAGTGTTTTCAATCCTGGTGCCATGATTTCCTCTATCTCATTTGATGTTGAATTCCAACGCGTTGCAGCCGTTGAATTTGGCGAATGACAACAGTTTTGATTCCATTTTTTTCTGTAATAAACGCTGGTCTACGTTTTTTTCGTAGTGAATGGATTGAATCATAAGCCGTTGGTTGGGGCGGTCTGCTTTGCAATCGATGCGGGCTACAAAGCGGCTGCCCTGGAGGACTGGTAGAGAAAAGTATCCATATTTTCTTTTGGGAGCCGGTACGTAGCATTCAATTTTGTAATCATAATCAAAAAAGGTGAGCAGCTTTTTTCTCTGGATGATCAAATTATCAAACGGAGATAAAATATGAACTTTGGGGCTGACCCGGGGGATGTTCTCCAGTGATTGTTTGAGAGCGTAATAAGGTTGCTCAACGCCTGCTACTGAGACTGGCGTGATTTCGCCCGCGGACACCATTTCCTTGAGCGTTGATAACACGGTTGTCTTGGTTTGCGATTTGCGCATGTAGGACATTTCGCTTCCCGTCGCGAGTCCATGATGCTGCAATGTTCTTTGAATCAGATAGCGGGCATAGTCGGTTTCGCTGGGGAGTGTGGTATCAACAGAACTGGGAATCACATTCTCAGGCAGATCGTAGACTTTTTGGAATCCCTCGCGTCGGGTGATTTCCAGCTTGCCTTCGAGGAACAGGCGCTCTAATGCTTTTTTGGCTGGCTTCCAATCCCACCACCCTGATTTTCCCTGCTTCGTCATTTCAAAGTCTTTTGACCGAAGGGGGCCTTCTTTTTCTATCCGCTTTAAAATCTGTTTCATCAATTTCAGATCTCTGGGAAACCAGGAAGCCTCGCGTTTCTGAAATTCTTTCTTTGGGAGTAACGAATAACGGTAGTCTTTCATGGGCAGGTAAGAGGCGGCATGGCTCCAGTATTCAAACACGTCTCGTGATTCAACGAGATGACTCAGGTCTGCTGGACTATATTTCTGATTGCGACTCCAGAAAACATGGTGATGCGCACGTTCCACAACTGAGATGGTGTCAATCTGGACGTATCCCAGATGCTCAATGATTTGAACGGGTTCCAAAGCGGGGCCTGCCAGCTGCTGGCTGGCGACCATCAAACGCTGCGCAGATTTCAATGGTAACTGGATGGTTTTCATCACTTATTTTATAGGACCTTAAAGGATAATGGATCAACACAATCAGGCGACGTTCATTCTGTACCTGCCTGAGCATGGTACAATTGTGTAAAACACAAGTCTATCAGGCAAGTTGTTTTTGGAACAAACAAAAGGGCCGCACGCTCATAAAGGATGAGCGACACCCGGCGCACCGATGAGAAGTTCGGCCCACAACACCATTTTCTTGCATCCGTAATGACACTGGTGTAAAGTGAAATCACTCGAGTTATCGCTACATTCATTAATCCATACCGCAATACTGCCATGAACAGGAATCTCCAGCATGAACCCCAGACTCATTCTCGCTCTCGTATTCCCGCTTCTTACCTTCAGTAACGCTGCGATTGCCCAGAAACTGACGTCAGATATTCCTTACGTGGAGAATGGTCACGCTCGTCACGTGCTTGATATTTACACGCCGGAAAATTCTGCCGGGAAGCGCCTGCCCGTTGTGTTCTGGATTCACGGTGGTGGCTGGCGTGTGGGCGACAAGAGTGATGTTGCACTGAAACCCAAAGTACTGACTGATCGTGGTTTTGTTTTTGTGTCGACGAATTATCGACTTCTACCAGAAGTGAAAATGGATGCGTTGACGGGCGATGTCGCCAAGTCGCTCGCCTGGGTACACAAAAACATTGCCAGGTATGGCGGCGATCCCAAACGGATTTTTGTGGGGGGGCATTCTGCCGGTGCTCAGTTGGCGGCGTTAATTTGTACTGACGACCGCTACTTAAAGAATGAAGGGGTGCCGTTCGATGTGCTCAAAGGTTGTGTTCCGGTTGACGGAGATACTTACGATATCCCCAAGATCATCATGACAGCGGAATTTCGTCAGGCCCTTTACGGCGGTAAGATGTTTACCTTTGGGCATCGACAAAAATTCGGGAACGACCCGGAAAAGCATATTGATTATTCAGCCGTGACTCATGTGAAGAAAGGTAAAGGCATTCCGCCTTTCCTCATTCTGTATTTTCCGGGTAATTCAGACACAAGGGCTCAGGCGCAAAGATTGGGAAGTGTCCTGAAGGCATCAGAGATTCCCACAACCCTGCATGGCAAAGGCGATAGCAACCACAATCGCCTGAATAACGACCTTGGTAAGCCCGATGACCCGGCGACACAAAAACTCTATGAGTTTCTGGATCCCTTGGTTTCACAATGAGGAGTAAATCTCGTTCCGACAAATCTGTGCAGGGGCCGGCGGCCAGTATACGATCATTATTCCCTCGCACAATCTGGTTGTCGTAAGAATGGGATACTACAAAGGATCCAGTGTGGGATTCGAAGCACTCCGAAAGTCGTTGACGCTACTGATGCAGACAGTCCCCAAGCGCCAAAAGAAGTAAGGGTTCTACCAGGCTCTGATTTCTTTTTAAGAGGACGCGGGATGGTATTGATCGTAACGGAGGAGGTGCTACCTGCGCCGAAGGTGTGCTTGATGGTGAACCCGCACCACTGTCGATTTTTTGGCAAGCAGGTCTACTCTGATACTGAGAATCACATATTTCTGATCATCACGGTGATCGATGATTCTATAGCGCCTTTATTAACGGAGTACTGCTCCTTCGGTAAAACGAAGGTCAGACGGCATTGAGGGTAGTTCTCGAGGTAATCATTGGTCACTGTAGCTGTGACATTGTTATGGGTGCCATCGTTAGCAGGTTCGAACTGGAAACGTAAAGGAGGTGCTTCTTCCCGTCCAAAAGGAATAGCGGCGGTTTTGTGGCCGTTGTAGGTGCTGCTTTTCACACGTTCGTTTTTCAATCGCACAACGCGAAAACTGACTGCATTGACTTTCCCAATACGTAGCGTTGGTGTGGAGCCGAGCGGCATGATTCTTTCGCCTGTGCCATGAGCGTCATGGATCATGCAGATCCGATGTTGGTTCAGTAGGTCGATAGGACCATTGCCTTCGAAGGCGTTGATGATTTTGTATTGGCAGTCAGGCCGTGATGCCAGCAAAGCGTCGGCTTGGGACGAGTCGTCATGCCAGGGGTGGCCAAAATTCAGCACCGACAGGTTCGGGCCGAAATTGATCAATCCTACTGGATCGCAATACCACTTTTCGTGACCATAGAACTGATGAATGCCAAAGCCAAGCAACTGCAGACCGTTCGGGGAGAACTCAATAATTGGGAGCGCTTCGTTGACGCGAACTCAAGATCAATCATAGGTGCTACCGGTAGGATTTTGTTTTTTACCCTTCCCACCGATTTAATTCTCAGACCGGGGTTGGAGGGGGTCAGGAGGAGGAAAAGGTTGATCCAGTTTGTTTGAGCTGATTAGAACACAGGATTTTTTATCGTCAAGCCCTGCGGTCGCTCAGGCCAGGATTCTCGACGACATCAGAGCAATCACATCAACAAAACATAATCGAGTAACGAATAACAGGTTCCGATTCACATCGATACAAAAGGAAGCAATGATGTGGGTCGAGTGGCTAAGATTGACTGCCCTACTTGCTACTTTTACAATGGTGAACGTCGATCACGCCTGATTCTATTCGTGAGACTCGTCGCGTTCCGTAAAGCAAAACAAACGATTTGTTTAACGGGTATATCATGGCACTCCAATCCCCATATCGCAGATGGGATTTTTATCATTGAGAACCCCTCCCATGAATGTAAGATCTGTCCTCTTCATTGCCTGCCTGTTTGTCATGTTCCCAGGCTCTTTTGCGTTAGCAAACGAGAGTGGCATCACATGGCTCGTTAATTATGACGGCAAGGGGTTACCAAGCTCTGAATGGAAAGTTATCGGAAATCCGAATGCGACAATCGATTCGGAGGGGTTAAGACTAGTCGATGACTCAGTCGAAATGGCTTGTTTCCGAGCGCCGTGGAAATGGAAATCGGACCAGGAGATCATAGTCGAGGCAAAGGTAAAGGTGTTGTCTGTCAGTGGTTCGCGGATCACCGGTACGCAGAAAAAAAGGAACGCGTCTCTGTGGCCTTGGCGCGATGGGGCTGCTGTGTCCGTGCTGGTCAGCGATGGCCGACATCATGATGGGTTGGTGCTTTTTCCAACCTCTGCCGCGAGCCATACGGATCGGTCCATTAGGATGAATACCACGAGCGATTTTCACTTGTATCGACTGATTATTCGAGGCAGAGATATGGAGATTTGGGTCGATGGTGAGCGAAAAGTGACCGGTCAAGGTGCGTTTTGGAAGCCGACAGATTCGCCCGAGCCTTTCATTCAATTCGGGTCGAGTGCGCCGGCCGGACTGGGCGAGGCGATTTGGGCTTCAGTGAGGCTGGGCGTGCGGAAAATCACTACTCCGCCACTAAAGGACCCCGTCAAGATAACGGTCAGCAAGCCATGGGATATTCCCCGAAAGGAAGTCAACCATACGCGGCCTTATCTCTACGATATGGGGGACGGGCTACTGCTTATGAGTGTGGCTCAAGGTAGGGACGCTTTTTACGAACCTTATGGATTGCTCAAATCGACCGATGCCGGTAAGACCTGGGAGCCTATCTCAGGACTTGATCAATTGGAGACCACCCCGCTGCCTATGTTGCGCCGTCCCGATGGAACCATCCTTGGCATGTCGCGCTGGACCCGCACCCAGCCCGATGGTTCTGTCGTGGGGAAAACTACCTACATGAACGCTCAAGCCACGTCGTTCACAATGGAAGATAACCGGATTGTTTTGCCGAAGGAGTTCACTAACGAATCTCCGGGAGACGTGATTATCTGCGAACGCCACGTTTGGAACGATGACGATGGTGGCGCGACGATGGTCGTGTGGAGCCGGAAGAAGGTGAAGCTGAAGGATGGACGCACTAGAACGATGCGGATGTCGCACCTCGTGCGCAGTACAGACAACGGCAGGACGTGGAACTACCTTTCCACAATCGGTCCTGGCGGTGAACCGGCTGTGGTGCGTCTGACTGACATCAAGATGACCGCTGTGATCAGAGGTGGCGGTTCGAGAATGTACCAGATGTTTTCCCATAACGCCGGGAAGACCTGGACGGAACACGTCGAACTCGAAGTGGGAAAAGTATTACCCGATCTGGTGCTCATGAGCAACGGAATTCTTGCGTGCAGTTTCGGGCGGCCAGTCTCAAGCCTCATGTTTAGTCTCGATCATGGAAAAACCTGGACGTCGCACCACGTTATTTCTGAGAAGATTCGTTTCAATTACACCAGCATCCGGGAAATCAGCCCCGGTCGTCTGCTCTATGTTCACGACGCGCCGGAAATGAATGCGATGTTCATCGATGTGCAGCGAGCACAGTGATGGAAAAAGACATGAGAAAAAAACCGGGAGGAAACGGGGCGAACGGATCAATTCATCCGCGAATCTCGTCAAATCGTGGACAGAAAATAAAACCACAGTTTTTCTCGGTCTCAATTGTCTTAAAACTCTGGCTGATTGAGTTCAGTGAATTATGATTTTCAGGATGAATTTGTCCGACAAATTGGTCTTGGTTTCAGACAATAATTAGGATTGGATCTAGCTCTTCGAAAATCCAACGATTTTAGGACAGAGAAGAATAGCACCATCACGTTGCTGTGACTTTCTTAAGAACATCGTGGCATTGTGAATCATGGGTGGTGAAGCACCTAAACCAAGCTGGAATCATACGAATTTGAAGAGATTTGATAGCAAATGCGAAACGGTTGCAGTAGAATCAACCCAAAACTGTTGAGTGTGGCTGAGGCACAATCCGTAGGGAATGTGTCAGACTACTACTTCTCGGAAAGACCTGAGAGGGTAATGTTGATGCGCGTGTTCAATTTTAATATGCCTTGCTGTATTCTGCTTGTGGTGGTGTTCGTGGGGCTTGTACCAGCGGGTGCTGATGCAGAAGTAAAGCGGACATTTGAAGCGGATGTTCGGCCGATTTTTAAATCACACTGCTTCCACTGTCACGGGGAAGAGTCGAAGACTGAGGGGAACCTTGACGTTCGGCTCGCCCGATTTCTTGTGTCAGGCGGAGACTCGGGGCCAGCCATCGTATCGGGGAAGTCCGGAACCAGTTTTCTTATTGAACGGTTGGAAAGTGGCGAAATGCCGCCGGGTGAGAAAACCCTTTCAGCGACAGAACTGCGCGTGATCAAAGAGTGGATTGACCAGGGGGCGCGCACCGCGCGACCCGAGCCGGCCAATGCCGACCAACTGGAATTTACTGAAGAAGAACGGACCTTCTGGTCGCTCCAGCCGGTTGTGGCTCCCCCTGTTCCCAAAGTGAAAGCGGCGGAACGAGTGCGGACTCCAGTTGATGCGTTCGTGTTGGAACGACTTGAACGTAAGGGGCTTAGTTTTTCCCCCGATGCAGACAAGCGGACGCTGATTCGACGGGCGTATTTTGATTTGCTCGGGCTGCCTCCCTCCCCCGAAGACGTCGATGAGTTTCTTGCGGACGAAGGTCCGGACGCATGGTCGCGGTTGCTCGATCAATTGCTTGCATCCGAACATTACGGTGAACGATGGGCCCGCCACTGGTTGGACGTCGCCGGTTATGCTGACAGCGATGGCTACAGCGAAAAAGACCGTGTTCGAGAGTCTGCCTATAAGTATCGCGATTACGTCATTCGTTCGTTCAATGCAGACAAGCCATTCGACCAGTTCCTTGTCGAGCAGTTGGCCGGAGATGAGTTAGTTAGACGCCCGTACCACGATCTGTCAGAGGCTGACAAAGACCGTCTCACCGCGACCGGATTTCTGCGAAACGGTCCGGACGGAACTTCTGACAGGTCCGTCAATCAGGATATCGCCCGCAACGAAGTTATCGCTGATACGATCAACATTGTTTCGTCGTCGCTGCTAGGGCTGTCGGTCGGATGTGCCCGATGTCATAATCATCGATTCGACCCAATTACCCACGTAGACTATCACCGCATGCGAGCTATCTTTGAGCCCGCATTCGACTGGAAAAACTGGCGGTCGCCTGAAGAGCGGCGGCTCTCGCTTTGGAGTGACGCGCAACGTCAGCTTTCCGAGGAAATCAGTGCCGAACTCAAGCAGGCGTCCAACGAGCGGCAAGCGCAGATAAAGCGGCATCTGACTGAGGCTCTTGAAATCGGGATCGCGAAGCTGCCAGCTGATGTGCAGGCAAAGGCTGACATCATTCGCGATGCCGTTTTGAATCGCACTCGCAAGAACCGCACTCCCGAGCAGATTGCGATCCTGAAAAAGTACTTCGCACTCGACGTTTACATAGGCACACTCAGTCAGCTTTACCCCGATCGTTACCAGAAGGAGTTGAAGGAGTACAACAAACGTGTCGCAAAAATCAAAGCACGGCGACCCAAAGAGGATTTCGTTCGGACGCTCTCTGAGATCCCCGGCAAAGTTCCTGTGACGTACCTGTTCCGTCGCGGTAGCCACACGCAACCGGCCGAGGAAGTGCTCCCGGGGGGATTGTCGGTGTTTACGCGCGGTGACCAGCCGGTCGTTCCCGCAAACAATCCCAAGCTGGAAACCACTGGCCGTCGTCTGGCCTATGCAAAGCATCTTACCAATGGCGCGCATCCGCTCACGGGGCGCGTGCTGGTTAACCGTATCTGGATGCATCATTTCGGTCGCGGAATTGTCGCGACGCCGAGCGACTTCGGGTCTCAGGGCGACCGTCCCACGCATCCGGAACTGCTCGACTGGCTCGCTGACTACTTCGTCGCAAATGGCTGGAGACTCAAGAAGTTCCACAAGTTGCTTATGATGTCGACTGTGTACCGCCAAGAGTCGGTGCGGACCGAAGCCCTCGATGAAGTAGACCCGGACAATCAGTTATTGGGACGGACGAATCTGCGGCGGCTCGATGCTGAGACGATTCGCGACTCAGTGCTGACCGTCTCGGGGAATCTCAATGCAACGCATTACGGACCACCTATGCAGGTAACGGCGAATGGGGTTGGGCAAGTTGTGATCGGGACGCCGAAGAATGACCGAGAGGGTCGCGTGATTGAGTTGAAGGGAAATGCTGCTTTCCGACGCAGCATCTACGTTCAAGCCCGGCGGACGTTGAAGCTGGACATGCTTAAAGCCTTTGACTCTCCGACGATGACTCCCAACTGCGAACAGCGAAACTCATCGACCGTCGCTGGCCAGTCGCTGCTGTTCATGAACAATGTAGAGCTGCTAAGTCAGTCAGAAATCTTTGCTGCGCGCGTGGTTCAGGATGTCGGTGACGACCCCTCCGCGCAGCTACGTCGTGCGTGGCGATTGGCGATCGCGAGTGAACCAACTGCCGAGCAAATGGAACACAACCTCGCGTTTCTCTCAATTCAGAAAAAGTTGGCTGCGCAAAAGGCCAGAGAACTGACACCTGAAGAGGCCAAGAAAATTTCGTTTGCGAAACACCCGGAGAAGCAGGCGCTGGCGATCTTTTGTCAGTTCCTGTTAAGTAACAATGCATTTTTGTATGTGGACTGATTTGAGGAAAACCATGCAACACGACTTACATACCTCTCTGGCTCGCCGTGAGTTCCTCACATCACAGGTCATGGGGCTGGGCGGACTCGCGGCGACATGGCTGCTTGCTCAAGACGGTTATGCCGCCGATCCGGTCAAGCCGATGCTGGAACGGCCGACGTTCGATCTCACACCAAAACTGCCGCATGTGGAGCCGTCGGCGCGGGCGATGATCTCGATCTTTACCAGCGGAGGTCCAAGCCAGATCGATCTCTTTGATCCAAAGCCCGAAGTAGACAAACGGAACGACACGGAGTATACCGGCGAGCTCAAGCTCGGTTCGAATATGGCGGCGCGCAACAGCCGCAAACTGCTCGGCAGCAAATGGAAGTTCCGTCGTTACGGCGAAAGCGGCATCGAAATGAGTGAACTGTTGCCACACATCGGCAGCGTTGCTGATGACATCACGCTCATTCGTTCGATGCAGACGTTCAACAGTGCCCATCCCACGGCTATGCGCGCAATCAACTCCGGTCGTCCACGCTCTGGCCGTCCTTCTCTCGGAAGCTGGATCACATATGCGCTGGGGACGGAGAACCAGAATCTGCCGTCCTTCGTCGTACTGACCGCTGAAGACGGCCTGCCGCTGGATCGTGAACTCAACTGGTCGAACGGATTCATTCCGTCGATTTATCAGGGAACGGTGATTCGCTCACGGGAGCCTCGCATTCTTGACCTCAACGCTCCGCTGCATCTCCGTGGCCCGGCCCAGCGAGAATGGCTCACGTTTTTGAACCAGTTCAACCGTGAACATCTGAAGCAGCATCCGGGTGAAAACGACCTTGAAGCTCGCATCGCCAGCTATGAACTTGCTGCCCGCATGCAGGTTGCGGCAAAAGAGGCTCTCGATATTTCGAGTGAAAGCGTAGCCACAAAAAAACTTTACGGACTGGATCAGGAAGAGACTCGTGAATTCGGATCGCGCTGTCTGATCGCCCGTCGGTTGGTGGAACGGGGTGTCCGTTTCGTGCAACTTCATAACGCGTATCAGCAATGGGATCATCACGCGGGTATTCACAAACGCCTGCCGGAAATGTGCCGTAAAACCGACCAACCCTCGGCAGCGCTGGTCAAAGATTTAAAGTCACGCGGTTTGCTCGATACGACTCTCGTGCATTGGGGCGGTGAGATGGGCCGTCTGCCGATCATCGAAATGCAAAAACCGATCGGACGTGACCACAATCCCTACGGCTTCAGCATGTGGCTCGCGGGTGGCGGTGTGAAGGGCGGGCACATTCACGGCGAAACCGACGAATTGGGATTTAAAGCGATCCACGATCACGTTACGCATTTCGATTATCATGCGACGCTGCTGCATCTGTTCGGCCTTGATCATCGCGAGGTACTATTCGAACGATCCACAAGACAGGAACGTTTAACGGATGGCCAACCCGCAAAGATCGTCAATGGGATTCTCAAGAATCCAGTCGCTTGAAAGGTTCGTGCGATCGTCGTAATTTTTTACTACCACGAAAAACACGAACCGGGTGGCCTGAATTTGTTTCGGGCTGAGTTGCGGCACACTGGTGATTGGATCCTGTTAGTTTTTAGGACGCATGCTCTGACAGTTTCCTGTTGCCCGCGGAAATTCCGAATTGCATTCAGGGCCACACCAGGTTGTTTATTTTGGGACCACCAAAGAAAAAAGCTGGCTCCCTGAGAGAGCCAGCTTTGTATTTTAAATCAATTTTGTGGGATTGTTTGTTATTCACCCCGCAAGCGTTTTCCTAGTTTGGCGATTTCGGCTCCGAGTTCTTTGCGGGCTGCTCCGAGTCCTTCGGGGGTCAGGTTACCTTCTTTGAGATAGTCGAGCACGATGTCTTCGGCTTTCATCAGGTCTTTGCAGGCGTCTGCAATTTCTGAGGCGATCTCAGTGGGGATCGTGGTGACGCCGTTCAAGTCGCCGTGCAGTAAGTCGCCGGGATAAATGGCGATGCCGCCAACGGTGATCGGCACGCCGACCTGCAACGTATGACAATAGCCGTGGGCACAGTTGGTGCCGTTGGTGAATGCGGGAAAGTCGAGGGCTTCAACCTGATCCAGATCGCGTCCGGCGCCCGAAGTGATAATGCCTTTCGCGCCGTAGGCTTTATAGGTGGAGCACATGACTTCGCCGAAGGTGGCTGAAGCCGTTGGTTCGTCGATATCCTGATACACGACCACGGGGGCACCGGGCAGTGATTCGAAAGCAGCGACCTGTGCATCCAGTCCCGAGTAGACATCGCCACTGCGCGGTGGTGCCATACTGCGAAAGGTTGAAGTCAGGGCATAGCCTACCATAGGTGGCATCTTGGGGAAGCAGGCTTTAATGGAATCGTTCATGTAGCCTGTGTTGCGGGGGCGAATGTTCCAGAGTTCGATCACATTGCAAACAGTGGGGGTATCATACTTGGCGAGTTCTGCAAGGGCAGCTTCTGAGAGGCCTTCGGTAGACATGAATTTCTTTCTGTGGGAGTTAGTGTAATGGGTTAGTGTTGAGTTTTTTCAAAAACGGGGGTTAAATTATTTTGTGTATCGAATGGTAATTCAAACGGTCCCGACATGATTTCCAGATCGTCCCGCTCGTTGATTTCATTCAGATACGTTTCACTGACGATGACTTCACTTAGTTCGAGTGTGTCATAAATTTGTACGATACGACTTTGTTCTGGTTCGACCAGTCCGATGGTTGATAAAGCGGCTTCAACGGCTTCTCTGTCTGTTTCGTAGACCAGAGGGACCATCGCTGAGGTGGGGTGACTTCCGGTATTCGCGTTGATGCGTGTGATTTTCCAGTCAATGCCGTCGACTGTGCGTTGGTTGGTGAATTCGGCTAAACCGATTCCCAGAGCATTGCCGTGTGTTTCTTCGGTCAGGCTGCGCACCATAATACGCTTCACGGCAACATTGTCGTGTTCGGTGGCAGCGTGGTCATTAAACTTGCGGCCGATGACACAAGCATCCATTCCCGAGCCGCTGATGTTTTTTCCAATACGATCGACAATCAGAAAATCTATTTTTTCGAAGGGTAACCTTGGCAGCCATTCGCGGGCAATGTTCAACAGTGCTTTTTCACGTTCATAAAACTGTTCCGGAGGAATGGCTTCAATCAATCCGGTTTCGTCGTAAGAATTTTCTACAATCGCCAGTCCGCCGACGACAGAGCATTTTTCCAGGACGGATTGTGCGACGGCTTTGATGATTTCTTCAAAGCTGAAATCTTCAATGGCACGGTGATAGATTTTGGCGCCGGCGTGTTTGCCCAGACCGATGAGCATCATCTTGTGCAGGCCCGATTCGATATCGCCGACAAAACGCGTGTGTGGTTTGACGCGACCGCAAATCAGAACATGGTCTGCTTCATAGGCGTGTTTGTCGAAATGAACGGGGATGCCCTGGGGGGTGGTGTCGACGATGACCGTTTCCATGGAGGAGCGGATCTCGACTCCCATGGTTTCCTCGGTGATTCCATATCCGGCGATGACGGCAGCTTGTCCTTCTGCCGTTCCCCCGCCATGACTTCCCATTGCGGGAACGATAAAAGGAACCGCGTCGAGAGATTTCAGAAAATCGACGGTTGTTTTCGTAATCAAGTCGATATTGGCAATGCCCCGGCTGCCGACTGTGATGGCAACGGAGTCTCCTGGTTTAACTACTTTTCCCAGATTGATTTTCGTGAGTTCTGCCTGAATGGTCTCTGGAATGTTCTCCAGCCGAGAAGATTGGAAGTTCTGGCGAATTCGGTAGGCCTTGGGTAGGTCGATATTCATTAGTGTTCTTTGATTTCAAGGAGTCATTCTCACGCGACATTCAGGATCTCGATCCCTGTGTATTGTGAAGAGTCGGTTATTGTACGAAATCAGTGGGTGTTTTCGCTACATAAAGAGACTTTCGGTCTCTAAGATTATCGGTAATGACAGGAATCTGGTACTGATGGTCTGCGGCTCTTTCAGGCCTTGCCAGGAAAAGTCTTGTTCTAAAGTGTTAATTTCGATAACTTAACGACTCTGATTTTGAAATCTCAATCAGCAGGTCGAAGCAAAGAGCGGCGTCTTGTTACTGCAGGGAAGCAGGTATGCGAAAAAATTTTGAGCGGATGATATTTGCCGTTTCGGTTTGTGTGTTGGCGGTGGTCTTATTCATCCAGGGAATTCTGTATTTCAGGGACCTGGGTTTTGCGAATGAAACTGGCGCGGTAACTGTTGCCATAGATCGCGCGCCCCGCGGAAATACCACAGTTCAATTTGATGAACCATTGGTTAATGAGTCATTGATTGAGCAGACAGACTCTAGCGAAGATCCGTTTTTCTCTGCGGAAAATTTCTCTGCAGAAAATCTGAATCCGGTTGAATTAGCGCTTTCCGAAACGAGCGCGGAGGAAAGTGCCTCGGATGAGCCCGAGGTGAAAGGTCCCGAATTGAAATTTCCCGGGACTGTCAAAAAACACATTGAACCATTAGAAGTCAATCACCCGAAGGCTCCTCTTCTATTAGATCCAGGACAGGAAATTCAGCAGACTCCTGGCCCGTTGATGCCGCCTCTCAATGCCGAACCGCTTGAAGATTCCAGGAAAAAAAGTGCAGCCAGAAAAGACCAGATGATGCGTTCGATTATTCGCGAACACCTTCCTCATGCTTCGAAAGAAGAACTGGAAATCTGGTTTGAAGAACTTCAGGGTGTGCCTCACAAGGCAGCCTCTGATCTGCTTTCTATTCGCAAATTATTACAGCCTCAAAATGTTAAAAACTCAGCTGAGACACCGGATGAATTGCCGCTTTCCCGTTTGGATGTCAATGCAGTTCCACAGCTGGGCTCCATCTTGCAGGGACCACCCTCCGATCAGACCGGCTTCATCGGATTTTCTTCTAAAGCGGACCTGGATGAATTGTTACACCGCTTGAAGCCGACCGTGGATGCCTTGAGGCTATCGCGCGATGTGATCGTCAACAACATAGCGAATGCGGGAACGATTGGTTTTAAGCGTTCGTATGTCGAATTTGAATCGTTGCCTTATGATTATGTGCAAACACCGGCCAGTGAAGCAGCGAAGTCAGAACCGCCGATTGCCGTGGGTATGGGCAGTCAGGTTTTGCAGACACGGGTTTCGCAAACCATTGGTGAAATGATCGAGACCGGGCGCGAGTTGGACATTGCCATCAAGGGTCAGGGGTTTCTGCAGGTTAATCTGGGCGATAAAACTGTCTTTACCCGAACGGGACGATTATTAATCGACGAAGAAAACCGTATTTGTATTCGTGGTTCACAAAAGAATTATCCTCTGGAGCCTGAAGTTACTTTGCCGCCAAAATCGCATTCAATTCAGATTTCCGAAACGGGTGAAGTGACGGCGATGGTTACGAGTGCTGACGAAGAACAAAAACAGACCATCGGCCATGTTCAGTTGGTCTGCTTTACGGATTCGAGTGAATTGTTCCCCCGCGAGTGCTGTCTGTTTGAAGCGACTCCGCGTTCCGGAACCGGGCGTATCTTAACGCCGGGAAAAAAAGGGGCTGGCCTAATTCAAGCGGGTGCTTTAGAAACGTCGAATGTTTCCATCAGTGAGGAGTTGGAAGAACTGTCGTCAATCAAGCAGCGTCTGGATGCATTAAAAACAGTTTACTTAACGGAGCCCGATAAGCCGGCTCAAGCCGATCTGGGTCTACCCGCAGAGCGCATTGCCCGGCCTGGCGATCGTCGTGCATTCAAGTAAGCAGCAATTCTTCACGCATTTTGGATTAGTTAAAGATCGCTTTTAAGGCATTGTGGCGATGGAAAAAGCCTTCGTCGAACAGTTCCAGGAGCTTCGATTCGGTAATTAAGAAGCCGAGCAGGCCTCCTGGTGGTTCGAATTCCAGTCGATCAATGACGGTTACCTGATTGTCTCCATTCGCTACAACGTGATGTTCATGCAGGTAGGACTTGAGTGGCCCGGTAATCTGTTTTTCGATATATAACTCGGGAGAGTTAAATTCGATGATTTCATGTGACCCCTGCTGAACCTGTCCGAAGCCTTGAATCTGGAAATCCAGAATGGCGCCCTGGTGTAATTTGTCCGGTTTATTGGTAAATGCCAGTCCGGTATCGGGGGGGCTGATTTTCAGAATGTTCTCGGTATCGATCAGAAAATCAAAGATTTCTTCGGCTGTGGTGGATAACTGAACGCTGGTTTCGAAACTCGCCATGGTGTCTCTCTTTCGACATTAGACGCTGATAAATATACTACATGACAATACGAAATTCTGAGCGGCTCAGAATGTATGATGTGTATCGTAGCCGAATGAGCCAAAAATGACGAGTCCCGGCTGGAAGAGACTTACTCTTTTTAGAGTGAGAGATCAGACCAGTATGAGATGAAACGAATATGCAGTTTTCAACCGAAGTATTACAACAGTGCTGGTTTCTGGCAGGTCCGACGGCTTGCGGCAAGACCGAGTTGAGCCTGTTGCTGGCAGAACATCTGAATGCAGAGATTCTGGCAATGGATTCGATGTCGCTGTATCGGGGTATGGATATTGGGACAGCGAAGGCTTCTCCTGCAGAGCGAGCGCGTGTGCCACATCATTTGATTGATTTGATCGAGCCTCATGAGAAGTTCAGTGTTGCCGACTATTTTACGGCTGCCAAAGAATGTTGCGAGCAGATTATAACGCGGGGACGAACGCCGCTGTTTGTGGGAGGCACGGGTCTGTATTTGCGGACCATTTTGCGAGGTGTGTTTGATGGTCCTTCTGCGGACTGGGAGTATCGGAACGAGATGGAAACGTTCGCGGAGACCGAGGGCAATGAGGCGTTGCATGATCGATTGGCAGCCGTTGATCCGGTTTCGGCAGAGAAATTGCATCCGAATGACGTCCGCCGTGTGGCCCGCGCGCTGGAAGTGTATCATGTGACTGGCGTTCCTCTTTCTGCACAGCATGCTGAACCGGTTTTGAATGCGGAAGAATGTCCGGCGCATGTATTCTGGTTATTGCCGGATCGTGAGTGGCTCTATGAGCGAATCAATGAGCGCGTGGATCAGATGCTTGCTGAAGGGCTGATGGATGAGGTCAAGCAATTGCTGTCGGCAGCAGAACCGATGAGCCGCACGGCGCGGCAGGCATTGGGATATAAAGAGCTGATCGACTTTATGGAAGGCGCGTATTCCTACGATCGGGCCGTCGAACTGCTTAAGCAACAGACGCGTCGGTTTGCCAAACGGCAGCACACTTTTTTTCGCAACATCAAAGAGTGTTGCGAAATTCCTGTTCATCCGGAAGATCAGCCCGCGGATTTGCTGGAACGGATTTTGAGTGATGAGGGCCGGTGACAGTTTGTTTTTTTCTACCACGAAAGACACGAAATTACACGAAAAATTAGAAAAAGAAACAGGTAAATAATGAGGATTTTAAAGTGGCACTCACAATTATTTACAAAAACGAAGCTGAGAACCACTATATCACGTCCTTTGAAGGGGACAGCGGATATTATTGGTACTGGTGGTCTTGGAACGAACACATGGGAAATGAAATTGGGATTATTGTAGATTTATATGATAACTCTGAATTTGACCGCTCTAACATCAACCACTTTCGGCGTCTGTTCATGGATGCTAAGAACGACCTAATAAAAAGACCACCTGAATTTGAAGTCATTACCGGGTGGAAAGACAAGGTGGGCGGTTCTCCAATAAAGGTGAAAATTAACAAGAATCAAATGGACAAAATTATCGACGCGATTCTTGATTACGCAGACCGGGTGAATTCGAATGGAGGCAAAATCCTTTGTCTCGGTGATTAAGGAAGGCACGAACAACACGAACAAAAGAGGATGAGTGAAAACGAGCCTGGAATAGTTTCATACTCAAGCCATCTGGGAAATGTCGGATACATGGGGCTATTCTTGACAATTTAACATATTCCCCATGTTCAGTTGGGATTCTCAAAGTATCGACTACCCGATACAATGATGGAAGGTTCACCGCACCAAAGGCGAAGTGGAAAATTGACTTATGGACAAATGGAATCTATGTAGCATCATCGCATTCTCTGTTGCCTTTGTTCTGCTTGCGGTAATCTGTTTCTCTCTCATCGTAGCTGCCTACTCGCCAGTAAATGTCGATTTCTTCCGCTAAGTTTTCGATGAAAGTATCAACGTTTACGATACAAGTATCTCGGTTGAACTTGAGCCGCTTGGAATCGTTTTGGTATTCGTGTTCAGCGTTGTCTTGATCGCAGTGGGTGTAGTGTGCCGAGCCAAACAATCGCAGAAAAGCAAGCCAAGAGTTTAAGCCGCTTATGGATGGTCGTTTGCATGATCTTTAAGAACCCTGCAGAAGCCATCATTGGAAATCTGCTTCGTGTCTTTTGTGGTAGCAAAATTATAAAACATATCGATTCACTGTGGCTTTGGGGTGACTGCCAAAGTTGATCAGTAAGCCGAGTTGTATTTCGGTTGCTTTCATATAATTGAGAATCTGAGCCTGATGATCGGCGGCGATTTCTTTCACGGCTTTGAGTTCGACGATGATCGAATTATAGCAGATGAGATCAGGCTGATATGTTTTCTCAAGTGGAATCCCTTTATAGGTCAGTTGTAATTTTGGATACGAGACAAAAGGGATTTTTGATAAATTCAATTCCCGTTCCAGACATTCCTGATAAACGGCTTCCAGAAAACCGCATCCCATTTCACGATAGACTTCAAACGCTGCCCCTTGAATCGCGTAGCATTCTTCTTTGAAGAGGATCTCGGTCATTTGAGTTCCTTTTATTTGACTGAGAAAAAGTTTCTACCACGAAAGACACGAAATTACACGAAAATGAGTGTGTGTTGCGGGAGTGATATCAGGTGTTCTTTTTAAGTAATAAAAATATTCAGTGCTTTGTGAAATCACTGCTTGTGAATTGAGTAGATACAGGATCACCGTTTTTAAATTTCGTGCTTTTCGTGTCTTTCGTGGTAGCAAAATTATAAAATATATCGAATAGAAACAGATTAGGTTCGTGTTATTCGTTCATGCCTTTTGTGGTAATCAATCTTTATAGAGGCTGTTTTAATTATTCTGCGGGATCTCTCGGAAGGGTTTGTTTTGCTGGTAGAGTTTGAGACGCGCTTCCGATTCCTGTATCAGTTCTTTTCGCAGATTCGGATATGCTTTTTGCAGTTCGAGGCATTTTTTGCCGGCCTCTATTGCTTTATTAAAATTGCCTTCGGTAGCGTAGAGTGCCGCCTGTGCCTGATACAATTGCCATGATTTTTTTGAGGCTAACTTTTCGGCCTGTCTTAAATCGTCTTTCGCTTTTTTGACATCGATATAGTTGGGGTCTGAAGCAGTAGTTTTTAACCAGGCGCGGCTGCGATAGGCGGATGAGTATTTGGGCGAGAGCTGGATCGCTTTATCAATATCCTGCAATGCTTTTGCATAATTTCCGAGCTTTCGATAGCAGATTCCGCGTGCCCGGTAAGCGAAACGATATTTTGGATTTGACTTGATCGCGACGTTAAATTTCTGAATCGCCTGCTGGAATTGATTTTTATTTTGATAACAGAGGCCTGCTTTATAATTTGTCGAACTATCTTTGGGATCGATTTTGAGTGACTTTTCAAAATCATTAATAGCGGCTTCCTCATTTTTTAGGGTCTTATAAGTATCGCCGCGGTTTGTATAGGCGTCTGCATAAGTGGGAACTAACCGAATGGCAGTAGTAAAGTCTTTAATGGCTAAATCGTATTGCTTTGTTTTTTTGTACGACAAGCCGCGGTTTTTGTAATAGATTCCTTTATTGGGGTTCAAACGAATTGCTGATGAGTAATCCTGGATTGCTTCGGAATACCTGGAGTTCCCGGACAGGATGACAGCCCGGTTGTTGTATCTGGTCGACGAGTTGGGATCCAGTTTAATCGCTGTATTCAGGTCTTCGAATGCGTTCGCTTTTTTGCCTGTTTTGCTATAGATTTTTGAACGGGAATCAAAGGCTCTGGCAGAATTGGGATTGAGTCTGATTGCTGCATTAAAATCTGATAAGGCAGACTTGTAATTCTTTTTCAGCCGAAACGCATCTCCCCGATATCGATAATTGTTACTCGTCGGGTTGTTCGCAATTTGACGTGTGTAGAAATCGATTGCCTGATCCACGGTTTTGGTACTTTCAGAATGAACCCAACCAAGGGTGCCTTTATGATCCACCCAGTACCAGGGGCCGTTGATGTCTTTAATAACAACTTCAAAGCCTTCACTTAATGTTTTGAGAACGGTTTCGTCCACCTTCAAGTCGGCTTTCCTGGTCGTCACAATGACCCGTTCCCCTTTCTTTTGTGCAAGTAAGCCTGAAGGTGTAATGACAAAGATGAGCAGACAGAAAAGGAGGATGGTTTTCATGAGACTTCCTTCGACGCGCTTCAAAATGAATAAGAAACGATGTGAGTGACGGTATATGAATATACATTGCCAGTTTTTTTGTGACAAGAATTTTATTGATAACGGACCGAGACTGATTTTCTTCCCAGATCCAGCCTTCTGAATTTCAGTTTTCCTGAAAAACCGTGTTCTGGTCTCACAGGTAAGTAGTTTTCTCTGCAAGGTGGCTAAGTCGTCGGGAACTCTCTATAGTATTCAGCAAGCTATTTTGTCGCTATTCCGGCTTTTGCGACTGGTATTTCAGCCTGTGTGCAATCGCTTGTATTCAACCTTTTCACTTTAATAATGTGTGTGATCCATGATGACAGATGAGAAAGTATTAATTCAGGTAGGTCATAGTCCCGATCCGGACGATGCCTTTATGTTTCATGCCTTGGCTAACGACAAGGTAGAAACCGGTAAGTATCGGTTTACTCATGAGTTACAAGATATCGAGACATTAAATCAGCGGGCTTTTAATGCCGAGTTGGAACTGACGGCCGTCAGTCTGCACGGTTATGCCTATCTGACGGATACCTATGCGATCTGTTCTTGTGGCGCTTCGATTGGTGATCAATACGGGCCGATGGTTGTCGCGCGGGAAGACTGGAAGATCGATGACCTGCGGGGAAAAACAATTGCGATTCCCGGCAAATTGACAACCGCATTTCTATCATTGAAATTACTACTGGGTGACGATTTCGAATACGAAATTCATCCCTTCGATGAAATTCTGAACCTGGTCGAACAGGGAAAAGTGGATGCTGGTCTGATCATTCATGAAGGACAACTGACGTATGCCAGTCAGGGGCTGAAGCTGGTTGTTGATATGGGTGTCTGGTGGTATGAAGAGACCGGTCTACCACTGCCCTTGGGTGCGAATGCGATTCGCAAAGACATGGGCATGGAAATGATGGAAGAAGTCACAGCGATTTTGAAGAAGAGCATTCAGTATGGGTTAGACCATCGCAAAGAAGCCCTGGAACATGCATTAAAGTATGGGCGCGATCTGAATCTGGAAAGTGCTGACAAATTTGTCGGCATGTATGTCAATGACTGGACTCTGGATTTCGGCGAACGGGGACGCGAAGCAGTTGCGACTCTGCTTAACCGGGGTTACGAAGCGGGCATTATTCCCAACCCGGTGAAATTGGAATTCATTGGTTAGTTTTTCCATTTCTGCTGTGTGACGATTCTTTGATATAGAGAAGGTGGTGTGTGATGAGTGAAACATTCTCATCCCGGTATTTGCAGGATCTGTTTGGCCTGTCTGGTAAAACGGCTGTTGTGATTGGTGGTACGGGAGTTCTGGGCGGTGCGATTGCAGACGCGCTGGCGCAGGCGGGCGCTCATGTGGTGATCGTGGGTCGCAATGCGGAAAACGGCGCCAGTCGTGTAAAAATGATTGAGGAACTGCAAGGCAGTGCCGAATTTTTTACAGCCGATTCTACCAGTCGAAGCGATCTTGAGTCGCTGGTCGCACATTTGAAAAATAACGGGCAGGTTGCAGATATTCTGGTAAATGGAGCCGGCATCAATGCGGCGACTCCTTTTCTGGAAATCAGCGATGAGGAATGGGACAATATTTTCCGCGTGAATCTGTTGAGTGTAAAAGTGGCCTGTCAGGTCTTTGGTCAGTCAATGCTGGATCAGAAAGTGGCCGGCTCTATTATCAACATTACCTCCATGAGCGCGATTACTCCCTTATCACGGGTCTTTACCTATTCTGCGTCGAAAGCAGCCGTATTAAATTTGACTCAGAACCTGGCGCGCGAGTGGGCCGAACAGGGGATTCGTGTAAATGCACTTTCTCCCGGTTTTTTTCCGGCGGAGCAAAATCGAAAAGTGCTGACACCCGAACGCGTTGCCAGTATTATGAACCATACGCCAGCGAACCGCTTTGGTGATCCGGATGAATTGGCGGGCGCAGTTTTGTTAATGGCAGCCGGTAAGGCAGGTAGTTTTCTGACAGGCAGTAACATAGCCATCGATGGTGGTTTTTCCTGTATGACGATCTAATTTCAGCGGGGGTTTAATTTCTTCTGTATCAACAGAATAAATTGAAAGAGTTAAAGGAGCACGAAGACTTGGATCCTATTCAGATTGAATCTGGTCAGCGCTATCTTACTCGTATCAATCCGAAACGCATCCCCCATATCTTCACAGATGTGTTGATTATTGGTGGCGGGATTGCCGGTTCCCGGGCGGCGCTGCAAATTGATCCTCGTCTGGAAACGATTATCGTTAACAAAGGGAAAGTAACGCAGTCCAACAGCGCTTATGCCCAGGGAGGCATTGCGGGTGTGCTGGATCCACTGGACGATATTTCCAATCATATCGAAGATACATTAGCCGCGGGTAAAGATCTTTGTAATCGAGAACTTGTAGAGCATGTTTGCCAGGAAGCGCCGCGTCATATACGTGAATTAATTGAGTATGGCGCCGACTTCGACAAACAGGACGGCAAGCTGGCTCTCACCAAGGAGGGGGGGCACAGTCATCGCCGGGTCGCACATGCATTGGGCGACGCGACGGGAAAAGAGCTGATGCGGGCGCTGGTGTCAGCAGTCGAAAATCGACCCTCCATCCAGACCTGGACGAAAACTCCGACCCTCGACTTAGTGACCGAAGAGGGAAAGTGCCGCGGTGCAATTATCTGGAACCGCTATCATGGAAAAACTTTGATCTGGGCCAAACAGGTCATTCTGGCAACCGGTGGCGCGGGTTGTCTTTTTCGGGAAACCACCAATCCCGCTCTGGCGACCGGCGATGGACATGCTCTGGCATTTCGCGCCGGCGCTTTACTGCAGGACATGGAATTTATGCAGTTTCATCCTACGGTTCTATATATTGCGGGCGGGGCTCGTTATCTTGTTTCCGAAGCGGTACGTGGCGAAGGTGCATATTTGCGCGATAGTAACGGGGTGCGTTTCATGTCGGAATATCATCCCGATCTGGAATTAGCGCACCGCGACGTTGTGAGCCGGGCGATTACCGATCGGATGTTGAAAACGAATCACTCTTGTGTTTATCTTGATTTAACGCATTTGAAAAGATCACTCATCAGAGAGCGGTTTCCCAACATTAGCGAAGTGTGTGCGAGTTTTGGGCTCGATTTATCGAAAGATCAAATTCCCGTTCGTCCTGGTGCACATTATATGATTGGCGGGGTGAAAACTGATTTGGAGGCGCGTACCTCGGTTCCCCATCTCTGGGCCGCCGGCGAAGTGACTTCCTCCGGTTTGCATGGTAGTAACCGTCTGGCTTCCAATAGTCTGCTGGAAGGGTTGATCTTTGGTGCCGCCGCTGGAAAAGGAGCCTCCGCGGCAGCGCTCAGTCAACCCGATCAGTTCTCTGCTTCACTCTTGCCTGAGTGGGATTCAGAGAAAGGCTCGGATGAAGATTTAGATAGTGACGATTTAAGAAACTCGCTAGCCAGTTTAATGTGGCGTGATGTGGGGATAACGAGAAGTGCAGAATCCCTGAAAGACGCGAAAGAAAAAGTCGATTTCTGGAGTCGCTATGTGGTGAACCGTGAATTCAAAACGTTGAGTGGTTGGGAACTGCAGAACATGCTGCTTGTTGCGCAGCTGATGATTGCCTCTGCGATTGAACGTCGGGAGAGTCGTGGAGTACATTATCGAAGCGATTTTCCGGAAACGGATGCTGCATTTCAAAAACATATATCGGTGATTGCCAACAGTTGAAAATAAAAAAGAGGAAGGGACATCAATGCTGCCTGGAATAAAATTGTTCGATTTAACAGGTCGTGCTGCTATCATCACGGGGGGGTCCAAAGGTTTGGGTTCAGCTATGGCAGAGGGTCTGGCATCTGCAGGCGCTGATTTGCTGCTGACCAGTCGTCATGAAGATGAAGTCACCGCGACGGCTGCCCAAATTCAGAAAGACTATGGAAATCGTGTGATTGGGATGCAGGCGGACGTGACCGATGCCGATCAGGTTGCTGCGATGACGGAGCGTGCGATATCGGAGTTCGGAAAGATTGATATTCTGATTAATAACGCGGGAGTGAATATTCGCGGGCCCATAGATGAATTGTCGTTGGAAGACTTCGAGCAGGTACAGAATGTGAATGTGACCGGTCCCTGGTTGTGTGCGAAGTCTGTGGTTCCGCATATGAAACAGGCGAAGTATGGTCGGATCATCAATTTAGCGAGTACACTGGGACTGGTGGGAATGGCGAATCGAACTCCTTATACTTCCAGTAAAGGTGCGATGGTACAGATGACGCGGGCTTTAGGTCTGGAACTTTGTGAATACGGAATCACCTGTAATGCCATCTGTCCGGGACCATTTCTGACGCCGATGAATGAACCATTTGCAGAAACCGAAGAGATCAAAAAATTCATCGTGGGCGCGGTGGCCATGAATCGCTGGGCACGGATGGAAGAAATACAGGGCGCAGCGATTTTTCTGGCCAGCGATGCATCAAGCTATATGACGGGCAGTATGGTGACCGTTGATGGCGGATGGACGGCACGCTAATGAAACCGGTGAGAATATGAATTCAGATGTCGAACCCAAACTGGTTGGTGCAACGCACAACAACAGACGGGTTCTCATCCGCAGAGGTCTGATTGGTGCTTTGGTATTCGTATGCATCACAATCGCCTATTCCTTTTTTGTGGTGATTCAGTTTCATACGACCATTGTCGCTTTTCAAAAACAAAAGGCTTATCTGATAGTGACTTATCAGAACGATCGGGGAGAGCCAGTGGAAACAGTCTATGGAGGGGCGAAAGAGCCTCTCTTTATTCCTGGTCCGTTATTACGCTATCATCGTTCTCTGTCTGGTATCGAATTATACCGTCAGACGATTACCAGTCCCGAAGAACTCGATGAATTGTTTGATTTATTGTCTCACTTCCCCAGGTTAAATTATCTGGGATTAGAAGGGTTTCACATTAATCAAGAGAGAGCAATCAAAATTTCGCAGCTCAGAAATTTGAAAACCATTGGTCTCAAAAAGTGCAAGATTGAAAAATCATGTTTGGAGTCTCTGCTCAATATAGACGGCTTGACATTTGTTGGATTACCTGATTCTGAATTTTCCGAATCGGAACTGGAAACTCTCACTAGGGGACCAACGAAAGAGACTTTAACAGGTTTGAATTTATCATATTGTGATATTTCGGACCGTGGTGCCTCGATGATTTCCCGGCTTCGAAATCTGGAATCACTGGAGCTGGATGGCACGCAGATCACAGATCAAGGATTAAAAATTCTGGCGCGGTTGCCTCGGCTTAAAGTCCTGGTTTTGGATCACACTGGTGTGACTGATTATGGGGTGGGTTATCTGTCTTCCACGCCGAATCTGGTCGAATTAAGTCTGAGCAATACCAGCGCCTCTGATGCTATACTGGAGACGCTCAAGAGGGAGATTCCAGCACTTCGAGTCTCTGATGACTGAACGAATTTTAAGATAAAACGAAATACGTGATGTTTTGTCAGGGAACTTCTCCCCCCGTTTAAATTGAGTCATAATCGGTTTTAGTGTTTTAACTGGTACGAATATTATTTGTTCAATTTAAAAACAGTGGAAATCCAGGTTCTCTGCGATCGTTAAGGCATGTTTCGACCTAATTTTACAGTGCTGTCTCCTCTTTTTCTCGCTTTCTGTAAATCTAAGGCCCTGACAGAAATATGCTCCCACTCAACCCGATTTCCAAAATATTAATTGTGGATGACTCTGAGGTAATCAGACGTATTTTTACGGATGCTCTCACTCAACCCGATTATCAATTATTCACGGCCACTGATGGCGAAGAAGCGCAGCAGAAAGTTCATGAGCTGAAACCGGATATCGTATTACTCGATGTTGAAATGCCTGTTCTGAATGGATTTGAGGTATTGCGGGATATCCGTGCGAATTACAAAATTGAAGAGATGGCGGTGATTATGGTCACCTCTCAGCATGATGGAAAAGTAATTTCGCGTGCGTTTGATGAAGGGGCCTTCGATTATATTCCAAAGCCAGCAACCAATTCGGAAATCAAGGCACGCGTCAGGAATGCGATTCGCGCAGTACAGTTGCTCCGCGAGCAGAAAACATTAAGACGAGAAGCGGAAGCGTCAAATCAATCCAAGAGTGCCTTTCTGGCAAATATGAGTCATGAAATACGCACTCCGATGACAGCCATTCTGGGGTATACCGAAATCCTGGAGCTGGAAGCCACTTCCCATCAGATGCCCGAGCTGTTTTTGGACTCGTTAGAAATCATCAAACGCAATGGCGGGCATTTGATGGAGTTGATCAATGATATTCTGGACCTTTCGAAAATTGAGGCGGATAAAATTGAGATCGAATCGATTTTGTGTTCTCCCAAAAAAATTGTGGAAGAGGTCCTGGAACTGGTCCAGGTGAGAGCTGAAGCCAAAGGACTGAAACTGGAAGCCAGTTTTGAATATCCGCTACCTTTCAAAATCAAATCTGACCCGACAAGAATCAGGCAGATCCTGATCAACCTGATCGGAAATGCCATCAAGTTTACGGAAGTAGGTACAATCCGACTGGAAACACGACTTCTGGAATCCGCCGGACAGGAGCCACAGGTTCAATTTACGGTCGTCGATCAGGGCATTGGCATGACTGAGTCACAAAGGTCGAATCTGTTCCGTCCCTTTATGCAGGCCGACTCATCGACAACCAGGAAATATGGTGGGACGGGATTAGGTCTGACGATCTGCAAACGTCTGGCAGAATTGTTAGGTGGCGAGATCACGGTTTCCAGCGAACCCGATCAGGGTTCTCAATTTAGTGTCACCGTTCAAGCGGGAAGTCTGGTGGGTATTAAATTAATGCAGGAGCATTCCAATGAGAGTTCACAGGATGTTCAAGAGTCGCATCAAAGTCAGACGGGACATCCCACCTCTGATGAACCGTGTTTGAAAGGGATAAAAATACTGCTGGCAGAAGATGGTCCTGATAACCAACGCCTGATTTCCTTCATCTTGAAGAAGGCTGGCGCGGAAGTGAGCGTTGCTGAAAATGGCGAAGTGGCATACCAGGCAGGTCTGGAATCGATGGAGGGCGGTCTGCTTTATGATGTGATTTTGATGGATATCCAAATGCCGGTTCTGGATGGATACGAAGCCACTGGGAAACTGCGTGAGCGGGGTTACACGGGCCCGATCATTGCATTGACGGCAAATGCAATGGAAGGTGATCGGGAAAAGTGCATCGATGCCGGTTGTAATGATTACCTGAAGAAACCTGTTAATCGCACCAGAATGCTGGATCTGATTTCTGAAACCTGTGCTTCTGAAAAAACAGTACTCACGGAATCTTAAAATTAATCCAGATAGGGTGCCAGTTTTTTTCTGGCTGCTTTCAACGCCTGCGAGTACACCGCCTGCATCTTGACCGGAGTGCCCGCTTTTGCTTTGCTCAGATCGGCGGCCGTCATAAACGTGTAAATTTCCACTGATTCTGCATTTGAGACGGGCGCTTTTCCCGTTCGAAAAAACTTGACGACTTCGACGAGCAGCGGTTCATAGCCACTGAAGCTGCCGATTTGTGCGGTGCCTTTGGTTCCAAAGACGGTTCCGCCGTATCCACCCTGATAGCTGTTATTCTCTTTACGGCGTCCGCGAAAGGTACCGATCTTGCCTTCTTTCCAGGTGCCTATGGCGAGATCTGTGTTGGGTGTGCTCACACGAACTACAGTCTCGCAACCGGGGCCCATGACAGTATAGAGCGTTTCGACGCCATGAATTCCATACCAGTAGAAATCGGGGTGTGTCGATTCCTTCGGGCAGGGGCTGTAGGCATCACAGCCGATGATGTCTCCCACGGATCCGCCAACAATTTTCTTGGCACCATCGGTATAGCGCAGCGAAGAAGAACTGAAGACGGGAGTTTTGTAGTGTTTGGCTGCTTCATAAATGGCAATCACATCCACCAGATCGCCGGCAATCGGTTTATCGACAAACAGTGGTTTGCCTGCTTTCAAAACGGGAAGGGCTTGTTCCAGATGCACGCGACCATCGTTGCTTTCCAGGAGGACGGCGTCGACTTTGGAAAGCAAGGCTTCAATGCTGGGCACGATTTCTACGCCGAGCTGCGTTACCTGTTCTGTGATTTTGGGCACACTCTCCAGGCTCTCTTTGATATCGCGGCTCCCTTTAGGATACGCGGCGACCACTTTGCACGTTTTGAATTCTTCAAATTTCGTTTGGGGGTCGTTCAGGATTTTTGAGAAATTGCTGGAGTGCGAAGTATCAAGGCCAATAATGCCGATACGCAGCGTTTTTGTTTCTTCCGCAAAACTGAGATTTCCAAAACTCAGGATGGCGAGAGCGATCAAACAGAGAGACAAGCGGCGATATGATAAATTCATGAATCAATTTCTCCAAATTCAGTGCCTTCGCTGAATTCCATGAATTCATAGACGGCGCCATCGATCAGTACAAAGACCACTTTCAAATTTTCCATTGCTTGGAAAGGTCCCAGGAGAATTTCCATGCCTTCGATCTCTTTTTCAAGATCGGGAACTTTAAACGCGATATGCGGCTGGTTTCGAACCGGGCCGGTCACCGGGCTGTCTGGTTCGAACCGTAGATATTCAATTTTGTAAGGGTGCTCATTGGGGTTGGTGACAAAAACTTTCGTTTCTGAGACGTAGATTTCCTCTGGCTGTGGATCATCGGTAATCACGCCGACATGGTGAAATTCTCGCATGGAGTTTCCTCGAGGTATATGAAATATCAAACCGGGTCTTCAGATTAGTGTCACTATTCCTCATTCTACTTGGAATGAGCGGCGAATTCCAAGTGATTGAAGTACCAGACAGGTTGAAATACAAAATCAGGTCACATGTGACTTTATCTTGGTACGTTCATGAATAAGGGTTGAGCACCGACTCGCTCAGAAATCAGTTTATTCTGCTGTCCAGCTGGAGCGAGGTTCGGTCATCATGAGAGCTGCTACCCTTTACATGACCATCAAAAATGATGAAACTGAATCGCTGGAGCATCATCTATTGAGAACTAATTGCGGAGAGAAACATGAAAGATTTGAAAGTGGGAATCATTGGGGCAGGGGGGATTGCTGCCAAGATGCATTTGCCGGAACTGCAGACGGTGGATGACTGTGAAGTTGTGATGCTGGCGGGTCGCAAGCAGTCGCGGCTGGATGTGCTCTGCCGCAAGTTTAATGTACCGCATTCGACTCAGAATTATCAGGAGGTGATCGATGATGACCGCATCAACGCGGTTGCCATTGCATTGCCGCATCCGTTGCATGTGGAATGGGGAGTGAAAGCGATCAAGGCGGGCAAACACGTTTACATGCAGAAGCCGTTGAGTACTTCGATGGACGAAGCAGATGCGTTTGTTGAAGAGACAGACGACCATAATCAGACAGTACTGGCATTGCCTTATATGTCGAACCCGCATGTGCTGGCGACGCGTGATTATATTCAGGAAGGAAAACTGGGAACGATATCTTCTGCGCAGGCGCGTTCGAGTCATGGCGGTCCGGAAGTCTATTACGCGGGCATCCAGGAAATTCTGGAAGAGAAGCCGACGGATGACTTGTGGTTTTTTGATGCGGATAAGGCCGACGTGGGTGCTTTGTTTGATATGGGCGTGTATGCGATTGCCAACCTGGTGGGTGTGGTGGGGGCAGTGAAATCGGTGACGGCCAAACTGACCACGGTGTCAAAGCCCACGCGTCTGGAAGATACGGCGTCGATGATACTGGAATTCGAAAACGGTGCTTTAGGGACCGCACAAACGGGTTGGTGCGATGCGGCGCGGACGTACGAATTTTCTGTGCATGGAACAGCCGGCAAAATCGTGAGCAGTCGTCAGGCAGAGTCCTTACAGTATTTGTATCCTCTTTCCGATGTGGATGAAGATCTGCCGCTGGGCGAAGAAACGGTCAACCTGTCAGACTATCCGATCCAGAATTCGCACCAGCACTGGGCGGCCTGTATTCGGCAGGGCGTTCAGCCGCCTCTCTCGAATGCCGCAACGGCCAGGCATGTGACCGAAATTTTACTGGCGTCTTTAAAATCGTCCCGCGAAAATCGGACGGTGGACATTACCTCCCGGCTTTCCAATTCTTGACCAGAGTCTCTATTTCGTGTGAGAGCCCTTTCTTGAGAGCGCGCGTGAATTTATTGATTTTGGCAGACTCAGAGGCCGGTAAGGTGTCGTTTATGTTCATGGTTGACTATAAATGACTTTGGTAGATTTCTTAGCGGTTTCTGCCCGTTGGTATTCATTTCAACTCAAATTTTAAAGCATTCTGGGAGTGTTCCCGATGACGGAGCGGTCTGAACTCATTGAAGAATTGCGCTGGAAAAAGATTCCGGTCCTCAATGACGGTTTTGTGTGTCTAGTGGATGTCATGGGCGATGACAGTTCGATTGTTCAGGCAGCCCGTGTAAGTTACGGCGAGGGAACGCAACGTGTTTCCGACGACCGGACTCTGATCCGCTATTTGATGCGTCATCGGCACAGTACCCCCTTTGAAATGGCCGAACTCAAGTTTCTGGTGCGGGTTCCGATGGACTGCTGGCGGCAGTGGATTCGTCACCGGACCGCCAATGTCAACGAATACAGCACCCGTTATTCGGTTGCCATCGACTCGGCTCAAACGACGCTGCCCGGCGAATGGCGAACGCAGGCGACTTCCAACCGACAGGGAAGTGATGCCCCTTTAGCGGATGAAATTGGCCAGAAACTGACTGACGAAGAGACGCAGTTTCAGAAGCATGCCCGCGATATTTATGAAGCCCGGTTAGAGGCAGGTGTTGCCAGGGAGCAGGCCCGCAAAGATTTGCCACTGGCGACCTATACCGAAGCCTATTGGAAGATTGATTTACATAACCTGATTCACTTTATCAGTTTACGAATGGACTCGCATGCACAGTGGGAGATTCAGGAATATTCACGGGCGATAGGAGAGCAGATTCTCAAACCGCTGTTTCCGGTTGTCTGGGAAGCGTTTGAGGACTACCGACAGGGGGCCATGTTCCTGACACGTCTGGATAAGGGGGTTTTGGAGCGATTGATGGTGAACGCGGCCAAGAAATCCCTGAGTCCGCCGTTTTCACAGGAAGCGTTTCTGGAAGTTCAGGATGAAACATGGAAATCGCTGAAACGGAGTCGGGAACGGGATGAATGTGAGTCGAAATTACAGCGTCTGGGGATATTAAAAGCGGAATAACCTGTCTTTGTGGACACTGTTTGTGGTTTTCACGGAGTATTTATCTGGTTGGCTTTTCAGATCCCGCCTGTTTTGTTATCTTGATCCTTCCCCACTGGGGAGTCGCGGTCCTTTTGCGGACCCCCTTTGTCAGAAACGTCTGAATACTCATCCTCAGATGAGTCGATGTATATTCCATAGGTATTGTTTACAAACTTATATTGCAATCAGGAAAAAAGAAAAGGTGATTTGAGTGGTTAAGCTTCGGTTACGAGAAAACGAATCAATTCAGGAGGCAGTAAAACGGTTCCGTAAGATTGTTGAGCACGCTGGCATTAAAAAAGAGATGCGCCGCCGCGAGTATTACGAAAAGCCAAGTGATGAAAACCGAAGAAACCGCCGCCGCGCCGAACGCCGCGCACGCTTGACCCGTTTGCAGGGCAACCAGTAATCACCGGACATCTTTTTAAGATGACATAACGCACTCAATTATGAGTGCGTTTTTTTATGCGCGGTGTGGGAGTTGGAGGTGGTTTTAGCTTGTTCAACGAACTATTTATTCTGGATTTTGTCTGCAAACGAAAATTCCACTGGCATCATAAGATTAATGTTTCTCTTGAGTACAATTTATATGGATAGGAAACCTCATGAAGATTGGTTGTAAATGTGGCTCAACAATTTTCGACTCGGCGGATGATATTCCACAAAAGGGTCATCTGATCCCAGATCAAGAGTGGTTCAATGTCTTTGACGCTGTCGATGATGAAGTTATCGCCCCCCTCTCCGCAAGCAAGATTTCAGTAGAGGACGCGTATATGAAATCGCGTCATATTATATATGAAGAGTCGCGGCTGATGTGGCAATGCAGCTCTTGTGGGCGACTTTACATCGATGATCTTGATGGAGAGCTTCAGTGCTACGTTCCCGAAAGTGATGAGACGGCAAAGCAGATTCTCCGCGGTCACAAATCAAGCACATAACAAATCTGTAAATACAGTGCCGCGAACCGTCAAATTAGTAAAATCTATATTATCAGCTCCAATTCAGTGAAAGCAGCTATTTTAGTTTTGGGAAGCAGAAAAGAGAGCAGGAATCTTAAGATACTAACCCCTTTTTATCCTTACATATTTTTATGCACGATGTGAGGTTGGGTGCGGTTTTTAAAACACTATCGGGCGAGCCGACAGTGCCACCCGGCCGTTTTTTGTTATAGTATTGTAACTGGTAAAAGCACTTTACAAGGCACTGTTGATTATATCGCGGTTTGACTTCTTTTCTGTTTACTATGACAATGAATGATGCCAATAACATGAATACTATTAAGTGCCCTCGCTTAGTGGATGCAACTGGGCATATGGAAGAATTCACAAATGATTTATCCTATATCGCAAAAACGGAAGAATATTCATACTTATTGGATAATGGATTACCGAAAATCGGTACAAAGATTAGCCCCGGTATGTTGTTGATTGGCAAAATTGGACAAAAAAGTATCGAAGCGCGAGATAGTCTTAATGAAGTACAAAGATACGCTGCAACAGAAAGTAAACTAAATGACTATTACAACAATTGGTTATATGATGGATCAGAATGACGTGCCCCCAAGTATGACACCAGTTATACGACTTAGTGTCCGATTGTATCAATGACTGTTCTGTTTGTCTGCTGGAGCGGAGCGGAAGCAGGCAAACAGAACAGTTTTGCCTCCGGCACCGGGGCCCGGTATCCCAG
>JAHZKX010000060.1 GCA_022600195.1 Planctomycetota bacterium
ATCGGCCTTCCTTTAAGGCCATATTAAATGATAGCTGACCTAGCCCAAAAGTGTGAGTTCTTTTCAGTCCAAGAAATCGGGGAAACCAAAGTAAAAATGCAGCAGTGGGAGCAGAAAGAATGGGGACTGCTGATTTATGCTAAAAACCTCATGACGTCTGGGCCAAGTTTATTGAAGCAAATAATGTGATTAAACGCTGTTTAATCGTGCTACCAATTAAGGTTGCAATAGCTTTTCTACTTCCACTATACTATCCCTCGATCCGTTCTTCTCAATCAACACAGCCAACCATATTCGTAGCAATATTTAGAGCCCAACTCATTTTTTAGAAAATCAAGTTTCAGGATGAAAATACTTGTTGTTTTCGGGACTAGACCAGAGGCGATTAAGATGTCTTCTCTCGTCAAGAAACTCTCAGACACATCTGGCATGGATACAAGAGTATGTGTCACTGCGCAGCACCGTGAAATGCTGGATCAGGTTTTGGACTTATTTGAGATCACGCCAGACTATGATCTTGATATTATGTCTCCCAATCAGTCATTGACCACGATTACCTCCAGGATTTTAGCAGGCTTGGAGCCCATCCTGAAAGATTTCCAACCTGATACCGTTCTTGTCCACGGAGATACCAGCACTACATTCGCAGCAAGCCTTGCCGCTTATTACCAGCAAATCAAGATTGGTCATGTGGAAGCTGGTTTGAGAACAAATAACATTTACTCACCCTGGCCTGAAGAAGGGAACAGAAAACTAACGAGTGTATTAACAAATTATCATTTTGCTCCGACGAATGCTGCTAAAGAAAATTTACTGCGTGAAAATATTCCTGAAGAAAAGATCCAGGTAACGGGCAATACCGTAATTGATGCATTATTTCATGTATTGGATAAATTCGAATCAGATGATTCATTATCCCATCAAATTCAGAAATTACTTCCAGAGAGAGACCGCAGTAAACGTCTGATTCTTGTAACCGGGCATCGCCGCGAAAATTTCGGGAGTGGTTTTGAAGAAATGTGTAAAGCACTGGCTACACTGGCCTCAGATTACCCGGATGTACAAATTATTTACCCGGTTCACCTTAATCCCAATGTACAAGAACCCGTAAATCGTTTACTTTGCAACCACAAAAATATCTTGCTGATTAAGCCTCTCGATTATTTACCATTTGTATATTTAATGAATCAATCCTTTTTGATTCTCACCGACTCGGGAGGCATTCAGGAAGAAGCGCCTTCACTTGGCAAACCAGTTTTGGTCATGAGGGAAACAACGGAAAGACCGGAAGCCGTTAAAGCAGGAACAGTAAAACTAGTAGGAACCGATTTGGAAAGAATTGTCTGTGAAACATCAAAGTTACTCGACTCTGATGCTTATTATCAATCAATGTCCCAAGCCCACAATCCTTACGGCGATGGCCGGGCGAGTGAACGGATTGCTGACTTTTTAAGTTCGACGAATTAACAATTGATGAAAAACCGAAGCCTGCTTGCATTGAATGACTTCGTTGATGTTCTCAGATCTTTCCGATTATGTATCTTTCTGGCTTGGTTTGATCTTCGAATACGATACCGGCGATCAAAAATAGGTCCATTCTGGATCACAATCAGCATGGCAATCTTTATTATTGCGCTGGGGGCCGTCTATTCCCAACTGTTCAAGATGTCTGCAGAAGAATACCTGCCCAGTTTGGCAGCAGGTTATTTATTCTGGACCATGTTTGCTACGGTGATCTGTGAATCACCAACAATTTTTATTGACAATGCTGCCTACATAAAAGACATGAAAATCAACCTATTAATTTTGGTAGTTCGTGCGATTTCACGGAATATTATCATCTTTTTACATAATGCGATCTTCATTGCCAGTGTCTTTATTTACTTTCAAATCTGGCCTCAATGGCAGATACTTTTCCTGATTCCAGGCTTGGTATTGGTGATACTCAATTTATTCTGGATCATGTTGCTGATTGGAATTTTGGGAGCGCGATATCGTGATCTGGCGCCTATTATTATGAGTCTGGTGCAGGTTTTATTCTTCATTTCTCCAATCACCTGGCTCCCAAAACTCGTAGGCGAAAACAGTTGGGTCATCCGACTCAACCCGATTGCATACTTTCTCGACCTGACTCGATCACCTGCTTTGAATGAAACCCCTATGATGTCTTCCTGGATTGTCTCCAGTATGATTTGTGCTCTAGGCCTTACAACCGCATTTTTTCTCTATGCTTATAAAAGAGAACGAATCGTATACTGGATTTAAGATGGCGAGCATTGCTGTAGAGAATGTCACATTGCATTTTCCGATTATCGGAGTAGGTGACCGTTCTGTAAAAAACACGATTTTGAATTTTGCTACAGGTGGTAAAATCACCAAAAACAGTGGTACGATGTTGGTGACCGGGCTCCAAGATATCAGTTTCTGCTTACAAAATGGGGACCGGCTGGGACTGATTGGGCATAATGGTGCTGGAAAGTCAACTCTGTTAAAAGTTCTTGCTGGAATTTATCATCCAACACAAGGCGCGGTGACAGTTCAAGGCCGAATTCTTTCGACACTCAATATTACTCTCGGTTTTGAACAAGAAGCGACGGGCTACGAAAATATAATTCTGAAAGGACGTTTACTGGGCTTGAACGCGAAAGAGATAGAATCAAAGGTTGACGAAATTGCCGAATTTACTGAGTTGGGAAAATATCTGAACCTACCCGTTAGAGTCTATTCATCAGGAATGCTAATACGACTTGCATTTGCAGTGATGACGGCTCTGGAATCAGACATATTACTAATGGATGAAGTGATCGGAACCGGAGATGCGCGTTTTATTCATAAAGCAGAAAAACGCCTCAATGAATTTATGAACAAAGCAAAAATCATGGTCATTGCCTCTCACTCTGAAGCCGTGATCAAGGAATTTTGTAATCGAGCACTCCTGCTGAAAAATGGTACTCTTTTTGCTTTTGGTGAAGTTGATGAAATCCTTTCGATCTATCAATCTGATGAATACCAGAATTAGCTTTATGTAAAATGCCAGATGAGATCAACCAGACAAAAAAGAAATGTATCATACTACCGTAAGAACAGCGGTACCTAATATACAATACGATGGCCCTCTTCAGAAAGGACCTGTTGCGAATATGAGAAGCACAGAATTGGATTTGACCAAATACAATAGTGACAAAATTGCCAATCAATACCTACAGTTTTACGATCCCCTGTTCACACCCCTGGCAAACAGTAATATCGCACTGCTGGAGTTGGGCATCTTTAATGGAGGCTCTCTCCACCTCTGGAAAGATTACTTTCCAAATGGGAAAATATCCGGAATTGACCTGAATATCCCTGAAGGATTTGAAAACGATGACCGCATGAATGCTTATAAAGGCAGTCAGGTTGACTTCGATTTTTTAAAGAATATTGCTGAGAAGGAAGCGCCGTCAGGCTTTGATATCATCATTGATGACGCATCTCATATTGGAGAACTAAGTCGTCAGTCATTCTGGTATCTGTTTGATAATCATTTAAAACCAGGTGGTATCTATGTGATTGAAGATTGGGGAACTGGATATTGGGAAGATTGGCCGGATGGCAAGGCTGTGTCGGCACCAGACGGCGAGAAGCCTTCCGGCACTGGTTTTTGGGCTAAATTATTTTCAAGAGCAAAGAACACAAATCTTACATCGTCTAAAGTTCCAATGCATAACCATAGCTACGGAATGGTCGGCTTTATCAAGCAGTTGGTGGACGAACAGGGCGCTAATGATATGACACGAAAAACTCTGGCAGGGACACCTGAACGTGGTTCCAAATTTGAAAGCGTTACGATCCTGCCATCAGTCGTTTTTGTAAAGAAAAGATAAATAGTAGATTCAACATTAAATGGTTTCCACTGCTCAATTCGTCAACAAACCTATTTAAAAATGATCACTACGAAGCACTCCTCAGCCTGAGTTTAAGCAAACAGTAATGAATGTTTTATGCTCTGTAATAACTACTGTTGGTGTTAAAGAATATTAGTCTTATGAACATTCTAATAACTGGGGCAACCGGCTATATCGGAAAACATCTTGTTCAAGAGGCCATAAAAGAGGGACACCATTTAGTTCTCGCAACGCGCAAGAAGATAAAACAGAACTCCGCTGAATGGGTACCATTTAATTTAAAATCAACAGAAGCCCTCACACTTTCCACTCCGATCGACGTCATTATCCATTTGGCAGCGAACACCAGCATGGAAGAAGAGATTGACGGTAATGACGAAATCAGAGCAGCACAAATGCTGTTATCGGTTGCCAGTCAGAATTCTGCGAAATTCATTTTCATTTCGAGCCAGACTGCCAGTCAATCTGCGCCAACAGAATATGGCAAAACCAAATGGCAAATCGAACAAGATGTTCTCTCTGCAAACGAATCTGTCATTCGACCGGGACAGGTTTATGGAGGAAAAGCTTCAGGCCTCTTTCGCGAATTGATAAACGTCGTAAAGAAATATCCTTTCCTGCCTGCTTTTTATCCTGCCCCTCAATTGCAACCGATTTACGTCGATGATCTCGTATTGGGAATACTACGAATCGCAAAGGCTGAACAGAAAACACAGGGTTTATATTGTCTGGCTGCTTCCGAATCCATTCGGTTTTCTGGATTCCTTTATTCAATCGCAAAATACAGACTTAGAGTTCGACGTTTTTTTATCCCCTGCCCCACTTTTTTGATCACCGTAATCATAAAAGTACTGGGAAATAAATCAGATTCTCTGTCAAGGCTTGAGCGTTTACTCTCATTATTTGAACTTCCTGCTATGGAAACATCATCGTCGTTAGACTCAATTGGACTTAAACTCCGACCGTTACATTCTGGTATGCATCCTTCGGGAAAAGAGAATCGACGACTATTACTTCAAGAGGGAAAGTCACTGTTAAAGTATGTTTTGAGTGAGACTCCACAATTCAGTTTATTAAGTCGGTATGTACGCACGATAGAACAATTACGAACTGGTTTACCATTGGGGTTACGGAGTTACTTCTTAAAGTTTCCGAGTCTACTGGCAGTATTCGATGAAAGTAAATTCAAAAGTAATCCGGATTTCCAAGAGGTATTTTGGCGAATCGATGCGGCAACCGTTCTGTCTGAAGCAACACCCCGTGGCGCATTTCATTTTCTTGCTTTAGGAAAAATGTCGGGATTATTTTTTAGCAGTTTGTGGATCGCGCTCACTGTACTGTCAGAATTCTTCTGGAGAATTACCAGTCTTGCATTTCTTCTTATTCCAAATCGTCACAACATTTGTTTTAAAAAGGAAGAAGTGTGACTCCAGACTTTGATGTTATTATTATCGGTAGCGGCCCTTCAGGGGTTTCTGCCGCATTTCCGTTAGTCAATTCTGGATTGAAAGTATTAATGCTTGATGGCGGCCGGGAAGCAAGAGTAGAACCTCCCGCTCAGGAGTTTCTGACCGCAAGAACTGAAGATGTTCAACAATGGGAATGGATGGTAGGTAAAGATTTTCATGCACTAAAAATGAAAGAGACGGTTTCCCCCAAGCTTAGAGTACCCACACACAACTATGTTTTTGAAGATTTTTCCGATGAGAATCAGATTCGATCCGAAGAATTTGTTGCAATCGGGTCATTGTCCAAAGGAGGCCTTTCCAATACCTGGGGGTGCGGTGTCGCCAAATTGTCAGACTCAACATTGCGTGAATTACCATTTTCAGTTGCGGAAATGAATCAATCATATGAATCTGTTGCCAGGCGAATGGGGATCAGCGGTGCCTCGAATGATGATTTATCTGACTACTTTGGTTTGGATGAATGGGCCCAGAAGCCCGTGCAAATGGATAGTTTGCACGAGAGAATTTTCACTCGATATTCGAAACAGAAACGAAGGCTGGTTTCTTTAGGATTTCGACTGGGACGATCTCGCGTGGCAGCGATCAGTGAAGATTTTGCTGGTCGAGAAGCCTGTAATCTTTCTGGAAATTGTCTTTGGGGGTGTTCTCGTCGCGCGCTGTATTCATCTGCAGATCAATTACCGCTGCTCAGGAGTCATTCGAATTTCCATGAAATCAGTGGAGCCATTGTTCATAAAATCAGCAATGCAGATAATAGAGTCAGCGTATACGGACATAGTTCAAACCAAACGAATCATTTCTCATTCACGTCCCGTAAACTCATTCTTGCAGCAGGCAGTCTGGCTAGCACAAGATTAGTTTTACAGGCGCTGCAGCATAAATCAGCAGTCCCCATTCTTTCTGCTCCCACTGCTGCATTTTTACTTTGGTTTCCCCGATTTCTTGGACTGAAAAGAACTCACACTTTTGGGCTAGGTCAGCTATCATTTAATATGGCCTTAAAGGAAGGCCGAT
>JAHZKX010000061.1 GCA_022600195.1 Planctomycetota bacterium
AATGGCTCTCGGGCTGAATTTCTGGCACGCGATTGTTGAGGCTTAAGGTTGACTCTATTCTATGCGATAGAAGCACATGGTTTGAATAGTCAATCCACTGAATCATGCCGCCGCTGAAGAATTCAGGAACATCTTTGAAAGAACCCGCACAATAAGCGTATCCCGAAATCTCACTGAAAAATGCCTCTTCATGGCTATTTCACCAGATAAACATCGGTCTTGTGGAATTCAAATCAGCGGAGCATATATTAGCTGGAGGAATCTGCCCGTTGATGATTTATTTCTGAGCTGCAGTTGTTTTCCCAAAAGTTGAGGTATCACGAACCTGTTTTGACAGCCATTCACATGCGGGTTGTGACAAACCTTCATGCCCTCCCTGAAAAATGGTGACACGTGCCAACCGAGAGTTCCTTCTCAGATGAATATCGCGGCCATAAGATTCATCCATTACCTGATCAGATGGTTGTGGTGTTTTCAAAGCACCATCATCCCACAACTGTTGCATTTCTTCTTTAGTAACAGGAGTCGTCAAATTTTGTTCTGCCAGAACATTGAAAGCCCGTATCGTGTGGGCAAAAGGAACAGATCCGGTTTTACCGTCCGTCACACCGGCGTTCAAATCGAGTGGTAGTCTGGTTGCATTTCCAATCCAGTACAGGGGCGAACGATCACGATATTCTGCATCGATTTTAGAAGAGGCCCCCGGTTTGTCCTGGAGTGACTTCAAAATCATTTTCGCATAATTCTGCGGTTTTCCATCTTTGAGATGGAATCGATACCAGTCTGCCAGATCACTGATTCCGACCCAGGCAGATGCCGCCGAGAATCGATCCGGATGGTGTCCTGCCATGAGCATCGTCATATGACCGCCGCCTGATGACCCGGCCAGATAAATACGAGATTGATCGACTTTATAATGCTGAATCATATATTCAATCGCGTCCAGAATATCCTGTCGTGCCAATCGGGAACCGCAGGCCTGTGGATGCTGATTCACTCCCCGAAAATTGGGGTGCAAATAAATCCAACCTCGCTTTTCCGCCTGGTCCTGCCACTTGGTATTTCCCTGTTTATAGTTTCCACTCCAGGAATGCAGGAACACAAATAATGGTGCTGGGGTTGTTTTCGCCGCTTCAGGCACCCAGATCAGTGAAGGCTGCAGAGTTTGATCCAGAGTGCTTTTCACTTTTATGGGCACCAGAGGATGCCTCGGCGATTTCTTAGCCTGGGTTTTCTTTGGGGGGCTTGCTTTTTCAGTAGCCATCAGAGTCTCATTGCCGTTGACGCACAAAACCAGCGCAAGGACGCAAAAAATAATCATTCTCTTCCACATGAAAACGAGCTCCTCAGATTGATGCGATATCACAGGTGTTATTTCTTTTCTTCCGTTTCAGTCTTCTTTTCAGCGTATTCAATTTTGCCCCAGAGGTGCCCACCCACTTTACCATGCTGCCAGGTGCCCGCATAGCGTCCTTCAAAGAACATGACACGCGAAGTAAAGCCACTGCCCAATCCTGGAATTGCTAAATTCGTGAGTGAAATGACAGGCGTGTCTCCTGCCCAAAAAACATTCAAAGGCATGGGCACACTGATATCATGATTTCCATACTTAATCCGAGCGGTCAGCAACCATTGATCGCCGTTCAGTTTTTTAGCAGAAGCGATCTCATACCGTTCGACACGTGGTGCTTTACCATTTTGTTTGCCATCAACTGTAAAATGCCCTACCAGCGTGGCGCCTGCCATTTGCTGTTCGAACTTCTTCTCCCGTTTTTCCTGCTGTTTGGTCTGGTCATCATTCTGCTGACTGGGATCAGCTGCCATCCCCGTAGCGGAAGCGAGTAACAATATGTAAACAACCGATAGACTATTCTTGAGAAAACTCATCTTTTATGCCTCATGATTTCCATGTGAATTTTCAGGGCGAGCTGAACTCGCTACGATACTACCATCCTACACAACAACCGCTTTCAGGTGAATCATACGGTAAAACAATGACAGATCCCGACCCGCAATCCAAGGCGACTTCTTCTGACATGCCTCCCAGGCCGGAACCGGGTACGCCTCCTGATTATAACATCCTAACCCCTGCATTTGAAAAGCTTTGTGATGTAATAGCCCGTTTACGTTCACCGGAAGGTTGTCCCTGGGATCGAGAACAAACGCTGGAATCGATCAAACCTTACACACTGGAAGAGACTTACGAACTGTTGGAAGCCATCGATTCCGGCAATGATCAGCACATAATTGAAGAACTGGGAGATTTGTTGTTACAAATCATTCTGGATGCTCAAATCGCTGCTGATGAAGGTCGCTTTGATTTAACGCATATTGTTGATCGATTGACTAAAAAGATGATCGACCGCCATCCACATGTTTTTGGAAATGTCAACGCAGAAACGCCGGACGAAGTGCGAAAAAACTGGGACCAGATCAAGGAACAGGAAAAACAGCGACGTTCAATTTTTGATGGACTGCCTCAGGATTTACCAGCACTGGCACGTGCTGCGCGCGTGGCAGAGAAAGCAGCGAAGGTCGGTTATGACTTTCCACATCGAGATATGTTGTTTGATAAATTACGAGAAGAGATTCAGGAACTGGCAGACGAAATTTATCCCGATGGAATCATTCCTGAGACACGCGCCACAGTTGAAGCGGAAATTATCGCTGACACGGAAGTCGTTGATGCCAAATCACGACATCGGGTGGAAGGAGAATTAGGCGACATCTTATTCGTGGTCGCAAATATTGCTCGTCGCTGGAAGATCAATCCGGAAGAAGCGCTGAGAAAAAGTAATCGCAAGTTTCAACAACGAGTAGAAAAGATCGAGCAGGAACTGGAACAGACCGGCCGATCCATCCAAGAAGCTTCCTTACAGGAAATGGAGAAAATCTATCAGGCAGTGAAAAAACAGGAAAAACTGAATCCTTAACGAGAAACGTTTTTTCAAAAAGGTAATTCGACCCCCAGGCCTTCTTCAACTGCAAGCTTGTAGACCTCGACTCCCATCGCCACATCTTCCACAGCCAGTCCGACCGACTTGAATAACGTCACCTGCTCACTGGTTGCGCGACCCGTTTGACGTTCGGCGACAATTTCACTTAAGTTATGCATCAGGCGCCAGTCTGTGATACCTTCTTCCACGGGCTGAATGAAATCTCCGGCTTCTATTTTGCACTGTTCCAGATCATCACAGACAATGACGTCCGCCCGCTTGATGGTGGTCCGGTCGATTTCTCTTCGTGCGCGATGATTCGACCCGACGATGTTCAGATGCGTCCCCTCATCGAGGACACGCCCATCAAATAAAGGTGCCTTGCTTGTGGTGGCACAAATCACGATATCTTTTTCAGCAGCCGTCTCATCTGGTGAATGAGAGGCAGTGACCTCTACATCACACAATTCAGTCATTTCTTCAGCAAACTGGCTGCATTTCTCATAATTGCGTGAGTAAACCGAAACGAAGTCGATATTCCGCGTCAAACAAATGGCCTGCAACTGCGTGCGTGCCTGAAGGCCTGCGCCGAAGAGGCCGACTACTTTTGAGTCGGGACGGGCCATATATTCCGTTGCCACTCCACTGGCGGCTCCTGTTCGCAGTTGGCCGAGAAAATCCCCTTCGATCAAAGCGCGCATCTCGCCGGTTTCCTGATCATAAATGGCCACATGAAACCGTGCATTCTCTTTCGTGGTTGTATACGCTTTCCAGCCAACATGTTCTAAATATTCATTGGCGCCCGACATCGTATGTAAAATGATGCCTGGCGCCCGAACGCGCTGACGCGGTATATTAATGGCTCTGCCTGAAGCAAGTTCCCTGAAGACTTTATGAGTGATCAGCAGGGATTTTTCCATATCCATCACGGAACGGACATCATCTTCAGTAATATACAATGCCGCCATGAACGGTCACCTTTTTCATCGTGGAATCAGAAATGATGATAAATATACAGAAGCTGCCAAGTCGCCTCTCACTCAATAAACATTTTCGCATTTTATTACACGCTAACGTCAAACTCTCTGATATACAATACCAGTATCAACCTGACGATAACCGACCGCTTCGGCAACGTGCCATGCCACAACATTCGACTCTTCGATATGCAGTTCCAGTTTGGTAATCAGTTCATCCTGCAAACGACGGGCGATCTCCAGCAACAACGATTGACCGTAGCCTTTGCCTCGATCTTCTTCATTCACAAAGACATCTGTCAGCCCGATCACCCGTTCTTCCCACTTGGGAATATACAAATCCAATCCAACCACAGTCGCAGAGGCAACCGCTGCTTCTCCTGACTTGGGAACGAGTTCGAAATGGAGGGTCTCCAGTCTCCCGAAACGAGTCAACCACCACCAGTTGGGTGCCTGAAAATCATCGAAAATCGTTAATTGCATTTTGCGTCGAAGATTGACCAGATGAAATTTAATCGGAGACTTTTGCCCGAGCAGGTCACGTTGATAAATACGTGTCGACCCCGCGGGTTGATAATCAATCGATTCAAAAAATGGCGCTGCGAATTCATCAGATACCAGAAAGCCGGAAGGACGCGTCCCCCCATAGAGGCCGGATAAATACGGGGAAAGCAGACCAGAGGGTCCTGCAGTGATTTGCGTGGCACCTTTGGAATTAAGATACTCTTCTCCCCGGAGGACCAGTTCACGGCCAATGCCCTGACGCCGAACATTCGGATGAACGATCACGGCGCAGATCACTCCTTGAGAATAATCCAACGCTGATCCCTCTGAGTTGGGTCCGAATCCTGCGAGCAGAAAACCGACGACTTCATTGTTTTCAACCGCCACAATCAACCCATTCGGATCAAAATAGGGCTGAGAGAAAATCAGCACTTCAAAGGCATCAATACTGAGACATTCTGCGGCTCCTCTTCCCAGTCCGGCAGCGTGCCATAATTTCAGCAACTGCGGTGGGTCAGTATTATGAAACGCACGAAACTCAGTCACAAAGTTCTCTCATAAACTGTGAACAGGACCTGGAACCCGTTTTAACCGAAACAGGAATAAGCAAAGCCCCCTTGTATTCCCAAGAGGGCTTTGTTTTTCGTTATTTTACTTTTTTGACTGCATCAATGATAGCAGCTGCCGTCAAACCATATTTGTCCAGCAGTCCTTGAGGATCGCCACTTTCTGCAAAACAGTCACCAACATTGACATAGGCCATCGGTACTGGATTCGATTGTGAAACCACCATGGAAACAGCAGACCCTAATCCACCATGTGCCAAATGCTCTTCTGCAACAACAATGGCTCCCGTCTCACGTGCCGCTTTCTGAATCGCATCGACGTCTATGGGTTTCACAGTATGCATATCGATTACACGTGCACTAATTCCGTCTTCAGCCAGTTTGGTTGCTGCATCAACGGCACCGGCTACCATGAGACCATTGGCAATAATGGTTACATCGTCACCTTCACGCACTGTGTTGGCTTTCCCGATTTCAAAAGTGTCGCCTTCGGTATAAATCTCAGCGACATTTGGTCGTCCAAGTCTCAGATAAACGGGACCCTCATATTCCATCATTGCGGCCGTCGCTGCTTTGGTTGAAACGGCATCAGCGGTTACGATGACTACCATACCGGGCAGACTACAGGCCAGTGACACGTCTTCGATTCCCATCTGCGAAGGACCATCTTCGCCAATCGAAATACCTGCGTGTGTTCCAACCAGTTTTACATTCATATTCGGAAAGGCGATCGACATTCTGATCTGGTCATAGGCATTACACAGCAAAAAGGCTGAGAAACTGGCAACAACCGGAATTTTTCCGGTAGAAGCCAAACCACCTGCGACACTGACCATATTGCTTTCTGCAATCCCCATATTGAAAGCACGTTCCGGAAACGCATTTGCAAAAACTTCGGTGCGAGTCGAATTTCCGACATCACCATCGACGGTTACAATTTCCGGATATTGTGTTCCCAGATCTTTCAATGCATCACCGAATGCATCCCGGGTGGCTTGTCCGATTTTCAGTCCACTCATTTCGCCTAAATACATAATAATCTATCTCTTTTGTCTGTGTGTTGACTTTCGTTGTTGATTTGATTCGCGCTGCCACCAGGCATACTCTGCTGGGATCTGAAACCCTTCACAGAAAACTTGAGAGCACAGTTACTAACCGAGTAATGCGAGTGCTTTTTCTGCCAATTCGGGAGAAAGTGGTTTACCGTGGTAGTTACTGTCTCCCGTTTCTTCCAGCACGGGAAGAATACCATACCCTTTTTTCGTTTTTGCAATAATTGCCTTGGGACGATCCGTGATTTTGGAAGCCGTCTCTAATGCATTAACAACTGATTCCTGGCAGTTTCCTTCGATCGTCTGTGTGTGCCATCCAAAGGATGAAATTTTTTCTTCGAAGGAGCCAAAATCGAGAACATCTTTCGTTGCACCGGTTTGCTGGTATCCATTCTGGTCGATGATGGCAGTCAAGTTGCCCAGCTTGTACTTTTCAGCACCTGCCAAAGCTTCCCAGACCTGACCTTCTCCCATCTCACCATCACCAATCACAACAAATACGTTGGAGCCATTCTGATTCAAACGTGCTCCCAGAGCCTGCCCGATTCCCAGTGATAACCCCTGTCCCAGTGAACCTGTCGAAGCTTCAATTCCGGGAAGACGTTTCATATTAGGGTGGCCTTCAAAAGGGCTCCCCAGTTTTCGAAGTGTCATGATATCATCAACAGAAAAGTATCCTGCTTCCGCCATGGCTGCATAGAGTACAGGTACAGCATGCCCTTTACTCAAAATGAAACGATCGCGGCCTTCCCAGGTCGGATTCTGCGGATCGTACTTCATGAAACCGCCAAACCAGAGTGCATTGACCACTTCGACAGCAGACAAGCTGCTGCTGGGGTGTCCACTGCCTGCTTCAGTAGTCATGCGGATTATTTGTCGGCGAAGGACTTTGCCTTTTTCCTTCAACTCTTCCAATGATAAGGCATTTGCTTGAGCTGCCACTATGTTTCCTTCAATTCTTATAAACAAACAAATAAATCGCCACGCTCTAAACTATCTTCAATCTGTTATTTAAGGCACGTTGACTTCACGCGATTAAAAGAAGTGTGCTACCAGTTCCGGTAAACAGTGAGTAGAGCATTGACAACATTCAGGCGCAACTTGAGCGCGTCAATTCATAACGGTATGCTAACGAGCAAAGCTTCCAGCGACAAGCATTCAGGCATGAGAAACCATTTTGTCTAATTGGAAAATCAGCTACTTACCCTCTATTTTTCTTAAATTCACGATTCAACCTATAAAATTTAATACGTTATTGCTCATTTCACGTTTCTGTTAAAATACACAACTGTTTACGCGAATAGTCTTTAAAGCGGATTGTTGATCAGGAATAATAGAAAGCTGCGTTTCAATAAGTACCTAATCCATTCAGAATTTACCGAGGCTCCCGCATGACCGATGAAAGCCCATTTACAGATCAGGAATTACTCGCCTATCTGGATGAGTCACTTTCCATTGAGCTGATGTCTTTGGTTGAAGAGGCACTCAGGAGTACAGATTCGCTACGCGTCCGCCTGGCTCAGTTATCTAGCCAGCGTGATCAGGGAGCCCATTCGGTAGGTGAAATCTGGAGAAGAAATCACCTGAGTTGTCTTTCACGCAGTCAACTGGGTGGTTATTTACTGGAAACCCTTCCACCTGATTTTCAAAGCTATGTCGAATTTCATTTAAATCAGACAGGTTGTCGGTACTGTGCCGCCAATCTGGAGGACCTCAAAGCGGGCTTGTCCACCGCTTCCAAAGAGGCAGAGCGCAGAAGACAAAAATACTTCCAGTCTTCAGCCGGTTATCTTTCAGCAAAAAATGCAGATCAGTAATGGCACCACTGCTTTTCAGTCGAGTGGCCCAGATTCAAAATCGGATTCACTGACCCAGCCCGCTCTGATTTTTTCGCCTTGCATATACCGCTGGTAAAAATTACGCGTGCGCGCATCTGAATATTGATAACTTTCAAACACAGCACCATTCCCCAAAACGCGTGGGTCTTTTTGAGCGGTCAACTCAGCATGCATCTGCTGCTTCAGGGAATTCTTGATTGCCTGAAATTCTGGTAGCGCGGCCAGATTCTTCATACATTCCGGGTCATCCTGAATCGAATATAACTCTTCCGCCTTTCGTTTGCCAAAGGCCCCTGCCCAGAAATGTTCCTGTTTCCCCACTCTGCGGAATTGCAAAATGGCTGTCTTTGTCGGGCTGCCATCGCAATTCAGATATCCCGTTTCCGGATTACCAGCGGGCCAGCGTCCTGGTTCATCATTCTTCAGATACAACATCCCGCCCTTCACAATTCCGCGAATCGGATACCCCTGATCTGACGGCCTGCCGATATCGTGACGCTCTTTTCCTATGAGCACATGATCGCGTTGGGGATTGACGATACCGGATTTCGCAGAGTGAAAAATATCGGTCAGACTTCGGCCCGTGGCAGGTTGCATGCCCGTCTCTTCCCACTTCATTCCCGCGGCCTCAACAAAAGTCGGAGCAAAGTCAATAAAGCTGACATAATCATCAATCACCCGATTTGCCTTTTTAATGCCCTGCTTCCACATCACCGCCAGAGGCAGGTGATTGGAGCGTTCGTACTCCTGCCCTTTCACACGGGGAAACGGCATACCATTATCGGCGGTGACCACAATGATCGTATTCTCCAGTTCATTGCGCTGCTCCAGAAAATTCAGCATTCTAACCAGATGCTGATCAAAGTGTTCAATTTCAAAAGCATAGTCGAGCATGTCATTTCGAATGACTTCATTATCGGGCCAGTATGCGGGAACCCGGTCGATGTCTGTGATTTTTTTACCCGCCTTTTTGACCCCCGAACCATATTCATAACGACGATGCGGTTCCAATCCGCCATACCAGAAACACCATGGTTTCCCTTGAGGAGAGGCCTTTAAAAACTGCTCGAAGTTGGCTGCATAATCAATGGGTGAAATACCATTTGCCGGTGGCTTCGCGCGAACCTGATTAAACGCGGGGCCTGCCAGATTGCGACGTTTTCCAGCGGCATCCACGGCGACTCCTGGAGCCCAGCCTTTCGCTGTCTTACCGATGGCATAGCCTGAGTCCGCCAGTGCTTCGACGTAGGTTTTGAATTCCGGTGGAAAAAAGGCCATATGATTCCCGGCCTCTTTCAATTGCCAGGAATTTCGGCCCGTCAGGATGCAGGCACGCGATGGTGCACACTTGGCATTGGGAGTATAGGCATTCGTAAACAATAATCCTTCCCGTGCCACACGGTCGAAGCCGGGTGTCTTCACCCACGAACAGCCATACGCGCCCATATGGGGGAACGAAGCATCATCGGCAATACAAAATAGAATGTTCGGTCGATTCGGTTGTGGTTTGGCTGACGCAGCGGATGTGATGCCGACTGTCACAAACAGGAAAAGCACCGAACACAAAAACCGACGTTCAAACTTGTTCATTGCAGTATGTCCCCGGAAAAACAATCACAGGCAAACGGATTATCAACCCGTCAATTAAGTCAGAGTCTCTTATCTTATGAAACGCATGGCTCAGCCACAAGAAGTTTTGGCCGAACACGTATCAGATAAGTCTGAGAAAAAGTGAGCCTGAATCAACGCCTGTACTCGATCAGTTCTGACTGAAAGGAATTGACGTGACATTTGCAAACGGGTTAGGCTGCTGATAACGCAAATGATTCTTGAGAAAATCCAATAAGAGATCACTGCGCAGATCGACATCGTGTTCCTCTAAAATCAACTGACGCAAGACCGGTTCCATGTTGATCGTACTTGCCAGGGTATCACAAAGTTTACCTAGTGATATTTCCCGATGCAGTAAATGATAATAAGTGGAATCGCCGGAATGCTGCAAAAAGATTTTCGCGTAATGTTCCAGTAATTCGAGTTGGCGGTGTTCACGATGTATCATTGGCTGATCAGCATAAAAGTCAGGTTTTGCTGCGAGCAGCGCTCTTCGATAGGTTTGACCAGGCCCCTGTAATACAACAGCGCGCGCGCGACAGATTCCTTTTAGGAGAATTGAATACTCCCCGGATTCCAGTTGATAGGGTGAAACGATTGAGGCCAGACAGACAATATCGACTGAAGCAGATTGCTGCATTTCAAGTTGTGAGTTGTTATGTGCCTGTTTCAAAGCTACCGCCACGAGAGCATTCTCATTGATCGCATCAGAAATCAACTGACAATCGGCGGCCGCCGTCATTCTGAGCAACACTTGGGAATGTGGGAGCAGTACACTCTCTTCCAGTTCCAAAACCGGTACAATGCCGGTAAAAGTCTTGAGCTGTTGCTCTATCGGATCACTATAAGATGACATTATTGATTTCTATATCGAATTCATTGAAAAACAATTCGTAGTGCAACATACTAAGGTGCATGTCTAACGAATGCTGGATGGCTCAGCTTCTGCCAATCAGACTAGCACTCCAATTTGGGAATTGTCACGAAAAATATGGCTAAAAAACGAACACAGCCCGCAAAGACTTCCAGTTATGTCGGCACGGTTGATGAAAAAAAGAAACATGCCCGTAAAATCGTGCGAGGTCTAGCTCGATTGTTTCCAGAGCCTGAATGTGCGTTGATCCACGACTCTCCTTTTCAATTGCTGGTTGCCACGATTCTCTCTGCACAATGCACGGACGAACGAGTGAATGCCACAACGCCGACGTTATTCAAAAAATACCCCACTGCAGAAAAGCTGGCAGCCAGCAAGCAGGCTGACGTCGAAAAGATTGTATATCCACTGGGCTTCTTTCGCGCGAAAGCAACCAATATCCGTAAGATGGCGTTAGCGGTCACCAAAGAGCATGCGGGGGAAATTCCACGCACCCTAAAAGAGCTGGTGGCGCTGCCTGGTGTGGGTAGAAAAACGGCCAATGTCGTATTGGGCACTGCATTTGACATTCCCAGCGGCGTGGTCGTCGATACGCATGTCAAACGCATCACCAACATCTTTGGACTTACCACCAGCAAAAACCCGGAAATCATCGAACGCGATTTAGTGGAAGTCCTGCCAAAAAAAGAATGGATCAAATTTTCGCACCGTATCATTCTGCACGGCCGCGCCACCTGCATTGCCCGTCGCCCCCAATGCACCGCATGCAGTCTCTTGAAAATTTGTCCCCGAATCGGACTGAAACCCCTTTAAACCTATTAAATCTGACTTTGGACCTCAGATGAAATTATGGTACTTAGTACTGTTTCTGAAAACACGAGGCGGGACTGTTGAAAGCCGCCTCCCTGCGGTTTATGTTTCGTGTATACAGAGTCTTATTTCCACTTCAAAGTTAATGGGAAGCCAATGATTCTTACCGGGAAAGAAATCAAAGCACGCTTGGGGGAAGATATCGTCCTTGAGCCCTATCATGACAAACATTTAAACCCCAACAGCTATAACCTCTGCCTGCACGATGAGTTAATGGTCTACGAAGAGATCGTGCTGGATATGGCCCGTCCTAATCGACTGGGAAAATATGTGATTCCCGAAGAAGGCATGGTACTTTACCCCGGCCAACTTTACCTGGGGCGGACTGTGGAGCGGACAGAAACGCACAATCTTGTTCCACTTCTCGAAGGCCGCTCTTCGATCGGACGACTTGGAATTTCTGTACATGCCACAGCCGGCGTTGGCGATATAGGGTTCTGTGGTTACTGGACTCTGGAAATTACTGTAGCCCAACCGGTACGCATTTATGCGGGCGTTGCCATCTGCCAGATCATCTATAATACGGTCATCGGTGAAATCGTCGAATACAACAGCGATAAATACCAGAATAATAAAGGCATTCAACCCAGTTTGCTCTTCAAAGAACTAAATCCCGCAGAGACACGTCAGATGCGACTTTCGTTTGGCGAAGGAACATCTACCGAATAAATGCAGTCTGATGAATGCTCACAAAAAAAGACGTCTCAGTGATCACTGTGACGTCTTTTTTATTTGCTGATACGAAAGGTTATACAGTCCAGGTATCGCCGGTGTTAAACAGGGATTCCAGATCACCATCGCCGCTACGTTCGGTTGCTGCTTCTACCTGCTGATAAACGGCATCATTATAGGTTGGATGCTCGACACAACGGAAAACACCCATTGGTTCCGGCATCTCAGGATGACGCATGCTGGCCAATAAAAATGCCAGATTCATATCCTCTGACTTTTCATCATGAAACAGCAGATCGTCTTCTGTAATTCCTTTGCCCAGTTCCACTACTTCTGGTTGATCGTGACTATTGAGTCGGACTCCTTTGTCTCGATCCTTACCAAAAATAAGCGGCTTGCCATGTTCAAGATAGATGACATTCTCTTCTTTTTTTCCTTTTTTGGAAGCAAATTCAAACGCACCCGAGTTGAAGACGTTGCAATCCTGATAAACTTCAACGAAGGCTGACCCTTTATGGTTGGCGGCCCGTTCCAGAACGTTGCAGAGATGCTTAATGTCAACATCAACTGACCGGGCTGCAAAAGTGGCACGTGCACCAATTGCCACAGCTAGAGGATTGAGAGGCCGATCCACCGAGCCAAAAGGTGTGCTCTTGGTTTTGGTTCCCGTGGGGCTGGTGGGGGAATATTGCCCTTTGGTCAACCCGTAAATCTGATTGTTGAACATGATCACTTTCAAATCGACGTTTCGTCTGAGCACGTGCATGAAGTGATTGCCACCAATCGAAAGGGAGTCGCCGTCACCGGTGATCACCCAAACCTGCAGATCAGGATTGGCCAGTTTCACACCGGTCGCCACTGCGGGTGCCCTGCCGTGAATGCTGTGCATCCCATAAGTATCCATGTAATACGGGAAACGGCTCGAACAGCCAATTCCCGAAACGAATACAAATTTCTCCTTGGGAATGCCTAGTGTGGGCAGAACTTTTTTCATCTGGGCGAGAATCGAATAATCGCCACAGCGCGGGCACCAGCGAATTTCCTGATCGCTGGCAAAATCTTTCGGCGAGAGGACAGGCAGGGTGACATCAACGCTCATTATTTTCTATCCTTAAACGCTATTACTTATTTCTTAAAATTGAATATTATCTGACACAGTCACAGAAGTGACTGACTGTTATTTCTGTTCGCTAATCATTTCTCTGATTTTCTGTTTGACTTCACTAATCAGGAACGGTTTGCCTTGAACCTTATTCAAACCGACAGCGTCAGCGAGATAAGTTCCCCGAATAATCATTCTTAACTGCCCATTATTTAATTCGGGTATCAAAACTTTCTTGTACTGTTTGATTATATCACCCAAATTTTTAGGGAATGGATTCAGATAGCGAATGTGTGCATGCGCGACTGACAACCCTTCTCCAATCGATTGTTTTACAGCAGTGCGAACTGCCCCGTAAGTTCCCCCCCAGCTAATCACCAGCAGGTCACCCGATTCAGGGCCTTCGATGGTCTGTTCCGGAATGTAGTTTGCAATATCAGCAACTTTCTTTGCCCGGAGTGTCGTCATAAACTGGTGATTCTCCGGAGAGTAATCCACGTTTCCGGTCACATCCGATTTTTCCAGGCCGCCAAGTCGATGTTCGCAACCGGGAGTACCGGGAATCACCCAGGGACGGGCTTTCTTTTCATTCCGCATGTAAGGCATAAATTCATCGCCATTCTGAGTATTCTCGTTCGAAACTTTGAACGGTTTCAGACTGGAAACATCAGGAATCTGCCAGGGCTCGGCTCCGTTGGCGATGTAACCATCGCTGAGCAGCATGACGGGGGTCATGAATTCCACAGCAATCCGCAATGCTTCCTGTGCCATCTCAAAACAGTCAGCAGGTGAAGCCGGCGCAACCAGAGGCAGCGGGCAATCTCCATTTCGACCAAACATGCACATATACAGGTCTGATTGTTCTGTTTTTGTAGGCAGGCCGGTACTGGGCCCCCCACGTTGCACATTGACGACAACCAAAGGCAGCTCCATGATTGCAGCCAGTCCGACACCTTCCGATTTGAGAGCAATGCCGGGACCACTGCTGGCGGTAATAGCCAGATCGCCTGCATAGGAAGCACCGACGACACTTGTAATGGCGGCAATTTCATCTTCTGCCTGAAACGTGACGACGTTGAAATTCTTCAGCTTGGAAAGTTCGTGTAAAATATCGCTGGCGGGAGTAATCGGATATCCGCCGTAGAATAACTGTTTGCCGGACAGCTTAGATGCTGTCACAAAGCCGAACGCCAAAGCTTCATTACCGGTGACTTTGCGATACTTTCCAGGTGGCAGGTCTGCAGGATCCACTCGGTAATGCACACTGATTGCTTCGGTTGTGATACCATAATTATAGCCGGCGTGTAATGCTTTCAGGTTTGCTTCCACCAGTTCCGGCTTCTTGGCAAACTTGGTTTTGACCCAGTCTTCCGTTGGTGTGGCATCGCGCTGATAGAGCCAATAAACCAGGCCCATTGCAAAAAAGTTTTTGCAACGTTCCGCTTCACGTGGCGAAAGTCCCAAGTCAGCCACAGCATCACGCGTCAGGCTGGTCATTGGTACTTTCTGAAGCTGGTAGGCGGCCAGAGATTCTTCATCGTCGAGCGGATTACTTTCATAACCGGCTTTGGAAAGATTGCTTTTTTCAAAAGCATCTTCGTTGACGATCAGCGTTCCACCCCGCCTGAGGTCTGCCACATTTGTTTTTAATGCAGCGGGGTTCATGGCGATCAGCGTATCCACTTCATCGCCGGGCGTAAAAATTTCGCTGCTCGAGAAGCAAATCTGAAAACCACTTACTCCACCCAGCGTTCCGGCGGGTGCGCGAATTTCTGCGGGGAAGTCAGGCAATGTGCTTACATCATTCCCAAAGACAGCCGACACATTTGTGAATTGTGTGCCCGCCAATTGCATTCCATCGCCACTATCGCCGCAAAAGCGGATCACAACAGCATCAAGCTGTTCGCTGAGTTTGCCATTTGCACCAGGCACGTCTGTGGTCGCCATTCTGATTGATACTCCCAGTTGCCACCTTTTCTCAGGCGGTCTATTCACAGTTGAATGAAATTATTTAAAATCTGTATTTTGAATTCTGTCACGCACCGTTTATCAAATCGATTTAGCACCCACGATACCGGCGCAATTCTATTAACGAGAAACCAGATCAGAATCAATCACTGAAATCATCGAAACCATGGAAAATGCCGGGTGTTCTCTCTGACAGGAATTGGGGCAATTTTCATCACCCGCAAGGAGGGAAAGACGCAGGAGTTTTTTTCGATTGGTTTTCACAATTCAATAAATCATCAAGTCTGGATAGCGATCCCCTTACAATACTTTTCGAGCATTGAAGTTCCGGCTTCAGACATCCGTGCTTTCCACCATAGTCTGTTCACCATCGTTCCGGCAAACTCTACGTAATAGAAACATTCCTTGTAATCGGCATTCTTACACCAAAATCAATACATGGAAAGGCTTTAAATAGCACATTCTTCTCTGATTCTTAAGATTTTCTCATGCTTCCTGCAGGATCAGCTCTCTCCGTTGGAATTATAGACAGCAACAGCAAGCATCCAATCAAAAGTCTACAATAATATCTAATTTAATCTGCCGCATGGGGAAACATCAATCAGACCACGTCTATTTCACCGATTTTCACCAAAAAACAGTGAGTAGAATCCGTTGGAGTTCTACTCACTGATAAAGGCAATCCTCTGAGAGCTGCCGATCTTACATTTTTGTCATCACGTAAAAATAATTCATGATATCATGGGGCAGCTCTTGTACATCAACCTCCTGGAAACCGGCATCGCCAAGCATCTGGCAAGCCAGCTCTTTCCCCCAGCAAGTTCCCAGACCCGCACCGCCTTGAGCAAGCGAAACGGTCATACAATGCATGGTTGAAATCGTGTAAAACATGGGCCCCAGAGGATTGGTAATGTTCTGCTCTACATTACTTGAAGCGGCGATATCCTGCATCAGGAATGTGCCCCCCATTCGTAATGCCGCATTGACTTCACTCAGTACCTGAGCAGGATTGGCCTGATCGTGAATGACATCAAAGGCGGTAATAAAATCGAATGATTCGGGCGCGTTCATCTGCGAGACATCCTGAACCTCGAATGAGACATTTGATATGCCACGTTGTGCGGCGGTCTGTTTTGCGCGTCCTATGGACTCTTCTGAAATATCGAATCCTGTAAAACGGCTTTTGGGAAACGTGGCTGCCATTTCGATCAGCGCCAGACCACTGCCGCAACCGATATCCAGAACATCCATACCGGCATTCAATTTTTCTTCCAAACCGGGTACGAGCGGCAGAATATGTTCAAACAGGCCGGACACGACTGAGTTATAACTTTCTTCTGCCATGACTTCGTGGAAGCGAGCAAATTCGGAATAGGGAACGCCACCCCCTGCCTGAAAACAATCGACAATTTGGTCTTCGACCGAACCCAGCACAGAAAACCATTGCATCGTGGTCGCAAAATTATTTGATCCGGCAGCCCTCGTCAGTAAAGCGGCATGTTCTGCTGGTAAAAAGTAGGTCTTGAGAACAGGGTCATATTCTATAATTTCGCCTGTGACCATGGCCCCCAGCCATTCGCGAACATAGCGTTCATTGAGACCGGACTGTTCAGCAATTTCACTGCTGCTGGCGTGTTCCATCTCACTCATGATATCAAACAGCCGCGAACGATGGCCGATCGACATCATCAGCGACAGACTACTGTGATTCACAATCTCCAGCAGTTTCTGTCCAAATTCATCTGTCCGCTCCGCATCAATATTCAAATTACAATTGTTACACATGGCAAAAGCCTTTCTCCGCAAGTCGTGTTAATACAGCAAATTTCATTTTTAAAACGATTTGGCCCGCATCTAAACTACTGAGCGAAAAACGCGGCATTATGTTACCACTTTTTTTAAAACTATTCGATCCGCGATGAACACAATGCAATAAACAATGCAGCGCAAGATACTTAGGGCAGAGAACGTCGCACAAAAAAAGCCCTCATAACGAAATGAAATTCGTTATGAGGGCTTCATCAAAGTCGGGGCGACACGATTCGAACGTGCGACCTCTGCGTCCCAAACGCAGCGCTCTAGCCAAGCTGAGCTACGCCCCGCAACTTATCAGAGGCACAGTTTAGAGAGACACACCGAAGGCGTCAATGGTTCCATGCGTTCTCTTGTTAAAATCTGCGACCTGAACCAATGAGATGGTTACGGATATTTAAGACTTCATCAGCATTAAGCCATGATTTCTTTAATCAAATTCCCGTGAACGTCCGTCAGACGTCGGTCCAGGCCGTTATTGTAGTAGGTTAGCCTGTCATGCTGGAATCCCAGTAGATGCAAGGCGGTCGCGTAAAAGTCCCAGACGGTTGTTGGATTTAATTCGGCCCGCCTTCCGAATTCATCGGTGGCCCCATAGCTGGTACCTCCTTTGATGCCGGCACCCATCATCCAACAGGTAAACCCATCCGGGTTATGGTCGCGGCCCAACGTTCCCGCCTGATGAGTGGGCATCCGACCGAACTCGGTGGTCCACAAGATCAAAGTTTCGTCCAGTAATCCACGTTGCTTCAAATCGGTCAGCAAGGCTGCTGTCGGCTGGTCAAAAATCGGGCAATGTCGTTCGTAGTCGGCTTTCAAGGTTTTATGCGCATCCCAGTTCAATAAACCATCTACGCCGGAAGCCCGCGAAGCACAATACAGATTCAGATAACGCACCCCGCGTTCCAGAAACCGCCGCGCGAGTAAACAGTTGCGTGCATAGGCGGCTTTCAATTTGTTTGGATCATTGGTTCCATATTGCTCATGGATTGTCTTCGGTTCGGAAGCCAGATTGGAAACTTCAGGCGCCGAGAGTTGCATTCGCGCTGCCAGTTCATAGGCTTCGATACGGGCCTGCAAATCGGAATTTCCGGGACGTTGCTCTGCGTGTCGTTGATCCAGGAACTTTAGGAATTCGCGTGTGGCCTGTTCCTGCTTCTGACTAATCCCTTTGGGAACCTTCAGATTTCGTATGGGCGATTGTGCGTTCATTACGATTGCCTGATGTTGCGCAGGTAAATAACCATTGCTCCAGTTGGCTTTTCCATTGGGAGGTTCGCCTCGGATATCGGGGATGGCAATATAAGCCGGCAGGTTTTCATTTTCACTACCTAACGCATAACCCAACCAGGCACCGGCACTGGGATGTCCTTCGGTATCATGGCCGGTATTCATGAACACACAACCGGGTCCATGCGTATTTGTCTTCGTCGTCATAGAATGAACAAAGGCCATTTCATCAACGTGTCCAGACATATGAGGCAGAATCGTGGAAAACATTTTGCCACTTTTGCCTGCAGGTTTAAAAGCCCACGGGCTCTTCATCAGATTGCCGTTTTTCCCCTGAAAGCTGAGGAAGTTTTCTTCACCCGGTAATGGCTTACCATGATATTTTTCCAGACTCGGCTTGTGTTCCCACAAGTCCATATGAGATGCGGCGCCCGGACAAAAAATCTGCAGCACGCGTTTGGCTTTGGCGGGAAAATGTGTTTCATTCGCGCCGGGTTGCCAGTCTTTTGCGTTCTTTGCACTGTTTTTCTTTGTAGCAGCGGAAAGATCGTTGAGTAACAAACTGGTCAAGCCGATGCCCGCCATTCCCGTATACACACTGGAAAAAAAGGAACGCCGGGAATGTAACTGATGCAACAGGCGTTGGGTCAAATTATTTTCAATCGAATTTAACATGCGGGTTTACCACTTCAATCAAGATAAATCAGTTCATTTGAATTAATCATTGCCCGGCAAAACGCATTCAGGCCATTCTCAGAAATCAACTGTCGGGCCGCCTGTTGTTCTCGCACTTCAGGAGCGCGGGCAAAGAACAGACGAAACGCACGGTCAATTTGCCGTTCCACATTTTCCGCACCTGCATCACGCTGTAAACGTTCTGCCAGGAATTGGGAAAGATCCAGAGTAAATCGATGATTCATTAAGGTCAGTGCCTGTAACGGTGTTGTCGTTGTATTGCGTCTGGAAGCAGCAAATGCGTTATCAGGGCAGTCGAAATCGGTTAATAGATCGATGCTGGCTGCCCGCGCGTTTTGATGATAGACAGCGCGACGGTATGTTTCCGGTCCAAACTCTTCACGAGGCACATATGTGGCGACATTATCCTGTAGATAATGGTACAGGCGAAATCCGGGTCCACCCATTTTGAGATTCAGTTTGCCTGAGATCGACAACAGTGTATCCCGAATTTCTTCCCCCGCCAGTCTACGCGGTGGAAAGCGCCAGAGATAACGCGAATCTGAATCCGCTCGCGATGCATCCTTGCGGAAGGTACTGGCTTGCTGATAGGTTTCCGACAGCATGATCTGTTTCTGAATGTCTTTCAGCTTCCAGCCATTCTTTTGAATCTGAATCGCCAGCCAGTCCAGTAATTCGGGATGTGTTGGCCGCGTTCCCATGTAGCCAAAGTCGCTGGGAGTCGAAACGATTCCGGTTCCGAAATGATAATGCCAGAGTCGATTGGCCAGCACACGCGGCGTCAATGGATTCTCTTTGGCGACCAGCCAGCGCGCCAGAGCAAGTCGCCGTTCTCCCTGTGGTGCCTTGGCATCCAGCTGATATCCAGTGGTCACTTGACTGAGTGTGGACATACTCGCGGGGACAACTGGTTCTCCTTTGCGTTGCGGATTTCCGCCGACAAACGTATGGAAGGGTCCATTCACCTGTTTGTGATTACCAACCCACCAGGCAGGTAAACCGGGAATGGCAGCCAGCTTTTGATCTCGTTTTTTGATCTCTGTGTTCAGTTTTCCAATCTGCCGGAGTTCATCGGCTGTTCCTTCAGAAACAAAGAGGCGTCTGCGACGATGACCGGCGTTGACCGGTTTTCGATTTTTGGAAGAAGCGACCTCCTGCCATGATTTGGCATCCGTGGAAACTTCGATTTTATAATCGGCCAGGAACGTTGCTTTGTAATTACTCATCGCGGCACCTGATCGATCACTGGAGAAAACCACGCGATCGATGGTTTCAGGCTTTTGGAATTCGATCGTCAGCTCGGGGCTACCGGCAATCCAGCAGGCTCCAATTTTGCCATCAATGGTTAAACTCACGTCATAAGCACCGGCAAAATCGCCTGCAACACGACTGTTGGCGCCTTTCGCTGTGCCTCCGTTTTGGGCGAGCGCTACATTCCGTGGATTTTTGCCAGCAGTCCAGACTTCGAATTCATCAACGCGATATCCGGTTTTCGCCGAGGGATTGGTATCCAGCCCCTGGGCAGTCAGCCTGACGAATTTTGCGGAGATCGGCGGGAACGTATCTTTGACTCCCGTCCGTTTCACAGGTTCTCGGACCCACGCTTTTTCATACTCGGCAGCTTTCTTTTCAGCCCGTGCCTGGATTGCCTTTTCGATTTTGGATTTCTCTTTTAGTAATTTTGCTTTCTCAGCATTCAGCGGATTGATTTGTGCGGCCCGTTTTTGAATTGCTGCGGGTGTCGCCAGCACACGGCTCCCATGAAAGACACCCGAAAACGTAGCATACAGGCTGTAATAATCCTGTTGTTTCACCGGATCGAATTTATGATTGTGACAACGACTGCAGCCCACCGTCAGTCCCAGAAAGGCTTCGCCTGTCGTGCGAATCATATCGTCAATCGTATTCGCGCGAATTTGTGCCGCCTGAACCGGGTCCTGATTACCTACGTTATCGTAAGGGCCACAAACGAGAAACGCTGTTCCCACTTCGACATTCGCATCTCCTTTACCGATAACATCGCCGGCGAGATGCTCGATTACCATCTGATCAAAGGGCTTGTCAGAATTGAACGACTGAATAATATAATCGCGAAACGGCCAGAGATTATCGATGATCACATTGCGCTCGAAACCATTACTTTCACCAAACCGAACAATATCCAGCCAATGTCGGCCCCAGTGCTCTCCATATCGGGGTGAAGCTAACAGGCGATCTATTAATTTTTCATAAGCATCCGGTGAAGGATCACTTTCAAAGGCTGTCACTTCTTCTGGAGTAGGAGGCAGGCCTGTCAGGTTATAAGTTGCTCGCCGGATTAACTCTCGTTTCGTCGCGGGGGGAGCAGGCGTTAATTTTTTTTCCTGAAGCTTCGCATAAATGAATCGATCTATGGGATTTTTCAGCCACGTTTTCGGCACACCATTACTTTCAGGTGGTCCCTTGCGGTCCAGCGGTTGGAGCGACCACCAGCTCAGATCGGCTTTGGATTTTTCCTGCAGCTTCAATTTTGCAGGCCAGGATGCCCCCTGTTCAATCCAGCGGGTGAATAGTGAAAACTCTTCTTTGGAAAGTGGCTTACCATCTTTGGGCATTTCGGCTTTGCCGGATTTCGAGTCTACGCGAATCACATCCAGCAGATAACTCTCACTCGGTTTGCCCGGTGTGAGGAAACTTTTCTCTGTCAATTCCTCAATCGAAGCGAGAGAAAGTTCCCCTTTTTCATTGCCGGGATTATGACAACGAATACAGTGTTCCACGATTAAAGGAGCAATCTCTTTTTCGAAATCCACTTTAGACTTTGATTCCGCAGTTTTCCCTGCAGACGATAACAGTACGCTCAGAGCGACCAATAACAGACAGACTGAACTCACTCTCGTAATAAAAAATCGCATCAGAATATTAGTCCTCGATTTTCCAGCTGCTTTCCTGTCGTTATAGTAATTCATATCTCTGACCTGTCGTTTACGAATTCTGGTTCTGAAACAGATCGCGTTCCAGTCCGATCGAAGCTTGTTGCAGATGATCGTTCATCGCTTTTGCCGCGGCTTCCGGATCGCCGGTTGACAGTGCCTGGACAATCCTCAGATGTTCTGCGTTTTCTTCCATCTGTTCATAGTCCTTGACATTCTGGCGTTTACTGTGCCGAATTTGTCGCAAGGTCCGATATAAAACCCGATACCGATTAATTTCATGAGCAAGACGTTCGCTGCCACACGTCTGATAAATTAGTGCGTGCAGGTAGTCATCCCATTCCTGCGTCGATTCCGACCACTCAACAGTTCGTTTCGCTGTGGCCAATTCATTGAAAATCTGTTTTAGTTTATCTAACTCGTGCGGCGTGATATGACCACAGGCACAACGCGTCGCCTCGCTTTCCAGAATCCGTCTGACCTGACAGATTTCCCGTAATTCTTTGGCGCCAAAATTTCGAAGCACCGCCCCCCGATTCGGAAAGATTTCAACAATGCCAATCCCTTCCAGTTCGACCAACGCTTCCCTTACGGGAGTCGCACTGACGTTCCATTCTTTGGCTAACGCCTGGACTGTCATTCGTTGATTTGCCTGGAATTCGCCCTGAAAGAACCTGACCAGCACCTGCTGTACCAGGGTCTGCCTGCGAGAACCATGCATTAATTCTTTTGAAACGACTGCCGCCATTGATCATTTCTCTTCAAGACATAAAGTTAAGCCACGAGCACATATTATATACAATCTATCCATATTAAATACAATACCGTGCTAAGAAAAGTCTTACTTCTCGCAATTTTGATGCATCGACGTAAATTGTTTTAGTTAGATCTCCTGTTACGTCTTTCAAACAGTCACCCTCCGTGGGATTCGCGAACCTGGTTGAGTTTCGTTGGGAGCTGATGGTGAATTTTCACCTGTAGGTAGTTCGTTTCGATCTGGTAGAATTTCTTTTGCGGGTGACTGCTGCGTGGGTCATGGCAGGTCGTTACTTTTTCCGCCTCTTTGATACAACTTGCATTTTAATCCTTCCATGGTTCTATCAGTTTCCTGCTCGCTGCACCTGGCCTGCATTACATTCGGGCTCACTCACCGTGTTATTGATTGATGAAGTAAGGGATATGCTGGTGCTCATGATTTCCATTCTCACAATTCACTTTTTGAATTCGGGCTGTATGCACAAATGGGCTGTTGTGTTTGTTGGAATTCTGCTTGATTTGACTGTGAATGATTTTGTTGAAAGGCGCGGGGGTGTCAAGTTATTTTTATGGCGCGATGAGTGGTTGAAAGCTGGCGAACGAGGGTTGAACAGTGATTCAAACGCTTCGAAGCGTGACCGAAGCGTGTCGATAAGTTACGAGACATTGAGTACTACTGATGCTTTATCAGGTGAAGATTTTCAAAACACAGGGACTTTTATAGTGCTGAGATCTTCAGTGTTCTCAACAAGCAGTGCACAAAAAACGCATCTCGCGCGCGACGCTTATAACGCATATTCGCGAAGGGAGGGACGTTGTCAAGTTCATTTTATTCACTGGTATATCGGAGACCAAAGGGGTCGAGAGAGAGCCACTTCTGCGGAAATTAAGACTGCAGAAAAGGGTCACATTGGCAGAGAAAAACCTGTTGAGTTCAGCCTGCAAACATTCCATCATCGGTGTCATCTTGACATCACATGCAGCGTTTCACCGGTAATCGGGTTCAGGCGGCTGGCTTTGGTCACTTTCCATTCGCCTCCCATTTTTTGCCAGGTCAACTCCCAGCGCGTCGGCGAACTACCAGATATTCCACCAAAGGTTGCAGCGCCATTCGCTCTAAAATGGGTGGTGGCAATCGAATTTTCTGATTTCAACTCGGTCATTACATCAGTAATTCTGAGTTGTCCATTAATGGTCACCAGGTTTAATGCCGTCCGCACTAAACGCCGCAACCCCTCTGCCCGAGGGCTGAAGTAACTCAGTGTGGGTTCGACTTCCTTATTTTCAAACGCGCTGATCAACCCGTAAAGATCGGCTTCGACGCGTTCCCTCTCTGTAATAATACTCTGTTCCAGAAAATAAAATCCTACGATTGCCCCGGTCATCACCAGACAACCAACGATGTATTTTATCTGGTGCCTTAAATAAAATTGCACAAATAAAACGACGGCGACAATACTGCAAATGATCATCGGCGGAATGGCTGTTTCAGTTACCCACATAGCGCGCTCCCTACAAAGCAGGATGATTTTCGAGTACTGCCAGATTATCCCGATGAATCACTTCGGAATAAGGCACTGTCCCCAAAATGGTCGCAATTTGATCTGAACGATGTGTGAGAATTTTTGCCAGATCGGAGGAATTGTAATTACTGAGTCCACGTGCAAATTCTTCGCCAGTGGGGCTGACCAGAATGACGGCTTCACCACTTTCAAATGTTCCTTCAATCGATTTAATACCAATCGCCAATAATGATTTTCCACCTACTCGAATGGCTTTGGTTGCCCCTTCGTCCAGATGAAATTTTCCCTTTGGCCGAATCGTATAACCAATCCAGCGCTTCCAGGCTGAAACCAAAGCCCCCTGTGCCAGAAACAGGGTGCCCACATCTTCCGCTTTCAGAATTCGGTCGAGGACCCCTTCTTCCTTGCCATTCGCAATGATCACATTTTCTCCAACGGCGGTCGCAGAATGTACGGCGTGTAATTTGGACTTCATGCCTCCCGTTCCCAGGGAACTGCTTTCATCCGTCGCCATCTCCAGTAATTCAGGTTTCCAATCCTGTACCAGCGAAATGCGGGAACTGTCGGGTATGTGGGGATCCGCGTTATATAACCCATCGACGACAGACAGAATCACCAGCAGAGGTTTCTTTACCAGACTGGTCACCATAGCCGCCAGATGATCATTATCGCCGAATTTAATTTCCTGAATGCTGACCGTATCATTTTCGTTCACAATGGGTACCGCCCCATACTCGAAGAGTGTATGGATGGTATTTCGTACATTGAGATAGCGGGTCCGATTTTTAAAATCGTTCGCCGTCACAAGCAGTTGAGCCGCATGATAACCATGTTTTTGCAGACAGAGATCATAGCGTCGGATTAAATGTGCCTGGCCGACTGCTGCGGAAGCCTGCAGGTGACCGAGATCGCGGGGGCGTTCTTTCAATCCTAACAGGCTCATGCCCGCACCGACGGCCCCACTGGAAACGACGACCACCTTGCGACCTGTCTCTTTGATACGGTGAATCTGCTCCGCCAGCGATTCAATCCGCTGCAGATTGAGTGTACCATCCTCGCAAGAGAGAACGTTTGTTCCAATTTTAATGACCAGCGTTTCCGCGGTTTCGATCACTTCACGTCTTGTAAGGCTCACTGTTAGCACTTTTATTGAACGAATCACAAAAAAAATCAAACAGGCACTCCCCGCCGGGTCCCTATTTCTTATTATTTATATACTATAGTAGCCTGTGGCTGGCGCATCGACATTCATTCGCGAGAGTTTGGCAGGAAATCGGGGTAATTTGTCATAAAAATCACCATTTTTTCATTACAATTTCTCAGATTCTGTTTGTCTCTTACCAACAGCCATGAAACAATTTATCGCATAGTTCACCCGGTTCACACTGATTTTAAACCCTTATCCACGAACTAAGGCATTTTATGTCGGAACTATTCCACGAATGCGGCGTCGCTGCCGTCTATCACCTTCCCAACAAAGCCCCCAGCCCACTGACCCCGCTGGGAGCCCCTGATAAGACATCACAACTTATCTCCCGGTTACTGCTGGATATTCAGAATCGTGGCCAGTTAGCAGCTGGCATGACGACGTTTAACCCGTCACGCAACCAGTTAATCGATACCCATAAAGACGTTGGTACGGTCACCGAAGTGTTTCAGCTCAATCATCAGCAGACATTCAATGACCTGATGGAAAAGTACGAAGGCCCTGCAGCCATCGGGCATGTGCGTTATGCCACCTGTGGAAAAGATGAACGGAGCTATGCACAACCCTTTGAACGACACCATATTCAGAAGTCCAAATGGTTCAGTTTCGGCTTTAACGGTCAGTTAGCCAACTATCAGGAGCTCTGCCAGGAAGTTCTGGCCGAATCTGACTTTCATCTTGCGCGGGAAACCGACACCGAAATTCTGATGCATCTGATTTCGCAGGAACTGTCCAAAGAGAATCCCGGCCAACTGATTGACATTCTGGCAAACCTCAGCAAACGACTGGATGGTGCCTACAATATCGTTTTTCTGGATGCGTTGGGGAACATGTTTGTCTCGCGCGACCCGGTCGGCATTCGTCCTTTGTGTTACGCCTTTGATGGTTCGCTGTTTGCTGCGGCCAGCGAAAGTGTGGCTCTGGCGAACATGGGTTTTGAAGCAGACAAGATTTACAGTCTTCCCCCCGGTTCCGCAGTCATCATTCAAGATGGAGAGCTCTCCATTCGGGAATATGCCAAGCCCAAACAGAAAGCGCACTGTTTCTTTGAGTGGATCTATTTCGCTAACGTCTGCAGTACACTGGATGACCAGAGCGTTTACATCACCCGCAAACGACTGGGAGAAGAACTAGCCAAGCAGGAAACAGTTCCGATTGACGAAGAAACGATCGTGGTTCCTGTACCCGATACCGCGAAGGCCGCAGCCGACAGCATGGCCTTTCATTTAAGTATTCCCAGTCTGGAAGGTTTAATTCGAAATCGCTATATCGGCCGTACCTTTATCGAAGGTGCCAACCGCAGTGACAAGGTGCGTGCCAAATATACGCCGCTACCTGAAGTGCTGGAAGGCAAGCGTGTGCTGCTGGTGGAAGACACGATCGTACGTTCGACCACAATGAAAGCATTAATCAGCCAGTTAAAAGAGCGTGGCCGTGCCCGGGAAGTACATGTGCGTGTGGCTTGCCCGCCGATCATTGCCCCCTGTTTTTATGGCATTGATATGTCAACCATCAACGAGCTGTTCGCGCCTCGATTTCTGCATGGAGGCGAGATGACACCCGAAGTCGAAGAGGCCATGGCGAAGGCCATTGGCGCAGATAGTTTGAAATATCTGCCAAAGGAATCGATTGCCCGCGCGATTGATCTGCCCGGCTCTTCTCTGTGTCAGGCTTGTATCGATACGACGTATCCCACTGAAGCGGGCCGCAAGCTATATCAGATCGCGGTCACGAATTCGCAAAACGAAAACGATGATGATCCTCATCGTACCTATGACGTTTCGCTTACTACTCCTGTCCGATCTTAATTCGATAAAGGAATGCTCTGGATTATGTCTGCCACGCATGAGATGGAGATCCGTGTTCGCTACAGTGAAACGGACTCCATGGGTTTACTGCATCATGGCAATTACTTCGACTATTTTGAAATGGGTCGTACCGAACTCTTTCGTGCTCAGGGTGGCAATTACCGTGAGATGGAAGAAAAAGGTTATCTGCTTGTTGTTTCAAGAATCGAATGTCGCTACAGGCGGCCCGCCCGCTACGATGATGTGCTGACATTGCGAACCACGCTCTCGAAAGTCACCGGTGCCAAGCTGGAACACGACTACGAACTCTTTCTGGATGGCGTCTCCGTCGCCGCGGCCCACAGTGTGATTGCCTGTGTAGATCGTGAAGGAAATATCCAACGCATGCCTGCCGCCCTGGAGCACCTGGGGACGGAAGCTGAATAGTAGACTCTTCCTGACACGGCACTGCTGAAGCGTTACCAGTGACATCCGGTGTTCTTTAGAAATGTATGCGTGTTAGCGTTGAACGGTCTGTTGCGTCCTGGCGAAGTTGGGTGATTTGATAACGGAGTCTTTGTCATTCGGAGGTGGTGTCTTGACGACTTTCCAGGCCAGTCCCAGTTTTTCGAAGACGAGGATGACACCATAGGTCATGTCGAATTCCCACCATTTGTGGCCATTCTTTGCCATGCGTTGATATTTGTGGTGGTTATTGTGCCAGCCTTCACCATAGGTCAAAAGAGCGACCCACCACAGGTTGCGGCTATCGTCGGTCGTTTCGTAATTGCGATAGCCCCAGATGTGCGTCGCGGAGTTCACAAACCAGGTCGCATGTAATACATAAAAGAGTCGCACGAACATGCCCCACACGAGCATACTGATTGCCATGTTCGTTCCACCGATCGCGTAGCCGATACCATACAGAAGGGCTCCCATAGCGATATGCCATAGCAGAAACGTTTTCTGCAGCATCCGCATGAACGGATCTTTGAGTAAATCGGGGGCATAGCGTTCGTGTGTTGACTGGACTTCTTCTGCATTGTGATAAGGAACCAGCCAGAGGATGTGACTCCACCAGCGTCCGTCGCGAGGCGAATGCGGATCTTCTGGCTGATCGCTGTAAAGATGATGTTTACGATGATTGGCCACCCATTGAATCGGGGGTCCCTGCCCAGCCAATAATCCAATCAGACCAATCAGCCGAAACGTAAAACGATGCGTCTGAAAGCTGCCATGCGTCAACAGACGATGATAACCCATACAGATCCCAATGCAGCCAGTCAGCCAACCAAGAAAGATACAGGTCGCCAGTCCGGTCCAGGTAAAATAAAAGGGAGCCGCCAGCAATCCCAGATGAATGATGGCCACCCATCCCAGCGTGCCCCAATCCCACGAGGCATATTTACCTGGCTCTGCCGCGTGCAAAGGTGCTTTTTCAGAGATGGGAATATCAGATTCCGAAAGGGGCGCGGCTGTCTGCTGAGAATTCATTAAGGAGGGCCGATACTGTCAGTGGGGTGTGAACTTAAAAAACCGGCAGATTTTAGGGGGTTTGGTAATGTGTGTCTATAGTGATGGGTTTGGTTGAAGAATGAGCCAGTTTTTATTACGGGTGTACATCGTTTTGTGACATATCTCACTCAAAGCAAGACTCGTGGGTATCGTTGCCTGGGCTTTCACTTTCAGCTTAATCTTTTAAAACCTGTAGCTTTTCTATTTCTGTGATCACTCTTTCAGCTGTGACCTCATAATCAGGGATGCTGCGCAGAACGACTTTGTGGCGTGATTTTTTCGATAGCAGCAACAGACCCAAAATTGGCTCATCATTAAAATAGGTGCGCCAGTATGGAATCTGGTCTACTGGAATTTCTGCTAAATCTACCTGATAGCAGGCAATGGATTTTTTACGAACCAGCTTCAAAATGGCTGGATCTGTTGAGTATCTCGCTTCATGAATAACTGTTGATATACCCCAACTAGCCATCACGCTGACGAGAATCACTTTTCCGTCGTCCAGATCTTCGTGAATTTCCGATATTGAAAAGGGATTCCAGTCGATAAATTTCGGGTGATATATTGGCTGAAACCAAACAAGGAACACTATCGCGAACAGACTGACACCAGCGACAGTAGCGAATTTTTTTTTCTGTATAGAACTCATTTTGGTCCTACTCATGTGTGAAAGAATCCGAGATACTGGCGAGGGGCGCCTGAGGTTCAGGTGGCGTGAACTGCGGAAACATTTTACAGAGTTTCAAGAAGAATTCATCCACGTCGAGCCCGCCTAGTCTGTATGTCCGGTGTGACATTTTGAGTTCGATCTCATCGCAGGCAGGGTCTGCTCTCATGATCTGGATGAACTGCACATCTTTAAAGTCGATGACGAATGAAGAAGTCCTGAAATAATAGAACCAGGCCCGCGTCACTTTTACTTGACGATTTTGTGAGTCAAAGCTGAAAAACATGCCGTACAGAAACTGACTCAAGATGAATGCAAGCACAAACAGCAACAGCCCCCAGACAGCTGAAATAGGTAAGAACAAAATTGCTGGTAGAAGAATCATAAAGCAGAGGACTGTGCTCACCTGGCTCAATAACGATTGCGAGTAAGCATGCAAGCTGGCTGGATCGTTTTTCATTATAAACACCAAACCTAAAACAGGTCGCATCGACGTTTCCAGTCGGTCGCTGGTCATCCAAGACTGATCCGCATACGGTCAAGCACACCTTTCATTATAAACTGCTCTACCCTCTATCAAGCTGATAAACGATCCAAATCCAGACTTTGCTCAAAGAAATGTGTATTTTTTCGTGGAACCAATGTAAAATTTTTACTGATCAATCTGGTTTAAACTGGCAAAACATGAGGTGCTCCAATGTTGCGGATATGTTGTGTTGCTATTTTCTTACTGATGGTACTGACTCCTGGAGTGACAAATACTCACGCCAACGATGCGTTTCCCAATGCACGGAAACCGACGAACAGAGAAGATCTGAAGTACTGGCTGGAGAACATGGTTGTATTTCACGACTTTACGATGGATGAAATTCAACAGGCGACTGGTCTGGAGCAATCGGACATTCGAATTGCCATCAGCGGGCTCAAATTGAAACCCGGTTCGAATTCCAAAACAAAACCGAATGCTCCTTTACTGGTCAAACCATATCCCGGTGGGCGGCATCCGCGAATTGGTTTTCTGGAAGGGGCCATCCATCCTCAGCGTGAAACTAAGATTTCGGTATTCACGCCTTGGGATCAGAGCAGTTATGTCGTGCTGGATATCCCTGAAGCGATCTGGTCAAATCTGGGCCTGACGTATCTGGCGCACACACATGTGCCCACGATCTGGTCGAAGCAAAATATTGATTTACCGCAGATGGAATGGACACGACACAAAAGTGGCACGCTCTCTTTGTTACGCAAGCTACCTAATGGGATTCAATTTCATACTGTTGTTGAGCCTCGAAAGGATGCCGTGCTGATGGATATGTTGCTGACAAACGGGACCGAAAAACCACTGTCAAAACTTCGCGTGCAAAACTGTGCTATGCTCAAAATGGCAAAAGGCTTCTCGCAGCAGAACAATGAGAACAAAGTGTTTCGTGCACCGTATGCAGCCTGCAAATCGGAATCGGGCAATCACTGGATCATTATGGCGTGGAGCCCTTGCTTTAAACCCTGGGGAAATCAGAAATGTCCGTGTCTGCATTCTGATCCGATTTTTCCTGACTGCCCTCCCGGAGAAACCTCCCGCGTAAAAGGCTGGTTCTCATTCTACACGGGAACCAACATCGAAGCAGAATTTGACCGAATCGATCAACTGGGCTGGCAGAAAATCCCAATGAAAGGCTTTGAATAGCAGGTATGGCATAAACGACTCTTGCGGAATCTCAATTTCCGTGTCTCAACAGAATCACTTTTGAAAGAGTCGCTGGGCGAGTTTTTCATAATACCTGGTATCGGAACTCGTTTCACTGATATGATTTTTGAGAATTTGGGGATTGATAAAAATCATTGCAGGTTGATCGCTATAATGTTCCGTTGTCGCTTTAAGCAGATAATTAATATCCGCACGACTTAAGCGGTTGGTTTTACATAAATCGTAGAATAACCCTTGAGGCGTATCTTTCAATGCTTTGCGTCGGACCTGGAAATTTTCCCACAAATACAGTGAGACCCAGACCAAGCCGATGACAATCGTCGCAGAGATTAATAACCCGTTTTCCTGCAAGAGACTACGATTTCGGAACGCCTCTGAAATTTCATTGGTATGTCCCGCCAGAATCGTATTGAATTCCACATTCATCGTTTCACCATCCGATTCATTTATTGACTGGGGTTCTTTGAGGTCTGGTCTGGTTGTAAAACTTTGACAGCGATCTCCCGAATTCGCGCGTTATCATCGGTAACCAAAGGAACCAGAGCCTGTCTGGCTGCGGGCAGTTCAAGGGTCGCCAGAATTTCTGCACTGGTTCTACGTACTGTATCGTCGGGATCTTCAATCAATGATGCCAGCGCCGGGATCAACTGATCGTGCAAATTGAGGGCGTGTACACAACGGGCGGCCTGAGTTCGACGTTTTCTTAAAGGGTGTGCCATCGCACGACTGAATTCCAAAACTGTTTTGGGGTTCAGTTTCATCAACAGTTTACCGACTGCGGGCCAGACTTGTGCATTGAACTCTTCGTAATGTTCAAGTACATAATCGACATCAAAGCTGAAAAGCTCTTGACGGGCCGCCTCCCGGACCTCTTCCAGCGGGCTGTCAATTTTATTAACCAGTAAGTTAATGGCATCTGGTACCTGATTAGATCGTAATTGACAGGTTGCCCATGCCTGCTGAATGGGATCTTCCGAATCAAGACTTTCCAGGACCATTTCGGTAACTTCCATGGAATCAAGATTTCGTAATATCCCGATGGCTGCTTCTTTTGCTTCCGTGGTCCCATACTGCAGCATCCATTTTTGTGCCTGTTTTTTACTTGCCAGATCCAGATCAATGAGCGAAATGAGTCTGATCACAGCAGTTTGCAGGGCTTGTGGAATCTTCTTGAGATTCTGTCTGTTGGCTCTCAGCCAGACTACTTTTCCGATTTGCTTGAAATTCGTCAGCACCAGATCTGAGGGTTTGTCAGGCAGCCAGCGTAATAAATGGGAAATAAATTCCGGGTCCTCACGTTCTGCGATGGCTTCGAGCGCTTTGGAATTCGGATAATTGACTTCGGTAAAATCGCAGATTAACTGCATCACACCGATGTGTTTGCTCTCTTTCAAGACTTGTTCGACATACTCTCTGGTTACGCCATCAGAATGCCACATGATTTTTCTGATCGCAGGGTCACTGACATCACCCAGAATCAGCAGGCTTTCCACGATTTCCTCGGGTCGATCAAATTCCTGATAATGCTCTGCAGCCGACGCCAGGGCTGACAAAACATCTCTTCGAATTTGTTCTGCATTTTTTAAAAACGACCGCGAGTAGACGGAATCTACGGACTTGTCCAGAAAATACTCATAGAGCCGCCCGACTAGATAACGCAGGGTTTGTATGATCAACTCCGGTTGATGATTCACCGACCGACTATTATCAAATAAGGAGACCAGAGTCGGGATCTGTCTAAAATCACTGGAGAGCTTCACAAACTCCAAAGCACTATACTGTAATTCGTGGTTTCCATGTAACAAACACTGTTTGATGGCGGCTTCTAAAGCAGACGAATGGGATTCCAATCTCTTGCGAATCGCAGGTGTGTGTGTCGCGTTACGACGTATCACCTCTACCAGTCCGCGTGCGCTCTGCTGCTCCAGTAAAGCAGAGACGGCTCTTTCTCTGATATCCGGATCGTCCACATCCAAAGCCAGAATTAAAGCATTCACAGCATGTGAATTTCTGCTTTGCGCCAATAGATCAAAGGTTTTGGATATCGAAGAAGCCATACTGACTAGGGATCGAAAAAGGTGGAAAGATTCACAGAAACAAGGCCGAAGTTGGTCTGTTTTGTGTCGATTGGGTGCAAAACAAACAACCACTCTGTGATGATCGCTACTCTTCTTTTATCGTAATCAGCGGGTCTAAGACTGGAGCAGGCCTGATTTAACTGAACTAAGCCGTAGAATCATTACAACCAGAAAAACACAAACAGCCTATCTCGATGTATATAGCAATTCTGTGGTTTCGTTCAGGGTACTTCTAATAAGTCTCGCAGAAAGGGGAAGGACTCTTGTACTACATCTGGCGCCATATGACTGTGCCGACTTAACTCCACGTGCAGACCTCCGGTGTAACTGATTTGTTTCAGACCAGCCAGGACATCTTCAAAATCAATCTCACCTTCACCAAATCGTAGATGATCATGCTTTCCAAAGCTCATATCTTCAATATGAATATTGAAAATGCGATGACCCCAGGGCTGGATCATCTGGCTGATGGGTGTTTCCCCCATACATTGCAAGTGTCCGATATCAACCGTCAGACCGAAATCAGGATGATCGACGTGCTGAGTGAGCTCTTCAAAATCGTTCAGAGTTTCAATCAACATGCCTGGTTCGGGTTCAAATGCCAATTTGACCTGTTTCTCTATCGCGTATTCAATGATCTCCCGACAACCCTGTGCCAGGCGTATCAGGGCGGCTTCACGAGAAATATCATCTTTGAGTTGCCCGGCCCAGAACGAAACAGCGTCGGAGTTCAAATACGCTGCTTCATCGATACAGCGCTTTAAAAAATCAACACGTCGAGCCCGATCTTCTAGCTTTGTACTGACGAGCGTTGGCTCATGCTTTACGCGTGGGTTTAATAAAAACCGGGCTCCCGTTTCGATGACCGAGGAAAGCTGATATTTTTCCAGCATAGCGCGCATATCCTGCAACCGTGCTGGAAGATCAGATGAAAACGGATTAAGACAATAATGATCAACGGTTATCGCGACTGATTCATATCCCGTTTCCGCGATCAGTCGAATGGCATCGTCCCAGCGATGGAAGGCCAGACCGTTGGTGTTATATCCCAGTTTCACTTGTTAGTTCTTTGCTGAATCGAACTTGAAGAAAAAAGCCCTCGATAATAGCGAGGGCTCCGTAAAACACATGCAGACGACTGACGCTGATATCAATCAGCCAGTGGTTTGACACGAATATTTTTGTAATAGACCACGCTTTTAGGATCGTGTGCCTGCAAAGCAAAGCTGCCTTTCTCGCCGAGAGAAGGAGAGCCCGTTGCGCCTTCAGGTTCGGTGTAATCGATGACGGTTTCGCCGTTGATTTTGATGACAACGTTGCGACCTTTGACAATGATATGCTGCGTCCACCATTCATTATCTTTAGCAGGAGTTTTAAACAGTTTCACGCGGTTATATATGCTGCCTGTTTTGACAGGGTCTTTATGTGTGACATTGACTTGCGATTCATAACCTTGCGTTGGCCAGCCTTCTTCCTGAAATTTGCTGTGAAAGAAAATACCAGAGTTACTACCGGGAGTGGTCATGACGTCAGCTTTGAATTCAAAGTTCTTGTATTCTTTTTCCGTGAAGAGGTGCGAACGCTTGCCTGTTACGACAATGGTGCCATCTTTCACTTCCCAGGGACCGCCTTCAGCAATTCGCCAGCCGGTCAGATCTTTGCCGTTAAACAAATCAACCCAACCTGCTTCTGACTCGCTGTTTTTTTCGCCAGAATAAGCGCTGCTTCCCAAAAAGGAAGAAATCAGAATCGCGGCCATGATTCCGGTAAAGGCATTCAAATATTCATGCGTACGAAATATCTTCATCGTGTTGAAAACTCCTGAAAGTGCGTGTTGTCATTTGAAATAATCATTCTGGTTATATGCTACGCAGCGATTGCACTCGATAAAAGCAAACAGGGCACTTCCACGGAAATATTTCCGGAAGTACCCTGCATTGACTTAATGATCTTAAGTAATTCTGCTCCCTTAAAATTTGGGAACTTTGATCTCTTTTCGCTTTTGATCGTAAAGTGGACTGCGATAACCGTCAACAAAGGTCATCCCAAAACCCTGGCCCATTTCATAGCCGGCTCTTTGTGCCCAGGGTGTACCCGGATGTTCTTTCATGACAAATTTATATTGAACTTCTGCTTTCTTTAGCTGCTCTTCCAGATGTTTCACGCTGACTTTGGTCAGTTTGACCTGCTGTTCATCGGGGGGCAGCATCTTTTTCACACGTCTAACATGCCAGACGTTGTTGGTTTTCTTCGTTAGGGGCGGCATCTTCTTGGCGTGCTTGTCCATGGCGAGACAAAACTGAAACAGACGCACTCGATATGCGAGACACTGTGCGAGTGTTAAATCGTAGGCGGCTCTCCAGCGTGGCGATTTTTCCTGTGCTCGTAAAGGCTTGATCGATTCCAGAATATCCACTGATTTTTGCAAGAGCCCCATGGCGCGAATCGCTTTGGGAACTTCTTTACTACCGATATCATAGAACTCTTTTTTCTTGATCGGATAATAAAGTTCTCTGACATTCAACTGTTTGTCCAGATGAGGATTGAGAGTGACGATCACTTTCCAGATCGCAGTACGGAACTTGCTGGCACTACGTGAGGCGTCATAATCACGACGAGACAGCAATAACGGTTGATATTCCTTCATGTCCTGAAAACGGAACTGGCGGGCCTGATTACTGCCTGCTCCTGCCAGGGTGCCTTCTTTTCCGGGCAACACAAAGAAAATTCCGCCGGTTTCACGGGCAATTCGAACTTGCTCATACGGTCCGAAGCCAGCAGAAAAGGCATCCCAACGACCGTGCAGTCCATCGTATTGCAACGATTCGGGAAACGCCGTTTCCGGTCCACGATTGATCTGAATCCAAAACCGTAATTTATACTTGGGATCATCCCAGATCTGGCGAGCATAGGGATAACCAAACACGGATTCTCGGCCCAGAATATAAATCGGCGATTTACTACGTTTTGCGCGAGTGATGACTTCTTCAACGGCAGCTCCATCGTCGCCTGATTCATCTGTTACCACCACGATACATAACCTGCGGTCTTGTTTGCGTGCCATGATGGCGTATTTATCAATGGTTGCAGAGACTGTCTGGCACATATTTTCTTTACCAGTTTCATCCTCTGGAATTTTTGTGATCGCGTCTTGAACTTCTTTTAAATCGGTAGTTGGTTTGGGTGTATGCACATGCACGCCGGCCCCGTAACTGAGAATGGTGGTCAGCAATGTCTGATCACGTGCTCGAGATTTGGATTCCTGTTTGGCGGCAATTCCCAGCTCGCCGTAAATTTTATTGAAGTTATCACGGATTTCCTTCTGGTCGTCTTTCATACTGCCCGATTCATCGAACAGCCAGACCACCAAGATCTTTTCTTCCCGCATGATGCGGATCAGTTCTTTGGAGATACGGCTCATGGCAGTACCATAGCCATCAACGACGGCCCCTACTTCACCGGTGACTTCACCCACGCCCAGATCTTTACCTAGAATATCATCGCCGGGCGCGGTAATTTCACCCGCATTGATTTTGATTTCCGGCTCTTTCAGACTTTCCGATGTTTCAATTTTCTGTGAGGAGATTGCCGGAGCCGTTGAAGCACCCACATTGGTCGATACCATGCCTCCCGATGTGACGCTCAGGTTTTCAGAGACTGACAGGTTTGTTTCCAGTACCTGCTCAAATTCGGCCTGATCGCGTTCGTCATCAAAGATTGTTTCAATCGCTACTTCGGGTTGATTGTCGGTAAGATGATGGTGAACCATGCCCATCGCCGTCAGAATCACCGCGTGTACAATCAAAGATGTAAAAAAAGCTGAATAATCTCGCGCCTGAGCCATCAGAAAAAGTCCCCCTGGCTGTCATCACTGCTGAATGTCATATCCAGCATGAGTGCCTGTTTTGTCTCAACATTAATACTACGCTGATCATAAATATTACGTTGATACGATTTTTATAATTTATGATAAATAAGAACATTGAAATGAACCTTTTTTCGGCACATTTCAGTCATTAAGTTGTTCAATATGTAATGCGATTCCATTCAGATTTTGACGGGTTTTGATCCATCGATCCCCATTTTTTTGAGTCTTTCTTTTCTCTTGCGTTCTTCATCAGGGGCAAAACGCGGGGTGTTATTTCTCACGCGATTTCCCTGAGCATCAAGATTCAATTTGAGTTCCTGCCAGCCCCAGCCTAAAGGTTGATTGAGTTCTTTCGCGGCCAAATAAGCCCAGGGAGTTCCTGGATGATTATCGATAATCCCGTTGAGTAGTTCCTTTGCCTGTTTGCCCAGTTTACGAACAGACGGACTGGATTTCACGTCTTTAGCAGGCTGCAGTCTCCAGGCATTGTTGCCTTTTTTGGTGAATGTTTTTGGGCTGCTTTTCATATCTGCGAGGATCGTGTTGTAACCAAAAGTCCGCACGCGGATAGCCAAAACCCGACCTAACGCCAAGTCATAATTCGCCCGCCAGCGTGGTTCCGTAATTTTCTTTCGGTCCTTCAAACCCTGTTCCAGCATCATCTGAATTTCATTCAAGCCATAATCCAGCTCTGAAACCGGCTTCTGTGCTGCTGTAATTGCCTGTCTCAACACATTGTCAGTCGTTGCAGGAAATACCAGTGTAGGAGTTGGCAGTCTGCGTTTTGAGAGTCGCGTTGCGGTGGCTGTTTTAACCAGTGCCATTTTCGCTGCATTCTTTTCGACTTTTCTTTGGTAATCGCGAATTGAAATGTAATCGGGGTGATAACCCCGCATATCCGCGGCTTCAAATTTGGGTCCAGCTGTTTCCTGGGTAATGAAATAAATACCATTGGTTTCTGCACACAAACGAGTCAAACCATAGGGGCCATAGCCGGAAGAAAGCTGACTAATATTGTAACTGTTCTGACCCCAGAATGGCATTTTGACCCGCTCCGACATCACCGTTTCCGGGCCGGTTTCTAATACAGCCATATCTACCTTGAGACCGGGTTCGATTTCGTAGTCGCGTAGAATCACTTCGCGTTGACCAAAGGGAGCAGCATTTCCAACGACATAACATTTAATCCCATTTCGTTTGGTCAGCAGAATCGTTTCTTCGAGGTTTTGCTGAGCATCCGAGCCTGCTTCATCAGTGACGACGATCACCATCATATTCCGCCTTCCCTGCTTTTTGTAGGAAAGATAGCGTTTGGACACTGCGCTGACAGCACCAAACACATTTTCGTCTCCAGAAGCATCCGGTTTGATCGAACGAATCTTCGCAACGATCTCTTTTACATCACTCACCGGTTCCTTTGTGATGAATTGTGTCGTCGCACCAAAAGAGGCAACCGCTGTTTTCAACGAGTTTTCATTTTCAGCCGCTTCGAGGATGCCCAACTGCTTATAGACATTTTCAAACCGGTCTGCGATTTCATTACGCCGCTTGCTGACAGAAGCAGAAACATCAAACAACCAGACCACCAATAGTTTCTTTTCTTTGGCCGTGGCGGCAATTTCCAGAGTCAAACGATCAATAGCTCCTGCAACACCTCCTGGACGGTCTGTTTCCCCCGTGACTTCGACAGCTGCTGTCAGTTGTTCCTGGGCAGGTTCAGTGATCTTGTCATCAAACAGAGGCTCAGGAGTTTCGATTTCTGTTTCCAGCTGATTTTTCATCGCCTCCTGCTGTTCCTTTGACGTTTGCGGCGCCGCTGCCAACGAAGGTGATAAAATATTCGTGTCGCCCGCTGTGCCGACAACATCTGAAATGGTCGGATCAAGTTTGAAAACGTCCGGATCAATTTCTTCAATCGACGAAATAATCGCGTGCTCGGAATCGAGCAAGGTAATGCGCGTAATGCTGGCCAGCGCAAACAGAATCAGCAAATGCACACCCAGACTGATAAACCAGGCAGGCACTTCCTTCATGTTCAACCAGTTGCGAGGTTCAACATCTATAATTTCATCAACATGAACGTCCCTGGTGGAATTGACAACACTCACGGTCTGCTCCTCAGATTAGACTGAAATAAACACCAAATCAGCAATTATTTAAATCTGCTGATTGTATTTTAGTAGTGATTTGGAAAGAACTTTCAGATTCCAGATGCAATGATTAACATCATCGACGATTATAAGAATTTTCGACCATCAATGGCTTATTAAACTTAGAATTTTACCCCTGAATTCAGACAATTACAATCATTGTCTGCATTGCCTCGCAGAAAAACTGTTCGTTAGTACACTTAATGTGCTCAAAATAGCTGAAATGACTCTACTTATTAACCTCAAACAGAGTCGAAATGTTCGTCCTTTTTTCGTATTCCACAATAATTTAGAACGATCAACGAACAACGATTACGCCTGACGCAAAGAACACATAAACTGACGAAATACTGCTGGCGAATTTCCAAGTACCATTTTCAGGTTTTCAAGCATGTCATTTGAATGGCTGTATGACTGGGTCCCGTTCACATTTTATTATCTGATGGCGGTCTTGTTACTTCTGGCGAATCTGACCGCCTGGGTATCGATTCTGTTTCTCATACCGGGCAACTGGATTGTTGTGTTTCTGTCTGCGCTGTTTTATGTCTTGATGCCCGTCGAAGATTACAATGGGCTGTCGCTCACCGTCATCCTGATTGCTGCTGCATTGGCAGGAGTGGGTGAACTGGTCGAGCTGCTGGGCGGATCGGCAGGTGCTGCGAAAAAAGGAGCCAGCCGGCGCGCGATGATACTCTCACTTTTAGCCACTTTTGTGGGTAGTCTTGTGGGTGCCACGATCGCCACTCCCATTGTGCCCCCGATTGGAACCATTGGCGGCGCGATACTGGGAGGAGCTCTGGGTGCTTATATGGGCGCTTATCTTGGAGAGATGTGGAAAGGTAATCAGGACGTCGATCGAGGGGAAATCAGTCGCGCGGCATTTATCGGCCGTATTTTGGGAGTTGTCGGAAAAATGGCTATCGGCGTGATCATCATTGTGATGATTACCATTGATTCGTTTATCTAACTGGCATTTCCAGCAATGGATTCTCATACATGATCAGGTTACACGGTTTACGCTCGCACTCTCATCAAGAATTCTGTGACAATCCCGAAGCTGTTTGACAGACCAGCCAATGACTCTTGCAAAAATTCCAATCGCCAACGGGATCCCAAAAACAAAACAGGTCATGACCAAAATCTGAAAAAACTCCCGATCGTTGAAGTTGCCAAAATATTCCCAGATTAGATTCCAGTCCATACTGATTCACCTTTTATAAAAATGCGTTCCATATACATTCGCCTTGATATTCGAACTTTCTAATCGAGTCTTGGGATGATTTTGCTTAAAAAATCTCTGTGATCAAAATAAATATGACCGGCAGCCGTCAAAACCGACTCTTTTCTACGTTCGAACCGGTAATCTGACAATATCTCTGGCTAAAGGCTTCGCGCTGCCGAACTTTCGTTTCATAATGCGGGTCCTTAATTCTCTCTGGTCTGCCCTCCTTTTTATAGAGTTGTCTGATGTCCGGCGATTCTCAATCTGCTGCTGCTGACGCTGGTTCTGCCAGTGAGAGTATGACTGCTGCGCTATCGGAACTGCCGGCTTTGATCTCGCAGGCGATGGCCGGTGATCAGTTTCGGTTTTCACAACGGCTGCGGTCGATTCGGCAGGCGCAGAAAAACAAGAAGCCGTTCGATAAGAGTCTGAAGCGACTGCGAGAGGAACTCGAGAAATCGATTGAACGCCGCGCCGCGCGGTTGAAACAGTGTCCCAAGATTACGTTTGACAAGAGCCTGCCGATTCATGAAGAGTTGGATTCCATTCAGAGGACTATCGAAGAGAATCAGGTCGTGATCGTCTGTGGGGAAACGGGGTCGGGGAAATCAACGCAGCTTCCGAAACTTCTACTCTCGATGGGCCGTGGCATAGGTGGTTTGATTGGTCATACGCAACCCCGGCGGATCGCTGCTCGTGCGGTCTGTGCGAGAATCTCTGAAGAATTGGGGCGCGAACAGGGAACCGCTTGTGGCTTTAAGATTCGTTTTACGGACACTACGAATCCCAACACGTATATCAAATTGATGACCGATGGCATTTTGCTGGCAGAGACACAAAGTGACGGTTTTTTAAATCAGTATGATACGATCATTATTGACGAAGCCCACGAACGTTCATTGAACATTGATTTTCTGCTGGGCTTTCTCAAACGCTTAATCAGCAAACGTCAAGACCTGCGGGTGATCATCACGTCTGCCACGATTGACGCCGACCGCTTCAGCGAACATTTTTCTAGTAAAGACAAACCGGCGCCGATCCTGAATGTTTCAGGCAGAACTTATCCGGTGGAAGTTCGCTATCGTCCATTGGATGAGAAACCGACAGAGAAAAAAACAGCCAAGTCACAGGATAACGTGGCTGACGAACAATCGTTGCTGGCGAATGCCGTGAACGAACTGGCGGCCATTGATGATGGCGACATTCTGATTTTTGTACCGACGGAATGGGATATCCGCGAAACCGCCAAGCTATTGCGGGGGCGTTCGATTATTGGAGACGACGGCGCACGGTCGACAGAAATTGTGCCGTTATATGGTCGTCTGTCGATGGCGGAACAAAATAAAGTGTTTCGCCCCTCCTCTTATCGGCGGATTGTCATTGCCACAAACGTGGCGGAATCTTCGATCACGGTGCCTGGAATTCGATATGTGGTCGATACAGGACTGGCGCGGATCAGCCGTTATAGTAGTCGTTCACAAGTGCAACGGTTGCCGATTGAGGCGGTCTCGCAAGCGTCCGCCAATCAGCGGGCCGGTCGCTGTGGCCGAGTGGCGCCCGGGATTTGTATTCGTCTTTATAGTGAATCCGATTACAACGGCCGCGATGAATTCACGTCACCCGAAATTTTGCGTACGAATCTAGCATCGGTCATTTTACAAACGCTGAATATGAAACTGGGGGCGATTGAAGAGTTTCCGTTTCTCGATCCACCCAAGCCGATCGCAATTCGCGATGGTTACAATACTCTATTCGAACTGGGAGCCATCGACGAACAGAACAAGCTGACCGACATTGGTCGGCAATTGAGTCGTCTGCCAGTGGATCCACGTATTGCCCGTATGATTCTGGCGGCCCATGATGAAAATTGTCTGCACGAAATTCTGATTATCGCAGCTGCCCTGGAATTACAGGATCCGCGCGAGCGACCGATTGATAAACAGCAGGCCGCCGATGAAGCGCATGAGCAATTTCGTGATCCCGATTCCGACTTTCTCAGCTTTCTGAAACTGTGGGATTTTTATCATAAACTGAAGGATGATTTGTCGCAAAGTCGCCTGCGCAGGGCATGTGCACAAAGTTTTCTGTCTTACAATCGGCTGCGGGAATGGGCAGATATCTTTCGACAATTGCGACAATTGGTAGAAGAAACGGGGCTGAAGCCTCATCCACGGAAAGATGATTCTGCATCCATCCACCGTGCACTGCTTCCCGGTTTTCTGACCAACATCGCTATGCGGTCGGACACTCACGAATACACGGGTTCGGGTCAGCAGAAGTATTTTCTCTGGCCTGGCTCGGGAGTGTTCGAGAAAAAGCCTAAGTGGATTATTTCGGCGGAATTGATTGAAACCAGTAAGCGTTATGCACGGACTGTGGCAAAAATTTCGCCAAACTGGATCGAGCCGGCTGCCGGTCATTTAATAAAAAAAAGTTGGAGTGATCCGCGCTGGAACGGAGACGCCGCTTCGGCTGTCGCAACAGAAAAGGTCATGCTGTTCGGGCTGACGATTGTTCCCCGGCGTCCTGTACATTATGGAAAAATCGATCCTGAACATTCGCGGACCTTATTGCTGCAATACGGACTGGTGGAAGGGGATATCAATTTGACGATTGATTTTCTGTCGCACAATCAAAAGTTGCTTTCCGATCTTGAACAGCAGCAGGCCAAGTCGCGGCGTTATGATTTGATTCCTTCCCAGGAACAACAGTTCGCGTTCTACGATGATCGGATTCCGACAGACGTTTGTGATGGTGTGAGTTTGAAGAAATGGTGGAAAGTCGCCAACAGAAAAACGCCAACGCTGCTGAATATGCGACTGGAAGATTTTTTTGAAGAAGAATCGCAAGAAATTGATGAAACCGAATTTCCCAACGCGATCAACCTGGGAAAAATGCAATTTCCGCTGGAATATCATTTGGAGCCCGGCGCTGAAGAAGACGGGGTCACGGTTTCAATTCCGCAGGAAAGTCTGAACCAACTTTCGCCACAACGCCTGGGCTGGCTGGTGCCGGGCCTTTTGGAAGAAAAAGTGGCTGCGATGATTAAAGCGCTACCCAAGTCGGTTCGCCGGATGCTGGTGCCTGCGCCTGAGACGGCGCGACAAGTGGTTAGTAAATTGGAATTCGGGAAAGGTTCGTTTGAAGAAACAGTGGCGGAAATGTTGTCTCAAATTTCAGGAGAGCGGATTACCGCAGATTTATTTGAACTGCAGCGACTGCCTCATCATTTGCAGATGAATATTCGCGTGCTCGATCAAAGCGGCGCAGCAATCACCAGCAAACGGAATCTGAATGAGTTGCGACAGGAGTACGGCTCGAAAGCGGCAGACAGTTTTAGTTCACTCTCTGATGACCGCTGGAGCCAGACAGGTTTAACCGATTGGACTTTTGGAGATTTTCCGGCAGAAGTGCAAATTCAACACGATCATCTTTCACTCACCGGTTTCCCGAGTTTAGTCGATGAGGGGACATCGGTGGCGCTCTGCTTGCGTGATGCCCCCGAACGGGCCGCCTATGAAACGCGATTTGGATTGAGACGACTATTCATTCTGTCTGAACATCGACGCCTGAAAACACAGATTGATCATTTGCCCGATTTGAACCGCATGTCAATGTACGCGACAGCGATCGGTGGAATCAATTTGCACGAACAGTTGGCCGAATTGCTCGCAGAACGAACACTGTTTGGTCAAAAAGAACGACTGCCTCGTAGCCTTGCCCAATATCAACAGTTTGTAAAAGAATGGCGAAACCAAATACCAGTGGCCGCTCAGGATCTGGCTAGTTTACTGCCGGGTCTATTTGAGCAGTATCATCGAATGAAAGTGACGCTGGATAAAACAAAAGTACCCGCCTGGAATGAACCACTGCATGACATGCGGGCCCAGCTAAACGCAATGATCAACGGTCGCTTTCTGGTGAGCACACCTTACCCGTGGCTGCAACAATTCCCACGTTATCTACAGGGCATGGAAGTTCGTCTGGGAAAACTGGGAGGGACCGGATTGAAACGTGATATCAACAATATCCGTAGCATATCGCGTTACTTCGAACTGTATTCCCAACGCGCGCGGCAACATCACGAACGGGAAATTATTGATCCGCAGTTGATCAAATTTCGCTGGATGCTGGAAGAATATCGCGTGTCGCTGTTTGCCCAGAAACTGGGAACGGCTTTGAAAGTGTCGCCGAAAATTCTCGATGAGCAATGGGCGGCGGTTCGAGACTGATTCCCTCCTGCGGGCGCCACTGCTGTGGGGAAGATCAGTTCCCGATTTTACGGTGTTTACGATGAATTCTTAAGCGGTCACTTCGACGTAATCGTTAAATTCTTCTAAAAGTTGATTGATGATTGTGGAAGAGCCGAGTGCATAAATGCTGTCGCCGGCATTGATGATTGTAGTACTGGGAGGCGGCATTTGCGGTTCGTGTCCGGGTTTGCAGATACCGACGATCATAATTCCTTTGTTACTGAAATCAGTTTCGCTCAATTTTTTTCCACAATACGGATTCGCTTCATTGATCTGTAAGTCAGCAACTTCAAAACCGCCGATGTTTTTACTGGCGACTTCAACTAAATCTTCCACGGCAGGGTGTATCATGAATCGGGCGATCTTGACGGCTCCACTGCGAAACGGGCTGACCACACGGTTGGCACCTGCGTGTTTGATTTTTTCTCCTGCTTTATCATCACTGGCCCGCGCGATGATTTGAAAATCGGGATTTAACATGCGCGCTGTCAGAACCACATAGACATTGGCAGCATCACTGGGCAAGGCAGTAGCAAGAGACTTGGCACAATCGATGCCGGCACTCTGCAGAATGAAATCATCGGTGGCATCGCCATGAATATAATACCAGCCTTTTTCACCACAGACAGCCTGTAAATGCTCTTCATTGCTATCAATCACGACGAATGATTTTTCTCTTTCATGGAGGTATTCACAAATGGATTGCCCCATGCGACCAATTCCACACACAATGAAATGGTCGTCTAACTTCGAGATTGTCTTCTCCATGCGTCGTTTCTCCAACATCGAACTCATTTGTTGACGAACAATCCATTGCCCGAGCAGTGAAACACTATACGTAAAAATTCCCAAACCAAAAATGAGATAAAATATGATAAAGATCTTGCCGTTATCACTCAAACGGGGCAGTAATTCATAACCTACAGTCGTTGCAGTGATGACAATAAAGAACAGGCTGTCTAACCAAGATATTCCTTCAAGGAGGTGAATTCCTACAGTACCAAATATCGTAAATCCAAACAGCAGGCCAATGACGCGCAGAGCCCGTACCTTGGCAAACCGATTTGGTTTTGACAGATCTATGTTTGAGAACGCCATATGAAACATGTCTGAGAGTTTACAGTCTGAATAGAATTTTGGATAGAATACTCGTCTTACTCGGAGGTAAAAATAAAGATTCCGGTTGTTGCAGGTCTTCCAATAGATACTCGACTGCCTTGAGTCCGCTGCGAACTGCTCCTTCCATCGTGGCAGGCCAACCTGTGGCGGTCCAGTCTCCAGCAAGATAGAGACCCGTGACATTTGTTCTTTGTGAAGGTCGTAAACGTTCAATACCCGGTTTGACAGAGAAGACAGCCTGATGTTCTGTGAGCATCCGACTATGATTCAGTTGAGCATTTCGCGTCTCCGGCCAGATGCGGGTTAAGTCCTCGATGACTTCCGCGATGATCTCGTCCTGTGTGCGCCCCTGTCTTGCTGCACTGGTCAAACTGTGGCTGGCGGAAATCACAATCTGATAATAAAAACCTTCTTCTGAAGAATGTTGCATCAATCGGCTGCGATTGAACATCCATTGTGAGAGACAGTCAACAAAGACCGCGTGCGGTAGTTCGGTGATTTCACGATCGAACCAGAGATGCACACTGGTAATAGGGGCAGACTCGATCTGTTCAATTTTTGACAGAGAATCCCGTCCGGTAAATTCATCGGGTAACATTGATAGCACGCGTTGGTGAGGAACTGCTAAAACGACGCGATCACAGGCGATTTCCTGTCCATTTCGCAAGGTCACGCCGGTCACTTTTCCGTCAGTCATCTGGACACGTTTCACCCCGGTTTGCAGGTGGATTTTTGCCTGTTGTTTTTCCAGACGTTTCAGAATCACATCACCATATAACTGTTCGAGTGGCACGGTGGGAATTATTACCTGCCAATGGTCGCGGGCTCTTAAAAAACCATCGACAAAAACTTTTTGCGCATGAGACAGGCTAATGCGCTCCAGACTTTCACTTAACGCACTGACCAGAACCACATTCCAGAATCGATTGATGACATTTTGAGACTGTCCCTGATCGGCCAACCATTGAGCCATCGTTGGTTCCTGATCTAAATCAACTTGCATCCGTGCCAGTTTTTTTAAACCCCGTGCCAATTCAATTTTTTCGAAAAATGATAAATAGGAGAGCCTTCCAAAGGCTGGCAGTAAATGTAAGGGAGTGGGCAGGAACGAGCTCTCGGAAAAGACATTGATTTTGAACTGCCCGTCGGCCCGGTTTGAACTGGAATGATCAGGTCTGGAAATTTTGGGTCCGACGAAATAGAGCTGTTTTTCTCTGCGAAAAGAGGGTGCGATTCCTGTCATTTCACAAAACCGATTAAATTCATCGCAGCAGCCCATGCTGACATGCTGACAGTTATCAATCAAATGCTGTGTTTGTTTATCTTCAAATGAACTGGCCCTGCCTCCCAGTCGGGGACGCGATTCGTACAGGGAGACGGGTATTCCTCGATCCGAGAGCGTCACCGCACAGGCCAATCCAGCCAGCCCGCCTCCGATAATGACAACTTCTGCGAATGGGGCTCCCAATGATTTTTCCTGACAAACTCTTTAATTGTTTTAAGAAAACGGCCCAGGTCTGAAAAATGAGTCTGTATTTCCTGAAGGCCCTGACATAGTATGTGAGGATACCGAAATTAAGCTGTGATCCTAGTGGTGACTCTGTGAAATCATGAAATATTTGGGGATTCAACAGATTCAAATCCAGTCAAGGTACTGGCTACAAGCGGGAAGAAATTTCGTCTATCCCCCCCGCTGCTCTCTGTGTGGCATCTCCCAGATTTGTTCGGGAAGCAACTGTGGTCTTCAAATTGAACGAATTGCACCGGAGGTGGAACATTCGTGTGATCTGTGTGGTGCACCTGTTGGACCACATCTGGATACGTCTGCTGGCTGCAGTTATTGTCAAAACGAACGTTTTTTATTTACCCGCGCGATTGCTTTGGGAAAATATCAGGGTGCCTTACGCCAATTAATTCTGAATCTGAAACAAAACCATGGAGCTTATTTAGGAGGGAGTCTGGGAGGCCTGCTTTATTACCGAAATCAAGAAACCTTCGAGAAACTAGCCCCTGATTTGATCATTCCGGTGCCCTTACATTGGACAGCCCGGTTGCTTCGTTCGCATAATCCTGCCAGTATCATTGCAGAGGCTCTGTCACACCGCTTGCAAGCAAAATACTTCGGGAATATACTCGCCAAACGAAAAAGAACGCCGGCTCAGACCAGTTTGACACTCTCAAACAGGAGAAAAAATTTGCGGAATGTGTTTTCGATCCGCAGATGTAAACAGATAGTCGGACAAAAGATATTACTTGTTGACGATGTAATGACGACCGGATCAACCGCCAATGCTGCAACGAGAGCGCTACTTGATGCAGGTGCCAGTGAAGTAAATGTTGCAGTGGTTGCCAGAGCACCAGGCGTATGATTTATCAATATAGATTCTCCATAAAATACGGTTGCCGTTTTTGTGGATACAATAGACAAGGCAAGTACTCCGATGGATTCGAGTACAACTCAACCTCCGAATGAGGAACCCAAAAAGAAGTCGGAGAAGAAAGCCATCAGCACAACTCATCGTTTTTTTCTGAGAGGGCTGGCAATTAGTCTGCCACCGATTCTAACGTTGGTCATTGTGATCTGGGTCGCGGGAATTGTAAACAATTATATCATCGTTCCCACAACGACCACCGTTCGCTATTCGTTCGCTTATTTCATGGACGCCTCTCAACCTCGAGAAAATTTTGTACAACTGGAGAATCTGCCATCACTCGAGTATTGCCGGAAAGACTATTTGATTAGTAAATCAAAAATTCCAGAACTAAATAAGTTGGAAAAGAATTCCGGTAAAAGAGTGACTCAAAATATGGTGATGTCTTTTGCCTGGGTTCCTTTTGGAGATCGGGCTGTCCCTTACACGGATTACCGTGAAGTTGCCAAACGAATCAGAGCTTCCGACATGCCTACAACGGCAATCGGATTATATATGGAACTGGCAACAACACGCTGGTTTAAAAGTCTGTTTCAATTAAGTGCCGTTGCTGTCGCTTTAACCATTGTTGCTTTGTATTTTCTGGGTCGTTTTGTCACAGCGCGGGTTGGCTCGTGGATGGTCCTTAAATTCGAGCAAGGTGTGCTTGCACGCCTGCCAGTTGTCAGTAATGTGTACTCATCTGTGAAACAGGTAACCGACTTTTTCTTTAGCGAACGGACCGTTAATTATAGCCGCGTGGTGGCAGTGGAATATCCCCGACGGGGAATCTGGTCTCTGGGTTTCGTAACCGGTGACAGTATGCTGGAGATGACAGTTACAGCGGGAGAGCCCCTGGTCGCAATTCTGATTCCGACTTCTCCAATGCCTGTTACCGGATATACAATGAGTATTCCAAAAAGTGAAATTGTCGACCTGAATATTACAGTCGACCAGGCGTTTCAGTTCTGCCTTTCCTGTGGCGTACTTGTACCTCCCCAGCAACGAGTGACCGACGAATTGCTTCGTGAAGAACTGGGAAAACGACTTCTTGGTGACCGTAAGCTGGCCGGTTTTAATGTTCAGATTGTACCACCGGAATCAGCTCCTCACACGTCCACCATCGAGAGTGAATCGACTACAAGTGAAACACAAACGGAAGAACCAGAAACGGATCCATCACACAATCAGGAACAGCCACCGGAAACAAAATGATCTGACATTGTTCTCGCAATGATTGAATCACGTGATTTGTAATCTATCAGTCAATTAAGAAAGTCATTGATGAACCAGACGTCTCAAGAACGTCCCTTGCGAATTGCAACCCGTGCCAGCCGTCTGGCACTCTGGCAGGCGCATTATGTAGCTGACTTGCTGAAAAGCCATGCAAGCGAACGCGCAATCGAAATTGTCCATATCACTTCAGAAGGAGACCGGGATCTGACTTCGCCTCTGTCTGAATTCGGAGGATTGGGTGTTTTTACAAGAGAAGTACAGAAAGCAGTTCTCGATGGCCGCGCCGATCTTGCAGTACATAGCCTGAAAGATCTGCCAACCGAACAAGCACCAGGGTTGCAACTGGCGGGCATCCCTGAACGAGGCCCGCTGTATGATGTGCTAATTTTTCCTAAGGGCTCAGCATCGGTCAGCAGTCTCTCCGAATTGCCGCCTGATTCACGAATTGGCACCGGCAGTTTACGCCGCCGTGCACAACTGCTGCATCAACGTGATGATCTGCAAATGCAAGAGGTCCGCGGCAACGTCGAAACACGTCTGAAAAAACTCGATGCCGGCGAATACGATGCCCTTTGCCTGGCAGAAGCCGGCATGGTTCGACTCGACCTACTTGAACATCGCACTTCTTTGCTACTGACTCCACCTGAAGTCTATCCTGCAGTCGGGCAAGGAGCCTTGGGCATTGAATGTCGAGATGATGACAATGAAACCTGCTCTCTGTTAAACGAAATTTCTCACATCCCCACCAAAGCGGCTACTGCAGCCGAACGCAGTCTGCTGGCTTTTCTACGGGCTGGCTGCCACGCACCGATTGGAATTCTGTCGCATATTGAAAAAAACGAAGTGCGTCTGGATGCGGTCGTCCTGAGTGGTGATGGACAAGAACTGATCAGCGCCTCAGCCACTGGTTCATTCGAAGACGCAACAGAAATCGGTATTAAAGCCGCGAAAAAATTGCTCGATGCGGGCGCAGGTCGTCTGATTTCGATTGCTGATGATTCCTGAATTTGCATTCGTATGTAGATGCACATGGAAGAAAGTGATGTCAACTAAGACACTATACCTAAAAATTATTTCACTATTCTTCGAAAAATCGTCCTACAACGTGTGTCGATTCTCTTTTGGAATTTAGTTATACTGTGAATTAAACGGACTGCCTATAATTCACCTCTTCAGGAAGAGCGGAAGGTTAAAGACATGGAACGTCACCCTTATCGCCCCGGTTTATCCGGGATTGTTGCATCAGAGACTGAAATTTCCCAGATACAGGGATCTTTAACCTATCGAGGCTATCCCATAGAGGAATTGGCCCGAGAAGCGTTATTTATTGAAGTTGCCTACCTGCTGCTACATGGCGAACTTCCCAGCCACGAACAATTGGCAGATTTTCAGACTTTATTGATCGAAACTGGCCAACTCCCGCAACCAGTCATTGCGGTTATTGATTCGATTCCTCCTCATATAGAAATGATGGAAGTCATTCGTACTGGCGTCAGCGTATTAGCACACTTCGATCCACAAATGGAATATGGCATGTTCATGTCCGAATTTGCCAATGCACAATATCTGCTGGCCATGCTGCCACAACTCATATCCTACCGTTATCATCAGGTAAATGGTTCGCACGGAGTGAGAGTGAATTTCCATCATTCCTATGCAGGTAGTTTCTGGCATATGTTGAAAGGCGACGAACCTTCCCAACTGGAAGAAGAAGCTTTTAATGCCGCTTTGATTACTTATGCCGACTACGGGTTGGCCCCTTCCACTTTTGCAGCGCGAGTCGTGGCATCTACAGGTAGCCCGCTCTATTCAGCCGTCTGTTCTGCAGTTGGTTCGATCAATGGGCAATTACATTGCAGCTCTGGCATTGGAGTTCTGGATGCGTTACAGGAAGCGCTTTACTCTGGAAACGTGGAAGACTGGGTCTGTCAAGAAATCACCAAAGGCAAAAGGGTGCTTGGGTTTGAGAGTTCACATCACAAACCGAAAGACCCGCGTTCGGCGGTTCTCAAAGAGTACTGTTCTCAGTTGGCCGATGCCCTGGGACTGACAGAAATGGAAGCCGCCGCCGATACCATCGAAGAAATCATGGCGAAGGTCCAAAAGGTTCATCCGCGTGTCGAATGGCATACAAGTCGTTTGCTGCATTATCTTGGATTCGAACCGGAACTGTTCACGCCAATTTTTACCGTATCCAGACTGGTCGGTTGGGTGGCGCATATCATAGAACAATCAGAGAACAACCATCTGTATCAGCCCTCGTCACGTTATGTTGGCATGGATACACGGAAGTACAAACCGTTACCATTACGCAGTTGATTTTATATTATCGGAATAAAATAATCGTAACAGGATCGGCAGCAAAATCAGAGATCCTAACATGCCACCGATCATCGCCACACTGACAAGTGCGCCAAAATAAATCAGTGGAATGAAGTGTGATAAAGTGAGCACACTGAACCCGGCCACCAGAGCACAGGTTGCAAAGATAATAGCACGGCCGACACTCTGGTGAGTTCTTCTCAATGCATCGGTAATCGAAGCGCCACGTGAACGTTCTCTCAAAAACCCGGTAATGAAGTGAATACTGGAATCGGTTGTCAGCCCCATCGAAACACTGGCTATCATCGCTGTACCAATATTTAAAGGTAGTCCAAACCAGCCCATGGTACCTATGACTAATACGATGGGAAACAAATTGGGGACCATGGAAATCAGCCCCATTTTTAGACTGCGAAAGGCAATGGTCATCATTGCGAGAATACTGGCACCTGCTAAGAGAAAGCTGACGAGTTGATCTTTGAGCAAGCTGTCGATGAGATACGCGAGCAAGATAAATATCCCGGCCGCTTTGCCCGGTTCGGCAGGTTTCTCATTCGAATCATCTGCAGTCTTTGTCACTTTAGAGCCGGGGAAATGTTTATTTCCCAATGCACTTATCTTGTGAATTAATGACAGTTTTTCCTCAGCAGACTGTCGTTCGATCGCCCGCAAAAAAATGCGCATGCGTCCTTTTTCAGGATTGTAAAGGCTGCTCACAAAATCGGGTTGTATCAGTTTGATATACTCCTGCTTCGTCTTCAAAGGATCTGGATCAAAGGGTTTTTTTGGCAAGAAATCAAGCGTCTCGGTAATTGCAATCACCTTCGTTAATTGCCGTGGGTTGATCAGTTTCAGCTCGTCTGCTAAAGCGCGTACACGATCGAGATATGCTTCATTCAGCTTGGCAGGCGCCGGAAAATTCACTTCCATAGTCGAGGCTCCCCCCAGACGTGTCTCGACAAAATCGAGCGACTTTACGATGTCACTTGATTCTCGAAAATTTTTACTGAAATCCGTTTCCACCTCCAAACGATAGAACCCACCTGCCGCCAGGAAAACAATCAGTGTAGATACTCCCAATAATAGTTTGGGAAATTGTTCTGTGGCGACACAGATTTTTTTCAGGTATCGCTCAAGGCCACGTTCCGAAGAATGTTTGCGTGGTGCACTCAAATAACCTAATGAGATACCACCCGGAAGCAATACTGTTGCCGCCAGAAGCACCATCATCGTACCGATGGCCATCATAATTCCAAAACTTCTGACCGGAGCTATTTCACTTGAAAGCAACGATGTGAAACCGGCAGCCGTCGTGGCACACGTCCAGAAAATTGCCGGTAACAGTTCCACCATGGTCTGACGAATGGCACGAGGACGTGAAATATTATTCCGCTGCAATTCCTGAAAGTGGACAGCAACATGTGCCACTGTCGCAATACCGATGATCGTCACAAGGGAATTCAGCATGGAACTAACCATACTCAATTGAAAATTCCCCAATACCAAAATGGCTTCCGTCCACAAGATAGAACAGATCACGACCAATAAGGGCAGCATGACCCAATGCAATCTTCGGAACAACAGAAATAGAACTAAAGCCAAAAGGCTGAGCGAAACTTTAAAAAGTACATCTCCGTCTTCCTCTACATAGCGGAACATATCATGTACTTGCACAGGTTCACCGACAACATAAGCCTTCGGCGTATGTGCTTTCGCTAAATTGCGAATCCGCCGAAAGGTTTCGGCGCGGGGAATGGGAGCTTCTTCTTCAGGTAATAATCGCAGAACAATGGCTGTAGTTTGCGAGTCTTCGCCAATCAATATTCCTCGAAAGAGTTCCGTTAATTCATCTTTTTTTCGTCGAAGGAGGATACGGAGAAAAATATTCAACTCGGGAGGCGAAAGTGCATCTGCTAGATTTTGGGTGACTTCGGCATTCAAGCCCGGTACTTCGCTTAATTCCTGAGAAAACTCACGGACTTTATCCAGCTCTTCCTTTTCCAATAAATCGGGGGATGTATAAGCGACGAAGACAAGTTCATCGCCTCCGAATAATGATTTACTCTCCAGATAATCTAGCAGGTGCGGGTCATCTTTGGCGTAGAGGGATTCAATCGATTGTTCAAATGAGAGTTGAGAAGCCGGAAAGACGGCAAGCCCTGTGAAAATCAGGGAAATCAGCAGGAGAATCCATCGCAGGTTGTAGAGACGATCTACCAATGATTCAAGCCATCGCCGCGGGTGACTACTCATAAGGGAAGACCGTATCCTACTGCCGAAAGCAATTAATATGATAAGATTGAGCGCATTACTGTGTTGCTGAAAGTGTTCAAGCCCTCAGCTACAGCGAATCTGTCATCTCGGACTATATCTTAGTAGAAATGTGATTTCATCTCTGAGGGGACATTTTTTACGAGGTGTCCTTACATTCTATCTTGAGAAATCATTAAAAACCGATCAAACCCTCCCCTTGTTTCTTCTCTCTCAGAGCTGCATACTTTAAAAATCTTCCCTTTCTGAACTGTACGGATACGTTTCTGTGATTCAAACAAGCCGCTCACATTTAATTTTGCTGCTGATTCTCATTCTGGCCGGTGGACTACGAATTGCCCTGGTCTATTTACAGAGCGATCAGTTACAGCAAGATCGAGACGCCTATCTCGCGATTGCCGGGAATCTGGCGGTAGGTCATGGTTATTCATCCACCCCTGATCCAAATGAGATCCAGCCGACGGCATTTCGCCCCCCCCTTTATCCTGCTTTGATCTCCATACTTTATTTTCTTAACGCGGCTCCCCTCGGCATAGGTGTTATTCAAATTATTCTGGGAATTCTCACCGTCTGGTTAACCTGGCAGACAGGAAAACGTCTTCAAATGCAATGGGCTGCGCTCGGGGCTGCTGCCATTGTTGCAACGGACCCGATTCTGCTGCAATATACGGCTTACCCCATGACGGAAGTGCTCGCTGCTTTTCTCACGAGTCTGTTGCTTTATCTGCTGGTAACCAGTTTGTCGATAAAAATCGTGTCTGGCGAAAAACAAGTGATTCCTCCCCTGTTCTTCCGGACTGGCTTTGTCTGGGGCCTGGCTATCCTGTGCCGCCCAACCTATCTCGCCTTTTTTGGAATCTGGCTAGTGGTCCGTTTTACCGGTTCGCTTATATACAAACTCCACAATCGCAAATCCGAATCAATGAAGGAACGAAAAGGGAGCCCTGTAATGTATCTGGCTGCTGGTATTATGCTGGCCGTTTCCCCCTGGTTCATTCGAAATCTGGTTGTGTTTCATGCACCGATTCTTTCAACAACACACGGCGGTTATACATTGCTTTTGGGAAATAATCCTGTCTTCTATGAAGATGTTGTCCAAAAGCCCTGGGGTGCAGTCTGGTCGGGAGAAAGTCTTAGTGTCTGGCAAAAAAAACTGGAAGATCAAATCTCACTTCAGGTCCCCCCTCTGAAAACAGAACAGGAACGAGACCGCTGGATGTACCAGAGAGCAAAATACAATATCGCGGAGCAGCCAGAGCTCTTTGTGTCGGCATGCATTCTTCGATTCAAACGATTTTGGAATCTATCCCCCCTTACCAGCTCCGCCCTCCTTTCGACACCGTTAGTCGACTGGGGCGTCGCCGGATATTACTTAGTGATTCTTTTTGGCTGTTTTTATGGAACTTTACTGGTAGTCTGGAATAGAGAGCAAAAGTGGGAACCATTCATCTGGCTAATTTTGAGTTTTACGGTGGTCCATCTCTTTTACTGGACCAACATGAGAATGCGGGCCCCCCTCGTGCCTGCGATTGCTCTTTTAAGTGTTTACGGTTGGTCTCAACTCGGTCGATTTTTCAAATTCAGCAGTACCGTCAACCACGACGCAAGTAATCAACGTAACATTCTATAGAGTATCACTTTACAATGCGAACTCTACTTGATTCTACCCACTAACTGTTCTTGACACTCTTCAAGAAATCGTCCTATAATCCGCGCCCATTTATCTTGGTTCAGCAGACGAAGTTAGTGCCTGCCAACCTCAATCCGTAATCCTCTATTTGTTGTGACCTCAACAACGGAGGGTATTCCATTCAGATCATATCCCCTTCATCAGAAGATTGACCTACCCGGTTATCACTTCAGGAGTGCCCGTGTCGGGCGAGATTAATTCCGTCTCTCGGTATGTTTCGCGCACCATCTGGCAAGCCATTGTTTTATTAACAATGCTTGGCGGCATGTTGACAGATGCGCCTGCACAAACCAGCTTCTTCGGTGCTCCCAAAGCCTCTTATGAGGAATTAGAATACGAACCATCCGAAGATGAACCAATAGAAGTTTCTGCCGAATACTCTCAACAATGGGAAGAAAATTTTGTCGAGGTCTCACTTCTGAAAGGCAACTGTCGGATAAAACAAGGTGATGCAGTTCTCAGCGCGCGACAGATGGTCATTTGGCATCGTAAAACCAGAAAGACAGAGCGAATTTCCGTTTATCTTGAAGGAGAAGTCCGAGTCGACCTCCCGGGAGAATCAAAGAATGAAAACAGTTTACTGGCCAATCTGATTACTCAAAAAGGGATGCAATTCAAGGTCAGGCGGCCGTCTATCCGAACTGTATCTGCTGATGATCCCTTTCTAAAGCGAGCTACACAAAGACGTGGTATTCCCCACGATCACCAACTAAAACGAGCACAATTTATTGTCGAAAAGCCTCCTTTGGAAGGTCCGGAATTGAACCTCGCGCCGTCCCCGGAGCCAATAAGTGACTTTCGCAGAATCCGACTTTTTCCACGCAGTGCCGTCCCTTACAACGTACAAAGTTTTCCCTCAACACATACAGTTCCTCCCGAACAAATCTGGGTTATCACTGGAGGCGTCAACCTGTTGATCGATGGTGTCGAAGGTTTGGAAGTGGTTGATATGTCCGCTGATCGCATCATTATCTGGACCGACGGACGTAACACACAAAACTTTAATTCTGAAATTCGTCAGTCAAAAGAAACTCCGTTCGAAATTTACCTCGAAGGTAATATCGAAATCCGACAAGGCTCGTACTACCTCAAAGCCAATCGTGCCTTTTATGATGCCCGCGAAGAACGAGGAGTTTTGCTGGACGCTGAACTCAAAACACATCTTCCTGCACTGGGAGAAAACATCCGCGTCCAGGCCAGCCAAATCCGTCAAATATCAAAAGGTGCCTATCTCGCACAAAATGCCTGGGCCACAGGTAGCCAATTTGGAAAACCCGGCTATCGCATTCAATCTTCTGATATCTTCATTGAAGATCGGTATTCCACTCCGTGGCTTGGGGCAGGCTCAAATGAACTGGACCCTCTCACTGGTCAGCCGGTTCCCCAAAAACGTGCCTGGATGACGAGTTCCAATAATACGTTCCAGATTGGGAACGTTCCTCTTTTATATCTACCTTACGTCACCAGTCCGGCGGAAGACATTTATTTTCCGATCACTGGATTACGATTTGGCAACGACCGCATCTTTGGATTCCAGGTGGAAACTGAATGGGATATGTTCAAGCTGTTAGGGCTCGAACGTCAACCGGGAACGAAGTGGGAAGGTCAACTGGACTACTACTCCTACCGTGGAGTCGGAATTGGGCAATCGGGAACTTATGAAGGTTCCAACATGCTCGGTTTCGATAATATATTCAGTGGCAATGGGAAAATGTTTTATATTCACGATAGTGGGACTGACAACCTCGGTCTGGATCGTAGAGCATTGGTCCCTTCTACAAGAGATCGATATTTTCTTAATCTGCAACACAGACAGGAATCTCCATTCGGGATGACTCTGACAGGAGAGGGTGGTCTGCTCTCTGATCGAAACTTTCAGGAAGAATATTTTGAAACGGATTTCGATAATGGTAAAGATGTGGAAACTCTGCTGCACCTTAAGCAACAGCAGGAAAACTGGTCTTGGTCGGTTCTGGGCAGAACCCGCCTGAATGATTTTTCGAATACGACAGACTGGCTTCCCAAAGCAGACCTGTTCCTGCTGGGTGAACCATTGTTCGGAAATCTATTGAGCTGGACTTCACATACTTCCGTCGGATATGGAAAACTGAAACCCGGAGCCCCTCCCTATAATCCGGCGCAAGATGTTTTTACACCCTTGCCTTTCATCGCCGATTCGCAGGGCATCGTCGCTATGACACGGCATCAACTGGAAGCACCGTTTAATCTTGGGCCGATAAAGTTGACCCCGTATGTTATGGGGGAAGCGGCTTACTGGGAACAAGGGCTGCAGCAACAGAAAATTGACCGGTACTTTGGATCAGCGGGTGTGCGTAGCAGCATTCTCTTCGAGCGCATTTTCCCAGATGTTTACAATTCATTTTTTAACCTGAATGGTCTGGCACATAAAATGGCGTTGGAAGCAGATTATTCTTTCAGCGATTCCAGTGAAAGTCTGACTAACATCGCACAATACAATGAATTTGATGACAATGCACAAGAGCGGTTCCGGCAAAGGCTGGTGATCAATACCTTTGGTGGTGTATTACCACCTCAGTTTGATCCCCGATTTTATGCCGTTCGAACAGGGGCAGGTCGCGGCGTGACTGACCCTTATTATGAATTAGTCGATGATCAACAAGTGCTAAGACTAGCCTGGCGCCATCGCCTGCAAACTAAAACAGGTCCTCCCGATCAAATGCGAATTAAAGACTGGATGACATTAGATCTGGAGGCATCATATTTCCCCGATGCACAGCGAGATAACTTTGGCGAAGACGTTGGGTTGATCGGTGGACATTACCAATGGTTTCTTGGGGACCGCACAACGATGGCTGCGAATGCCTATTATGATTTATTCGATGGTGGGCAGGAACTTTGGGATATTTCTCTCACCAGCCAGCGTACCAATCGGTTGTCAGCCAATGTGGCATTGCAGCAGATAAAAGGGGGCGGCGGCCTCGACAGTCAAATTATCTCTGCCAGTCTGTTTTATACCATGAGTCAAAAGTGGAGTGCTGGCATCGGCACTGCCTATGACTTGGGAGAACACATTAATCGCGGACAAACCCTTTCGCTCACCAGAACGGGAGCCGACTTTCTCATGAGCCTGGGAATGACCTATGATCAAAGTACTGGTAATGCCGGCATCGGTTTAACGATTATGCCACGCTTTGGAAACTTCGGCACGGGGCTTGGTAATTTTTCCTCTCTATTCGGTAATGCTACTCAATAACAGGACTATCGACGGTGATTAAATCACAGGATACTCAAGTAAAAAAACGCCAGGAAAATTCTACAGCGCGCATCGTTACAGAAAAACTACGACCCGAGTGGAGACAACGTCTGGTTGACGCCGAACGTGGGATCACGTTTGGGATTCGCCTCGATAGCACTTTCTTCATTCACTTTTTTTCGGGAAGCGCTGTCATAGCCGCGGCGATGTTGCTGGGATTATCGGCAACACACTGGGCAATTATTCTTCTGGCTATGACAACGGTATTGAGCGCCCAGATGTTCAATCAGGTTTTGAAGTCCATCTGGAATCTTATCGGAAGTCATTTGCCGGCGGAATCACAGAACACGTTCAAGGCAGGTACTGCTGCAGTCTGCGTCAGTATCATGGGTTCTGTCATCACCATTGCAATCGTATTTTGTTCTGCCCTCTATCGTCTGCTCTTTTAATCATAAATTGTAAGAACCAGATATCTCCCCTCCATTGCGAACCCAGATTCTATTGCAGATAATTGTCGTTCATTCCATTTTTTTGCCTTGAAAGACGGTGGTTACTGCTATGAATGTGCTTCGAATTATCAGGTCTGTTTTGATTCTATTCATTCTTTGTCTGCTGGCCCCTGGTTACATGCAGGCAGAAGACCTGATTACACCGAATCCACGGCTTCCCAAAACGACTCCCTGGGATTTGAAGGTTCTCAGTAAAGCACCTCAATTCGAATGGATCGATGAAAAATCGCCCATCAAATCTCTATTCTATCAGGGTCTGGACTATCGAGGAAAACCGACAAAAGTATTTGCTTATTATGGATTCCCGGATATACCCAAGACAGCCGATGCAACAAAACCACCTCGCTTTGCCAGTGTCGTGCTCATCCATGGCGGAGGGGGAACCGCCTTTCGCGAGTGGGTCGAGTTATGGGTAAAAAAGGGTTATGCAGCGATCGCCATGGATCTGGCTGGCTCCCGACCCATTGAAGGGAAAAATCCGCATGATCGAAAAAACAGAGTACGACTCAAGGAAGGAGGGCCGAATCAATCGCATGTAGAAAAATTTGGAGCAATCAAATCAGACAAATCAGAACACTGGTGTTATCACGCACCGGCGAATGCCATCCTGGCACACTCTCTAATAAGATCGTTTCCTGAAGTGGATCAAGATCGCACTGCCGTCACAGGCATCTCATGGGGTGGCTATCTGACCTGCATCGTCGCTGGGCTTGATAATCGCTTTGATGCCGCTGTTCCCGTTTATGGTTGCGGTTTTCTCAACAATCATTCCGTTTTTGAAAAAGCGATTAATCAATTACCCCCAGCAGATGCCAGACGCTGGATGCAACTCTATGATCCCGGTCAATATCTGCCTGCAGTGCAAGTACCCATTTTCTTTGTGAACGGCACGAATGACTTTGCATACTGGCTGAGCGCTTACCAGCGAAGCTACGAAGCGGTTCCTGAAACCACATATCGTAATATTCGTATTAAAGTCAATATGCGACACAGCCATCCGTCTGGTTGGGCTCCCAAGGAGATTTCAGACTTTATCAGTGAGAAACTCAATCATGCAGCGCCTTTACCTCTGGTTCAAAACCCTGTAATCAAAAACAAACAGGTAACTGCGAAATTAGCGATCCCGGTGCCAGACAAAACCGCAGCATTACAGCACACCCCGAAAAAAGTCAAATCTGCAGATCTAGTCTATACGACTGATGAAGGTCCAAACCCGGAAAGAAAATGGAAGACCATTCCGCTGCGGATAGAGGGAAGAAATATTTCTGGCACTGCCCCACCCGAAAATACGACCATCTGGTTCATCAATGTCACAGATGAAACAGGCTCCATGGCGTCAAGCCCACTGATGATGAACCTCTGACGCAAAAGCCAATATCAAAAATCAGGCGGCCGGTTTTTGGGGAACCTGGGGTGCAATTTTTTTCGTCACATCCCCTTTTTTCTGTTTCAGATCAAACAAACCGAAAATTTCCGCAGCGGTGAGACTTCGTGATTCGCTTGTCGTATCTCCCTCACCCAGAATGGAACGAAACAATTCCCGTTTTTGTTCCAGTACCATGTCGATCCGTTCTTCTATCGTGTTATTACAGATAAATTTCGTCACAATCACCTGAGTCTTCTGTCCGATACGATGCGCCCGATTGATCGCCTGGTCTTCAATTGCTGGATTCCACCAGCGATCAAACAGAAAGACATAACCGGCAAATTGTAAATTTAAACCAACAGCTCCGGTTCCATAACTCATTAATAATAAGTGCGAATTCGGATCGTTCTTGAATTGATCAAGAATCGGTTCACGCTTTTTAGTGGGAATCCCGCCGTGATAAACCAGGGTCCCAAATCGCCCCAGTCGCTCGGCTATAAAATCCAAAGGCTTTGTCCATTGGCTGAATAAAATTGCTTTGCCACCACTGGCGGCAATTTCTTCCATATCAGCTTCCAGTCGATCCAGCTTGGAACTCTCTCCCGTGACCGGATCGAAATTCGTAATCTGTTTCAAACGCAATACCAACTCGAAAACGTGTTGTACTGTAATCGAGTCTCCCATTGCATTCAGCTGAATCACACCATCTTTCTCAGCAGTTTCATAAGCATGTTGCTGAGCCGGATTCAAATCCAGATATGCCGGGCGATCAAGACGTGGTGGCAAATCTGACATCACCAGATCTTTCGTCCGCCTCAAAATAAATTCCTTGGAAAGAACCTGCAATTGACGCAAATCGGGAGTGGCCCGTGGTGGGATAATTTCCATCCATTCGAATAAAGAGGACATCTCTTCATGTCGATTTTCGATAGGGGTCCCTGTTAATGCCCAGCTTCGCTTACGCGGAATCAATCGCGCCATCTCAGCTGTGCGAGAGTTACGATTTTTAATCCGCTGCGCTTCATCAAGCACAACCAGATCAAACCTGGGGATATTTTCTTCTCCCATCGTTTCAAAATCACGCGCCATCGATTCATAATTCGCAACGAGTATCGGTGTATTCGGCATCTCCCAAATCATTTTGCGACGATTCGAGTCTCCTTGCACAACAGTGACCGGCAATTCCTCGGCCCAGAACTTAAATTCGCGCTGCCAGTTGGGAATGAGCGGTTTAGGACAGAGCAACAAAATACGACGAACCTGACCACTCCGCAATAGCAGACGAACGCCGGTAATAGTCTGCATGGTTTTACCCAGTCCCATTTCATCGGCGAGTAAGGCAGACTTTTGTGAAAACAGCCAGGCAATCCCCTCGTATTGGTAAGGGAACGGTTCGAAAGGCAACAACAGTTCTTGCCCTGCCAGCCAGGATTGAAGAGGAGGCTGTAATAAATAAAACAGCCGGTCTTCCAGAGACAGAGCATTTGCAGGAGGCCTAAGTCGAGTCGTTTTATTGCTGTCTGTATTTTCTGAACCGGTTACTTTCGGACCTTTTATTTGAGTTTTTTCGTCTTCGTTATCATTTTCTTCTTTCGGTGGAATAAACTCCAAGCCATCGGGAAAAGTCATACCAAAGGTCTTAATACGAGGTCGGGTCGGCTTCCACTTAGGCAGCATGCCAGAACGCTCTAACAATTCGACCGATGTTGTTTCCAGATTGAACTTTCGACTGAGTGCCCCATTCATACCTGAGGCAAAAACAGAAGTCGATAACATCAATGGTATCACATCGCTGTCGATTTGTTCTTTGAGAAGTTGTCGATCAGTTTGTGCAATGGGCGCTGCATTTGGAGCCATTGACTGAGGGAGAAAGTGTGGCCCACCCGAATGATTTGATACATTCCGAGTGTCTGTTTCACTATTCGAATTTGTTTCTGAATATTCCACGTACCCGCCTGATCTTAAACGAAGTGCTCCTGATACTTTTCATAGTGCCCACATGAGAATGCTGTCAACGGGATGAACCCATTTTGACAGCTTCATTCAAGGCTTCTCGCACACGTTCAAAAGGTTCTCCCAGATCTGCATCACCCGGTATTTTTTTGCTGGTCGTTTCGATGGCTGTTCTACCCGCCTTGTGACCTGCATCGAACCGCAATCTGTTTTGCCCAACCTGTTCACAGATGAATGAATCTTTTTCGTCCAGAATCTGTTCCAGATCCGACAATATTGCCACCGGAATCGTGATATGTTTCTGAAGTTCGATTGCCTGTTCCTGTTCAATCAGAATCAGATTCGGCTTCACATTTATTTTTTCTACTAACGTCTGGCCAATCACTTCACCCAGGAGAAAGGGAACGAGCGTCGGTCCATACAAAACCTCTTGTGTTCGGTTCGGTTTTACAGGAGTTGTGCATTGAAATTCCAAAGGTCTTCCAAAATGATTGGTGACCAGTAATCCGCCGATCAATGCGCCATCCGGACATTCGATCGTGGTCAAGAATCCGAGTTTCAACTCGTTACTATTACCGTCCGCTACCATAAATTTGTCGTCTCCCGGTGTCAGTTCTGGAGCTGTCGTCAATGATCAGGCGATCCTGATTCTCATCTGAACCGTATCTTTTTTGTAATCAGGACAACCTACTGTATCGATATCATCGTCCTCCTCATTTCATGACTTGAGTGGTAGTTGAATTGGTCATGTTAGATAGTTTCAGTTCAATAACTCTTTATATAACAACTGGTTTCAACAATTGTCCCGTGCCGGTTTCCGGACAATATTTTCTACCGTTGATTGCTCGGTAGGTTGGAAATTCATTCAAGTTGCGGCAGAATAAGAGATAGCTCGTACTAACCATTTTTGTTGCCTCTAAATGAATCCCTCTCAAAATTTTATGAATGAATCACAAAACATGCCGGAAAACCAGAATCGGGAAGCAATCGAAGCACGCCAACTGCTTCGCCTGCAAGACCTTCTGAAGGAAGTTTCTACTGCCAATCCCTTCTGGCGTAATAAATGGGAGGGGCATGGAATCACTCCGGAATCGATTCAAAATCGATCAGATCTGCAAAAATTGCCGGTCACGACCAAATCGGAATTAGTGGAAGATCATTTGTCTCATCCGCCTTATGGCTCGAATTTGACATATGCTGTAGAAAATTATACCCGCATGCATCAGACGTCGGGAACAACCGGTTCGCCAATGCGCTGGCTGGATACGAAAGCAAGCTGGGACTGGTTTGGAGAATGCTGGGCTCAGATCTATCGTATGGTGGGACTCTATCCCGAAGACCGATTATTTTTCCCTTTTTCATTTGGTCCTTTTGTCGGATTCTGGGCTGCCTTTGAAGGTGCCACACGACTTGGACATTTTTGTCTGGCCGGTGGAGGCATGGGAAGCGAAGCCCGACTGCGAATGATTCTGGACAATCACATCACGGCCATCTGCTGCACTCCTACATATGCACTTCGTCTGGCTGAAGTGGCTGAAGCAGAAAACATCAATCTCGCCGCCAGTCGTGTACGTGCATTAATCGTCGCCGGTGAACCGGGTGGTAATATTGCAGCAACCAAATTACGAATTGGCCAAGCCTGGGGTGCGCGCGTCTTCGATCACTGGGGCATGACAGAAATCGGTGCATTGGGTATTGAACCTCTGGAAAGTCCGGGAAGCTTAAACATTCTCGAAACCGAATGCATTGCTGAGATAGTAAACCCGGACACATTGCAACCTGTTGAGAGGGGAGAACAGGGAGAGTTAATCATCACTAATCTGGGACGAGTTGGCTCACCTTTAATTCGTTACCGCACCGGTGATCTGGTTTCTGAAGATACTACTGCCTGTCCGTCAGGTCGCTCATTACTGCGACTGAAAGGAGGCATACTGGGCCGCGCAGATGATATGGTCATCATCCGTGGAAATAATGTCTTCCCATCCAGCCTCGAGGCGATACTTCGCACGTTCGATCAGGTGGCAGAATACCGGATTGAAGTACACATGATCCGATCGATGCAACATATGAAGATCGAGCTTGAGCCGATTGGGTCACTGACAACAGAAGAACAACAGAAACAACTCGTCGTAGAAGTCAGTAACGCTATCAAGGATCGTCTGAATTTCAATGCCGAAGTCACCACAGTGGCGCCCGGTGCCTTACCCCGTTTTGAGCTCAAGGGGCGCCGCTTTTTCAAAATCGACTGATTTCGTAAACGCAGCTATTTATTTGCAGGAACTTACTAAAGAAGAGTGATAGAATTCGAACTTTGAATCACTTTTCAGTAACATAAAACCATTCCATTATCATCCCTACTATTGTTCTCTACCTGGCGGATAGTTACAACCATGACATCACTCTTGCGAAATTCCATCACTTTATTGATCCTGTTTGTGACGAGTCTCCAGTCAAATCTAATCTGGGCAGAATCACAAACGAACTCGCGCCCGAACATCCTGTTTTTATTCAGTGATGACCAACGCGCCGACGCCATTGCTGCATACGACAATCCTCACATACAAACCCCCAATCTGGATCAGCTGGTGAGAACCGGATTCAGCTTTCGAAATGCGTATTGCATGGGTTCCATTCACGGCGCCGTCTGTCAACCCAGTCGGGCCATGCTCAACAGTGGTCGCACTCTTTACCGTGTTCCCATGAACCTGAAGGGGGTTACCACAATGCCTCAATTATTAAAGCAGGCAGGTTATGCCACGTTTGGAACAGGGAAATGGCACAATCATAGCGAATCGTTTCAAAAAAGTTTTACAACAGGTACCGCGGCATTTATGGGAGGTATGTCGAACCATTTAAAGGTTCCTGTCGTAGATCTGAAAAATGGCAAATTTGTAAATAAGCGCAAGGGGGCAAAGTTCTCGACTGAATTATTCGTCGATGCTACTGTTGATTTTTTAGATCAGCAGCCCAAAGACCAGCCATTCTACGCCTACGTTGCTTTTTCAGCACCCCATGATCCGCGGATGCCGCCAGCGTCCGCAATGAAATCCTACAAAAGTTCTCCCCCGCCACTTCCCCAAAATTTCATGCCACAACATCCGTTTAATAATGGCTGGATGACTGGGCGAGATGAAGCACTCGCTGGTTGGCCGCGAGATCCGAAAATTGTTCAAGAGCAACTCGCGGAATATTATGGCATGATCACTGATATGGATTCCCACATTGGCCGCATCTTGTCCACCATCAAAAAAAATGGCTTCGACAAAAACACGATCATCATTTTTTCATCTGATCACGGACTGGCTGTGGGTAGTCACGGGTTATTGGGCAAGCAAAATCTGTATGAACACAGCATGAAGTCTCCACTGATTTTTAAGGGCCCTGGAATTCCTCAAAACCAATCCAGTGAGGCGCTCGTTTATTTATACGATATCTTTCCTACCGTATGTGATTTAACTCACACATCGGTTCCCGCTGGTGTAGAAGGCCTGGACCTGGCACCTGTCTGGAAAGGAAAAACCGACGGTGTCCGAGATTCACTTTTTACAACTTATGAAGACTTAATGCGGGCCGTGCGAGATGATCGCTGGAAATTGATTCGATATACGCAAATTAACAAGACGCAATTATTTGATCTTAAAAATGATCCACATGAATTGCACGATCTTTCTCAAAAACCAGATCAGAAAAAACGTATTCAGAAAATGCTAGCGATTTTGAAAAACTGGCAACAAAAAACCGACGACAAACAGCCCCTCACATCTGATCATCCCCAACCTGAAACCGTCGACTTAACGGGCCGAAAAAGAAAACCAGACAAACATCAACCTCGCTGGATCGTGGAAAAATACTTCGATTCGGAATGAATTTGGATTTGAGTCCATGCTATAATCGACATTCTCCCCATGAAAATGTACCCATACCATAAATGAAATCACTACCAGAATTTTCAAACAAATATTCACACAGTCTGAGGTAACAATATGAAAACTTTATTGGCAGCAGCCACACTTACCCTGCTCATCACTGCAACAACTCTCGCAGGAAACTGGCCTGGCTGGCGTGGGCCATCTTCTAATGGGGTCGCTCAAGGAAGTGGCTATCCCGTCTCCTGGAATCAATCAAAAAACATTCTCTGGGAAGTCGACTTTCCCGGGGTAAGTGGTTCGACTCCCGTAATCTGGGGAGACGACCTGTTTCTGACAACAACGACTGCAGGAAAAAACAGAGCGATCTGCATCGATAAAAATACCGGGAAAGAAAAATGGCATGTCGATTTCGGTACCGAGCGCGCTGGCAAGCATAAAAAAGGGAGCGGTAGCAGTCCCTCTCCTGCCACCGATGACCAATTCGTTTTCACTTACTTCAAAAGTGGTGATTTAGCCTGCCTCAACAAGGAAGGAAAAATCGTCTGGCAGAAAAATTTGCAGAAAATTTATGGTGAAGACACTCTCTGGTGGGACCTGGGAACCTCTCCCGTTTTGACAAAGGATCTGGTGGTCATCGCCTGTATGCAGAGCGACAACTCTTATATCGTCGCCTTTGATAAAGCAACCGGTAAAGAAGTCTGGAAGCAGGACCGAAATCTGGATTCACCGAAAGAAGCCAATCAGAGTTATTCCACTCCTGTCGTCGTCAATCAAAATGGGAAAGAAATCATTTATGCACTGGGTGCAGATCACGTCACCGCCCATGATGCTCAATCGGGTAAAGAAATCTGGCGGGTCGGTGGCTTGAACCCAACACAACATGAATATTTCCGCTCAATCTCGTCTCCCGTCGTCAGTAATGGCCATCTGGTTGCCCCGTATGCACGAGGTGGTTCTGTCACTGGAATCAAGTTAGGTGGAAGCGGAGATGTCACCAAGTCAAATGTCGTCTGGACGAATGAGGCGAAAGGGGAATTCTCCGATGTCCCCACACCAGCAGCCATTAACGGCCGATTCTATATCTGTGCTGACAAAGGTGAAGTCCTTTGTTTTGATATCAAAACGGGGAAAAAAATCTGGGGGGATCGTCTACCCCGCAGCCGGCACAAGTTTAGTGCCTCTCCTATCCTCGCTGATGATCATATTTATGTCACGCGAGAAGATGGCACGACATTTGTTCTGGAACAAGGCGACAAATTTAAAATGGTCTCAGAGAATCCTCTGGAAGGCTTCGCTCTGGCGACTCCCATATTCTCTGATGGGAAAATTTACTTGAAGATGACCGATAAACTTTACTGTATTGGTAAAAAATAATCGGTAAGCAATAATGAAAAAACGAGGGACAGGAGAATGCCTGTCCCTCGTTTTTCTAACCAATTCACGTCTAAACAATCCTGAGAAAGTCACTATGGATTCTCAAAAAATCGATCGACGAACGTTTTTAGGTGAAACAATGGCAGCCACGGTGTTGTCTGGAATTCGCGTGAATTCAGAATTGCATGGTGGAGAAGACAAAAAGAAATTCCAACTCTTTTGGGGTGATTTACATAATCATAACGCCGTCGGGTATGCCAAAGGATCGCTGGATCGTTCCATAGAACTGGCTCAGGAACATCTGGATTTCTTCGCGTTCACTGGCCACGCCTCCTGGCATGACATGCCAAAGATGCCTGGCGACCGTCATATGAAATGGGTTAATGGTTTTGAAGTCCATTCTAATCACTGGTTGAAAACCCGTAGCCTGATGCAGGAAGCCAATTCAGATCAGTTTGTTGCTTTTCTTGGTTATGAATGGCATTCCAGCCAGTTCGGTGATTACTGCATGATTTTCCCTGAGGACCAGCCAGAACTTTTCCTCCCCAATCATGTCGAAAAATTACTCGACTTTGCTGAGAATAAAGAAGCACTGGCAATTCCACATCATGTGGGTTACAAAATCGGCTGGCGGGGGGCTAACTTCAAACATTATCGCCCTTCAGCCTCACCTGTCGTAGAAGTCTTTTCGGAACACGGTTGTACCGAAACCGACCGCTCTCCTTATCCGATGATTCGGCATAGTAACGGCGGTCGATCTGCAGCGAATATGATTGTGCCTCAATTGCAGAAAGGGATGCGATTTGGTTTCGTTGCTTCGACTGATGATCATTTGGGATATCCAGGTGCCTATGGAGAAGGTGTTGTTGGTGTCTGGGCCGAAGACTTGTCATCGAAATCTCTGATGGAGGCAGTGCGTGCCCGCAGAACGTATGCTGCAACTGGTGACCGGATTGCCTTAGAAGTATCACTTAACGGCCAGCCAATGGGTAGTGATGTGCCAGCGACATCAGATCGCCAAATTGATGTCCGTGTTCAAGCAGAAGACGCGATTTCGATGATCGAATTAATTCGCAACGGACAAGTCATTGAACGCCATTTTCCAGAAGATCATCTAGACGAGAAACCTATCTTACCGGGCAAAGTCAAATGCCGTCTGCAATATGGTTGGGGTCCCTGGGCCGATCTGGCAATGGGCCGCACCTGTTTATGGGATATGACAATCAAGCTTGACAATGGTAAATTCACTCGTGCCATTCCCTGTTTTCAGTCTGCGCCTTTCAGTGAAAAACTGCGAGACAAACTCAAAGTCATTTCGAATCAGGAATTACGATTGGATTCGAATACTACGCGTGTCAAATGCTACGGCGAAGATCCGACCAAATCGGTCGTTTGTGAAATTGATGGAGCAGCGGATACTACACTGACTCTGCAGATTCGCAAACCTTATGAAAAAACCATAAGTGCCCGCCTGCAAGATTTGATCGATGACAATGTCGTTGAGTTCACAGGCGTCTTTACGAGTGAAAGTTATATTCTTCACCGATTGGTAGGCCAGAGCGAATATTCGGCCCAAATTCGCTGGCAAGACAAACGCAGTGATACGAAATCGACAGACTGGTACTACGTTCGCGTCACACAAAACAATGGACAACTCGCCTGGTCAAGTCCGATCTGGGTAGGATAAGACTCCTCACAATAGAAATGCCGGTCACAAGTTTCAATTGATCCGTCACCCTCTGCTTACTGCTGATCCAACGCGGGAAACGGAAACATCTCTGAAGGGGTGCGACCTGTTTTCATAATTGACTTGATACGAGCCACAATCTCCGGGTGCTGATCGGCGACATCATGCTTTTCGCCGGGATCTTTCTTGAGGTTGTAAAGTTCGATTTTCATTACGGGATTCCGCTTCTTCAACAGGTTCTGTCGAACCCCTTTCCAGTCTCCCATATGAACAGCTTGTTGTCCTGAATAAGCCGGAAATTCCCAATACAGGTAGTCATGTTGTTTCTGTTGTTGTGGTTTGCTCAACAATGTGGGCAAAAAACTGATGCCATCGATGTCTGCTGGTGCTTTCGTACCCGTCAAATCAGCAAGAGTTGGCATGACATCCCAGAAGGCTGACATGTGATCGGTCACTTCTCCTGGTTGAATATGTCCGGGCCACTGCACAACCAGAGGAACACGAATACCACCTTCATACAAACTCCCTTTAAAACCTCGCCAGGGTCCCGCAGATTCAAAAAACTTTGAGTCCGATCCCCCCAATCGATCATAAGTCGGACCATTGTCAGAAGTAAAAAAGACAATCGTATTTTCATCCAGATTCAATTTCTTCAACAAATCCATGATCTGTCCAACACCATCATCCATTTGGGTAATCATGGCAGCATAGCCGGCTCGTGGATGAGGGTGTTTAATATAGCCACGATGCTTATATTCTTCTTCCGGAATTTTCCCGCGATATTTGGCCAGCATTTTTTCAGGCGTCTGGATTGCCAGATGCGGAATTGCGAAAGGCAGGTAGAGAAAGAATGGCTGGTCTTGATGTTCGCGAATAAAGGCGAGCCCATTTTCCACAAATTTATCTTGGGAATGTGTATCGCCATATAATGTTCGGTCATTCCCGGGCAATGTTTCTTTCTTGTGATTACGCCAGAGAAATTTTGGATAATGATTGTGAGCATGTACCTGGCAGTTGAAGCCATAAAATAAATCAAAGCCTTGACGGTTTGGATCTCCCGTCGTACCAAAATGTCCTAATCCCCATTTCCCCATCGCTCCCGTTGCATAATTTTTCTGCTTTAACATTTCTGCAATCGTGACTTCCGCATCAGGAATCGGGTATTGACCGGGGAATTCCCAGCCCTCTTTCTCCTTCATATGCTGTAGATGTCCTGGATTGCGATTATTGCGAACGTAAGCATGACCGGGATGTTTGCCAGTCAACAGATTACAGCGAGAGGGTGCGCAGACCGCATTCCCGGAATAGAACTGAGTAAACTTGATACCATTTTTAGCAATTCGATCGATGTTCGGCGTTTGAATCCATTTTTGCCCATAACATCCCAGTTCCTGATAACCCAGGTCATCAGCGATAATGAAAACAATATTAGGTAATTTTTGTGAGGCAGCCGCAATACTAGACGTAACCGTATTTATCATGCAGAGAAAGAAGGCTGGTATCAATGTTAATGTCACAAAGCGACGCATAGCGGGTTCCTCGTTGGTTCAATCTAAAGTCCTGTTTGACACAGATTACATCTTATACAGACTCTCTTCAGGTCTGCAATGATGGATTTTCTCTTCAGCAAGAAACAGTCGTCTGTTATTCACTATCCCAGTGATAATCCTGCTGTTTTCTAAATCCGTTCAACAGAAGAGCGCCATCTTCAAAAACATCCAATGTACTGTAGCCATTATTCGCGAGACCTGAGCCTTCTACCATCGCGACCATCGTACAGTAGTGAATGCCGGCTATTTCTGAATAATGATTACGATGACTGTGCCCTTGAAAGACTGCAGTAACTTTCTTTGAATTTTCAAGAACCTTCCTCACTTCCGATGAATTTTTAACCGCATGGGCATCAGTGTCCTTTAAATCGAGCGGCTGATGTGCAAAAACAATTGTGGGATGTGTGGTCTTTTTCAAGTCAGCCTTTAACCATCGAAGTTCTGATTCGGGAACATTCGCATCGGTCCATTTGAAATTTCGTCTCCCGTAAGGAGTACCATCACTCTTAAAGCATGAATCAAGTACTACAAAGTGAAAACCGTTTCGATCAAAAGAATAAAAAGAGTCATTCTGCCCTACTCCTTGAAGAAACTCCTCTTTCTTCAATTGATCGACACAATGATTTCCCAGGACATAATATTTTGGAAAAGGTATCATCGAAATGGCTTTGACCACCGTCTGCAAATGTTTTTTTTCCTGATCCAATGAATCTCCGGAGTCGATCAGGTCTCCGTGAAAAACAAGAAAATCAGGTTCATCACTGCGAAAACGATTTTCGACTTCTTTCAATTTAGAAAGGGTCTCACGATAATGGCGGGAGCCGACAGGTGGTTTATCCGCGTAATGGAGATCAGTCACTAAACCAATTCGCACGATACCTCTTGAATTGGGCTCAGAGGCACAAGCAGAATATTGTCTCGTTGAAGAGGAAAGTCCGGCTAGCAACACGGCACCATTTTTGAGGAATGCCCGCCTACCCAATGCATCTGATTGTGTAGAAGTATCATATTTCATTGGGAAGTTCCTTATTTCAAATAATTCTTGACCGAGGTGCTAAGTATTGATTTTGACAGGCTTTTGTTAAGAATCAATGTCGAAATGGAGAATTCTCAAAGGAGCTGTTTTCAAAAAATTAAAAACAAGCTCATTGACATATCGTAATATCACGATATTATATACATAAGGAAGCAAAACCATGAAATTAAAAGCAACACCAGAATACAACGGGCAAGCACTGGAAGAGGCTGCAGAATGTCTCAAAGTTTTAGCACATCCCGCCCGAATTCGAATTGTACAATTACTTCTGCGGGGGCGCTACTCAGTTGGCGAGCTTGCAGAGGATTGTGGAATTCCGAGTAACGTGGCATCAGAGCATTTACGTCTGATGCAGCGCTGTGGTTTTTTTGTCAGCGAACGCGAGGGGAGAAGCGTCTATTATCAAGTCGCGGAACCACATTTGAATAAAATCATGGACTGTATTGAGGGGCGGTTTTTCCAAAACTGAGTTTTTTTCAAACAACATATCGTATAATAGTGATATAGCGAGGTATAAAAATGACAGAAATTAAAATGATCAAACCAGAAGAACTGGCAAAACTTCATGAGGAAAAAGGCATCCATTTGATAGATGTCCGAACGCCCGCAGAATTTCGCGAATTACATACTCCTATCGCGGTAAACATTCCATTAGATACGTTGAATGCAGAAGAAATAAAACAACTACAAAATGGTAATGGGGCAGATCCGATTTACGTCATTTGCCAAAGCGGAAATCGATCCACACGGGCCTGCCAGAAATTGATAGAAGCTGGTGTCACAAATGTGGTCAGCGTAGAAGGGGGAACCACCGTCTGGGCTCAACAGGGGCTCCCGGTAATTCGAGGTAAAAAAACGATCTCTCTGGAAAGGCAAGTACGAATTGCAGCGGGTTTTCTGGTCCTATTGGGTGCGTTATTGGGGATGTTTATCAATCCCTGGTTCAGTGGCCTCTCGGCATTTGTTGGCGCAGGATTAATGTTCGCAGGTATTACAGACACATGTGGGATGGCTATGCTGCTCGCCAAAATGCCCTGGAATCAGGTCTCTGGATGTGAAAAGAAACAAGTTACTTTGTAGAAGTGATTTCTAAGGGAGCTCATGATGTTTTTTCAACGATATTATCTGGATTGTTTATCCCTTGCCTCTTATATGATCGCGGATGAACAAACACGTAAGGCTGTTGTGATTGACCCACAGCGAGATATTGAGATCTACCTGGAAGATGCCAAAGAACATGGATTTCAGATTGAACATGTTATTTTGACTCACTTTCACGCAGATTTCATCGCCGGGCATATTGAATTAAAGAAAGCAGTTGGCGCACGAATCTATATGGGTCGGCAAGCGGAAGCGGAATTTTCATTTCAAGATCTTGCAGAAGGCGATCAACTTATACTTGGTTCGGTGAAATTATCGATTCTGGAAACACCAGGCCATACCCCCGAAGGAATTTCGATTCTGGTTTATGATTTGAACGAAAATCCGGATCAACCAAAAATGATTCTCACTGGAGATACACTGTTTTTGGGCGACGTCGGTCGGCCGGATCTGTTGGCTTCTATCGGAGTCACCGCGGAAGAACTGGCAGGCATGCTGTATCACTCACTGAATCACAAAATCCTGGCTCTTCCTGATGAGACTCTGGTCTATCCGGCACACGGAGCTGGTTCCATGTGCGGCAAGCAGTTAAGCAATGCAGCGGTGAGCACCTTAGGAGAACAACGAAAATACAATTATGCGCTTCAGCCAATGAGCAAACAGGATTTTATCGAAATGGTTACCACTGATCTCCCTGAAGCACCACAGTACTTCGTGCATGACGCGATCATGAATCGAAAAGAGAGACAAACATTAAGCGAGACCCTCAGCGCCTCCTGGAAAGCGTTTTCACTGGATGAAGTTCTGGAAATGCTCAACACCGATACTCAGGTCATTGATGTGAGAGATGCCACTGAATTCGCCGGAGCGCACCTCAAAGGAAGTATCAATATTGGACTGGAGGGACGTTATGCAACCTGGGCCGGATCCATACTTGATAAACATGCCCCCATACTGGTCATTGCCGAAGACGAAGAACGTATCGAAGAGGCAATCATGCGGCTAGGTCGGATTGGTTTTGATCAAGTCAAAGGCTTTCTGAAAGATGGTTTGAACAGTCTCAAGGATCATCCTGATCTGGTTTCACAAACAAAGCGAATTTCTGCGCCTGCTTTCAACGAACTGGATGAAAAAACCATGATCGTTGATATACGCTCTCAATCTGAATGGGAAGCCGGGCATATTGAGGGGAGTGTAAACATTCCATTAACTCAGTTGCAGGAAAGACTTAATGAAATCCCCTTTGACCAGACGGTGATTGTCCATTGTCAAGGAGGATATCGCTCATCGATTGCCATCAGTCTGCTCGAAAAGCAGAAATATGAAAATGTGCTTGATCTGGTCGGTGGCTATAAAGCCTGGCTGATGACAGCCGTAACTTAATTTTATGAACGATCATAATATCGTGACATATGGAATAGAAAAACCTTTGCCCGATCCATTAAAATAGGGCAAAGGTTTTTCTATTTATCGATAGGTTTTTTAATGGTGCTCCTACCAGCTTCACGACCAAAACGACATTTCAATGCTGCAGAAGGCTATCTCATGCTCGAAATGCCCGAGCAGGCCTTACGTGAGCTTTCCTGTATTGGTCCTACAGATAGCGATTCTGAAAAATACTATTGCCTGCTGGGGCAAGCACAACAACTAGCCAAACATTTTAGCGAAGCGTTAGAATCCTATCAGAGCGCCTATGAGAAAGCCCCTGAAAACCTGACAACCCTGATGGGTATGGCCTGGTGTTATAAACGGACCGATCAATTACCTTTGGCGATTTCCATCATGGAAGAAGCCCATCGACACCATGCTGATCAACCCATCGTGCTTTATAACCTCTCCTGCTATTTTGCATTAGCTGGTGACAAAACGAATGCTCTCTCCTGGCTGGGTCGTTCACTGCGGATGGAATCCGGCTTACTAAAATTAATTGCTGAAGAACCAGACTTCGATTCTCTGCGCAGTGACAAAGATTTTCAATTCATTGTAGAATCTGCAGGAGACACAACGTCTCAAAATAGATAGCATGATCGTGACAGAAATTTAGCCTGTCAGAGTGATATCGAGGCAGTTCAAGGAATCGAAAGCCACCATAATGGACATTGACCAAAGCCGTTTGAAGCAGCACTGTGAGCAACTCTGCAGCACGATACGTCCTGCAGAAAGTGCCGAGTTAGAAGCGGCCCGCCAATATGTAATCCAGGAGCTGGTAAATTCGGGTTGGGAAGTTGAACGGCATCACTTTCAAGCCCAGGATTCCATGCTGACCTCACTTTCAGGTCAAAACCTGATTGCCAGACATCCACAACTGAATTCTCAAAACAAACCGCGGTTTTGTGTGGGCGCTCATCTAGATACGCGCCCTGAATCTCCCGGAGCAGACGACAATACAAGTGCAGTTGCCACACTGCTGGAATTGGGAAGGCTGCTTCCTCTTTCTCAAGAACTATCGAATAAGTGGGCACTCGAACTGGTTGCGTTTGACCTGGAAGAAAACGGCATGCTGGGTGGTGCAGAGCATGCCCGCCTGCATCAGCAACAACAGACCGATTTGCGAGGCATGGTTTCTCTGGAAATGCTTGGTTATTGTGATCCAACTCCGGGAAGTCAGACATTACCTCGAGAATTGATCGGATTGTATCCAGATACTGGAGATTTTATTGCCATCGTCGGCAATCAAAACTCAACGACATTGATTGCAGCGTTTCAGCAAGGAATGGAGAAGGTCAATGGCCTACCCGTTGAAATACTTCAGGTTCCGCAAAATGGTGAAATGCTGCAAGCAACCCGATTGAGTGATCACAGCCCGTTCTGGGACGCAGGTTATCCAGCTGTCATGATCACTGATACCAGTTTTCTGCGGAATCCACATTATCATCAGCCGACAGACACAGTAGACACACTCGACTTCGAATTTCTCACTAAAGTAGCGCAAGGAAGCTTGGAAGCGACAAAATTGATACTTCAAGGCGGTTACTAATTTTCGCTTTTCCTTCAACATTGCATTTTGTTCGATAAGGAATAATTGACTAGATATGAATGATGCAACCCAGGAAGAAAAAAAACTTCTCAACATAACTGAACTCTCAAAACCTCAACGTCGCGTTCTCGGTGTTTTGCTGGAAAAGGCCTTTACCACTCCTGATCAATATCCACTTACATTGAAAGCGATTACAACAGGCTGCAATCAAAAAAGTAACAGGGATCCTGTTTCTCACTATAGTGAACCTCAAGTTTTTGAAACACTGGAAGGGCTCCGCGAGATCGGTATTGCCGCTGTCGTACATTCGGAGAGTGGTCGCTCTGAACGTTACCGACATTACATGAGGCATCGCTTCAATTTCAGTGAACCACAACTGGCCATTCTGACAGAACTCTGGTTACGTGGTCGTCAAACAATGGGAGAGCTTCGAGGCCGTGCCAGCCGAATGGTGCCAATTGATTCTCTAGACCAGTTACGGGCAGAGTTTAAAGGACTTCTTGATCAGAAATATGTGCAATCAAATGGCAGTATCGAGCGGCGTGGTATCGAAGTTGATCATAACTGGTATCAAGAAAAAGAAGGGAAAAACCTGGGCTTTGAATCCTCATCAGAAAACGGACCCTCTCAAAGAGAAATCGTATCAGAGGAACAAACTTCGGTAAAATCCTCATCTGCCGAATTGAGTACCATCCACAATTCCATTGAACTCCTGCAAACTGAAAATCAAGTATTAAAACAGCAGGTAGAAACGCTGACTGAATCGCTTCAACAACTGAGTCAGCAGTTAGCAGAACTGAGGCAGGAACTTGGCAGTTAACGACTCACACAGGATCATCCGTCATGATTGAGGATCTACAATGTCGAAGCATAAATTAATTCTACCAGTTCTGTTTTTTTTGCTTTCGATCCCATTCAGCCAGGTCGAACGAACTAATGCAGCAGAACGCCCGAATTTGATTTCCATTGTGACTGACGATCAGGGACGTTGGGCGATGGGACTCTATGGGAACAAGCAGATTCATACTCCTTATATGGATCAAATCGGTCGAGAAGGAGCTGTTTTCACAAATGCATTTGTCGCCACCCCTGTCTGCTCTCCCAGTCGTGCGACCTTTTTATCGGGACGATATCCGTCCGAACACAAAATTACAGACTATATTTCTCCCGATGAAGCACAAAGCGGTTCCGGACTCATTGCCCCGACATGGCCACAGGTTTTGCAGAAAAATGGATACCAGACTGCACTGATCGGAAAATGGCATCTTGGTGAGCAAAACCAGTTTCATCCACATCAGCGAGGCTTTGGCCACTTTATGGGATTTCTATCAGGAGGCACGCGCCCCATGGATCCCACACTGGAAATCAACGGGCAAACTCTGAAAAGGAAAGGTCCCCTCCCCGATTTGCTGGTTAATAATGCCATTGAGTTTCTACAGCAATCCAAAGAGAAGCCCTTCGCGCTCTGCCTGCATTTTCGGGCTCCCCATTTACCTTATGGACCCGTTCCCAAAGAGGATTCAGCCCATTATCTCGGAATGAACATAGACGTTCCTGTTACGAAAGGCTCTGATCCAGAACAGATCAGGAAATGGAACAAGGACTATTATGCAAGTATTTCTTCAGTAGATCGCAACATCGGGCGATTGCTGAAAGAGCTCGATCGTTTGCAGCTCTCACATAATACGCTGGTGATTTTCACCAGCGATCACGGTTATAATAACGGGCGACATGGAATCAACACCAAAGGAAATGGACACTGGATCGCAGGAGGAGTGAGGGGTCCCAAAAGACCAAACATGTGGGACACATCGATCCGGGTGCCTCTCGTCATGCGATGGCCGCGGGTAATTAAACCGGGATCTCAATTTGATGATATGGTTTCAAATGTCGATATGTTCAAATTTGTGTTAGGCGCGCTGGACATTCCCCAGCCAGAGAAACAGGTCCTGCATGGTATTGACTATTCTCCTTTGCTGTTTGGAAAGCCTGTTAAAAACAGAGAAGAAATTTTTGGACAATATGATCTGCACAATAATGGCCTGGCCTATTTGCGGATGATCCGCACAGCACAATTCAAGTATGTAAAACATTATCGTGCCAAATATATGGACGAGTTGTATGATCTGAAGTCGGACCCGGATGAAACGAAAAATCTGTTGAAGCGACGTTCCCTCGCCAAATGGCAAAAAACCGCTGCTTCTCTGGATCGACAACTTCTGAAGTGGCAGAAATCGATCCAGGATCCGATTCTCAAACCGGCTTACCATTAAATAGATTGATTAATTATGAGAAAACAGCGGTTCGGTGCTCTATTTTGAGAAGATTGTCGTTTTTTATTTATTATCCATCAACATTTGTTCGAAATTCGTATAAAACCAGAATAAGAACCGATTTCCGAAAATTTTAACCTAACATTCTGAGGACAAACATGTTTTCGATTTCTCGAGTTAGCCTGTTGCTCTGTTTGCTGATAATCACTGTCGGCTGCCAGAAAGGTGCAGACCCAAGTAGTGAAAAGCAATCATCCGCGCCAACAAACGAGTCTGCTAAAACGGACTCCAAAGAAACAACGTCCTCAAAAACAGAAACCGCTTCCAAATCCGCTGATAAAGAAGATCCGAAAAGCGAGGAACCAAAGCCTCCAGAACTGCCGAAAACAGTCACAGGAAACTGGGTACTCATGTTGCCGCGACAACAACAGATGATGCCGCTGTACCTGTTGAAAATCACTGCACCAGAGACTCCCAAATCGGATGAAAAGAAACCAGCTGAGAAACCAACTGCACAAGCAGTGGAATTGCTCGCCAAGGGTGCAGATGTTGCCCCGGCAAAAATCCTTTCATCCAAAGCCACTGAACTAACAGTCGATTTTGATGAGAGCCTGTTAAATGACGGCAAAGAATTTCTTCGTTTCAATTTCCAAGGAAAATTAAAAACGGGAGTAATTTTGGGAAACATCTCCTTTAATGGTGAAAATTGTACTCCTGCCCTTTTGCTACCAACCACTGAGGCAGACCTTTCCCGAATCAAAGAACCGATGCCGTCCCCTGGCGCTCAGGAACTAATGCAGGCAATGCAATCCCCCGATCCGTTCAAACAGTTGAACGAATTCACGCAAAAGATGAGTACTGTCCCTTTAGCCCTGGATGCGTATCCAACATTAGTCGCCATTGCTCTCAGTCAGAAAAAAGATGAGAAAGTTCTTAAAGAAATCCTTGGGCGATATGTTGAAGCTGCTGAATTATGGGGTACACGCCAGCAGATTGATACGTTGATCAGCATCGGTTCCATGTTAGCTAAAAGTGAATCTGTTTCCGGTCTGGCGTCACAATATCTGGATCAGGCAGTTGAATTAATCAAAAAAGGAGCTACTCCTCTTAGTGGGTGGAAATCAGATATCGCTTTGGCTAAAGCGCGTGTCGGCTTAAAGTCCAAAGATCCCGAACAAATTAAGTCTGCTGGAAAACTGCTTCAGGAAGAATTGAAAAACAATACGAGCAACCGTGAAATTCTAACAGAGCTGGTCCATTATGAGAAAACACATGGAAGCATCGACAAAGCCATCGATCATTTAGGAATTCTGGCGGGCTCTCCGTTGACAGGCCATGAACGACAACTCATCGCTGCTTCAAAACAAAACCCTAAACTCCTCAAATATGAACATCCTCAGGATACATTGACGGCGCTTTGGAAAGAAAAACATGGTTCAACAGAAGGTCTGGATGAATACCTGAAAAAATCATTCAAACGCTTTCTGCAGGGCTTTGTAACCAAAGAGGCGAAATCCGTTGATTTGAAGAAGGGTAACCGTGTCTCGCTGGTCGAATTGTTTACCGGAGCTTCTTGCCCTCCCTGCGTGGCAGCCGATCTGGCAACAGGCGTTATTGAAGCATCGTTCCCTCACTCAAAAGTCATCGTCCTGCGATATCACCAACATATTCCTGCACCTGATCCGCTCACGAATACAGACTCTGAAGCGAGGTTCATCCTTTATAATCATGGCGGCACGCCTTCCACCAATTTAAATGGACAAGTGATTCCCGGAGTAGCGGGAGGAGTAGAACAAGTCGATTCCTCTTACAAACAAATTCTGGAAGCACTCATTCCTACACTCTCTGAAACGACAGATGTGAAAATCGATCTGTCTGCTGTCGCCAGAGACGGCAAACTGGAATTAAAAGCAAATGTAGCTGGTACCGAGAAAATTAAGGAGCCACTGCGACTGGTTGCAGTACTTGCAGAAGATGAACTGCATTATAAGGCTCCTAATGGAATTAATATTCATGACATGATTGTGCGATCAATGCTGAGTGAACCAAATGGTTTTCCAGCCGTTGACGGGAAATTATCTCTAAATAAAACAGTGCCTCTGAATGACTTTAAAGGCCGTCTTACAGATTATTTGTCAGCGTTTGAAGAACGTTCTGGCGCAAATTTCACTGGAGCACCGCTCGGTCTGGAAAAACTCCACCTGGTTGTGTTCGTACAGGGAGAACTTTCCAAGGATGTCTTTCAGGTAGCTTCCGTCCCTGTGTCCGGTTCAATTGTCTACAAAACAGTCAATCCGGAAAAGAAATCAGAAAAACCAAAACCGGTTAAGGCAACAAAACCAACCGTGAAATCAGAGAAACCAGTAGAAAAAACAAAACCTGAAGTAAAATCCGAGGCCAAGCCGAAAGCAAAACCAGAAACAAAAAAAGAGAAAAAGTAGCTTGAAATCAATCTCATTGGTTTTTAACAAATTAACACAGGGCATGGAACAACCATGCCCTGTGTTAAATTCAAGCCACTTTCAGTCAGGAGACTGTTCACTCTTCTTCAGCGAGCGGTGTAGGAACTAAGTTTTCATTCACTCCGCTGCTATTGTTTTTTTTCTGGATCACAGGTTTCCTATGCACTGGCAATTTTGTCGTTCGCGAAGGGCGATACTGGTTAGATCGTTTTCCCATGCGGGTATCTCTCTGATCCATAATCACACGGGCTGCTTCTCGAACTTCTGCGTCGCTTAGTCGACTTAGATTTCCTAAATCTGCCAGGGGTTCCAGAATTTTTGTTGCTTTTGCGACAGTGCTTTCCATCAGAATAATATCTACTAATTCACGTCGCACACCTTTCAAGGAACTGACTTGCTCATTAAGGCGATCCTGCAGGTCGGCGAGTACTTCTAATGTTTCAAGAGCATCAACAACACGTCCGGTCTCTGCCAGCAATTTAGCCTGAATTGTCATCAGCGACTTTAAGTTTGAACCGGCCTCTGCAACATTCATTTTTTCATCGATCAGAGTCTCTTGCAGTGAAACCAGTTGTTCTGCACTTTTTTGTGCAGCGGCAATTGGCTTTGTTTGTGTCACCAGATTATTTTGAAGTGCAATCATCTTTTGACTGTTTTCACGAGCGACATCTAATTGTTGCGACTGGTCAACAATCTGTTTTTTGAATTGAAGAAACTCATTAAAAGCAGCCATTGCATCTTTGATGCCGTTTGATTGACCCAGCGCCATTTTTTGCACTTTGATCATTTCGCCTAATGTGGAAAATGTTGATTTTAGCTGCGTTTTTTGAGAAGCCAACTGGTCCTGCATCGCCAGCATTTCATCTAATGCAGCATGGGCGCTCGAAGTCAAACTCTCTTGCTGGATCACACGATTCTGAAAGGCATTAATCTTTTGATAGGAAGCCAAAGCCGATTCTGTTTGCTCAGCTTCTTGTTTAAGCAAAATCCGCAGATCTCGAATCTCTGCGACAGTGGCTTGGGCTTCGGTCAGTTGCCTGGCCTGAGAATTTAAGACTGATAACAAGTTGTTGACCTGCCAGGCACTCGTCTTTGCCCCAACGAGTTTATCCATGTCCTGCTGGACAACAACTAACTCTGTCTGCAAACGCCCGATTTGACTCAACATCGGCCGTGCGACCATGAAATACATGCTCAACAAGCCAACAGTGACACCAGCGGCCATCATGGCCCAGATGTTCTGGATACTCGATAAGCGGACTTTAGTATCCAATCGATATTGTCGTTCGCCTGAACTTCTCAAGGCTCTATCTCCCAGCGCTCATGATTTTACTTGGACTTAAAAATGGTACATCCTGTAGACTTTAACCATGCATCCTTGCAAATCCATTTATGCTGTATTACCCAATATCGCCATTTTCACCTGCTGGGCTTCTCTATTATTTGACAAAAGCGAGACCATTTGAAAAATTACCCCTGAAAAACAAGCAACCCTTAAACCCTGAAATGAATAAAATTGATCACAACTTGTTTCATAGCAATGACAATGTCAGTTCATAATCGTAACATTGCTCCTTAACCTGAGTTCTCTGCCTAAGTAGGAATAATTGATGCTGGATATTCAAATCGATCAAGCAACACTGGAAGATTGTAACGCTATTGCGGAATTTAACATTCGACTGGCGGAGGAGACGGAATCCAAATCTCTGGATGCGGAACTGGTTCGAACGGGAGTCATTGAGTCTCTCGGCGATGCGCGTGGTTGCCAGTATTATGTGGCCCGCCACCAGGAAAATATCATTGGTCAATTGATGTTTACGCGCGAATGGAGTGATTGGAGGAACGGCGAATTCTGGTGGTTCCAAAGTGTATACGTTCATCCTGACTATCGACGGCAGGGCGTTTTTCAGCAACTGTCTGAGCACATCCAAAAACTGGCACAATCAAATCCAGATGTGGTCGGGCTCAGACTTTATGTGGAAGAAGAAAATGAACGTGCCCAGTCAACTTACCGTCAGTTGGGTTTTAACTTTCCTGGATATCATGTCATGGAAAAAATGCTGGAACGTTGACTCTTTCATCCCGTTAGTGATATACCAACCAGAGACTATTTGTTTACACAGACTGCCGCTGACAACATTCCAAATGAATCCCAGGAACTGAATCCATGCCTGAATCAAATCGAGATACCAGTGAAGTTCTCCTGCATAAACATACCAGACGGGAGTTTCGTGAAAGAATGCAATCCGGAGAATTAAAAGCCTGCATTATTCCTGTCGCAGCCACAGAACAGCATCTGGAACATCTGGCGATGGAACATGACTGGCGCAGCGTTATGCTGGTAGCAACAGAAGCTGCCAAACAGCTTGCTCCCCAAGTCATTGTAGCCCCTTCAATGAATATAGGGATCAGTGAACATCACATGCGGCATCCGGGCACACTCTCGGCAATGCCCGGCGGTTGGCTCAGTGTATTATTTGACACCATTCGCAGTATGCACCATGCTGGTTTTGACAATATTCTTGTGCTAAATGGACATGGAGGCAACATGGCTCCTTGCCTGGGAATGTGGGGACAGTTCCAACAGCGTCTTGAAATCAACTTGCACTTTGAATCTTACTGGAATCTGTTACCAGAGGAAGTTGCCTTCGCAAATTTAAAAACAAAACGATTCCCAGGACACGCTCAGGAATTTGAGACGGCTTTTGCCTTGGCAGCATTTCCAGAAAATGTCCGCCACGATGCAATGCAGGAACAGACAGATCAGGAACCGATGGAAGCCACTGCGGAAGCTGGTCAGATTATGATTGACGAAATTGTCAAACAGGTTTCTCAATACATCTCGGGCATGATCGACGGAACCAATATTGCAGAGATTCCACCTTTTCATTCCTGAAAAATAAAAAGATGAACGATGGGTTCTGATCTCTATTTCGCAGGTTGACAATGTGCCAGCGCCAATAGTGCATAGGCAGTTGCCAAATTGGGATCTGCTTCATACCAGCGTTCTGCTTTGTTTGTCCAACTGCCGTTCTCCTGTTGAAGTCCAGCCAAATGGTTGATCAGTTCCGCGCGCCAGTTATGGATCTCACCTTTCGCATCCTTAAACTCCTTTACCTGCATGGTGTCTAACGCTTTGGCAAAGGTATGAAAATAGTAGTAGAGCCCCATCTGACCCATTCCGGGATTTTCCTTTAAGGAATAATGACGACGAATCCACTCATTTGCAGCTTTGACCCGTTTATCATTCTTATCCACACCTGCGTAGATCATACTTTTCAGGCCAGCATATGTCATACTGCCATAAGACCGAAGTCCACCATCGGGAGTATTACCTGCCTGTGAGGTTCCCCCCGCAGCAGGTGTATAATAAAAACCGCCATCGTTGATTTTGGATGAAAAGGGAGTTGTGTTAAATTCTGATTCGAGATTTTGTGTACGGGACACAAAGACCAGTGCTTTCTGAATCGCTGGATCATCTGATTTCACACCTGCTTTTCGCAAAGCTTCAATCAGATATTGTGTGTTTGAAAGATCGGGACGCTGATGTTTTCCATAACCGGCTCCACCAAAGGACGTATCAGAGGACTCCAGTCCCTCTCCTTCATCCCATTGCAAACCACGCAAAAACTTTTCTGCATTCTTGATAATGGAAGTATATTGTCCTCCCTGATTGGCTGAGCTAAAGGCCATTATCGAAATGCAAGTTTCATAATTACGATGATTACTTTTTGTATAATAGATTCCACCATCCTTCTGGACATATCCTTCCAGACGCTTGAGTGCTTTGGCAACAACAGGGTCACCGGCGGGAACTCCACTTTCTAATAGAGCTGTTGTGATCAATGCACTGATTCCCGGCACGGTTTCTGTCGTCCACAGTCCATTATCTAATTGACTGTTCTTGAGAAAATTGATTCCCTGCATTTGTGTTTTTTTCAAAGTCAACAAGTCAACTTCGATCACTTCAGGTTCGGCAGCGGTTGCCATCAAGCAAATGCTTGACAGAATCATTAAACAGACCAGGGAGATATTCAGCGTTCGTTGATCGGCTCGCATCAGATAATCCTCAATTTCAATTCACTCTGTTCTTAATTCAGCTAAAAATAGCATCCACGAATTCTGGAATATTGGTGGCAGAACTCAAAGGATCATCTTATGCTATTTTGCATAAGAAACGGTGGCTATCGGTCTGAATGACACATCATTGGTTTTCCGGTGGGCGTAATTCAATTATATCCTGTCATACGACTATTAGAAAATGATGAATTAGAGATTTTATAAATTTTGAGGTGAGTATAGATACAAAATTAGTAATTGGTTTATAATAAACGGTATCAATGTCAGCATTCTAAGTGCTTTATGCCTCGAACCTTTCCTTTATCTGCCAGAGTCTGTGTTTCATGATATCAACCACCATCGGTGAGACAAACACGACTCCAGCAGTTATTTCTCCGCCGGAAAACTCTAACCGGCGCGAAGTCCTTGGCCTGGAGATGCTGATTGAGACTCCGGAAAATGTTATTTTGACGTACCAGCTTGCCGGTCCGGCAAAGAGATATCTCGCCTATATTATTGATCTGGCTATTCGTGTGGCACTTACGTTAGGCATGATGATTGTCGTTCCGATGCTGGGTTTCGTCTTGCCGGGAACCGCAATGGGAGTCCTGCTCGTCTTGATGTTCTTAAACACCTGGGGCTACTACACGATTTCAGAAGGGTTTTTCAAAGGACAATCCATTGGTAAACATATCTGTGGCATACGAGTGATTCGTGACGGCGGATATCCCATTACTTTCTGGCCTGCACTACTAAGAAACCTCGTGCGAAATGCAGATGCGATCATTTTTTATGGTGTTGGTATCACAAGTATGTTACTTACACGTCGCTTCCAAAGGCTGGGTGATCTGGTGGCGGGAACGGTCGTTATTCAGGAACGGACTCTATCCCTACCGAGGAAGCCTGTCATTCTCGATAAAATTCAACCTTTAAATAAAAATGAAATTGGTAGTTTTTTACCACGCGATGAAGTCCTCTCACTGATCGACGAGTTTATTGGTCGCAGGCATGTACTCACTTATGATCGCGGACATGCCCTGGCTGCGGTTTTAGCCAACAATCTTGCGGAGCGATTGAATTACTCGGGTGATCCCAAAAAGTTAACGCAATACCCGATGGCGTTTCTGGCTGCAGTCTACAAAACATTCAGCTTTTCCCAGCAGGAGGAAGAACAGGAGTTCGTCTCTGCTTATCATCTCCGAAATCAAACTGCGGAGGTGAACCTTGAATAAACACAAATTTATTGAACAACGGCGACCACACTGGAAACAGTTTGAAGAAACTCTCAGGAATGGTTCAAGATCTTCGCTCTCTAAACTTCCCGCAGAAGATATTTCGAATTTTTCTCAACAACTACGCGAGGTTTCACATGATTTAGCTACGATACGATCGCGCGGGTGGGGTCATGATTTGATATCGTATTTAAATGATCTTGTCGCTCGTGGACATAATCTGTTTTATAGTGCTCCTCCTACTAATTTTGCTGGTTTCTACCGTTATCTGGCGATTGATTTCCCCCGTCTATTCCGTGCCAACTTCGGTTATTTTCTGACAGCCTGTCTCTTATTTTTTCTGCCGCTGGGAATCAGCTGGTATGTTGTTCAAAACAATCCCAGTCTGGCTAATCGAGTCATACCCGAAGAACTCATGGCTAGGTTTGATACTATGTATGGAGAAGAGAGTCCACTCAACTCAGTTGAGGAAAAAACCGATGATCAAGAAGAAACAGACTCGTCCGAGGACACCAGCTTCGGAAGCTTTGGTGATCAACGGGCAACGATGGCTGGTTTTTACATTAACAACAATGTGGGAATCGCATTGAAGTGTTTTGCATTAGGAATTCTGTTGGGAATTGGTACTGTTTACACTCTGTTATTCAATGGCATCTTTCTGGGTGCTGTATCTGGATATATTGTCAGCCAGGGCAACGGAGATCGATTTTTAAGCTTTGTCATTTCGCATGGCTCTTTTGAATTGACGGCGATTGCCGTAGCAGGAGGCGCCGGTCTCATGCTGGGTAATGCCCTGATTCATCCCGGTCAGAGAAAACGGTTCGAGTCATTGCAGGTTCGCGGACTCGAAGCGGTTCAGATTGCCGGGGGTGCCGCCGTCATGCTGGTCGTGGCTGCGTTTATAGAAGCATTCTGGTCCCCGTCTGACATTCCGAATCTCGTAAAATACGTCGTGGGAAGCGGACTCTGGTTGCTGGTCTTTTTATATCTGGGATTAGCGGGACTGCAATCTGATTCCCGGCTGGTGTCAGTGAGAAACAGGGAACGAACCAGATCTCATGAAACGGACCATAGTGGGAAACGGCAACGATGAGATTTGATCATGTCAATATTGCCTTTGTTCCTCGTAATTCAGCCAATTGTCTGGATTTGGCGATTATGTTTTATGGTCGCTTTCTGATCCCCATTCTCAAGCTCTGGTCTCTGTTTGCCATTCCCGCTTGCGCGCTGGTCTATCTGCTCAGCTACTATTTTCTGGTAGATCTCAGAGTCGCAATCACAATCGCTTATTTTACAACATCACCTTTGGGAGTTTTGCTTACCTGGAATACAGCATTATACACTTTTGGAAATTCAAAGGGGTTCCCAAGTTTGAAGCGCCAATTGAATACACGATTGATTCTGTTGATGATTCGTTGTCTGTTTGACAGAACTGTTTTATTTCTCGGGCCCGCATTAATTTTATTCTCCGGAAATGTTTTCATCATACTGGGTTTCATTTCTCTTTTGTTTCCGGGAATCTGGTTGGCATTACGGAACGGATTTCGAGTGGAACAGTCTTCACTCCGTTATGCCGGAATCGCTTCACCACAGGGAACCTCCCACGATCATCGTACGAAAGATTTAATTTCACATGATTTTGGGACACTATTTTTTCGAGGTGCCATGACCTTTTTTTTCTGCTATCTAATGACTTTCGTACTCTTTATCACCTTTGATTATCTTTCCTACACGTTGCTGGAATATCCAATATTAATGGGCCAAATCCCTTATGTTTTCGATTCTGAATCGATAGACCAGTCCCTGACTAATATCATACTCCTGATGACATCAGACCCAAGAGTACTAACATTTTTGACAGGTTTCATCTTACTTGTCTATCCCATTGGTCGAATCGCGTGGTTCTTTACTTACATCGATCTACGGGTTCGTCTTGATTGCTGGGACATGGAACTACGTATGGCGGAACTTTCGCAAAAACTGAATCCTGGGGAGGCAACATAATGACGTGTTACTTCCAACAAGGTGTGATTCATAAAATAAGATCCATACTGATTGTGACAGCCAGCCTGTCCCTGCTGACAACGACCGCTTTTTCACAGCCTACAAAGAACGCTCCATTCGATATTGATTCGCCTGATCGGGCAATGATTGAACAGGATACAAAAGAAATTCTCAAACGTCCTGAATTTCGCCATCTGACGCGAGAACGACAGATAACCACTGATTCACCATTTGACCTCGAAGAACTCATCAAGGAAGAACCAGAAACAAACACCGCCAGCAGTGGTTCCTTCATAGCTGACTTTGCCGGATCTATCATCATGTTATTTTCCTATTTTGGCATTATCTGTGCCTGCGGATTAATAGTCTATCTGCTTTATCGGTCTCTAACTGGCTTCAGGTTCTCAGACAAAATAAAAGACAAGTCACCTCCAGATCAATTACAGGGCGAATTGACATTGGAAGAGATTATTTCTCCTGCTGAAAGCGAGGCATCAACATATCTGCAGAGAGCAAAAAAGTTAGCCCAGACCGGGGACTACCACAATGCCATCATTCAGTTGTTATATGGATCAATGAGTTTTATTGAACGATCGGGCTGGATTCGCTTTCGCAAAGGATTAACGTATCGGGATTACCTCCGCGCAACGCGACCTCATGGTTTGCCCAGTGATTCATTTCGTCAGATGATCCGAACTTATGAACCCCTGGGGTTTGGCCGTCGGGAAGCCACCAGAGAACATTTTGAAAGTACACTTAGTCATTATGAAGCAGCCTTCCAGAAAAAAGCGTGAACGCAGGAACGCCGGCTGGATCTGGCTGATGTTCCTCTGTGCCTTACTCTCTCTCCACCTCTGGTTTCCAGAGTTTGGTACGGGAGCATTCAACGATTCCTATAGTTCTTCTGCCGGTGGAAAAAAAGCGTTCTATCTGTTGATGGATTATGAATCAGTTGGCGCAGAACGGAATCGTGTTCCCTTAACAATCGCAATTTCTTCTCTGGACTATGAGGATTCTCTCTGTCTCCTGGGGCCGGCCAGATACCCGAGTCCGTTGGAGTGGTCTTCGCTGCTTGGATGGGTAAAAGAGGGAGGGCATCTGATCGTTTCTGCGAACCACGAACACCCGGAATTCAAAATTGAACCATTAAATATCAGCGTGAGTTATCTCGATGAAACGGAACGTGAAAACATACCAATTGCTGAGCCAAACTCAGAAATAAAAGAAGAGAGTTCTCTCTCATTATCATTAAAAAAAGAACATAGCCTGCTAGAAGGCAAGGCTACAACAGTCTTTCCTGACACCCCTTCCATCGTCTGGAAAACCAACGCCCAGGTGAAATCGAAAACCGGACAAACACTTATTTCGTTAGGAGAGACGAAACAGGCAGTGCGAATGAAACACGGCTTTGGGGAAATTATTGTTGCTGCTTCATCTGAGATATTTTCCAATCAATCTATGGTTGATGGTGGAAGTGTTCCCGCGTATCGACTGATTGAATCGGTGGGCGAAGCTGATTATGTTGTCATTGATGAATCGTTGAATGCATCGGGCACTTCAAAAGTAGTGGCATTGTTAATTGACCCTACCTTTCGACCTTTGACCATCCAACTATTGATCACACTGTTAGTCTTTGGCTGGTGGCATAGTGTTCGGTTTGGTCCGATTCTTTCGTCTCATATTCTTCCGCGGCACAACATTGTTTCGCACACTGACAATGTTGGGAACTTACACTATAAAAACGGTAATGGTCGTGCATTACTCTATGCTTATGTCAAACAGTTATTCACGGAATTAAATCTCAGACGCTTTCAGGGAGAAGAACACAGGGTGATTGATCCCATCGCCCGGCGATTGAAAGAGGATCCTCAAAAAGTGAAGTCTTTTCTGAAACAGGCGGCGAAACTCTCGAAATCGGAAAAAGTAAGTCGTCAACAATTAGGTGATTTGATTCGTAAATTGTCAAAAATTCGTCAAGCAGCCCAACCTGGCAGCTCCAGAATTAAGTAACGAAAGCATTTCAGTGCTCACATATTTTTCAATTGCCAAAGTCGGAGACATTCCAGAAGGGGAAGGCCGCGCATTCCAGGTAGAAGGACAGATGGTTGCCGTCTTCCTTAGAGAGGGTGCTTACACAGCCATCAATGACTTCTGCCCGCATCAGGGGGCACCGCTTTCTACGGGATACGTCGATGATGAGGGCGCGGTCACCTGCCCTTGGCATGCCTGGCGATTCTGTATCAAAGAAGGAACCTGGCTCGATAATCCCCGATCCAAACTACAGGTTCCCGTGTACCCGATTCGTATTGAAGGTGATGAGATCCAAGTGGGACTGGAACTCCCTTCCGAAGAATCAGAGGCCCGGGAAACTCAGAGTTGAAATGAGTCTCCTGGCTCCAATACGACGGGTTCAGCTGATGTCTGGTTTCGAATTTGATCAGCCCACGCGGCTGCATCCTGTTCAATCAGAGGCCAGGTATTATAGTGCATGGGCATCACTCGTTTCGGGGCGATCATTTTGGTTGCTTTAATCGAGTCATCAGGCCCCATTGTAAAATTATCACCAATGGGCAGGATCGCGAGATCCACACCTTCCTCACCGATCAGTCTCATATCGGAAAACAGACCAGTATCTGCAGCAAAATAAATTGTTCCCTCTTCTAATTTCAGCAGAATTCCACAAGGACTGCCTCCATTGCTTCCGTCGGGAAGCATTGAACCGTGATGCGCAATTGTGAGTTTCACCGTTCCAAAATCGTATTTGTGTGCGCCGCCTATGTGCTGCGGATGTACATTTTCCACACCCTGCTTTCCCATCCACTCAATGATTTCATAATTCGCAATCACCAGCGCATGGGTCCGCTTCGCAATTTCGACTGTATCTCCGACATGATCGCCATGTCCATGACTGACGATAATTGCATCAGCTGTCGCCTCGCTCGCCGAAATCGATGCACTTGGATTCCCTGTAAAAAAGGGATCCAGGAGAATTGTTTTACCGGCGGATTCAATTTGAAAGGTGGAATGTCCCAACCAGGTAATTTTCGTTCCCATGTTTGCCTCTGAGGGTGAGAGAAGAAGTTGACTCAAGTTACACATCTGCAAGATACAACAGATCGTCAATCAATTTCAAGCAGTTTGCTTCACATATCGATAAGCAAAACAGATTACGCCGCTGACAAAACAAACCATCGCGAAAGCCGCAATCCCTCCACTCAGTAATAACCAGCCGGCCAGACCGATGAAAGTCAAAAGAGCCCCCAACCCTTTTTGAGCTGATGCAGATTGAGGACAACGGGACACATACCAGACTAACCCGATTAAGATCAGGCTCCAAAATAAAGTCCAGAGCACGGCGGAACCCATCTCATACGTATTCTCAGATCGCACATTCAAGGCCAGCTTCGGTTGGCCGTTAATTTTCGAGAATACGAGTTTGTGACCTTTCAAGGGAACGTCAAACTTGAGCGAAATTCCCCCCGCCTGAGTCCAGGCCGTTTGCTGGTCACCTCTTCCATTTCCAACATCAACTGTGAAGTGATCAACCGGTTGTGGTAATTTGGTCGAGTCTAAATTGCGAATTGTATGTGACTTAAGCGAAGCAGGCCCACCAAGCGGCAGATTTGGTACTCCTTCCACATCATTCAACTGATTCCATACATTGTTTTTACCTTGTATCGCCTGATTCCTGGCTTCTCGTTTCTCAAATTGTGCTTTCCACTTACGTGTAACTTCCAATGGAGAATTTGCATTGGGATCTTTTCCCAATCTCTGTTTTTCATTGAGGCCGAATGACGAATTATTTGGCATTTGACCTAGTTGTTGAGTACTCAAATTAGATCGAATCTGCTCATTTGCATTCAGTAAGCTTTGCTGCCTTCTGAGAGCACGGCCGTCAGCCGATTGGGATTTGCCTCCCTTTTGTTTTTTCGCATCTGATTTGTCTTTTCCTGGTGAATAAAAGAAGCCTTTCAGTTGAGATTTGGAATCTGTGATTTCGTGTGGAAGTCCTGGTTTTCCCAATAGCGTTCCTTTAGAAACTTGCGAAGGCATATTCTGTTTCGTTTGAAGACGAGGTCGATTATTTGCATTGTACAGGTCCGTATTATTTCCGATGACTAACTGATTAAACGTTTCTTCCGAATCAAAGTCAGTCTGCCCATTATTATCTTTTGAAATTTTGAGTATTTTTTTCCGTTGTACCTGCCGTTGCTGCTCCTTCAATTGGATTTCACTGATCTGCTGCTTAATCTGATTGCCTTCCCGTCTATTAGTCGGGTTCGCAGCTCGTTCCAGTTTCTGTTCCAACTGCTTGAAGTTTTTCACAACCAGAGCGCGAACACGATCACTTTTAGTTCCATTGTAAACCGAGTATAAGTTGTTCACATCGTTGCTCAGGTTGGAGATGCTCAACCCCTCATCGTCAATACTTTCAACGGGAGTCATATTCGTCCGCGGATCATCGAGTAGTGCTGTCGCAGAATAATCGTTGGGAACATAAACGGTCCACTTTGTCTGAGCAACTGGAATTCCATAATCGGCATCTTCAGCAGGAATGACTATCTGCGGAGGCTGTAAATCGATTGCTTCTGCTGACCAACGGAATGCCCCTTTGGGTAAGGAAGATGCCAGGCGACCTGCCAATATCAAATTCACTGAAAACGAGAGATCTGCTGCACTCCCTTTGGGTAATGCAATCAGGTAAACGACCTCGTTTTTATTCTTAAGCTTTGCATCATCTTTTAACACGACGGGAGCCGTGGGTACATCTTTTACGAAAGCACTTAATACCTGAGTATTTTCTGGAAGTCGAACTGCCAGAAATTGTCGTGAACGATTTCGTATTCGATAGTCTGCATGTGTTTTCCAACTACCATCATTCGCCAGAACCGTCGTCAATTCTGCCAGGTTTACGGCAGCGGCTGCTCCCTGATCGGCCTGAAACTGTTGAATCTGATAAGTTGGCGGTTTGCCATTCCGAATGATACGTGCCAATTCCATTGCCTGATTTGCCAATGAATCATTAATTTTCAAAGGCATTTCCTGGCGATCTATGCTTGCGATATTTTCCGGATTCATCAAAGAAAGGCGAGCCCATGAATGATTTACAAGCATCAGAAAGTGTTGTTGAATTTCTAATTCAGTAGTCTGTGGATCAACTTTTCCACTGGTATCCATGACTCGCACTTGTGGAATCTCGATCTGACCGGAAATTGGCGGGGACAGAGTCGATTCAGCAGTGATGAAGTAAGAACCTTCGACGGAATCCTGCAGAGAAACAGTCCATTGCACAACAGTTCCACCAATCACTCGTTTATCCACTTGACGAATCGATTCTCCACGAAAATCAAGATGCTCGCCTAACCAGGCAGGTGTCGTAAATGAGAATTTGTCTGTCGCAGCCCCCTGAATGGACCAGCGAATTCCCACGGTATGACTTACAGAAACATTTCCAACGGTTGTCATCACCAGCGAGTTGGCTGTAATTACAGGCTGTGCCGGAGAAAGATCCAGTTTTATCCACTCAGGCAATTCGGCCGACGAGCGGAATGCAAACTGAGGTAATCGAGATTGCTGTCCTTTTAACTCGGCAGACAGATCATCAGCCGAAATCGCGCGCCAATCTTTTAATTCCGGTGCACGAGCTACCAGAGATTCATCACACCAGATAGCAAGATCACTTCGAACGGAAGAAACTCCCAACGGTGTAGGCATCATCACTTCTGCTTCGCGCTGGTTCCCTTCGCGAGGAATCACACCATCAAAAACAACTTCGACCTGATTTGTTTTCAACTCCTTAAATTCAAACACCAGCACCCGCATATCGTCGGCGTTCTGTTCAATAACATACCAGTCATCAAGGCCTGCAGCGTTCACGTTCAAAACCAGATAAGTTTCGGGAAGTTCCACCACAAATGTGGACTCTGGAATTCCCTTGAGTTGATAACGCACCCTGCTGGAAAGGCTCATTTTCCGCGGCAAAACTAAAATAGCATGTTCGGCAATCGCCTGTTTTTCCGCCTGTCTTCTGGTCACAAGAAACCGAAGCGTCAGAGGTCGTCGGGAATAACGGTATGCCCATTGTGGACTTAGAGTTTGTCCAGCATTTTTTAGTAAGGGAGAAGACGTTTGTGGATTCAGAAATTGTCGCGAATCAATCTGAATCGCTCCCACGATCTCTTCTGGTCGCACTTGAAACTGTGAGGCCGAATAGACACCAACGGTACCTGTTTCATTCGTGATATTTTCAGGTACGATTTCAGGCAGGCCAACGGAACGGGCTTGCTTACCAATCGACAACGGTTGAAAGGCGACGACATTGACCTGAGTAGTATCTTTCACATCACGTCTTAAGAAAATCTTGATGCGACGTGCTTCGCCGGTTCCTACTATTTCCCAGCCACCGACATCCGGACCACTAACCGATTGAATACGTAACTCTTCGGATATTTTCAAATCTGCCTGATTAATTTCCCCTTGTCGGATACGGTATTGATGTTCGCTCTGCAGCTTCATACCCGCATCTTGAATGATCGCCGCCAGTGTTGATTTACATTGCACGACTCCCTGAATGGCACCTCGGGCTTCTGCCGGTCGCCAGGCAATTTGGATATCGCCTCCCTGATCGATGGGAAGTTCCAGAACTGCTTTCTCTGAAACCATCTTTTTGCGATAAGAGGCTCTGGTGCCTGTCACACTGATTTGCGACTTGGGATCAGGCAATTCCAGAGTCAGTCGGCCACTGGCTACCGCTAACAGATCAATGTGAAAACTACCTGCGATTCCCGTCTGTTGTGCAGGAAGATCGAATTCCAGATCTAGCAGATGCAAACCTGGTTTGGCTATGACGATGGAATAAAAATGTTCTGCGACTGATTTTTTTGCGCTGAGCTTATGCTGTGGATAGTTTAGCAGCGTTGCGGTCTTCCCGTCCAGGAGTGCGCTGCTCATGGCGACTTGTCCTAATGGTAATGGTAGAGTGACAGGCTGATTGCCAACCGTGTGAATCACCAGACGTCCCTTGACATGCACAACTGCCTGACCTGGTGCTGCCCCCGGCTCTATTTTGGCAGCATAAAGTGCCTGGCTGATGGCACCTACTGAGGTGACTGCCTGATTCACTGGCTGCTCAGGGTTTGCCGCATTCCAGAGTTTCGTAAATTCTTCTCGTGACAGAAAAATCCGCTGCGAACTTAAAGGGTCAGTGCCTGCTTCATAGGGTACCACCAGATCCTGAGGCAACCGGGGCTCAATCGTTGGCTTCTTTTGAGCAAAAACAGACGCTGATTCAAATAATAAACTACTCAGTATGATCAATGACACAACCGTTGCTTTTTTATTATTCGACGAGGGAAGTAATGCTTTGATCTCTGAACTCAGTTTGCGGATAATCCATTCCCCTATCCAGAAACCAGCTGCCAGCACAGAACCCCAAAAGATGCCATCCAGTATTGTCTGATACTTGACAGGAATTAGTGCACTGCAAGCGAATGGCAACAGCAGACCGATGAGAACCAAAGTCAGTTTTCTTAAACAGGAAATTCCCCGCATAAGCCAGGACAACCAGAATACAGCTGCTATGACTGCCACGAAGATTCTCTGACTCTTCTGTTTCTCCTGGAGAGAGACAGCCAGCGCCAACGGTTTTTCTTGAGGTTCTCCATAATATTGAAAAGACAGCGAGCGGAAACCATCTGGTTCCGGTAAAGGAGCCACGACTGATAATCGTCCGCCTAATGCTTTTGCCGGACGTGCTTCAGCTGGTTTTCCAGTTCCTTCTTTTTTGGCAGACTCTCCGGCTTGAATCGCGGGAAGGCCGTTCTGTCGCTGTCCTCCAAGCCCTCCACCAAACCCCCCTTGTGTTCCACGAGAAAATGTCTGGCCACCTTCGATTCGCCTCTTAGATCCTGTGATCAGTTTTTTATTTTCCAGATCCTCTGGGTTCACGAGCAAAGGCGAACTTTGAGGCTTTTTACCCATACCCAGTTGAGTTCTTCCAAACCCAGATGCTGATGTAGGGTTACTACTCGCTAATGGTTGAGACGTCGCTGGAGCGGCCATTTCCTCTTGAACATCTAAGTCAAATTCGACCTTTGATCCACCAGTAAAATTAGTATCGTCTGAACTTCCTTGCGTGAATTGAATCCGCCCTGGGGAACGCCTGGCAGCTTCACGGGATTGTTGGACTGCGGGCAACATTAATGCGATTAGCACGGCCATAAAACAAAAACCGCCGATCAAGGAAGCCGCGCCGGTAAATCCTCCTCTACGAAACGCGTACGTACAAATCAATAGCACAATCGACACAAAGAAGAGAACAAAGGCTCTACCCAGAATATCTCTCGTTGAAAGAAGGGAAACCTGTTGACGAATCGTTTCAATCATTCCGAAATGGGTCAATGGTTGATCTGGTACGAAATCTCCTGTGCTCTCCGAAATATATATTTCATCCGGATACAGAATGGACCATGATTGATTTAGAATCTTTAAGGGTTGGATCAATCCCGTTCCATCGACGACAGCAACCTGTGGGGGGCTTTGTGAAAATTGTCGTGTTTTATGTACCGGCGCCCGGTTTGCATCATACAACAGTTTCAAAGTGTGAGTGCCGTCAGCTCGACTGTCCGCAGAAACGGGAACTATGAAAGCCTGACCTGTATCACGAACTTCAACCGGTTTCTCATTCACAAGAGCAGATAATAATTGAGACTGATCTGGTAAAATGACCCGTAGAGATTGAATGCCCACCGCAGAAAAAACCAGGAGTGCCTCGTTTTGAACTTCACCTGCATTTCCTAATACACTTTTCAGGATAAGTTGATGAGCAATTGCGGTCGGCACGGCTGTCTGATCAAAACGGGTTTCCTCAGCCTGAATTTCGTGCCCGACTCCGACATACCTGTAAGCGGCTACGATTCGTTCCCGTGGCTGATACGACACAGGATGTTGTAATTCGGCCGCGTCAATCGATGTCAGCGACTGACCTCGCAAGCCAGTCGCTTGAATTTTTAATCGCTGATCTCCCTCGGCTTCAAACGCGACTTCACCATATTGCCGATCTGCAGACATAATCTGCAGTTGAGGAATTTTCACGATCTCCCCCACCTTCCGCGACTGTTCTACCGTCACTGCCAGAATCTGTTTCCCACTTAATCGTCGATCCATTTTCAACGTCCAGACGCGAACTCCATTTTTTGGTTCATCGGCGACTTGCTCGATAATTTTGCCCGACGTCTTTATCAGTCGAAATTGTAGATCTGTTCCCGCGCTTTCAGGAAGTGCCACCATTAATGTACGATAACTTCCTCGCTCCACATTCAGTGTCGCTTCGAAATGAGAAAACAGAGTCGTCTGATCCAGCCTGACATATTGTAAATGGTGTGCAGCTAATTGAAGTGGCTTTCGAGAGACAGACATACTGCCCGCATAGTTATCGTCCTGATACTGGTACCCGAAGCGCATCCTGGGAAGCTGTTCCTGTATCGGTTCCAGATTCGTCAGCCCACTGGGAATCAGATCCCAGTCGCTATTGGCATTTATGACAATCGAACCTTCCAGAATTTTTGCCTGAGGTAATTCAATTTCAGGAAGTTTCAGCAACTGACTGTCCGCTTCCGGAGGCCAGTTTTCCAGGTCACGATGGGCTAGCACCATTACTTTGGCTTCCGTATTTGCGGAGAGCGCTTTGGGAAAGGTGAGTCGTATGAATTTACTGCCGGCTTCTCGAGAAGATTCTTTCCAATCGATATTTTTGTTTTCTAGAGTTGCTCCCAATATCGTCCATTCGGCTGGAATCTTCATTTGAAATTCGAACAGAGGTGCGAACAGACTTTCTACCGTTGTGACCAATCGTAAATCCATACCCTGCTCATTGATCTCAACAACAGTGGAAGCAGCCATCTGCACTTCAGACCGTTTTTCCTGCGTAATCAGAGTGATTCTGAATTTTGGTTGCCAGAAATCATAATTCAGTCCGGGATTCACTGCAGTGCGAACGGGCGTGCCTTTGTGTTTTGGATTCTTTTCTAGAACCTGTCGTCTAACACCTTCGGCCTGCTCCACCTGTAAACGAACGCCTAAAGGATAGCGAATTAATACAGATCCCACGTGGGAATTTACTTTTTCAATGTAGAGATCGGGGACTTTCCAGGCTTGATCCGTTTCTGTTGTCATCACACCACGACAGAGAATTTTTCGCTCACCTTCAATGGGTTGACGATAATTCAAAGTAATCTCAGTTCGACGTCGATCTTTCATACTGTCGTTTAAGACCCAGGATTCCAGACCCGTTGATTCCACACTGACAATTTCCAGAGATTGAGGAACACTGAGTACAATTTGATCCAGAGACTGACCGTAGATATTTAGAGCCGACTGTGCCTGCCAGGCAACTTTTCCCGGACTCACCGAAACACCGATCGCACTTCGGGCAAACACCAGCGAATCATTTGATTGTTGACGAGCCTGCTCTGTCATTTTCAAACTCACCTGACCTTCGCCGCCAATAGGAAATTCGTAGACTCTTTTTTTATCAGCGGGAGCAGACAAACTTACCTTTAAATCATTGACGATGAGGTGCTGGTTTGAAGGAATTTCTATCTTGAAGTGACTGGCAATACGAGGCAGGAGTTGAAACTGGGCAACCTGATCGCTGCCTACGGTATTCAGTGGTGCTGACAATTTTAACACAAGTTGATGTTCGCCTGGATGCTGACTAAACAACTGCAACATGGTCGTTTTCCCTGTCGAGCGTGCAATCATCGCTGGTTTTTGATCCAAGGTTACCGCTTCAACCGCTAACCCATTTAAAGGCAGGTTGATCATTGACAGCTTCTGTTTAAATTGTCGGAACGAAATCGTTGCTTCAATTAATATCTGACGATCCGAACTTACTGCCCGATACGTCGCAGCATGGAGGATGATATTGGACTGTGGTATCTCAACACCGCCGGAATTCACCATGGCCTGTTTTTTTAATGATTCATATTGTGCCCGCGGTAGCAACACTCCACTGCGATCACGGTTTATTAAGGCGTCCAACTGATCTATTGGAATATAAACGGCAGTTTTAGGCCATTTTTTTGATTCGAGATTCGAAGCATTTTTTTTGATCACGGTCTTCTGTGCAGAGACAAGTTGTTGATCAAATGAACCCAGACAGACAATGCAACTTACCAAACACATCAAAAAACTCAGAAAGCCTTTATGATGAAGAAATAGCCGATGCGAATCGGTTGTGATCTGGCAAGATTTTTTCGTATTCAGAATCATGGCGAACCTCATAGAAGTTTGTCGCTCACTATTTGTCTTATTTATTCACACATTAACGATGCTTGTCTTTGGTAAAACAGCATCACAAATTGGCTCTACTCGTTGTCTGATTGATCTTGCAGGAACTCATCAAATACACCCGGTGGAGGAATCACAGCCGTTGATTGACCACTGACATTGATTGCTGGTTTCTGAGATTCAGACAAGATATGCGGCTTGCCTGTTCCAGAACGTTGTCCTGAAAACGCATACAAAATCCATAAAACCAGCAGCGTATATATTCCAAAGCGGGCTGCAAAAATACCATGCAGGATTATGTCAGCGTTGTTTAATGAGACCAGCGCGAGAATAAACACTACAAAAATCAGTGTCGCTATTTTATTGACCCACGATTTTTTTCGCATCACAAAAGCAATCGCGACCAAAGCTAAACTCAGCACCCAGGAAACATTGGAGAGTTTCCACCACGAGACAGCGATTTCACTACTGTCACCTAAACGTGTAAAAGTAAATGCACGGCCTTCAGTGGGAAAGTCGATCAGGGAACCGGCTGAGGCACCAATCCATGAATCAAAGGCATTCCCTGAGACCTTCTTCCCTCCCCGTTTGGGAATGATGCCAGCAAGAGAAGGTGGGTCTGCGAGTTCAAACTCGTCAGAAACACTCACCAGAGCGTACTGCTCTGGAACCCAGATTGCTGACTTTAATTGTTGAACAACCACGTTCTCACCAGTGGTCCCACCAAATCGAGGTAATGGAAGTTTTAAGTTGCCTCCCCATGAATCAGTAATCCGGGGTACGGGTTTCGTGAATAACAGGCTGATCAGAAATGATTGATCTGAAGCCTGATCGCGTGCCACATTAATATAGTAAGTGGACCAACCCGCTTCACTTTGGCCCTGCTCATCTTTTTCCAGAGGAACAGGTTGACCGGCTACAGTAACACTAAGAGGCTCCATGCCTTCCGGCAAAGCCACTTTCAGTTGTTGACGTTCACTTGACTTCATTAAATATCGACAACGATAGGTTGAATGCCCTTCCTTGCTGACTACCACTTCCACTAGTGATTTCAAAATGATCGTTTCTACTACTTCCTGAATTTTGTGTCGTGTGGATGCGAGTTCCAGAGTCACTGGCTGGTTATAGTAACGATAAGCCAGGAAACCTTCCTGAGGTAGATACTTCAACTCTCGAATATCGATCGGATCCAGCAGCTCGTCCAATTGAGATGTTGAAACAGAAAGTGTTTTCGATTTTCTGACGGATATCTCTCCATAAACCCGGGATAACGGAACAGACCTTGATCGCTGTTGATCTTCCGTTTTTTCCAGACCGAGTACTTTCAATGGCTGCAGAATGATTTTCTTCAGAGAAAGTTCTTCTGTGTCATTTTCCTTTGCCATTTTCTTTTCGTTGTCAGCCTTCGCTTCTGCCTTATCACCTTCCTCTTCTTTGTCTTTGTCACCATCGTCTTTGTCATCTTCTTTTTTCACAGGCTTTGGCACTGAAGCTAACATGCCCGGGGTGATGTCATAGCGAACTTCAATCGAATAAGGTCCTTGGACATTCCGTTGCGTGGTAACAGTCCAGATAACCCAACCATCGACGGCCTTTTCGGAACGGCTCTTCTGCTTGATCGACGGAGCTGGTGCTGCAGACAATAATCGAACCTGAATCAAGTCGGCTATAGCTTCAGGTACAGCAAATCGAAAAGTATCAATGCCCGCGTATTGTACCTGGTAATTGACTCTCGTTGTCACTTCTGCAATTTGTTCTTTGACATCGACGCTGGTGGCCACGTCTGCTACGAGTCGTGTTGGCTTGATTCGAATCTGAACCGGAATCGTGACCGGACGGCGATTGTAATCCCAAAGTGAAGCTAACGACATGTTGGAGGCCTGTGACCGCTTTGTATTGGTGGCAGGCTGCGCACCAATCACATCGGGATTGTTTATAATCAGTTCCATTGATTCCGGCGCAAAAACAGCAATTTGGCCGGTTTCCCGTTCGATGTTAGTGGGTTCCAATAATGGAACATTAATTTTTGAATCCTGTTCTCCCTGATTGAAATCCTGATGACCACGAATCTGTAGTTTTAGTTTCCCCTGATACTTTTGCAGTAATGAAATTGTTAACAGCCGTGACTTCTTATCAAAGTTGTATTCTTTCAATCCCGCGACATTGACCGAATCGATTTCAAGTTGAGCAGGGACCTTCAGTTGAAATGAAAATATGCCTGCCCGTTGAATATCATAATCCAGTAAAGCACCCAGTTTTATTTCATCTTCACCAAAAAAACACTCCGTCAGTTGATTCACAAATATACGAGGTTTCAGGGGTTGTACGCTGATTTGCAACTTTGCTGAAGGGCTAAAGAACCGGTAATAGATTGCGTTTGGCCTTTTAATACTTGTAGGCATCCCGCTCGCTTCACTGCGTGTCACCCCTTCGGAACTTGTTACTGAAAACGTCATTGTTTCTCCGGGAACAATGGCAATCTGACCACTTTCCCTGATGACATCAAGTGCATGAATTCCATTCGTGGTTGCGTCAGAGAAACCTAATATTTCAAATGCTTCTTCCGGGATTTCCTTTTCTGTATGCACTTGAATCAGCGCTCCATTTTGTAACTTATTGAGGAACTCCACTGAGATGACTTGCCTGTTCTCTGCTTTCTCTACTTTCCAACTTTTAATTTTTGTATTGGAAGAAGAGAGATCCAGAATACGATCATTAAGAGGAACCGCAATCCGCGCACTCTGCATATCACCTCTGAGAACGTCGTATTTCAATGACGCTTGTGTATGGATCAAACCGTCTCGAATGGAAACCAGAGTGGAGTTTTCGACACTTGACAGTAAATCCATTTCCGGTTTGGTGCTTTCTCGAGGATACCAAAGAACGGAGATTTGATTTGTGGCTCCCAAAGTCGACTTGACCAGGGTTGCGGTTTTCGGTGATTCGATGGGAAGCCTGACTAACTGTGGTGTTATTTTTACTGTCTGTTCCGCTTCCGGGATCGACAATTCCAAAGTCGTGATTCCGACTGTCGGACATTCAAACTGAAAACTGCGGCCTTCAGGAGAATTTTTCACACGCGTTAACAGCTCAATCTGTACCTGATGTTCCCCTTTTTCGGAAAGGAGTAGTGCATAACTTCCATTCCCTGTTCCTCGCAAAAAGACTTTGGACTTCCCAGAAGTTACTTTTCCAATGGCGGCCTTTCCAAATCTTAGCGGAACTTCCACCCAGGGGTCCCCCATCACCTGAATCGTCAGGTTACAGTTGATGCGGACGACATTTTCTTCAATCGTTCCGGTATAAGCTGAATTTGTGACGACGGCTTTTACCGGAAAGTTGAAATTCCCATCGGTATTGATACCAGCCGCTTGAGACCAGAGTTTTAAATATTCCAGATACGGCATGAAGATCGTCGCATCGGACTTGTTGAATACTTCCTTAATATTTTTAAAGGGGACATAAATCAGGCGATCCCAGTCATTCTGTTCTTTCGCAGTTTTTTCCTGATCATTCACTTCAGGCTTACCGGCATCTACCGGTGCCTGCGCCATCGAAAATTGAGTTGCCCCAAGAGCAAGGGAGGCAATGAACGAAAAAAGGAAGAAACGAGGTGTGAATCTCAGATATCGCATATTATCCACCTTTTGTACATTATTCATTACCCTGCCATTTTGTGAGAATAGACAGCAAACAGGGCAATCGCGTAAAAAGCGTTAAATTCAGAGTTTACAGAGTCCAGTATAGTTTTTTTCACTCGTTGTCTGAAAGATTGGACGTAAGTGAGACTAATGAAATTGCGAAAAAAACGAAAATTTTCTATGAATCTGTTACCCAATCCAAGAGGCTCCAGTCGATCTCGCTCTCTAAAACAAGACGTTTGAAGGACTGTTCTCAAACGAGTCACAGTATGAGGAACGCTTTTCCTCATACTGGCAAATCTGGAAAAAACAACGGTTTGAGGGTAAAGGAAGCCGTTATCAACATTTCCCGGAGCAAGAAGCCTGCACAAATCAATATTCCACACAGGATTTTGGTTCCCACGTTTCCTGCTTGCTTCATAGACGAAAGCCATTAAAGTTAAGTTTTGCTGTAGTGAATTCAGTGGCATCGCATCGAATTTTCATTGTGAAACACCATTCAGGAATCTTGCCGACATGTTTCAAAATAACCTTCATCGAGTCTTGTTTTTAAAACTGATAGCACTCTCAAGTTTCTATTTATTGACAGGACTGAACCAAAGCCTGATCGCAGGTGACCTGAAAATCATTACTTTCAATGAAGAGATCACTCCCGAGTTGGGAATTCCAGTAGCTTATGCTCCAGCGAGAAAAATAATAACTCCACTTTATGCACGCGGAGTTGTGCTCCTATCCGATGAACGCCCTGTTGTATTATGCGCAGTGGATGCTATTGGAATAGGAAATGAAGGATATGACACCTGGCGAGCGAAATTGGCCGAGGCAGCGCAAACGACAGCAGATCGCGTTGCCGTTCATTCACTGCACCAGCATGACGCACCACGTTTTGATTTCGCGACTGAGAAAATCATGGAACAGCAAGGACTTGGTGGAAAACGCTACGATAATGAATATACCCGGCAATGTATCCAGAAAGTGGCAAGCGCGATCAAATCGAAGTGGGATGCTCCCCAAACCATCACTCATCTTGGTATCGGGAAAGCGAAGGTAGAAAAAGTCGCCTCGAATCGACGTTTACTGGGCGAAAATGGCAAAGTTCGATTGATGCGATGGAGTAAATCCAAATCTCCTGAAGCAATAAAGGCCCCTGAAGGTACCATTGATCCCTTCCTGCGTTCCCTCTGTTTTTGGAATCAGGACCATCCTATTGCCGTGCTTAGTTACTATGCCACTCATCCACAAAGCTATTATGGTCAAGGTGATGTGAACTATGAATTTACAGGCATGGCGCGTGAAGCGAGAAATAAAGCACAGCCGGGCACTCTCAATGTCTACTTCAATGGAGCAGCCGGAAATATTGCGGCTGGCAAATACAACAATGGCTCGAAAAAAATGCGACCGGTTCTCGCAAGTCGTATCGAATCTGCAATGGAAAAAGCATTCGAAAACCAGAAAGTGGAAGAAGTCACTTCCGCAGATTTGAACTGGAAAACCGAGCTGACGGCCTTACCCGTCTCTACTCATCTGAACCCTGAGGCCTTATTGGCGATCGTCAACGATCACAAAAAAAATGTCAGAGAGCGGTCTTCAGCTGCCTTTAAACTAGTCTGGTACCGACGCGCGAGCGCAGGGCATCAAATACCGATAACCTGTCTGCATTTGAAATCAGCAGCAATTTTGCATCTCCCTGGGGAATTATTTATCGAATATCAATTACAAGCTCAGAAATTGGCGCCGGACAAAACAGTCTTCATGGCTGCTTATGGTGATTATGGTCCCGGTTATATTTGCACGGAGATTGCTTATTCACAAGGAGGATATGAATCAAGCCCTCGTGCCAGTCGGGTGGCTCCAGAAGTCGAATCGGTCCTCATGAAAGTGATCGAAAAACTGGTGACATCAACACCCCAAAGGCATCAAAGTAAACCCTGAGAATCAACTTTGATGTTATTGTCCATTCAAAGCCTGTCCACGCTGGCTCGTGCCACCTGCTCCCGGACTGATATCGCCTACTTCATTCAAGCCACCAGTCAGCAGCAATCCGGATATCTGAATTTCCGCCTGACGCAATGCGATGAGTGAAGTGACGTACGACTGAGTTGATTCAAAAAAAGTACGACGTGCCGTCAAAACTCGCAGGAATTCAAATTCTCCCTGCCGATAACCTTCATTAGTTAGCTCCAGGTTTTCTTTTGCCGAAGGAATAATTTCTTTTTCAAATCTTTCGACTTGTTGAGAAGCCTGCTGAAAGTTCCGATAAGTGATCGCCAATTGATCTCTCAACATCAGCTGGATTCGTTCAGCATCGTTTAGTGCACGATGATAGTCTGAAGAAGCAACAGTGATATTACCTTCATTCCGATTAAAGAGTGGTAAATATACGCCGAGTTGAGCATTCACGATTTCGTTACCCGTTTGGTAATCGTGCCCTACTCCCACTTGAGTCTGCAAGTTAGGTTTTGCCTGAACCTGTTGTCGTTCAATTTGAGACTGAGCCCGCTGTACTCGATAATAAGCAGCCTGAAGCTCCGGGCTATTGGAAATCAGGGTTTGATAACTTGTGTCCCAATCAGAAACTTTTGCAATTTGTTCTTTAAGATCACCCGTCAAACGTCCCGGTTCTAAATCTGGAACACCTACGACATTCACCAGTCGCTTCCATGACGCTTGATATGCCAGCAGAGCATTTTGATGAATGATCTGAACCTGATTCAATTGAATTTTAGCTTGCAGGATATCAGCGCGACTCGCCTGTTGGGCTTTGAATAATTGCTGAGTTACTTTTAATCCGTCTTCAGCTATCTTGAGTAATTCCGTTGTCAGTTCAACTCTTCTTTGTGCGCCCAGTGTTTTGTAATGGCGTGAACGGACATCATTTTCAACACGCATTCGTTGCGCTTCATACTTCCATGATGTTTCCTGAACGTCTTTTTCTGCTACCAGTTCATTTAACCTGAGTTTATCTCCGGTAACAAAAGTCTGAGAAATAAAAGCACCCTGCCTGCCTGCAGTGCCGCCATCCCCAATTTCATCACCAAAATATCCTACAATCGGATTGGGGCGTTTACCAACCTGAGTTTGAATACCGCAGGCTTTACCGACAACAGCAGACGCCTGAGCCAGAGTAGGATTGTATTGGCCAGCCATCTCTTCCATTTGGGCAAGTGAATAGCTCTTACTTCCAAGACTCCCAAGTGTAGATTGACTTCCTGATGGTGCAGGAGGCACAGGGGGAGTCTTTAGTGAAATTTGATTAATGACAGGCTCAGGCTTGATGTCGTTCTGGCTGGAATCGATTGCCTGCAATTCACATTCTGTCATTTCCGCTGCCGAAATCTCTTCTGATAACTCATCAGAATGTTTTTGGTTCGTCGTTTTTTTAACAAACGGCTTTGCAGTGATGGAACTTGGAGAATGGAGACTCATTGGTTTAACTGTAGTGTATTGTTCAAAGTGCGAACAACTGGATAAACAGAATACCAGTCCCATAAAAACCAAAAATGAAACTATGAAATCAAATACTAAAGAATGCCTTTGGCGATTTCTTTCGCTCAAAAGGTAAACCAGATATTGATAGAAATTCGACATTGCAATCCTTTGCAAATCTCTGATACGTAAAATACAGTACTCAGAGTATCGGCAAAGGGAGATTCCACATCGGTATTTAGAATGATGGAATTACCCGAGATGACCAAATAGCTGGTCAACGTTGCAAGTAGAAACTGTTACGCCCATTAAAGACTTTTGGCAATCTGGTAAAAATATACCGATTTTAAAGTGCTTGATGGATTAACCCGCATAGATTACCACCCGGAAACTGAGATTCTGGATGGATTAATTAGCAACCGCTGAAAGTTTGGGGAGTAGAGTGACCGAACGTCGCAATACTTCTTTTCCTTTTGACTTGATGGAAACATAGTATTTCCCTGGTTCAAGGACTTCACTGGCATAAATCTGGAATGTGTTTCGTAAATGTTCCCGAGAAACAATATTTCCTGATCGATGCACAATGCGCCCATTCTCTTCACAGAAGTGGCAGTCGATCCAGATATCTTCATGAGGTGGATTAAGACAACATTGTACGAGAATCAAATCCCCAACCATAAATTCGGTTTTACGATTTGTGAGCCGTCCACTCACCATCTGCGTTCCCACATCAACAGAAAGAAACTTGTCTTTTTGTCGCATCACCTGTTCCGGCGCCAGCATCTTTTGTACCAGCTCTGGTTCGACTTCATGTAATGTCATTCGCCCCTCGGCCCGTCTCAGACCATATAAGTCCTGTTGATATTCCACATAAACACTCAGGAATAAAACAGCCACGATGGCGCTCGTCCAGCTGACGGGTGATATCCACCCAACATCTTTTTGTGGACGCAAACGTTCCACAGCTGAACTCAGTGCAGCTGAATATTGTTTCAACCAGTGCCCTTCGCGGCTGAATCGACTATATAGAGCTGAAATCCATTGCACATCTTTTTCCGTGAGAAAGCAGAAATACATCGAAATTGAGATCATGGGAAAGATGTAGAGCCCCAGTGAGAAGAATGTTCCAATATGAAATGCCGTTCCCATTGCCAGCCCGATGATCCGTCCCCATTTTTGCCAGACGATAAAGACAAAAGCAATTTCCCAGACAATGGCTACATAAGCCATGACTGATAAGATAATCGGATACATTGTTAAGAAGTCGCCCAGAGGATGCGGGTTATTATAACGTGACATCGCCCAGTAGCTGATCTGATCGCCTTCGAGATAGCCGGGAGTGTGCAGCTTCGTAATGCCAGCTCCAAAATAAATGACGGCTATTAGAATCTGTATCAGTCGTTGTGGCCAAATCTCAAAACGAGGCTTTTCATATTTTGTATATTGCGGTATCGATCTCCTGGCCTGCCTGCCTTTCAACCAACTGTCAACTGACCAGATAGCACCACAGTTTGAAAGGCTAAGCAAAAATAAGACATGGGTAGCGATGGCGGAATACTTCGTCGTCATGCTAATGCTATCCATGAAACAGAAGTAAACATAAAGTATCACAGAAGCAATCAATGAAAACCGGGTCATCCAGCCTAGACTGCTGCAGACTAGAAAAAATCCCAATGCAGCAAACAATGCAACAGCCGCTGTTCCTGGAAGAAGCGGCAGAAAATCGTAAAAGCCAAAAATATCGGCCAGAGGCGCAGGTGCCCCATCAGCAGAAAATAACTCTCTTGAAAAAGACCATCGAGTACATACCGTTCCGAACAAAACAAGTGGAATCAACATTCGCACGATAGCCAGCCCGTAAGGAATTTCTTTCGCAAAAAAGAATCGTTGAAACGGATTACGAACCGAGTGAACTTGAGCTGAACTCACTTCTTTGGCATCCATGCTTAAAGTCCTGTTTGAAATTTTGACTTATAAAAGGAATGAACTGGTGAAAATTAATCGAAACGCAAGAGACCTTTAATTTCCCACTGGCGATGCCAAGTGAATGGGTACATCTGGATGATGCTGTGGCCCTTCGGGTTCAACTCGACTACCAATCGTTGCCGCGAAAAACGGACGTGCGCGGTTCATATCACTAATCAGGCGAGGATTGTCGTTAATTTGCAGATAACGCTGCCTGGCAAGCCAGGAGACATAGTTTTGTGCAATCACGCCGTCAGGAGTAATCACTCTACGTAACCGAAAATAATTGTGAAAATCTTTCGGCTCTTCATAACGCTGATCCCAGATCGAATCGGGAAGGTTATATTTTTTACACCAGGCTTCTTCGATGCACAAAATACGAAGCATAGGCTCATGTTCGGTCTTATCGAGTGCATTCATGGCCATTCTCAACCAGGCATCGCCGGTCGTGTCGTAATGTCGACGTCCCAGATTCCCGTAAGGTTTGTACTCACCCCAGGGACCTGGTGCCAGCTCATAATATTTGCCGCTGATCCCTTCCCCAATGATATGAGTACGAATTGAAAAAGCAGACCAGCCACAGAACATATCCCATACAATGTAATACATGCTGGGATGCCTGCCAGTTTTGTAGGAAAAGGTGTGGCTGAAAATGCCAAACAACAAAATTCCTATGTAACTGGTAATTGTCAGATAAGTTAATCCACGTTTAAGTAATCGCATCAGAATAGCCTTCCCTGGCTTAATAATGAGATCAAAGTTTGTAAAGTACTGCCACACAAGGACTTGAAGTTTCTCAGCCATTCAAGTATCACTCGTGAAAACCTACACCCTTTATTTGGAGTGGTAAATATTGCCGATCTTTGAATTCAGGTCAATAGCAACCTTCTTGTCCGATTTAGCTTGTACACGCACACGGGTAGAAGGTCAGGTTGAAGATTGCTGTTTCAAAATCGCAGCAAAAATCCCTTCCCAATGATACTCTTCCGCTTCGACAGCGATCTGCAAGCCAACTTCGCGCGCCGCCTGAGTCGTCACAGGACTGATACTGGCGAGCTTGATTGTCTTCCCGATCTGCTCACGTGCTTTGTCTGATAAAAGACGACTCAAGTTTCGAGCAATCGAAGGACTGCTCAAACCAATCCAGTCTACCTCGCCTGACTCCAGAAGGTTGATACTCTCTGAATCCCACGCTTTCACATCATGATTCTCATAAACCACAACTTTGTCCACAGTTGCAGAAACTTCTGCCAGTTCCCTCTGCAAGACTTCACGTCCCCGGTTCGCACCTGCCCAAAGAATTTTTTGCTGACCTACAAGCGGCTTCAGTGCTTCTGCCAAATCCTCTGCACGATAGTGGCTGGGTATTAAATCAGTACGAAGATGGTATGCATTCAAAGCTTCTGCTGTGGAAGGACCTATTGTGGCAATCTTCAAATGAGCTAATCTTCTTGCATCGAAGCCAATCTCCCATAAGCGATTCAGGAAATATTGGACGCCGTTAGCACTCGTGAAGACCAGCCACTGATATTTATCAAGGTGTGAAATCGCATCGTCAACTGGTTTCCAGTCCCGAGGGGGACCGATTTCGATCGTTGGTAAAAGGACAGGTTGTGCGCCTGACTTCAGGGCAAACTTTATTTCTGTCGCTGATTGTTCCCAGGACCGCGTAATACCAATACGGAGTCCAAACAACGGCTTTTGTTCAAACCAGGCGATCTGATCGCGCAAAGAAACACATTCACCGATCACAATTAAGGAAGGTGCCACCAAACCCGCCTGCCGAACAGATTCCGGTAATTCAGAAAGGTTTGTTTGCACCGTTTTCTGAAAAGGCGTTGTTCCGCGACTGATGACGGCCGCTAGTGTATCTTTCGATTTGCCAGCTTGAATCAATGAATTCACAATATGGTCAATTTTGTGTAAACCCATATAAAAGACGAGCGTCCCGGGAAACTTTGCCAGCACTTCGAAATCCAGTGATGAATCTGTTTTGTCTGGGTCTTCATGACCTGTGATCAGAGCAACGGCGGATGCGTGAGCGCGATGCGTTACAGAAATACCGGCATAACCGGCAGCTGCGGTTGCTGCTGTAATCCCGGGGACCACTTCAAAATCTATCCCTGCATTCCGCAATGCAACCGCTTCTTCGCTACCTCGACCAAAAATAAAAGGATCTCCGCCCTTCAGTCGAACAACGATTTTTCCCTCACGTGCGGCTGCAATTAACCGCTGGTTGATTTCATCCTGCTGGAGCATTCGCCGGTTTTTACTACCGACTTCAACACGGCAGGTGCGCTCGACAGCAGAAGAAACATGCTGCAAGAGTAACGGATTTACAAGACCGTCATATAGAATCAGATCTGCCTGTTGTAGACATTCAATCCCTTTAATGGTGATCAAACCGGGATCACCGGGACCTGCTCCAACTAAATAGACTTTCCCCCCTGCCATCGGATCGTATTCTTTCCACAATATAGTTTACTGAAGAGATAAAACGTAAACTGACATTGTAGCAGAGTTTGTCGGGATGGAGAATTAACTAGAAGTCGTACCAGGTACCAAATCCCAGCATTCTTTCCGAATTCCGAAAGAAGGAATATTGCATGGTTTTTCCGTCAAGGTATTGAAGTCCAATTCGGAACAGATGATTATTGCGGTCGCCGCGCCACTGCCAGCCAACCATGATATTCACATTCCCACCCCAGTCGACTTCCTCACGCAAATAACCATTGACCGCCCAGAACGGAGCCCCATAAATTCCAGAATGATCTGCAGGACTGAATTCAACACCAAATTGCAATTCCCAGGGCTGTGCACCACCGTCAGTATTAAATGCATATCCGATTTCACCGTAAAGCCGTAAATCGGGATCGATGAAATAACCTCCGCCCAAAACGAAAGCATCACGGACATAATTGATTCTCTGGAAGCCGGGATTGCGCACCAGGTATTCATCACCCACATGCGCACTGGTATGATAGTATGCAAATTTTGCCTGGTAAGGCCCTGATCTCCAGGTCAATGGAACGCCAACTCGAAAGTCGGTCGCATCCAGATCCAGTTCTTCTTCCATATTCAAACGAGGGGGCCCAGCTCCTTCGACGTCAAGCTGCCAGCCTTCCAAGATATCGTCATTCAATGAACCATAACGCAGAATTCCAACACGCGCTCCTGCTTCCAGCTCCATCTGCCAGCCTATGTCTTTTTCATTCAGAACGGCCAGTGCCATTCTCGATTCTTTGGGACCGGCTAAATATGAAGTGTACAGCAAATCCGTTGGTAAAACGGTCCATCCCCAGCAATCTCCAGCACATAGCTGTTCGATCGAATCAGAATAGTTACTTTCGGGTACGGGCATTGTTTCCAGCCCCTGATAGTTTGAATCCTGCGAAGAGGAGTCAAAGAGAGCAGGGTAATCTGCCTGTGTAAATTCAACCTGTTGAACTTGATTGAACTTATCCCGCTGTCGAACTGCATTTTGGGAATAAAGGGGGGGTAAGCTTTGCGTAATCTCCTGCTTCAATCCTCTTGATTGAACTGGGCCTGTTTGATGCAAAGGTGTTCCCAGTTTTACCGGGTTATGCTGTTGAAGGGAGTATTGTTTTTCCAGAGATCGCTGAGCATGACTGGCGCGTTGGGAAGCATGGTTCTGACGATCACCATAAGGCGATGGCGCCATGAATGGTTTCGCGCTGAAAGTCGGTTGACTCAACTGTTGTGCCTTTAAGTTTCCGTTATGTAAACATAACAGAAGCCCTAAAAGTGCCAGTCGAAATGATGACCAAATAGATAACCTCACAGGTGAGGCTCCTTATTGTAAACCACAGCAGAATTATGCTGAGATCAATTTATGGGGTGAGAGGATAAAACAACTGAAGCGTGAGAGAGGGATTGTCACAAGATGTGAGTGTGAAATGAGGGTGGAGTATAGCGAGATGAGTAAGAAGCGAAAAGACGAATTCCGTGATAGAATCTGTACAAAAACTTAACCGCTCAATAAGTTATAAATACAGATTATTTCATAAGTTGCAACAGAATAAAACCAAATGTATCCCGAAAAATGCTTCGTGAATCCAGTATGACAATTCACAAATAATGGAACGTTTTATCTTTATTGCTTGATATGTAGAGTGTTTTTTTCGTCTAAAAGAAGCGTCTGGCCTTGTAACAAATGCTTTACCACAACGCCCTGATCGGAGAAAAAGCGAACCTGTGCAGAATAATAGAATTCATGAGATTCTCCAACACTCAAACGGTAGGGCCCAACCCAAGGCATGGAAGGACCTTTTAATTCATACAACACAGGCAACTTCGATTGATTAGATAACTTCACCGCAGATTTCTGAGTTCCTTTTAAAACGGTAAAGAAAAAGGAATCATGCTGAGGATTCTTCTCACGAAACCAGTGGTTGCGAACCTGATTGAGCCATTCTGTATCTGCTTTCGCCTCTTCTTCCTTGATCTGGTCGAAACGTTGATATTCGTCCAGAAGTAACTTTGCAACTTTTGCAGACTCAGACTTAGGGTACAGACGAATCACTTTGCGAGCGATGCGTTTCTGCTGTGAAAGAACCAGTCTATTAATGCCTTTAATTAATTCCTGAGCTGCTTCTTCCTGTTCTTTTGGTGTCATTTTTTCCTGGTCGGCAGCAAACGGATCATCCTGTGCAGATGCGATTTGAGGTAATCCAGGAAAATTAAAAAGTACTGCCAGGACGAACACACGGCAGATATTGTGAGAATTGATTGCGAAAAAGCGTCTCGAGTTCATGGATTACACCTCAGGTTCTGCAAATCTATTAATATGTCACCTGTTTCAAGTTTACCCGCCAATTGGAGCAGAAGCTTTTTCCATCTGAAATAATAGGCGTTTTCTGGATCACATTCTGGAATAGATCTGTTTTTTTTCCGTGAAAGTCATAATCAAAAGATTCTTTATAAACCATTTATTCTAAATAAGTTATCATTTTTGGTAAGTTTACTTTTCTGACTTGGCAGTCAGAGAAGACAATACAGGTTGATTTGAATAAAATGCTGATACGTATTGAATTAATTAGTATAGTCAGCGAATTTCACTTCCGTGCAGAAAGTGCTTCCTCAAATGGCAAGCTCCACCCGGCCTCACTATGGGCGTGTCTGGATTACCTTCCTTCAAAATTCCCTTATCCGCGAAATGACGTTTCGCGGTAATTTACTGATTACGATTGTCACGCGTGGGTTCTGGTTTGCTGCTCAGCTAGTTCTGTTTGATATTATTTATCGAAATGTAAATTCGATTAATGACTGGTCGCGAGGGGATTATTTTGCTTTCATGGCAACCGGGATGTTGATCAACGCAATCGTTGAAACTTTCTTTATGCCAAACTGCGCTCATTTCAGTGAATTGATCCGAAATGGAAATCTTGATTTTGTGCTGTTAAAACCGATCGATACCCAGTTTCTGGTTTCATTCGAAAAAGTCAATCTGGCGATGCTGAATCAGGTACTGCTTGCCGGGGCACTTTTATGCTATTCCCTGTTGCATCTGTCACATCTTGAATTGATACTGCCTGCTTTACAAAACATGATTCTATCAGGCCAGTGGATTACACTTTTGGAAATCTGTTTTCAGGGAACCATACAGATCATAATGTATCTTCTGTTATTAGCAGTTGGCGTCGCTTTTTTCTACAGTTTGATGATTGCTTTGGCCAGCAGCAGTATCTGGTTTGGTCGTAATCAGGGACTTTATGATTTCTGGTTTTATATCACAGTATTTGCCCGTTATCCCCGCAGTATTTATAGCGGGTCTCCAACTGGCGAGATAATCCGTTTTGCTTTTTCTTATGTCATCCCTATTTTACTTGTCGTGACCGTTCCCTCACGACTGTTGTTATCTAAAGCATTGGAGCCATCGTGGATCACTCTGGTGTCCGTACTGATTACAATCGCTTTATTATTTATTTCACGTTTTATCTTCAAATGGTCATTAAACAGTTATCGCAGTGCCAGTAGTTAACGTTCTGAATCAACCAATCAATCTCGAAGTAATATTCTATTGAGTAAACCATGAATATAGTCATTATGGGTGCTGGAACCGTTGGCACATTTGTCGCCGACACACTCTGTGCCGAGCAACACAATGTCACCATCATCGACAAGTCACGAAGTGCCCTCGAACAGGTCGAAGAACGAGTGGATGTGCAAACGATCTGCGGTTCTGCCTGTGATTCTGCAATCTTATTTCAGGCAGGTGTATTAGGCGCGGATCTCTGCCTGGCGGTAACCAGTCAGGATGAAGTCAACATGGTTGGAGCCAGCCTTGCCAAGGCAATGGGGTCACGGCGTTGCGTAGCGCGTGTTTTTAATCATGCCTACTTGAACCTGAGTACGTTCGATTATCAACGACACTTCCAGATTGACCGACTTCTGAGCCTCGAATATCTGACGGCTCTCGAACTCGCCAAACAGATTGGTGAACCCGGTTTGTTTGCCGTTGAAAACTTTGCGCGAGGAGAAGTCGTTATACAAGTCCTCGATGTACAAGCGGGGGTCACTGCAGACGGAGTCCTGTTGCGTAACTTGAAGCTTCCCAGTGGAGTCCGTGTCGGTCTGATTTCTGATGGAACAAATACTTCTATTGCAGGTGCGGACAATACCATCAAAGCAGGACAAATCGTGACCTTGATTGGGACACAGGAAAATATTGATAAAGTTCACCGCTTATTCCAGCATAAACGTGCTGTGAAATTTCGCGTGATTATTGCAGGGGGAGGAAATATAGGCTTTAATCTCGCACGTATTTTACAAAGAAAAGAATATTCCGTCACCATTCTGGAATCGGATCCTGTGCGTTGTGATTTTCTTTCAAGACATCTGGATACGACTACTATTCTTCATGCTGACGGAACAAGAAAAACGGAAATGGAAGAAGCCCGTGTTGGCAAAGCTGATGTGTTTATAGCAGCAACGGGACGGGATGAAGACAATATTGTCTGTGGCGTAGAAGCCAGAGAACTGGGTGCCAGTCGAATCATGAGTATTGTCAGACGACCCGATTATGCCAATGTTCTGGAGAAACTGGGCATCGACGTCGCAGTCAGCCCTCGAGAAGTCATTACCCGCCAGATTATGGGAATGGTTCAGTCAGGTCCTATTGTCAGTCATTCAGAAATCGGTGGAGGAAATTCAGCAATACTGGAACTGGAAGTCAGAGATAATGCTCCGATTACTCAAGCACCCTTAAAAGATCTCAAATTAAAACAAGCCCTCATTGCTGCTGTCGTCAAGGAAGACTGTGTCCGGGTTCCAGGTGCGGATGACCAGATTCAAGCAGGTGATTCCGTCATTCTATTGTGTGAACAAGACAACTTGAATGAACTCATACCCCTGTTCAAGCCTCAAAATTGATACAGATGGACCTGCTGGCGCAATCCACTGGAATTCTGCAACTCTCTTACGCTCTGTTACAGATCCTGTCCTATACTTGAGTTGCATAGTGCGTCTATTTTCACATCTCTATGCAGCCAACCATTTCCCTAGTACAGCCACATGAAAACAGGCTGCAGGTATCGCCCATGAGTGACCGCAGAAAATCGAGAAGCCGACGTTCCGGAAATGAACGGCGTGAATATCAACGCACCAAAGTCACGACGGAAGTCAGTTTGTTGCGTTCGGGCAGTACATCGGGCAACGAACCTTTAAACGGAATACTCTTTGATGTTTCTCCGAATGGTATTCGGATACTGATCGATATACTGGTCTGCTTTTAAAAAACGGTACCAGTTGTTATGAAGAATACCAGTCCTCATAATGGGGACAAGGAGATTTAGAATGACAACAAAGAAACGTAAACGACATACTCCCGAACAAATCGTTCGAAAATTGCGTGATGCA
>JAHZKX010000062.1 GCA_022600195.1 Planctomycetota bacterium
AACTTGACCACCAACCTTTTTGATATACGAAAAGCCTTACTCAGACAGAAATGTTTGAGTAAGGCTTTTTTACGTACACAGAGAAATGAAATGTCAATTTCTACAAGAATACGCTCATGATAATGAGCGTGAAGAGTAGCAGATTCAGGAATAAGAATACTCTGAATAGATGTTGATTGAATGAGTATTTTCCATATTCATTCGGCTTACCTGCCAAGTCCCAAAAATTCACGCCGAGTTTATCTGAAATGATGCAGGCGCTGATAAAAATGAGAGCAATCAAAAGCGTCAATTCAAATTGGCTCAGGTTCCAAAACCAAGGAAAGCCATGCATCATCATGATTATTGAAGCTCATTACTTTTTCGCTGTTTTTTTCACAGCTTTCTCATCAGGGAGCTTGGGATACTTAAAATTTGTCACCGAGTTCCAGGTGTGTCCTATGCGGAGTTCATCGAAGATATATTCTCCCTTGCCTCCCGCATGAATTAAGACTTGATCAAACACTGAGTCATCATTTTTAGGCTTGGAATAAAGGGTCCATACCAGGGGTTCACGCCTGATATCGGAATCTTCGTCTGTGTAGACACGTAAAAAGATCTGGTCTGGTGACTTTTTGCTGGCAACAATTTTTACCGCAAAGAAATAGTTTTTATCGACTTGCAGCTTTGGTGCCACATTGAAAGGTTCCCGGTTATGCGATAGCGAAGTATACCTGGAAGAATCCATCCCGAATAATAGTTTTCGACCATCTCGAGGCCAATTGAGAGTTCGCAGGGAGATGCTTCCATACTGGGTTTCCGATTCAGGAAGTTTTTTCGATTTATTGATAAAAAAGCTGAGATAATAGATAGCGTCTAAGTCCATCCTGATCGGTTTCTTTAAAGAACGCCAGGCATTTTTAGACGCCCCCATTTTCAAAGCACCAGTTCGGGCGGCTGTCTTGGCCCTGGGGAATACCAGAGATGTTTTTGTTAAACAGCTACCATCTGCAGGGCGAGGATCGTCTACTGTCAATCTCCAGTTGTTGTTCCAGCCAATTCCGGCGTTCCGCCATTCGGGTTTCTTATCAGTTCCCAGTTTTTCCGAGGCGCCAAAGCTGTCATAAGCAATCAGTTCATCTGGAGTGACCTCAGCCCCCGGTGGTTGGTCGCTTGTTTCTCGTTTGAATCTTTCGGGAGCGAGCGCAATGTCGGAACTGGAGTCCTGCCCAATTTGTTTGGCTGCTCCTGCTTGAATGATGACTGGATTATTGCTTGCTAAATCGTTTTTATTTTCTTGAATTCGCACTGCACCGTCAAAGACATGTACTTCCACATTGCCTGCTTCATCAACGCTCGTGCCGTACTCTGTACCAATATTATAGAGTTTCGCACGGGGAGTGGTCAGTTCAAATTCTTCAGCCAGTTCATGACCATGAAGTACAACGCGTCCCATGCTGACCGTAGCCGAGGTTGAAGAATCGATTCTCAGTTTTGTTGGACCTTCAATCACAAGACGCACGCCGCTATCAAAGCGTAATTCTGCGACACCTTGCTCGAGAGACAGCTCACGTGTCAGCAAATTGTGTCCTTCAAATTTGGGCTGCTGTTCGCCAGACCACTGACAATCTCTGGATCGTACCATTGTCGCTACTGGGGTAGCAGATTCCTGCGTTATTTCAACACTCTGTTTTGAATTGGAAGATCGATCGACAACCCACCATTCAATCCCTAATACCATTACCGCGGATGCGACAATGAGAGATAAATATTTAAGATAGGGCTGAGGTGCTCTTTGGGCGCGAGTCTCTGTCACAGAAGCAGTTGGGTCTAAAGAATGATTTGGCAACTGACTGACAGCAAGTATATCCTGCTGTGCTTGGGAAAGCGTTCCCAGTCCCTGAAGAACATCAAGGTAGTCGTAATAGGACTGTCTGGCTTGCGGATCATTTTCCAGTTGATGCTGTAATTGGAGGTGCTTTTCTGCCGAAATTTCATTCGAGAAGAGGGCGTCAAAGAGTTCGTAGAGTTCTTTTTGAGACTTTATTGGTTCCATATTACTGCAACCCTTCGATCGTAAATTTTTCTTGTAACGAGTCAGACTTCGACGAACACTTGTTTGAAGACATTGAAAGTACTCTTGTTAGACAAGGGGCAGGGTAGAACACGTCATAACCTTAATGTTTACAAATGGTTACGAATATGATTTCTCAGGCATGCGAATTATGAATTTAGGCAGGTCAGAGAAAGATGCGCACTCATTGCTTTCGTACGTACCAAGTCACTTTATTATGAATCACATTTTTTGATAAGAACAAAGTGTAATCACTGGGATTTAATAATCCATATTTCTCTACCTGTTATTGTCGTTCTATTTACCTCATATACTGCTTTATTTAATAATTTATCTGAAATGTTTTGTGATTTAGCGTTCACTACTTAACTTGTTGGGGATTTCTGGTTTATTGAGAACCAAGCCAATACACTCTTTCTGAAATCAGGAGACGCAATTTGGATTCTCCAAGTGCAACACAGGTTAACTCGTGAATTCACTATAAACCAAGGGGATTAAGCTAAGATTGGTTCCCCCAAAACTTCTGGAATATCTACATATACGATTTATCAGTCTGAGAATCGAGTTCAAGCATATGATTTAGGAATAGCATATACGAATACCCTCACGTTTTACAAAATGACGCGTCTTCAAATTTCAAGTTTTTTATTACATCGATTTTCCAATTAAGATAGGATTTCAGCGAGGAATCTTTATTCGTACTTTCTGAACTGATTATTCCGCCTCAAGCAGGAGAAGCGAAATGGACTTAACCAGACGAAATTTTCTCTACACAGGCAGCGGCGCTATTGTGGCTTTCGGTTTGGGAACTGTTTCGCTCAAAGCGGATTCTCAAACTAAAAAACAGGTTGCCAACCCGCTCGATGGAGCACTGGGCATAACGACTTCCTCGTTTTCGGGGCACATTGCTCGACGGACAACAAAGGGGAAGATCACGCTGCTGGAACTTCCGCATATTCTGCGGAATGAATTAGGGATGACGGTGATTGATCTGAATACGTCGACTCTGGCGTCAACCGACAAAAAATATCTCGATCAGGTGCGTACGGCAGCAGATAAGGCGGGCTGCATTCTCACTAATTTAAAAATGAACCAGCGTAAGCTGGATATGAACAGTGCCGATGCAGCAGTTCGTAATAAAGCACTCACCACTTACAAAAAATCAATCGATGCTGCCTCCCATCTGGGATTGAAATGGGCGCGACCGTTGCCGTTGGCCAAGCGGCCCGATATGAAAATTCATGTCGCCAGCTATCGGGAGTTATGTGACTATGGAGCTGAGCGGAATGTGCAAATGCTCGTTGAAAATTATGGTTGGATGCAAAATGATCCGGCTTCGGTGGTGAAGCTGGTCAAAGCGATCGGTGATAATGTGGCGGCGTGTCCGGATACCGGCAACTGGGACAGTAACCCCCTCCGTTATGCCGGTTTGAAAGAAACATTCCCCATCGCCGTCACCTGCGATTTCAAAGCCCGCGCGATGGGACCAGAAGGGGAGCACGCACTGTACGATCTCAAACGTTGTTTCGAGATTGGTTGGATGGCCGGCTTTCGCGGACCGTGGTGCTTTGAGCATGCTCACAAAGAGCGAAAGACACTCTTCCGTGATCTCGCAATGTTACGCGACATGTTGCAAGGCTGGATGAAAGACGCAGCAAAAGAGAATTCCTCTTCTTAACAGATGGGAAACCTTTTATTGCCTGTTCCAGATTTCAATTCTTGAACCGGGAACGTGATCTGAAACAAGATCAGGGCAGCGGAGTTTCCTGGTAGGATGTTTCAATCCATTTTCCTTTGCGTTTGACCCAAGATTCCAGTATCTGTACGTGTTTTGTAAGTTCCTTGCCTGCAAACGTCCCTTCAATATTTGCTTCGTATGTGATGAGGGCAGTCCGGGGCGTTGTGTGAATAATCTTTTTTGGTTCCGCTTCGAATTTTGTGAGTTTCAGTTCCGGAAGCGCTTTTAACTGATCTGTGCGATTAAAAAAAATTGGAAAGCAGGAGCTATCGACAAATGATTGGGATCGGTCATCTCTCGAATGGTCTCTTTATCCCGTTTTGAGAAAGCCATGTCCAGTTTCTTGACGGCTTTGAGAAGGTCTGCGTTTTGTGCTTCTGTTTGTTCTTCCGCAAACAATGCAGTGCTCATGATGAGACTGCAAAGTGTGTAGAGGGTCCTATAGGGAATTGACATGGTCTGTTCCTTTTTAAGTAGATATTTTTGTTAAAAAAATGTCGGACAAACATCTTCGTCTCAAAACGTTTGGTCAAGGAATCAATTCATATTTGCTTTCCACAAAGCCATTTTCAAATGAGGTGGTTTGAACGTGGTGGAAATGTATGTCTTTGTCTAATTTTCCAAACAGGGGAGTCCCGCTGCCGATGAGAACGGGGACTCGGAAAATAGTAAGTTCCTGAATCAAGCGGTCTTTGAGAAAACTTTGGATGGTTTTGCCACCATCAACGTAGAGGTGCTGGTGACCTGCTTCTGTCAATTCCTGGACCAGTTCTGCAGGATGGCACGATTTTACCTCGACCGTGGACGATAATTTGCTCGGAATTCGAATCTGTTTGCTGGTGAGTACGATTACCCGTTTACCAGTATAAGGCCACTCTCCAAAGGAAATAACCATGTCGAAGGTCTTGCGACCGATCACCATGACGTCAACGGAATCCATAAAGTCGTGAAAGCCAAAATCTTCAGCTGAGTCAGTTTCGCCGTCGGCTCCAGGCAACCAGTCAAGTTCTCCATTTTTTCTGGCGATAAAACCATCCAGGGTGGAGGCAATGTAAACGGATACTTTCATTTTTTTGCTCCCGCTGGGTTACTCTTACTATAAGTCGGTATCAGCTTGTATCGGTGGTTTTTCCTCTGCGATATTATAATCGCGTTCTTCGACGGGGGGATGTCCCAATGGGCCGAAGGTGCCAAATTCTTCGCATTGGTCGTTGCCAAGAATAAAGTTCACATCGATGCCCTCTTTTGTGACATCACAGCGGTGGAAGCCAAAACGTGTGTCTGCTTCGGGCCAGCGTTCAGAAAGTTGCCCCGTATTTCCCGCTGGTTGTGTGCGATACAGGCGGATGTTATCCACAATTTGCACGGGACGACCTGTGTGGACGTGTCCACAAAATAAAATTTCGACGTTGGATGCTTTCAGGATTTCCCACATCCGCTGGCGATGGGGAGGGTCAATCGAGAAGTACCAGTTATCATATTCGTCTCCCTTGGTCAGATCCCAGGCGGGTTCATCAGGGTGTTCCATAAAAGGCCAATAATGCATGACGGCGACATGATGTTTTGCCGGGGGCAGGTGGGGGAGTCGTTCCATCATGTTCCAGAAGCGTTGTTCGTGTGGCAATCCAGTACCTGCCAGGGCGGCGTAAAACCCCGTGAAGCGAACGCCACGATGCAGAAACGACCATTGCAACGGGCCAAAATAGTTGCTGAATAAATCCAGGCGTTTGGCCGTCATATTCAAGTCAGGATCGTGCCAGCCCAGTCCTTTGGGGTCCCAGCGATTTTTGACTCCATTTTGAGTAGCATGTTTATTGCCGACATCCATGTTGCCGGGAATCACAAACGTAGGGAAGGGGAGCGTATCGAGGTCTTCTCGGGCCTGTTGATACTCAAATTCATGTGTATCGCCATCACGTGTCAGATCGCCGCCATGCAGGAGCAGATCCGCATCTGTGGCAGCAATCTGTTGTTTTATGGCTGCCCAGCGTTTGTTGATGGCGGGACGGAATCGATAGGAGCGGGCCGTTCCCATGTGGCTGTCATTGACATGCAAAAACGTCCAATTTTGCTCGTGATGGTTCATGAAAGTCCTGTTTAATTTCATATTCGATTTTGACCACGATTGGCAATTGCTATTGCATCCCTGGGATCGAATGAATAACAATACTGAGAGAAAGCCTTAATGATATCGGTGCTCCTCTCTCTGGTTTTTCATTCTACTTAAAATAATCGCTGGTACGATTAAAAAAGGTCATAAACGATGGTTTGCACACATTTAAAAGAGCTCTATCAACTTTGTGAAAAAAATCAGTTGAGAATCGGCGGGACTGACCTGGTTCACATTATCTGTAAACAGTGTGAACAGGAAGAGACCTGCCCCTCCACTTTGATGGATGAATATGATTCCAAGTTCCCGGAAATAGAAGAGAAAGTGGAATCCAAGCCAGGCACCGATCATTCGGGCTGAAATAGTTTGTGATTGTCGTATCGATCCGAAAAACCGGTAAGGGATTATCGGATCATAATGCAGGAAGGCATGGGCATGGAAATCGGCTCACCCACTGCAGTCAGTTTTCCGGTTTTATCATTGATTTGAAATACGACCACATTATTGCCGGGCATATTCGCACAGAGCAGGAATTTACCGTCCGCTGTAATCGCCAGGTTTTGTGGTCCTTTGCCCAAACTCGGTTCTATTTCGAGTAAAGACAATTTTCCGTCATCATCAATTTCATAAGCGGCAATGCTGTCATGACCACGATTTGTTCCATAAAGAAACCGACCGTTGGGCGTGATTTTTAAATCAGCTGTATGACTTGTTTCAGTAAAATCTTCAGGAACGGTTGAGATCGTATCTCGTTCAATGAGTGTGCCGGTCTTTGGATCGTAGGAGAAATGACTTACTGAGTTTTTGAGCTCATTGATAACGTAAAGTTGTTTCCCATCGGGATGGAACGTCATATGTCTCGGTCCACCACCGGGCACCGTTCTTACATAAGGTTGTGGACTGGGAGAAAGTTTGGCCGTTTCCGGATCGATTTGAAAAGACAATACTTTATCAATTCCTAAATCGGCGGCGAAAACAAATTTCTGATCGGGACTGATCACAATGCTATGGGCATGTGGTTCGTTCTGGCGTTTGGTATCAACGCTGGAACCTTTATGTTGAATAATGGATACCGCTTCTCCCAGAGAACCATCTGCTTTTACGGGTAAAGAAGCGACGTTACCAGAAGAATAATTGGCGACAACAACAGCTTTACCTGACTTGTCGATGTCCAGGTAACACGAAGCTGTGCCATGAGATGATTGTTGATTCAAAAACTTTAATTTACCGCTGCGGCCTTCTAATTTGAAAGCGGCGACATTTTCATTATCTTTGCCACCAAATTTTTCCGCGTTGATGGAATAGAGATACTTGTTGTCTGGTGAAACGGTCATGAAAAAGGGATGCTCGACTTCTGTGTTGCGTGCGACCTCTTTCAATTCGCCCGTTTTGGGATTCATTTGAAAGGCGTAAATGGCTCCTTTTTCGCCGGGGGCAAAAGCCGAGATGAATACGAGTGGCTCTTCAGCTGCTGCTTTCTGGGCAGTATTGCTGAAAACCATACCTGCAAGAAGAGGAAGCATAAATATTACTTGTTCGTATGACATTGGAAACTCCCGTTGTGGGGTCAAAGGTGAATTGATCAACGTTGTGATCGAATTATATCAATCTGAATTTATCACTGCCACACTGTCGATCAATATCGCGGTTTGGAATTATCAATCTGACAGGACCAGGCATCGATGCCTCCCTGCATACTTTTGACATTTGTGAATCCTTCCTGCAATAACCAGGACGTCACCTGCATACTGCGCATTCCATGATGGCAGAAGACAATGATCTCTTCAGAGCGATGTTTGTCCAGCTCGGAGACGCGCTGTTGAATTTCGCTCATGGGTAATAGTTGGGATTCTGTAATATTGACCGTATTGTATTCGTCCTGCTCCCGGCAATCGAGCAATAAAAAACGGTGGTTACTGTCGAGTTTTTGTTTGACCGACTGGCAGTCAATTTCCAGGGGATCCATCAGGGGCTTTCAGTAAAGAGATTACGTATTCTATCCAGCATTCGGAGAGCTGAATGGATTGGAGTATTTTGTGTCAATTATTTGGTGGATATTGTCTTCAACGTCGGGGGAACCGGGTTCTCAATCTTTCCTGGTTTGCGTTGATTGGCACCCGGACGCTTGTTATCCCCCAGATCAGCGCGTCCTTTTTCTGCGAGCGCCATGAGTTCTTTCACGATTTCAGGATGCTGATCGGCAACATTGTGCTCGGAACTAATATCTGTCACCACATTAAACAGAAGTGGTTTCGAACTTTGACCCTTTTTAAAGTGCGGGTGTCTGCTGAATTCTTTGAGTGGCACGAATAATTTCCAGGGGCCTTTACGCACGGCCTGTAACTGATCCATGGCATAATAGTAAAAGACATCATAAGGCGTTTTAGCGCCCGCTTTCCCTTCAATCAACGGGAGAATGTCATGGCCATCAATGATACGATCCTGGGGTACTTTGCCATCAGCCAGATCTGCAAAGGTAGGCAAGAGGTCCATTGTGGTTGCCAGTTCGTTACACACGGTTCCCTCTGGAACTTTGCCCGGCCACCACATGATTGTAGGCACGCGGAATGCACCTTCTGAAGTGGTATAGCCACGTCCGTACAAAGGCTTGTTCGTGCCTCGCTCTGTCGTTTCCATGTTCCTGGCCATCGGCGACCCATTGTCTGACGTCCAGATGACGAGTGTATTCTCATCGATATCCAGCTCAACCAGTTTGTCCAAAATTTGACCGGTTGACCAATCGAGTTCTTCAATGCTGTCTCCCCAAGGACCATTTTTACTTTTGCCGCGGAACGCTTTGCTGGAGAAAGGTTCTTTGGTACTGCCGGGCATGGCTTGTGGAAAATAAAGGAAGAAAGGCTGGTCTTTATTTTGTTCAATAAATTCAACGGCTTTCTCGGTGTAGTCCTTGGTCAACAAATTGCGATCGACGCCCGCTGCAATGACCTTGTCATTCAGCATCACGGGTAGAGGAGGCCAGCGGTTCCCATCCAGTCGGTCGCCAATACGTTTTCCGACGGCTTGAGTCATATCGTCACTGTAAGGAATGCCGTAGAAGTAGTCAAAACCCTGCTTGGTAGGCAGGAACGGAGGTTGATCTCCCAAATGCCATTTTCCGATCATGCCAGTTTTGTAACCTTGCTTTTTCAAGACTTCCGCGACTGTAATTTCCTCTGGATTTAATCCATAAGGAGAAATAGGGCGTAATACTTGACCGTCGCGAGGATTCCAATGCATGCCCACCCGTTGAGAATAACAGCCTGTCATAATTGAGGCCCGCGAGGGAGTGCAGACACCGGCGGTAACACAGAAGTGTGTAAACTTGCGACCTTCCCTGGCCATGCGGTTTAAACTGGGGGTGCGGTTGACTGTGGAACCAAATGGTTCGATATCACCATATCCCAGATTATCACAAAAGATAACGATGAAATTAGGGCGTTTTGCCTGTGATGCGGCAGAGACTGATGCGGCTGGTATCACAGACAGCAAGCTTGCCAGACAGAAAAAAGGGATCAAATATTTCACGGGAGCATCCTTTGTAACTATGCTTCAATCAGGCCTTGAAGAGCCCGTCTATAGTATGGGTGAACGATATCGGCTGGGGAGATACCGCCATTCTTTCTTAAATAGTACACCGACTGTTTCCAAAATAAAACCGGACAAACTCTGAAATCGATTGTGAATCACATCAGGATTCGCATAATAAATAGCAAATATGTTGCATTTGACTAACTTTGAATCACACCAGAAGGATACCCGGTAACGTGACTGAAGAGCAAACAACAACTGTAAAACTACATTGGTGGCAGCGGATTGGTCCCGGATTAGTCACAGCCTGCGTAGTCATCGGCCCCGGTAGTATCTTGACCAGTTCCAACCTGGGAGCGAAAGATGGATACAGCATGATCTGGGTCGTGCTGGTCTCTGTAATTTTCATGCTGGTTTATACTTCATTGGGGGCCAAGCTGGGCGCGGTCACCAATGAATCTACTTGTACGTTGCTGGCGCAAAAAGTGGGCAGGCCTTTAACGGTGCTGGTGGGATGTGGAGTCTTTTTCATTTCCGCCGCTTATCAGTTTGGAAATAATCTGGGTGTGCATTCTGCCATTGAAAATTATACTGACTTAAAATATGGAATTGTGTTTTTCAACGCCATTTCGATCGCCTTTTTGTTCGGCTTTAAGAATCTCTATAAACTGATCGAGCGCTTGATGTCAGTTTTTGTTGGATTGATGCTGGCCTCCTTTGCCATCAACCTCTTCTTTGCAAAACCCGATTTGGTAGAAATGGCGCAAGGTGTGATCCCCAGCCCTGGTGAAGACGGTAAGTCAATTCTCAACATATCACTCCTGGGGCTTGTAGGTACTACATTCGTCATCACTGCAGCCTTCTATCAATCTTATCTAGCACGGTTCAAAGGCTGGACTGTCCGAGATCTTAAAGATGCTCGTATCGATTCCCGTATCAGTGCTGGTATTATGGCACTCATTACGATCATGATCATGGCTACCGCAGCCGCGGTGCTTCGTGGTCAAGATCTAAAAGGCGTGGGTGATGTGGGGAACGCCTTGAAACCTCTATTTGGTGATAAAGGTCAAATTTTATTCTGTGTCGGTCTGTTTTCCGCCGCTTATTCTTCCTTCATTGTAAATTCCATGATAGGCGGATTTATCTTGTCAGATAGTTTGGGGCTGGGTAGTACACCGCAGGATAAATCGACGCGTATCCTGACAGCAGTCGTTTTATTGACGGGGATGTTTGTTGCACTCTATGTTATCGAATCGGGAATCAAGCCAGTTGCTGCTATTGTGGCAGCGCAGGCCGTGACTGTTGTCGCTGCACCTCTGGCCGCTGGTGGACTGCTCTTGTTAACCAGCAGTAAGAAAGTCATGGGCGAGTATCGTAATGGCGTCGTGATGAATATATTTGCCAGCATCGGTTTTGTATTACTTTTGGGCATGGCCTGGTATATTGCTACGGAAAAAGTAATTCCACAAATTCAAAAAATGCGGGGACAATCAGTAGCAGTCGCCTATCTAGATCATTCTAAGTAAAACAGCACTTCTCAGTAGAAAATCAAAGTCGTATGAAAACCTTAGTTCAATTTCTTTGTATATTGATTACTGTTCTTTCGTTGAACTGTTCCTTGCTTACGGCTGCAGAGAGGACAGATAAACGCCCTAACATCATCTTTGTGCTACTCGACAATGTTGGCAAAGACTGGTTTCGCAGTTATGGCAGCCAGGAAAATCAGACGCCGAATATTGATCATCTGGCTTACACCGGGCTCCGGTTCCGTAATTGTTACGTGACGCCTGTTTGCAGTACAACACGACATATGTTGCTCACAGGCCGCTATCCCTTTCGCTCGGGTTGGCACACACATCACGATCCCGCCATTTATGGGGGGGGCTATTTTGACTGGAACAGAGAAATCTGTTTTGCCCGTATCCTCAGAGACGCCGGTTACGATACCTGCATCTCAGGTAAATGGCAGATCAATGATATGTTTGACCCAGCTCAGAAAGATGCACTCAAGCAGCATGGCTTTGATGAGTATTGTCTCTTCCCCGAAGGAAAAAAAGGACACCCGGCACATAAAAAACGTTACTGGGATCCGTACGTCATTCAAAATGGTCAACGATTAGAGACGAAAGGAAAGTTCGGCCCGGATATCTTTACCGACTATTTGATCGAGTATATGAAAACGCACCGAGACAAACCATTCTGTGCGTACTACTCTGCAATTCTCACTCACATACCTGTGGTGCATACGCCGCACAATGTAGGACAGGATTTAACAGCTCGTGAAAAATTTGCGGGGATGTTGAATTACTCCGATTTTTTGATTGGTCGGTTGGTCAAAGCCATGGATGATCTGGGGATTCGAGATAACACGATTCTATTTATCGTTCCCGATAATGGCACAGACAATGGAACCGATCAGAATGCGGAACAAAGTCTGGGAGGTCGTATTAACGGTCGACTTTCCGGGGAAGGAATTTATTCGCTCAAAGAGCAGGGCATCAATATGCCCTTGATTGTGAATTGTCCAAAACTGGTGGGATCAGAACGAATCAGCGATGACCTGATTGACGTTTCCGACATCCTGCCGACATTAGCCGACCTGGCAAAGGCTCCTCTTCCGAAAGGTGTGACCATTGACGGGAGATCATTTGCGCCACAAATTCTGAACCAGCCTCTAAAAACACCCTGGCGACCCTGGTGTCTGACTCAGTATTACAAACAACGGGTCGTGCGAGACGAACGCTTCAAACTCTATTCTTCCGGGGAATTTTATGATCTTTCAGAAGACCCGCTTGAACTGCATGATCTAGCAGATGCTGAGCGCTTACTGACAGACTTCGCCACTTCGAAGTCGCATAGGCAACTCCAGGGTGTGCTGGATTCGCTTCCAGAGAACAGTAAATTGCCTTGGGAATTTCGCAGTATTTCCGCACGAAAAATCCGTGCAGCAGAAGCCAAACAGAAATAGTTCGCGTTTCTGTGTCGGCACAATGATTAAATGATCATGACTGGAAGGAGCAGGTCTAATTCATTGGTTTCTTTGAACTTGCAAAGTTTTGAGAAACTCCGTGAATGATTTGCTGGAAATCCACTTTCATCACTATTTCACCTGACTGGAACCAGGATCTCGTGAAATTCACGAAATTCCGCCAAATTGTGAAATCTGCTCTTTAAGTTCGATAAAGCTCGTATATGATGGGAAAGCAACAAAAGGCTTGGTAAACAGGCTATAATAGTCTGTTTTCAGTTTCCTACCCTATTCTCAGTGCCACACAGATTAGCATGTTGGTACAGCGAGTCGACTAAAAGCCACCCAAACAAAAAGGTGGGGAGAATCCAAATCAAGGAGGTTCGGGCGCTATCGGTGCGGAACCTTATATGAATAAATGTGTTAGATCTATTTACTGTAGTAAATTGATTCTAAAACAATTGAGATTCACACTGTGCCATTCATCACAGCAAATTCAAAGATCTGAATGATCTTTCAAAGCATATTGACCAAAACTTAGATGAAAAGAAATTGGAGATTTTAAAGGATGGTTTATCCTGTTGCAGATGTCGTTCGTTTGTTACCGTCGTCCCGGTTGCCGGAATATACTTTTGTTCCCAGCAAAAACCTGCCACACCCCTATCGTGATCCGAAGGGGCATAGTTATGGTAACAAACCAAAACCACCTAAGGCCCTCACCGAAGATAACTGGGTGGAACATCGAAATTACCTGAATGCGATCGATTTTTTCAACCTGGGTTTTTACTGGGAAGCGCATGACGAATGGGAACGCCTCCTGCGTGTCTGTGGACCAGATTCCATTCCGGGTCGATTCTTAAAAGGACTGGTCAAGCTTTCTGCTGCCGGTATCAAAGTGCGAGAAGGCAGTATTCACGGCGTTCGTCGACATGCTGCTTCCGCCGGTGAAGTCTTCGCCGATGTGGCAGCCGAATCGAACTTAGACCATTACTGCGGACTCGAGCTAACCAAGCTGCAATTTGCCGCTGATCGCGCTGCACAGCTTCGGTATCCGGATGATTTGACATTGGGTGAACCAATCAGGGTGTTCCCGTTCCTGTTGGAACCAGAACCATTTCCCCTCGGGTAAATGACTTGATTCGGAAAAATGACTTGATTCGGAAATGAGTTCATTCCGATCGGCAAGGTAGCACATCGCTAGCTAAGTTTTGTGAAGCCTTGCGCGCGTTGCTTTCCTCACCGTTGGCAATCAGATCATCTGATTTAGCGAAGGGTGCCACGCAGGGTACTGCCAATGCGACCGTGTGTCGATTGAAACTTCCATGCAAGATTTTTCATGACTGCTCGCAGCGCGCGTTGGTTTACCGGGATCCCTTGAAACACGCTTTTAACATCAACCAAAACAGTATTGTTATCGGCGTGATAAGAATGACCTAAGGCAAAAAGGTTTGTATCAACGCCTGATGCGTCAATGACATTAATTTGTTTGTACTTCGGAAAGACAGTCAAATGTGACCCTCCCTCACCCAGTCTTTCGTGCCAGAACGAATTCGCAACACGCGATGCTTTCAGAGCCAAATCTTCCGATGAAGAATAGATGGTGAATCGCTGGGCTGTCTGTACTATGTGTGGCGCAATCGAATTTTTGAATAGTTGCGCGTCGATATCAGGTGCTGTCAAAATGACTTCGTTAAATAACGGCTGGGGTTCTTTTGAATGGGCCAATTCTTGAGAAAGATTTTTTAGCGCACGTGATAAAACCCGATTTCCCATGCTGTGTGCAATGAGATGGATTTTGCGCGCTCCTGACTCACGTGCAATCGACTCAATAAATAGCGTCACATTTTCATCACACCATTGTGCGGTCCGCCCATCTTCTTTGTAAGCCCTCAGAGTCCCCTTCGCTTTGGAAGGCCAGCTATACATCAAAGGGGCTCCCTTAAATTTTAAGTCGTGAGCAATTTGAGCAGTTCTGCGTGCAGCATCTTCAAAGGAGTTATTGTATCCGTGAATAAAGATAAATGCTTCGCCACCAATACTCACTTCACCGTCGGGAGTCTGTTCGACTTCGATCGAGTCTTGGATTGTTTGTTGCAACGATGACAGGAAATCCCTGCCTGAAGCAGGTTCTACCGTCTTGAGCACGATATGTTTATCTGGGTTTTCGCGAAATTCCAGCTTCCAGAATTTTGGAGATTCCAGTTTCCCAGCTTGATGATTTTTGGGAATGCTGACATCACAATATCCGAGAGATAAATTGGCACGTTCTGATCCAAAAAATTTCTTCGGTTCAAAAGATCCCGTCAGGTTTCGATCCGTACCAAAAAAGACACGCACGGTTTCATGCATCGCTTTACCTGCAGGAGGCAGATTGTCTGGAGGCGAAGGGGCCTCTGGATGGCTTTCCTCTTCTGAAGGATCAACAGATGCTGGCATGGGAATGGTTGAATTCGTCGCTTGCTCCTCTGCCTCTTGCCGAGAGCCTTTGTCGCTGTTGCATCCTGCGAAGGAAAGAAGCCCCATTAAGGTCAGCGTAATAAAGATTCTGGGAGCGTTCATCGTGCATCCTTGCATTTTGAATAAAGTTTGAACTGCGAGTTCGGAATAGATATCTTGGAGAATCAGAAAAGTAATGCATTTTGATCATCGGCTCAAGACGAAATCGATGGTTGACAGGACTTCAGTCTCATGAATTTCTCTTTCTTGCCTGAGTCGAGTTCTTTGGGCTTAACTTCTGTCCTGAGTTGGTTTAATTTGAATACTACAATTCGAGAAGCAAATTGAGCAAAGTGAATGCGAATTCGTTTTTTCATGTATCTCTTTCAAGACAGATCACAGACAGTCAGGAAATTAAATTGATAAGCAATTTTGGTAAACTCATTTGTCTTATATCTACTGCCTTGTACTGCCACACAACTTTGGTTGCAGCAGAAGCAAAATCAAAGCCGAATTTCATCATTATTTTTGCAGATGATCTGGGGTATGGTGACCTGGAATGCTATGGCCATCCAAAGTTCAAAACTCCCAACCTGAATCGAATGGCGGCAGAAGGAGCACGTCTCACTCAGTTTTATGTGCCTGTCCCCTATTGTGCACCATCGAGGGCGACCTTGTTGACTGGTCGTTATCCCTGGCGGCATGGCCTCTGGTTTAATCCGGCTCCAGATGGAGCACGGTTTAATAAAGACGTGGGCATTGCAGACAAAGAGCTATTATTGAGTGAAGCACTAAAGGAGAATGGCTACGCTACAATCTGTGTCGGAAAGTGGCATCTCGGTCACAATCCTCCATTTTATCCGACGCGGCATGGGTTTGATGACTATCTGGGCATTCTCTATTCGAATGACATGCGCCCCGTCAATTTAATCAAAGGGGAAAAGGTTCTCGAATACCCCGCCATTCAGGCGAACCTGACGCAACGCTACACAAACCGCGCGATTGAATTTATTCGTGAAAACCAGAAGCAGCCTTTCTTTTTGTATTTACCACATGCGATGCCTCATAAACCGTTGGCCGCTTCAGAAGCTTTTTATAAAAAGAGCGGGGCAGGATTGTACGGCGATGTGATTGCAGAACTGGATTGGAGTGTTGGCGAAATCTTCAAAACTCTCAAGGAACTCAGTCTGGATGAGAATACGTTCGTGATTTTTACTTCAGACAACGGTCCCTGGTTTGGTGGTCACACCGCAGGTCTCTCAGGAATGAAGTCGACAAGCTGGGAAGGTGGTCTGCGTGTGCCCATGATCGCGCGTTGGCCTGGTAAAATTCCTCCGCAGCAGGTAATCGATACTGTCAGCGGGTCGATAGACATCTTCCCCACGATTTTGAATCAGGCTGATATCAAACTACCCACAGATCGCGTGATTGACGGAAAGGACTTGTTTCCCGTTCTGACCGAAAATGCGGATTCGCAGCATGAAGCCTTGTACTCAATGAAAGGGAATTCTCTGTTTACTGTGCGGAGTGGTCCTTGGAAATTGCATGTGAAACCCTCACCACGTCAGCTTCTCGCCAATCAGGGGAAAGACTGGATTGACCCTCGCGGCCCCGATGGCGTGACGATTATTGCTCCTTATGAACAGGCCATGCCCGATCAGCCACCCGGACTCATTAAAGGGGATCAGCCGGTAGCGATGATGTTGTTCAATCTCAAAAATGATCCCGCAGAGCAACATAACGTCGCAAAACAAAATCCGGAAGTCGTCGCCCGATTGAAAAAACTATATGACAAAATGGATAGCCAGGTTCCCAATGGTATCCGTCATTTTAATCGACAGCAAAAGAAACGACCTGCGCGTCAAAAGTAATTCGCATCCTGATTTGCTTTGGAGTATCAAGCGATGCCAGGGCGCATCCTGAAGAAAGAACCCTTCGTGCTAAGGTACTCGTTTCTAATGGCTTTGGAGACATTACAATAAACCTGGACACAGGCTAGAACTTGTTGGTGCTTCTCATATCTCTACTTCCATATCTCTACTTCTCACTAAAGTAACTGTCGTCTCTGTCGTGTTTGAATTTTTCAACCAACGTGCGAGGACTGGATCTGGTTACTTTCTATCGATGATTCATGTTCAATCTTCAAGTCATTTCAGACATGTTCAGTAACTGTTCTTAAAGTGTGTTAGAAATTTTTGGTTAAATCGTCCACACTCGGTTATGCCTGAGTTTCCAAAATCCAACGCTTGTCGATGGTCTGGCGTAGGTATAATTAGTCTATACAGCAGAAGATCAGAGTTAGGTTTGTTGAGTGTTTCAACAGTAGGGTCAGCCATGATGTCTTTTTACAACATACGTTGCCTGGATGTAGAAAAAGCACAACAGTACTTGTTAAGAAAGTATGAATTTCAGAAGTGATGATATTTTATAAGTCGCTTCTTTGAAAGGGTTTGTTGGCATTGTAAATCGGAAGTAAATGATTCTGGACAAAAATGGTCCACTCTTTGCGTCTATTCAATGTTCTTAACAGTTCACTGTTTAACAGCTTTGATAGTCAACAGACAGAAAGAGAGAACGACGGCATGGCTTCAAAACGCGATCGAATGAGTGTCTATGTGCGTGAGGGAGTGACCGTCCTGGATTTCGGTACAATGGAAATCTGGGATGGAGCCGACCTGTCATTGCTTCGTGAAACTCTGACACGCTTAGTGGATCAAGAAAAATGTAATTCGATTGGTGTGGAATTATCCTTTGTGAAATACATTCCTAGCGGCTTTTTCGGGATGCTTTATGATCTCTATGAAAAAGGGATCGCAGTTACGCTTTACAGTCCACAACCAAATGTTGCCAGCATGCTCTGGTTCAAACAATTCTGTCAGCATACCGAAGACGGGCGTTTTTTATTAAAGAGTGATCAAGTCTCTGGTCATGACAACTCGACCGAGGAGCAGGTGAGGACAGAAAAGGAAAAGTGGGAAAAAAGTCTGAAACAATCGAGTGATTTTTCAACAACCGCTTCCTGAACAAAGGCGAAACAGAAAGCCGCTGCTTTGGTTTCTACTCCATACTAAAGTCGGCTCAGTCTATTCGTTGCTGATTAACGTCGCGTGTTTTTCCAGGCGGTTTTTCAACGAGAGATAATTTCGGGCCGCCGTTGATTCTTCCCTGAGTTCGCTATCAATTTGCTCTGCGATTTCAAACAGATTGAACTCAGGCCAGGCTGCATTTAATGTCAGTAGTTGATTTAATCCGTTAGGGTCTTGTCGGAGCGGGTCAGGAATCAACGAAGCCACAGCAACCGCTGCTGCAGGTGACTTTCCTAATTCCGGGTCAGTGAGCAGCTTCAACCCTTCATGATGCAGGAAGACGCAACAAATCAGCTCATCGGGAAATGACCAGTCCAGCATCACATTCGCGGCAGCAGCACAATGATCCCAGTTAAATTGCTGGCGTTCATACTCATTTAACAAATAAGGGTTGCTATCCTGGTTGATTGTAAACTGCAGATAAAAGTCGAATAGTTCTTTTGACAAGACCGGCAAGAGAAAATCCTGTAGCATGGCTGCCGAGAATGCGACATCCGGATCAACTTTCATAAGCCGTGCAATTTCCCTTGCCGTCAATGCGCGTTCCAGATTCGTGCTCCAGAAATTGGGAAGATTGATTAACTTTGAATCATTGGTCGACATGGCTTGTTTTAAACCAGTCGTGACTAAAAAGAGTTTTGTCGAGCGAATACCCATCAGGGTGATCGTTTGTTGAATGGAAGAGACTTTTCGCCGTAGAGCAAATGCACTGGAATTGACCATCCGTAATAATTCACAAGAAATTCCCGCATCAGTTTCAATGATTTTACTGAGTACTTTGGGCGTCGATTTGGGATCTTCTGCTTTCTCCGAAAATTCCATTACCGCTTTAGGCAGCATCGGTAATTTGATTTGAGAAGGCAGTGGGCTTTGTTTTCCGTCGCCAATCAGGTTTTTTCGTAATTTGGTCCAATCAGTCATATTATTCTCAATCGCTTAGCTCGAAGATGCGACAACTGGTCACGGTTTTTTAACTCGGTTTTGTCTACAGATACGCTCTTACCGTATTAAAAGTTTAGCTTAAAGATGATGTCGGGGAGTGGATCTTTTTATACATATTTTGTCTTCTGACATGGATTGAACCACTTTCGAAAAGTTTTCAATGGTTTCCTTTTTGATACAACAATTAAGGCGGATTGAAATGTTTTCATAAGTTGTTAAAATTGAGAGACTTACATGCAATACTCGATACTCCTTGCATTCGAGAAGTGATCGGTGTTTTTTGTACAGAAGTCATATCCCTCAATTTTCCAGGACTAAAACTATGGATGCGCAATCGCTGGATTTTTTAAAAAAATTGCTCCACACTCCCGCACCTTCCGGCTATGAAGGTCCAATTCAGGAGGTGGTTCGTGAATATGTTGGCAGCTTCACCGATGAACTGAAAACAGACCTGCATGGAAATGTGATTGCAGCCGTCAATCCAGGTGCGAAACGGCGGGTCATGCTCGCCGGACACTGTGACCAGATTGGTCTGTTAGTTCAATACATTGATGATGAAGGTTATCTGTGGGCAAATTTGATAGGTGGTTGGGATATTCAGATGTTGCTCGGACAAAATATGCAGGTCCATACGGCTTCCGGTCCCGTGCATGGTGTCATCGCCCGCAAGGCGATCCACCTGTTGACTCCTGAAGAACGAAAGACCGTTCCGGAAATTAAAGATCTCTGGATCGACATCGGTGCCAAAAGCAGAGACGAAGCACGCGAGAAAATTGCCATCGGAGATCCGATCACCTTTGAATTGGGATTTCGTCCTATGATGAATCAACTGGCATCAGCCCCAGGTATGGATAACCGGGTGGGCGTCTGGGTCGTGATGGAAGCCTTGCGTCAAGTCAGTGAAAAGTCACCACATGTCGGCGTATTTTCTGTTTCCACAGTTCAGGAGGAAATCGGGCTCAGAGGCGCACGGACCAGTGCTTTTTCGATTGAGCCCGATGTGGGAATTGCCGTGGATGTCACTCATGCCACCGATTGCCCTACCGTCAGCAAGAAGGAGCATGGCGATATCAAAGTGGGTAGCGGACCTGTTGTGTATCGAGGACCAAATGTAAATCCGGTCGTATTTTCATCATTATCTCAATTGGCCAGTAAAAATGAAATATCCTGTCAGATTAATGGCATCTCACGACCTGCAGGTAATGATGCCAACGCAATGCAATTGAATCAGGGAGGCATGGCAACGGGAATCGTGGCCATTCCCAACCGCTACATGCATAGCCCTGTGGAAGTCATCTCATTAGACGATCTGGATCATGCCGCTCGATTACTGGCAGAGTTTTGTCTGAGCATTGATGAAACGACAGACTTCACACCCTGATTCAGGATTCACATTCATCTATGAGATGGATTTCAATCAGGCAATTTCCTGTAGCACTTCCCCTGCCGCCTGGATTGTTTGATTGATATCATCATCATTCATCATCGCGGAAGTGAAGTTCGCTTCAAACTGACTGCAGGGAAGATAAATGCCCCGATCCAACATGCCTTGAAAATAGCGAGCGAAAAGGTCGGTATCATTTCGAGCTGAGATCGTATAGTTGGTCACTTTGTCTGGATTGAAGAACAGGGTAAACATGGAACCGCATTCTGACAGCGTATGAGGTAATCCGGATTTTGCAGCAGCAGTACGAAGTCCTTCAGTCAAACGTTGTGTTTTCTCTTCCAGTTGAGGATAGGGATTCGTTTCTTTCAGGCATTCCAGTGTCGCAATTCCCGAAGCCATTGCAATCGGATTCCCTGAAAGCGTTCCCGCCTGATAAACTGTTCCAACAGGTGATATCGTATCCATGATTTCCGACTTGCCACCATAAGCTCCCACGGGCATACCGCCACCAATCACTTTCCCCAGCATACAGATGTCGGGGGTAATGCCGAACCGTTGTTGTGCGCCACCCATAGAGACACGAAAACCGGTCATCACTTCATCCATGATAAAAACCGTTCCGTTTTGTGAGCACAGTTCGCGGATCGTTTCCAGAAACCCGGGTTCCGGGAGCACAACGCCCATGTTTCCGACAACTGGTTCAAGAATCAGACAGGCGATTTGATCACCCTGTTGTTCGAAAGTTTCCTGGAGCTGATCGAGATCGTTATATTCGAGCACCAGTGTGTCAGCAGTGCATCCTTGCGGGATACCAGGGCTGGAGGGAGTTCCTAAAGTCAAAGCCCCACTGCCGGCCTGAACCAGAAGACTGTCAACATGCCCATGATAACAGCCGGCAAATTTGATGATTTTATCTCGTCCCGTAAATCCACGCGCCAGGCGAATCGCACTCATGGCCGCTTCTGTACCAGAATTGACCATGCGGACTTTTTCCACACAGGGAACCAGTTCGGTCACAAGCTCGGCCAGTTCTGTTTCCAGTAAAGTAGGGGCACCAAAACTGGTTCCCTTTTTAAGCGCTTCTTCGATTCGGGAGATCACCCGTGGGTGGCGATGCCCCAGAATATGAGGTCCCCAGGAACCGACAAAATCGATGTATCTGTTTCCATCAATGTCATAAAGATACTGACCTTCACCACGATCGATGATCAGCGGGTGCCCACCTACTGCTCCAAAAGCGCGTGCTGGGCTGTTGACCCCTCCCGGGATCACTTTCAAGGCTCTTTCAAATTGTCTTTCACTTTGAGTGCGTCGACTGGATGACATATTCTCTTAAATCCTTAATTCGTTTTGGACGTCTCGGGTGTTTTTGGGATTTCCTGTTCAGTTTTTAGTTGCAAACATTTCAGTGTTTTCTCATCTCGTACAAAGAGCCGTCCATTGGACAGCGCCGGCAGTGCCCGCGTTGTTGAATTGAGAACTCGAGCACGCCCCAGTTCTTTATATTTTTCCCGGGATGCTTCTGCCAGAACCAGTGTGCCATCTGTTTTCATTAAAATCAATTTATTGTCTGCTTCAAGCAAAGTCGCATAACCAAAATCGTCCTGAGACCAGTTCACTTTTTTTGTTTGTGGGTCGAAACAGAGCAGCCGGGTGGGGCCGATGTCCTGACGACCATCGATACCGATTAAAGTTCCACCATATTCAATGGGCGTTGTATATTGACTCGACATGATCTCATGATTCCGCCAGATTTCGCTGGTATTTAACTGATCAATTTTACCCCAGAAACTACCTACACCGTAACTGGATGTTGCAAACACATAGTCTCTGACTAATACCGGGCTTGCGCCATTGACTGTCGGTCCTCGTTTTCCAAAAGGAAATTGAAACAGGACATTTCCCGTCTGTGGATCAATTCCTGTCAGATGGGAACGAGTGATGAAGATCGCATAATATCGCCCGTGTAGAAATGCGGCAATCGGAGAAGAATAGCTGGCATCATCCTGCATAGACTGCCAGAGCATAATTCCCTGATCGAGAGAGAACGCAACAATACCTGCGTTTTTACGTTTGCCTCCCACATTCACAAGCAATTTGTCTTGCACAATGATGGGAGAACTTCCCACGCCAAAATAACCTGCTTTGACTTGAAAGTCCCTGTGTGTCTCACGTGACCAGATTTTTTTACCCGTTTTGAAATCCAGGCACTGCAGACGACCGGCAATTCCGAATGTATAAACCCGGTTCTTGTGAATCAAAGGAACAGCGATCGGGCCATTATTGGGATTATACGTACCATTATAATTTACTGTGCCAGACTGTTTCCAGAGTACTTCCCCCGTCTCAGCCTGCAGGGCTTCTACCGTTTCCTGATCGCCGATGCGATGAAATAAAATCGCAACGTTATTTAAAACAGCCAGACCAGCATATCCACTGCCGACATCACGCTGCCAATTGACAGTCGGGCCAGCTTCTGGCCATGTCGCGTCCAGTGTTTCGCCGATAGCATGACCATTCCGTGAAACTCCAAGTATTTGAGGCCAGTCGCCGGCATAACTGATTGAAGTTGTGAAAAGTATCGTGAATAAGAAGGTTTTTAGAAAACGCATGTTTCCGGCTCCGCGTTCCAGGTGAATAGTGACAAGATTTCTTCGAATCGTATTTTAATAGGATCAGGGCTTTGCTGCATAGGAAGCTCTGTTATAGTCTGGTAAGATAAAAAGTAAAACCGAACTGAATACCGAACTGAATGGACAGCGCTTACGGAAACAGTAATTTGTGAGATCGCTTTCTTTGCAGGAGAATCCCTTGGAATCTAACCCATTACGGTTATTAAGAAATTTACGAAGAAGCCGCGAAATTGTAACGGTTCTTATGAATTATGGTTTTGATGACCTGGTTGATCAACTGGGGTTAAGACGATATCTCCGCTGGGGTCGAAGACTCTTATTCTGGAAACGTTCCGAACCAGAAGTCAAATTAACCCGTGCCAAACGTATTCGGCTCGCTCTGGAAAGCCTGGGCGTCACGTTTATCAAATTCGGTCAGGTTGTGAGTACGCGCCCCGATCTGGTCCCGCGAGATGTTGTCAGAGAGTTATCAAAGCTACAAGAAAGTGTCCCTTCGTTTCCCAGTGATGTCGCGATCAAGATTGTAGAACGGGAACTGGAAGGTTCGATTGATACTCTCTTTGCAGCATTTGATCATCAACCGTTAGCAGCAGGCTCATTGGGACAAGTGCATCGTGCCCGTCTCCATGATGGGACGGAACTCGTGGTGAAAATTAAACGTCCTGATATCGATCGGGTGATCGAACAGGATTTGAGCCTGATGTATGAACTGGCAACCATGATTGAACGTCATTTTCCGGATGCAGAAATATTTGATCCGGTCGGTCTGGTCAATCAGTTTTCCCGCACGATTCATCGGGAACTTCAGTTTATGAGAGAGGCACGTTCGACCGATGAATTTTATCGCCTGTTTCAAGACGATGCCACGTTATATGTTCCCAAAATATACTGGGAGTTGACACAAGGCGATATCATTACGATGGAGTATATCGACGGCTATCGGATTGATAATGAGAACGAGTTAAAAAATCTTCCCATCAGTGCGCATGAAGTCGCCGCCAATGGCGCCCGTATTTTTATGAAAATGACGTTTGAATTTGGGATTTTTCACGCTGATCCACATCCGGGTAATTTTCGAGTCATGCCCGATGGTTCAATATGTTTGATCGATTATGGCATGATTGGAGTTATCGAAGAAGAACGCCGTGATTTACTGATCGACATGTTATTGAATGTTGCTAGAAAAGATACCACTCGTCTGGTCGAAGTCGTTTTAAACATTGGTAAGACAAAAAGAGATGTTGATCATCAACTGCTGCGCGCGGACCTGCGTGATTTTATCGGTAACTATTACGGTATACCCCTGGATCAAATCAAGGTAGGGGTGATGTTGACTGATTTTATCAATATATTGGCAATTCACCGAATCCGTTGTCCTGTTGACATCATGTTGCTGATTCGCGCTTTGATTACTCTGGAAGGAGTCGCTTCCCACATTGCTCCTGATTTAAATATTGCACAGGAAATGGAACCTTACGTCTACAAGATTTCTTCCGAGCGATATCACCCCCGTGCGATTGCCAGTCGGATGTGGACAGAAGCCCGCAGCCTTACAAAAGTCATGCATGATCTTCCTGAACAGATCGGGAGAACCCTGGGAAAATTAAGCGACGACGAACTAAGAATTCATCTGGAGCATAAAGGGATTGATCATCTGACAACCGAAATGGATCGTTCCGGGAATCGGCTGGCCATTGGAATGGTGATGTCCGCACTCATTTTGGCATCGGCGATTACGATTTCCTCCGATTCGCGTCTGGTTTATGTCAGTATTCCCATTTTTATGATGTCGAGTCTCTTGGGGATCTGGTTGATCTATGGAGTGTTCCGCAGTGGCCGACTCTGATCGTAAGACCGGTTCTCTGCCATGCCCTGCCTTTGATTGATCGAAGAAGAGCGATAGAGTTCCTGTTTCACTTCCCGTAGATTTTCGATTTCGGATCGCCGCCCGACAACAAATATGCCATCAAATCTCTGACTTCATCACCATTGAGCGTATTCAACATCTCCTTTGGCATCTGAGACACAGAAGAAGGCAGGATTTCTTCTACATCTTCAACAGATAGTGAAATCGGTTTGACTTTTACATCGGCTGGATAGACTACCACAGTGCCATCAGCAAGCGAAACAAGTCCCGTTAAAGTGCGTCCGTCCGTTGTCAATACCGTCGATGACTGATATTGATCCGAAATCACCTTGCTCGGCTCAATGATGGATTCAAGAATGTATCTGGCATCGAATTTATTCTTAACCGTCGTCAGGTCTGGACCAACGTCTCCGCCGAGTCCATTAAATCGATGACATGCGGCACAGCGCAACGCGTGGAAAAGGTTGCGTCCATTCTTGAAACTCCCCCCCTTCATTTTTCCCTGATTAGCGTGTCGGCTTGCTTCACTTAGCGTCCATTTTTGACCGGGACCCTGGGGCGCGATGATTTCAAAATCGGGAACGGGGTTGAAATTCTCACCGCTGATATCTGCGACGGCGCCACGATCGGCATTGCTCATGTTACCGAGGGCTTCGTCACGCATATTGGCCAGAAACTTGCCGTAACTGTTGCCGCCGGGATACTTGGCGGCAGCGTTGATGAACTTGATGTAAGAGCGACGTTGGTCTATCGTCCAGCCTTTACGCAAACTACGAAGCATGAAGGCATAATTGATTTCGTGTGTCGGCGGATGATTGGCGAGCATCTCCAGCACGCGACGCCCATAGTTTTTATTGCGACCGGCGAGTTCGGTCCAGTCAGGAATTTCTGCCTTGCCTCGGTTTGCGATAAGGTTGATGGCTTTCGAAACGATATTCGGTGCTTCCAGATAAACTAATACGCGAACTAACTCGGTGTTTACATTTTTACTCTTGTTTGGCAAATGAGGGTCGAGTGCGGCAATCACCTGCTTGCGTTGTTCAGCCGTTGCTTTGCCAAGACGGATAAAGGTCAGGGCATAAGCACGAAGCAGGCCAAGAAACTGGGATTCGCTCAACTCTGCGGGGTTCAACTTAAGGAGTGCGGCGATTTGGTCCTTACGATGCGATTCATCCCCCATTCGGGCGAGAGCAACCGCACCGGAAATGTGAGCCTGGGCATTTGTCTCCGAAAAGACTTTTGCCGCCCATTGATCAACGGGCTGAGATTCGACAGCGATGCGTGCTGCGTTGCGTAACCATCGGTCTGAACTGGAAAGATGAGGCCAGGCAGTATCAATCGCGGCGGTGTCTTGTTTGCCATGAAACGCTTCCAGGCTCCGACGGAGCTTCCGCGCATCTGCACCTGCAATTTCACCTGCAACTGGTTCCGTCGATTTGTCACCAACGTATGTAATACGGAACAGTGCCGACTGAGTACCACGACCGCCGATTGTGAAATACATCGCACCATCCTGACCAATAATCGCGTCGGTCACAGGCAGCGGTTCGCCATAGCAGAACGCTTCCTGCTGGCCACGATAACCGGCACCATCGGGTGTGAGATGAATGGCGTAAATTGTGCCGAACGTCCAGTCCAATGCGAAAATCGCGTCCTGGTATTTTGCCGGGAATTTTGCTCCGATGCCATTGATCACGCCGGTGGGAGAGCCCGGGCCAATATTCACTACAGCAGGCAGGCTATCTTCGTAATATTCGGGCCATTTCCCGGAACCGCTGCGCCAACCATAGTCTGATCCACTCACAGCGTGGTTGATGCGCGTAGGGCGATACCAGGGCGTTCCCAGATCCCATTCCATATCTGCATCGTAGGTGAAAAGGTCACCGAATCGATTGAGGGCGACATCGTATTGGTTGCGGTATCCGATGGAAATGAGTTGATGTGTTTTTTTGACCGGATCGAATTTTGAAACCCAGCCGCCAGGAGCAAGTCGACCTCGCGCATGGCCGTTGGCATCCCACTCGCGTGGCAAAAGCAGGTCTTCATTCCAGGTTGTTACGTTCGAACGAACGATTGAATCTTTCGGAGGTGTTTGAGCATGATTACCGCCAATCACGTAGAGATGTTTTCCATCCTCAGCCACAATCACACCGTGGTTGCCATGCTCACCACCGCTACGCCCACTAGGCAGCACTTCAGACGTGTCGAGCCTGTCATCGCCGTTGGAATCAGTAACCTTGTAGAGGTGACCGCCGCTCTTGTGAAAATAGAGCGCGTTGTTGTGCCATGTCAATCCCTGCGCTCCCGAGAGATCGACTGGCATTTTTTTTACTTCAACATCCGGATTCTCAGATTGACCGGTCACGGTAATTCGATAGAGCCCTTTGTCCCCTTGATCGCTTGCTAACAAACGTCCTTTACCATCCGTAGTAAGCGAAACCCAGCTGCCTTGCTCATCTTTGGGAACTTCGTATAACAACTCAACTTTGAAACCTTTGGTGACTTTGATGCCCGCAGTAATATCCTCGATATCGAGACCGCTCGGGCTTGAAATTCCTGGCTTACCCCAGGGACCACTTCCAAAGTTGCCCATTTTTTTCAGTTTCAGGTTCCAGCCAGAATCATCAAAGTTGAAGAGCTTCCAGCCTTTGGCTTCGGAATTTGTGATTTTCCAATCGGGAGTCGAAATGATCTGTTGTTTCTTTCCTTCTGTAGTTTCAATTTCGAGTTTGAAAATGAATGCAGCAACTCCACCATTATTATTGGCTCGTACCGCAATTTGATTTGAGCCGGCTTGAATGAGTTTTTTAGCATCATTCTTCATGACAGGATTGCCCCAGTCTGTCGCGGTGCCAGCATCTTTTCCGTTGATCCAGACTGTTGCTCTGTTATCACAGGTGAAATAGAGCCGTGCAGCTTTGATTGGGCCGGAGACTTCAAATTTTTTGCGAAGGTAGATTGGATCATTACTTGTGGGTTGATCGGTGCGCCAGACCCAGGTGGGAGAGGGTTTTTCTGAAACCCAGCCAAACCTCTTGTTCGTGCGAGTTTTTGTTTTCCCAATTTTTTTGGATGGGGGTGCTTTTTTCGTGTTTTCGACTGCCGCTTTGAGAACCGCAGCAGCTTCTGCACCGGCTAAAGGGCGGTATTGCAGGTTCTTGAACTCGACTCTCATCGGAGGTCCGGCATGTAGTTGCAGGCCGAGAACACCTTTTAAAAATGCTTCGGGATGATTATCAGTCAGGTCGATCGTGTTGACACCATTGATCTGGTGGATCAGCCGGTTTCCGACGGCCACGATTCGAATTTCGTTCCATTCCCAATCGACGAGTTTCTGGTTTTTGTCGCCAATCTCCGCAACGACTTTCGGCTTACCTTCCGCACCAGCTTCGACTCGTTGGAAGCGTTGTGCGATAATCCCACGCCCCGTTTTCTCGCCATACATCATGCCGAAAAATTCGGGTTTCGGGTGCAGATCGGCCTGATAACCTTTGAGAATGAATTTCTCCGGATCGACTAACTCACTGCGATATTGAACACCCGAGTTGTTACCTTTAAAACGAACGGTGGCCTTGAACTCAAAGTCACTCACGTTTCCGTCTTGCCAAACCAGGAAGGTGTTTGGTTTGGCTGGTTTTTCTGGAGTCGTTTCCCCGACAATCGCCCCGTCCTGGACGGTCCAGAAACCTTCTCTTCCGACCCAACCCGTGAGGTCTTTGCCATTAAAAATATTTTGAAATTCCTGAGCGTTGACCGCACTCGTAGTGCATAACAGAAAAATGACCAGAAAGCAGACGGGTTTTCGCATGGTAGTATCCCGGTTAAAAGGGCGAGTTATGATCGATCAAGTAAAAAAACATTATTGAACTGATTCAGGTGATGAGGTATTTCGTGACCTGAACGACTTTGATGATATCCGGTTCAGAACATTCGTTATCCGGTTCAGAACATTCGTTCGAAATCACTTTCCATCCTAACATTAGATCCCCAGACATGTCGAGCGCGTGGTGCGATACATGTCCTGATCGACGCGGAAATTTGAAGCAGTAACCGGAACAGGGTCGTTCAATTGGAACTGCTGGCGTCGCTGATTCGTTGACGGAGATAATTGGCGCGGGCTGCATTCCGTTCACCGGATTCCAGTTCGCCTCCTTGCAATTTCTGCAAGTGAGCGGGTTGGGTGAAAATGAACATCTCATTCACAGTCGAGATCGGCAAATCTTCAATCAGCCCCAGATTCACGCCCATCCGCACACTGGAGAGCAGGTGCATCGTTTCTTCTGAGCTTATAGTTTGTGCGGTACTTAAAATACCATAAGCACGCGAAACCTGATCGTGCAGTCCCTGGCGGTTTTCTTTGATTAACGAATTTCGCACGCGTCTTTCATAAGAGATGATATTGGGAACGACTTCCTTGATACTGTCGATCAACTGGTGTTCAGTTTGCCCCAAGGTGACCTGGTTGGAGATCTGGTAGAAGTCACCCATTGCCTGGCTACCTTCGCCGTAAAGACCGCGCACTGCCAGATTGATTTTTTGTAACGCCTGAAAAACTTTTTGAATTTCTTTGGTAATCACCAGTGCAGGCAGATGCAGCATCACACTTACTCGAATTCCCGTACCCACGTTTGTAGGACAGGCAGTCAGATAGCCAAATTCTTCACTGAAGGCATACGTGAGTTCCTGTTCCAGCAGGTCATCGATCTGGTTGATGGTGTCCCAGCACTCATTAAGAGAAAAACCGCTCCGCAAAACCTGTAACCTGAGATGATCCTCCTCATTGACCATGATGCCAATGTTTTCTTCGCTATCCAGGCCAACTCCACGAGGGCCCGTACGTTCAGAGTGTTCGCGGCTGATCAGCTGTCGTTCTACAATGAACTGTCGGTCAAGAGTTCCTAAGTCATTCACATCCAGATAGGACAGCTTTACATCCATAGGAAGCGATGTGATGATCGGGCGCAGCAGGAGTTCAATTTCGCCCAGAGTCGTTTCTGTGCAGCGATTAATAAAGGGGAATTGTGCCAGGTTTCTGGCCAGGCGAATCCGACTGGACATCACAATATCCGAGTCCGGACCGATACCTCTCAGCCATTCACCACTTGTGCGAGTGAACGCGTCCAAATTCACCCTGGTTCTCCTTATTAATATAATGAACTGATATCAGTTCAATTGACTGGAAATCTGGTCTCTCACACGCATTCTATCTCGCGTGACATTCATTCACAAACGGTGTAAACTCATGGAACGAATACCATACTCATTCAGTCTGCGAAAGCAAAGCCTAATAAACTTCGAACTCAATGAAAGCTCTCTAAGATTGAACACTTTTTCATTTTATGCAAACAACGGCAGTAATTCCATTCCTCTCATGTGATTCAGAATCTTAAAAACAGGAAAGCCTGATTTTAATTGTAGGTGAGAATGGGACATTTTTGAGATTTTTGAGAACTGAGCCTCTACACAGCTTGTCTCAGAGATAGGAAATGTTCATAAGAGAGTCCACTCTCAATATTTGAGAAACCGGGATGCTTGTTCATCCACAGACAGTTCAAATAAGATAATCCATGAAATACCTCCCCGATTTTGAATCTTTTGAAACGCTTTCTGATCAGTCAAATCTGGTACCCGTCTATCGGCAACTAACGGCAGATACATTGACTCCCGTGAGTGCTTATCAGTTGCTGGAAAAAGGCCCCTATTCCTTTCTGTTCGAGAGTGTTGTCGGCGGCGAGCAAATCAGCCGGTACAGCTTCCTGGGAGCGAATCCTTTTTTGATGGTGGATGCTTACGAAAAGCGGATTGTCATTCAGCACGCGGGAAAAACAGAGGAGCGAACGGTTGACGATCCCCTGCAGGAATTAGAGACAATTCTCGGGCAATATCAGGCCGCAGAGCTCCCTTCACTTCCGCGTTTTTGTGGCGGCGCAGTGGGATATGCCGGTTACGATGTGATCCGTTATTCTGAAAATTTACCGAACGCGCCCGAGAATGACCGCCAGCTTCCCGATCTTTCATTTGCCTTATACGACCATATGGTGGTCTTCGATCAGATTAATAAAACAGTGCTCGTCGTTGCCCACGCGCATGTCGAACCAGATTTCGAACAGAAAGATTTACAGGCAGCCTATCAATCAGCCTGTGAGCGTATTGATGAAACGTGCCATCGTTTCCAAAACGGAGATGCCACTGTTCTCAAGATGGCCGACATCAATGTAGATGCTCATACCGAACCCGATTTAAACTGGACGTCAAATTTCTCACAACCGAAATTTGAATCCGCGGTTGAAGCCTGCAAGGAATATATTGTTGCAGGAGACATCTTTCAGGTCGTTTTAAGCCAGCGTCTCAAGCTGGAAACTCCAGCAACTCCCCTGGACATATACCGCAGTTTGCGTGTTGTTAACCCCAGCCCTTTCATGTTTCTGCTCAAAACTCCTGAGGTTGATCTGGTGGGCAGCTCGCCGGAAATTATGGTCCGCGTGGAAGACCGAATCACAACCGTACGGCCTCTGGCGGGAACAAGAAAACGGGGCAAAACCGAAACGGAAGATAAGCGACTGGCAGAGGAACTGCTGGCAGATCCCAAAGAACGCGCCGAACATGTCATGCTGATTGATCTGGCGAGAAATGATGTGGGACGAGTATGCGAATTTGGCTCGGTAGAACTCTCTGATGTCATGGTTGTGGAACGTTACAGCCATGTGATGCATATTACGTCTAATGTGACAGGCAAGTTAACCGAAGAACGCTCTGCATTAGATGCACTCAGAGCGGGGCTGCCTGCGGGAACCGTTTCTGGCGCTCCTAAAGTACGGGCGATGGAAATCATTGACGAATTTGAACCACACCGACGAGGTCCTTACGCAGGAGCCGTTGGCTATCTCGATTTTACCGGGAATATGGACACGTGTATTGCACTCAGGACACTGGTTATGCAAGGGTCGACGGCTTATGTTCAAGCCGGCGCCGGGATCGTTGCCGACAGTGTTCCGGAAACGGAATATTATGAAACATTGAACAAGGCAAAGGGGTTGCTCAAAGCGATTGAAGTTGCAGAAAAACAACTCAAATAATTTCGATGAGAGTTCATTCCGTTTGAATTCTTTCGACTCTGAGCAATGTTTCGGCAGCACCCCGTTTTGTCGAAATCAAAAGTGAAGTAGGAGTACGATGGAATCGCAACAGGAGAATCAACCGCTCAATTCCTCCCCTGGTACCGAAAAAGCGGAAACCGTCGAAGCCCCCACCGACTTCTGGGGAATTGTGAAGCGTTTGGGGCCCGGGTTGATCATTGCTGGCAGCATTGTGGGATCGGGCGAATTGATCGCCACTACCAAAACCGGGGCTCAAGCAGGAATTGCTCTATTGTGGCTGATTATTGTCGGCTGTGTCATCAAGGTATTCGTGCAGATTGAACTGGGACGTTATTCCCTGACATGCGGCGAAACCACACTGGCTGCTTTGAATCATGTTCCTGGCCCCCGTTTAGGATTCACACGCGATTCGAAAAAGCCAGCTCCGAACTGGATTCTCTGGTTCTGGCTGATCATGAGCATCTGCACGATCGGACAGCTCGGAGGAATCGTAGGCGGCGTAGGACAGGCATTGGCGCTGACTCTGCCGATCCAGGGAGACTACCTCAAAGCCATTCAGGTTCCGTCAGAAAAGGAATTTGTGAAGTATCTGAAACTGGAAGAAGAATTAAAGAACGAAAAGAGTACGTTAAGTTCATTAACCCCGGCAGAACGCGAACGTTATCTGCGTGGCCATGCCAAAATCAAGGAACGGATAGAACGAATTCAAGAAAAAGGACAGGTCATTCTTCAGAAAATTCGTAACAAGGAAAAACTCGTTGATGCAAACGGAACTTCATTGATCGAGCCCCAGACGTGGGACGACAAAATATGGGCCGGTGTCATTGCCATCATCACTTCATGCATGCTTTTTTATGGCCGTTATAATTTGATAGAAAACTTATCGACGATACTAGTGGTGTCATTCACATTCATCACAATAGGAAACGTCATTTCACTCCAGACGTCTGAAGTCTGGACCATTTCAACAGAAGAGATTATCCGCGGGCTCTCTTTCGGAGTTCCGGACGCCTCCGACGGAATGACTCCCTTACTGACGGCGCTGGCTGCTTTTGGAATTATTGGCGTTGGAGCAACCGAATTAATTGCCTATCCATATTGGTGTCTGGAAAAAGGATATGCGCGATTTACCGGCCCACATTCAGAAGACGAGAGTTGGGCACGACGCGCCAAAGGCTGGATGCGCGTGATGAAAATAGACGCATTTGCTTCCATGTGTATTTATACTTTTGCAACACTTGCCTTTTTCCTGATGGGGGTAGCTGTCCTGCATAAGGAAGGGTTAGACCCCGATGGAATGCGAATGGTTAGCACGCTGGCGGAAGCCTACGTGCCGGTGTTCGGTGAATACGCGAAGTGGCTTTTCCTCGTGGGAGCAATCGCCGTTCTCTACTCGACCTTTCTGGTTGCCAATGCAGCGAATGCGCGCATCTTCTCGGATGGGTTACGATTTTTTGGAGTAGTAGACGACCGCAAACCGAATGCCGTGCAAAACTGGGTGAAGGTTATGTCACTCATTCTGCCGTTACTTTGTCTGGCAGTCTTTCTCACAGGTGCAAATCCGGTTCGGCTGGTCTTAATTGCAGGAACAATGCAGGCGATCATGCTGCCGATGCTCGGCGTCGCAGCCATCTATCTGCGTTATACCAGGATAGACTCCCGACTGACGCCCGGGCGCATCTGGGATTTGCTGTTGTTCCTTTCCTGCCTGGGACTGTTAATTGCCGGCAGTTATGGAGTGTATAAACAACTCTTCGTGTAGCAATTTTCACGAGCAAATCGGTAGAAATCGAAATCGATGTTCAGTTTTCTTCGTGAAATTCAAAAAAGCGGCGAATATCTTAGAGGGGAGACAGGTTAAATGTCAGGAGAGAAAACGATTTTCAAGAAAATCATCGATCGAGAAATTCCAGCGGAAATTATATATGAGGACGAATTCTGTCTGGCGTTCAACGATGTGAATCCACAAGCACCCATTCACGTTTTGGTGATACCCAAACAGGAAATTGCTTCCATGGCGCAGTTGAATCATTCCGATCAGGAACTGGCGGGACATTTAATGCTGACAGTCGCAAAATTAGCAAAGACGTTAGGACTGGAAAATGGATATCGTACAATCGTGAATACCGGGACAGAAGGCGGCCAGACCGTGGATCATTTGCATCTGCATCTGCTGGGAGGACGTTCGCTGCAGTGGCCACCCGGTTAAAGTACCTTTGATTTATTTTATTTAGCCCTTGATTTTAAATTTAGATAGCCTGAGTACAAAAATCGCATTGCGAATACCAGCATTGGTCGATCATAATAAATTGAAGTATTAAAATCAGTTCGAATGAGCAGAGGAAAGAATCGTGTTGAAATCGAAAAATGACTGGGGAATTCAGAGTCTGATCATCGGAAGCCTGTTGGCTTTTTTAATGACTTCCCAATCCGCAATCGCGCAAAACACTTCTAAAAAAACAAATGTCAAACAGCTCAATATTCAGGCGGATAAACTGCGTGATTCATTCATCAAGCAGTCTGCAGACATTGCCAGAAAATATTCGGATGCAGGTGATTATGAGAATTCACGTAAAATGCTGGAGTCGATTCTCAACATCAAAAAAGATGTACCCGGCGTCAAAGAAATGATCAAGCAGCTGAATGAAAAATTGATGACTTCTAATTCGTCCGACTTCGAAATAGATGCGTCCCGCAATTGGAGCGTTCCCGCAGGTTTGGTTGCGAAAGGGAAAATGGTTCGCGTTATGTCAACTGGAACTTATGATTTAAAAGCAGAGGTCAAAGTACCAGTCGGAGGGTTACCCAATAAAATTCCCATGAAAGATATAATCAGAGGAATTCCGACAGGAGCATTAATGGGAGTTGTGGTTTCCCGGGATAAAGGGAAACCAAAAATCGGAAAACCATTCGTAATTGGTGAGAAGGTGGAATACGTTCCAAAAGACGATGGTCTCTTAATGATCGGCTTAAATTTACCAACCGGTCATCGCTCTTCTGGAAAAATTAAAGTCCGCATCAGTGGTTTTATCCAACGCAACGCGAAATAATTTGCTTTGGCCAGCTCAGCTATGACTACTTATTGCGTGAGTGCATCTCAGCACGAACTTCTCGCTGAAGCAGTTCTGACATCTGGCTGCGTTCCTGAAGAAGAGGGGCAGCTTGTGATATCGCTTGACGCATGTCGCCGATAATCCCGCTTTCCAGTTCTTCGGTAGTGATCCCATCGCAGGCGTTCACACAAGCAACGACGCGGCGTACCAATTCCTGATTTTCGGGTGTATCTTCTCCAAGAATTTCTCCCTCACTGGAGATTACAAAATGGGGAGGATTAACGGATTGGCTCTCACCTGTCATTCGCCGAGTGCTCCAAATTCTTTGAAAGAACATCAGGGATGGGCTGTGTTCTTTGGTTATGTTTCAGAAATGACCTGGATAAAGATCAGGATTACAAAATTACCTGCTGTATAATCTATCGGCGAAGATCCAAGCCAGCATTGAATTTCTCTCGATGAAGGAGGGGAATTGCAGCCTGATTTTCTGAGATAAAAGCAGCCTGGAGAAACGTTGGTGCGAATGGGTAAAATGGGGAGATTGTTGGGTGGGCTCTCCTTGAAATACTAAACGGAATCACCTACCTGTACTAATGAATTGCCTCTGTGAAAAGACACATTTCCCTACAGAACACCAAAATTAATGAACCTCTCGACGGATCAAATTCATTAGTTTTAAGAATTAATAACTGACTGAATAATCCACTACTCCAATTCAATCAGTAAGTCACCAGCTTCAACCTGCGTACCTGGCTCAGCTAAAACCCGACTCACAACGCCATCCTGCTCTGAAATGACACTGGTCTGCATCTTCATAGCTTCCAGCATCAGTATTTGATCGCCTGCTTTCACTTTGCTCCCGACCTTGACCGAAAGTGAGACGATCACACCAGGCATCGCGGATCCAATCTGTTTGGGATTCGAACTGTCTGCTTTTAGACGTGAAGCATCTTGTGGTGTCAATGACTTATCAACAATTACAACTTCACGTGGCTGACCGTTTAATTCAAAGAAGACGGTGCGACAACCATCCGTATGCGGTTTTCCAACAGCAAGAAACTTGATGATCAAAGTTTTGCCCGGTGCAATATCAACCGAGATTTCTTCTTCCGGTTCCAAGCCGTTAAAGAAAGCGAACGTTGGTAATCCACTCGTATCATAATACGTATCAAGATGTGCTGAAAAATCTTCGAACACTTTGGGATACAGTAGATAAGAAACAACATCCTGATCGGTCGGCTTACGATGAATCATTTTCTGAACGGTTTTTGCAGCATCTTCAAAATCAGCAGGTGGAAGAATACTTCCCGGTCGTTCCGTCAAAGGTGCTTCGCCTCGCAAAATTCGTTTCTGAACATTTTCCGGAAAACCGCCCGGAGTCTGTCCCATTCGACCGCTAACCAGATCCAGAACTGATTCCGGGAATGACAAATCACGATCACCATTCACAACGTCATCACAAGACAGATCATTGGCGACCAGGAACAGTGCCATATCACCCACCGCTTTCGAGGTCGGCGTGACTTTTACGATATCCCCCAGAAGTTGATTCACTTCCGCATACACATGACAAACTTCAGACCAGCGATCACCCAGACCAAGCGATTGAGCCTGCTGTAACAGGTTGGTGTATTGACCGCCCGGCATCTCATGCTCATACAGATTCGCTCCGGCAGGCAACACCGGGCTTTCAAAGGCAGTATAAAAATTGCGAACCGCACGCCAGTATTCTGAAATATCATCCATATGCGTAACGTTCACCGTCGGCTGATGATCTGTAAAACGCTGTGCTTCAAGAATCGTATTCAAATTCGGTTGCGATGTACCACCCGACATCGAAGGCACAGCACCATCGGCAATATCTAATCCGACTTCCGCCGCTTTCAGAATCGAAGCAGCCTGACCACCTCCCGTATCATGCGTATGAAAGTGGATCGGAATGCCAATCTCTTCTTTCAATGTTTTCACAAGCAACTGCGCGGCATAAGGTTTGCAAAGACCCGCCATGTCTTTAATCGCCAGAATATGTGCCCCCATATTTTCCAGCTCTTTGGCCATCTTTACGTAATATTTTAAATCATATTTCGTCTTGGCAGGATCAAGAATATCTCCCGTATAACAAATACTCGCTTCGCAGATCGCACCACTTTTCTGAACTTCCTCCATCGCAATTTTCATGTTGGGAACCCAGTTCAATGCATCGAATACGCGGAACACATCTATGCCCGCGTCAGCAGCTTCTTTCACAAAAGCGCGAACTACATTGTCCGGGTAATTGGTATACCCGACGGCACTCGAAGCCCGAATCAACATCTGGAACAGAATATTAGGCACTCGTCTGCGCATCTCCGCCAGGCGTTGCCAGGGCGATTCTTTCAAAAATCGCATGGACGTATCAAAGGTCGCTCCGCCCCACATTTCAAGCGAGAACAATTGCGGGCAGTTGTAAGCGTAAGCCTCTGCAATCTGCAGCATGTCATGTGTTCGAAACCGAGTTGCATACAATGATTGATGTGCATCGCGAAACGATGTGTCGGTCAGCAGAAGTGGCTTCTGATCCAGAATCCATTTACCAAATTTTTCCGCACCCAGTTCCAGTAATTTCTGCCGCATTCCATCTGGTGGAGAAATTTGTTTCTTGTTGAAAGCGGGCACTGGTGCCGGTTTTCGACGGACCGATTTCGGACGATCCTTTACCAGTGGGTTCCCATTCACAATGGTATCCGCCAGATACGTCAGTAACTTGGTAGCACGGTCGTGGCGTTTCGGGAATTCGAACAAGTCCGGCGTTTCATCGATAAAGCGGGTAAAACAATCACCCTTGATGAAGGTCGGGTTGGTGATCAACTTTAACAGAAACGGAATATTGGTTTTGACGCCACGAATTCGAAATTCCTGTAGACATCGTTCAACTCGCGCGCTGGCTACTTTAAAGGTACGCGCCCAGATGGTAACTTTCACCAGGAGCGAATCATAATAAGGAAACACCATTGCACCCGAAAACGCGGTACCAGCATCCAGACGCACGCCCATTCCACTCGCAGAACGGTAATGAGCCACACGTCCATAATCGGGCATGAAATTATTCGTAGGGTCTTCCGTCGTCACACGGCACTGCACTGCAAATCCATGTGTTTTGATCTCTTCTTGTGAATTAATACTGATTTCAGGGTCTGAAAGTTTTGAGCCTTGAGCGATCAGGATCTGAGATTTGACAATATCAACGCCAGTCACTTCCTCTGTCACCGTATGCTCAACCTGAATCCGCGGATTCACTTCGATGAAGTAAAATTGGTTCGTATCGGCATCCAGCAGAAATTCAACCGTTCCCGCACATTCATAATTCACACTTTGACCAATTTTCAATGCCGCTTCGCACAACGCCGTTCTGACATCTGGATCGATATTCGGAGCGGGAGCAATTTCCACCACCTTCTGATGACGACGCTGAACCGAGCAATCCCGTTCGTAAAGATGCACTAACTGCCCATGTTTGTCGCCGAGTAGCTGCACCTCAATATGCCGCGCGCGAGTGATAAATTTCTCGACGAATACATCCGGGCTCCCAAACGCTGCCAGCGATTCGCTGCGTGCCTGTTCAAAGGCGCCTTCGAATTCATCTTCGTTCTGAACCACACGCATTCCGCGTCCACCACCACCGTGGGCCGCTTTGAGTATAATCGGGAAACCTATGCTTTGTGCCGTCTTCAGGCCCGAAGCCGCATCGGTAATCGCTTCGCCACTTCCACCCAGAACCGGGACTCCCACCTGGTCCGCAATCTTGCGTGCGGATATTTTATCGCCCAGTTGCTGCAACGTTTCCACGCGCGGGCCAACAAAGATAATACCCGCGTCTTCGCAGGCCTGTGCAAACTCTGCATTCTCCGAGAGAAATCCATAACCCGGATGAATCGCATCTACATTTTTCTGCTTCGCCAAAGCGATAATCGATTCGATATCGAGATATGATTTGACGGGATGACCCGGTTTGCCAATCTGGTAGGCTTCATCTGCTTTCGTACGATGCAGAGCATAGCGGTCTTCATGGGTATAGATTCCCACCGTGCGAATACCCAGTTCGTGAGTACTGCGAAAAATTCGAATCGCGATTTCACTACGATTGGCAACAAGCAGTTTTTTGATTTTACACTCAGACATGAATATCCTAACTCTTTGTATACTTTAAGCTTGGCAGCTTGATTGAAGTTGTTTTCTCACTGGAAATTCCGACAGCCCAACGCTCACTAGAGTACATCCAACAGCCCGAAAATACAATGCAACAACGTCATCCAGCCACGCATTCTCAACGTTGGAAATCAACATTCTGTATCTAAGAATAATCTCACTAAACCCTCGTAATAAATAGCCTTGGAATGATTCATCTTGACCTGTTTTCCCTCTCCGATTAGTGTTCACGCCGTACAAAACAGTTCGACTGCCAACGCTTCGTTTTGAAGAGACAGCAGCAGCATAAGTATCATAGATATCTCGCCAAAAAAAAAAGTGAATCAAATGGAAAAAAAACAGTGCGATCTTTGTGCAGGAACCGAATTTGAACAAGTCGGAGACCGGGATCGGCACGGCAATCAGTTGGCATCGGTCATCTGCAAAACCTGTGGTCTGGTGGCACATGGACAAATTCCGACCGACGCAGAACTGGCCCGTTATTACGCCACCGAGTACCGCCAGAGTTATCACGGCGAGATGACCCCTTCGGATCGTCGTGTGATGCGTGCCTGGAAAAATGGCGAACGTATTTTTCAACAGCTTCAGCCCTGTGTAAACCCAAAGGCAGAAGTCTTCGAAGTGGGAGCCGGCATTGGCTGTACGGTCAAAGTTTTCGAATTGAACGGACATCAGGCCAGCGGCATCGAACCCGGAGAAGGCTTTCAGGCCTATTCGCAAGAAACATTGCTGTCGAACGTCGTCAGAGGCGACCTGTTTGAACAACCCCGCGATCACAATCGCGAACTGGTTCTGCTCGTGCATGTAATCGAACATTTCAATTCGCCGCGCCGCGCACTCGAATATATTCGAGGCATGCTCTCGGATACCGGACAGTTTTATATAGAATGTCCCAACATCGCGGCCCCTTTCGCACGTCGCAGCAAAATGTTTCATTATGCCCACATTCATAACTTCACTCCGGCCAGCCTGAAGATGCTGGCAGAAAGTTGTGGCTTCAAACTCGAACAACAGTTCGGCTCTCCCGAAAATCCGAATCTGCAAATGCTCTTTTCCTGTAGTGAAAAATCAGAACCCAAAATCGATACCACCAACTATCAGAAAACCATGCAGGTCATCAATGGCGCCACTCCAGCACGCTATCATTTGCGCCCCTATTACTTCTCTTCACGTATGACAAAAGTCGCCAGCTACATCCGTGAGCACCTGACCGCCGATCACTTCGTTGCGAATGTCGTTCAAAAATGTCAGCAGTCCGCTGCCACTCCCCAAAACGAACAGCAGCAAAACGGACCGGCAGAACACCGTTCTGCCGCCTGAGAACGTATTCACCTTTGTAGGCAACGTTTTACGACTCAGCCTCTCACGCAGGGCACCCCCAATTTTTGGTGCACAGTATTGCCCTTGATTCGGTCCTGGACAATCCCAATATGCGTTATATGCGTCGCGCGCGAGATGAGTATTTTGCGCACTGCTTTTTACGAACACTGAAGATCTCACTACTATAAAAGTCCCTCTGTTTTGAAAATCTTCACCTGTTAATTTTGCACCGGTTCCCGCTGTCTCGTACTTTATCGACGCGTATCGAACACGCTTCGACGCATATAAACCATCGTTCGAACACGGTTCGACAGCGATCAACCACGCCTCGCGCATCAAAATAAACTTGACACCCCCACGCCGTTTAACAAAATGATTCATAGTCAAAACACCGACAATTTGGGTAAGCTCCAATACAATTCGTGCCGAACGCAGCGAGCAGGAACTGGAAAGAGAAACAAAAGGACTAGAATTAAGGCAGCCGTTGCCCCCTTAATTTCAACAATTTAAGGTCATTCCATGACAATGAATAATTCAATACCAGACGATATACTTATCGCAATAGCATCTGGTGACGATGTATCGCTTGATGATATCACAGATGCAGGTGTTGACATCAACTCACTCGGGAACCGTGTAGGTAGAACACCTATGATGGCTGCAGCATTTGCAGGTCGCTGCAGCCTGATAAAGAATCTCGTCGAAAATGGTGCAACTCTAGATCGTGGAAACGAATACGGCGTCACGTCGCTGCACGAGGCTGCAGCAATGGGCCACGAGGGTTCAGTCAAGACGCTGCTTGAATTGGGGGCGAATATTGAAGCTGAGACTAAATTCGGCAATACACCTCTAATGATGGCTGCTGCTCATGGGCATAGGCAGGTTGTGGAAATGCTTCTCGAATTGGGAGCCAATGTCAATCACTGCGACAAGTCGGGTGCAACGGCCCAGATGATTGCAGAGGAGAAGGGCGAAAACGAAGTCGCTGAGTGGCTAGGTCTGGCAGCAGATTCCGATGCAAGTCATAGCAGTGAGGAATAGTTCTTGAGTGTGGTTACCCATTTGAATTAACGTAATGTTCAGTTCGTATAAAAGCTGACAAAAAAAGCCGTCTTCTCTCAGCGGCCTCTTTCTATTCCACGACCGAATGGCACTGTTGGCTTGTTTATAGACCGGACAGATGGGTAATACGCATGTAAACTGTTATGTGTCTTCCTTTAAGGGGGAGCATGTCAATCAAAGCGGAGCCTCACGTCAAAATGTGACTGGACCAGTCAGCTTTTAGTCTCCTGGTTTAATAGTGGTACTTCCGCAACGGTGGTTGCGACGTTAAAGTCGATTAATGAGGAACTAACATCGCGAGAAATTGTTTTAGGTTTGAAGAATGATAGAACTGAAAATGGTTCATATTAATGAATATGAATTAAGCGATTGCCAACGGTCTCAAATTCAATCTCTTCTCAAGGATAGTTTTCCTGGCTATTTCGAAGACAGGATTTTCTTTAAGCAAATGTCCCGAGAAAGGATCCTGGCATATTCTGACGGATTACTCATCGGACATTTGGGCCTCGAGTATCGTGCGATTAAAATCGGCGATCAATTGGCCTCCATCTTTGGCATTATCGATCTCTGTGTCAAAGAAGAATATCGACGACAGGGGGTCGCTACGGAATTACTGAGAACAGTAGAGGGAAAAGCAGTTGCAAACGACATCAATTTTTGTCTGCTGTTCGCCGATGAGCACAAGCTATATCAGAACTCTGGATACACGTTGCTTAAAAATGATTGTACCTGGTTCGGAATTGAAGAGTGTAAAAGCATTGGGTTGATAAAAGAGAGATTGACGGACTGTATGATGGCAAAGAGAATTTCGGGGGAGATTCCCTGGGATGAAACGCATACCGTCGATCTGTTAGGCCATCTGTTTTAAACAGGGTGACAAAAAATGTCAGGGCACAGATATCATAATTCTGCTCAGTCATCATTATTCTAATTAGCATTTATCTAAAGAGAAAAATGCGCCCCTTCAATTCGCGATCGCCTTCACGTTACCGCGCGAATGACCGCCTTTCGCTATTGGAAGAGTTCCGTATCCGGGTGGAAGTGCCTCCAAACTGCCCACATTGGCCCGTTGTAGATGAACGTGCGATTGAGTCTCCCGTGCTCCCTGGTATCACCAAAGACATCAACATCGGTGACTTCGATTTCCTGGCCGTCCTTCATACGATCAAAGCCGACGAAGAGGTCATGTTCCGGAATGTGTGCGATTGCAATGCTCTTGTCACCAACTTTTGTGTTGATAATCCCGTTTTTCACCAGGTAATCTCGAGTGTAGGCTTTGGCGTCCGTTCCGTCTTTGATTCCAATGACCTTTTCCTTGGAGGGAAGCCGATCATCCTTGAGGTCAACAGTCTTGAACATCCAGTTCTCGCCCGAATGTGCGACTTCAAGGGGCATCAGTTTGTTGAGCAGCTTTTCCATCGGATTTCTCAATGGGTTGTAAAGTACCTCACCATCGGGAAAGAGTTCTTGAAAGGCCTTCCACGTCATTTCTACAAGTGGCAAGGGTTCCAGTTTGCGCCTGGAGAGCTCGCAGGTATTCGTGATCTGCTGGATGATCTCGCCACTCTTGGTATCCCATAGAAGTAAGTTGTTGTTGGTCTGGGCAAGTACTTTCAGTTCCATTGGCTTGCCCTCCAGATCGTTCACATAGGGAACCGGAAGGTTGGTTAAGACGCAGTACGTCAGTACGACTTCGTCGCCGCCATAGTCTCCGCCAAAGATGTGAGAGACCCATAGGTTTTTTTGTGGGAAGGCCCTCGTTACGCCGTTGTAATCGATGACGTACACAGTGTCCTTGGACTGCAAGTAGTCATCCGCCTCTACCTCTGGAATGGATTTGTAGACCGCGGTGCGCTGCTTTGCACGGAAGATCATGTACGGAGCCAGGTATTTGGTCGCCAGGAAGCAGCCTGCCAGGAACGCGCCGAAGATCGCAATCATCCAGTTTTGCAGGACGTTCTGTTTAGTATTAAGAAAAATAGCTACCACGAATAGCGTGATTGAAAGGACCATGATCCACTTGTGGAATCGAAAATAAAAGACCAAAAATTTCTTGCCAATGCGAAATAGCTGACCTGCATCAGTAAGGATAAGTACGCCAGCCAGTGCCAACAAAGCTGACATAACCATCAGCGCGATTAGCATATCTCTCTCCCACACATCTCATTTATGAATCTTGAACCGAGCACACAAGCAGTCAATAGAGCAAACTATACTCTGATCTTGTTGCTACTTCCATCGATTCAGAGACATTTAGAAAAACACTCTGTAGAGATGTAAGAGAAATCACTATACAGCGTGAAGGCAGCGTGCAGGACACCCCCCTTCAGTTCGCGTTCGTCTTCACATCACCGGGCGGGGTGATCTTGGCAGCAGGCCCCAGCGGGCGTTCGTCCTGATGTGGGAACGCTTGGATCGTCGTCACGATCTGTTTCTGCTGTTCGAACTCTTTGCCGTTGGCCAGTTTGACAGTCGTCTCCAGGAAACGGTCGATTTTCGATTCGAGCGGCAGCCCCGTTTTACGGTCGATCAGACAGGTGCCAAAAGTCTTGCCACCTCGAATGTGCAGTTGCACCGAATTACCTTTTTGATTCATCGGGCTGTTGATTTTCGAAGCCGCGATATCGCCGGCGATATTGATCGTGGCGGTTTTGTCATTCAATTCGCGGAGCGTGTATTCCGTTTTGAGCACCATCGGAATCGGCTGCGTCAGACGCCGGGTTTTCATCCAGGTCTCGCCCACACGAATCGCGCCCCCTTTGTGATTCTCATCAATGTTGTAAGGTAACAGGCCGATACTGTCGTCAATGAAATTCGCAATGCCATCATCGCCCGATGATTCTGCGATTTTCGCAAGCACCGTTTCCAGTTGTTCGGGAGGCGTGTTCTGCAGGCAGCGTTTGAGAAACTCATCAAAGCCCACCAGTTCCACAATTTTGTTGTCGGGGCCAATCCAGAATGAAAACCCGTTATTCACCAGACGCTGATAGGCCTGCACTTCAGGAGGTGCAGGGCCCGTCGAACGGTTCGAATCGTAGCTCACCTGTTCGCCGGCAATGTTGTGTGAATATTTCACACCCGTATAAACGACCTTGAATCGCTTGCGACCATCGGCGTGAATCTCCTCCACCGTCAAAGCCAGTATCAGCTCCAGTTTCGATTTACTATGAGAGATTCCCGCTGTCGAGGCCTGTGAAAGGGTCTGTTCCACGGTTTTGATCATCGGGAAACGCTGGTTGACAGTCAGGTTCAATTCCAGAACTTCGACTTTTTCTTCGCTCAATGAGGCATTCTGCACTTCGATTTTCGTTTCCAGCGGCGGAGCAACCGCAGCCGGCTTGGCGGGAGTGTTCTTGATTGCCTCAGCCATTTTCTGCTGACGCTTCGTCCAGAATGACCAGCCCGTCCCCGCAAGAATGGTAATTCCAATGATCCAACTGATATAACGCTTGCCCTGCATGGCGACTTTGTCCAGAATAGATTAACAAAACTAATGAATAGCATTTCTGACCGCTTTTGACGTACAAAAGTTATCAGTATTAGCGATTTAGGGAAAGATGAATTCATAACCGAATTCATTGCCGAAAACCGGGTTTCATTCAGACAGGGGTAGATTATGCACGGGCGGATTCTTTTCTTTTTGGCGGCAGCACTCTTATTACCCCACTCTCAAAGTGAATCGGCAGAAGAGCCACCCCCCAAACCACCAAAGCGTCCGAATATCGTCTTTCTGCTCAGTGATGACCAGCGACCAGACACCATTGGAGCCCTCGGAAATCCGGTGATCAAAACACCCCATCTGGATCAATTGGTCAAACAGGGCACCAGTTTTACCCGCGCTGTCTGTGCGAACCCGATCTGCACACCGAGCCGTGCTGAAATTCTGACGGGCGTCAGCGGCTTTCATAACGGTTCGATGGATTTCGGAAAGCCGATCAAGAAAGAGCTTCCCACCTGGGCCACCACCATGCATAACGCGGGTTACAATTCGTGGTATGTGGGGAAGTGGCACAATGATGGAAAGCCTATCCAGCGCGGCTATGATGAAACACTCGGACTGTTTACCGGCGGCGGTGGTCGCTGGGCGGTTCCCACCTATGATGGCAACGGCGTTCTGGTCACCGGCTATCGTGGCTGGGTCTTTCAGGATGACAAACGAAATTTCTTTCCAGAAAAAGGGGTCGGGCTTTCGTCCAATATCAGCGAACACTTTGCCGACGCCGCCATTGAATTTATCGAGCGTAAACATACAAAGCCTTACTTCCTGCATGTCTGCTTCACAGCACCACATGATCCACTGTTCGTTCCCATCGGATACGAAAAATATTATGACCCCGACAAAATACCCCTACCAGCTAACTTTCGCGGCGAACATCCTTTCGAGCACGGCAATCAATACGGACGTGATGAAGTCTTACTTCCCTTTCCACGTACCAAGAAGGTCGTGCAGCATGATCTCTCCCTGTATTACTCGGTGATTTCACATTTAGATGCACAGGTGGGACGCGTGGTAGAAGCATTGAAAAAAACGGGTCAATGGGAAAATACGATTCTGATTTACTCCAGCGATCATGGTCTGGCAATGGGTAGTCACGGCTTACGCGGAAAACAGAATATGTATGAGCATACCGTCGGCGTACCCATGATTCTGGTGGGACCGGGCATTACCGCCAACCAGCGTTCCGAGGTGCAATGTTATCTGCGCGACTTATATCCCACATCCTGTGATCTGGCAGGAATTTCCATTCCGAAAAGTGTGGAAGGCAACAGTCTCAAGCCAGCCCTCGAGGGCGATAAAAAACAGATTTATGACGAAGTCTATTGCTACTTTCGCAACTTTCAAAGAATGATTCGCACAGACCGTTGGAAATTAATCGTTTATCCACATCTCAAACGAGTCCAGCTTTTCGATTTGAAAAATGATCCACTTGAACAGCATGACCTTTCGGATGAAGATGAGTTTCAGAAAATCCGCACAACATTACATCAGAAATTAAACGCCTGGCGAAAGCAGCAGAACGACTCCTCTCTGCAAGCGCCAAAAGATTCCTGAAGCGAGCAGAGCATTGTTGAAAAAGAGACCTTTATAGAAAGATTACACTGGAATTTCAGGATCGTCTCGATAGAGTGAGTTTATCTTTCATCTCTGTTAAGGGGCGCGGGCCTCTTCTCCTCCTTATCATAGAGAGATTTGACATGAGCTCAAAGCGATTCCCAAAACGCGGTTTCACATTGATTGAATTGTTGGTGGTCATCGCCATCATTGCCATTCTCATCGCGTTGTTACTACCCGCAGTACAGCAGGCCCGAGAGGCGGCGCGCAGAAGTACCTGTAAAAACAACATGAAGCAAATCGGTCTGGCACTGCACAACTATCACAGCACGCATCAGTGTAATCCCTTTGGTCATATGGGCCTGCATTCGACAGGCGCCAGTTATCGGTTCTGGACGTTCCAGTCAATGCTCCTCCCTTATCTCGATCAGGCCAACTTTTACAATGAGCTGGATTTTAAGACTCCCAGTCCTGCCTTAGGCTGTTTCGGAGCACTCAACAGCACTTCAAATCGTGGTGGAAATATTATCCCGATTTTTCTCTGTCCCAGTGATCCTAATGCTGGACAGGCGAGAGATGAAGGCAGCTTCGGCAAACATGTGCCTTCGGACTATCTGGGCGTTTCCGGTACAACCAGGACTGCCTTTGATGGCATACTTTTTAAAGGGAGTAAAACCAGAATTCGAGACGTGACCGATGGGACAACAAATACTCTCATGGTCGGCGAACGCGGAATACCACTGGATTTACTCTACGGGTGGCCTATTTGTGGCAGTGGCGATGACCAGGCCGGCGATCGAGACAATATTCTCTCTACAAATTTGGGGCTCAGTCCGGGAGACTCGAATACTTCCGCGCACAATGGCCACTTCTGGAGCAAACATATCGGCGGCGCGCACTTCCTACTGGCAGATGGCTCCGTGCGTTTCATTAGCATCAATCTCGATTTTAATTTACTGCAGGATCTATCTACTATCGCTGGAGGCGAAGTCGTTGGCGAATTCTAATATTCAGCCCTGTAAAAATAATCTGAGCAGATTCCAATGGCATCGTCTCTATTCAAGAACAATGCTCTGGCTCTTCTGCTTCACCAGTGGGATGTTCCTGAGCACGCTTCCCGGCTGTGGCACAAGCACCAAAGGCATTGGTCGGCTGCCTGTTACCGGAACCGTTGTCAGAGAGAACTCGACTTCGGTCGTGAATGGAACCATCAGCTTCCTCCCGAAAGGTAAAGGACCTGCCGCCACAACCCAAATTAGAGACGGCGCATATCAGTTCAATCGAGAGGATGGCCCCATTCAGGGAGAATATCGCGTGCTGGTCTCAAGTCAGGCAGACAAGAGTCCGACGGATTCAACAACTGATCCGGATGAGGCGAATGTGGTTTCAAGAAAAGTCAATTCCACCGAGTGGACTTTTTCTACCATCATCATGCCCGACGCTCGAGAGTTATCGCCCTTTGTGCTGGAAGAAAGCCCCTCAACAAAGTGAGCCTGTCGCCACAGAGCGTCGCTGATTCATACCCGATTTTTCCGCGGCTCCGGAAGATTTCGAAAGTGGAACCGTTATCAGATCAAGGCCGCTTTTTGAATCGGCAGGAATGACCTGAAGACATGCCTCGACCGCTGTAAAAATGAGTTCATGCTGATCTCATTCTGATGGCGCACTTTTCAAAAATGTTGAAAATACAATCAGAGTCACTCAGCATTCGTAATTCTTTAAATATTTATAAGTCGTTATATGAATGAGGTTTAGTTGCCTTGTTTATGGGCCTGAGATACGAATCGGCATAATTGGCATCTTTTGCGCTTTCCTCTTAAAGCGTTCACATCACAACGCGGGCAGTTCTGATTTACCAAAAGGGGAAGAGTCATGATGATCCAGAAAAAAGTCCACTACCTGAAACATTACTTTCGCTGCTTGCTGTCACTGGCTTTGATGGCGGGAATCTGCGGGTCACCACTGTTGGCGGCAGATTCATCCAGAAAGTCTTCCAGACGCAGCAGTTTAAAAAGTTCCTCCAGCAGATCAAGTCAACCACAACGTTCACAATCGTCTTCAAAACGTTCCAGTCGGTCACAAAGCTCCAGCCAGTCGAAAAGCAGTCGGCCCCAAAGTAGTCAGCCCCAAAGTAGTCAGCCCAAAAGCAGTCAGTCGAAAAGCAGTCGATCCCAAAGTAGTCGAACACAGCGCACACAGCCGAAGTCAACACCTTCGACTTCCAAACGTTCCTCTCGTTCTTCACGACCTGCTTCAAAAGTCACGCCACAAAGATCAACACCCAAAGTGAGCAATCGCGGAACCGGAAAATCACGACCCTCCTTCAAGGTAACGCCGAAAACAACGCGACCTGCTTATAAGATTCCTCAGACAAGCAAACGTCCGAGTGTAAAAGGGATTTCCAAAACTCCACCATCGCGCGTGCCCAGTCTCAAAATTCCGAACCGAAAACCAGGCACGACAAAAGACTTACCCAAGCCCGGAAAAGGAACCTTCGTTCCGAAACCCGGAAAAGGAACCTTCGTTCCGAAACCAGGTAAAAATAACGTGAAGCCAAAACCGGGCAAGAACAATGTGTTCAAACCAGGCAAAGGTACATTTAATCCCAAACCCGGAAAAGGAACCTTCGTTCCAAAACCCGGAAAAAATAACATGAAGCCAAAACCGGGTAAGGACAATGTGTTCAAACCAGGTAAAGGTACATTTAATCCCAAACCCGGAAAAGGAACCTTCGTTCCGAAACCCGGAAAAAATAACGTGAAGCCAAAACCGGGCAAGAACAATGTATTCAAACCAGGCAAAGGTACATTTAATCCCAAACCTGGAAAAGGAACCTTCGTTCCGAAACCAGGTAAGGGCATCAATGTTCCCAAGCCAGGTAAAGGGAACAAAGTTCCGAACCTCGGCAAAGGCAATCAGTTTCAGCCGATTCCTCCATCCAAAAAATGGATCGGTAAAAATGGTGTTCCTCTCAAGAAAGACTTGTTTAAAGGTAAAAACATCAAACCAATCAACGCGAGTCTCCAGAAACAGTTGAAAGCCGGAAAATTAAATTCTCTGATCAACAGCAAGAAAAGCAAAAAGTGGAATCTCAAGAAGCAGTTTGATCTGCACAAAAAAGGCGACGTCGCACGACAGATGCACTTCCACAAGAATTTGCTTAAGCACGGCGGTTGGAGAAATCGAACGCTGTTCGGTCGCATGTCACTCTCATACACCAAATCACACTTTGGTTGCTGGTACGCCGGCCCTGGTGTGTATCCCAGCTACTGCTGGAGCCCACACTGGAGCGAGTGGGTTGACTGGTGCTGGTGGGACTGGTGTCACCCCATCTGTGATCCGCGACCACTCTTCTGTCGTCCTGTCATCTGTGAACCATGTGTTGCCTGGGACTGGTATGAATGCCCTGTCTGGCAGCCACTGCCCATCGTGACCTGTGGTACCTGGGTTGACGTTGAACCCATCGTGATCAATACCGGCCTCGACTTGCAGATGTTGGCAGTACGGTTTGTAGATTCGGGACACGCAGAAGAAGAACTCGGACCTCGCTTCCGTGTCTGGTTCCGCAATAACAGTAACGTTGACATCCACAAACCGTTCAATGTAATGCTGTTGGCTTCCAATTCACATGAATTATCAGAGGGTGTACCCGAAGCGGGATCACGCGTTGATAATATCGCCGCGGGTCAGATTCAGTCTGTCGATATCCGTCTGCCTTTTGCAGCCAGCACAATGTCAACCGATGCAGAAGGAAATGAAGTTCCTTTCGAACAATTGCATGTCTTGATCGATTCACATCGTGAAATTCCTGAAGCCTTCGAAGAAAACAATGGTGCTGTGATGGCACGCGTTGATGTCCTGTCTGTCGATCCTGCTCTGTTTTCAACCGACACAGAAGTCGTCGTGAGTGGGGGAATGGTGAATCTGGCAGGCGAAGGTCTGGGACCGGAACCCGGTAAAGTGCTTGTGTCACTCAATGGCATGAATTTTGAAGCGGAAATCCACGGCTGGTACGATCTCGGTGTTCGCGTCAAGATGCCCGAACTGCCTCTCTTAGATGCAGCAGAGGCAACCTTGATCGTGGTCCGAGGAGATGGAGCCGCTTCGAATCCAATCGAAGTACAATTTGCACCACTGATGGCGGAAGTCGTCGCTGAATGACGGAAGTGTGCGACAGGTAGCTTGGAGCTATCTCTATTTCCGAAGAGGGAGCAGGCATTATGTCTGCTCCCTTTTTTTCTGGATACTCGATTCCCTTTCCTCTACAATAGCACAATACCCATACCGCACGCTTCAATAACCAGACTCATGAGGTCCTTCTCCTGACAACATTTCTCCGGGAATTCTGGCTGTTTGGATTGAAACAGGCTTCGGCCTGTATCTTCGGTGGATTTCTACTGGCGGTGATGATCATCACGCGGTTCTGGTATCCCATTGATTTTCTCGATCGTTACGATTTTCTGTTTCTGGCTGCCGTCGCGTTTCAGGTTTTGTTACTCAGCTTTCGTCTGGAATCGCCGCGCGAAGCAGTTGTGATTTTAATCTTTCACATCGTCGCCACGGTAATGGAACTCTTTAAGACTTCAGATGGCATTCGCTCCTGGCAGTATCCGGAACCATTTCTGATCGGCATTGGAAATGTCCCCTTATTCGCCGGCTTCATGTATAGTGCGGTAGGAAGTTATATTGCCCGCGTCTGGCGCATTTTTGATTTTCGTTATTCCCATTATCCACCAATGTGGAGCACGGTCGTGCTGGTGACATTAATTTATATCAACTTTTTTTCGCATCACTATGTGTACGACATTCGCTGGCTCTTAATTTTTGCCAGCATGCTCATGTTTGGGAGAGTGAGCATCTATTTCAAAATGGACACCGTGCATCGCCACATGCCTCTCATTATTGGCTGGTTACTGGTGGCTCTGTTTATCTGGTTTGCAGAAAATCTGGCGACCTATTCCCATATCTGGATTTATCCCACTCAGGAAAAGCAGTGGCAAATGGTGCCCCTCTCCAAATTGACCGCCTGGTATCTGTTGATGATGCTCAGTTTCGTGCTGGTGTCGCTCGTCAATCGTCCCACTCTGTTCAAAGACGATCAGGAGCGGGATTTAAATTTATCTTAAGCATCTTTGCAGCTTTGTTAATCAATCAGCTTCAACTCAATTTCATTTTCCGACTCGGAAACATTCACAACCAGAGGCGTACTGCTTGGGTTGGTATATTTTACCGGAATCGCACTTTTCATCGAAACACCCTCTGACGTTGTTTGATAGGCGTTCACAGTAACTTTGTGCTCTCCGGGAAGGACACCATCTTTATTCCCAAACGTACTCAATTCAAACTTGCCAGAAGCGTCCGCTTTGCCGGTTGCCGGTTTCCTCCCTTGAGTGGGATAGAACATAATGGAGGCATCAGGCACAGGTTTCCCCTGATAGGTAACAACTCCTGAGACTGAAATCGTGGGTGGTAAGTCCGCATCCCGGTTCCCACTACAACCCAGAAATACAATTAAGCCCAATACGGTCAATGCTGGTTTCATTAACAGATGGATCGAATGCATGAGTTGCTCCTGTTGAACTATTAAGATCGAATCGATTGTTATCAAGAACAGATTGACTGACTGAAATCCCTCAATTTAATTTACCTGAATTTCCTGGTGCAAAATCAGGATGACTAATTGGGGAGGCCACCCAGGGGCAAGCCATCTTGAGGATTCCCCAATTGTTGATAGGTCAGAAAATCCATGTTTTCACTCAGAAAGTGAACGCTGCCATCGACCATCAGAAATTGGGCGCCCCCTTCATGGTAACTCGAAAATGCAAATCCATCGGTCCAGCCGTGAGCGCCAGAACTGATGCGAGCCTGAGCACTGCCACAGACTTTAAAAGCGTGATTGATCGGAAACGCGGTGGTCATCGGAGAATGCCACGCTGCCCAGGAAGACCAGGCATGGAAACCAGGAGAATTTTCGCCGACAAAGAGCACATTCGAAGTCCCGTCTACTACATCTCGCATTCTGATCGTGCGGTTGGGGGTCACCACACTTCCCCCGCCACCACTGACCCTCAGTCCCATACGACGGTCGAACATTCCGTGTGGCAGGGGAGAAGTGGCTGAAGTCAGATCGTAGCCCCTGCCATCCACACCTTTATAAGTTGTGACAGCAATATTATTTCGGGAAGCAGCAGGGCAGGTCGCCGGATAACACCAGTTTGACCAAACCTGATTGCTACCACTCACACGGTCGGCGGTCGGGTCACTGGGGCAGCGATAAACGATCACGGGAGTTTGTGCGATCGTTAAATTTCCAGCATCAACAATATTTCCACTGAAGTTAATCTGATTATAAAGGGGGGCTTGATCAATATAGGGTAAAACCAATGCACGCCAGCCAAAGGAATTCCCGGTATCACCATGACTGATCGGAAAAACATTGTGCGCATCATGGTAATTATGCGTGGCCAGTCCCATCTGTTTCAAGTTGTTTTTACATTGGCTACGGCGTGCTGCTTCTCTTGCTTGTTGTACCGCAGGCAACAAAAGAGCAATCAGGATCGCAATAATCGCAATGACTACCAATAGCTCGATCAGTGTGAATCCACGCTTATTGTAGAGGACATTTCCCATCTTTCTTCCCTTTCAAACTCAATGAAAGTGCGACACAGGCCCACCCGAAATCTGGCATTTTTACAATACTTTCGAAAACCAGGCAGTATTAGACAATAAATAAAACGAAGAACTTATAGGCATCAAGTTCCCCTCTCAGAGGAATTTGTTTATCTCATCTTTACTTCACTGATGGCACCAAGCGTCGTGCCATGATAGACTTCCGCAGGAATTATATACGAATCTGAAGATTCGATCGGGATCCCTCCACTACGCATCTTGTTAAGTAGTTGTGCCGCACGATGGCCCAGTTCTGTTTCGTCGACGGTGACCGAAGCAATATGTTGTTGGAGTACGCTGTGGCGAATTTTGTCGCCGACTCCAATCAACGAAACCTCTTCCGGCATACGGATTCCCATTTTGTTTAAATGCAGATAGAGCCGCTCTGCCATCGAATCGAACGTTGTAAAGATGGCTGTCGGTCGGTCTTTACTTTCCATCAGGCGTTTTAATGTGCTGGCAATATCGGCATCGAGCTTCTGCATATCGATCACGCCGTCTTCGCCAAAATAACAATGGTCTTGTGGTAACTCGCAGCCTTCCTCGGCTAATGATTTTTGAAAACCATCCAGATACGTATCTGTCGAGTGAGTGCAGTGCGGGGCAAAAAAAGCAAACTGCTTATGACCTGATTCCACCAGGGCTTTGCCCGCCAGTCTGCCAATCTCATTGTAGGGCAGTCCTAACAGGGGCGCGACAATGCCCTCGACCGGACGGTGACAGAGGACAACGGGAATCCCAGCTTTTTGTAACTGGCGAATTTGATATGCGGGAGTGGGAGGGGTGCTGGCAGGGACAATCGCGACGCCTCCTACCTGATTATCAATCAATTGCAGAATCGCATTGCCCTGCTTGTCGATATTATTTCGAGTGCAACAAACCATCATCTGGTTTTGTGATTCTCTTGCTGATTCTTCAAAACTGTGTTGCAGCGATGGATAGAAACCAGATAAGACTTCAGGGATGACCAATGCTAGGATATCGAGTCCAGAAGCAAGTCTCTGGCGCGCATTTTCATGCACGAAAGTTCCTTTTCCCTGAACGCGGGTAACCAACCCTTCACGCTCCAGCATGCCCATGGCCTGTCTGACAGTACTACGTGCACTTTCAAATAAGTTCGCTAACTGTTGTTCAGAAGGAAGAGCGGTTCCGGGTTGAAGTTGTCCTTCTCGAATCTGCGTTTTGAGAAGTTCCTGAATGCGCTCGTATTTTGTCTGAGTGGAATCAGCAGATCTGCCAGCTGAAAATGAGGTCGCATCAAAGGTTTCATCTTTGAATATCAAAGTTCGATCATCCCTATTCAAGAACTCTTATTTCCTCGGTACAAGACTCTGATTCTGAATGAATCGATGAAAGGTACATACAATATCATACGACTTTGCAGTTCTCATAATACTGTGGTCTGTTGATCAGTCAATTAGAAAATGGAAAACAAAGCATTTTAACAGTATTTATCCAAGCTGAGACAGACTTTGAACCAAGTTCGCAAAAAAGATCCAAAAACAAGTTCTGAAATAAATGTCTGTACAATATTAATACAATTGCAGAGTTTTTAGGAGTGATTTGTTTCTCTGGGACGTACCACGATTCAGTTCGATTCGGAAATGGGACCCCCTTCGCGGTGTCACTCGTACCGTTCCTTTTTGAAGTGTCCCTCTAGTTTATGTTGTTAAGAGCCTATAATGCTCGTAAAGGGAAGTTTGACCGGGATTCACAGCAGAAAATTCGGTCATCCCGGGTTTCCTCGTGGAATCCTGCTTGCATCCCGTGAAAAAACTGTTTCTACTATTTAGGTAGTGTTTATTGCGTAAAGTCCCGCCTACAAAGAATATGAGGGATAACTCCCTTTTCGTCTTGGGTTTATCCTGTACCACAGGTTTATTATCGCGTCTCCAGAACCATTTGGATCGAGTTGATTTTTATCGAAACCATTATGATTCAATGGGAAGCGTTCTAGAATTAACGAAGCTCACAGCAAATTGAATCATGCCCGACGATCTTGTCTTTATGATGGGGAATTTTGAGGCCCGAATTCCTCAGGACCGTGTTTATAGTAAGTCACACCTGTGGTTCAAGCGGGGGGAAGCGCATTGGCGCGTCGGTTTTTCTGCCTACTCGGTTCGGTTATTACAGGATGTCTATTTTCTGGATTGGGCCATTGATCCGTTTACCAATGTTCAGGAAAAACAAAAAATTGGTGAGATTGAGAGTTCCAAAGCATTATCCGACTTGTATGCCCCTTCGGCTGGCCGAATTTTGGAATTCAATGAAGAACTGTTAAACGATCCTTCCGCCATCAATCAGGCGGATAATTACGAAAAAGGCTGGTTATTTGAGATGGAGTCAGAGGAGCAGTGGTTGACCCCGACAGAGTACCTGCAAATATTAGATGATGGTTGGGAGCAAACCCAACGATTGATTAAAGGACAACTCAACTAGAAAACGAATCCTCGTTTCAGTTTTGTGATATAAAGGTTTTCGGAATGGCGGATAAAAAATTAACAGTGGTGATCTCTCAGGCGCAGGGGAAAAATCCCGCGAAGCGTGAGCTGGAAGAATCGCTGGCAGCCGCATTGCTGATGGAATCCGATTTGGAAGTTTCACTGGTGCCTCACCTTTACGATCTTTCTCCTGATCATACGGGAACCATGTTTCTCCAGGCCATCCCCGGCGATATGGTTGTCCTCTCCTGGTTATATCCGCGGGCCAGTCACTGGGTACTCGACCGACAGGGAGTCCGCGGCCATGAAGGGCTGGTGCTCTTAAAAGAAGAGATCAATGAAGAGGAACAGGAAGATCCCGAAGCCGAAGAAAATAAATCGACCCCGTTTGAAAATCCCGAACGTCAGCAGACGATTCCCGATCGAAAAATTTATAACATCGATTTACGCGTCAGCTCCAATCCCGATGACTATCTGAAAGAAATTAAACGCCTCGCTCAGGATGCACAGGTGCAAACATTTCAGTTGGGAAATCTGATCCAGGAAACACCCAAACCGGCGCAGCTCGAAAAATATCTGAAGCCGCTGGACATCATTAACGCCCAAAATAACAACACCCCTAACAATAACGGTAGCGCCAATAACGCGGCTGACCAGTTAGAACCCACCAAGCGCCGCTGGTATCCCGTCATCGATTATGGTTTGTGTACGAATTGCATGGAGTGTATCGATTTTTGTCTGTTCGGCGTCTATGGCGTTGATCAGGGCGGACAGGTTCTTGTGGAAGAACAGGATAGCTGTAAAAAAGGCTGCCCCGCCTGCAGTCGTGTCTGTCCCGAAAACGCCATCATCTTCCCGGGACATAAAACACCGGGCATTGCAGGCGCCGATGGGGAAGTGGCCGGCTTGAAAATTGATCTCTCCAAACTCTTTGGTGCCCCCGATGCACTCGAAATGGCAGCCAGAGAACGTGATGTCGAACTCGTCGCCGAAGGACGAGATGCCGTGGGCCTGTCCGTTGGAGTGCCCAAACGCCTCAAAGTATCTCAATCAACCAGCGATGAGCTAGACGATCTCATTGACAGCCTGGATTCCATGGAATTGTAAGACTTCACTTATGCAATTAAGAACTCTGGCCAGTAAGATAGCGGAATGAGTGAAACAGTTTCCTACCAGAGAATTCAACAAGCTTACCAGCGGGCACGCACAGAATTGCTTTCTGCACGGACTGAAGCTGGTTACTGGGAGGGAGAACTTTCCACATCAGCACTCTCGACAGCAACAGCCGTCATGGCACTGGAAATGATTCGCCGCCACCGTCCGCAAGACGACCACACACTCGATACCACTATCGCGCAAGGCATACACTGGCTGGCCACCCATCAAAATGAAGACGGCGGCTGGGGCGATACCGTCAAAAGCATCAGCAATATTTCCACCAGCATGCTCTGCCATGCGGTCTTTCATGCGACCAAGAATACAGAAAAATTTGCAGCCATCGTCGTGAATGCCAAACAGTATATCGATCGCATTGGCGGCGTCGAAGCAGTCATTGCCCGCTACGGAAAAGACAAAACGTTTTCCGTGCCCATCCTCACACATTGTGCACTCGCAGGCTTAGTCGAATGGAAAACCATCCCTGCGCTACCGTTCGAATTGTCCTGCCTGCCCGCTCAGTTCTACAAAACAGTAAGGCTCCCCGTTGTCAGCTATGCATTGCCCGCTTTGATTGCCATCGGCCAGGTCAGGCATCATTTCTGTAAACCCAAAAATCCGATTCTGCGTCTCATTCGAAATGTCTCGATTCAGAAGAGTCTGCAGAAACTGATCTCCATTCAACCCAGCAATGGTGGATTCCTCGAAGCGGCTCCCTTAACCAGCTTTGTGACCATGAGTCTCGCGGGCATGGGCTTAGTCGATCATCCGGTGGTGCAGAAGGGACTCCAGTTTTTGCTCGATTCCGTCAAGCCCGACGGCAGTTGGCCCATCGATACGAATCTCGCCACCTGGACGACCACGCTCTCTGTGAATGCGATTGAGGGCACGCTTTCCGAATTCGAAAAAGCACCCATTCGTCAGTGGTTGCTGAATCAGCAATACAAAGAAATGCATCCCTATACCTCAGCCGAACCAGGAGGCTGGGCCTGGACTGATCTGCCCGGAGGCGTGCCCGACGCCGACGATACCCCCGGTGCGATTCTCGCGCTCTTGAATTTGAATTCTGAAGAGGCCGAGGATCAGCTCTCTACCGAATTACGAACCCCAATTTACAACGGCGTCAAATGGTTGTTGGATCTCCAGAACAGTAATGGCGGGTGGCCCACATTTTGCAAAGGCTGGGGCACACTTCCCTTTGATCAGAGTGCCGCCGACATTTCCGCGCATGTCATTCGTGCCTTGCAGGCCTGGCTCAATACAGAAGCGACCGACGATGAAACGTCACTCCGAAAACGCGCGACACGCGCCGTCGAGCGTTCGTTCAAATATTTGGCTTCCGTACAACGCGTCGATGGTTCCTGGTTGCCACTCTGGTTTGGTAATCAACATATCGACAATGATGAAAATCCGGTCTACGGCACGGCCCGCGTTTTAGCTGCTTATGCCACACAGGAAAAACAAAAATCAACACAGGCCACACAAGCGGTCGAATTTCTGAAAACAGTCCAAAATACAGACGGCGGCTGGGGCGGCGCGAAAGGAGCACCCTCCAGTGTGGAAGAAACCGCGCTCGCCGTGGACGTTTTGCTGTTGATTGGCCTCGATCCAGAGAGCACCACAATCGTAAAGGGGCTGAACTGGTTACTCGAACAGGTCGAGAGTGGCACATTTACCGAATCCACGCCAATTGGCTTTTACTTTGCCAAATTATGGTATTTCGAACAACTTTATCCAATTGTCTTTTGTGTTTCCGCCCTGCATCGAGCGGAAATGGTTTTGAAAAAATGTGCGGATGCTAATTTAAGATCGTCGCTAGAGGGCGAAGATTACCGTATAATATGCGCCGAGGAAAAATAGTTCCCGCCAAAGACCCCAATAAGATGTTGAATCCATTACTGAAATCATCGCTCAATTGAGCTACTTATTATAAGAGGAGTGTTTTGTGTCCATTGCGCCATTAGACCAGGAAAGTTCTGGTAACAGCCCTGCCTCCGGCAAGACTGAAGAGCACTCTTCTGCAGAGAAAAAACCGGTCAAACGGAAACGCCAGAGTACCAGCCACCTCAAAGCGGTTCCCGATACCCTCGCACTGCGCGAAGAGATGAAAGCCGCAGCCGAAAAGTATGTCGAGCAGCTCGATTTCTCCAACCCTTTTACAAAAACCACATTGGAAAAATGGTCGCGGGATTTACTTGATCAAATGAATCAGCCTGAAAAGTTTCTGGGCTTCATGATGGTCTTAATCGGAAACTTTTTCTGGAAGCGACAATTTCTGGCGATTCCTTTCGAACGACGCCTGCTGTTATTGCCCCACTGTTTGAAACACGCCGAAGGTTGTCCCGCGGAATACGATGAGTTTGGTCTCGACTGCGAAAAATGCGGCGCGTGCTCCATTGCCGATTACAAAGTCAAAGCCGAAAAGCTCGGCTATAAAGTGCTCGTTGCTGAAGGGTCTCCCGTCGTTCTCAAAATTATCATCGGCGGTTACGTCGATGGGATTTTAGGAGTCGCCTGCCTGAACGTTCTGGAGAAATCCATCGATAAAGTGTTGATCGCAGGCGTGCCCTCCTACGCGATTCCTCTGCACTCGGGCGACTGTAAAAATACAAAAATGGATGAGCCCTGGATCTGGGAAGTCCTGGAAGAATACCAACCGTTGGAAGAACCGCTCACGCGCAGTTATCTGCCCACCATGCGGGCCGCCAATGCACTGTTTGAAGAAAACTTCGATCAGATCTTGCCACCACTCCGCACGAAAACAGAAGCAGCCGCAAAGACACCGCTCGGCAAAACAGAAACCATCGCCTACGACTGGCTCAAACATGGCGGCAAACGATTCCGCCCCTTCATTACACTCGCCGCCTACGATGCTCTGGTGAAAGATCAATCATCGACGACCGAAGAAAAAGAAACCGGTCAGGCTTACCCGCTGGGCGTGCAAAAAGCGGCAATGGCCATCGAAGTCTTTCACAAAGCGTCCCTGATCCATGATGACATCGAAGACGATGATCAATACCGTTATGGCCGCGAAACCCTGCACCGCCAGCATGGCACCGGCATGGCCATCAATCTGGGCGACTACCTCATTGGTATCGGCTATCGTCTGTTGAATGAAGCCCGCGCCGACATCGGGGCCGAAGCAGCCGCCGATCTGGTCGAAAAAATGGCAGCCGCCCACATAAAACTCTGTGAAGGGCAGGGTGCCGAAATGGCCTGGCAGGAAAGCCAGTCGTTTGAGCTGGCTCCCCTCGACGCCTTGCAAATTTACGCCCTCAAAACATCCCCGGCTTTTGAAGCCGCCTTGTATGCGGGAATTCGCATGACCGGTTCCACTGGCCAGTACGAAGAGTTAATCTCTTCGTTCTCCCGACATATCGGCGTCGGTTTCCAGATTCTAAACGATCTCAAAGACTGGAACGGCGACGACAATAATAAACTCATCACAGGTCAGGACGCACTCGCCATGCGACCAACGCTACTGTTGGCACTGGCTCTGCAAACAGCCGACGATCAGCAGAAAGCAGACCTGAAAGATATTCTGCAAGGCAATCCCTCCGACGGCTTGCGAATCGGCCGTCTGCGTAAAATCTATCAGGATTGCGAAGTCTTCACAAAAGCAGAAACCCTGGTGGATAAATCCCGCGCCCGCGCTGAAGCCCTGGCAGAAAGCGTCGAGAACGAAGACTTCAAACAACTCCTGAAGTTCTTCTGCGAATCCGTACTGGCCGAGGAACTACCAGAAGCAAAGCCAGAACCCAACGTCCTCATGCCTCTCGTCTAATCATCACAAAAACAGATCTTAAGATAGCTGGCAAGCCCGAATGGTATTCGGGCCAAACAATGCGAGCAGGAATCTGACAGCCAAACAGGGCAATGTATGTAAAAGCCTTGTTCTCTTCTCACACCTTTTATCTCCCCGACAACATTGCGGCGGGAGTGTTGCGCCGGTTATAAAAGAAGTCGGAATTAATTAAATTGGGATGCCGGACCAATCTGATTTAACATGTCCCGTATCTCGAACATTAAAAAAAATGACCATACAGGGTATGTAAATTTCTGAAATCGATTGATGAAAAATTAGGACATCATGCAACATTTCATTTCTCAGTTTTTAGCCGCTGTAATTATCTTCCACATCTTTGCACCCTCGTCTGTTTCTTCCAGGGAACCACTTGCGCGCGACTCCCTTGTCTTCAGCGAAAAAGAGGGGATCGTCTCCGTCGAAGCGGAGCACTATTTCGAACAGACGCAACACGACGTTCGCGCATTTTATTTGACACACTCCAGGCAGAAACCAGACATCAAACCAGATGGTGATCCACCGCACGTTGCCGGGGCAAGTGGGGGAGCCTATCTGGAAATCTTGCCGGATACGCGCCGAACTCATAGCGACAAATTAATCAAGCAAAAAAACTTTTCACCGGAACCCGGTAAAATGGCTGTGCTTCATTACAAAGTGCATTTCAAAACGCCAGGGCGGTATTATGTCTGGGCGCGTGCTCATTCTACAGGTACGGAAGATAACGGCCTGCACGTGGGTATCGACGGAACGTGGCCCGCCAGCGGGCAAAGATTGCAGTGGTGTCAGGGCAAACGATCGTGGTGGTGGGAAAGCAGGCAGCGTACGAAAAAAGAACATTGCGGCGAACCCTACAAGGTATTCCTGGACATTAAAAAGGCCGGTACGCACCTGATCCAATTCTCGATGCGAGAAGACGGCTTCGAGTTTGATAAGTGGTTGATGACAACCGACCGAAACTTGAAACGTCCGCAGGGAAAAGGGCCTTCTTCGGTTGTCCATCAAGGAACGTTGCCCAAACCATTTCCGTATGTGAAGGTAAAGCGAAGTCAGCAGGCGACTTTGAGCAAGGAACCTGGCACGAGTCCGACAAAATCCACCAGTTCCCAACCGCTGCAAATGCCACGTCAGCCGAACGGCGATGGCAGCGCTACGATCAGTGGCGAACCCAAGCAGTGGCACAAGGTCACACTATCTTTGGCTGGGCCTTATGCTCACGAAAAAGACAACGCGCCGAATCCATTTACCGATTATCGAATGACCGTGTTGTTCACGCACTCCAGCGGAACCAGGTACACGATTCCCGGATATTTCGCTGCAGATGGCAACGCAGGTGAGAGTTCCGCAGAAGCAGGAACGGTTTGGAGAGCCCATTTCGCTCCGGATCAAACAGGTTTGTGGAAATACCAGATTTCATTCTCGTCTGGCAAGAACGCAGCGCTGAATGCGAAGGTCGCTACGAAAAATCTCGCACCCTACGACGGTGTTTCCGGGCAATTTGAGGTGGCGGCCAGCGACAAAGAGGGGAAAGACTTTCGAGCGCATGGATGGCTTCAGTATGTTGGCAAGCACTACCTGCAACACGCCGGATCGAAACAGTACTTTTTGAAAGTCGGTGCAGATGCACCCGAAACATTGCTCGCTTACAAAGACTTCGACAACACAATCGCCGGTAAACCAAAAGGAGTCCCGTTGAAAACGTGGGGGCCGCATGTGAAGGATTGGAAGGCCGGCGATCCGACTTGGAAAGACGGCAAGGGCAAGGGGCTGATTGGTGCGATCAATTACTTGTCTGGCAAGGGCTGTAATGCATTTTCGTTTCTGACGTACAACGCAGGCGGCGACGGGGACAATGTCTGGCCTTTTATCCATCGCGATGACAAGCTGCATTATGACTGTTCGAAACTTGACCAATGGGGCATTGTGTTTGACCACGGAACCAACCTGGGCATGTATCTCCATTTCAAGATGCAGGAAACAGAAAACGATGACCATCAAACAAAAGGTAAAAAACAAGTACCCGAATGTCTGGATGGTGGCAATCTCGGCGTGCAGCGAAAACTTTATTGTCGCGAGTTGATCGCCCGTTTTGGTCACAACCTGGCATTGAACTGGAACCTCGGCGAGGAAAACACCCAAACGACAGCACAACAGCAGGCGATGATTGATTACATCGCCGACCTGGACGCTTACAATCACAATATTGTCGTTCACACGTTTCCAGGGCAACAAGATCAGGTCTATCGGTCGCTCATTGGAAAAAAGTCGAAGCTGACGGGTATGTCACTGCAAAACAGCGAACTGGAAACCACACACGCTCAAACGGTGAAATGGGTTCGCGAGTCAGCCAAAGCCGGCAAGCCGTGGGTCGTCGCCTTTGATGAATCGGGGAGTGCCGCTCACGCTCAATGCCCCGACCTCGGCTACAACGGATTCGATGGACGCGACCGCGAAGGCAAGATGATTTATACGCAGCACAAAGTCCGCAAACAAACCTTGTGGGCCGTGCTGATGGCGGGGGGAGCAGGCAACGAATACTACTTCGGTTATAAATTTGACCAGAACGATCTCAAGTGCGAAGACTGGCGCAGTCGCGACCAAAGCTGGGACTACTGCCGCATCGCTGTCAATTTCTTCCACGAGCATCACATCCCATTCTGGACGATGACAAACGCCGATGAACTGGTTGGAAATCCAAATCATGGCGTATCGCGATTCTGCTTCGCCTCGCAGGGAAACCTCTACCTGGTTTACCTTCCACAAGGCGGAACCACGAAACTCGATCTGTCTGATGCAAAGGGCAATTTTAACGTCAAGTGGTTTAATCCTCGTGCTGGCGGCGACTTAACAACAGGTTCCGTGAAGTCAATTACTGGTGGAGGGAAAGTCAACCTGGGATCACCTCCTGTGGATCCCAAAGAGGACTGGCTAATCGTAGTTCGCAAAAAAAGTAAATGATCCGTTTTAAAAAGAGAGAAAAAGTTCAGAAGTGAGTAACCGGGGGCTCTATCCAATCTAACTCAGTTTGAGCTACACAGTGCTAGCCGTCCTTTCTTTCATTGCGTGCTTTTCGTGGTAGTAAAAAATCAGGAACCTGTAGTCATGCTGTCATAAAAAAGCGAATTAGTTCACAGGCGATTGGCACTACGGGCACGCATGCCGTTACAATATGCGATATTCTGAGTAGGCAATGGTTCCACCACATCCCAATAGAAAATTTCGGTCCACAGATGCGAGAGACACCATGACGCAACAGACTTATTGTCCCCACCGTTTACTTCTTGGTTTTTCAGCCGCCCTGCTCGCGGTGTGCTTACTTTTCCCAAACAAGGCATTGCCCGCAGACAAACCCGGCGGGATCACATCACTCTCAGAGATCCTGCCTGGCAAGCCCTGGCCGGAGCGCAGGAAGGAAATCGAGCGACGATGGCTCCAGCTGCTCGGCGATTTTCCGACCGAAATTCCTGACCTGCAACCCAAGATGAAGGAAGTGGAGCGAAAGGACGGAATCACGCGGTATCACGTCAGTTTCCAAACGGAATCAGACGATCGTGTGACGGCATGGCTGCTCGTGCCGGATGCCGCACGCCAGAAACCGACGCCCGCGGTGATCTGTGTTCACAGCACAACATGGGGTTCTGGCAAAGATGCCACCATTGGACTCTCCGGTCGTCGGCCCGTTGATCCTCCCCGCGATTCGCAAGTCGGAGCCGACTACGGCCTGACGCTTGCTCAGCACGGATTCGTCACGCTCAGCATCGATCTGTTGACCGACGGCGAACGGATCGACCCCATTCACCGCGTCATGGACACGCGCCCTTTCTATTTGAAACACCCTAATTGGTCAATCGTGGGCAAGAACACCTGGGACATTATGCGCGGAGTGGATTTTCTGCAAACGCTTAACTTTGTCGATCATAGCCAGATCGGCTGTACGGGATGGTCACTGGGCGGCCACACCGCGATCTTTGCAGCAGCCTTCGATCCGCGAATTACCGCCACTGTTTCGAACGGCGGAGTACTCGACTGGTATCGCCATGCTGACGCCTGGTCGCGAAAACCGGCTTCGTGGACACCGTGGAAAAAAGGAGACAAGCCGACGAGCAGCAAGAAACTCGAACGTCGCTTCGGCTTCAAAACGAATAGTGGGCCCTACATCTATATCAAAAAGTTTCGACCGTATATTGAAGACCAGTCGAAGCAGATACCGGTCGACTTCGACAGCTTGATGGCGCTGGTCGCACCGCGCCCGCTGTTGATCATTTCGACGGAACAGGAGTTTTATCGCCACAAGTTCTTTCCCAAGGCGCGTAATACGCTCGATGTGTATATCAACTGGCGAGACACCAAAGGGTTGCCGAGTGTTCTCAAGGCACGACAGGAGCGGTTAGGTTACGATCTGACACTGGAATACTACAATACGCAGCACGGCATGAAACCTGACAAGATTCAGCGACAATTCAGCGAGTTCGGAGCCGGCGACTGTTTCAGCTGGTTTTCATTTCCCGGAGGCCACGCCTTCCCCGGCGTCACACGCCGATTAACCTTCGCCTGGTACGATCGCTGGCTGGGAAGAACCCTGCATTAAAGAATAGGATGACTCTAATTCACCTGACGAGAGTCGCCAATCTAAGCAGCACAGCACAAGCCGCCGTCATTTCATGTTCGTGGTAGTAAAAAAACGAGAACTATTCACACGCGTCATTCCCAGGGTGAAATTGTGGGGAGACAACTCTTTTGAAGTGTCAATTGGAGGTCGGAGCCGAGTCCGCACGTTTTCCGTATTGGTATTCGCTTTCGACTGCGCTCAGCTTTCGATCCTCCTTGCTGAGCGTCATCGCATGGAGTCGCGCGCGAGTCATATAAAACTTAAGGCGAATCTCTTTACCCAATAGCTTGCTCAAGTCGGCATTGCCCTTCCAGCGGACGGGATGGTCGAGGGCGTCCCCATGTATCTTCTGCGACTGCGCCTTCGTAAAGCCTTCAATCGGTTGCCAGTCGTCCGTTAAAGCCTCCACGTGAATAGATCCCGACATCCAGGTGGCAGCGTTGAGGAACAACTTGGGGTGCCGCACTGTAAACGGCTTCGTCACAACCCGGCACGGACCACGATCGACATCACTTGTTTCAAGCGAGGCAAACCGGTCGCGCTTGAAAGTAGCAAGAGCCGCACCACAATGCAGAACTTCGGGCCCGATCTGGGCCTGCGCCGCGTTATGGGGGTAGTTGAGTGCGGCGTAATAAAGATACACCGTATCATCGACAATAATCGGTTCGGGTTGGGAACAAGCCATCGCCATGTAATCGTAGTAGCCCAGCGATCCGTGTGGGATAAATGGCTCCCCTCGACAGACGCGCGTAAAGTTGATTCCATCGCGGCTTGTCGCGAGATGAATATTAATCGGTTGCGGCGAACGCAGATAAAACACACTCATATAACCGACATATGTCTGCCCGAGCTTATGGCAACCGAATTGATAGAGTTCGGTATCGGGTGGATCATCCGGATCCATGCTGAGTATGAATTGGTGGTTCTCCCATTTTTGCAGATCATCACTTTCAGCGTAGGCATAAGAGCGATAGTAACGATCGACGGCCCGCCGATCACCGTCGGCCTGGTTCGCGATCATTCGTTCGCTGAACTCCGGAATGATTCGGCGATACACAACCCATTTCTGTTTCGCTTTGTCATAGATCAAATGCATCAGACAGTCGTCTCCCTTCCCGGAGACATCATTCGGCGTCTGCCAGAAGGGAGAGCTGGCACATGACCAGTGGATGCCGTCGGGCGACGTGACAATGTGTGCTCCGCGCCGATGATCTTGAACAATCGCCAGGGCGACAAATTTCTCGCTGGCATTGCGGGGGTTGGGATGCTTGTTCACTCCCCAGAAGAAGGCCTTCTTTCCCTGCGGCTTTGCGGGTTGAGTTGGCACAACAAAACTCTGTTTCTCCTGGAAGCCTGCTGCGGGCGTTGCGGAAACCGAATCACTGGTAAAGATAATATTATGATCGCGCCGACCTGCAATCTCCATCAAGCCAAGATCGGGTTTCTCCCAGTGGACACCGTCTTTTGAGGTGAAATAGCACATGTACGCCGAGTGACCATCCACGAACTTTGACTTCAGACCACTGCCAGTTCGAGCCCACATCTTGAAGAGCTTATCCTCCGGGTCATACATTGTGGTATAGGGCTGAATAATATTTCCATCACACCAGCGATCACAGCGGACCACTGGGTTCAATAAATGTTTCTTTGGCTGATGCAGCTTGCGCGATACTCCTGGCGTGACTTCGATCATCTCGTTGTCGAGAAACAGCTCAGTTATGAAATCGGCGTCTGTTTCTTCTTTTGGGTTGCCGGAGGGAAGAGATGCTTTGGTCTGATTCGAAATTCCACCGAGTGCAATCAGTCCTGCCCCAGCCGCTCCTGTGAGCTTAATGAACTCTCTACGGTCTGTATTCATCTGTACGACCTCGTGTAAGTTGCAAACGAGATTTCACGCGCTGACATCAGACTATGCGATAACCGTTCGTCAAAACCGTCCACTGGCAGGCTGCCCCAATCGATAACTTTACAATGAGTCTACTGCACACTGTTTGCGAGTTCAAGCATTTCTTGCATTGCTCCCTCGACGCACGCACGCATCGAACTGACATTGACGGGCTGTCCTGCCGGTAACGATATTCCTTCGACCTGTTGATCCCTCGTTGCGATTCGAAAAAGAACGGTGTAACATTAATACAGACCGCGATTTATTCCTGACGACTTCCTGGGAGAGGCAACATGGCCCGTTTTCATTGGATTGCTCTTATCGTCTGGCTGGGGATGACTCAGTCTGTTTTTGCTGACGAGCCGATTCCGCCACAAATTGCGGATCTCTATCTCACCGATGTCGCACTGGAGCCGATTACCGTCAATAAGGGAAACAGCGTCATCTATGTTCGGCAGCGAGTCGATCCCCAAACCCGTTCCCCAAAGAAGTCTCTCTGGCGGGTCGATGCGACACAGAAACCACGGGCGATGGAAGCGGGTGAACCAGATGCCTTCGGCCTGCAGCGTTCCCCCGATGGAAAATGGATTCTGTTTCTCTCCACCGGGCCCTTTCCCGATGGCACACCCGCGTTCAAACCCGTTCCCCCGTATTCCGATACCGCCGTGGATATCTGGTTAATTCCGACTGCAGGAGGCCAGGCTATTCCACTGGGCGGACCCGGGAAACCCTATGGTCGGGTGATAACGGATCGTTTTTATGGCCGCGTCTGTTTTTCACCGGACGGAAAAAAACTGATGTTCGTTGCCGATGAAGGCCAGGATCCACGCACCGAACAGGAACGCCGAAACAACGTGCTCGTTGTGCGGGAAGATCAGGGCGAAGGTTATGAAGGCTATGGTCCCACGCAGGTCTGGGTGGCGGATCTCCTCGACGCACCTCAAGATGTGGCCGCGAAAACCATCACCCGCATCACCCCCGGCGATCATTGGTACGGCGAACCGCAGTGGTCGCCCGATGCTTCGTTCGTAGTCGTACACGCCAATCGCACGCCCGAACAGGAGTCGGTGCGTTACAGCATCAATCACGACTATGACCTCTGGAAGATTTCACTGAAAGATAAACAACTGGAGCAGTTGACGAAGGGGCCGGGCCCCGAGTTTTCGGCGCGGATCTCGCCCGATGGCAAACGGCTGGTCTGCCTGAGCTCGCCCCGTTATAAAGGCCCGCATCAAGATATCTATAATCTGACGGTGGTGGAATTAAAAGAGGACGGAGCCAAGTCGCACGTTCTGTACGATCACCATCAACGGCAGGCAGGCAAACCTCCGCATCTTTCACCGGTCAACCCCTTACCCCAGCAGTGCTGGCTCGACAACCAGCGTGTGACGTTCAACTCGATTCAAGGCGTGAAAACAGTACGACAGGCGGTGAATCTGAATGAAGGCCCCGAGGCCATCGATGTGGAATATCCATCCGCTCCCAGGCGGAGTCCGCTGCTTCCCGCCAGCAATCCAAAAATCGGCAAGCGATTACGCGGGCAAGTGGACCTGATTCACTGGAAGAGTTTCGATGGCCTGGAAATCGAAGGCATTTTGACCACGCCACCGGCTTCCGTAGCCAGGCCCCCCTATAAGCTGCTGGTCATACCACATGGCGGCCCGCATCATCGTGCCGCCAGCGGTCACGGGTTTAGTACGCAATTTTTCGCTACCCGGGGTTATGCCGTCTTCCAGCCGAACTTCCGCGGCTCAACCGGTTATGGCCTGAAATTTCTGAATGCAGATCGAAATGACTTCGGGGGCGGCGACATGCAAGACATACTTACCGGCATCGACGATCTGGTGAAGCAGGGCATCGCCGATCCGAAGCGACAATTTGTCTATGGCGTCAGTTATGGCGGTTACATGACAAGCTGGCTCGTGGGGCAGACGCATCAGTTCCGTGCCGCCGTGGCGCAAAACGCGGTAACCGATCTCAACGTCATGTGGCATCTGAGCGATCTGCAAAGCTGGACGGAATACGACATGAGCGGCTACCCCTGGGAAGTCCCCGACCGAATGCGGAAACACAGCCCGCTGACTTATGCCCACAAAGTCCAGACACCCACGCTGATTCTGCATTCCTTAAATGACCGCCGTTGTCCGGTGGCAATGGGTAAAATGTTTTATCGGGCGTTGAAAGAAACGGGCGTCGACACGCAGATGGTCCTCTATCCCAACGAAGGCCATCCCATCAGACAGCTCCCCCATCGCGAAGACGTGTTAGTACGAATCCTGGACTGGTTTGAAAAACACGACATTAAGGGAAACGCACAGTAAAAGCATCGTGCTCAATCCCAACCAATCTGAGCGGCACGGCGCTAGCCGCCGTTACGAATGTTCGTGTCTTTCGTGCTTTTCGTGGTAGAAAAAGTTGAGTCAAAACGATCAACGCAATTCAGAATGTTACCCCTGTGGTTTCCTGCTCGCTATGCGCGGCCCGAATTGTATTCGGGCCCATCCATTCTCTTCTTTATTGATCTCACCGGTTCAGCTTTTACTCCAACTCCGGCGGTACACTCCCATATGCCCAGGGGTTGTTACTAAATGCAGGAGCCCCCGGTCGCTGTAGTAGTTTGTCGGGGGTTAGCTGTTTGGAAAGTTCCATAGCCGCGTCGACCATTTGTGGACCCGCGGTGATGATCAGGTTACTGTATCCCGTCAGGCGGGTCTCATATCCACCGCCGTTTTTGTCGAACGCTTCCTTGGTCGGCACATATCCCACACAGCCATTCGCCAGCGAAACCGGGAACGTCATCGGAAACGGGCTGCCCGCTTTGATGTCGAGACCCAGTTGACAGAAAAACTCCGCCGGATCAGTTAACAATACAACGGGACCAATCTGCACCGCCTGGATTTCCACTTCTGCCACAGGTTCCTTTTGCAAACGGGCATCCAGCAGCACGATCTCTTTCGCGAACACCCAATCAACGGCGTTCGACTTGGCCGGTCCCGCTTTCACGGTCGCAATCGCTTTTTTCACTCGTTCCGGAGTTGGTTTCCGCCGCGGAATTTTCAGCATCTTGGTTTTACTGGCGATAGTTTCAAAGTTACCACGCGGCATCGAGAGCAGCACTTTCACCGCTTCCGCTCCCACGCGACCACCCACAAAACGAGCCGACTCTTCACTCGGACGCCGTGCGAATTTCGACAGATTATCTACCTGCGTCACATCCCCCGAAGCACCTGCCAGAAAGACGACAATCGCATCTTTGCCATACACGCCACGGATGACCTGCTCGACATAGTAGATATAATTTGCCGAGATGCCGCCTGGATTGGTGGTGGCGTGACACACGAAATTCACAATGCAGCCCTTTAACTCTCCCTGCTCATCCCACACGCCAATCACGCCGACTTCCGGGTCAACCGGGCCCGCGGGTTTCACAATATCAGGATTACCGGGACGCGGGTGGGTAAAGGACAAACCATTCCGCATGAAAAATCGACGGTTAAAGGCAACCTGTTCTTCAATGCCCACGCCCGCACCACACTGGGAGGCATTTCGTTTCTTGTAAGCTTCGCAGATGGCTTCCACACTCTGATCAACGACCGTTTCCAGATAGGCGGCATCAGCCGTCGATGATTTCTCGTAAGCCAGCTCTTGCACAAATTCAGAAGCATGATCGTATTCGCCGGGCAGAATCATACCCATCGGCCCCGAAGAGTGAGAGTGCGTGGCGTGCAGCAGAATCGATGTCGCGGGAATCTTACATTTGGCCTGTACGCGTTTTCTAATCTCATTCACATTAACACGACGAATAAATAACGCATCCAGACTCACCACCGCCACCACATTCTTGCCATTATCAAAGACGCCCGCCCGCGTTTTGCACGGATCATGAAAAGAGCGATGAAACGATTTTCCATAACCGCCCGGCTGCTCCATTCCGATTTCAGGAGTAATATCCCGTTCGGCAAAACCAACTTTAATCTGTTGCGCTTCCGCCGCCAGAGTCATCGTCGGCAGAAACAACAGGAGTGAGAGTGAGATCGTTTTGCAGCAATGAGAGAGTACGTTCATGGGAAAACTCGCTATATAGTTTGGTGGGAAATGTGAGGGATTAACATCTAACAATGATTTAAACAGAATCAAAAACGGCAGGCTACTCAATGAGCGGGATTATTTTCCAAGCTGTTTCAAATTACCAAACAGGTTGTCATCGATCTGATTGTCCTTGCCGTCGATCACTTTAATCGAATAAGATTTTTCACTTCCCGGCAGATCGCTCTGAATCAGACAGTCTGAAATCCGGCTGCTCGAAACGTTCTTCAGTAACAAACCCTCTTTGGCATAATCGAGAATCGTACAACCGGTCACATTCATCCGACGCGAATTTCGAATTTCCAGCGCGGGGGTTTCGTCACCGGTGCCTGTAATTTGATTGCCACTGATCGTGCAGCCGTCGCAGTCGGTAAACAGCATGCCGACCTGCGCAGTCGCACCATCACGATAGTGATAGCGGGGGTTGCGATCCAGCACATTGTTCGAAACCAGAATGTTACGACAATCGTGAATGCGGACGTTGTGCTGATATCCTTTCCACATGGTATTGCCGGTAACCGTCACGCCGCGGGCGCTGGTGATCTCAATATTGGTCTGCACATCAGACAGCACATTGTCAGCGATAGTAATATTGCCATCACGGTATTCGCTGGAGTGCGGGCGGACGAACGCATTTTCATTAATACGAATATTGGCAGAACCGGGCGCATAATGATCGTGTTGAATCGTACAGCCGACAATGGCGATCTCACCCACCATCGCCCCTTCTGAATCGATCAGTACATTCGCCGTCGGCTCCGAGTTTTCGTCTCCCATGTTGCCTTCAATATCACACGTGCCGATCTGAATGTTCCGAATATCTCCCTTCCGCACTACCACACCACCGCCGGCGTTGTAAGAAATGTGGCAGCCGACGATATTAGACTGGTGGATATTGACATGATCATAAAAGATGCCCGCACCGCGGTTCTGATAGATATGACAGTTGGAAACAATCACATTTCGATTGCGTTTCACAAAGTGAATTCCATGCAATGCGCGGCGGATCGTCAGGCGTGTCAGCGTAATCTGCATCGTTCCCGTCGCCTCGATTCCGCAGGCTTCCGGGTGATCACCCACGATTTCCAGGCCGTCTACCATCGGCGAACGCTGGTTGAGCCAGACATTTTCTTTCACGGTATGCGGGCTGGCTGTACCCGCATGCGTGCCGATAAATCGAAATGCAGGGCCTACGCCCGCCATAATAATCGTGGCGGTTCCATCCGAACTGAGCGAGGTTGGCCCCAGTTTATCCAGATCGATCGAAATCGTTTTCGTAATCCGATAGACGCCCTTGGGAAATGGAATCTGCCCCTGCCTGGAATCGACGGCTTTTTGAATCGCGTCTGTGTCATCCGCTTTTCCATCGCCGATGGCGCCGAACGATTTCACGCTCGGAGTCGCTAACGATTGAACGGGCTGAGACTGATTTTGTGAGTTACCGTCGCTTGAGGAAATTACCAGATAACCGACGACCAGGAGCGTTGAAAAACAAATCACAATTCCACGCATAAAAATTTACCTTGCCTCAATGTTATTGAAAATCTGAGTAGGGGACTGCCCTCACTATTGTAAGCGGAATCGCAGACAGATTGCTATTGTCGATTGGATTTCCTGTTCGAGAGTCTCTGATTTCGTGGTTTTGTATTTTTACATCAGGATAAGTCTACAGCACGACTTTACTTTTTAGACTCAACTGGATTATGTTGTGCGGGACTGATAATGATTCATGAATGATAATCGTGTTGAAAGAATTGTATTTGAAATGATTGATCGACCAGACGAATCTGAATTTTCTCTCGGCGACCGGGATCTATTGCAGTTACATACCCGCTGGATGCGCTATGCTTATGATGAAGCGCGTGCTGCCTTTGAAGAGGATGAAGTGCCGGTGGGCGCAGTGATTGTCTGTCAGGATCGAATCATCGCAGCCGCCCATAATCAACGCGAAACTTTGAACGACCCAACGGCGCATGCCGAGATGATTGCCATCACTCAGGCAGCAGAGTCGCTGGGGTCATGGCGATTGTCTGATTGCGTGCTCTACGTCACGCTGGAGCCTTGTCCCATGTGTGCCGGTGCTATTATTCAGTCAAGGATACCACTGGTGATTTATGGAACCCGTGATGAGAAAGCGGGCGCGTGTCACTCTCTGTTTCAAATTACCAGCGACCCAAGATTGAATCATCAAAGCACGGTCGTCAGTGGCGTGATGCAGGAAGAATGTCGCACGATTCTGCAAGAATTTTTTCGAAGCAAACGGGCAGAGGGAAAAAAGTGATCCTGGAAATTCGCAAAAAATAGTTTGCACGTTGATCACGTTTCACATCACTTGAAAATATTATTTTGATCGATTAAGTTGCATCTGAAAACGATCTTGGATACAGAACAAAAACGAGAAACACGTTGAAAATCTCAGACTCATCAAAAATACTCGAAATGATAAATCTGATTTTGTCAAGGGAGAATTCGAGAAAATAAACATCCTTAATAATCGTTTCATTTTTTATTTAGTTTCAGCTTGTCCTTCTGACGCCAGTTCGTCAGAATGTCCTTCACAATAACTATTCACAATCTACAGATTCAATTCTGAATATCTTTGAGGCGAGCGAATGCATATTATCTCTCGTGGAACGAATGAGAGTATCCTCATTGGGGAACATACTGTTGTTAAAGTGCTTGAAGTATTTGAGGATCATGTAAAACTGTCGATTGAGACCCCCGGTGAGACTCCTGGCGCAGAACCTGCTTACTGGGAAAAAGTGGTCTTTTTGAATCAATCTTTTGATCTTGAAGAAACAGAAGAGTTACAGTCCATTCAATTTAGTGGCTAATTGACCTCTTCTTGCAGAACAAACTTCCACAACAGCATCCTCTCAATGCTGTCGATGGAAGGTCCACTTCAAATTCATTCTCTAAAGAAGCTGTGCTTTTCTGCTGCGCACCCTTGGAGTTTTTGCTAAAATTTCTCACAATAGAAGGTGTCAGGGGATGAGAAAGCATCATCGCCTGTTGTGGGGTTTTCTGTAAAAAAGACAGAGACGTCGTTTCAATATCGCAATCGTTCACTGTGAGGCAAATTGTGCCCGCCATATCAGAGCAGGATGGGGAATCGCTTGGCTTAGAGTCCCGGCAACTGCCTCGGCATATTGCCATTATTATGGATGGCAATGGTCGTTGGGCGTCGCGACGTGGGTTTCCACGAATCGAAGGGCACCGCCAGGGCGTTAACAGTGTTCGTACCATCGTGGAAGAAGCAACACGTCTGGAAATCGAACAACTGACCCTCTATTGTCTCAGTAGTGAAAACTGGAAACGACCCGCTTTAGAATTAAATTTACTGATGCAGCTTCTGAAAAAGTTTGTGATCGGTGAGCGGGAAGAGATCATGCGACAGAATATTCGCTTTAGGACTATTGGCCGTCGGAGCGATTTACCGCAAGATGTACTCGTTGAAGTGGATAAAACGATCAGCGAAAGCCAGGGAAATACAGGCATGCAACTTTGTCTGGCACTCAATTATGGGAGCCGCTCGGAAATTGTTGACGCAGTCAAATCGATTGTCGACGAAGTCGAGCAGGGGAATCTGAACAAAGACGAAATTAACGAAGAGGTAATTTCTTCCCATCTTTATACCGCAGGCATGTCCGATCCTGATCTGGTTTTACGCACGGCTGGCGAAATGCGGGTCAGCAATTTTCTTTTATGGCAGATCAGTTATGCCGAGCTATGGGTCACCGAGACCTATTGGCCCGACTTCTCCGTTTCCGATTTCTGGCAGGCCCTGCGCGATTTCGCTGCCCGCGACCGCCGCTTTGGCGGTTTGAAAGGATAACTCTGCATGCTGGGCTGGCGATTAATTGTCTCTGTAATCCTGATTCCACTTTTGTTCGGCCTGTTTTATTTCGATCAAGCGGCAGGAGTCGGTGCGCCGTTTCTCTTGGGCTTGTGCTGTCTTTTGATCATCCGTGGAAGCTGGGAACTCACGCACATGCTCACGGTTCGCAATCTCACACCCGCTTATCCAGTCGTCTGCCTGCTGTCACTCCTCATCTGTATCGCGGCCTGGTTTCCCTTTATGAATATGTCTTTTTTTACAACACAGGGAAACCCGCAGACGCTTTCGCTGGCATTCATGGCGGTTGCTTATGCGATTGCCGTGCTGCTGGTTTTTCTGAAAGCGGCGATCCGATTTCAGGAACCGGGACAAAGTATGGAAACCATTGGCGCGGAAATCCTTTCGGTTTCCTATCTCGGATTCTTATTAACAATGACCGCACAACTCCGCTGGGTTGCAGGGTCAGAAACTGGATATCTCGCCCTCGGTTCGTTGATCATCAGCGCAAAAATGGGAGACATTGGCGGATACACATTCGGACGCTTATGGGGCAAAACAAAACTCGTTCCGCGACTCAGTCCGGGAAAAACACGCGTCGGCGGGGTGGGCGCACTCTTTGGCGCAGCCCTGGGCGCCTTCCTCTGGTTGCAGTTTACACCCTCCCTGTTCAATTCTGCATGGTCGGCCCCTGCATGGTACTGGTCGATTTTATTCGGAGTCGTAATCGGACTGGTCGGACTGGTCGGCGATTTGTGTGAATCGCTCATCAAACGAGATGTCGGGAAAAAAGACTCCGCAGAATTATTACCCGGCTTTGGAGGTCTGCTAGATCTTCTGGACAGCCCCCTTTATGCCGGCCCGGTCGCGTTTCTAATGTGGAAACTTTTACCTTTGATCACCGTTGTCAACTGAGCCGGTTCGTCTTTGCAACGCAGATTACACCAACGCAGTTTTGGCAGGCTCTCTGAGAAACTCGGAAAGTGAAGATCAACGAGCCCCACTTGAGCCAATTCGGTAAGCGAATTTTCTCTCAGCAGCTCAACCGACTTCAACAAGACAAGTTCCTCAGCAGGCCAGGTAAGAGTGACCCACGCAGCGATCGAATCACTGGTGACATCCCACGATGTCGGCAATGGTGCAATTTGTGCCTCGGAAGTCTGTTTCAAATACGTGTAGGAACAGAGAACCGGGATTTTGTGTTCTTTCCAGACCTCAGTTGCTTCTGCCCGAGATGAAACAATGCGCGCATCCGGCAGCAGTTCGCACAGCAGTCGGTCATTCAGTATCAATGATTGGATGGCGAGCCAATGGGCGGTTTCCTCACTCAGATCAAACGTTTGATCCCAACTTCGTACCAGGTTTGCCGCATCGCCACCTCCACATATGAGCAGAGGATGTGCATGTTCGAATTCATCCAGCAGTCGAGAAAGCCGCGCAGAAAGATCGGGCAAATCAAACAGACTGCCTCCGACTTTGATGACGACCGTTTTCATGGATGAGGGAACCCGAACTGTACGAATCGCGAAATCAATTAGTCGATGATTTTCGAAATCTGGTATTCCACAAGCCCGCAGGCACCCGCTGATTTTAATTTGGGAACAATCGAACGTACAACGGTTTCTTCCATGATCGTGCTGATCGAAACCCAGTCTGGGTCAGACAGAGAAGAAACCGTTGGCTTCTGCAGCGCGGGAAGCAGGTTGAGAACGTTTTCCAAATCGGTGCGTTCCACGTTCATCATCAAACAGACTTTGCCTTCCGCAGCCAGACAGGATTCGAGCATCATGGCAATGTTTTCGAGTTTCTCACGTTTCCAGGGGTCTGCAAACGCATCTTTATTGGCAATGAAGCGCGTGGTGCTCTGCATCAGCTCTTCCACGATACGCAGATTGTTGGCTCGTAACGAGGAACCGGTTTCGGTCACTTCCACAATCGCATCCGCCAGTTTGGGAGGTTTGACTTCGGTGGCACCCCAGGAAAATTCGACTTGCGCTTTCACACCGTGCTTTTCCAGATAACGTTCGGTCATCCCGACCACTTCCGTGGCAATGCGTTTCCCCTCCAGATCTTTGACGCTCTGGATTGGTGAATCTTCGGGAACACAAAGCACCCAGCGAACCGGTCGCCTGCTGACTTTGGAAAAGAGCAGCTCACAAATCTCATGTACGTCCGCGTCCGTTTCCAGAATCCAGTCATGCCCCGTAATACCGGCGTCCAATATGCCCTGATCGACATAGCGGGCCATTTCCTGAGCACGAATCAATAAACATTCGATTTCTTCGTCATCAATCGTCGGATAATACGAGCGGGACGAAAATTTGATGATATAACCGGCCCGTTTGAACAATTCCGCCGTCGATTCCTGTAAACTTCCCGCGGGAATACCGAGTTTTAAGACTTTTTCAGACATGGTGCTTGTTTTCTGAATTCGTTGGTTGAATGCGTAATGTGTGTAATATTAACAGTTTATGTTTTCTCGACCGACTCAGGTCTGGAAACATTTGCCAGACCGGATCAGGGGGGCCTGCTGAAATTGCATCCTTCGCAATAATGCTGTGCGCGTACTCTAACAGTTAAAAAACCGTAGTTCCAGTAGCCCGGAACGAGAATGTTCCCAGAAAATCCCAATCGATGGACTTCCATCAAGCGGTCAGTTTCTCTAGGATCGTGCAAAGATTCACACAGGATATACGATTCCGAGTGATTTTTCACTCCAGGAATCAAAAGATAGAATTGGTTTCTACAGAGTTTTTTTAATGAGTAAGGAGAAAGTCCTCGATGGCCGAGCAAAAAGCCACTAATGTGACCTGGCATGATCACCGTGTTTCCAAAGAAGAACGTTGCAAGCAAAACGGACACAAAGGAGCCTGCCTGTGGTTCACCGGATTAAGTGGATCCGGCAAAAGTACGATTGCCAATACCGTAGATCACAAGCTGTTCGAAATGGGCAAACACACGTTTGTTCTGGATGGCGACAACATTCGGATGGGGCTCAACAAAAACCTGGGCTTCTCTCCTGAAGATCGTACCGAAAACATTCGTCGCATTGGTGAAGTTTCCAAACTGTATACCGATGCCGGTATTCTGGTAATGACCGCGTTCATCTCTCCCTATCTTGAAGACCGTGATCAGGTCCGCGAAATTATGGGTGAAGGCGAATTTATTGAAGTGCTTGTGCAAGCGTCTCTCGAAACCTGCGAAGAACGCGATCCCAAAGGACTCTACAAAAAAGCCCGTGCGGGTGAGATCAAAGGTTTCACCGGAATCGATGCCCCTTACGAAGCACCTGAAAAACCGGAACTGGTTTTGGATTCGGATGCCAAAGGCATTGATGATCTGGCTGATGAAGTTGTGGCTTACCTTGAAGCAAACGGTTACTTAACCTGCTAATACGATTGGGCACTAGTCCTAATGTTGAAGTGTGATAAAACCTCAGGTGGCATAACGCTGCCTGAGGTTTTATTCGTGACGCTCATTAAAACTTCGGTTGTTATTCCGAATTTCTCTCTTTGATTTTATAAGGTCCCAAAGCGGGATCAGACAGGAACCAGTCTTTCGGGCGGCTTTCCAGTCGCTTGGTGTAATTGCGAATCGAGCGGTCATCCCAGAATTTGGGAATCGAAGGGGCTTCAGGAATTCGGCCTTTGTCATCAATCTCTTCGATCCACTGTTCCAGGGCCTGCGTCAGTTGTTTCCGTGTTGCCTGATGTGCCGGCGAGTCGATCAGGTTTTTCGTTTCCCAGGGATCATTCTGCAAGTCATACAGTTCTTCTTCAGGTCTGCTCTCCGCCATCAGTTTCAAAGGTGGGCCCGTTAATTGACCTTCCGCATGCAGGTGACGCATCAAACCGAGAATCGGATAAGAGGCTTCCTTATAACGGTTGATCTGCAGAAACGGGTGTTCGGGATATTTGTTGCGGAGATAGCGATAACGCTGATCCCGGACCGTACGAATATGGAACACCGTTTCGTCTCCCCGATCTCGGCCCGCAAACAAATACTCACGCGGCGCCTCTGCTTGATCTCCCAGAAAAACCTGCCCCTGCATTTTGGCCGGTTTGGTAATGCCCGCAAGTGCCAATGTCGTGGCGCTCAAATCGATGGATGCAATCAGTTGGTCACTTTTTTCGCCCCGTTTGAAATGTGCGGGAGCCGGAAGCCCGGCATTGCCTTCAGGCCAGTAAACGATCAGCGGAATATGCAGGCCACTGTCATAAGGCCATTGTTTGCCGCGCGGCATCGCGCGACCATGATCGCCAAAGAAGATCACGATTGTGTTTTTATCGAGCTTGTCCCGCTTCAACAGATCCAGAATAAAAGCCACTTTCTTATCGACGGCCATCGCCGCATTCAAATATTGCGCCCACACCGCACGCGTCACGGGATGATCAGGATAGTAATCCGGAATCTTCACTTTGGCGGGATCTGCCTGATAACCAATATGTTCGTGCGACGTATTCCAGGCACCCCCCCGGTGTGTTTCCGAAAAATTGATCTGAGCATAAAACGGCTGTTGATTTTTCAGTTGGTCCCAGTCATTCACGTCAAACGGTTTCTTCCCTTTCGGATACGTAAAGTTCCAATCAGTTTTGCCCGTCCCTTTATAGAACTTGGCCAGCTTGCGATCTTTCGTCAATTTCTTAATGTTCCCCGTCGTATAGCCGGCAGGTCGCAGCCAGTCGGTGATGACACGCACATCGTCAGGCAGAGGATTCGTTCCCTCACGGTGTGAACGATGGTTCTGCGCGTCGATCGACATCGCATACATGCCCGTCATAAAAGAAGAACGACTGGTCGAACAGACGGGAGTCACCGTAAACGCATTATTAAACAACATCCCTTTCTGAGCCAGGCGATCCAGCGCGGGTGTTTTGACTTCGGGAGTCCCATAACAACCAAGCTCCGGCCCCATATCTTCTGCGATAATCCACAGAATGTTCGGCCGCTCAGCCGCATTCAATGCCGCAAGGTTCAAACCAGACAAGAGGGCGGTAACAAATAAGAACGCACCAACACATCGATTCATGAGCAGAGACTCCACAGCAGAGAGGGGACGAGATCAATAAGTGATAACAAGATTAGCAGATCATTTATCATCAACGATGCCGGAATCATTGTCAATCGAGGGCGGAGAAAAGCCAACACATATCGGACCTGGAATTTCGGTCACTTCACGAATCAAATGCAGGGCATCGTTATTCTCTGAAGAATGACTGTGAATTCTGTATCAGCTCAATGTTTTTTATTAACCTTCTTCTTAAAGGGTGGGGCCGATATTCCTGTCTGGCCATATTTGTATCTTGATTTTCGATTTGCCAAAGCTTTAGTCCATACATCGTATAATTTCTTTCTATCCGATTTTTTATATTGTGGTTTAGGTGAAGATTCATCTTTCGTCGACAAGCCGTACCAAATCACAAGGGAATGCTCGATATCCTTGGACGGTGGTCCCCAATGCAAAACAAGGGCTACATGACAAATCGCAAATCGATCTTCATGCAGCAGGTTTTTCAATAACCATTTTTCATCTTCTGGGGAAATCTTTTTGATCCATTTGTCGGCAGGTTTCGAAATGCGGGGTAACAATCCCAAAAAACCTCCATTCCATCTCACGTCAGAATTGTCCAACGCAGGTTCGTTCTTTTTTAACTCTGACTTTTCTTTATCTTTGAAATTGGCTGTCGCAACCTCAGACGCAATGAATAACGTCATACAAAGAATCGATGCTACCGCAGTGATTTTGAACATGACTTTTCCCGAGAATTCTGTGCCAGCATAATTGTTTTATCAGCCTTCTACTCAAGGCGTTGGGATTAATTCTGTGTATTCAATCTGACATTTTGGTAATGATGTCTCGAGTTGAGCAACACCTGTCGCTGTCACTTGTGTGTCTTTCAAGTTAAGATGACGCAATCTTGTGAGCCCTTGTAGATGAATTACTCCCGCATCGCTCGTTTTTGTACCATTCAGATCAAGCCGACTTAATTTCTTGAGTTGTTTCAGATGAATTAATCCGGCATCACTCACCTTTGTATCTGCGAGGCTGAGAGTCCAAAGATTCACAAGTTCACTCAGGTAGACCAAACCAGCATCGTCAATCTGACTACTCCCCAGATAAAGCCAGTGAAGATCCGGGTGTTCTTTTAGATAGATCAGTCCAGGACCACTTACCTGGGAGCCGAATAGATTAAGGTTCTCTAGTTTGATAAGTCCTGTTAGATAAGATAGCCCGGTGTCACTTACGTTTACGAAATCGGAGTCAAGGTCCCCAAGTTCCGTTAATCCTTTGAGTTGACTCAGTCCGGCATCGCTTAATGGAATTCCGTTGAGTTCGAGCCTTTTCAAATGAGTGAGCTTTTTCAAGTGAATCAGCCCCGCGTTGCTAATTTGTGTTTCACTAAGATTGAGTCTTGCGAGATTCGTGAATTCTTTCAGGTAGATCAACCCCGCGTCGCTGACCTGTTTTTTTACAAGATCGAGTTTTACAAGTTTTGTAAGTCTTTTTAAGTGACTTACCCCCGTGTCACTCACATCTGTTTCATTGAGTTCAAGGTCTACGAGATTCGTGAGGTCTTTCAGGTGGGTCAGTCCTGTGTCGCTTACTTGTGTTTTGCTTAAATCGAGTGATTCCAGATTTGTTAAACCCGAGAGATGGATCAACCCGGCATCAGTTATCTGGCTACTATGGAGATAAAGAGAGCTGAGATTAGAAAGTCCTTTTAAATGAGAGAGCCCGGAATCACTTACATTTCTGAAATCAAGATCTATATGTTCGAGACTAGTGAGTCCCGCCAGATGACTCAAACCGGCATCGCTCATTTCAAGCTGATAGCATGTGAGTTCCTTCAGATTTGTGAGCCCTTTCAGGTGTATTAGTCCTGTATCTTTCTCCACCTGCGTATATGTTAACTCAAGCCACTCCAGATTTGTAAGTCCACTCAGATGAACTAGTCCTGCCTCACTCACTTGTGTTTGGCTGAGTCGAAGTTCTTTTAGATTTGTGAGGTCTTTCAAGCGAATCAAACCGGCATCGCTCACTTGACTCTCACTGAGATCGAGGGTTTCTAATTTAGTGAGATCTTTGATATAGATCAGGTCCGCGTCACTCACTCCTGGATATGCAAGATAGAGTTCTTTTAGATCTTTAAACTCACTTAATAGGGCAAGTTCTGCGTGACCGACAGTTTCAAAATAACCAAGGATTACCGTGACTGTTTCAAAGGGAAGAAGTCGATCATACCCTAAGTGATTGTAAAGCCAGGACTGCCAAGCCACCGGAAGCGATCCCAATAGAAATCCAGGTTCCGTATAACTACCGACTTCTTCATATGATTCCAGTTTTTGGATTGCCCGGCCATTTTTCACGATGGGTACGATGACAGCCACAATTAAAATGAGTACTGTCAGCAAAACCAATCTCCAGATCCACCGGAAATTGGCAATTCGTCTTTGTTTGATGTCCGTTTGATCCACAATCTTTTCTCTTAGATTCTGCCGAAGTAAAATGCTTGTCGGAAGCGTATAGACAGTGATTTATCATAGAGCAATAGGTGATACTATCAAATGGAATTATGGAATTTAGTCCTACTCGCATTGCACGGTGACTCCAGTTGTTGGGAATTACCGCTTAATACACGATGAGTGTTGTTGGAAAGGTACCAGCGATGCCGAAACCACTGCGCAGCACAACGAAAAAGTGGGCCGGTATAGATCTCTAAGCTTGGTAGAAATGAGTCAGAATCGTTTGTGCTATCGTTTCACAATTCTATTGACCAGCCACATGCTCTTCGTCGTCCTGAATTCCCGGTGGGCGACCAATGGCGCGGAGCAAATTCAATTGTGCCTGATTGTAGGCGATGATCGAATTCAGGTAGGTCTGCCGGGCGTTGGCCAGGGCATCGAATGACTGCAATCCTTCCAGAGGCAGTCCCGCCAATCCGCGGATGCGGCCCATGTTTTGATCGTAAGATTCGCTGGCGCGTTTGATGTTCTCTTCGGCCAGTCGAATTTGACTCCGTTGTGCCTGAACCGTATTCCAGGCGTTGGTCACATCCGCCAACACCAGATCATAAGCGCGATTGGTGCTGATCACACTCTGCTGGTAGACGCTGTTGGACTGCTGGCGTCGTGCACGTGTCCCGAATCCCAGGTTTTCGATTGACCAGACAGCCAGCACATCCACATCGGCGCGCCCATCCAGTCCATTCAGATTGTCATTCACGCCGCCACCAAATCCACCACCCGAGGCACCCATATGCAAGTTGGGCAGAAACGGACGCCAATGCTCGGCTCGGGCACGAATCCGATTGGCCTCCATCCGTGCCGTCTGCTCATCTAATTCCGGGCGGTAAGTCTGGCCTTGGGAAATCAGCTGTTCTAATGGCGTCGATTCCTGAACCAGCGACACAGGCAGTGGCTGTTCTTCCAAAGCAATCAGCAGCGTTTGTGTGCCAATTTCTTCCGGGTCTAATTGTAAAACTCGAATCAGGTTGGTCGAAGCAATTTTCATCGCCAGCTCGGCGTTGATGATGGCCTGCTTTCTCTTCGTCACTTCAACAGCCGACCGAGAGACATCGGCCCGCGATCCCTTTCCTGCGTTGACAAAAGCTTCCGTCAGTTTGAACAGCTCTTCTGCATTCTCCAGATTTTTCTTCGCAATCGCCAGATCCCCTTGTGCTTTCACAAGATCATAATATCCCAGCGAGGCTTCGAGCAGAGTATCATTAAAAGCGGCTGTGTAGTTCGAGCGGCTGGCATTATACAATTGGCATTCTGCCAAAGGTTCAAAGATCGTATCGGTCAACGAAAGATCAAGCCCCAGCCGTGCCGGTCCACCTGAACCACCGGTAAGTGGAGGATTATTGGCGGAAATTGCACCGCCTCCTACAAACAGTGAGTTCCGACTGATATCCTGGATGACCCCGTTTGTTCCCTGAATCTGCCCTTCATGTTTGGTATATCCAATTCCCGCATTCAGAGAAGGAATCCACATCGCTTTCGCTTTTGCATGCCGCGCGTAGGCTTCGTTGATCTGTTCCATCGCCAGTAGAACATTCCAGTTTTGGGCACCCGCCAGCCGCAAGGTCGCAGGCAGATCGATCGGATAAGATTTCAGACCAAAGGGAATCGTATCGTCGATCGAAAATGTCGGGTCACTTCCCGTTTCATTTTCCGCGGAAATACCCGGTGCAGGGGGGATCGAAGTTTCCGCCAGATTGACCAGACGCGTCGGCTCTTCGTTCGTGTGCCCCACTAGTCGATTCAGCGATGCTTCTTGCTGCTCGTTCTCCGCCTCTGGTTTTTTTGGTACCGTTGCTACCGGGGGATCTTCGGTCCTGTCTCTTTTTCGGGTTCTCAGTTTACGATTCTGCGCCGGGAATCGTATCAGGCGGCGTTCGTCTGCATCGGATTGATCTTCATCATCAAAACCAAGCTCGACATACAAGGGCTTTTTCTCTGAGATATATTTCTGGGACCGCTTTTGTTTGATCCCATTTCGTTGTGCGAAATCCGTTGTTTTCGATTTTTCAACAGGGGTAAAAGCCGTGTATTGGTATCCCTGACAACCTGCAACTCCCGCACTCAGGAGCAGGGTGAATGAAGTCATAATTGACTTGAGGGACATACTACGTACCTTTTAGCCTGTATCCAGGTTGATGGTAGCGTCTCCAGAGCCATTGGGATCAAGTATAAAAGATTGAAATCACTTTGGTTAACTTGGACGCGCTATCGGAATGAAATGATATCACACATTTTACCTGATGTATCGACCATGCCGATGCTGTCGCGTCTTATGATTACTCCGTTATTGACACAATTTCCTGTCCATCCTTCAATTTGCCTGCAGGGTTTAACACAATGGAATCGCCAACCTTAATATCTGATGCAATCCCTACAGATTTTGCATTGTTGAACACAATGGACACAGGCTTTTTTTGGCAAGTAGTACCGTTTATAACCATTAGGTAAGGCTGATTCAGGTTATCAAACTGGACTGCGGAAACCGGAACAATGGGCAGGTTCTTCCAGTCATTGACGCGAACAGAAACGGTTCCGTACATGCCCGGTTTCAGCTGGAGCTTCTGTTTGGATGTTTGAACGGGGTTTTTGAATTCAATATCAACGCGCATCATACGAGATTTTTTATCCAGCGTACTCGAGGAGCGGCTGATCGTGCCTTCGATCGCCACACCGGGTAAACCACCAATATTGAAGAAGACAATTTTTTGCCCTTCCCGCACGCGCGAGGCATGTGTGTTGGGAACCGATGCCACAACGCGCACCTTGTCAATCCGCGAGACTTCAAACAATGGCATCGCGCCGGAGTTACTCGTAGCAGGACGCACAAAAGCACCATGGTCAACATGACGCTTGGTAATGATTCCATCATAGGGGGCACGGATGGTTGCAAATTCAACCATCGTCGCCGCACGTTTGGCGACGGCCTTCGCGACCGCTAAATTGGCAGTCGCCGAAGCTTTATCTGCGACCGCTTTGATTTCACCCGCCTGGGCAGCAGCCACATTTGCCTCAGCCGCTTTTTCATCAGCAGCCACACTCTCCAGCGCCGACTGCGCTGCTTTGACTGCGTACTCTGCTTCATCCCGATTCTCTGTTCCGATCGATCCTGTTTTTACCAGCGCCTGGATACGTTGATATTTGGTTTTTTGCAAATCCAGTAATGCCTGCTTCTCTGATTTGTGTGATTTCGCTTGAGTGACTTCGGACATCCGCTGTCTGGTGAGTGCTTTCGACTGTGTGATGGCAGCGATAGCCTGTCCTTCTGCACTCTTCGCCTGTTCGACTTTTGCCAGCTTCTCGGAAAGTTCATCCCGCAACTCAGGAATCGCAATCACTGCCAGAGGCATCCCCTTTTTGACAAGGGAGCCGATGTCGATCTCTTTTTTACCGATGGACTTGACCTCCTGCACATAGCCTCCCACGCGGGAAAACAGCTGTGATGTTTCCATGCCATGCACGGAGGAACCGGGCAGATCAATTTTTTCAGAATACGCGATGCCTTCAACTTTGCCAACTTCTACCCGAACCGGTCCATTACTTTTGGCAACGGGCGGTGCTTCTACTGGGGCAGATTTCCCTTTTGGACTGTTGTTAGCATTATCACAACCACTTAAAAATAGTGAGAGGGAAACGGTGATCACTAACAGAGTTGAGAAGGTTTTTACGTTCATGTTTTCATTCGCAAATAATAGAAGTTGTTTCGTGATTGATGATGTTCAGCGGTGAGAATCATTACTCCCATCCCGGCTCAGGCTTTTTCTGCTTGATGGGGCGTTTAATCATAACATACAAACAGGGAACAACAAATTTAGGCAATAAGGTCGCCGCGATGACACCTCCCACAATGGTTCGCGCAAGGGGGACATCTGCCTCACCTCCGGAGAGTCCGCCGAAGAGGGAAGGAAACGCCATTGGCGTTAATGCCAGAATCGTGGTGAGCGAGGTCATTAAAATCGGGCGAAACCGGACCACGGCTGCATCGATGATCGCTTCCTGAATCGAAGCGCCCTCTTCCAGACGATGGTTGGCAAAATCGAGTAGCACAATCGTGTATTCCACCACAATTCCGATCATCATGATGATGCCCATGAATGATTGAATATTCAACCGCGTACCTGTCAGCTTCAGAATCACAGCCACGCCAATAAAGCCCAGCGGCACGGTGACCATCACAATCAGGGGATCAAGAAACGAACGGAATTGCGCCACCATCACCAGGTAAACGAGCATCGTCGCCAGGATGAGTCCGACCGAGAAGTCGACGAACGAATTACGCATCGACAGAATCTCGCCTTGCACATCAATCGTAAAACCTTTGGCCGAGGTTTTATATTTGGTCGGTTCATTCAACCCGATTGTCGCCAATACATTTTGAAACCACACAGGATAGCGGGCGGCTGCAGAACGACTGTCAGGTGTGGGGACCAGCTTCAATTTGTGTTTACTGTCCTGCAGCTTGGCTTCAATCTTTGAAACAACGGTACCCAAATCGTAACCCAGGCTCACATTCGCAAACACATCTGTCACACGTGTGATGTTGCGATGATTGATCACCGCTGGCCCAGTGGCACTCGCATCGAAAGTCGCGACATCTTCCAGGTAAACCAGAGAGCCATCTTTCTGGTTCTTGATCGGTATCGATTTCAGTGAATCGAGTGAGTTAATATCTTTTTCGAAATACTGAGTCCCCAGAAAGTAATGATTGCCATTTTTGGGATCAATCCAGAACGCCGGATCGAAGTTGATCGAACTGTTGGTCGTACTCACCAGGCTCTTCATCACGTCTTCCACATTCACATTCAGACTGAGTGCTTTCACGCGATCAATCTCAACTTTGATCATGGGATAATCATTGCGCTGTGCAATCCGAACGTCGGTTGCACCCTCCACACTTTCGATGGTGGAAACCAGTTCTCTGGCGATCTCCTGCGCGGTATCTAATGTGTAACCGGTAACCTGCAAATGAATGGGCGAAGGTTCTCCCATGTTCAAGGCAGCGGTCAGGATCCCGCCGGTATCAAAGGCGACATCGACGCCCGCTGCTTTCAAAACGGGATCTGCATTCAAGCGTTTACGCAAACGCTCGACCACTTCGAAGACACTACCTTTCCGTTTGTCTTGTAATTGGACCAGAGTGAACGCATCCATGGGTCCGCTATTGGGAGAATAAGCCGCCGGCCAGTCGAGCAGCACGCCGATGTTCGAAATCAACATCGTACAACTCGAATCGGCCAGTGCCTGTTTGACTTCTGATTCCGTCAGTGTGCGTTCTTCTCCATTTGTATATTTTGTTTTTGTCGCAGGATAGATAGAGACTGCCGCCGGGTTGTTGGGGGCAGGGTCTCCGACATCTTCCACAATCATGTTTTCAATGCGGGCAACCAGTTCTTCGGTTTTTTGTAATTCGGTTCCCGATCGCGCGCGAATATAAATTGTGAATTGACCTGAATCGACGGGCGGAAATAATTCACTGCCCGTTCCGGACATAATCACTAGAGAGCCAATAAATAACAGCAACGAGCCAACCATAATCAGCCAGCGTAATTTGAGAGCCCCTAATAATAACTTGCGATACCCGCCCACAAGCCAGTTCAAGTCAGCAGGATTGTAACTGGAAGAGAGCCCCATGCTTTTTTCGGAATCAGCTCCGCCCTTTGACTTTCGTCTGCTCATGATTTTCGAAGCCGCCACCGGGATAAATAAGATCGCGACTAAATAAGAGGCAATCACAGCGAATAGAACCGACATCGCCAGTGGCGTAAAAAGATATTTTGCCAGACCGGAAAGGAACATCACCGGTAAAAAGACGACGACAAAAGTAATCGTGGAAACAAACAGCGGAACGGCTACTTCAGTCGTCCCTGCCCAGGCCGATTGTAATGGTGCCTCGCCCGCATCAATATGGCGTTCCACATTATCGATCACCACAATCGCCTGATCGATTAAGATACCAACGGCCAACGCCAAACCCCCCAGCGTCATGGCGTTGATCGTGTTACCGGTAAAATACAGGCCGATCATCGAAACCATAATGGAAATCGGAATCGCCATCGTGATGATCATCGTCGCCCGCCAGTTACGCAGGAAGATGAATACGATCAAACCGGAAAAGAAGGCTCCCAAAATCCCCGCAATCCACAAAGCATCGATACTTTCACGTACTTTCACCGATTGATCCATCACGACATCCAGCGTCAGATTTTTCATCTTGGGATCATCGTCGCCATTGGGCAGCTTACGTTCGTCTTTCAGTTTGTTCAGGATTTCCGCCATCTTGCCATGAATGCGGTCAACGATTTCAATAGTGTTCGAGCCGGGCTGTCGATAAACGGGTACATAAACCAGTGACCGGTTATTCACACGCACGATGTTCGATTGAATCTGGTGGCTGTCCTGCACTTCCCCCACATGGCTGAAGAGAATCGGTTCTCCCCCTTCACCAATTTTGATGGGGGCATTGTTAAGGAGTTCCACTTTTTCGGGAATCGCATTTGTGTAGATATAAAATTCACGCCCCTCAATCTTGGCGCTCCCAGCCGGGATCAGAACATTCTGCTTACGCAGGGCTTCGTGAACATCCAGAATGGAGATATTCCGCGCACGTAACTTTTCCGGATCGACATACGCCAGAATCCGTCTGAGCTTCCCGCCATTCACAGCCGGTGCAATCACACCGTTGATTGACTGCAGGTTGTTCCTTAAATTTTTGTAAGCAATGTCATAGAGTTCGCTGTCATCCATATCCGGGTTGGAAACCGAAACCAGACAGAGCGGCACAGAAGCCGTAGGGTCAAAAGGCATCACCATCGGCGGAATCGTCCCGGGAGGCAGGTAGAACATATCACTCATGGCGTAGCTACTGACCTGGCTGATCACATCAGCCTGTGAAACTCCTTCATGAAAGAAGTCTTTCACAATGCAGACGCCCTGCATGGCTTTCGCTTCCTGATGTTCAATGCCCGCCGATTGACCCGTCCAGCGCTGCAACCGACTCATGATGTCCCGTTCCATCACTTCGGGAGGCATACCCGGATAGAAGGTCACAATCTGCGCCGCCGACGTCCGGTATGTGGGCAGCAGGTCAGCCGGAATCCGCAGCATGCTGACGACGCCAATAATGAACACGATCAAAACGATCACAATAACCAGATACGGATTTTTAAGCGCGGCACGAATCATATAAGCTGCTATGAATTCTGAGAGAGGGAATCAGTGGGAAGTAAAAACACAGATGATGCTAACCATTGTTTGTGAGAGAGTACCAACGGCTGCTAATAGTAACTCTTTTACAAACTCTATGTTACAGCAAATAGCCTAAAATTATGGATTAGGCATTAACGGTTACGAGACTCGCATGAAACCCATCGACGATCAAACGCCAGGAATTCAGGGACTTGACAGAATCTTTTATTCAGGCTTGATTCGAATCGAGTGCCATGCAAATGCAAGTCCGCAAGTGAAAGTGTCGGTAGCATTGAGGTAACCGTTGGGGGCTAGCTTTTTGATAATCCAGTAGTAATCCAGTAAATGAGACAGCCAGCGGAAATCATTACGATAATGTATATTATAGAATATAAGAAATCGTTTTTATTTCCAGTATTGCAATTGCCCTCATATATAGGTCGCATTGGTTCCAGATCAGGTCTCCCCGAGATAGATTCTAAAAGTGATGCATTTTCCCGAGAGATCCCATCTCCTAGTTCATGGATAAAATTTATTTTTTTTGAGATCCAGTTCATGAATAACACTAATCCAAATATAGTGAGAACTACCTGAAAGTCATTCATCAGCTTTGGTCCGTATCATTGAGAACTGTCAACACAGTAAAATACGATCTGCTCTCCTGAAATTATATTCGATCTCGTTTCGAATGAATCTGACTTTTCGATTTCTTGTCGAAGAAATAAATAAAACCCGGAAGCTGAAGTTTGCCGTCCTGGTTCATAATATAATTCTCTGAACGCAGGTAAGAGTGATGAAGATCAAATTAAACTGATCCTGTGGTCGGCATAAAAAAAGCTCTGAACCATAATGGGTCCAGAGCTTTTTCAAAGTTGCCCGACTAGGATTTGAACCTAGACTAAGTGAGTCAGAGTCACTCGTGCTACCGTTACACTATCAGGCAAGAGTCGGCGATGGCCTTCGTATGCTAAGATTAGCAGATATCATCACTTGCAGCCATCTCTTGGACATTATACGAAATAATGTTCGCACGCCAAGTCGTTTCGGGAGAGAAATTTCTATTCTTTTCAGTCTGTCTGGCTCTTTTCTGATACATCAGAGTATGACACTATAATAAGAATGCGGGTTCCCTGAATGATAAATTCAGGGACAACACCTTAATTATGGAAAGTGGCGATCTATGAGATTTTGGATTCACCGTGTTTTATTGGGCTGGCTCATTATCACGTCATCCTTATGGGAAGTGACTCGGGCAGAAGAACCGACTCCCCAGGCAGCGTCTGCTCAGGAGCAAGCTAGACTCAAGGGGAAACTTGAAAAGCAGATCGTCGAGTTGACCGCGCAGCTGAAGCAAAGCCCCAATGAAATTTCGTTGTACTCCCGCAGAGGAGATGCGAATTTCTTTCAAGGGAATTTCAAAGCAGCCGTTGCCGACTATGATAAAATGCTGGAGTTGAAGCCGTCTATCAAAGCCTCTCACTGGAGACGTGGCATCGCCTGTTATTATGCCAGAGAGTACTCCGAAGCAGCAAAGCAGTTTGAAAGTTATCATTCGTTCGACAATATCGATCGCGAGAATGGTATCTGGCGCTTCTTTTCTCAGTATCGAGCCAAAGGTGCGGATGAAGCTCAGAAAGGATTGCTCAAATATGAAAAAGATGATCGTGAACCGTTTCCCGATATCTACCGGCTGTTTGAAGACAAAATTACGCCGGAAAATATACTGAAGAATATTCAGTCAGCAGAAATCAGCAAAGAGGAACGATCCAAACGTTTGTTTTATGCCTATCTCTATATCGGTTTGAATGAGTCATTACGCGGACGAAAAGCAACCGCTCGTCAGTACCTGCAAAAAGCCGTCGATAATACATGGGGGCCAGGCGCCGGATTTGGACCAAATTATATGTGGCATACCGGGCGGCTGGAGTTAAACTTACTGACAAAACCGGAAACGAAAAAATAACGTTTAACTGCAAAGTATCGTTTCAATAAAACATTCCATTTGTTGGATGGAGACAGTGAAGATGAAAACGAGTCAGCTATCATCTCTTTCGGTCTTAATGATCTGTCTGATCTTTGTTTTGGGCAACCACACTTGGGCTCAGGAGAAAAAAGAGGAAACGACAACACTTCCAGAGCAGCAAAAAAAAGTGAAAGCCTTAGAGCATGCGAAGAAAGGACAGGAATTACTGAAACGAAAATACTGGAAAAAGGCTGCGTCTGAATTCGAAAAGGCCATAGCGTTTCAGCCAGAGAGCAGCGTTTTACACTATCTGCTGGGGGTCAGCTATCTCGAAAATTCTCAGGCCAGCAAAGGCTGGGTGGAATTTCGCAAAGCGGTATTGCTGGACTCAACGAATAAACGGGCCGCCAATGATTTCATGAAGATCTGGGATTTCTTTGACCGGAAAGGTTTATTGAACGTCGGCACACCTGAAGTCGAAGTCCTCAAGGTGTTGGGGAAACCGGATCGAGAGCGAAATCAAAAGAGTAAGTCTCAATTGAGTTATGGGTTTATGTGGGTCAATTTTCGTCAAGGCAGGCTGTTTGCGCTGGTTGATACCCGTGGCCTCACGGCAGAACTCACCAGAGCCTTGAATACGATGGAATTTCAGCTGCCTCCCCGCTGGAGAGAGGGATATCGGAATATGAATGCGAATAGCGCCTTGACGGAATATGTCACAGAAGAAGACACGGTCCAGAATTATCAACAACTCTTTACAACGCAGCGATTATTGAAACAGGGAGAAAAGGGATCTGCCAAAGCGATGATGAATCACATGAAATCCTTACTGGAAAAATCACACCAGATTGAAGTGTGGAACGTGATCCAGGAAGGCGACAACGATATTCTCTATGAATGGCGGGTCGCAAAGAATGAGCAGGCACCAGCTCAACATGAGATTGCCCGACTGATCAAGGGGAAGCGAGATATGCATCGGCTCGCTTACACCAACAGAAAACTACCGTTGAGTGAGGAAACCCGCACTCAATGGATCAAGTTGATTCAATCTGCAAAACTGATCTTGGCCCATCCAGAAAAAATGAAACTCTCGGCACCTCAAAAAAAAGAACTGGCTGACCAGTTAACAAAAAAGTCGAGAGAAATCATTAAGCTTCAATTGCAGTATATTCAAAACCTGGATGTCAAATCGATGAAGCCTTATTTCACGGAACGTGTACGAAACCTGATCACTTCTGACTTGCTGAAGAGTGCCAGAAAGCAGGCAGAAACAGCCAGCCCTGAAGAGTTAGTTCACTCCATTCAGCTCGAAGATTCAGGAGATCAGATTCAGGCCAAAATCAAAATGAAAAATGGACGAACTTTAACGACACTGATTCTGGTCAAAGGAAAATGGGAAGCAGACACAATCTGGTTTAAATAATCACCTCTAGGTTTTCTACTCTTTCTGCATTCCCCAATGTTCCAGCATGGATCCGCTCACCTTGCAAAACAGTGTTCGTGTGGACATTTCTTGCGCGGTTTTTCATCGCAAAATTCCGGGAATATTTTCTGAGATTTTTTGTAGAATCCTCAGCGGATCTTCCAGCAGTCCGCTCATGCAATTATTGCTATAAACCACTATTAAATAGAGGTTTATACCTCAGGGCCCTCTCCCGTTTCTGTGGACATCGATCGCAGGTTTTCTTCTCACCCTTACGATTAGCATATTTCGTCTCAACTTCTCAATGCGATTATTCCGAAAGATCAGAGTAACCGCTTGTATCAGGATAATCGGAAAAGTTTACCTTCCGAGCCTGACACAGACGGGGAATGGAGATGGGTTTTACCCGCCATTCAGGTCAAACAGGGTTTTCCGACTCAGGACAGGGTGTCCGGCAGCGGGAAATCAGGTGAGACCAAAGAGGACTGAAGTTGATCGTCTCAAATCGTTTGAGGCGAGTACTACATCGACGTTGGAGCTTTCGATGAACATATTACGTGTTAGCCTGGCCTGCTTAATCTTAGCATCTCAGTATTCACTGGCATCTGCCTATGCGGATCCAGATCAAACTGATGGCTCTCAGTCAGAGGGACGAGCAGCAATCGGCGAACGAGAGGGTTCTGCCATTGTAGGAAACGTCTCTTCCGGCATTTTCAGGCATGATTTCATTCCACAAAACAATGTGCAACGAAACGATGTTCCCGGTTTTACTTCAATGAAAGATGTCAGCTACCAGGATGTGCCGCAAGGTTACGTCCCCTATAAACAACCAGATCCACAAACAATGGTTGTGAACGAATACATCGATAACGGTGCCGGTGGTTTGCAACCACTGGGGCCACAGGCTTTCCAACCACTCTTCCGTCTGGATAAAGGCATTGGTGGGGGAATTGGTTATGACGATGGTTATTCCAATCTTGGAATCCTGCTGCCGTTTACCATTAACCCTGATCAAAGCATGCTCTTTCTGGACTTACGAGCAATGGTCACCGACCAGGGTGCCGGCGGTGTCAACCTGGGAGCGGGTTGGCGGGCCTATAGTGACGCAGTCGATAAAATCTTCACCTTCGCAGGCTGGTATGATTACGACGGCGGACATTTCCAGGACTATCATCAAATCGGTTTGAGTGGTGAAGTCATCGGCCAGTATTTAACAGGTCGTATCAATGGTTACTTTGACATCAACAGCAATGAAGCTGTGGTTTCCAATAACCTCTCTGGTAATGCCTTCTACCAGACAAATCGAATTGTACTCGATCGAGTCCTCCGTTCTGAATCTTCCTATGGTGGTGTGGATGCAGAAGTCGGCGGTCCACTGCCCGTACTCGGAAAATTTGGAATCGATGCCTTTGTCGGCGGTTACTATTATAATTCCGATTCGGACAAAAGCGCGACCGGTGTCAAGTTCCGTGCAGAAGCCAATATTAACGACTGGTGGCAGATGGGGGTCAGCTATGCGAAAGACTCCGTCTTCGGGTCCAACGCCTGGATGAATGTCACACTCAGCATTCCTGAAGGCAGATCTGATAAATGGATGCGACCCAAGACGCTCAAGCAGCGTATGTATCAACCCATGAATCGTAACTACCGTATTGTCGCGAATATTAAAGAAACCACGAATACAGAACTCGCGATCAACCCCGATGACGGCCTGCCTTACACTGTACAGCACATCGATCCCGACTTCGGGGGGGCCGGCAATGGTAACTTTGAAACACCATTCGGTTCTGTCGCCGCCTATAACGCGTCACCCCCTTCATCGGTTACAGATATCATCTTTGTCAAGGATGGTAACGCAGCGAATCTGGATGGACAGATCACACTGCTTGACAATGGTGGCGGTATGGGTAGCATCACCACCGGACAACGCCTGTTAAGTGAAGCCCGCCAGCATACTTTCAACACGTTTGACCAGGGGGGCGCACCGGTCACTCTGAACCTGCCCGGTTATAACCCCGCAGCCAGCATGCCAACTCTCAGCAACTCAGCGGGTGCTGGTGGATCACCGGGAGCCGTTGTTGTCGGTACCGGCGGTGCCTGGGAAGTGTCTGGTTTCAATATCAGCGGTGCCAGAACGGGAGGAGCACTCCCACATAACGATGGTATTTTCTCAGCGGCAACGCGCGGCTTTAACATCAACAACAATACTTTTGTGTTGTATAACCGTGGTATTGATGTCACAAATCTGACCGCTGGCACCAGCACTGGCATCGTTTCAACCAACACCTTCTCGGGAGATGGGGCGAACTCGCTGCATGGAGCACTCATCACACACAATGGTGGAACACTCGAACTGGCCTTCCACAATAACACGGCGACCAATAACCTTGGTGTCGTTCCACCGGGCACTGGAACTGGTTTTGAAATCATTGCCAATGCTGGTTCCGTTAATGGTGTCGGCACAGCCACCGATGGTGTAACGACGCTCGGAATTACCGGAAATACGGCCAATGCAAACGGTACCGGTATGATTATTACCGCCAATGGTGGTGCAGTGATTACTACAGACAAGTCTAATAATACCTTCAATGCTAACATCAATCCCAACACAGGTTTGCATGTCAATGCGAACGGTGTAGGCAGTTCTGTGATCTTTCGCAGCTTTGATACGATTACCGCAACCGGCAACACGGGCATTGGTATCGCCTTTGATACGACAGGCGGCGGTTTGATTTCTGCCCTTTCAGAAGACCTGAACCAGGATGGAATCCTCGATCCGGGTGAAGACCTCAACGGGAACGGTGTACTCGACCTGGGGATGACCAACATCAACGCCAGCACCAATACCACAGATGGTTTTGTGGCAACATCAGACGGTGCCGGTGGCGCTTCACGAATCGACCTGAATATTGGAAATGCGAATTCAGCAGACAACCTGTTTAACAGCAACGGTCAGAATGGGATTAGCCTGGTTACGCTCAACGCAGGTACGATCCGTGGCAGTGTCATCAACAATACGGCAACCGGAAATACACAGGACGGTTTTGCCAGTACTCTGACTACCGGAACCATTGATCTTTCTGTCTTAAATCCCGCAGGTGCCGCTTCCGTGGGAAGTAACATCTTCACTGGAAACACCCGCCATGGTATGAGTATTGTCAATAACACGGGTGGTGCCTTCACGACAGCCTTGATTTCCAATAATGATTTCAGCAATAACACCGAAGCGGGCCTGTTCATCGGCGGGGATGCTCTGGGTGGGACAGATACAGCAGTCAATACACTGGGCACCCTCGATTCCAACAACTTCAATCGAGATACTTCGGGTACCGAAGGCATCCTGTTTAACAGTAGCGATGTCAGAACCACGGCAATCCTGACCAGAAACACCTTCGTAGGACGTACGGGTGCCGGTCGCGGTGTCGGTGGTGTTGTCGGTGGCACAACGACTGTGGTCGGTACTGGTGGGGTGCTCCTGACATTCGGCAGTCTGTCAGCAGTGGATAATTCACTCGTCAACACCTTCATGAATAACGGTGATGCCCATATCGGCCTGGTGCTGGAAGGCAATACACTTAACGATGTAGACATCGACCAGCACGACTTTAATACCACCCTCGATTCAACAAACACAGACTTTGATGGGCAAGGCGTCGGGTTCATCCTTCGGGATACCGCGATCATGGCGACTAGTACATTCCAACGCAACACATTCCAGAACAATGCCGCCTCTGGTCTGTACTTCAGTGTGACTGGAAATAATGGAGCCGATTTTGCTCAACTCAATAATATTACCGTGGGTGGATCAACGGCTCCCTTTGGAAATACCTTCACGGGCAACACGGGCAGTGGTCTGGAAGTCATTCGAACGGCCAACGGTCAAGTCAACACCTTTGATGTTCAGTTTAATACCTTTACAGGCAACACACTGGACGGAATCAGCCTGACCGCAGCAAATGCGAACCTCACAGATACCTATACGATTAACGATAACACCATCACCGGGAATACTGAGAATGGTATCGATATCAGTGTGCAGGCCGATGCGGTGCTGGATGCAGACATGGCACGTAACACGATTACCGGTAATACTCTGAGCGGTATCCGTACCACGGAAATGATCAACGATGCGTCCGATCAACGCGGTGTATCAGGAAACTGGGTTGCCAACACGATCACCGGCAATGGAGCGGGTGGTATCGAGCTGGATGCAGCCTCAAATGTATTGGTCATTGGTGGTGCGGGAGCAGATCGTAATATTATCCAGAGTAATACTGGGGACGGTGTAGCCATCACAGGAGCCGGGACTGTCACCCTGAATAATAACCTGATTGCCAGCAACACCGGAGCCGGTATCGATATCGATGCACCTTCTGATAGCGATATCATAATCACCAATAACGATATTACTCTGAATACGCTTGATGGTATCGAATATAGAAATGCAACTAGCGGGACATTCATTTTACTGGCAACTGGCAACACCATCGACTTCAACGATGGGCGTGGTTTCGATGTCCTGGCCCGACCGGGAGCAGCCACTGATTCAGCAATCGATATTACCTTTAGCAACAACGTCGTGAACGCCAACCTGCTGGAAGGGGTTTATGTCGTCTACACCGCATCGAACAATCAGACGCAGGATGTGGCATCAACGACAGCACTGCTAGCCGATGGTGGTCTGTTCGACGATGTCCAACTCAGGATGACTATGGATACGAACCAGATCCTGGCGAACGGGTTTAGTAGTGGATTCGGTACCACAGGTCTGGTGGTTCGTGTCGGTACAACCAATGGAAGTACCAGCAGTACAAACGCTGGTGGATTTGCCAGCGACGGTGTGGGCAACTTCACAAACTCCGGTGTGATTATGTCGGTGACCAATTCTACAATCACGGGCAACTTTGGATCGGATGCCTTCTTCGAATCCTTCACTTCAACAGTGGATCCCGCGGCAACCGCGGGAACCTGGGGTGCTACCAACGACCCGACTGCACTCACAACGTTCCGCAGCGATCCATTGGCTCGACTGGACCTGGACTGGGGTAACAACACCATTATTGCGGGTGATGTCACCAACACGGGTGCCTTCTACAACAATGCAGACACCTTCAAATCTCGTTTGAATACTACCAGTGTACCATTCGACGGACCATTTACTTCGACTTCAAGACGTCGTAATGCTCAACGTCAGGCTGCTCGTATCAATAACCTGATAGACCCTGGTGCAGGAACCTTCCTCTACTCTGGTACAGGAGCAAGTACCTTCCGTCTTGACAGCACCGGCGATCTCTTAATCTTTACTCTTGACGGCAATCCTTACACGACAACCGGGGATGCCAATGGTATCAACTTCGGTGGAGCCATTACCGGCGAACTACCTTGGGGTTGGGGACAATTCTGATCTGCAACAATGGGCCTGATTTGACGATCGGCTGAAACCAAAACACCATCCTGATTCACTTCAGGATGGTGTTTTTTTAATGTCTTCAAACTTCACATTGTTGATCAGGCGGGTGACAGAAATTGCTCAAGCCGATCAAGGCCTGCTTCTAAAGTCTTGAGATCTGTGGCAAATGAGAGTCTCACATAACCGGGTGCCCCAAAGGCATCGCCGGTCACCAGTGCCACATGGGCTTCTTCCAGTAACGCGGTGCAGAATTCGCTGGAGTCTTTCACGACTTTGCCACCACCCAATGGTTTATTGAAGTGCGCACTCACATTGAAAAACGCGTAAAACGCGCCCCCCGGTTCTGCAAAGCTGATCTCCGGAAATTTTCGTAAGCGTTCCAGCACATAAGTGCGGCGTTCTGTAAAGGCAGCCAGCATTTCTGAAACACACTCTTGCGGTCCATTTAATGCTGCAATCGTGGCCGCCTGGCTGACGCTGCACGGGTTTGATGTTTCCTGGCTTTGCAGCTTGGTCATTGCAGCCGTTAATTCGGTGGTAGCCAGTGTCCAGCCAATCCGCCAGCCGGTCATCGCGTACGCTTTACTGACACCACTGACAATGATCGTGCGTTCGGCGACATCCGGCCCAAAGGAAGCAAAGCTGCGAAATTCAGAACCTTCATAAATCAGCTTTTCGTAGATCTCATCGGAAAGCACGGGAACATCTTTTTCGACCGCAACGCGTGCCAGCGCTTCCAGAGTTTCCACAGGATAGGCAGCACCCGTCGGATTACAGGGATTGTTGAGCATCATCAGTTTGGTTTTAGGAGTGATGGCTGCCGCGAATTGTTCGGCTGTCATACAGAAGCCGCTGGCTTCACTGGTCTCCACCATCACGGGGGTCGCACCCGTCAGTTCCACCAATGCGCTGTAACTGACCCAGTAAGGCGTGGGAATGATGACTTCATCGCCGGGGCCACACAACGCCGTCAATACATTATGTATCGAGTGTTTGGCGCCATTCGAAACCACAACCTGATTCGGCTGATAAGTTAAACCGTAGTCGCGCTGGTAGACATCACAGATCGCCTGTTTGAGTTCGAGCGTGCCCGCTGCTGGTGTATAGCCGGTCTGGCCGGCATCCATGGCGACTTTCGCTGCTTCACGAATATGGGCGGGGGTATTAAAATCCGGCTCACCCAGCGTGAACTCATAGACTTTGACTCCGGTGCTTTTCAATTCTTTCGCTTTTGCTGCAGCGGCAATGGTAGCGGAGGGCTTGAGTTTCTGGACGGTAGCGGAGAGCTGCATCGACATAATCGTTTTCTTTGCCTGCGAAAGTAATGAAATAGACCGGGGCTGACAACACCGTCAGCATGGATTAATCCCTCAGCTATGACAGCCGGGAATCAATAAAGTTCGAAACCACACGATTCTTTTCACCTGCACCCGCAGCGTCAAGTCTAAGATGCCATTGTTTGAAAATCGGGCAGGATTCTGAGCAAAAAAGCAAGTAAAAGGATGACTGAGAGTGAATACGCGTGAATCAAAGCGACGAATGAGGCTTGGGAGTTCTTTGATTCATGGAGAGCCAGAAGCGAGCGATTCGATGTGACCTACTCAGACGCAGGTAGTTCAGTCTCTGCGTTTTTGCCTATTTCATGGGCTGACATCGCTACATTCACCCGAGAGGTCCGTTTGAATTCTGTCCGTGCTTGAGTTCCCCCTTTGGTGTCACGTGTGACTTCAACCGTCCATTTCGCAACCCCGAAAGGAATCTTGTCAGTCCGCCAGATGGTTCCCACATTCTTGGAGCGGGTCGAAGGGCTCTCGCTCATGAAAGTCCCCTTGTATTCGCGGGCGGAAACGGCGCCTGTCGGAATATCAATGCTTGCGGGCTCTCCCTCCGAGTCCCATTTGGTGTAATGTTCGAGCATCGTAATCATCGGATAAAACCGCAATACATTCGTTTTCAGAGGCTCAACGGGTCTGTCACCGATTTTTCGATAACCACGCACGATCGGGAGAAAGGTGACCGGTATCTGATTCTGGTCAATAATCTTACCGTCTATCGCTTTTTCTGGGACTAATACTTTATAAATGCGAGGGCCGGAGACACCAGGCGCCACTCCCGATTCTGTTTCCTTGCCAGTGATGTTTTTGAACTCCAGCCAGCGACAGGCAGTTTGTTCACCTTCAAACTCGGCCATTTCGGAACCGACAGAACTGATAATCAAATGACGCGTCCATTTCAGCTTCACAGGCTTATCATTGGATTCGGGACCAGGCATTTCTTTTTCATATGTGCCCTCAAATCTCACCCACGAACCATCGGCGGGCAGATCCCAGATCAACCCTTGCGCAAACAGCGAACTGGAAAATGTAATGACACAGAAAACAGCAAGAAATAAGGATCGGACTGGCATATTGTAAAAACCAAAGAAGTGAACGAAAATGAGCAGACACACCTTGTCTCTTAAGAGACTCTACCCACCAGTGTGACAAAAGAGCCATCCCCTGACAATACTTTTTGGTTTTTCCAGCAGGAATTTTTCGAAGCGATTCATTTTCCGGGCGAATATACAGGAGCATCAGACAACTCCTTCTTGACCGTAGCTGGTTGTGTGCCTTAGACTGCTTATAGGAATTACGCTGATTTTAACGTTTTCAATTTGACCGCTTCACAAAGACGACTGAGAAAAACTGTTCTCGCTCTTCTATCAATACATACGTCCCTGTACTGGAGAATTCAGATGTCGCTGTCTTTTATCAAATGTCGATGGTTCTCATTCGCTCTGGTTTTGGGATGTTCTGTTTGTCTGAGTCTGAACACAACCGTAGCTGCAGAACAAGAGGATAAGCCAACCCGCCAGAACTGGGGGCACATTATTATCAAAGGTGCCTATCCCGAAGGGCCACAAATGCCCGGCCTGTTTGGTGATGTGACCGAATCGCTGGCCAGGGTCACTGCCCGACTGGAAAAAGCAGCCGACGATAAATCTCTCAGCGGGGTGATTCTGCACCTTAAGGGAACATCAATTGGCTGGGCAAAACTGAATGAGTTGCGCGAAGCCATTTTCAAAGTGCGCAAAAAAAATAAAAAAGTATATGCCTGGATCGAGTCCGGCAAGACAAAAGATTATCTGATCGCAAGTGCCTGCGACAAAATTGTCATGCCCGAATCCGCAACGCTCATCCTGCTTGGTTTGAGGGCGGAAGTCAGCTTCTATAAAAATCTGTTCGATATGCTGGATGTCAAACCGGATATCTTACGTGTGGGAGAATACAAGTCGGCTGCCGAACCCTACACACGCACGGAAATGAGTAAGCCGTTTCGTGAAGAAATGGGAGCCATGCTCGATGACTATTTTCGACAGATCCTCACCATAATCTCGAAAGCGAGGGGATTGTCTGATGAAAAAGTGGAAGCAGCCATCAACGGCGGACCCTACATGGCAGCTGAGGCAAAAAAACTGGGTTTGATTGATCACCTTGCCTATGAAGATCAAATTCCCAAACTGATCACCGGGGATAAGTCCAAGACGGAAGTCAGAGTAATAAAGAAGTATGCCAAAAAACGTCTCGACAATGATTTCTCTGGCATCGCTGGTTTAATCAAATTAATGGATCTGTTTTCTGGGATCGATTCTTCTCAGCGTATGGGTTCGGGGCCGCGTGTTGCTGTGATTTACGCCACCGGAGCCATCATGTCGGGATCCAGTTCTCAGGGAGGTTTGATGGGTGTGAAAGTACTGGGCTCTGATACCTTTATCAAAGCCGTTGAGAAGGCAGCAAAAGACGATAAGGTGAAAGCAATTGTTCTTCGGGTCGATAGTCCGGGGGGAAGTGCGCTGGCCAGCGATTTGATGTGGCGTTCGCTGGAAAAAGCGGACAAGCCGATCGTCGTCAGTATGGGTGATGTTGCTGCCAGTGGGGGATATTATATCTCCATGGGCGCAGATCGAATCTTTGCCGAACCTGGCACTCTGACCGGCTCAATTGGTGTTGTCGGCGGCAAACTTGCCGTGGATGGCCTCTTTAAAAAAATTGGCATTACCACCAGTGTGATCTCGCGAGGCAAGAACAGTGGTGCGTTCAGTCCCTTGACCGGTTTTACAGAATCAGAGCGGACGGCAGTCTCTGCATTAATGTACTCGATCTACAAACAGTTTACGGAAAAAGCAGCCACAGGACGCAAAATGGAATATACCGCTTTGGAAAAACTGGCCCGCGGTCGTGTTTATACCGGGGCAATGGCACTCAAAATTGGCCTGGTGGATCAATTGGGAACACTGGATGAAGCCATCGAGCATGCCCGGAAACTGGGAAAAATCAAGGATGGCGAAAAATTTGAAAAATTAATTCTTCCCAGACCAACCAGTCCTTTTGAACAGATTTTTGGTAGTATGGATGCACAGTCAAAACAGAGTCAGCAAATTTCAAAGATGTTAAATCTGCTCTCTCCCGAACTGTCACAGCAAATACAGAAATTGGATTTGATTAACTTGCTCTCTCGGGAAAAAACACTGACGATTATGCCTTTTGATATTCGCGTGAATTAGTCAGGAATTCTTTCAGAAGTAAGTTTTCTGCAGATTCTCTCAGTCTGATGCTGAGGGCCAGAGCAAAAGATTTTTGGTAAGGAGATCAGGATGTTAGGCGGTTCACGCAAGGTAGTTTGTAGTCGATGGTTTGTTGCGCTGGCTGGTGTCATATTCTATATAGTGCCGACGCCGGTATGCTCTGCTGAAAAAATCAATCTCGCTCAATATTACGGATTCAAACCGCTTGAAATATTCAAGTTATCGAGTCGGTCGTCGAACATGCTGGCTGAAGATTTCAACGCGGATGGCAAAAAAGATCTGGTGCTGATTGATAACAGTAACAGTCGCATTGATATTTTGCTGCAGAAGTCTGACAAGGAAATGCAAAACGCGGAAGATCCCGAGGAAGGGGTCAATCTGATTCCCAACGATGCTCGGTTCAAGCACGTGAAAGTTCCGGTCGACGTTTCCATTTCCGCGTTAACGGTCGGCGATTTCAACAGCGATGGCCGAACCGATCTGGCCTACCTCGCACTCCCGGATCGCTTGATTATTAGGTATCAATCTGAAGCAGGAACCTGGTCAAAACGCACACGAATTCGGCTGGCCGACTTGCAGGCCATTCAGTGGACCATTGCAGCCGGTGATCTCAATTTCGATAAAAAAACCGATCTGATCGTTTTAGGGACAAATCATACTTATCTTCTGTTGCAGGATCAGAAAGGCAGTTTCGGTTCACCTCGCTCAATTTTGAATACTTCTCCCAAATTAGGGCTCGCTGCGATTGCCGACCTCGATGGCGACGGCCGAAATGATTTTACTTATGCCACCCGCGATGGCAAAAATCAGATTTTATGTGCCCGACTTCAAAAACAGGACTCAAATCTGGGACCGGAAATCAGATTCGAACTCTCCAACCCCCGTTCCGTGACGCTCTCCAATATTGATGGAAAACCCGGGAGCGAAATCCTGACGATCGATTCGCAAACTGGTCGTTTGAAAATGCAGCAATTAGAGAATGCACACAATCAAAATGGACATGTCCCCAAACGCCTCACATTGCATGGCTTCGGCGCAGAAGGTTCCAGCCGCAACCGTGGATTTGATCTCGGTGATATTAATGGCGACAGGTTAACCGACTTCGTTGTCTCCGATCCCGAAACAGCACAAATGCTGGTTTACAGGCAGACTAAAGAGCAGGGGCTTGATCTGGGACAGACTTATCCAGGATTGTTGGGCGTCGAACAATTACGCGTAGAAGATGTCGACGGGGATGGACTCGCGGAAGTTTTTGTATTGAGTACGCGTGAAAAAATTATCGGCGTCAGCTCTCTGACGAATGAGAGATTATCCTTTCCCAAAATTCTCCCCATCAAAGGAGAGCCCGTAGCCTTTGAATTGGCCGATCTGGATGGAAATTTTTCACCAGAACTCATTTACGTCGCCAAAGTCGGAGACAAACGCAATTACAAGTTTCAATTACAGGCGCTGCGACTGAATAAAGACGGCGAGTGGGGTGAATATAAATTCCCCAGTGCACCACCCAATCTCGATAGTCCAAAATCATTAATCAAACTGGATGCCAATGGAGACGGCGTTTATGAACTGATGGCATTCTATGGTCTGTCTCGCTCTCCCAAGATGATTTCGTTGAATTCTAAGCAGACACCTAAATTAATTACGCCCTCCGGAGGCATCAATCTGGATGAGATTAAACCGGAATCGATCTTCATTGGTGGAAAAAAACGCGACTGGATCCTCACTGCCCAGAATAATTTCGCCCGTAGATTAAGTTTGAATTCAGCCAGCCAGTGGCAGGTGGTTGATCAGTTTAATGCACCGGAAAGTAAAGCACGTGTAGCAGGTGCAGTGAATATCAATCTGGATGGCGCACCCGGCGACGAAATTGTGCTCGTCGATCTGGGGGTGAAAAAACTGCGAATTCTGCGAAAGAAATCCGACGTCTATCGCCCCTGGAAAGAGGTCGAAATTGGAGAGTTTCCCTACCGTTCAGCACACGTGGCCGACTTAAATGGAGATCAGCAGTCAGACTTGTTGCTGTTCGGAATCGGGCAATTCGGAATTCTCTACTCGGGTCAAACTCCACCGACGTTGAAAGAAGTTTCCTCGTTTGAATCAAAACTGCCTCAGGCCTATTTTACCGATTCCGTAGCCGGTGACCTGAATGGAGACGGATTGTCTGATGTGGTGACGCTGGATACGCGGAGAAATCAAGTGGAAATATTGAATTATCGCGAGAAGCAGGGTTTAAGACACGCTTTAAATTTCAGAGTCTTTGAAGCGAAAACATTTTCCCGTTCTAACCGAACGGGAGTCAATCCGCGTGAAGCGTTGATTGCAGATGTGACGGGCGACAATCGAAAGGATCTGATTCTGCTCTGCCATGATCGCGTCTTACTCTATCCACAAGATGATGGCAAATAAGTAGCGGCAGTCTAAAAGTCCGTTCTATTTTGCGTTACGTATTTTTTCGATAACCAGTCGAGTCCCCACACAAATAACGCGGCTCCGATAATCATCAAGAGTGATGTCCAGAAAAGTCCATCTAAGGCACCAGGCCAGACATTTTCATAGATCCGATGTTTGAAGGGTACCGTCTCAGCTGTCTGATCATTTGCGTAGGCTGTAATGTCGACCTTAAACGGCCAGATTTTCCGCAGCGAGCCGATCATCAAGCCACACAGCGCGGCCATTGTGAAATTATGATAGGAATGCAGCAACCAACGCAGCACTTTGCTGAACAGGATTAGACCCAACAGGCAGCCCAGTATAAAAACAAATACGGTCAACAGACCACTCCAGTCGATGTGACCTTGCAGCAACTGCTTCGGAATGGTTTTGAGTAACCCTGTGATGTCATGATATTTTCCTAACAGTACCAGGATCAGTGCACCACTGATTCCGGGCAGAATCATGGCACAGATGGCGATCATGCCGCAGAGAAAAATATACAGGTTACCGTCCGGTGCCTTCACAGAAGATTCTCCCACCAGAAGATAGATCCCCAGCAGTGCAGCCACTAACGCGATCACATTCGAAAATGACCAGCGCTCTACCATTTGTGCCACCAGAACACTGGAAGCCAGAATCAATCCGAAAAAGAGCGACAGCGTCAATTGCAGATGGTAATCCAGCAGATAATGCATCAGGCTCGCCAGACTGACGACACCTGTCAATATTCCGATACCTAAGGGAATCACAAAACGCAGATCCAGATGTTGAGCGGCCTCAGACCATTTGCGCTGTATCAGTAATTTGAATAAGCGTGAGTCACAATGACTGATGGCAGTTATCAAGCGTTGATAAATTCCCAGTATCAACGCGACTGTTCCCCCTGAAACGCCGGGAATGATGTCTGCACCCCCCATTAATAGTCCCCGTCCCAACTGGAGCAAATCCTGTTTGGCAGGAAATTTTGGATCAGACTTGGACGCAGACTGCACGGATTCAGACATCAATCAACCTTGATTTAATGAACAAAAAGACCTTCGATTCAATTATTTCTTTGCCAGCAATTGAATAGAGGATACGGGATCAGGTATCTTTCATAGAGTAGCAGAGTGTAATGTAGTGAAGCGTTTCTGAAAAGCGTTGATTTTTGACCCCCAAAAGTAAAGAGGAAACACTATGAAAGGCCCCGGATTGAAGCTGGACCTTGATGTCAGGCGACTCTGGAAGTGCCCTCGTACGGGGGAAACAATTCGATTGAGTGGAAATGTTGCTTCGAAATCAATACAGGTTGAGGGAGAAGAGGTCTTCATGCAGCTTGTCGAAGAAAAACGGAGTCTCTATCGAGACCCCTATCATTTTGATTATTTTGAATTAGCGGAAGAAGAACAGTCATCCTCAGAACGGGCCGCAGCCAAAGCACGTTCCGCTGATGATAATCAAAGCTCAGAAATAACGACTCCTTCAGAACAGACAGCGAGGGAAGTTTCAGCAACGACAGATGAAACGCCTGAAACGGACCTCCATCCACGGGAACATCAGGAAGTAGAAGATCAGGAACTGGAAAATAAAGAACTGGAAAAAGAAGCGGAAACGAAAGAAGATGATGATAACAGCTTTGGAGGCGGGCTGCTCTGAATCGAATTTGATTTAATACCTTCAATTTAACCACATTTACGTTTGAGATTCTAAGTTCGGTATCATCCGATTGGTATAACGCGGTCCATGGCACAAACAGATATCATCATTACAGGTGCTCGCGAGCACAATCTGCAAAACATAAATGTTCAACTTCCTCGAAATCGACTGATTGTAATGACCGGAGTCAGTGGCTCCGGAAAAAGTTCGCTCGCTTTTGATACGCTGTATGCTGAAGGGCAACGACGCTATGTAGAATCGCTCTCCAGTTATGCGCGTCAATTTCTGGGGCAGATGCCCAAGCCGGAAGTGGATTCTATTTCTGGTCTCGCGCCTTCCATCTCCATCCAGCAGAAAATGAGTGGTCGGAATCCGCGCAGTACTGTGGGAACGATTACGGAAATTTATGATTATCTTCGGGTCCTGTTTGCCCGTGTGGGAATGGGGTCCTGCGAACAATGTGGCAAGCCGATCAGCTCACAAAACAGCGAGCGCATCATTGACTCGATTTCTCTGCTGCCAGAGAAAACCCGCTTTTCGATTTTGTCACCCTTAATTCAGCAGCAGAAAGGGGCATATAAAGATCTGTTTGACGATCTGTTGAAGCAGGGCTTTCTCAGAGCACGCGTTGATGGTCGTATCGTCCAGCTTTCCGATCAACTGCAGTTGGATCGACAGATGAGACACACGATTGAAGTCGTCGTTGATCGTCTTGTCGCAGGTAAAATCAGTCGTTCCCGCCTGGCAGAGTCTGTCGAACTGGCTCTGAAAATGTCAAAGGGCACGCTGATTGTCGCGGAAGAACTATCTGCTCAACATCCCGATAAAGAGGAGGCTGATAAAGAGAAGACCGACACGCTTCGGGAAAAACTTTATAGTTCAAACTATGCCTGTTCCGACTGTGGCATCAGTTATGAACCGCCGACACCGCAGCTCTTCAGTTTTAATAGCCCGCTTGGAATGTGCAATGAATGTAATGGCCTGGGCATGCGCTATGATTTTCCGATAGAGGCTTTGATTTCGAAAGATTCAGTTTCCATTCAAAAAGGCGCTTTCGAATTATTAGGGCCGTTATCAAAAGTCGGGAAATGGAGAAGGCACATCTACAATGGTGTCGCGCGTTCCATCGAAAAAGATTTAAAACTGCCCGCAGACAGTTTTATGAAAACTCCCTGGAATGAACTGCCCGCAGAAGCACAACAGCAGTTTCTCTATGGGACCGGTGAGCGAAATATTACTTTCAGTTGGCGTCATTCTGGTGGCGTCTGGAAGCATGGTGGTACCTGGGAAGGTTACGTCGAGGAACTTCTGGAGAGTTATCGTAAAACCAGTAACCCGATGCGACGGAAACAACTTGAGAAGTACATGGACTTTGTCCAATGTTCCAGTTGTCATGGAGCACGACTGAATACACAGGCTCGCCATGTCCGGATTACTTCGAACAGTTTTCCCACTAAAGGCAGAAAGAAAGCCACCGCGAAAACCCTGCCTGAAGTTTGCGCATTCAGTATTGAAGAGGCGGCCACATTTTTTGAATCGCTGGAACTGGACGAAACCGGAGTACTGATTGCAGACGAAGTCTTGAAAGAAATTCGTGGGCGCTTAGGTTTTCTCCTGCGTTGTGGTCTGAACTATCTGACCATCGACCGCACCGCTCCGACACTTTCCGGCGGTGAAAGTCAGCGGATTCGTCTGGCAGGCCAGATCGGCTGCGGACTGGTGGGCGTGGTTTACATTCTGGATGAACCCTCTATTGGATTGCATCCTCGCGATAATACGATGCTCCTGGAAAGCCTGTGTGACCTGCGCGATCAGGGCAATACTGTGATTGTGGTCGAACATGATGAAGAAACCATGCGCGCTGCCGATCATATTGTCGACTTTGGTCCCGGTCCCGGAATCCGCGGCGGACACATTGTCGCTGAAGGTTCATTTCAGAAAGTCCTGAAAGCAAAACAAAGTGTGACGGCCCAGTTTCTTTCCGGAAAAGAAACGATCTCCATCCCGGAAGCCCGACGTCGACTGATTAAAAAAGAATCGATTACCATCAAAGGTGCGAAGCATCATAACCTGAAAAATATTGATGCCATCATTCCCACCAAAGGTTTTATCTGTGTCACGGGCGTAAGTGGTTCTGGAAAGAGCTCACTCGTGAATGATATTCTCTGGCCCGTTTTAAATAAAAAGATTAATAAGGGAAAAGGAAATCCAGGCGAACATCTTAAAGTCACCGGACTGGAATTCATCGACAAAGCGATTGACATTGATCAGTCTCCCATTGGTCGCACACCCCGTTCGAATCCCGCAACCTATGTCAAAGTCTTCGACTTGATTCGTGATCTCTATGCGAAACTTCCAGATTCCCGCATGCGAGGTTATAAAGCAGGCCGATTCAGTTTCAATGTAGCGGGTGGCCGCTGCGAAGCCTGTGAAGGACACGGTGCCAATAAACTGGAGATGGACTTTCTTGCGGATGTCTGGGTTCCCTGTCCCATTTGCGAAGGCCGCCGATTTCATCACGAAACACTCGAAATCCGCTATAAGGGAGCCAATATCGCCGAAGTCCTTGAGATGGATATTCAGCAGGCCATTGAACATTTTCAGAACGTTCCCAAAATCTTAAAACTCCTCGAATCACTACATAATGTCGGTCTGGATTATCTCAAGTTGGGTCAACCTTCGCCCACACTCTCAGGCGGCGAAGCACAACGCGTCAAACTCGCGCGGGAACTCGGCAAACGATCTACGGGAAGCACATTCTATCTCCTGGATGAACCGACGACCGGTTTGCACTTTGCCGATGTCAAGTTGCTGCTGAAAGTGTTACACCATCTGGTCGACGCCGGTAATACCGTACTTGTCGTCGAACATCATCTCGATGTTGTAAAAACAGCTGACTGGGTGATTGATCTCGGACCTGAGGGAGGCGAAGGGGGAGGCGAAATTCTGGTGGAAGGCACGCCGGAAGAAGTCGCCGCCTGTAAGCATTCTTATACCGGTCTGGCTTTAAGAGAGCAAACAGAACTGGTGCCTGCCAAAGCAGCAAAAGGCAGGAAAAAAACAAAGGCCTTAAAATTAACAAATCCGCATCTACGTTGGCAGTCCGCTCATCAAAAACAAAATGGCAAACCCAAAGGGGATAGCTCTCAAATTACCATTCGTGGAGCAGGGCAACACAATCTACAGAATCTGGATCTGCAAATTCCCCGCGATCAGATGAATGTATTCTGTGGCCCAAGCGGCAGTGGCAAGAGTTCATTGGCGATGGATACGCTCTATGCAGAGGGGCAGCGTCGTTATGTGGAATCGTTGTCTGCCTACGCCAGACAATTTCTGGGTCAAATGCCCAAACCGAAATTCGAGCACATTCATGGCCTCTCTCCTGCAATTGCCATCGAACAGAAAACAACAGGCCATTCGCCTCGCTCCACCGTCGGCACGGTAACCGAAATTTACGATTATCTGCGTGTGCTGTTTGCACGACTGGGTACCATGTATTGCCCGGACTGTGATGTTCCGGTGGAAACGCAAACGACAGACGAAGTCATTCAGAGAATCCTGTCAATCGAAGCGGGTACAAAACTTCTGATACTGGCTCCCGTCGAGATCAATGTCGGACAGGAATATGAGACACTCTGGGAGAAATTAAGAACGCAGGGTTTTCTGCGTGTACGAATCGATGGATTCACATGCCGTCTGGAAGATGTGCCCCAGATAGACCGCCGTCGTCGTCACGAAGTGGAAGTCGTCATTGATCGCATTACTGTCGCTGCCAAAAATCGTTCACGAATCGCAGATTCAGTCGAGTCTGCATTGGCGTTCGGGGAAGGGCTGATGTATGCCTGCTATTGTGATGATGAAATTCCGGAAAATGAATGGGATTTCGAAACGTTCAGCCTGTTTTATTTCTGCGAACAGTGTGGACTCAGCTTCGAAGAATTAACGCCGCACAATTATTCCTTTAACAGCCCTTTGGGATGGTGCGAATATTGTGAAGGCCTGGGAACGGAACTGGGTACCAATCTGGCAGAATTGATTCCCGACCCGAATCGAAGTCTGAAAGAGGCTGCGATCGCAGCCTGGCCTGATCCGCGGACGAACCCGGAATTTCACCTGGTCCTGGCAGCCATCGCAAAACAATTTCGCATTCCACTGGATGTCCCCTTTAATCAACTCAGTGTCAAACAGCAGAGACTGGTTCTATACGGCGATGAAGAACGGTGGATTTCACTCGATGATTCGGGGAAAATTCAATTTCAATACAAAGGGCTTTATCCTGCCATTGAAGAAGCGTCGCGCCTTTCATTTGCATTTCGCAGCCGCCTGCAGGAAATGACCGGTGAAGTTCCCTGTTCGGTATGCAATGGCAGTAAGCTGCGCACCGATGCGGCAGCGGTTCGGTTTCAGGGAAAAACCATCAACCAGTTTTGTGAACTCCCCTTGAAAGATGCCTTGTCATTCATCAAAAAGGCAAAGCTTGACAAAAGGGAAAAACAGATCGCCGGCGAACTGATCAAGGAAGCGACCAGCCGCCTGCAGTTTCTGGTGGATGTCGGCCTGGAATATCTTACCCTCGGTCGTGCATTGCCAACACTGTCCGGAGGGGAAAGTCAGCGAATTCGACTGGCTGGTCAAGTCGGACGCTCTTTAACGGGCGTACTCTACGTCCTGGATGAACCAACCATCGGCTTACATCCTCGCGATAATACGCGTTTGATCAATACTCTGAAAAAACTGAGGGACATCGGCAATACCATCGTGATGGTCGAACATGATCGTGAAGTACTCGAAGCTTCTGACTCGCTTTTTGATTTTGGTCCCGGAGCAGGACGGTTCGGCGGAACCATTGTAGGCAAGGGGACTCCCAAACAGTTAAAACGCAAAAAAAAATCGCTCACAGGGCAATATCTCTCCGATCAATTATCAATCCCGCTTCCTCAGGAACGCCGTCTCGTTTATGAAAAAAAGGGCCAGGAAGAAATTGCAGTCTCGCCCACAGGGCATTGGCTGGAATTAAAGGGGGCTCGACAAAATAATCTACAGTCAGTGGATCTCGCAATTCCACTTGGGTCCTTCACCTGTATCACTGGGGTCTCCGGTTCCGGTAAAAGTTCTCTGATAGAAGAAACACTGGCACGCGCCGTCACCAAAAAACTTCACCGTTCAAAAGAAGCTCCTGGCCCCTTTGATGAACTGCTGGGACTCGATCAGATTAATAAAGCCATCATTGTTGACCAGAAGCCCTTAGGAAATACACCTGCTTCAAATCCAGCAACGTATACCGGCGTGTTTGATCAGATTAGAGAACTCTTTTCCAGGCTCCCCGATTCGAAAGTGCGCGGCTATCAACCGGGACGCTTCAGCTTTAATCGCTCGGGGGGACGCTGTGAAGACTGCGATGGAAACGGCCAGCGTTGTATCGAAATGCATTTTCTACCCGATGTCTGGGTCACCTGTGAAACTTGTAACGGCAAACGCTACAATCAGGAAACATTATCCGTCAAGTATAAAGGCAAATCCATCGCCGATGTTCTGGAGATGTCGATCGGCGACGTAGCGGAATTGTTTAAAAATATCCCCGCCATTCGTCGTACGATGGAAACCTTATGTGCCATTGGTCTGGATTATCTGACCTTGGGGCAATCTGCGCCTACTTTGTCAGGCGGGGAATCGCAGCGCGTTAAACTGGCGGCGGAACTGGCGCGACCCAGCACAGGAAAAACACTCTATCTGCTGGATGAACCGACAACAGGATTGCACTTTGATGACATCGCCAAACTGTTGAAAGTTCTCAACAGTCTGGTCGAACTGGGAAACACGGTCATTGTGATTGAGCACAATCTGGATGTGATCAAAACAGCCGACTGGCTCGTTGATGTCGGACCCGAAGCAGGTAGTGAGGGCGGACAGATTATCGCCGCCGGTACGCCGGAAAAACTGGTGGAACATGCAGAACGCTTTCAGAAGCAGACCACTTCTACCCGTACTCGAAAATCAAAACAGGTTCCGTTGTTAAGATCTTACACCGGCGAAATATTGAAGTCGGTTCTCTCAACCGGAAAACGAGAGGAACGCGAACTCTTCGATGCACAAAGCCTGGGAAAAAAACAGGCGGGAGATATCGACCTGAAACAAATCGGTCGTGATGCGCAAATGCCATGGCAGAAAGATGGGAAACGCTGGCATACACAGGACCACGTTTCCATCTCTGGTGCCGCCTGCCAGTGGGAGGGAACAGCACTGGAATCCGTGATTGATGTGATCGAAAATCAAAAAGGATTTGGCGACATTAACTGGAATCATCGTAGCATTGTCGAAGTCAACGGGCCGGTTAAAAAACAGGGTTGGTTTTTACATGCAAATACCGGCGACGAGTGGCTGCTCAGACTCAGTTTTCGAGTGAAACGAAATACCTTTAAGCAGGATGAATTGCGCGAACAACTGGCACTGGAATCACTGGATAATCTGGATGAACTTCCCATTTATGGACGTTCCAACCGAGTCCGTGTCAAAAATCTGAAAGGCCCCTGGCAGGAAGTCACACTGACAGTACATTGGCAGAAAGAAATCGATACCCCTGCCTTCAAGAAATTTCTGCAAACGGCCTGTGATAAGTATCTCGCTCTGATTCATCAGGATAAAATCAATCCGGACGATATTATGCCCTGGAAAGTGCTCAAGAAGAAATGGCATCTTTCACGGAAAGGCTTTCCGAATCATAAACGCGTAGCCTGGGATGTTTCGCTGCTGGAATCGTTATTTGACTTACTGGAAAAGACTTATCCAGATTCATTGATCCAATGGGATAATAAATCCTTAGTCAATTTTATGAAATCAGGTGCCAGCAAACCGTTTCTGACGATTCACACCAAACGACGGGAAGGAATCGATCTGACGTTTCAAGCGTCAAATGAAAAAATTACTTTAGGTAAAATAGCTGACCTTGGGGCCGAGCGCGAAATCAAAACAGACGCCAAAGGCAAAGAGCAGGCACGAATTCGATTTACAAATAAAAAACAACTTCAGTTGAAATCATTCAAGCCTCTTTTGACAGTCATGGGTAAGTAAATTCATCCCGGAACAAAGAGAAACTGGTTGTTTGATTCAACGGTAAATGTGCTGAAACGGGAAAAGATGTTGACGTTTTTCCTTTTAAGAGATACCATATCCCTGTGGCAGTAGTCATCTATATTACTGCGTCGTATTAAGATCGAAACTAAGTCAGGTCAAGTTGCTCAAATCTCCTGTCAAACTATAAATAGGGCCTGTTAAAAAAAACGATGTCAAAATCGTTTTCGTAGGAATTTTGGAAATGTGACGGATGCTGTTTTCTTACTCCAGTTCGCAATCCATTACAGTTCAAACTCCTGCAAAGTTAAATTTATTTTTAAGTATCGATCAGAAGAGATCCGATGGCTTTCACGATATTACTTCGTTGATGCTTTCGGTGGGTATATACGACACTTTAGTTTTCATGGAGGAACCTTCGTCAGGAGTCAAGTTGCAAGTTGTTGAAGCAAATTCTCTTCTTCCTCAACAAGCCAATAAAAAGACGGGTATTCCATCTGGAGAAGATAATTTGGTGGTCCAGGCTATCAGGTTACTTCAAACAAAAACGGGTACACGCCAGGGAATTCGAATTCAGTTAACAAAACGAATTCCTTCTGAAGCTGGTTTGGGCGGGGGGTCAAGCGATGCCGCTGCAACTCTGTTTGCTGCCAATAAACTTTGGCAATTGGGACTGTCGCTTAACGAATTACAAAAGTTGGCGGCGGAACTGGGAAGTGATGTCCCTTTCTTTCTGACAGAAAGCAGTAGTGCCATCTGTCGTGGAAGGGGGGAAATTATAGAACCTGTTTCAGTTCCCCATTGTCTCCACTTTGTGGTTGTACGTCCCACTACGGGATTATCGACGGCTGACGTTTATCGGCAGTGTCGAGTGGGAAGCCACTCTAATAAGCAGGTCGAACTACTTGTACAAAACCTGTCTTCCGGCCAATTTCATTCTTTATACAGCCTCATATTGAATGATCTACAGATTCCTGCAGAAACACTAAATTCAGAAATATTAACTTTGAAAGATTTTTTCTCAAAACAATCTGTTTTGGGGCATATGATGAGTGGTAGTGGGACTGCCTATTTCGGGATCTGTCATAACAGAGCTCAGGCACGTCAGATTGCTGCCCGTTTACGATCGACAATCAAAGGAAGCATCTTTGTTGTCCAAAACCGACTATAGATGAACAATTCTAATTTCGGCACAAATGGAGTGAGGCCATGGAGATCAGTGAAGTTCGTATCAAGTTGATGAATGATCCGCACGAAAGATTACTTGCTTTTTGTTCAATTACTTTCGATGTCTCATTTGTCATTCGGGATTTAAAAATTATTCAAGGTGCCAAAGGGGCCTTTGTTGCGATGCCCAGTCGAAAGTTGATGGATCGCTGTCCCAAATGTCATATGAAGAATCATCTTCGGTCAATGTATTGTAATCAGTGTGGAGTGCGCCTCGACGAAAATCGGGCAGCCAAAGATGACTCTGGACGCGCACGTCTTTACGCAGACATTGCTCATCCGATTAATTCCGAATGCCGAGAGCTGATTCAGGAAGAAGTCATCAAAGCCTACCAGGAAGAAAAAATCTCGGCCCTGAAGGAAGGCTATATTTGCCGCTATGACGATTTTGGCGAAGAAGACTTTGCCCGTTTAAGCCCCAATGCAGAAGAGTTTAGCAGTTCGCCTCCGGTTGAAACGCAGGCTACGGAATCGACTCAAATTCGCAAGAATAATCAGACGTTCCGCATCGATTCCGGAGCGCAGTCACAGGAATCGATTCAGCCACATCACTCTGCCTCTGATCAGTCTGAAGCAGAAAAAATTTCAGCCAATGAGCATGAACCCCGCTCCAAGGGTGATACGTTCGGTACGGGAATCGTCTGAGTGCTTTAAGCGTTGATTCTGCTATGATCGTGTTTAAAGATTCATAGCAGAATCCCAGATTGGACTGACCCGGTTTTAAGTGGCATGCTTTACCTCTCAGACCGCTTCACATAAAAAAGAAGCCCACAACCATAATCGTGATGCCCGTGGCTTTCGAACTCAGCATGTTTTGCAATCGATCCATGATATTGCCATGAGAATCGAACGCCACGATTTCCTGCTTTTCAGCTTCTTTTCGTAATTCGGCGTTTAACCATTCCAGTACAGAGATACTAAAATTTTGCGAATCGTCATCGTTATCGGAAAAATTTCTCAAATTCAAAGAATTATTGGATTGCTGGTGAGTCTTCAATTGAGCCTGACGGGAAGAGATTGCTAAATGCTGCATGTTTGCCCATTTCTTTCTCGGTAAATCACCGAAATGATTAGCTGATTGCTCAGAACGCAGGAATGGAATAATCTGGCAATGACGATAAAATCGTTATCCCTGTGATCCGAATCAGTAAAAGGAGAGTACATATTTACTATCGGTAATTGTTAAGGTATCTACCGCAATGATTGATCAGGTAAATCAGCAAATTTGCTGCATTGCAGAAAAATGTATCGATTATATGTGTCCTGAGCAGAAGTCCGGACAGCAGGCTTTAGTGTCACTGGCGGATAATGTACGATAGGAAAATGAAGATCGCATAAGTAACACTTTCAATTCAGAATAGATTAATACTTCCAGAAAAGAGAGATTCCCTTGAAATACCAGCCAGTTTTTCTGATGCTCATTTCCTTAACATCCCTCCTTTGGGGGTGTAGCGATTCCGTTCCAACCGATACTCAAAAAGAAAAACCTCTCAGAGAGGTGTCGGCGATTGATTTACCCGAAAAAACGATAGAATCATTATTCAAAGTGGAAAATGGTTTTACACTTTTGAGTCTGGATGACTTTAATGAGTTCCAGGGCAAATCCAAAAAACCGGTCGATGGTCCGACATGGACAGAAAAATCCGACATCATCTCCTGTACCGGAAACCCCCGCGGTTACCTGTATTCGAAGAAAATCCACGGTAACTTTTCTTTACGCCTGGAATATCGCTTCCCGGAATCCAGCGAAAAAAAGGAAAATCCCAATACCGGAATATTAATTTACATTACCGGCGAAAATCGGATCTGGCCGCGTTGCCTCGAAGTTCAGGGGAAGTTTGAAGAGATGGCACACATCAAATCAAACTCAAAAGATGTAACTTTGGAAGTCACAGATAATCAGGCAGCCAGAGAAACCGCCCGCAGACCTCTGGGAGAATGGAACACGATCGAAGTCATTTCCAAAGATGGCATGCTGACTTCTGTTCTGAACGGAACGAAAATCGCTTCCTGCAAACCAAGTGAACTGACAGAAGGCTTCTTCGGGATTCAATCAGAGGGAGACGCCGTCGAGTTTCGAAATATCCGGGTTCAGAAATTGACAGATTGAGCGTTTTGCTTTGCATTGACCTGCCGCTTCTCTTTAAAATAGACAGATTGAATTCACGAATCATATTCCAACACAACCGTGGAGCGAACACCATGCGATTTCCATCGATCTTTACCTGCTGCCTGCTGGCAGTTTCTCTGTTGATGACGCCCGCTGAAACTCAGGCAGAAACGGCAAAGACCCGAATTCTGATGCTGACACAGAGTAAAGGGTACACACACGGATCTGTCAAACGTGACAAACAGAAATTAGCACCCGCTGAGATCGCGATGATTCAATTAGGAAAGCAGTCAGGGCTGTTTTCAGTCGACTGTACTCAAGATGCCGCAGCCGATTTCACGAAAGAAAATCTGCAGAACTACGACATGGTAATGTTCTACACCACGGGCATGTTACCCATCAAAGAAGCAGACATGCAATATTTTCTGAACGATTGGTTAAAGCAAAAAGGACATGGATTCATCGGCTTTCACTCAGCCACAGATACTTATAAAACCTACAAACCATATTGGGACATGATCGGCGGCTCTTTTAACGGGCATCCCTGGAATTCTAATAATACGGTAACCATTACCGTGCATAATACCGATCATCCGGCAATGAAACCCTTTGGAAAAGAATTCCAATTCAAAGATGAAATCTATCAGTATAAAAACTGGCAACCTGAAAAAGTACATGTCCTGATGAGCCTGAATATGGAAAAATGCAATCCTAAAAAACCTTATCAGGTTCCCGTTGCCTGGGCAAAAGAATGGGGTCAGGGAAAAGTCTTCGTCAATAACCTGGGACATAATCCGCAGACCTGGACCAACCCTGCTTTTCAGAAATCTGTGATTGGAGCCATCAAATGGATTCGTGGCGATGCACCAGCTGCCGTTCCCGTCAACCCTGAACTTTCCAAACAGGAAGAAGCCAAAGCTGCCGCTGCAACGAAAAAAGCAGAATCAAAATAATTCGTAATCTCTGAAACACAGGAATATTGATGTCGAAAGTGATTGTCGTAACCGGAGTGACTCAGGGGTTAGGCCGTACTATGGCCGCCGGTTTCATTGAAGCGGGGCATACCGTTGCAGGGTGTGGCAGATCTCAGAGTCGCATTGATGAACTCTCACAGCAGTACGGCGATGCCCATCTGTTTACGGCTGTTGATATCACAAATCAGAGCGCGGTACAAACCTGGTCAGAAAACGTACTTGATCAATTGGGAACCCCCGATTTACTCATCAATAACGCGGCATTGATTAATGAGAATGCACCGCTCTGGGAAGTTCCTGTGGAGGAATTTGACACCGTGATTGACGTCAATATCAAAGGCACTGCAAACACCATCCGAAACTTTCTACCTGCAATGATCGAACGGGAATCCGGTGTGGTCGTGAATTTCAGCTCCGGGTGGGGACGTTCAACCTCTGCAGAAGTCGCCACGTACTGCGCCACAAAATGGGCCATCGAAGGTTTAACGATGGCTCTGGCTCAGGAATTACCACGGGGGATGGCCGCCATTCCGCTGAATCCGGGTATCATCAATACCGAAATGCTGCAGAGCTGTTTTGGCTCTCAGGCACAACATTATCCAACCGCACAAGAGTGGGCAGAGATCTCTGTACCGTTTCTACTGGGTCTCTCTGCCAAACACAATGGGCAACAGTTATCGGTTCCACTATAAGAATTTTGAATGTGGTTGCCCTTGATCTTCTTGCAGAATGGCAATTCGATTTCAGTTTGAGTAAACTCGAATCAGTTCTCGCATGCACTCCTGATAAACGACAGAATTCATTTTCATAAAAGTCATACCACATGGCCAAATATTATAAATATAAAACTCCTGAAGATGTGGTTGCAGATTCAGAGCGTCTGGGTTGCCCCATTCAATTGTCAGATCACTTTGACGTGTTGTATCAACCTGTCCAAATTGGTCATCTCGAAATGAAAAGCCGACTGGCCATCCAGCCTATGGAAGGCTGTGATGGAACAACCGAAGGCTTTCCCGATGAATTAACCTACCGCCGCTATCAACGATTTGGAGCAGGGGGCGCCTCGTTAATCTGGGGTGAAGCAACCGCCATCGGCCCGGAAGCGCGGATGAACCCCCGCCAATTAATGATCAATGATCAAACCGCTTCCGCTCTGGAAACCATGCTGGCAGGCTGCCGCACGGCGCACCGGGAAGCCTTTGGCTCGGATGCAGGACTCGTAATTGGTCTGCAATTGACCCATTCAGGCAGATTCAGTTTTGAAAAACCATTGCTTGCTACACACGATCCGATTCTTGATCCGCGAACGCTGGATAAATCAACGGGCCGTTTTGTCGACGCTGCTTATCCTCTGCTCTCAGATGACGATCTCAAACGTATCGAAGATCAATATGTCACCGCAGCGAAATTAGCTGAGTCGATTGGCGTCCAGTTTGTTGATATCAAACAATGTCATCGTTATCTCCTCTCAGAGTTACTGGGTGCGAAAAATCGCGAGGGGCAATACGGGGGCTCGCTGGAAAACCGGACGCGACTCGTACGGAATGTCGTGACAAGAATCAAAGAAGAATGCCCCGGGTTAATCATCGGCACTCGCATGAACGGCTATGATGGAATTCCCTATCAGGGTGTCGGCGATGATTTTGTAGGAGCGCCTTGTCCCCACGACTTGCCATTACAGACGGCCTTTGGTACCGATCCTCATGATCATTTGAAAGAAGACCTGACAGAACCAGTGCAGGTCGCAAAACTGCTTAGAGAGTGGGGCGTCAAACTGATCAATATTTCGAACGGGAATCCCTATGCCAATCCGCATATTGTGCGTCCTGCCGAATTCCCTCCGACGGACGGGTATCATGCCCCCGAACATCCGCTGATCGGGGTTGCCCGACATTTCCGGATTGCTTCCCAGATTCAGGCGGCAGTCCCGGATATTCCTGTCGTGGGAAGTGGCTACAGTTGGCTGCAGGATTTTGCCATGCACGCGGCGGCAGCCAATGTCGAACAGCAAAATATTTCGATTATCGGTATGGGGCGTGCGACGCTTTCGCAACCTGAGTTCGCCAGACAACTGCAGGAAGAGGGCAAACTCAAAAGGAAAACCGTTTGTCGCACGTTTTCCTATTGCACAAATCTCATGCGGACGAAGGACCATCCGCTGGGCCAGTATCCCACAGGATGTCCGCCCTTTGATAAAGAGGTCTATGACCCGCTCTGGAAAGAAGCCAAAGCGAAGCTGGAAGATAAAAAGAAATCGGCGTCTGAATAATCAGGCAGCGTTTTGAAGAGGCGCCTGTTCCACTCTTTCATCTGCGATGATTTCATCGACCAGACTTGCATAATCTTTGGCGCCAGGACAGGAACTGGAATAGTCGAAGACAGATTGTCCATAACTGGGCGCTTCTGCCAGTTTGATATTACGGCGGATGCGACTCTCGAATACCTTGGCAGCAGCCCAGGGCGCTTCCGGATCACTTTGATCTAAAAAGGCGCACAGGTCGTCCGTCACATCGGCTGCCAGTCTGGTTCCCGTTTCATACAGACATAACACAATGCCGGAAACTTTTAAGCCACGGTTCAGACGACGTCGAACCAGAGCAGTCGTTTCAAATAGTTTTGATAATCCCTGAAGTGCAAAAAAGTGCGGTTGCAGAGGAATAATAACCTCGTTGGCTGCCGTTAATGCATTGATGGTTAATACCCCCAGGGAAGGGGGGCAGTCCATAATCAAATAATCAAATGGATCCGTCTCTGCCATTTTCTGGATGGCATGCCTTAACACAATTTCCCGATTTTCGGCATCTACCAGTTCCAGTTCTGTCGCAGCCAGATCAAGTGTCGCTGGCACCACCCATAAATTTTTGGCAACTAATTGACGGGTTTCTGCCAGAGTTTTCAATCCGGAAAAAACATCGTAGGCCGTCGGAATATTTCCGACCGGTTCAATTCCTAAATGTAAGGAGGAGTGTCCCTGCGGATCCAGGTCAACCAGACAAACTTTTTTGCCTTGATTTGCCAACCCGGCTGCCATGTTGACACTCGTCGTCGTTTTGCCGACGCCCCCTTTTTGGTTCATGATTGAGATGATACGCATCGGGAGTCCTTTCCCTCTTTCTTTTCAAAAATTGGGGTCATATATTGTTTCAAATGCTTTTGTTAAATCACTTTACGTTAATTGACGAAAGTTGTGATCAATGTGGGATCTGCGTCGTTTTTTATCTGAAGGTGGGGCAGTATATCGGGAAATCCCAATTGTGGAAACAGGAATTGAGAGAGCCGGAAATGGACGGATTATACGCGAAATCAGCGGGGATCTCTGCTACAGCATGGCGCTAGGCCTTACGTCGCATCACACAGTCCATTTCAATCAGAATCAGCGACTGCTGGTCGCGTGAAACCGGGAACAGCCCCGTCAGCTCGAAGCCTTTTTCTCGAAAGGCGACCAGTGATTCCACATAGTCGGGCATCCCTTCGTACAGCGGAAGAATTGCGATTTCAGACTGGAGCCCGTCGATCTGATCGAGGGACTTCTCGGCTCCTTTTAAAACCTCCTGATCAAACCCCTGTGTATCCATTTTCAGAAAGATCTGGTGGCTGCTACCGGCACATTTTGAAATCACTTCAGAGAACAGATCATCCAGCCTTTTGACTTCCACGGTTTCCTTCTGTGCAATTTGAACCTGTGTGCTGCGGACTTCCTTACCGTATTCACTGGGGTTGAGAAAGGATGTAAATTCCGAGGCACTGGTAAAATTGATTTCCGTCGTCTCAGACACAGCTCCCAGGGCACAATTATAGGAATGCCATTTTTCGTCGTCTGCACTCGCGGATGTCAGTTTCTGATATGATTCTTGCAACGGTTCAAAGGAAATAATATATCCTGTATATCCCGTCTCGCGGAGCAGTTTTCCAAATTGCCCGCGGTTCGCTCCCACATCCAGAACAATATCGGTTTTGAGATTCTGGAAGAGAAACTTAAGGTGAGATTCTAGCGTAGGGTGGTTGCGTTTGATATGAATTAAATCATACCCGAACATTTGAGGAATCCTGCGATGTAATCTCATCAAAATCTTTTCACCATTTCGGGGATAAATGAGCGAAACCACAACAGAAAATTTCAGCAGAATTCAAAAGTCATCTATAGAAAAGACAGGGTTCCGCTAGCGAGAACTAAATTTAGGTGATTCGTGTTGACGATGCAAGATGTTTTCCTGATTCTGATTCACAAGTAACTCATCTTGACGTTGCAGGACATAGAGTACATGTTGCGCACGTAGATTGGCCAGCCAGGCATTTTCGACAGCGCGGTGATTGATGATCGGGATTTCCTGAAGAATCTCGATACCCAGCAGACGCATCAGGTCTTGAAAATCATGCATCGACATCAGATGTAAGTTCGGGGTGTTATACCATTCGTAAGGTAACACTTCAGTAACGGGAGCGCGACCCTGTTTCAGAACTTGCAGCCGAATCCGCCAGTTTCCGAAGTTGGGAACCACCACCAATGCCTGTTTTGCGACGCGCACCATTTCTTCCAGGAGTTGTTTGGGTTGCAGAACCTGTTGGAGAGTTTGACTCAGGACCACATAATCAAAGGAACCATCGGGAATATCATGTAAACCTTCATCAAGGTCTGCCTGAATCACCGGAACTCCACGGGCAATCGTGGCATGGTGTTGCGTTAAATCAATCTCAATTCCCAATACCGAGGCACCTCGCTCATCACGCAACCGAGCCAGCAGGCGACCATCGCCACAGCCCAGGTCCAGTACACGACTACCAGGCTGAATCTGTTCGAGTAGCAGTTTATCCGTCATTTCCAGAGACGGATCCTGCATACAATATCGACGTTGTGCACACATGGGAAAGGATTCACTTTCTTTACCACAATTCTTGGTGGCAGAAAAAATTTTGTCAAACTACGGTTTCTGAACACTTTCTACCAATCGGGATTGATACGCTTGTTCCAGAAAAGGAGTAATCATTTTTTGTAACTGTTTAATTTCAATCAAAAACGAATCATGGCCAAAAGGGCTTTTTAATTCAATAAAGGAGACATGTTTTCCGCACTCGATCAATGCCCGTACCAGTTCTTTGCTCTGCGTGGTGGTAAATAGCCAGTCAGAATCGTAAGAAGCAATCAAAAACCGGGCATCCGTATTTTTGAGTGCTTTCACCAGAGAACCATATTGCGCTTCGAGATCGAAATAGTCCATCGCACGCGTCAGGTACAGATAGCTGTTGGCGTCAAAACGTTCCACGAATCGCTTACCCTGATAGTGCAGATAACTTTCAACCTGAAACTCCACTTCCGGAAGAGAGTCATAGCTGTAATTATCATGATCCTGCAGGCGTCTGCCAAATTTCATTTCAATCGATTGATCAGAGAGATAAGTGATGTGGGCAATCATGCGGGCCAATGCCAGACCATAACGCGGGCCTGCCCCTGCTTCATACTCACCAGATTTATATTCGGGATCAGTTTTAATGGCACGTCTACCGACGGCGTTGAAAGCAATTCCCTGCGCAGAGAGTTGAGCCGCCGTTGCCAGACAGATTGCGCTGCGCAACTGGTCAGGAAATTGTGCAGCCCATTCTAAGACCTGCATGCCTCCCAGGCTGCCTCCAATCACTGCCAGTAACTGATCAATGCCCAGATGTCGCGTGAGTGCGGAATGGACCTCGACCAGATCGCTGACAGTAATGACGGGGAATCCAAGTCGGTAAGGCTGACCGGTCTGTGGATTGATACTTCCCGGCCCCGTCGTTCCCTGGCACCCTCCCAGTACATTAGCGCAAATCACAAAGTATTTATCGGTGTCCAGAGTGCGTCCCGGACCGATCAGGTCATCCCACCAACCTGGTTTCGCTTTTTCGTCATCATCTTCATAGTAACCAGCGGCGTGCGCATCTCCTGTCAGCGCATGACAAATATAGATGGCGTTATCTTTCGCCGGTGTCAATGTACCATAGGTTTCGTATGCCACCTGAATCGGACCGAGTTCGCCTCCTCCCGCCAGTTTTAAATAATGGGGGGATTCAAACAGGGTGACCAGTTTGGTCTCTACAAAACCAACTCCCGACTGTTGGCGAATTTCACTTAGTTCCTGTTGTGTAGCCATAGAAAAAATGCTTTTCAAATTTCCTGCAAAAAATCAGATCGCTCAAGGTTGTGAAATCAGTATACCGCAGGTCCTTCAAAAATTCGACATGCCAGTGATCCAATACAGGCGGATCTTCCTTCATTTTAGACCGGTACTGCTCTCAAACACGTTATTTTATGAGAATTATGCAGATCACAACGGATCGAGCGAATCTTCCCAAAGCGTTTCGAGGAAGCGTAAATATCGAAAGTGCAGAAAAAGGTTCAGAATCGAAGGCGCGTCCAATCCCCTCTGTTTTACTCCGACAGTTCCAGAAAGCGATCAACGCGGCGGTCGATGATATCGATACTTTTGTTCCAGAAGTCGGGTTCTCCCAATTGATAACCAAAGGTATTCAAGACGGCGTCCTCCGTAACCTGACACCCGGTCGCCAGCAACAGTTCACGATATTTCTCAGCAAATTCCGTCTGATCTGAAAAACTGTCTGCCAGAGCGTAAACGCCGAGTGACAATAAATACCCGAAAGTATAAGGGAAATTATAAAACGGCAGTTCGCTGATATAAAAATGCAGCTTGGAGACCCAGAACAAGGGGTTCCAGCCCGCATCATCCAGTACATTGACATACGCCTCTTTTTGCGAATCCAGCATCAACTCCGAAAATCGTTCCGGCGTTAATTCCCCATTCAATCGCTCCTGATGAACCCGGTCTTCAAACAGGAAGCGGGCATGGATATTCATCAGGAAGGCCACCGAGTCTCCCAGCATCCCATCCAGAATCTGTAATTCCTCTGCTTTGGATTTTGCAGCGTTCAATCGTTGCTCGCCCAATACGGCCTCGGCAAATGTCGAAGCAGTCTCCGCAAGATTCATCGGATAATCGCCGAGCACAAAGGGGGCATCTTTGAGAACATAAGAATGATAAGCATGCCCCAGTTCGTGTGCGAGAGTCGACATGCTATCAGAAGAATCGGTATAGGTCATGAAAATACGTGACTGCTTTTGAATCGGGAAACCCGTACAGAATCCCCCTTGCCGCTTTCCGGGTCGATTCTCGACCTCAATCCAACGATCGCGCAGTGCCCGTTCTGAAAACTGACTCAAGTCAGGACTGAACTTTTCGAACGAATTCACAACCAGTTCACAGGCACGATCATAGGGCAGGTCAGCCGACTCTCCCCCCGCAAGCGGCAGCGGTGCGTTGACGTCGTACCAACTGAGTTTTGACAGGCCCAGCAGTTCCGCTTTCTTTTCCAGAAAACGCACCAGCTTTCCTTTGCGCCCGGCAATGACGGACCACATCGTATCAAGTGTGCTCCGCTGCATTCGGTTATAAGTCAATGGAGCATCCAGATGGTCGGTAACGGAGAGGTGTTTGTAAGTTGTCAGTCGCGTTCCCGCAAGATGATTCAATGCGTCTGCACACGAATCCGCAATGGTGGCCCACGCCTTGTTAGCAGCATAAAAATTATTTTCACGCAACGATCTTTGAGGCGAATCAAATTGAACCTGACCCGGAGAGCGTTCTACCAGTTCTCCTTTTTCCATGATTTGGATTTTGAGATCACCCGACAGCCGATCATAGAGCCGTCCCCAGGCATGCAATCCGTCAACCGCCAGTTCGGAAGCCAGAATTTCCTGATCTTTAGGCAATCGTAATTTCGCATTCCTTTTGGAATCTTCAAGAAAGAACTGAATCTCTTGAAGACACGCGTTAGACTGAGCGAATTGCTGTAAGGTCTCATCGGGGACATCGCGCAAAGTCAGTTGTAACTGCGTTTCAATGTTCTCGCGCAAGGGACGAATGCTGGCCAGCCGCGCCATCAACACTTGAAAGTGTTTGTTGTGGGCATCTTCTGCACAATGACATTCCAGGAACGCAAAGAGCCCTGATAAGTCTGCCGTCGTCGCTTGGTAGTCTGTGAGGAATTCTCCCCAGACGGCTGCGTTTGATTCTGAATCGGTAACGGCAGGTAATTCTTCAACCCGCTCGATCAAACTTTCCAGAGAAACCTTCATTTGTTCCAAACAGTTTTCAAAGTCTGCGTGGTCCGGATGAGGGTAGAGAGAATCCAGTTCCCAGGTGAGAGGGTAAGCAGTCGATTCGGCCATCGTCGAAAATCCCGTTCAGAAAGAAAATGAATAATGTATATGCTCTGACTGTATTATATTAATGGCCGTGGCGTCAATTAAGTACAGAGAAACTATGAAACTCTTTTGGTCTCTTGGATACTGATTTATTCGCTCCAGTGCACGGGAACGTATTTGATTTCTTTGTCGTTGTACGCGGCTACGATACCGCTGCGATGTTTACCACTCGCTCGAATTGACTGCGTGGCATATTTGTAGTCCGGCCCAAGTTTCTTCCGGGCCAACTCAATGGCTTCAGCGCCGATGGCACCATTGAGTGTCATATTGAGCATGACAGCCATGAATACAACCAGTACGATTCCAAAGCCAATTGCAATTTTTGGCATGGTCGTTGTGCGACCACTGGCTATACGTGCCTCCCGGACGGGCTGAGATCGCATCTGCCTGTAGGTCCAGACCAGCAGTGCGAGGACAGCAACGGCCATCAGCCAGGAAACAGCCGAACTTAAAGGGTTGAGTTTGGCTTGAGCTAGAATCAATCCTGTGGGCTGGATGAATGGAAAAAGAAAGATGATCCCAATGAATAACGTGAGCATAAATGCGGAAAAGTGTATAACAAGTGTTGTTGTACGGAGACTGCCCCGCATTAGAAAGATGCCAATGATCACCGCGAATAGGTTGAAGCTGGATGAATAGCCCTGACGATGCATGAGACAGTAAATCATGAAAGCGATATCGACCAGCCCAAAGATGACCCAGGCAAATCCAACTCTCTTTAAGATGGCATGGTAATCTGTCATGTGGGCTAACTTGTTATGTTACGAAAGGATTCGCGATATACAGTCGCTGGCTTGGATATCCCAAAAAAAGCGAGTACTCAAATAATTATATAAACACCGCCACTCTATTGCATATCGTAAATATATCAAACAAGAGGCTTCAGACTATAGTATAATGAATAGAGCAGACCTTGTTTGAAAACTGACACAAACCCCGTATCCGGTCAGTAGAGTCCGGCAGAAAGAAAAATTCATTGAGCTTCAATACTCCCACGATTTTAATGTGCCCTCCCGATTATTATGGGATTGAGTACGAGATCAATCCCTGGATGAGTCGCAGCCAGCAGAGCGATCCCAAATTCGCCTGTCAGCAGTGGGAGGCCTTAAACCAACTTTTGCAATCGTTGGGGGCCCACGTTGAATTAATGACACCCGTTAAAGGACTGCCCGACCTTGTTTTTACTGCCAACGCAGGACTCATCTGGAAAGATGTGGCCTTTCTTTCTCTCTTTCGGCACGAGGCACGACAGGGGGAAACGCCCCTCGATCGAGACTGGTTTCAAAAGGCAGGTTTTGAAACGATAGAAATGCCCGATGACTGTTTCTTCGAAGGCGCCGGCGATGCTTTATTTTGTGGAGACACTCTCTTTGCCGGCTACCTCATTCGCAGCGATGTACGGGCCATGCAATGGGTCGCCGAAAAAATGAACTGCCGAGTCATTCCCCTGCAACTGGTCGATGACTTTTACTACCATCTCGATACCTGCTTTTGTCCGATCAGCAAAACCGAAGCCATCTATTATCCGCCGGCCTTTGATGAGTATGCACAACAGGCCTTGAAAGAACATGTTCCACACCTGATTCCCGTCGTCGAGAACGAAGCACAGCGGTTCGCCTGTAATGCGGTCGTACTGGATCAATCTGTCGTGCTGAATACCGGTTGCCTGCAACTGGAAAAAGATCTCAACGCACGTGGCTATCAAACCTATAGCACGCCACTCGATGAATTTATCAAAGCCGGGGGTTCCGCGAAATGTCTGACTTTAAGGTTGGATGGAGAGCGTGCGGCTGTATGGCCTTGAGGGGGCATTCAGATTCAAACGGCTCATACGCGAAATCCCTTCTGATGTGGTTTCGGAAGGAAACATTCTGGTACCGAAATTAGCAAGCGATAAATCGCGGTTGAGGGAAACATGCTTCAAAGGCACGGCAGAAGCAGAGGCTTGAAACGTGCCTTTCCCGGGCGCTGCCAGAGTCACCTGGACTTCCCCCAGAGCATAAATATTCGGGTTATGTTCAGGAATACGTGGTGGCAATTTGACGATCCAGGTTTGATCGTACGCCTGGCCAGCGCCGAATAGATTCCCCGCACGAGCAGTCTGAGTTTCAGGTGTCGACGAACACCGGGCAGTCCACTGTGCCAGAGAAATGGTTCTGAGAGGCTTAGCCGCGAACTGTTGATCCCAGACATGCAACAATAATTGTCGCTGGCCATAGAGAGAGATCCGTACGTTTCCAGAAATCCGCGCGGGATTACCCAGAGAGTCAAAACCTTTCAACCGAATCGACAGGGCGTTCCAGTCTGCTTTCCCTTCCGCATTCACAGGAGTCGCCTGCAATGAAATCTGAGTCAGTTTTCCAGAGACCGGAGCCTGTCCCGGCGGCGGAGGCAGTACCTGTGAGGGAGGCAACTCCTCTTGTGGCGGCAGTGCCGGCGGTCTGGGCAGAACATTCAAAGCGCGTTCGGCGGCTTTGGCTCGCATTAATCCGAGTGCATATCCACGTTCTAATGTAGGGACTCCATTTGGATAATATTGATGGAGTAACGCACCGTATGCGGAGAGAGGATCGTCGTGTATGCCGATGATCACACTCCGTTTTCGAGAGTGCGACTCGCACTGATACGCGCTCACGTTCGTCGGTGGTGAGGGAGTCGATGGCTCTACCTCAACTTCGGGATACGTTCTCGCATACCGTTTCTTTTTGTGGGTGGAAATATACTCCGTCGGTTGAACCAACGTTCGATGAGAAGCTGCGAATTGGAGCGTTTTCTGATCGTAATGATTTTCACCAATGGAAAGCCCTTTGATTGTGGACAGAGGAATCATCCGTTGGGTCACTGTTCCCTCAATCGCTGACTCGACGATCAGGCTGCTTGAGGTACCCCATTCAATGTGGTCAGCTCTGATGCGGTCCCCGTTCGTCAATTCAATATCGATACCAGCCTGTAAAGTGGCACCACAAAGCAGACTGAAGAATATCGTGAACAATGAGTATCCGGATCGACGTTTCATGGCATTCCCTGAGCAGTTAAGCAAATCAGCCGACGGACGGCTTAATGATGTGGGTCATACAGACTTCAGGGGCAAACGGTGCGCCTCAGGTGGTCGATCTATGGCTCGGGCAAGCTAAAGCAGAGAGATTTCGCCAACCCGCAGCCAATTTCTCAGGGTTATGGCAATTGCATTTGATCAGAGAGGTCCAGTGAATCCGGATCTGAGGAGAGGTCGCTCATTAAGCACGGCCTTCAGAAACGCTTGATTGCATCATTGTTTCAATTGATGAACAGTCTTTTGCAGGGGGCGTTTCGAAGACTTTACAAAAAGACTCTGTTCCTTCTGTCATTTCGTAAACAGGCGACTTTGCAATTTTAAACGCGACTTTTCAGCTAATATATAGTGGGAATTAGATAAACTGAGTGAGCGAAATTACACAAAGTGTGATGAATATGGCACTTAGACCCTGATAATCCCTGAAACTATCTTGCGAATATGCTTGACAGCAAGCATCCAAACCGTGATGATCATGAATTACTGTGGGGGTTGTCGTCCCTTTGCAAATTGATGTTAGTCTAAAGGGAATATCTGTTTAGATAATTTCTTTTTTAGACAAAGCAGTTATAATTTGCTAATGTAATCAATTCGTTATTTTTGATCGATTCTGATCGGGCCAGGCAGTCGTCGATACTCTGCATCTACGATAATGAATTCATAGGGAATTCATGTGCCAAAGTCGGTTTTTATTTTTTTAGAAGAGGGTGGGCTGGAATTATGGCTGCTGGTCACCGTCGCGTTGACATCGAAGAAGTCTCAGATGTCACCGTAGCAAAATTTATTGACAAGAAGATTCTCGATGAAGGAAATATCCAGATCATCGGGACTCAATTATTTGGACTTGTTGATGAAGATGGTCGCAAGAAAATCATTCTCGACTTTTCCAACGTCGAATATCTTTCCAGTGCGGCACTCGGAAAGTTAATCACATTGGACAAAAAAGTGAAAAAGGCTAAGGGTAAATTGAAACTTTGTTCAATTCGTCCTGATATTTATGAAGTATTCGCCATTACGAGACTGAATCAACTTTTTGATATCACTGAGACTCAAGAGGCGGCTCTCGAGGGCTTTTAATCCGGGTTCAGCATTCGTGCTTCGTTAAAGTTAACGAAATACAATTACTGTTCCTGAATCATTGCTCATAGAGACCAACAATTGTCAGATATTTATGTAAGGGTATTTCAAATGAAATACCTGACATTTCATTTCAATGTCTTTAAATATCTCTAAATATTACCTGGAAAAATACCAGAAATCGTGTGCTGGCCAAATTCATGTCATCGGACGAATACTTTGAAGTAAAAATTCCCAGTGATACCGCGGAAGGCCAGGCTGTACAGGCCAGGATTGTCGAGGCACTTGAGGTACGTGAATATCCCGTACGCGATGTGTTTGCTGTGCGCCTGGCGCTGGAAGAAGCACTGGTTAACGCCATCAAGCATGGGAACGGGATGTCCCTCGATAAAGATGTGGACATTAAATACTGGATCAGCGATGAACGGGTCCGTATTGAAATACAGGATCAAGGCGAAGGCTTCGACCGTACACATGTGCCAGATCCCACTCTAATCGAAAACCTCGAACGTCCTTGCGGCCGTGGAATTATGCTGATGGGAGCATTCATGAATCTCATCGAATACAACGAGCAAGGCAACAAAGTCACCCTGGAAAAGATCAAAGGGGTCGCTCCCGAGCAACCAGAGGAAGAACTTCAGGGAGACGAGGAAGAGGAGTAACTCAAGTTACTTGCGATATCTCTTATCCTGCCGGATTTCCGGAATATTTTATCAGAACACAACTGGTTCCTGATTAACTTCGGTTGACTTCATCCATATCTCACAATATCTTATACGCTTCCTGTGGCGAAGAGCCTCTTTACCACTTCATAATCCTCGATAGCTCAATTGGTAGAGCGAGCGGCTGTTAACCGCTAGGTTGTAGGTTCGAGTCCTACTCGAGGAGCTCTTCTTGATGATGGCTGCTGGTAAGCAATCCAGCAGCCATTTTTTGTGCCCCGACCGTCGCCATATCGGCAAGTATGTTAAAGGGTTGGCGAAATTCGGGCGTCAGCTCACCGTTGGCCCAGAACGAGTTCGATAGTACGAATTCCAGTAGACGGCGTTTCTCACTCGCCGGTTGCTCGGCGAACAGATCTGCGGCACGATTGGCCAGCTCCATCAGGGCGATTCCCTCGTCCATGTAGGACTGAGAAGCGTCCTGGTGCTCCTCCAGTCGCCGCAGCAAATCCTTCTGGTCCTCGCGCCATTCGGCGGACTTTTGCTCGTAGAAGCGATCCCCGACTTTGCCGTCCAGCTTGTCGATATACATCGCCTCAAGACGCTGCTCCAGTCGCTTGTAGTCCTTCTGCAGTTTGTCGATCACTTCCCGGTGGTAGCGGCTCGTGTCGTCGTGACTCTCTTGGAGAGCCGTCCTGATCCACTCCAGCACCTCTTCGTCGAATCGGAGCATCCGCAGGATGTCCGTGAACTTCTCCTCGAGGACTTCTTCTCGAACGTAGGGCTCGTTGCAGTCGGTCTTGTAGTGCGTGCAGCGATAGTAGACGTATTTTTCCTTCTTGATTTCTCCGACCAGCGTGCAACCGCAGTGACCACAGGAAATCATCCGGCCAAATGCGAAGTCACGTTTCACCCGCCGACGTTTCCGTGTTCGACGCTCCTCGCGACGTTCTTGCACCTTGTCCCAGAGCTCTTTAGTAACCAGCGGCGTGTGGATGCCCTCGTATCGACGTCCTTTCCAGAGGAACCAACCGGCGTAGATGGGACTCTTCAACATGTACTGGATGACCGCTGAGAAATTACCCTCGCGTTTGAGTTCAAGCCCCTCGTCCATGGCCATCCGGCCAAGTTCCTCCATTGAGAATCGGCCACTTCCGTACCGCTCAAAGATCCGCTGGACGATCGGACCGGTGTCAGGATCGACTTCAATGACCTTCTTGCCATTTGGCCCAGGAACATTTCGATAGCCTGTCGGGGCCTTACTTGGCCAAATCCCCTGCTCGGCCTTTTCTCGCATGCCTTTACGAGTCTCTTCGCCAAGGTTGTCGACGTAGTTCTTGGCCATCAGGACTTTGATGCCATGCATGAACTTGGCAGACGAGTTCGATTCTGCCGACAGAACAACACCTTCTTTGACGAAGTGGATCTCGATACCCGACTCGTCGAGCCTTGCGTAGTCAGGAAGGTTGCGATACAGACGATCGGTCTTCTCTACCAAAACCGTACGGCAACGATTCTCGCGGCGGGACTTTCCTTCCTTCTCGAGGAACTTCACCATCTCGTTGAAGTTCGTCCGTCCAGTTTTCTTGGCCGTCTCAACGTCAATGAACTCACTGACAATTTCATAGCCCTCGCTTGCAGCGTATTCCTTAAGCAGTTTCAACTGCGCGGGAATCGAGAAACCTTCCTTCTCTTGTTCCTCTGAAGAAACTCGGGCGTAAATGACTACTTGTCGTTGATTCATGTGGGCTATTCCTTCTCGGCGTTCGGTGCATTCGCCATCGCATGCATTTTACGGTATTTGCGAGCTAGTGTCTGTCCTGACCTTCCCCCGATGTTAGTACCAGCCTAAGTGAGAGAATCGGGGTTCATGGGGTCGGTGTTCTTCTGGAGTGAGGCCGTAGGCCGAACGGAAGAAGAACACCGCGCGGCAAATGCCGCAGGGGTTTGGTAATTCAAT
>JAHZKX010000063.1 GCA_022600195.1 Planctomycetota bacterium
GCATGTGCTCCAGCTCCCAAGGCTTGCTGTGCTCCTGCTCCAAAAGCATGTGCTCCAGCTCCCAAGGCTTGCTGTGCTCCTGCTCCAAAAGCATGTGCTCCAGCCGCTAAGACCTGTGCTGCAACAGCTGCAGACTCTTGCTGCAACGAAAAACCTTGCTGCAACGCAGATCCTTGCGAAATCGCAGAACTGATCTACAAATCTCAAACAGCTTGTTATGCTAAGCACCGTCGCAAAGCAATTCACAAGTTGGGCGATAAGTTCACCTGCGAATGCAACCCTGAAATCATGTGTGCTTTCATCTACGCTTTGAACGACGCTGACGAACGTGTTCGTGCTAAAGCTGCTGATGAAATTGGCGACCAGCTTCGAAAGAACAGCTGCTGCTGCTCTCCTGAACTGACCGCTGCACTGACTTGTGCTCTGGGTGACTGCGACAAAAAGGTTGTTCGTGAAGCTACTCAAGCTCTGAGATTATGCGGATACGATGTTGTTAAAGGTGACTGTGGCAAAGCTTGCTGCGACACTTCATGTGCTCCTGCTGGATGCTCGCCTAATGCAGCTCCTGCTCCTGCACCAACCTCAGATCCTAAGGCTTACTTCCCCAGCCGACTGCAAAACCAAAAGCAGTCTCGTAGCCTGACCGGAAACAGCCTGTCAAATCTGTTCGGTTTGATTGACTGATCAATCGCTGATCGATTTCAGATTGACTGAAAAAGATAAAAAACGGCTCTCCTGCAAAGGGGAGCCGTTTTTTTTTGTGTACAAGAAAAAAGCAAACCGCTATTGAATTCTTTTGATTCTGGACAGTATAATCCAAATTAGTCAGACTTAGTACCTTAAAGACCGATAACCATTAGACTTAAAATAATGATTCGTAAACCGTATTGAGATTTGATACGATAGAGTTCTCCTGCCAGTTAGCACTACAAGAAGTTACGAATTGGAAAAGTGTATTGTAACTTCCCTCCTTACCAGCAACTCATTAAAACGAGAAGCACCCTGCCAACTAAAGTACTTCTAAGTATAACTGTTCACGATCAAGCAAATTAAATCGTAACCCTGTAAAGACACATGTTGTTTGACTCAGAAATCAAATTGAATTGGCCTGACTGACTCCTGATCTACAGCTGTCATTTCAGAATTAAAGGTTCTCATCATGCGACGTCGAAAATTCCTTAAATACTGCACTGGAGTTTTAAGTTCTCTCTATGCCCTCCTCCTGGCCGTGCCTGCATTAGGATTTTTGTTTTCGACTCTCAAACGAGGTCAACAAAAAAAAGAAGCTTATAAACTGGCTAAATTGAATGAACTGGAACCAGATGTTCCTCAGCGGTTTACCATCATTGACCAGAGAGTCGATGCCTGGACGAAATATCCTTCCGGGCCGATCGGATCGGTCTGGATCAGTAAATCGAAAAATGAAACAGTCACTGCATTTTCTTCCACATGTCCGCATCTGGGATGTGTAGTTGATTATGTCCCGGGTGAAAAAGAATATTTCTGTCCGTGTCATGCAGCGACTTTTCAAGCAGATGGTGACATGGTGAGTGGCCCCCAACCACGAGGAATGGACCAACTGAAAACTTCGATCAAAAACATACGTGGCGAGAAATGGGTTGTTGTGGAATTTCAAAAGTTTGAAACAGGAATCGCAGAAAAAGTTCCAATCAACTAACGCTGAGTGATGAGAGGCTCACCCTGACACTTTACTCCGTTGATGTAATCATTTTTATTTCCCTTAGGGAGATGTTTCAGTGCTGGCAGAAAAAATCAAAGCGTGGGTCGATGAACGAACAGGATACAAGAATTTCTTGCATGCGATATTCTTGTTGAATTTTCCGACGAAAAGACGGTCACGCTGGCAATATATCTGGGGAGGTGCGCTGGTATTGATGATGCTGGTGGAAATCGTGACTGGCACTTTACTGATGACAGTTTACAGTCCTTCTGAAGCAGCTGCCTGGGGTAGCGTGCATTATATAGAGACCCAGGTGGATCTAGGTTGGCTTGTTCGTGGCCTCCATCACTACACGGCACATATGATGATTGTCGCTATCATTGTTCAGATCTTTCTGGTCATTCTCTCAGCTGGCTATCGCAAGCCCAAAGAATTTATTTATTGGACCAGCCTACTTCTAGGCGGTGTGATTGTTGGATTAACGATTACAGGAAACCCGCTCCCCTGGGATCAAAAAGGCTACTGGTCCTATCAGATAGAAACCGGAATCGCAGGCACGATGCCTGGGATTGGTTCCACTCTCCGATCACTCGTTGTGGGTGGAAGTGAGTTTGGAAACCTCACATTAACACGCCTCTATACCATTCACGTCATTGTATTACCTGTCATTGCCATTCTGTTGTTTACAATTCATATGGCTCTGATTCGTCGAGAGCGTCTCCGAACGGCAAAAATCAAAGAAGCTTCTGATGATCCAGATGTCGACTTCGAACTGGATGAAGATGATCCTGTTAAAGACGAAATCACTCAACCTTACTGGCCCTATCAAACAACACGCACCCTGATTCTGGCACTGGTCCTGCTTGGTCTGGTTGTGATACAACTGATGGTCTATCCTGAGATTAAAAACAAGCACGTCGATGTCGGCGTACTGGATTGGGAAGCAGACCTTAAAGCAAGTGAAATCAAACTCGAAGCACCTGCAGACAGCTCCATTCCGTTTGTCGCGCGTCCCGAATGGTTTGTCCGATTTCTGTTTGAACTCAGACACATGGTCCCCAAGGAACTCGAAGTCTTAGTTACCGCTGTTTTACCTGTTCTACTTCTTGCGATACTGGTACTGGTTCCTTTTTATGAGAAAGTATTGGGAGAGAAGTGGGGACAACGGTTTGCAATCTTCGTATACGTTGGTGGCTTTCTCATTATTGCAGGAATTAGCTGGTGGGGCATCAAAACAGAACGCAGTGCTCCTAACTATGCATTGAACCGCACCCAGGAAATTGCCTACGCAGCACGCGCCAGCTGGTTAGCCAGTCAGAATGGCGTGCCACCGGAGGGACCTGCCTCTTTGCTGCGGAATGACCCTAAATCGATGGGACCGATTATTTTTGCCCGTCACTGTGGAATCTGCCATACCTGGAATGGTCATGACGGAACAGGGCACTATCTGATGGAGATGAAGGAAGGCAAGAAAGTTAAAGCCACTCCACGAGCATCTGATTTGGCAAAATTCGCCACGACAGACTGGATCTCTGAATTTTTAATGGACCCGAAAGCCAACAAATTCTTTGGTCATCTTGGTACAACGAAGGGGGGAGATGCGATTCTGAACGGGGACATGGCTGACTGGGCCGACAGCAATGTTGGCACAGAAGGAGTTCTCAGCAAAGAAGATATTGAAGCCGTCGCAGCACTCCTCGCTCGCGAAGCCAAACGTAGAGATTATGAGCCCGTCAGCGATGAAGTCATCAAACGCGGTATCTCTGTTTTCAGCGGCATCAACTTCAAAGACAAAGCGGGCAAAGTCATCGACTTTGATGGTTACTGTGCACAGTGCCATGCCATGAAAGCAGGCGACCCGGAAGATGAGGGGGGCGGCGCTGCTCCAGATTTAAATGGCTATGGCTCCGAACAATGGCTCTCCAGCTTTATTCGCAACCCGGCTGCAGAAAAATTCTACGGAGAGAAAAACGTGATGCCCGGCTTTGAAGAATCAAAAATCTCCCAACATGACTTGAACCTGCTCGTCAAATGGATGCGAGAAGAATGGCAACGGCCTACACCCGAGAAATAACCATACTTCTCGTTTTATAATCAATCAAAGGCACTGCCCAATTACAGCCATTTCATTCATCCTTTCTTCCGGAAGTTCAGGTGAACTGTTTCGCTCTTGACAGCCACTTGCCCTTCGCGAATATGCGTTGTAAGCGTCGCGCGCGAGATGAGTTTTTTGCGCACTGCTTTTCGCGAACACTGAAGATCTCACTACTATAAAAGTCCCTCTGTTTTGAAAATCTTCACCTGAAAAATCGGCACCGGTTCGCAATGTCTCGTATCGTATCGACACGCTTCGGCGCGCGTTCAACGCATATCGGCACGCGTTCGGCAGCCTTCGGTCACTGTTCGACACGCTTCGAACGCGGTTCGGCTTGACACTCTCACGCCCTTCGGCAAAATGATTCACAGTCAAAATCATCACCATCAGAAAAATCGAGGACACAAAACAATCCAACAGCAACAAAATCATGAAGCACCAACTCATAGTTAAAGCAGGGAAGGAAACATCTAAAAGGATAGGGGCAGAACCCATGTGTCCGCCCGCCGGAACGTTTCGTGCCTTTCATGTTTTTCGTGGTAGAAAAACAATCTAAAAGAACGGCCTTACCATCCACTAACAGAGATTCTACCCGATGTCACTCAGACAACAGACATGAAAATTCATCACTGGTGACCAAAGCAATGCAAATAGAAACATGGTCTACTGTTAAAAAACCATAAATATAAACAGCCACATCGATCCTGTATGCATAGTTCAATGGTGCTCGTACGTAAGATACTACGGACGCAGAATAAGTGCCGCATTGGAAAAGATATTTTTCTGCAATCTTCTATTAAGGGCTTTGAGTCTCTGCTCCCGCGGGTAACCTGACTTGAGTATGACCGGCGAGATAGGCAATCAGATCTGCGAGTTGCTGGTCGCTCAGTTTGTCCAGTTGTCCTTCCGGCATCAGTGATAACTTTGAAGGTTTCATTTCTTCCACCTGACGACGATCCAGAACGACCAGTTCATTCTGAGTCTGCAATGTCACCTGCTGTTCCGTTTGCCTGACAATCGTGCCGTTCAAAACACGTCCATCTTCCAGAGCCAGAACGACCATCTCGTATCCTTTGGGAATTAAAGCGGAAGGATCGACCATATTTTCCAGCAGATAATCCATGTTAGTCCGATTGGAACCAGTCAGATCCGGACCAATTTTTCCGCCACTGCCAAACAGGCGATGACATTTCGCACAGGTTTTCTCATACAGAACACGTCCGTTCGTACGATCAGTCTGCTGCAGACGTTTTGTCGTCAGCAATGTTTTATATCCTTCGATCTGTGCCCGTTTCTTTTCGGGAGTTTGGCGCGCCAATCCCCAAACCTGATTTAGTTTCTTTTCAATTTGTGGATCTTGAAAATTTCGTAATTGACGTACGTGGTAAGCGGAAACATCTTGTTGAGGCACCTGTTTTTGATCCATGGCATTCAACAGCAGGAGTACATACTCCTTACGACTACAAACAGTATCCATCAACGTCAGGCGGGCTTCACTTTTCATAGAGCGATAGCGTGCGAGCATGCTTTTCATTGTTTGTGGATCGTTAAATCGCGCTAATCCACGTAATGCCAGCGCCTGAGTTTCCGTAATCCTGATGAGTTCACGAATTGCAGGAAGTAACTCTTCACTCTGTGAACTGTTCAGCAATGTTTCCAATGCCTGATAACGACTGTCAATGGGTCGTTTGGAATCCATGGCCATTTTCATGAGTACATCCATTGTCTGTCCATCACCAAAAATGATTGACAATTGTGTGACTAACGGTTTTAACTCTTTGCTATTCGACTGCGCGACTTTCTCTTTTAACATATTCCAGTTTCCGGGAGATTCTGCTTTCAAACGCCCCTGTAGCGCCGACTGAATTCCGGTTAAGAGATCTTGCTGGACACGCCGATCATTTGTATCGATGACCTGCTGAACCACTTTGGCAACATACTCAGGATGTTGATCGATTTCTTCGGTCAGACGCCTGGAAACCAATTGGCGAATCAAAGGTCTGGTCGATCCTTTCAAGAACTCCAGAGCGGAATCACGCTCTTCGATCAACGCAGGCTGAATCCCATACCAGAGCATGAGCGCATAGTTACGTTCATCCGCATCTGCATGATTCTGATCAAGGGCAGCAGCAATCTTCCAGCAATCCGAGGCAGGCAAAGATTGCAAAGCCGACGCGAGATAGAGTCGAACTAATCCTGAAGCATCCTGCCGAGCCAGTTGCGCAAATCGCTTAACCGCCTGAGAAGGAGTCTTCCGATCATCAACCAGAAAACGAATTGCCCAAATCCGAACATGTTCACTCGGATCATCCAGTTGTTCAACCAACCAGGAATCATTGAGTTGATTCATGCAATATAAGGCCCATAACGCACGTAGCCTTTGCGGAACTAATTTCGCTGTATGATAAATTTCGAGCAGCTCAGTTTTTGTCTGATCTGAAATTTTTCCCGTTGCAGCACGTTCCGTTAGAATGCGGCGGGCATGTCTGACATACCAGTCATTCGCATGAAGTTGCAGCTTGACTAACTCACTATCTGAAAACTGATTCAAATCCTGTTGTTTTGGTGGAGAGACATTTCCATACGTAATTTTATAAATGCGACCACTGGTGCGATGCACGCCATCGTTATCATGACATTCTCCCAAATCTGCCCAGTCGGTGAGATAGACGCCTCCATCCGGTCCATATTTTAATTCGGTTCCTCGAAACCAATCCGATCCGGTTAAAAGAAAGTCTGGACGATGTGTGCCTACATAACCAGATCCCTTGCGTTCAAGTGCATCATTGTTGACACGATGCCCATGCGTATTACACAGGAAAATTGAATTTCGATATTTCGCAGGCCAATTATCTCCCAGATAGATCATACCACCACAATGACTATGTCCGCCCCCGAGCTTTCCATGTATGCCGGAAGTATCACGTGAATCGGACCATTTTCCTGATGAACTGTCCCAATGATCGTGGTCGGCACACTTCGTCATCAATTCATACACATAAGGATTCGGATCGCTGCCATGCCCCTGCATGCGTATAAAATGGGAGCCGGGAATCATATGCCATAAATGACCATTCACGTTATTTGTGAAAAACATCTGACCGTGGTCATCATAATCAAATCCCCAGGGATTGGTGGTACCAGAACTGACAACTTCAAACGTTTTGCGAACCGGATGATAGCGCCAGATCCCACAATGCACGATTGTCCTTTGTGATGGTTCCGTTTCGGGGCGTCCGACCAATGAAGTATCAGTCACCCCATGGCGACCATATAACCAGCCATCCGGGCCCCAGGTGAGACCACTGACAATATTGTGTCTGACCGTCTTATAATTCCAACCTTCCAGCAAAACCTGTGGTTTTCCATCAGGGATGTCATCATGATTGCGATCTTCGATGTAGCGTAACTCCCCGCGACACAAAACCCAAACTCCATTCGAACCCACGGTAAGTCCGGTTAACGGTCCCGGTCCCTGCCAGAATATTTTCCGGCGATCCATTTTTCCGTCGTTGTCGGAATCTTCCAGGATGACGATGCGATCTTGAAACTGTTCTTCGTAGACTCCGTGGCCCTCATAGGTAAAACATTCTGCCACCCAAAGACGGCCTCTGTCATCGATTTCAAACCCAATCGGCTGATGCACATCGGGCTCGCTGGCGAAGAGTGAGACTCTGAATCCTTCAGGAACCGTCATATTCTTCACAGTTTGTTCAGCAGAAGTAGCAATGTCTTTTGGATCTTGTGTATTTTTGATGGGAATGTCTTCAGCGAAAAGGCTGGAATGAAGACAGACCAGAAACAGTGATGTCAAAATGCAGACGAAGAACCGCCGTTGGTAGTGGGAGCGCATCGATTACCCTTTGTAGTTTGAATGAATACACTATCTTAGAAGAATACCATTTATGCTATAGTAGACTGAGAGCAAGAGCAATCAAAGCCCGACACAGTGCACCAATAATATTGCAGAAATGCAGCGTTCTATTCTTCTTCCACGTCTAACATTTCGCGGAATTTGCTGAGTACTTTCGTAACGGCTGAAGAGAGGGGGCCATTTAACATTGCCCCTGAAGCCTGACGGTGTCCGCCACCTCCAAATGATTCGGCGACTTTGGAAACATCCCATGCGGTACGACTTCGAAAACTGATTTTCACCTGCCGACTGCGCTGCTCGACTGCAATAAAAGCCGCCTGTGTTCCTGCCAGCGTCAAACAGTAGTTGACGAGCCCTTCCGTATCGAGTGGCGTCGTTCCAGTGGCAGTGAGATCTTCGTTACTGACAACCGTATAAGCTAACAGACCGTCGAAATCGGTATGCACTTGTCCGAGCACGCGACCCATCAGTTTTAATTGTGATAAGCTGTTCTGCTCATACAGCAGTTCATAAATCTGATGTGGTTCTGCGCCGGCTTCCATTAACTTGCTGATAATCTGCATGGTATAACTGGTCGTTGCAGGAAAACGAAACCAGCCGGTATCGGTCGCTATGGCGGCATAAATTAAAGTCGCAATTTCCGCGGTCACTGTGCAATTGAGTGCCAGCCCTAAATCATAAATCAGACATCCCGTCGCCGGCGATGAAATGTCTTTGAATTCTTCGGCCCCTAATGAATCAGAGCTGACGTGGTGATCGATAACGACTTTCTTTGATGTTGTCTTACGATAGAAATTCGCCAGTCCCGGTAATTGTGACCAGGCACTCGTATCAAGGATGATATGCACTTCAGCCCATTCAAAATCTTTCGTAGTAACTCCATCTCCCACGTAACGGACTTCATGCTCCTGAACGAGAAAAGCAAGGCTCTTAGGATGCGCAGAAGGATTAATAATGCGTACTTCTTTCCCCATTGATTTGAGAAAACAAGCCAGTGCCAACTCAGAACCGAGCGCATCTGCATCAGGTCGAACATGACAGGAAAGTAAAAATTTCTGATGGACCTTAATCAACTCACAAAGCGGGGTCCAGTTAATGTTGCTCATTCATGTTTCCTGCGCTGCGTGTTTTTACAATTTCGAGTGACCGGTTCCACTTTGTCATGAAGACCATCTTAGGGAGTTAATAGGTGGCGTTCCATTGATCGGCCTGCTTTTTTGCTGATTCAACATCAATCGCCAATTGCAATTTCAGAGCGTCTGCATCAAAAAAGGTCTGAGTTCCGCGCAGCTTCTCTAGAAATTCCACCTGCAAGTTTTGATCATAAATGTCACCTGAAAATCCAATCAAATGCACTTCGACCTTACTTTCTGAATTCTTGAATGTGGGATTGGCCCCAATATGAATCGCTGCAGGATAGCGTTTTCCCCCTACTGTACCAAAACCAGAGTAAACACCTTCTGCAGGCAGCAGTGTTAATATTTCAGTCAGGTTCGCTGTGGGAAATCCCAAAACTCTTCCCCGTTCCACACCATGCTCGACTATCCCATTAATCTGGTAGAGTCGGCCCAGCATATTCGCTGCAAGATCGAGGGCTCCCGATTGAACAGAATTCCGAACTTCCGAAGAAGAAATCATCCGTCCATCACACAGGCCAGGCTCAACCACTTTAAAAAACATCCCAGCACGATCGCATAATGTTTGCAGAAGGGTCACATTGCCTGCACGGTTTTTACCGAAAAAGAAGTTGGGCCCTTCCACCAGTCCCCTGGCGCGTAACTGATCGCATAAGATCTGTTGAAAGAATGCTTCCGCACTTAAATTAAGTAAGGCACGGTCTGTTGGGTAAGCGACCACGCAATCGACTCCCAAATCCTCCAGAGCAGCCGCTCTCTCCTCGATCAGCATTAATTCCGGAGGAGCATGCTCAGGGCGCAGTAAATGAATCGGATGCGGTTCAAATGTGAAAACAACAGCAGGTAGTTTTTCAGATCGGGCCTGGTGAACCAATGTTTGAATCATCAGTTGGTGTCCCAGATGAACGCCATCAAAGTTACCAATTGAGACGATGCCTCCCAGGCAAGCATCGAAACCATCTAATCCACGTATTAACACAACTTAACCCAACAATTATTTGTCTTTATTAAGAAAATCTTACTGCCCGTCGCCCGTTACTGAGGGTACCATTCGAATCGTCAACAATTCAGAAAATGTAGAGTGATAAGTACCATCTGGTCCTCATTATTGCTACTATTATGCATAGGAAGAGTAAAATCCTCTCCTGCCCCCAACTGCACCCGAGAGTGCTCACCATCGATCATGAATGCATTTGGTACTACCCGTCCCTGAATGCCATCTTGTCACAGACACACTTTATTACATCACCGGAGATAACGAAATGGATCAAAGCCCCATCAATCGAAGAGATTTCCTGAAAACATCGGGAACCACAGCCGTTGCTGCCAGCGCCATCACCGGACTGGCGAGTGCACCCGCATTGGGTGCCGCCAACAGTAACGAAGCCATTCGAATTGGATTTATCGGACCTGGTGGTCGTGGATTTGGAGCACACGTTAAAAACCTGGTCAAATTAAAGAAGGATGGGATGAATATTGAGTTGGTCGCTGTGGCCGACGTCTATTCTGAACACCGTGACCGGACCGCTAACTACATCAAAAAACAGCTGGGTAACGACGTAACCGCTTATGTCGATTATCGTGATATGCTTGAAAAAGAAAAACTGGATGCTGTCAGTATTGGTACCCCCGACCACTGGCACGCCAAGCAGACGATTGACGCTATGAATGGCGGCCTGCACGTCTATTGCGAAAAACCAATGACCAAAAATGTGGAAGAAGCTCTGGCCGTGGTCGAGACCTGGAAAAAGACAGGCCAGATCATGCAGGTCGGTGTGCAGTCCACAAGCCTCCCCGTCTGGGATGACGTTCGGGCGCGCCTGCAGGACGGCCAGCTTGGTAAAGTACTGCAGTTCCAGACCGAATATTATCGCAACTCCGCAATGGGACAATGGCGGTATTACGCTCTGAAAAAAGAAATGAATCCGAAAAACATCGACTGGAAACTCTGGTTGGGTGTCGAAGAGGGATTGGCAGAACACCAACCATTCGACCGTGCTGTTTACGCTCAATGGCGTCGTTTCTGGCCTTTCGGATCGGGCATGTATACCGACCTGTTTGTCCACAGAACGACTGCGATGTTGAAAGCAACCGGACTTCGATACCCCGGTCGCGTAGTCGGTGCAGGGGGGCTGTATCTGGAATACGATGGTCGCGATGTACCCGATGTCGCCACCGTTGCCGCTGACTTCAATGAAGGAGTTCAGGGACTGATCAACGCCACCATGTGCAACCAGGAAACGCGCATTCAGCAGGTGATCCGTGGCCATAATGGTTCGTTTGTCTTTGGAAACGGCGAAGGTTTTGACGGGTATGATTTTATCCCCGAACGACCTCAGGTCACTCGCGACAGTTCGTTGAAGAAACAACGGATCAGCGTTGATCAAGTCAAAGATACAACCTATGCTCACTTCAAAAACTGGATCGAAGCGATGCAGACCAATGATCAGAGTAAGTGTAATAACCCTCCAGATCTTGGTGCTGCAGCAATTGCCATTGTGAACCTTGGTTCAAGCAGTTACCGAGAAGGAAAAGTATTCCACTTCGATACGGATTCACTGAAAGTTTCCAATGGCGACGCAAGTTGGGCCAAAAAATGGGAAGCTATGTCGAAAGCACGACAAAAGCCGAAACATATTCCCGGTTGGAAAGCCGGCGATAAAGGCAGCCTGCTCGAAGAGCCTGCTTACATGGCACTGGCCGGTCCCTGGACCGATGGAAAACCACCGAAAAATGAGCCGAACCCCAGCGCCGGTTAAGCACTGTTTTTGATTTTTTGATTCCCGCGTTCCTGACTGGGACGCGGGAATTTTTCATCAATATGAATCCGACTTATCTCAACTTTTCCCCTTAATGTCCTCTGGATCTCATCATGAAACGTTTTACCATATTTTCATCTGTTTTCTGTGCTCTGCTGGCGATCTCTCTGTTCCTTCCGACTGTCAATGCAGGTCAAAAATCAGGGTTTACCTGGAAAGATCAGCCAGAGAAAAAAGTCGCCGATCTTTACTACAATGGAAACCCCGTTCTACAGTATGTCTATCCCTACGATGCGTCATCTGCCGACAGTTTTCACGATACCTACAAAGTATTTCACCACGTTTATGGACCTGCCAGTAAAGCGATCATTACCAAAGGTCCCGGTGGAAAATACACCCATCATCGTGGGCTTTATGTCGGCTGGAATAAAACAAAATTCGAAGGAAAACAACTCGATTTCTGGCATTGTAAGAGCGGCGCTCACCTGCGTCATGCGAAAATGATTGAGATGAAAGGTGACGCAGATTCCGGAACGATGACTTCTGAAATTCACTGGAACGACGCTAAGGGTAAACCCGTCATTCAAGAAACCCGCAAAGTCACCGTCAGGCCCATTAAAGTTGTCACTTCCAAAGATCCCGCCTGGCAAATTGACTGGCAAACGACACTGAACAGCAAACGGGGCGAAATCAAACTCGATGGCGACCGTCAGCATGCCGGCTTCCAATACCGTGCCGCACAAGCCGTTGCAGAATCAAACAACGCTACTTATGTTCGCCCAGAGGGCTTCCCTCAACAGCCTGCACCGTTTCAGGTTTCTGACAAAACCGATCCCAACGGGCATATCAATCTTGGCTGGTTTGCCATGACATACGAAATCGATGGTAAACGCTACAATGTCGAATACTTTGAAGACCCCGCTGTTCCTAAACCATCACGATATTCCGAGCGCCCTTATGGCCGTTTTGGTGCGTTTTTTGATACGAAGTTTGATGAAAGTAAACCTCTGAAAATGAAATACCGTATCATCGTCAGTGAAGGAAAAACCCCCACTCAGAAAGAAGTTCAGAAACGCTATGATCAGTTTGTGGCTTCTCTGAAAAAGTAGGATTCAACATGAGCAAACCAACTGTTGCCATCATTGGAGCCAGTGCGGACCGGCAGAAATATGGGAACAAATCAGTCCGCGCTCATCTAAAACAGGGATACGAAGTTTTCCCCATACATCCCCGAGAGTCATCAATCGAAGGCTTAACCGCTTATCCCAGTCTGGAAGAAGTTCCGGACAGACAACTAGATCGGATTAGCGTTTATGTTCCCCCCGAAGTGGGGATCACGCTGCTGGAACAAATTCAAAATCGAAAGGCCAATGAAGTCTGGTTGAATCCGGGCAGTGAAAGTCCGGAATTACTCAAACGCGCCAGTGAACTCGGGCTGAATGTAATCCAGGCTTGCAGTATCATCGCCATCGGAGAAACGCCGTCAGAATTCCCCGAATCACTCTAATTCAGATTCGAGATTGAGCCGCACCACTGGTTTGTATAGAATAGGTACAGACTTTTCTAATTCCTGAACCGGAATTCCTACATTAAACTGGGACTTGATAAAGCGTTTACTATGAAAAAATGCAAAGTCTGTAACAAACCGGCCGTGTATCACCTGACTGAAATCCAAAGCGGTCAGGCACAGGCGCTCCACTTCTGCGAAGAACATTTTCAGGATTACATCAGCGGTCAGGCTCCCCAGGATGAATGGGAGCCACAAGACGAAGCCTCGCTGATTGAAATGAATTCACAGGATTTGGAGCTCGACGAAGAACTGGAATGCCCCAATTGTGGAATCACATTTCAGGAATTTCGCAGTGAAGGGCGACTGGGTTGTCCCCACGATTATATTGCCTTCCGTGAACCGCTCGTTCAACTGCTGGAAAATATCCACGGCGAATGTGAGCATATCGGTAAATTTCCCAAACGGGCTCCCACTTCGAGCCAGCAGCAATACAACTTGATCAAGCTACGCAGAGAACTGACAGCCGCTGTCGCTGAAGAAAATTACGAAGCCGCCGCATCACTCCGCGATCAGATTTCCAAACTGGAACACGAAGAGCAAAAAAAAATGGAATCCGATAGCTCTGCAGAATAAATGCTGCAGACGGCTATCAACCGAGATTCTCAAACACGAAAAATATCTCATAAACCATCTGAAACTCCAAGTTTTTTCTCTCCATCGATTTGTATCGGCTACTGGAAATCGTTAGTATTCCAGCAGAACAAAAATTCCCCGGGGATGTGGTGGAATTGGCAGACACGCTAGATTTAGGATCTAGTGCCGCAAGGCGTGCAGGTTCAAGTCCTGTCATCCCCAATTATTCGAAAAGCACTGATGTCGCTAGGGCATCAGTGCTTTTTTTGTTTACCTTCTCTTTGAGAAAGGGCTACATCAACTTAATTTCCCCCACTTCTTCAAGCGAATCTCTAGCCGACTAATCTGAAAAATCCATCACGAGAACCGCTATAACAATGTAGTGAACATTGTTGTGAGAACCAGGCTCGAAATCAATCTCCTTTGCTCAATCTGGCCCCCAGATCCTGCAACAACTCCAAAGCAAAAAATCATTCAAAATGTATACTCAATATACACATCCTTAGTCCGATATTTCCCATTTGGGTTGAGCCAGGAATCGATCCAGGCTCGAATCATACCCTATGTTAACAGAGCACACCTTTGCAGAGTCAAACTTCCGATGATTTTCCCGACATTTCGTGACCGCCGCTCGGCTTTGCGCTTCGGATGTTGTGCATCCGGCAGTTTTTTTTGCATCAATCGGCTTGTTGGCACGTAGGTATCCCCTTAGATACTCTATTCTTCAGTGAATGAAACCGCCTATTCGGCGTGGCCAGTGACAATCGGCGGCGGCAACGCCAGTCGTTCAATACGGTCGAGGATTGCGGCGAACAAGCTACGTGTCACCGCCACCTCGGCAAGTTGGAACGTCACGTACTTGGCGTGCCGTGTTACCTTCGCTCCGATCTTGATGAGCTTTTCCCGCAGCGTCGTCAGCGACCAATGCCGCACTGGTTTCGGCAAAGCCAGCCGCCGCAGAAAGTTGCCCAGGTTGTAAGCCAACGCAAACAGTTGCAACCGAGCTTGGTTGTCTTTGAACGTCCGGCAGGAGAGCTTCGTCCATTTGACGGCGTTCTTGCCTTCCTTGATCCACTGCTCGGCTGTGCCGCGACCGTTGTAGAACTTCACGACGTTCTTCGAGTGCTGGCGCAAGTTGGTCACGATGAATCCAACACGCGGGAACAACTCGCCTGCGTGCCACTCGATTTTGGCCACCACGCGACGCGCTCGCTGCCATGATTTCGCTTGA
>JAHZKX010000064.1 GCA_022600195.1 Planctomycetota bacterium
ATTGAATTACCAAACCCCTGCGGCATTTGCCGCGCGGTGTTCTTCTTCCGTTCGGCCTACGGCCTCACTCCAGAAGAACACCGACCCCATGAACCCCGATTCTCTCACTTAGGCTGGTACTAACATCGGGGGAAGGTCACTCTGGCCATGATTTTCAATAAATGCAACGCCATATTCTGCCAATGTATCATTGGTCGGACAGCAGAATTCGGCAGACGATTCGTCATCATTCACAGTCAGGGGATTGTGATTAATGGTTCAGTCATTGCAGGCGACGATATCAAAATTGAACACCAGGTGACTATTGGAGCAGAACGAAACGTCTCTCCAAAACTCGGCTCGGACATTTTTATCGGCGCTGGTGCAAAAATAATTGGTCCCGTTGAAATTGGATCACATACGAAAATCGGAGCCAACGCTGTGGTAGTAAAAGATGTAGAATCTTACACAACAGTCGGAGGCATTCCAGCACGGGTTTTGAGAGTTCACCATGAAAGCCCTTCAGTCAAGCAAGAAGCTGTTACTCGATCAGTGGATGATCCAACCTTATATCAGAGCCAGAAAGGATCAGTACTATAATGACTATCCTGATCGAAATCTTATTTTGGACGTCCTGTTCCCTCATTATATATTCTTATGCAGGCTATCCGCTGATTCCCTGGTTCTTATCCCGACGGCAACGTCAGGACAATTCAAACCAGTCACCCGAAGACTCCTCACCAGCTGAAACAGGTTCCCTGCCCTTTGTCTCAATCGTGATTGCCGCTTATCGTGAAGAATCGGTTATTCTGGAACGTCTTAACAATCTGGCAAAACTTGATTATCCAAGTGATAAACTGGAAATTCTGATAGGCTGTGATGGAAACCTGGACCTGACAGGAGAACTTGTCAGGTCTTACGATGATGATCGAGTTCGACTCGTCCAGTTTGAACAACGTCGCGGAAAATCTTCAGTCCTGAATGACTGTGTTCCTCAGACAAAAGGGGAAATCATTGTATTTTCTGATGCAAACACGCAAATGGACCCGCAATGCATTAAACAACTCGTCAAACACTTTCAGGATGAAACAATAGGCTGCGTCTGTGGGCAGCTCATTCTGGAGGATCCGGTAACTTGTAATAATGTAGATGGCCTGTACTGGAAGTACGAAAACTTCTTAAAGTCTTGTGAATCGCAACTGGGAGCCGTTTTGGGTGTCAATGGTGCCCTGTACGCACTTCGAAAAAATCTTTATATGCCAATTCCATCACATATCATCAATGATGACTTCATGATCGGAATGCAGGTTCATCTGGCAGGCCACCGTCTGGTTTATGAAGATGCTGCATTCGCAATCGAAGAATCAGCACCCTCAGTTCAGGCTGAATTTCAACGACGAACCAGGATTGGCACAGGGGCTTTTCAAAGTTTGAGATATCTCAAAGGACTCTTAAATCCAAAACATGGGTATATTGCCTTCGCATTCTGGTCACATAAAGTCCTGCGTTGGTTCTGCCCGATCTTTATGTTCATCGCATTACTCACCAACGTCTACTTATTCGCGCATCCATTTTACCAGGCCACTCTGATAGTACAGGAAGCATTCTACCTGATGGCATTGATTGGCATCCACTTCGTTAATGGAGAACATCACATCAAACTCTTCCGAGTTCCCGGTATGTTCGTGCAAATGAATTATGCCCTGGTAATCGGTCTATTTCGTTGCATGTTCTTACAGCAAAACGGTACGTGGGAACGAACCGATCGCATACCTTCCAATGCTTTACCTGTTGATGATCAGAATGTAACGGAAACCGATTTCACACCTGTGGAATCAGAAACATCAACCACAGACCTAACTTCATTCTCAAAAGTTGAATCGAAATGACTTCTTACCTGTTTGCTTCTCTCTTCGTTTGCTTAATTTGTTTGATTGGCCTTGCAGGTTGTATCTACCTCGCAATCCGTGCGCGCAATATGCAGTATTGGCTTCCCAGCTATTACCGTTTAAAAAAGAATCGACGCTCGCTTCCCTTCACTCCTGAAAAACCCCGACATATTTTCATCGCGGTCTGTGATCATTTCGAACCAGAATGGGGAAACCCAACGAAATCTGAAGCATTGGCTCGAGTAGATCGATGGTGTGAGGAATACCCGGCTCGTTTTTCAAAGTTCAGTGATTCACGTGGGCAGGTTCCTCAACACACGTTCTTCTTCCCGCAAGATCAATATGCCCCCGAGTATCTCGATCGATTGGCAACACTCTGCAAACAAGGCTACGGTGATGTTGACGTACATCTGCATCATGACCACGATACGGCGGAGGGACTTCGCAACAAAATGAATGAATTTCGCCAAACACTCTTTGATCGGCATGGATTACTACGAAAAGATTCCGTTACCGGGGAAATCGTTTACGGATTTATTCATGGCAATTGGGCACTATGCAATTCGCGGCCCGATGGTCGCTGGTGCGGTGTCGATAATGAAATTGAAGTCCTGCTGGAAACGGGCTGCTATGCTGACCTGACGATGCCATCTGCCCCCAGTAATACACAGACTCAAATCATCAACAGTCTCTATTATGCAAAGCAGCGGCCAAATGAACGCAAATCACACGATCAGGGTACACTTGCCAAAGTCGGCCAGGCTCCCGAGCAGGACAGCCTGCTGATGATCCAGGGACCACTTCGTCTCGACTGGAGTCAACGCAAATGGGGAGTTTTGCCAAGGATCGAAAACTCCGATTTACATGCGGGTCGACCTGCGACTTTAAAACGATTTCAACACTGGCTGGCAGCCGACGTGCACGTAAAAGGTCGTCCCGACTGGACTTTTATAAAACTGCATACACATGGTGCCAAGACAGGTAATATAGACACCTTGCTGGGATCAGAAACAGAGGCCTTCCACACAGATTTACAGCAGGAAGCAGCTCAGCATCCAGAATGGAAATACTATTATGTAACTGCCTGGGAAATGGCATCGCTAATCCATCAGGCGGAACAAGGACAAAGGATTCCTGATTTCGAAGCCATCCATTCGAACCACTCTTCTGAACCCCAGTTACAGGTTTGAACAAGAAAAATCGAGGCTTCTATTCTTTTTTCAAATCATACAGGATTTCACTCTATTTCCAGAGAGTTCCTGACGGAACGCGCAATCTGCTCAAATTCGCATTGACCAAATTTTAGAGTTTTGTCAAACTCCGCAACGAAAGTGTCAAAAGTGAGTATTTGTCACTTTCAATTTTGACATTAGCGATGGGAGCAGCCAGATTCCTTGCATGCTCCTGAAATGAGTCCTTTCATTGTTGCCCGCATTGATTACCTACGATTCTTTGATTTTACTCTCACATTTCGTTTCTTAATTTTCGATGCACCCACTGGCTAAGACGCTGCTGGCAGGTTTTCAACAGGAATAAATCCAGACTCATATAAGTTTCAAGGAGGAAACAAAATGAGTATCACATTGGTACATACCGGCGTGTCGCATACTCGGATTGAGTATTGTATTTGGGAAGCACTAAACCAGGCCTGGCCCCATTCATCTACCATAGGCCGTTTTGGTAGCGGTTTCTCTCCTGAGCGTCCCATTACTGTTGATCACTCAGATTTAATCATCAGCACCAGCCTGGAAGCTGCCGCTTCGATTCAATGCAATGAGAACCAGTTACATATGTGTTATCTGGAACCACGTTCCAGCGACCAGACTCCCATAAACCAGCAACTTGTGAATTCCTTAACCAATGTCGAATTTGTAGTTCCTACGAAAACAGTTCAAAACCTCAACCGCGACCGCTTTACCTCGTTCGTCAAACCACCTGCCGACACAGACTTCTTTTGTTCAGGATTTGAAAAACGTAGTGAGTTTTACCTTCTCGTTGTCGATGGTCAATGGACGGCTGAAGATCAACTTGCTGTAGATGCCTGCCTGGAACTCAAACAAAACCTGTCGATCATCGGAATTTCAGCGGACCAACTCCCTGCCAATTTACAAAACCAACCCTTGCTTGAAATTATAGGTCCTGTAGATGACCAGACATTACGAGAGCAATATCGGCTTTGCTCAGCGGTAATTTGCCCGCGCGATGTCGACTTTGACCTGTCTGCCATTGAAGCACAAAGTTGTGGCACCCCTGTTGTCATCTATGCCAATTGTGAAGCTGCCAAATCGGTCCTCTGTTTTGAAGAGCATGGACTGGGAAGTGGAATTCATTTTGATGAGAAAAATGTAGCATGCCTGAGCGCAGCGATCCGTGAACTGAAAATACGACCTCAACGCTGTCAATCAGTCATTGGCTGGTGCTGTGCTGCTCAATATTCCTATAAGCAGTTCCAGATTTCTTTTAATAATACCATCGCGAAAGAAATCGCTTATCGAATTAAAAAATCGAAACTACAAACACCAGTGCAGGATCAAGGTCCTGCCGAAGATCGCGCCGCTGCGTAAAACTGCTATTTTAAAGTCTCAAGGTAGGCAATCAGATCCCGCAATTCTTGTCGGGTCAGTTTTTCACTGATTTTTTCTGGCATCAGAGAAATTTTCTGGGGCAACTGTTCGTCGATGTCACTTCTTTTGACGGAAATCACTTTTCCATCAACAGTACCAATTCTCAATTTATCTTTGTTAGCTTCACCTAAAATCACACCGTTGATAATTTTTCCGCTCTCCAGAAGAAATGTCCAAACCGTAAATTGCGGAGCAATCTCAGCATTAGGTTGCAAAATCGATTGGGCCAGTTTCTTTCGATCCATAGCACGCGCAATGACAGATAGATCGGGCCCTACATTGCCGCCCTGATGATTCACTGAATGACACTGCGAACAGCGTACACTGTATGGATGAAAGAAGATCCGCCGTCCTGATTCCGGGTCTCCTCCTTCAGCAACATCTTCCCACTTCAAAACCGCCATTGCTTTTCCTGAAGACAACGCTGCCTGATCGGCTAGATCCCGTTGTTCTGAAGACTGTAGTCTCTGGAGTATTTGTTGCACACTTGCATCTTTGCTAAATGCACGTAATGCCCGAACAGCTTCTGCTTTGATGACCGGATTGGGATCTCCGGCTGTATTAATCATGAGAGCTTTCGAAGCTTCTGCTGACTCTTCAAGGAGGATGCCCGCAGAGAGTGACACCAGAGCTTCACATCGAATTTGATCGGTTAACGAATCATCGGTAATTACCGCTCGCAAATCGACGAGCATTTCTTTTCGCGGCGATATCTGCAAAGTACGGATCACAGCCAGAATTATGGGACGATGATTCGATTTCAAAAAAGATTTGAATAAATCATCAGTGAGTTGAGGGTGGGCAGGAGGAATTACAGCAAGCGCACGCGCGCGTGCATCCATCGAAAACTCATTATTTTTCAGTATTCTCAACGCATATTCCGTACCAAGTTCCTCGTCATTCCGGGAACGCTGCTCTCCCTCCAGCATCTGAATTCCAGCCAGAACTGCTTCAAATAACTCGCCGCTGACCTCCTTGCTGTTAAGAATTGCCAATAATTCTGGCTTCAGTGCCACAAGATTTTCTTCTGCAATCCATTGCACTATAGCCCGTTGTAAAGCAGGTTCCGGATTACTCAGTGCGATTTTGACCAACTCCGGAGAATGCGGATAACTTTTACGCCCTGCTAAGATGACTAATAGCCTGAGACGAGACGAGAGTACGTCCGAATATTGTAAAGACTTCTTGAAATCAGCTTCCTTGAAGGTTGAGGAAATCAATCGAATCAACGTCGATTCCACAAATGGATCCTGTTTTTCGATCGCCTGACTTAATAATTTACTTACGACTGCAGATCTGGTTCTTCCCATCACTCGAATGATCGGAACTAGTCCCTGTAGACTATTGAGAAGATAACCGGGATCACTGCCATCTTGATTATTCAGAAGCTTTACTATCTGATTCACCGGTAACCGCTCGTCATCATACTTCATCACTTCAGTATGCAGTGGATGAAAAGGCCCTTCCTGTTTCGTCGCACGCTGAGAGTTAATCACCCTGACATAGGCCGGGTTATAATTGTCAGCCAGATACATCATGGCTTCATAACGTGTTCGCAATGGCAGTTTCTGATTTCCTACCATTCCACGCAATCTTAAGTCCCGCTCTTCACCGATCATCCAGGCCGCCAGCCTGCGTGTCGGTAGATCATCTGAATTCAAGGACTTTTTGATTCGCCCCGCGTATGTCTCCGGGTTCTGTATGGCAGGGCTATTCTTTGGGGGAATAGATTTTTTGCCCCGTTGAGAAATTCGCCAGATACGACCTTTTCCGTGCAATTTGTAGTCCCGTAGTACCCAGTCAGTACAATACAAACTCCCATCCGGGCCCGTCGCGATACCAACAGGCCGAAAATTCTCGCCCCCCTCGATCAATGGTTCACGCATTGCTGAAAAAGAGGCACCTTTCACCTGCAATTGAAAACGATCAATCCGATGATCACCCCAACTGGTAACCAGTAGATTCCCAATATACTCAACAGGTAAACCCTTTGATTCATATGCCAGAATCCCTGAAGGTGCTTCCCCCGTCCCCGCCACCATGGGCAGAGTCCCAGGTAATTCTCCATCCCAGCTGGTAAAGGGATGTAGTCCCTTGCGCCCATTACGAAAGCGGTAGCCGTAATCTCCCCCTTCAATAATATGTAACAATCGACAAGGAGGCCGACTGTCGGGATCATTATCGACTGTGAAAACATGCCCAAAGGCATCAACGCAACTGGCATGGGGATTCCAGAATCCTGTCGACCAGAGCGAGAGCTTTGTCCCATCTGGACGACAGCGATAGAGGTTCCCTCCTTCACCTCCCCCGGAAAACGAGGCACCATCAGCACCCGTAATTTTATATTCAGCACCCAGATTTTCACCAAAACCAATAAACATCCAGCCAGCAGCATCGAAAGCAAAACCCGCCAAGCCATTGTGTGGATAGTTTCCCGGCGTCTCGACTTTGAGAAGTGATCTTTTCTGATCAGCTTTCAGATCACCATCCTTGTCGATCATTAAGAAGACTTCATTGCGAGTGGCAATATAGACTTCACTTGACTGACAGACTTGATTCTTATTTTTATTGGCTTCCAGGTATTTGAGCCAGGTCGGTTTGACTGCCACACTCATAGTATGTGTCAACCCCTCAACAAAGGTTACAATCTCATCAGCTTTACCATCACCATTTTGATCCGACAACACCAGAACCCGGTCACTATCGGCTCGACGATAGCCTTCCGGTGGAAAATGCGTGTTGCTTTCGATCGCCCAGACTCGCCCACATTCATCAACGTCAATTCCCGTGGGCGTCACAATCTGGGGGTTTTCCGCAAAGAGTTCTATCTGGAGACGATCATCTGAAGAATGAGGGAAACCCTTCCGTTCGTCAGTTTTCTGAGCCAGCAAAACCGATGATCCTGTGAAAATCAGTAACAAGAGTGTCACATGACATTTCAAATAGAAGCGCATTACAATTCCCCTCAAACTCACTTGCAGATATAGAGTTACAATTTATTAAGCGTACACGGATGAAAATTGAAAAGGAAGGATTCTCCTCATTCCGACGAGTAGAAAACCATAATTCCATAACACAAAAAACAGCTAATGCTTTCCCAAACAGAACCCAGACACCTCATTTTCACAGTTCTATCTATTTCACACAACTGGATCGTGTTGCGTAAATCTAATGACGCATTCATTCCGACTCTTGTCGTAATCTGGATTCCCCATATGAAGCGGCCGATACCTATTAGAGAGTGAGTAAATGCACAACCACAATTCTCTCGGGTAGCAAACGATTCTGGTTACTTTCTGAGAACAAAAATTGATCGCCATTCAAGGATGAAGACGAGTTCATGTCAAACCAAACAATTGAGTCTCTGGAAATACGTGTTAAAGAGCTGGAAGCTCAAGTGGATGATTATCAAAAACAATTGATCCATGCACAAAAAATGAGTTCCGTCGGAGCATTGGCTTCTTCCATCACACACGAGTTTAATAATATTCTGACGACCGTCATTAACTATGCCAAACTGGGGTTACGGCATAAAGAAGAAGAACGTCGGGAAAAAGCCTTTACCAAAATTTTATCAGCGGGCCAACGCGCTGCCAAAATCACAACAGGCATGCTTTCATACGCTCGTGGAAGCGAAAGCCGACAGGAACCGGTTGATCTTGTGCTACTGGTGAAAAGTGTTGTTGCACTTGTTGAAAAAGATCTTCAGATGAACCGCGTCAACTTGCACACTCATTTTGACTCGAGCCCGGAAGTCGTAATGAATCCGAACCAGATTCAACAGGTGCTTGTCAATCTTATTGTCAATGCCCGTCAGGCGATGCCCACCGGTGGACGACTTGACCTGGCAGTACGTGTCAATCAGGAATCCAATCTGGCTGAAGTGATTGTCCGCGACAGTGGAGCCGGCATCCCATCTGAACAGTTAAAGCATATCTTTGATCAGTTTTACACGACCAAAGAAGCAGATGAAAACGGCCAGGGAGGAACGGGACTGGGATTATCGCTGGCGAAAGAAGTCATCGAAGCCCATAAAGGGAGAATCCGAGTAGAAAGTGCCATTGGTAAAGGGACTGCGTTTACTCTCAAGTTTCCAATCACAAATACGGCAATTGAAGCGGCCTGAATGACAGGAATCCCATTCCTGTCAGAAATCATCTGGACTAGATGTGGAAAAGAGTTTTTTCCGTGTTTCCATTGAATTCCATAAAACGTTAAGCTATATACTCTTATTCTACGGCCGGAGTGGCGGAATGGCAGACGCGCTGGATTCAAAATCCAGTGGGGGTAAACCCCGTGTGGGTTCGAGTCCCACCTCCGGTACTACATTAAAACCCGATAGAAATGGTGCTAACACCGTTCCTATCGGGTTTTTGCAATTCTGGATACATCAAAGCAGGAAACCACCCCTCACTCAAAGAGCCCAATGGTGGGGAACCTCACGCTCCAACAAGCGTTCCAATAAATACAGCGATACCGTATTTGGATGTAAACTGACTTCGATCAGAACAAATAAATAGTTGAAAATACAATTCAATGGACGTATTATGTAAAACAGATTTAGTCAGTAAACACGCAACTGCCCACACAACTGCCATAGTCTTGAACAACGATTCACGAGTCGGTGGAAAATCTCCCTGTTGTGGGTTTAGTATAGATCAAACTGATCAAAACAGAGCCGTACTGGCTAAGGAGAATATCAGTATCGCAATCCAGTCCCATCGTCTTTAATTACCTTTTTTGGGGCCAATCAGGTAGAAGTGATGAACACCGAACAGAAACCTGATCCACCTGAAAACGATCAGCTATTACAGGTAAGTGACTCAGCTCAAGGCATGCCTGCTGACTTCGAAACCGTTTCCGATTCACTCAATCCGGACTCTTCACTGGGCAATACAGTGAAAATGACTGGTTTATCTACACAATTTCAGGCAGGACAAAAGCTTGGAAAGTATGAAATCCTGGCCAAACTCGGGCAAGGAGGTATGGGAACGGTATTTCTGGGATTCGATCCCATGATTGAACGGGAAGTAGCCATCAAGGTTCTCCCAACAGAAATCGCTACCGATCCAATCATTCTCGATAGGTTTCTGGCAGAAGCAAAAGCAATTGGAAAGCTGAGCCACCCGCATGTCGTTTCCGTATTTGACATAGGACAGCACGAAAACCTCTACTATATCGTTATGGAACTTTTAAAAGGGGGAAGCCTTGCAGAACTGATTATTAAAGAGGGCGCTCTGCCCTGGGAAGAGGCTTCCCGAATGATTGCCGAAGCTGCTGACGGACTCGCTGCAGCGCATGCAGCTGGTCTCGTGCATCGAGATATTAAACCAGATAACTTAATGCTGACTCAAGACCGTTCGGTAAAAGTTGTCGATTTCGGTCTCTCCAAATTGCTCGATGCAGCGAATGATACTCGTGATGCAAAAACGAAGGTGGGCCAAATTCTGGGGACTCCACAGTTCATGAGCCCGGAACAATTCCAGGGGCAGGATCTTGATTCGCGATCAGACATATATAGCTTGGGAGCAACATACTACAGTTTATTAACCGGTAAATTACCCTACGAGAAATGCAGGTCAATCTCACAGGTCATGTATGCTCATCTCGAACAGGTTCCTCCCGATCCGTCGCAAATCATCAGCCCTTTACCCAACATGTGTAAGATGATTATTGATCACGCCATGGCAAAATCATCGAAATCTCGCTATCAGGATATGCAATTGATGTCTCTTGACTTGCAGAGTTTACGAGACAATAGTTCTGAAAATCCCACCGTTATTATAAACAAAGAACAGAGCGAAGAGTATCGACCTTTGAATTCCGTGGTGATTGTGGAACCATCGAAAATGCAATCAATGATTCTGATGGATGCGCTTACCAAATCCGGTATCACAACAATTCATGTTTGCCGGACAGTAGCCGCTGCTTTAGATCAAATCGACATTGATATTCCTGATCTTGTAATTACTTCGCTGCAACTTCCCGACAAAAATGGAATTGAGTTAATTTCTGATCTGCGTCAAAACCCTCTTCTCCAGAAAACGATGCTCATTTTAAACTCCACTGATTTTGCCATTGAGCAGTTGGTGGAGGCGGATCAATGTGGCCCTGTCGCGCTCGTTTCCAAAAAAACCAAAGCCACCGAGATACTACAGGCAATCCATGCCTGCACTTTCTTCGAGATACCACATAATTTGTTACTAAACTCGATTCAGCCAGCGGGTATCAGAACTTTGATCGTCAGTGACTCAGAAAGAATTCCCAAATCCATTGCCAATCAGATCCGCAGACTTGAACTGGTTGACGTACAGGTAACATCATTTGGAGAAATGGCATCCGGGTCATTTTCCGCAGACTCATACGACTTAATGCTTGTTTTACGTATGGCAGGCGATGTTGCGCAGGATTCACTGCTCTATGCCAATTTATTGTCACAAAACCAGATCGACCCAAAAGTTGAAGCCGCCGTTCAAGTTAATCGCGAAAAAATGACGTTACGCGCCGTTCACCAGCATGGTTTCACTGCAATTACAAGCTGTCCATTCAGTGACACTCGGCTGAAAAGGCTGCTACAACTCTGCTACTGAAAGCACTAGTAGAGGACAATTGTCTTACTAGGGAATACCCGGTCTTCGATATCGGATTGTTTCAGTTCGTCGTTGACTCGAATAGGCTTAGATGCCAATAATAAAAATAGGTAAACTGGGACGCCCAGGGACACCTGTCCATTTTACTACCTATCTATTATTGAAAGTCCCATGACAGATCCAGTCAGGAATCCTGTAGAGAGCGCCAAGTCTGAAACTCAGGCGAAAAATGCGTTTCAATTTGTTGGATTTCAATTGGAAGACCAGCACTTCGCATTTCGAATCGAATGCATTCAAGAAATCATCGACCTCGATCATGTCACCAGAATACCACAAGTACCTGAATATGTAGAAGGAGTCAGCAATCTTCGAGGTTCAATAATACCCATTATCAATTTACATATACTATTCAGTCTGAAACCAAAGTCGATTGGTAAAGAAACACGAACTATTGTCTTAAATGTAGGCGACAGAACAATCGGATGCATGGTAGACCAAGTATCTCAGGTCATCAAAATTCATGAAGATGACATTCAACCAGCACCTGCTGCAGTTACTTCAAATGAAATTCATTATATCACTGGTTTAGCAAAACATAATGATTCGCTGATTATCTTGCTGGATAGTGATTTACTGCTCGACCCAGAACAATTGGCGCGAGTGCGCCACGCTGTCTTGCAAGATGCAGATTCACTGTGATTTATCAACAGAGATTTAACCTAAAATACGAAACGTAAATTATGGCTACTTCAACCAAACAAAAAACATCAAAAACAAAGAATAAGAAGGCACAATCGGCAAAAAAGAAAACTGCCGCCCGTAATGCAGAACTGGCGTTGTGCAAATCAATCAGTGACTGCCTGCCGGTAAGTATCATGGTTGCGGATTCGGATTTAATCATCAAATACATGAATCCGTCTTCCTTTGCACTACTTAAAAATCTGGAGCCGTTCCTACCCTGCAAACTTAACGAAGTTATTGGCAACTCTCTGGATATTTTCTTTGAAGATTCAGAACACCCACTCCAGATACTGACAGACCAGGATCATCTCCCCAGCCAGTTAGATATCAAGCTGGGAGACCAAACACTTGCTTTCCTTGCGACTGCTGCCTTTGATACAAAAGGGGATTTCCTGGGACCCGTCATTACCTGGGAGATCGTAACGAAAAAACGACGTATCGAAAATGATATTGCAGGTCAACTCGCGGCTATCAGCAAAGCACAGGCAATCATCGAATTCAAACTTGATGGAACCATCATTAAAGCTAACGATAATTTTTTAGACACGATGGGCTATTCCCTGGAAGAGGTACAGGGACACCACCATCGCATGTTTGTCATACCAGAATATGCTGCAAGCACTGAGTATAAGGATTTCTGGAGTCAATTGAATCAGGGTAAGTATTTGTCAGGTGAATATCGTCGTGTTGGCAAAGACGGGAAGGATATCTGGATACAAGGTTCATATAACCCCATTTTTGACCAGAATGGTCAACCCTTTAAAGTAGTCAAGTACGCCACCGACATCACTGACCGTAAACAGGATGCTGCTGAAAACACCAGTCAGATGGAAGCCATCTGCAAAACTCAGGCAGTGATCGAGTTTCAACTCGATGGTACTATTATTAACGCCAATGACTTGTTTTTGAAAACCATGGGGTATTCCCTGGAGGAAGTCCAAGGCCATCACCACCGTATGTTTGTCGAACCGGATTATGCAAAAAGTGATGAATATCACGATTTCTGGGCGAAATTGAATCGTGGTGAGTACGTTTCAGGCGAGTACCGACGCGTTGGTAAAAATGGAAAGGATGTCTGGATTCAGGGTTCATATAATCCGATCTTGGATATGGATGGAAACCCTTTCAAAGTTGTCAAGTATGCCACAGACGTTACACAGCGAGTAGAATTACAGCGGACGACAGCAGAACATCATGCCAGGACACAAGAGCTGATTGAACAGGTAATCGAAAGCGCAAATCAATTTGCTGAAGGAGCAAAAATGATTGCTGAAAGCAGCGCCAACCTGAGTGATGGGGCACAGACTCAGTCAGCAACCGTGGAAGAAATGACCGCGTCGATCAATGAATTAACCAGTGCCATTCAAGTGATTTCGAAACGAGCTTCTGAATCAAAAGCACAAGCTGAGAAAACGGTCTGTATGGCGAAAGACGGAGGCGAATCTGTCGATGAAGCAATTAAAGCTATGCGGCTCATTGAAAAATCGAGCGGACAAATCAATGATATTATTCAGGTAATCAGTGAAATTGCCAGCCAGACAAATCTATTGGCCTTGAATGCAGCCATTGAAGCAGCAAGAGCAGGTGAACATGGTCTCGGATTTAATGTGGTCGCAGAAGAAGTACGAAAGCTGGCAGAACGCTCGAGCGAGGCGGCAAAAGAGATCACACATTTGATCAAAGAATCATCACAGCGAGTTTCAGAAGGCGCACAGCTGTCCGAAAAAGTTAGCGAATCTCTTTTAGCTATCATTGATGCCGTTGACCAAACTGCAACCGGGATCACTGAAATAGCGACGCAGACGGAAACACAATCTGTCAGCGCGGAACAAACACACTCAGCGATTGAATCCGTTTCCGAAACAACCGAGTCAAATGCAGCGAGTGCAGAGGAGTTAGCGGCAAGTGCAGAACAACTGGGAGCCCAGGCTGCCAACCTGCAAGAACTCGTTTCACGCTTTACCAATTAAATCGTTTACCAGCCTCAAACAATCACGCTGCACTTGTACCAGAAAGTTTTTTTAGGACCTGTTTGTGATGGAGCGTTCATCGTGAATCTTCTGGAGCTAAGTATAGAAGAATTTACTGCTTTCCAGGAGTTCATTTATAAAACCAGTGGCATTCACGTCTCTGAGAGAAAACGTATTCTTTTAAGCAATCGAATCCGAACCCGCTTAAAAGAATGTGACATCGACGATTTTGGGGCATACTTTAAATTTCTTACATCCATTAAGGGCCAAAGAGAGCAGAAACATTTTTTAAATGTAGTAACGACGCATGAATCGTTTTTCTTTCGAACAAACAAACATTTCGACTGGTTTCGAAACCATTTCATTTCAGACATTGTTATAAATGCGGGTAAGAATACACATGCCAAACAAATTCGTGTTTGGTCAGCAGCTTGTAGCACAGGTGAAGAAGCATACTCCTTAGCCATCTGTCTGGCTGACCAGAAACTGAAACTGAGAGACTGGAAAACAAATATTCTTGCAACCGACATCAGCGAACAGGCTCTCTCGACGGCTCGCGAAGGAATTTATAACGAGCGAGACATTGATGCAGTCAACGAGAAACAACGACGTCGATATTTTTCTCCAGTCCATGAAAGTCAACTCTGGAAAACAAAACCCGTTCTCAAAGAATTGATCGAGTTTAAACAACATAACCTGATGCAGCCAATCAAACCACGACAGTTCGACTGTATCTTTATCTGTAATGTCCTGATCTACTTTGACAAACTTTCAAAACAGATTGTAGTTAATAACCTGATTGATTCTCTCGCGCCCGGCGGTTACCTGGTAACAGGCCCATCCGAAGGAATTTATATGATGCTAGGCGACCTCAAGAAACACTCAACATTTCTGTACCAGAAACAGACCGAACCTTCAAATTAATCCAAACGACCATAGTCATATTCCTACAATTCCTGACATCGACATCACACAAGAACCATGCCAGATCCACCACAACATCCCGAGAATGAAAACATGCCAGACGACATGTTGAATTATCTGCGGATCTTCATCGAAGAAACTGATGAAGAACTGGATGCACTCGTCAAATCACTCTTAATTTTGGAACAGGACCCGGCTAATTCCAACTCTCTCAATGAAGCGTTTCGGCTATTGCATTCACTTAAAGGTTCATCCGGTATGCTGGGATTCCTTGGAATCAGCGAACTGGCACATCAACTGGAAAGTCGATTTGAACTTTTTCGCTCAGGCCAAAAGCAGCTCGACCAGGACACAATCAGTTTCATTCTGGAATGCATAGATTTTCTGCGTTTATTCAATTCGAGTTTACGCGAAGGAAAAACGGCAAATGAAGACTGCACCCATCTCATACAACGCTTGAAACTGGATAGCGCCAGTATTGCAAAGCACCCCACTGCCGAGTCTTCTTCTAATATCGGCAAAAGTGATTCTGAAACCGATTCACCAATAAATAATTTTAACCAACTGCTCCTGGTAGATGCTGGTTACCTTGTCCGAATCACATTCGAGAAAAATCTACAACTTGCCGATCTGAAAGCACGCTTGATTTTAGCGCGACTTTCGAATATCGGTGAAATCATCACATCATCTCCGTCGATTGAAGATATTGACAGTTTCGAGGACCTGCCACAATTTGTAGTCGTTCTCAAAACCGATTGTGACCAGAATGAAGTGCGTGATATTTCAAATGTTGATGGTGTTGAATCTGTATATTTAGAAGCGAAGTCAAAAATACAACATCATGCCAATGATCTGCCCCCACTACAGTCAGTTGCAGCAGATGATTCTATGGCACAGCACACCGAACAAATCTCGTTTCCCAATGAAACACCAACAATCCTGACGGATTCTGATAAACAAACACCCCCTTCCCTTACCATCAACGATTTTCCCATCCAGCCTCCCGCCAGTTCGCAATCACGCAATGTTGCCGAAACAGTTCGTGTGGACATTGATCGACTGGACCATTTGATGAACCTTACCGGCGAACTCGTGATGACCAAGGCACAGTTCATGCAACTCACAGGCCAGATCAACTCTGTGTTGAGAAATACTGGCTCTCCCAGCAGCTTGAAAGAACTCTCTGAACGCATGCGGTTCACATTGCAGAAGCTTCAAAAACACTCACTGAACGAGTCAAGAACGGAACAAGATAGAGATCATCTACACCAAACTCTAGCAGAGGAACTCTCCGAACTCGAAGACCAGTCATTGCAATGGAACGAAGGACTGCACCTTTTGCCACGCATTGTGAATGCCATTGATCAACTCAATCGCGTTTCCGACAGCCTGCAACAGGTAGTATTACAGACTCGAATGGTACCAGTTGAACCACTCTTTAACCGTTTTAACCGGGTGATTCGAGACCTGTCTATCGAACGTAAAATCCAGGTCAAATTTGTGATAAAAGGAGAAAATACGGAACTGGATAAACGCATGATTGATGAGTTAGGTGATCCGCTTCTTCACCTCATTCGTAACTCACTTGACCATGGACTTGAAAAGACTGAAGAGCGTAAAAAAAAGGGAAAACCAGAACTGGGAACCATAGTACTGGAAGCCTCGCAAAGCGGCAATAATGTTTTTATCACCGTGGAAGATGATGGCGCCGGAATTAATGTCGAAAGAATCAAAAAGCAGATCCGCAACCGTCGATTGGCCAATAAAACAGAACTCAACGAGATGGCTGATCAGCAAATCATTGAATACATCTGGCATCCGGGCTTCAGTACAGCTGAAAAAATCACTGACATTTCGGGACGTGGAGTTGGCATGGATATCGTCAAGAGCCGAATTGCGGATCTTAATGGAACGGTTGAAGTAAAATCCAGTCCAGGCCAGGGAACACTTTTTAAAATTCGACTGCCTTTAACCCTGGCAATCATTCGTTGTTTGCTGGTTAGGTTTCGAAATGGAATATTCTCGATTCCCATTGATAAAGTGCGGGAAATTGTCTCGGTATCTCTAGACGAAATCTATACAGTACAAAACCACAAGACAATTGACGTACGAGGAGAATTTATCTCGCTTTCCTCAATGTCAGATATCTTTGAATGGAATCAATTCGATGCGCAATGCTCAGACAGCGAAACCAAACCACAAAACCTGAACGTGGTCATTCTTCAATCAGGAGAAAATACTCTGGGGATAAGTGTTGATGAATTACTGGGAAGAGATGATATTGTACTCAAGTCATTATCAGATAATTATGCCAGTGTCCGTGGATTATCAGGAGCCAGTGTAATGGGAGACGGGTCAATCTGCCTCATGCTTGATACAAACGAGATTTTGGATATGTCCCTGGAGAATCCGGGATCAGCCTTATAAATTTCAGTGAATCTAATGGAGTGTACGGTGGAGGAATCAGCGATCCAGTTCACAAAAGCACAATTAAAATCTCTAGAAAACTACTTTACGGCCAGCGCAACCAATGCTTCAGATGCAATGTCACGATGGTTATCCGTTAATTCTCTAATCACGATAGAATCGTTCAGACAGCTCCCACTCGAAGACGCTGCAGGAATCATGGGTGACTCAGAACAACCCCTCTGTTTTTGTACTATGGAAATCATGGGAACACTGACCGGAATGATTGTCCTCGCCTTTAACGATGAAGATGGACTGTCACTTTCGGATCAATTACTCAACCGCCGTGTCGGGACAGCTCTTGAATGGAGTGATATTGAACAATCTGCCGCACTCGAATCAACAAATATTATCTGTACCGCTTTCCTGAATACACTTTCTACCCAGTTCCCCAACCAGGAATCGATCACTATGATTCCTTCACCACCTGTATTCAGCCGTGACTTCGCCGAGAGTCAACTTGAAGCTTTATTTCTCGATCAAGCCATTGATGCAAATGAGATTTTTCTGGTACAAACCAGTTTCCGACTTGATAATGAATCACTCAATTGGACATTACTGTTTGTTCCTGATATGCAATCACTTGCATTCCTTCGTGATATCTTGCCAGAATCAGATGAATCATAGGGAATCCTCAATGACTAAGAATGCTGGCAATCACTCCCTGATGAGATCAGTCCGGATAGGCGAAATCGTCACAGGAATCGGAAGCGAGCCCATCAAAACTGTCCTGGGATCATGTATCGGTCTGGCAATATTTGATTGCAGCAATAACGTAGGAGGTCTGGCTCATATCCTACTCCCCACTTCGCAAGGGCATCAAGGGCCACTAGGCAAATTTGTCGATACAGCAGTACCCGAGCTGATACGAAAAATTGAAGAACTAAATGGTAAAGCCAGTAAACTTTCAGCAAAGATTGCAGGCGGTGCCAATATGCTGAAATCTTCTTCAAGCAACAGTATCGGAGAACGAAATATCGAATCGACCATAGAGACCTTAAAGTTATATCAAATCCCCATTCTGGCCAGCCATTGTGGCCAGGAATTTGGAAGACGCATGACATTTTTTCCCGGAACGGGCCGCGTTTATATTGATGTTGTGGGTAGTCAAACGATTGAGATCTAAGGGAGACGAATACAATGAATCGATTGCTGATTGTTGATGACGCACTCATCATGAGGATGAAAATCAAAGAAATCGCCGTCCAGGCAGGCTGGACAGTAGTTGCAGAAGCGACTAACGGCGAGGAAGCCATCGCGCTCTATGAAAAACATCTGCCTGAACTTGTCACGCTCGATATGATTATGCCAAAGATGGACGGATTGATGGCATTGAAAACAATCCGTGATTACAACCCGCAGGCACAGGTCGTTATGGTGAGTGCGGTTGACCAGAAAGAGAAATTGAAAGACTGCATTATGAACGGTGCAATGGACTTCATTGTGAAACCATTTGACTCTGATCGTCTGCTTGCTTTTTTTGAGCGATATCGAAAGGACTAATGCTGTGCCTGTCGATCGTATTCGAATTATAGTGGTTGATGACTCAACCCTGTTTCGACAACTCATACGGGATGTATTAAACGAAATACCCGGATGTTCGATTGTAGGAAACGCCGACAACGGAACTACGGCGCTACAAAAGATTGAACAGCTCAAGCCCGACCTGATCACATTAGATGTCGAAATGCCTGATATGAACGGGATAGAAGTACTACGCGAACTCAATCGTAAAAACTTGAATTCGAGTGCCATCATGGTCAGCAAGTTGACCGCAGCCGGCGCACAGGTCACAACAGATGCATTATTCGAAGGCGCTTTTGACTTTGTCTTAAAACCATCTGGAAAAAATCTTGCTGAAAATAAAGGGGCGTTACTCACTGCGCTCCGTGAAAAAGTAACAGCGTTTCAGCAGTCGCTTACAGAAAAGGCACAACCGAAACCAGACACATCAACGCTCGACCAGGAAACAGTAAAACTACAACGCTATGAAGCAGTTGTGATTGGCACTTCAACAGGTGGACCAACGGCTTTACGAGAAGTTCTCCCCAAATTGCCGTCAACATTTCCCCTGCCCGTACTCGTCGTACAACACATGCCAGCCCAATATACAAGCAGACTTGCAAGTCGACTCAATGATCTCTGTTCACTCAATGTGGTGGAAGCATCGGATAACATGACCGTCTGCGCCGGTAATATTTATATTGCTCCAGGGGGTTGTCAAATGAAAGTTGTTTCGCGAAATGGTCTAATCCGAGTGAAACTCACTGATGACAGTCCTGTCAATAATTGTCGCCCTTCCGTCGATTATCTTTTTGAATCCGCCCACGATGCATGGGGAGGCCAACTAATAGCTGTTATAATGACGGGAATGGGAAAAGATGGTATGCAAGGCTGCCAGCGTATTCGCAATAGCGGGGGCTATATCATAGCACAAAGCCCTGAGGATTGTACCGTGTATGGAATGCCAAAATCGATCATTGAAAACGACCTATCACATCGGATTGCTGATTTAAAAACAATTCCATCCATCATAATTCACCGTGCCCAACTCAGCGCTCGCAGTTAATATCGCATTTTTCCAGATGGCCCTGGATATGGTATACCTACCCTATGCCGGCACTGTATTAAAACCCGACAGCGTGGAACCCCGCGTTGCAACAAGCGCTCCCACATTTCCAGACATCCCTTCATGCTTCCAGATCACATTCCAAGAAAAATAATCTCGAAATCGATCCATTTTGGACTGCACTCCGACACTTAAGTATTTATCTAACCTTTTTTTGCAAGGTCAAGAAAGACGAGATGCGAAGGGTTGCCTACAGCAGCATAGTGGTTGGTAAAGTTTAGTTTGCCAGTTTTGTTGTCCACCTTAAAGACAGAGATGCTATCTGCCCTTTGATTACAACAATACAGGAATTGTCCTGTAGGATCGAAACTGAAACTGCGTGGGTAATTTCCACGTGTCCACTCTTCACCAATGAAGGTCAGCCTGCCATCAGAACCAATAGAAAATATCCCAATGCTATCATGCAAACGATTGCCTGCATAAACAAATTTTCCATCTGCCGAAACGAGAATTTCTGAGCAAAAGTTGCTTCCCACAAATCCAGCCGGCAGTGTCGAAATAGTTTGACGTGAAGTCAGCTTTCCTGCTTCACTGTCATAATCGAACAAAACAATTGTCGAGCCTTCTTCCTGAATGGAATAGAACCATCGCCCATTGGGATGAAAATGAAAATGCCGAGGACCATCGCCGGGAGGGAGTGAGATTGCGTGTGGATGATTCGCGGTCAGTTTCCCCGTTTTCTCATTGAACTTCCAGATATAGATTTTATCCAAGCCCAAATCGACATGCAGCACAAAACGACCGGAAGGATCGGATTGAATCATATGTGCGTGTGTTCGATCATGTCCGCTGATGGCAAAGCTGCCCTTCGGCGCGTTTGTGGCCTTTGTAGGACCAATTTTCCCAGCATCGTTTTTAATATCTGTCGCGTTACCCAATCGACCATCTTCCAGTATGGGAAGCACGGACACGGAACCCCCAAAATAATTTGCGATCAATAGAAAACGACCGGAAGGATGGATGCTCACATAAGTGGGACCTGCACCACCAGAACTAACCGTGTTGAGTGGTTTCAACATACCATCTTGTTTGCTGATAGTGAAAGAACTGACTGAACCGTGCTTTTCTTTCCCCAAACGATCTGTTTCATTAGTCGAATAAAGATGAGTGCCTGCTGCATTGACAGCCAGACAACTTGGACTTGTCCCCATGGCATGAATGCCCGCAGGCGTCATTGCCCCGGTCTCTCGATTGATTTGGAAAAGATGAATCCCACGCCCATTGCCGGGCGGCAAGTCAACTTGAGTCGCTAACATATCCTTAAGGGGAGAACTGAACGTACCCACGTAGGCAATCAGTGGCTGACTTGCTGTATTCGATTCCGCTTGAGCCAGGCCAGCGACAAGTGGAATTGCCCCTGACATGGCAACAGAAGTTTTAAGAAATGAACGGCGAGTTTGATCGGGAAGATTCATGGAGGATTTTCTAAAAAAACAAGGCGTGAGATAAGAGTGTGAAACTAGATCGCATCATTTTTAACCAAAGCGTCTCTCATTCTATGATACTCGTTTCAAATGGCCTTGGAGACGCTACTGTAAACTTGGAGATAGGCTAGTTGATTATAATGTGAACATAGAGAATTGATATCAAAACCGCATCTTACGCTGGCGTGGGCATGGCACTAATATTATCGTCGTCACACAAGTTCTTGAATTGGTTCCTGGTGCTCTAACAAATATTGTGGTCGGCCAGAGTTGTCAGGGATTGTGGTGACCGCAGGATCTATTCCCAGGTTGTGATAGAGCGTTGCGAATACTTCCTGCATATGAACGGGGCGGTCGACTGCTTCTTCGGCCCATTTATTTGTGGAGCCTATTACCTGACCGGTTTTCATACCGCCGCCAGCCATCAAACCAGCATGCACGTGCGACCAATGATCGCGTCCTCCCTTTTTATTGATTTTAGGAGTCCTTCCAAACTCGCCCCAGACAATAACGCTGACATCTTCATCTAAGCCGCGTTCGTGCAGGTCTTCTACCAGTGCAGCAACTCCTTCATCCAATAATGGAATTACCTTTCGCGCTCTGCCAAAATTATCGCCGTGGTAGTCAAAATCAGCAAAGCTGCAAGTCACCATGCGGGCACCTGCTTCAACAGCGCGACGGGCTTGCAAAAACCGGGACATAAGAGCCTGATACCCCATCTTTGGATCAAAATTGAGTACTTTGGGGTCGTCTATTCCGTATCGGGCACGAATTTTCGGATCGACTTTCTCCAGGTTCAACGCTTCCAGTAACTTGGATGAAGTTAACACACCCAAAGCCTGTTCGGTGAAACTGTCGTTGGAATCGGATGATAATTTTTGATCCACATTCTTCCGGAAAGTGTCGAGTTTCTGAAGCAGGTTGGTGCGTTCGTGCAGTCGAATTGTAGAAATGTTATTCAGCGACATGTTCCTCATCACCTCGCCATCGGGACGAAATGGTGTATGAGACATCCCCAGAAAACCCGCTCCCTTAATGTTGTAAGGCGAATGAGCCATCTTTTGCGAAAGGTCAATATAAGGCGGCACGGAAGAGTCAACTGATCCCTGTAGTTTTGAGAGTACCGAACCCATTGACGGCCACCCGCCCTGAGGTTTGGGGCCGCTAAATTTGTGACCGGTGCAGCATTGAAAGGAATCGTGACGGCCTTCAGAACCAACCAGAGAACGGATGATGGAGAATTTATCCATCATGCCAGCGACGCGGGGCATCAACTCGCTGATTTGTATGCCGGGAACATTTGTAGATATTGGTTGAAACTCACCTCGAATTTCTGTGGGAGCATCGGGTTTTAAATCGAACATGTCCTGATGCGGCGGCCCACCATTCAGGTAGATCATAATGACCGCTTTGTGAGAATTTTTCTGTTTGCTCTGTTGTTGAGCCTGCAAAATTTGTGGCAACGACAAACCACCCATCGCCAGACCACCGATCTGCAGAAAGGATCGGCGTGGTATACGATCACAGAATCGCGTTGCACGGTCTTCAATTCTCAACATGATTTATGTTCCAAGATGTTCACAAAACTTAAGCCTGCACTATATTATTCAATACCTGAATTGAAAAACAGATAAGACATTGATTATACCTACTTTTTCTATTCCATTTGAGGCTGAAATCGCTTCAAGTTGTTAATCCCACACAGTTTAACACCCCCTCTCATATCTACCGCTTAGTGATTTTTTCTCCATTTTTTTGTTCCTCTTATGCTGGGGACCGGCGAGGGACGCACGAAAAATCGTCTTCCATTGGCGAAAGACCGATCTTGCCCAGACTGTTTCTGTAGGCGTCTCCCCTAGTCACCCAAAAATTTACTAATCGAGCCCTGCAATCAAAGATGAAGGCAGAGCAAGACGTTCAAAGTGGTCAAGGATGACAGGGAACAAGTTCCTTGTCACCACATCACATAAAGAGTTAAACTCATCTAACTATTATCATATTGCATGTTACTGACAGGAGTTAGTAACAGAAAACATCGTAGCTAGATTCACAAGAATTCAGCCACTGCTGAGCCAAACAGCTGAATTTTTTCTTAATGTTTTGCCTTACCAATTGATTCATGACAAAAAGAAACCTCTCCATGACAGTCAAAAAACTCATCCTTGCCAGTTGGCTTGCCGTAGTGTTTGTTTCTACAAACGATGTACTCTCTGCGAATCCAAATACAACAGACAAAAAAGCAAGTACGCAGCGACTGTATGATGCTGGGGTACCAGAGAAAGGTTTTCTCACTCTCAAAACAGAGAACTACACCCTTCCCATTGATGCTGCCAGCGGTTGGACCATTGAAAAGATGTTCTATCGCGATCAACAAATTGGACTGAACAATGGACATTATGGAACCGTCTTAAGACCCAAAGAGGGCCAATGGTGGGGCACAGGACATAAAGAAGGGGGACGAGAAATTGTCCATCGCATACAATTGATCGTTGATGGAAAGGATGTTCCCATCACAAAAACGGAGGAAATTATTACCGGCAAACGGATTCAACTCATTAAAGAATCGACTATTTGGAAGTTCAAAGTACGTGCGGAAATCATTCTCAATAATGATTTTATTGTCGAACAGACAGAGATGACGGCCCTGGAAGATTGTGAGACTGATCTGCTTTATTATTTCATGCACTGCTTTCCGCCCTCCACAACTAAATGGATTGCCCAGCTTCCGGATGGATCACTCGAAAAAGGGCCGCTGACACACTCAAAGAAAATGGCAGTCAGCAAAGACACATCCTGGGTAGCCCAATATGATAAAAATAATCAACTCGGCCTTTTGTGCTACACTCCCAAAGTAATCACGGGTAATCGAAGTGCCAGCCACATTTGGGACCTCGACCGTTATCACAAATACTATCTGCGGCATAACAGCGGGCAGTCGTTTAAAAAGGGAGAGAAACTCGATTTCACAGTGCTGGTGAAAGCAGTTCCCAACGAAACCGGTGACTGGATCGAAACCCAAAAAGCCGCCAAACTTTTGATCAAACAGTTTCCAACTGTGAAATAAACCGGTCTGGGTTCAAGTCCTACATCCAGAGACTGAATATGAAAGGACTTACACCATCAAGCTGTGAGTATATTGTAGCATTGCATGATTCCCAGACAGTCAGGCACGATATTGAAATTGCATTCATATATGAATACACTAGTTGCAACTGATCTCTGTCTCTGTAGATTTCAATAACGGAAGTTGACCTGGATGCTGATTGATTTGTCGAAGAAGACCAGATTTGCAAGCACTTCCAGTCCAACAGGAAGATTGGCACAAAACCCAGCCAGTTGTGCCGTGCTCTCATTTTTGATTTCACTCATAATCTGTTTCACTTCAGCTACACACGCGGCCGAAACAGATCCCTTTACCAGGACAATCAAACCAGCAATCCAAACATACTGTGCGAAATGTCATGGCACGGACGGCAATGTAGAAGGAGATATCAATCTTCTCAAATTGAAAAACACTTCGGATCTGTCACAAAATGTAAAGCTGGTTCGCAAGCTCATCGACGTCCTTGATTTAAAAGAGATGCCACCGGAAGAGGAACCGGAACTTGAACCGAAACTTCGACAGCAGCTGATCGCGCAATTGAAGACCGTTCTCCATGCCACTGTCTCAAAGAAAAAGTCATTCGCGCATACACCAATTCGGCGTATGAACCGCTTTCAATATAACAACGCTGTGACGGACCTCTTTCAGCTCAAATGTGTGGTCTTCACCCTGCCAGAGCGAATGCTCCGGGAACATGGAAACTACTTCCAACCAGCTACTGGCAAGATGCCCAAGAATCTCAAAGTTGGCAGTCGCCCCCTTGGTAAGTCGCAAATGATCGAAAGACGACTCGCGGGCGTTGCAGCATTTCCTCAAGACCTGCGCGCCGAACATGGCTTCGATAATCGTGGTGACCACCTGTCATTATCACCGCTGTTGCTCGAATCATTCCTGGCACTGAGCCGAAGCATTGTCGATAGCCCCGATTTTGCTCCCAAGAACTGTGGTATCTGGAAATCATTTTTCGCGGAACCGGACCCAGCTACAGATCTTCCCACACAAGTTCGGACTCGATTACGCCCTTTCCTGACACACGCATTTCGTCAGCCTGTCGAAGAGAAGCAGCTGAAACGCTATTCCGATTATGCCCTGGCTCAAATTCAGTCGGGCAAATCTTTTACACGGAGCATGCGCAACGTTGCGGCAGCCACGATTGCCTCGCCTAAGTTCTTTTATCTCTATGACCGCACTGGTCGAAGTGAAGAAGCCGAACCATTGGACGATTTTGAACTGGCATCGCGACTCTCCTTCTTTCTCTGGGGAAGTATTCCGGACCAGACTCTTCTTGATTTAGCCAAAACAGGAAAACTGACTGACCGTGCGGTCCTTTCCAATCAGGTAGATCGAATGCTGAACGATCGAAAACTGAAACGGTTCTGCGACAGTTTTCCTGCTCAATGGTTGCAACTCGAACGAATAATTTCATCAGCGCCTGACCGCAAACATTTTCCGGAATTCTACTTTTCTAAATACCGCAATAGCATGCATATGATGCTCGAACCGCTTCTGCTGTTCGAAACAATCCTCATCGAAAACAGGTCGATTCTACAATTGATCGACTCCGACTTCAGTTACCGATCAGCGCGCCTCGACAATATTTCTTATGGAGCAAAAAGAAAGGGCCAGAAGAATGCGGTCACAGCCCTGCCCTTCACCAGAGTCAACTTAAAAGATAGAAGACAAGGCGGAGTCATCACCAATGCCGCGGTCATGACCATGACCTCCGGCCCTGAAAGAACTCAGCCTATTACCCGAGGAGCCTGGATCGCTACTGTCATTTTCAACAATCCGCCCGAGCCCCCACCTGCCAATGTCCCCCCGCTTGCTGAAGAGGCCTCCAAAGCAGAACGAAACCTCACCCTCCGGGAACGACTTGCCGCACATCGGGAGCGGGCTGACTGCGCCGGTTGCCATGAGCAAATCGACCCACTGGGCTTCGCCTTGGAAAACTATGATCCCACTGGAAAATGGCGCGATGTTTATAAAAACGGCCGCAAGGTTGATATGCATGGAACACTGTTCCGAAAACACAAATTCAACAATATTGTAGAATTTAAAGACGCCATTCTCGCAGAGAAAGATAGATTCACAAGAGGACTCGCGTCGCATCTTTTATCTTTCGCATTAGCTCGCGAAACCGGAGTCGCTGATACACTCGCACTCGACAAAATCGCGAGTGACACTGCCAGTGATGATTACCGAATACAAACCCTGATTAAACAAGTTGTCTTGAGCGATCCGTTTCTCCACAAATCGAATGCAATGACCGCAAAGCAGGCCGCAGTAGAACGGAAAAACAAGAACCCGGGAGAGAATTGAAATGAAAACGACATCCAGAAGATCATTTCTCCAGGGAATCGGTGGCGCAGCGCTATCACTTCCATGGCTCGAAAGCCTATGCATCGCCGCCCCAGCAAAACCGGTCGCACAAAGACTGGCATTTTTCTATGTGCCCATCGGTGTGGTACGACGCGGATTTTTCCCCGGCGAACAGAACGCCATTCTTCCGAAGTTTACCAGTAGTCAAAAGGAAATCCCAATAGACAAGCAAATCGCCACGGGAGTTCATCCACTGAATCTCACCCCAACGATGCAGCCTCTGGAACCGTTCAAAGACAAGATAACTCTGGTAACCGGCCTTGACCGCACTTTTCAACAAGGTACCGACGTTCATGCACAGTGCGCATCCTGTTTCCTGAGTAGCGCAGCACCATTCACTGTGAAACAATCTGCATGGCCTCTGAATCGTACACTCGACCATATCGTCGCTGATCACATTGGGAAAACGACCCCTTTCCGTACCCTTGAATTCAGTTGTAACAGTCACCGGGACAATAAAGAGTCGTTATATTTCGATAATATTTCCTGGTACGGAACGGGGCATGTTGCACCCTCAATTCGTGATCCACGCAAGGCATATCGGCGACTTTTCGGTACGCAGGAAGTCGAAAGCTACAGAAATATTACAGACCTCGTCCTCGATGACGCACGCTCCATGAAGCGTCAGCTGGGTTATTCTGACAAACAGAAATTCGCTGAATATTTTGACTCTGTCCGAACAATTGAAGAGCAGATGGAAAAGCTCGAAAAAATGAAAGGAGAGCTGAATCAAGTTACTTTTGAAGAACCTGCCGAAGCCCACCTTCCGCGAGGCGAATACATTCGACTGATGGGCGACCTGATGGTCGTCGCACTCCAGACGGGCCTTACCAATGTCGCCACATTTATGGTCGGCCCCGAAAGGTGGGACACCCCCTTCCTCTACGAAAGTCTGTTCGATAAGCCGCGGAGTCATCACCAGATGTCTCATAATCAGAAACGGTTTCTTGATGATCTCCTTAAAGTCGATCGTTTTCACATGGAGCAGTTCGCGTATCTGGTGAAAAAGATGGATCAGATCGAGGAAGCCAATGGTACCTCGCTTTTGGACAACACTCTCTTCACATACGGTTCCGGCCTCGGCGATGGGGCCACACATCAATACAGCGATCTGCCGACCATCATCGCAGGTTCAGGCAGCGGTAACCTGAAGACTGGCATGCACCTCAATCTTGCCGACGGTACCCCCCTGGCAAACCTCTGGTTGACACAAGCCAAGACGATGGGTCTCAAAATGAACCGTTACGCGGACAGCACCGGATCCATTGGCGAGTTGCTCAAAAATCAATAAGTCACACAAAGTCGTCAGTACGCAATGCCCTGAGATTATTTCTGATTACCAGTTCCATTGTGAATTCTGACCTGGTCGAGACCTGGGTCGATACATCCCCTGACGATCATAATGGGTTTTCGTTTTCCAGAGAGTAGATACTTCTGGCAATGCCGGAAAGTGAAGCCGGGATCCGGGTTGATCCCTGGTCGATCATTCTGCTTGAAATGGGCCACATCCTGGGCCACGATCATGAAGCCGATGGTATCATGCAGGAGAGCTTAGCTTCCGGCGTTCGGAAGCTCGCTTCAGAGTATCATAATTCAGACTCTTACGTTTTGAACTGCCGAGATGAGGCTGAATTAGTCTGCTTTTAAAAGACTCCCGCCATTTCTTCTACCAGATCAATTTCCAACGACTTTGGAATCGTCACCATCAGGGTATGACAGCCCCTATCGGTAAACTTGATCGATTCCAGGGGCATTTCGCTGTCCTCATCTCTGACAAAAATCACATTTTTATCACGGATTTGGAAGTAATATTCTTTGATCGAATTATTCTCAAAAGTTACAAATATTAAAATCCCTTTTCTTACTTTCACAGACTGGATTTTTGTGAACAATATTGTTTGAGGTGTAACTGGATGCTCACTTTCGATACCGATTGCCCGACTGACATTGCTATCCACTTCATCGTTGTCAGCCCCAGGCGCTCCACTCACTAACAAAAGAGAGAAACAAAACAATATGATAATTGCCGACGATACCATTGAAAGCAGGTCACGCATTATTATGATCTCCTACTTTTGGGTGTGAATACATTCGGTTCTGCTAATCGCCAGGAACCTTCAGCCTTACCGGGAATTATCAAACTTCTCCATGCAGGATTTTTGTTATTTTTGAATAGATCAGACAGCGACTTATAGTTTTTCGTCTTTTTATCTTGATTCACCAATTCCAGTAAGTTCGTCTCACTGACGTCCGGTTTTTTCTCTGCAAACGATTGAAACAACTTTTGGACCACCTGAGCCTGTGGCGCCGAATACGTATAGATCATGCGCTTATTACTTTTGGTATCAGGCCAATAGAACTTGAATTCTGTCACACCCTCCATAGCCAGATCCTTTGCTTCATTGATCTTAAACGGATGGTTTTTTGCCAGTTTTAGAAAATCAATTGAAATTTTTTGTTCAATCACCTTCTTTGACTTAACTTTGATTTTCGAATGAAGGTACCTGGGGGTACTCGCCTTATATTCCCAGCCTGCGAGATCGCTGATCACTTCAACATTATATTCTCCTGCAGAAAGCTCATAGACCCATTTACCTGCTGAAGTTTTTTTTGACAAGTAATCTCTAACTTCATCGGCTTGATCCGGGCCCGTACCAACGCGTTGGACTTCGATTTGCATACCAGGATCACGTCCGCTAAACAGCAATATCCCCATATCTTTTCTGGTATTTACATTTAGCTTTTCATTTTTGTGCAATAATCTAGTACCGTTTCTGTTTTTTGTTTGCGGTGTTTTTAACTCTGGTTCGCTTAACCTCCAGGTATTCTCTCCTTTGCCAGGCACAATCAATTTTTCCCAGGCAGGATGTTTTCCGTTATTAAACAGGTTCTTCATCGACGCATAACTTTTCGTAATGATATGCTTATTCGCAGTCTCCACTAAATCCAATTCATTTACACCGGGCTTTCCTGCAACAAATGCAGCTAATAATTCCTGCACAACCTCCGCCTGTGGAACCGTCAGAGTATAAACGATAAAATGTGCACCCATCCTGGGAACAGGCCAATGAAACTTAATCAGCCCTCCCTTTGACCAGTCCGGGTGACTCTCAGCTATTTTCGTGTAGTCAGATTGAATCGTTACAGGAACAATGGCCCCCGGCTTCACCTCGATTTTTGAATGCAGATATTGAGGCTGTCTGCCGTCTACGACCCAACCGGCATTCGGACTGGAGACTTTGATCTCATAAGTTCCCGCTGGAACTTCATAGGTCATCGGCTCCAGCACAAAAAAACGGTCAGCAAAGCCAAACACACCATCATCCATTCTGGTCTTCGAGGAATCAACGGGAAAAACTCCAACCCGCAACCCAGGAGTCTGTCCGCTTAGTAAAATGGCCCCACGATTCTTTCTTTGTTCAACAGACTCATCCTGTTTCATCTTTTTGTCGTCATTAACAAACCGTTGAATGTCAGGCCTCAAATTGATCCTCAATTGTTTCCCGGCAATTTTTTTAACATTTTTTGTAAAACTGTATACATAGCCAGAAGCACTGTAACTAATCCGTAAGGCATGCTTGCCTGGAGTCAACCTGAGTTTGAAGGGACGTGAATGGACAGGGTAAGCCTGGATGTCGTCTGTATCTGATTTCGTGGAAACAATGGTAATGGGGTATTGTTCATCGTAATCAATCACGACCTCATCACTACCGGACATTCTCGCGAACTTTGGCACGAGCAATGAAACAGCAAACAGGCTGGGAATAAATATCATGGCAGACAGAACCAACCAGCCAATTGATTTCCATGGATTACTCAACGCATCAAAGCCGCTGTTTCGTTTAATGTAATACGCTAAACCAAACATTCCGCTGACAACAAACAACTTCAATCCCCAGCTCAACACCAGGTGTTGCTCTGTCGTATTGAGATGCCTGTATGCATGAGCCAGAAAAAACAACAGTGCCAGACCCGCAATTCCTGATAACACCCCTATTACAATCCGCTTATTCGACCGCTGGTGCTCTTGAACAATCAGATCAGCACCGGGAGTGACAGGCTTCTCTTCGGGTTGCTTTGCTCCCCTTGCCTCTTTTTGTTTGATGTGCCGCGCGATGTATAACAAAATCCCCAGTGGTCCTAAAACAAAGCAGACTAACAAAAACAATCCGTCTAAAATTTTGGCGGACTTCGATTCAGGATGCACCAGATTTTGCATTCCGCAAACCAACACTAACAATCCCACAGGACCAAAGAACAACAGAGACACCAGCACCATTTCCGTAACATTACCAGTAAAATGGCGCCCCGTTGCCATTCCAAACAACCCGATAAAAAATGGGATCAGCAACATCAGCCCCCCCACCCAGACGGCCCCTCGGTCGACCCAACGCCCCGTTTTTTGTGGGCCTGATTCTCGAGCATCATGTTGTCCGTTAACATCGGGTGAGGTGACAGCCACGTGCTGCTCTTCCACCCTGCCCCCGCTTGAAAGGCTTCTTTGTAGCAAGAGTCCAACCGTTACAAACATCCCGCCTGCCAGGGAGAAAATCAAAATCGGCGTAAAATGCCAATCGCCGTTTGCCATAAACGCAGGTGTGTAGATTCCCGTGGAAAACATCCAGTAAAACAAAACCATAATAATCCAGATTACAATGCCGGTCCCCGTTAAAGTACGGGCGTCTTTTTGTTTCACTGCCGCAACATATTCAGGCCCTTTTGATGAAATATGCACCCACTGCCCCCGAATTGCAAATCCGGCAACAGCCAGCACACCCAAAACGGTCGCCGCCAGAATCGATCCGTGCAGCGAAGTAAATTCGGCTTCCAGTGGTGCAGCACGGATGAGCGCAGTCGTGATAAACGACAACCCCAAGGTCATAAACATTGCTAACGTAGAGAGGAACCAGGTTAAGAAAGGGAGTGGTTTTTTATCTGATCGATTCCAGTAGACGATGGAGGCAATAGAAAGAATAAAGATAAGTGTAAATGAGAATTTGATAATTTTGCTCATTACGTTATAAGTCATAGTGGATTCGGGAGTGCTGGGACTGATCATCATGAGCCCTATGACGGTTCCCAAGACCAGGCCTAACAGAATGCCAAGAATGTAATCCGCAGGTGTCCCCCCTTTTTCCAACTCAACAGAGGCTGCCGATCTCAATGAACCGGATTGCTTATCTTCTGCATCCATTGTGGCAGATGCTTCAACCTGCAGATTTGCAACAGGTAAAGCGGCTTTCCGAGATGCCTCTATTTGCTGATTTATCGGTTTCCGCTCAATCGGAGGTACTGCCCCTGGCTGCTGAACGTGGGCCAGATGTGCTCCCAGTAAATCGGCAACTTCACTGGCGGTCTGTAAACGATTTTCTGGTCGTTTTTCCAATAGGCAGTCGATAATTTCAATCATCCACTCCGGAATCTCTTCGTTGACATCCTGAATCGGTCGAGGCCTGTCATCACAAACGCGGCGGACCACAGCAACCAGATTACTCGCACGAAACGGCGAACGTCCGGTACACATCGCATACAAGACAGCACCTAAACTGAACAGGTCACTCCTCTGATCAACGCGTTCGCCGGTTGCCTGCTCGGGAGACATATACTGCGGAGTACCAGACACTTCACCAGTCTTGGTAATTGTCACATCATCTACGGCCCGCGCTAGACCAAAATCAGTAATCTTCACCCGCTCGACACCGTTCTCCAGTAGGATATTCGCCGGTTTGATGTCCCGGTGAATGAGTCCCTGTTTGTGAGCAGCTGCCAACCCATCTGCAATCTGAGTTCCAATCCGCAGAATTTCAGTAACTTTTAAAGCCCCTGTATGATCGAGTTTTTCCTGTAATGACTGACCGACAACGTATTCCATCACCAGGTAAGGTAACTTGTCTTCATCGACCGCATGAATCGTAACAATATGCGGATGGCTCACAGCAGCAGCAGCCTGCGCTTCCCGTAAAAACCGTTTTCGTGAATTCGGATTCACCGCCAGTAATGGAGACATGACTTTTATCGCAACAATGCGATTCAATTTAGGATCCAGAGCCCGAAAGACAATGCCCATACCTCCCTGCCCGATCACTTCCTGAATCTCATATTCCCCCAGCGTACCCAACAAATCAGGGTTCTCAGAGGGAGTCAGAAAATCGAGCGAAATAGGCTGCGTTTCATGAGCCCCAATGGGTGATTTTTCCAGGAAACTGCCTGCATCGTCATACGCCAATAGCAGCGCTTCAACACGACGGCGTCGTTCCAGGTCATCGCCACAAGTTTCATCTAGAAACTGTTTGCGTTCTGCTGGCGTTTTCTTATCCAGGGCAATTAAAAACAATCCCTCAATCGATTGGGGATTCACATTCTCGCGTGTTGGCTCAGGCGTTTGCTCTGAGTTTTCTGGAGTCTCGGGTGATTCAGAATCGGACATGATTTTTTCTTCTTCAGGATGGGATGTCCCATCAGGCTAAGATTTCAAATAGGACAGTCTTTGTCCCACAACTATCTTACCATGCGATTTCAAGCGGTGGCGCGCCTCATGCATTCTTTCAAAAATCGACTATTATCATAAATCAGTCATCGAAACGACACCCCAGGTTCGTCGTAAGATATTTCCATCAAACAGTTTGATCCGCGTCTGATTTTATCTGACTAAATAGCCAGGCACGAGAATAAGCCCAGTGACGAGCCGCAGTCGCTCGAGAAATCCCCAGCACCTCCGCGGCTTCCAATTCACTCAATCCAGCGAAATAGCGAAGCTTCACCAGTTCCGCTTTCTCCGGGCTTTCCTTGGCAAACTGAGTCAAAGCAGCATCCAATGCCAACAGGTCATCGAATTGCTGCTGAGCGGGCGCTGCAATTTCAGGAAGTTCAATACGATCATGTTCGCCACCATGTTTCAGTCGTTTCTTGCGCCGTGCATTTTCAATCAGAATCCGTCGCATCGATTCCGCAGCCGCCGCAAAGAAATGCCCACGATGATCCCACTGTTGCTCAGATTCATTTCCAACCAATCGCAGATAGGCCTCATGTACCAGCGCCGTCGCTGTCAACGTTTGTCCCGGTGCTTCCTGTGAGATTTTGTTGCCTGCCAGCTTGCGCAATTCCGCATACACAATCGGCAGCAGTTGATCGGTGGCAGCCACATCACCTGCTTCCAACGCGTTTAAGATTCGTGTCACTTCCTGCATCTTGAAAGTCTCATTATGTTATCTCAGTTTACAGAGCGATTAACAAAGCACTCCATTATCAGCTTATACCTCAGTCTAACCAGACCAATTCCTGATTGAAATCTCTTTTTTCTTTTGATGTCTGTGATATATGTTTTAAAATCTCAATCGATCTGAAAAGTAAAACGCTTTAGCGACTAAAAACAACTGATCAACTTGCTCTTGACGACGTCCTGCCGGTACTTAATATGCGTTATAAGCGTCGCGCGCGAGTGAGAAATTCAGACACTGGAATATTTTGAATCGCTGCTGATTTGCGTAGTACAAAACCGTCTATGTTTTGAAAAAGATCACTTGAACAAGGAAAACCAGTGAGCCCTGTTGCTTCCCGCTGTTCACACTTATCGAACGCTATCGACCCGCATATGACGCTTATCAAACACGTATCAACACACCTTCGCCAGCTTTCAACCACCTTTCGACGCTTGACTGCTTCATGCCGTTTTGCATGATGTAAAAAATGAATTAATAAATCTCGATGTGCAAAACGTGGAATCACAAGCATGACAAAATCTCTCAACCTAAACGGGCATCACAGCCATTACTGAGGGAGAACTGACTAGCGCTTACTAGAGGCTTCAAAATAGTCCCTCTAGAAGAGCCCAAGAACATGATACGAAATAGCGCCCAGCAACTCTAACTGAAAATACGACACGATTCAGCAAGTCGCATAGAATGCACCACAACTGCATTTTCTGCTTTCATCGAGAGCAATTAGTAATTACTATTGTGTGAACGAGAATTTGAAACCGTTTCATGCTAAAAAAAGTGAATCACACAGGGGAAACATCATCTTGAATGGTCACAAGATATACTTAATGAAGTACCTGTCGCTATTCTGCCTGGTTTTGTTGGGCCTGCTTTTACATGCAGTACTGCCACTACAGGCCGCTGAGTGGGGGAATCTATCAGGACAATTTATTTATACCGGCAATCCTCCGAACCCCAAAACAGTTAAACTCACAAAAGACCAATCGTTAGTCATTGGGAAAAATGGTGGACTCAAAAATATTTTTATATTTTTGAAAAAGAAAAAATCACAGGAAATTAATATTCATCCAAGTTATTATCAATTACCAAAAAAAGTCTCACTTTTTCATCAGAACTCGATTTATGAACCACATATATTAGGACTCTGGCACAAACACCAGGAACTGGTTGTCATTAATAAAGATCCTCATGATCATATTGTTCATATCCACGCACGGAAAAATTATTTTCCCGGAACTTTGCCAAAAAAAATAATTAAACAGAGAACGTTTCGGTTCCAAACTAGTGAAATCTATCCAATCCCAGTGAAATGCATTATTCACCCTTGGGAAACGGCATATCTTTTAGTACTCGATCATCCTTACTTTTCCTCAACAGACGAAACCGGGGCATTTACGATTAAGAATTTGCCCGTGGGTGATTTTCAATTTCGGATATGGCATGAAAAGGTAGGACATCTTCTGGCAAAGGAGGAATGGGAGCGGGGAAGAATAAAAATAAAGATCAAGACTGGAAAAAATGATCTGGGCGTGATCAAAGTTTCTCCAAAACTGTTCGAGAAAAAGTAACTCGAACGAGGATCGAACTGCTTTTCCATTTCTGGAACGCCAGGAATATCGGTTGAGACAATCTAAGTAATCACTTTAGATCTTAATTACGCTTTTTCTTTTTGAGCTTAGATCCCAATTCCACCTTATCGGCCCAGGCGAACCAGTCTTGAGACATCTGCTTAACCCGATCGGTGTGTTTCATCGCAAGATTGTTCGTTTCACAACGGTCGGCTTTGATGTCATACAGCTCCCACTCTTTCACCTGAGAATCCCAGACCAGCTTCCAGTCACCTTGCCTGATCGCACGGTTGCCTGACCAGTACCAGGCGAGAGAATCGTGCAGCGTTTTTTCTTCACCCTTTAACAGAGACAGCATGCTCGTCCCTTCTACGGGAAGAATCTTATGTCCCTGATAGGTCTCAGGGTATTTCGTTTCAGCCATTTCCAGAAAGGTCGGCAGGAGATCAATAATATGCGCAGGACTACGATTGATCGTATCAGCGGGAACCTGACCGGGCCACCAGGCGATGCACGGTGTCGAGATACCTCCTTCGTGAACCCACGACTTATAACGACGGAAAGGCGAATTTTGTGCCCAACCCCAGGCAGGACCAACGGCAACATAATCGTCTTTGGGACCGGGATTTCGAACATGGGGATCACGTCCACCGGGCTCTTCACTACAACCCCCATTGTCAGATAGAAACAGCACCAGCGTATTGTCGAGCTGATTCGTTTCTTTTAAAGTGCTCATAATACGACCGATGTTCTGATCCATACTATCGATCATCGCCGCGTAAACAGCCATCCGCTTGTCTTCGAACTCCTGATTCGCGGTTTCCCATTCATATGAACGACTATCGCCTTCGGAGAGAGACCAGTTCTTACCCGCCAGTCCCATCTCCTGCAATCGTTTCCAGCGATCTTTCCGCATCTGATCCCAACCCATTTTGAACTTGCCCACATATTTGGCGATGTCTTTGGGTTTCGCATGCAGGGGATAATGGGGAGCCGTATAACACAAATGAATAAAGAACGGTTTTTCATCTTTGCTGTAACGTTGAATCATATCCAGAGTATGTTCGGTAAACGCATCAGTGGTGTAATAGTCATCATTAAATTTTGTCACCGCTTTGTCGTCATGTCCGAAGCTGCGAATGCCCGCTCTCTTGTAGGGAGGATCGGAAATCGTCGGGTCGAAAAAGTTACAACATCCATCCAGCACCCCGTAATAGGAATCGAAGCCGCGAAAGAACGGATGTGTCGTTTTGTCGAAACGATCAATCCAGCCGCCGGGATACTTACTCTTGGCATACCCTTTCGTACGCATCAGATGCCATTTTCCGCTGAGTCCTGTCTGATAACCGGCAACTTTCATCGCTTCACCCAGCGTGACCATATTTTGACGCATGTGTCCCCCTTTTCCGAAGCGGGGATACAAACCCGTCAGAATCGAAGCGCGCGTCGTCGTGCATTTCGCATTATTATAAAACTGGGTGAACCGCATTCCTTCACGGGCGAGTCGGTTTAGATTCGGTGTTTCCACTTCGCCTCCGTAACACCCAATATCAGAATAGCCCATGTCGTCACACATGATCAGAATGATATTCGGTTTTGTGGCTGCCTGTAGAACAGAACCAAACAGAAACAGAATACAGAGCGTAAAGAAGATTGTATTGTTTTTTAGAAAGTGAGAGTTTGTCATGGTGCTGCTTACTGATTCGAAGGGAGCGGGAGCCTGATCAAAAATTGATGTAATATTGATGTATTATTGTAGATGCCCATCAGACAGGACTCAACAGGCGAAAAATCCGCAACATCAGATTCCCTGTTTTTCAGGAAGATCCGGGTTGCGAATTGATCTGAATGACACCAGTGGTTACAGTTGAATCAACCCTGTTCTCAGCCAGTTTAATGATTCGTTCATTCTTTTTAGCGCTTCCGGGAGATCAACGATGAGTCAGTCGAAACCGTCACAAACACGCCGCGACTTTTTAAAAACCACAGCCGCGGGAACGACAGCCGCATTTCTGGGCGCTCCTGCAATTCACGCCGGCACAAAAACCGATTCACGAATTGTGCTCGGTTCAGGCGATTATCAATATGAGGTCACACATAACTGGGCCAAATTGCCCTCTAAATTCTCCTGGCAGATCACGCACAACGTTGCCGTCGATAAAGACGGTTTTCTGTATGTGATTCATGAAGGGGATGCCAAACAGACTGACCATCCTTCCATTTTTGTTTTTGATCCTAAAGGGAACTATGTCCGTTCATTTGGCAAACAGTTTCAGGGTGGAGGCCACGGACTGGAAGTACGACAGGAAGGCAACGAGCAGTTTATCTACGTCACCGGCTACCAGCATCTGAAAACGTTTGCCAAGCTGGACCTGAAAGGCGAAACGGTCTGGCAAAAATACGCACCTATGGAATCCAAACTGTATGCCGCGGGAGAAGCCACCAATCCAAAAAAAGTCTGGGGACAAGATCGGTTCATGCCAACCAACTTTGCATTTCACCCTGATGGCGGATTTTATCTGGCCGATGGTTACGGGGCCTATCATGTTCATCGATATGACAAAAACGGAAAATGGCTCTCCGCCTTTGGTGGAAAGGGAAAAGAAGACGGACAGTTCAGGCTGCCACATGGCCTGTGGATTGATGACCGTGAAGGACGTGCGCCATCCGTCGTGGTTGCAGACCGGGCCAATGGCCGCGTGCAGTGGTTTACGCTGGACGGAAAGCATCTGAAAACGATGACCGACTTCATTCTGCCTGCAAACGTAGATGCGCACAAAGAAGTCTTACTGGTTCCCGATCTGGCTTCGCGAATCACGCTGCTCGATGCCAAGGATAATGTCATCTCCCACCTGGGCCAGGACCCTGATTGGGATAAAGCAATGAAAGCAGCCAAGAAACCACGCATGCGAGAACAGCCTGACAAATGGCAAGCCGGCCGATTTGTGCATCCGCATGACGCCTGTTTCGATCAGGAAGGAAACATCTTTGTCGCTGAATGGGTAGCCACGGGAAGAATCACCAAACTGAAGCGTCTCGGCTGAGAATCAACTTCAGAACATAAGATGGAAACAAACCGCATATTCGCCTCATAGAATTCACACTCTCAATAGAAGCAACATAATGAAATCACTTTCGAGAATGACAACGGTTTTATTCACACTGACAATCATCTGCCAATCGGTATTACAGGGAAGTGAGACTCCCCTGCCACCGAAAATCAAATTGAGTCCGGAAACAAAAGCGCGCTGCCTGGAAGTGCTGAGAGAAGCAATTCGCAGCGATGAATTCTGGCCATCCATGCACGCCGCGGAAGCACTCACATTAGCCGGTGAAGGTGCAGAAGTTCGAAAAGTAGTCGAACCAAAATTGAAAACTGATAAAGATGATCAGCATCGTTGTGGTCTCGCCAGAGAACTGGTTCGAGCCGGCGATCGATCCAAAGCAGCGATTATGTTTCAGATTCTGGCAGGCAAAGATCCTCATGGTCACGTCCATGCCTGCGAATCGTTATACAAAGTCAATGAGTTGGGCGATGGAATCCTCATTCGCAAAGCCTTGAACTCCAAAAACCCAAAAAAGGCAATGATGGCAGCTGCCCTGCTCGCCCGCTGGGGAAATCAGGACGCATTACAAACTGTGCGTAAATACCTGAAAGACCCGGACGTCAGCCTGGCAAGCATCGCTGCCTGGATTATTGCCCGCGTCGGAGACAAACAGGACATCCCCGCACTCAAAGCCAACCTGAAACGAACCGACGATCCTTTCGTCCGTGCCTACTTTGAAACGGCCCTGGCCATGCACGGCGATCAAGAAGGAATAAAAGCGGTTGAGCGGAATCTATCCAGTGAGAATCCCGCCGTCAAAACCTATTCCGCGATTTTTGCCGGTGAAGCAGGTTTGAGCCAGTTGAAAGAGCAACTTAAAAAACAATTAAACGACGAAAACCGGGACGCGCGCATCAGGGCTGCCCAGGCATTAATTGTCCTCGCCAAAACAGATCAGTATCCGCGAGGAGAAGTGATAGTCAATCATCTTTACCCCTCATCGAAAGAGTATCCCCGCTACAGTGAAGGATCGATACTCCCCTTGAACGACGGAAGTCTGCTGTACGCCACAACGCAGTTCATCGGCAGCGGTTCTGATTTTGCCAAGGCACGTATTATCGGCAAAACATCAACCGATGGAGGCCGGACCTGGAGTGAGCCGCGTGTCTTACAGGAAAACACAGGTAAGAAAAACGTCATGTCAGCAACACTAAGGTATCTGGCAGGACCCATGCATCAAAATCGTCCCATCGGATTGTTCTATCTCAAGAAAAATACATTTTCCGATTTAAAAGCATACCTGAAGATCTCACACGACCAATGTAAAACGTTCGGCAAAGCCATCGAAATCACGACCCCACCAGGATATCACGTGCTGAATAATGATCGCATCACAATTCTTACTACAGGCCGTTGGCTGGTTCCAGTGGCTTCGACTTCGGACGTGCATAAAGTAAATCATTTTGTCTGCACCTGTTTCATTTCTGATGATCAAGGCCAGACCTGGCGTCAATCGAAAGGTAGCGTTGACTATTCAAAACGGGGCGCCATGGAACCAGAGGTCTTCGAACTGAAAAATGGTAATGTCCTGATGATCTTCCGCACGCAATCCGGCCACATCGGCTCCAGTATCTCCAATGACGGAGGCTACACCTGGAACAAACCCGGTTCATGGGGCGTGCGGGCGCCTGAAGCTCCATCCACACTAAGACGCATCCCTTCAACGGGAGACCTGATGTTGATCTGGAACGATAACTTTGAACCAGGCGCCGGACATAGCGGCAAGCGAACTCCATTAACCGTCGCCATCAGCTCTGACGAAGGCAAGACCTGGAAACTGAAAAAGAATCTGGAAGACAACCCGAACAATACGTATTCGTATATCAGCCTGATGTTTTATCAGGGACGCGCCATCATGGGTTATTATGTGGGTGACGAAAACAGAGTCATCTCTTCCCGCTTTCGTTCGATCCCTCTCTCCTGGATTTATCAACCAGCAAAAGAGTAATCAAACTGGATCAGCCCCGTCCCAGGTGTGGGACGGAGGCGGGAATGACGGCTGGAATACATCACTTGCCGATGCAGTACAGAAATTCCTGACGTTTCCCATCGACTTCTTCAGAGGCACGCATATAAATGCGACTTTCACAAAATGTGGGAGTCGCGAAGACTTCTGTCCCCAGTTTATTTTCACCCAGCAATTCGAATTTTTTCGGATTCACTTTAAAAATATAGGTCTCGCCAATTTCGTTTGTCACATAAATCCGCTCTCCCACCAGAACGGGAGACGAACTGAAAGTCCCTCCTAATCGTCCCTTCCAGATTTCCTTACCAGTTTTCACGTCCCAACAGATGGCAACCCCGTTGTCGGTCACGGAATAAATGTGATCGCCTTTGATTAACATCGAAGGGACATAGATTCGAGTACTGTTTTCCCAAACCACTTTTCCGGAACCGTCTGCTTTGACCGCGGACATATGATTTTTGGGATAACCTCCACTGGTGAGAATCAATTCGCCGTTTGTGACTGTTGAAGTAACACACTCGGTTGTTGCACCTTCAGTTTTCCAAAGCGTTTTTCCAGTCAGTGGTTCAATGCCTGTTACCAGATCACAGCCTGTCATCAGCACCTGTTCTTTCCCAGCCACTTTCAAGATGATCGGCGAAGGATAGTTGGGAGTTTTAGGGCGATCGAGTTTCCAGACTAGCATTCCATCCGCCCGTCTCAACGCCGCGATAGCACCGCCCCCTTTATTATCAGCCGATACGATGACCAATTTTTCATACAGCGCCGGAGAGGAACCGTATCCCTGATGAATAATATAATCAGTAATTTTTGTCTGCCAGATCTGTCTGCCATCCAGTGTCAACGCAACCGTATAGGCAGCACCGTTATTGATAAAATTGACAAACAACCGCTTGCCATCACAGGCAACCGTAGAAGATGCATGTGTTGATTTCTTATTTCCTTTAGTACTGAAGCCCCCTTTAAAAATAACTGTCTTCCAAAGCTGTTTACCTGTTGTTCGATCGTAACCAAGAACAAATTGTGTTTCCGTTGCCGTATCTGCAGAAGCAAGAAATACACGATTTCCAACCACGGTCGGAGAACTGTAACCACGTCCGCTGATCGGTGATTTCCAGAGAATATTCTGAGTTTCACTCCATTTTAAAGGCGGATTCTGATTCGCGTTCGCAATGCCATTTCGCTGTGGCCCACGCCACCAGGGCCAATCGGTCGATTTAACATTAATAGGTTCCACAACAGGCTCTTTTACTTCATCCGCGTTTAAGAACACGGGTTGAGCAAAACAAAACAAGAGACAAGCGATGCAGAATCGATTCATCGGTGGGCTTTCTTCTATCGGCAGGATAACTTTGGGGAGAAGTCTAAATTAAACGAGTTCGAAACAAAAATTGGAGAACGACGCCTTTTATTGTAAGCAGTCCTTGATCAATGGCAAGCGCAGCCGCTGTATTGCTCTGTCCATTCTTTGTTCAGGCAATGATTGCTGAGGTGCTTCTCGAACGGTATCATGAGACTCAGACTACCGTTATCAGAATGAATTATACTGAAATTGAAGATCAGGAATCATCTCATGCCTTTTCAAAATCCTGCAAAACTTTGTCTGATCATCCTCTGGCTGCTCTGCCTGACGATCACCACGAAAGCCGATGAAAAAACCTCAGTCAAACAGCCTCAGAAACCGTTGGATTTTCAGATCAAATTAAGTACTGCGACCAAAGGCTATGATGGTAAAACGTGCTGGGTGCATGCCCGCGCGGGTGCGATTCCCGTCGGAGCGCCAGGAAACCAACTGGACAATCCGATTGTCGTCATGACCATGCAAAAGTTGTTACTGTCAGGAAGCGACATCTTTTATGCATTGAACTCCATGCGAACTGATAACATGGGAAAGACGTGGCACGGGCCACTTGAGCAGAAAAACCTCAGCCGCCACAATCTACCCGACGGCGGAGAAGTCGTTGTTTCTGATTTCTGGCCGCAGTGGCACGCCAAATCGAAAACGTTGTTGGGTATTGGCCATACAGTTCGTTATTACGGCAATCGTATTGATCACAAGAAAAATATTCGTGTCTCATCTTATGCAACTTACGATCCGAAAAAGAACCTCTGGTCCAACTGGAAGTCATTGAAACTTCCGCAAGGCCCCGAGTTCTTCAGCAGTGGCGCCGGTTCCGTTCAACGTTATGACTTACCCAATGGTGACATTCTGCTGCCCGTGTATTACAGACGACCAGAGAAGAAGTTTTCAGATGTCATGGTCATCCGCTGCCGCTTTGAGGGTGAAACCTTGAAGTATGTGGAACATGGTAACGAACTCTCCATTGATATCGGACGCGGTTTTGCCGAACCGTCGATCACTAAATTTGGGGACTGGTTTTACATGACTTTGCGGAATGATAAATCCGCCTATGTCACGCGCAGCAAAGACGGCTTGCATTTTGCACCAGTTCAACAATGGACCTTTGAAGACGGTTCTGAACTGGGTAGTTACAACACCCAGGCGCACTGGGTCACACATTCAGACGGGCTATTCCTGGTTTATACCCGTCGAGGCGCAAAGAATGATCATGTATTCCGAAACCGTGCCCCCCTTTTCATCGGTCGTGTCAATCCGGAAAAAATGGCCATCATTCGGAGTTCAGAACGAATTGTAATTCCCGAACGCGGGGCTCGTTTGGGAAACTTTGGAGTTGTTGATGTGAATGCAAATGAAACCTGGGTCATTGCCAGCGAATGGATGCAAACGCACGGCCCGAATTATGTCATGCCCGTCGATAACAAATACGGCTCTGATAACAGCGTGTATGTCTCAAAAATCTTGTGGAATTTACCCAATGCTCTTAAACCCTGACGCCATAACATCAACAACCCTTGATGTATCATTCACAGTCTTGTTAGGATAAGAACAAGCGTTCTATGTACATTATCCGAGTCAGTCAGCCCCTTAAGGAGAATCGTGATGAGCAACGTGAACCGTCGAACGTTTATGGGAGCCTCTCTGGTCTGGATCGGGGCATCTACTTTGGGCCAGGCGGCTGTTTCTGCAAATGATAAAGTCAACGTCGCGCTCGTCGGTTGTGGCAATCGTGGAAAAGGCCTGGGAGCCATGTTCTCAAATCTTCCCGACTGTCAACTCGTGGCTGTCAGTGATGTCGACCAAAATCGTAGCGGTCTGATGGCGGATCAAATTGAAAAATCAGGAGCCAGACGACCAAAGCAGGTAGAAGATTTTCGAACACTGCTCGATGGCAACGATATCGATGCGATTATCATTGCGACGCCCGATCATTGGCACACGCCGGCTGCCATCATGGCCTGTCAAGCCGGTAAAGACGTCTATGTCGAAAAACCCTGCTCACACAATATCCACGAAGGACGCCAGCTGGTGAAAGCCGCCCGCAAATACAAACGCGTGGTCCAACATGGCACAAATTTAAGAGCAACTCCCGTTTATGAAAAAGCCTGGAAGCAGATCCAGGATGGCGTGATCGGAAAGGTCATGATGGTGAAAGCCATCAATAACCAACGACGCCCGCGTTATCCACATCATCCAGATCAACCCGTTCCTGAAGGAGTGAACTATGATCTCTGGCTGGGTCCCGCAAAAAAACGCCCCTTTAATCGCAGCCGTTTTCATACTGCCTGGCATTGGACCTGGGATTTTGGAACCGGCGACATCGGCAATGACGGCGTGCATCAAATTGACATCGGACGCTGGGCCCTGGATCTGAAAGCACCGAATGCCGTCTCCTGTAGTGGCGCCAAACTCGGTTCCAAAGGGGATGCCCAGGAAACACCGGACACAATGGTAGTAACCTGGGAATACGATGACCTGCTCTATGTCTACGAGCAACGTGATTTTACCCCATACCGCTTACAGGCTCATCGCCACGATAATGATAATATATTCTTCGGCGATAAAGGATTTATGATGGTGGATCGGTCGGGTTATCGCATCTTTTTCAAAGGCGAACGTGGCCCTGCTTTCGAACAGAAATGGCAAGACACAGGTGCCCATTATCAAAACTTTATCGATTGTGTGAAAAATCGTAAATCCCAGAACCTGTTGGCTGAAATTGAAGAGGGACACTATTCTTCTCTGCTCAGTCACCTCGGAAATATTTCGTATCGAACCGGTCGCAGACTGGTGTTCGACCCCAAAACAGAAACATTCCCGGAAGACAAAGACGCAAATCAGTATCTGACGCGTGACTATCGCGACGGCTACGAACTGCCACGCGTTTAAACAATCAAATCATATCAGTCATTGACATTTTGTAAGAGAGAAAGCAATTTCATGGCAGACAAAGCAGTAGTGGCGCTACTCATCTCTGAGACTTCCGCACACTTGAGTGCCTATTTCCCTGCACTCGCTTCCTGTGAAGAAATCAGCGAAGTCGTTCTCTCGGATGCCGGTCAAAAGCATGTGGCAGCAGCCCGCCAGAAACTGGGTGATAAACTAACCAGAGTCTATAACAGTCCGGAAGAACTGTTCAAAAAAGAAAAACCGGATCTGGCTTTGGTTTCGATGGAAGCCATCCAGTCACCCGCTGCCATTGATATCGCGCTCGAACATGGCTGCCAGGTATTCGCCGAAAAGCCTTCCTGTACTGATATTGAACAATTTGAAGCGCTGGTCAAGAAGGCCGATGCAAAACATCTCAATTTGATGCTGGCGTTAGCTAATCGAAACAATCCCGAAGTCAAAGCAGCACGACGCATGGTCCGCAAAGGAACATTCGGAAAAATTTATAGCATTCAAATGAATTACATTGCAGACCAGACACGATTGACAAACAAGGGTTATCATGCCAACTGGTTCGCCCAAAAGAAACGCGCCGGCGGTGGTCATTTGATCTGGCTCGGAATCCATTGGCTCGACCTGGGAATGTATATCACCGATTCCAAAATCACAGATGTCAGCGGTTTCGTCACCAATATCGGAGGACAACCGCTTGACGTAGAAGACGCAACGGCACTCAGCCTTAAATTTGACAAAGGCTTCCTGGGAACTCTGACCTCCGGCTATTTTACCAACCGGGGCAAACAATCCATGATTAAAATCTGGGGGTCCAAAGGCTGGCTGGAAATGGACTACACAACCGGCAAACATTTGCAGTGGTCACTCAACGCTGACAAACCGGGTACCATTCATAAATTTGAAGATTCCATTCAACCGCGGGGGTACACCCCCTGCGTGCATGCCGCAGTCCGGTCTGCTCTGGATAAAGAACCACCCACGCTCGACAGCCACGATAGCCTGCAAGTGCTCAGAACGATCTATGCCGCTTACAAAGCATCCGAAACAGGACAGACGCAAAAAATCCCCGTGGATTAAATCGACAGGTCTTGCATCCGATCTCTTTCACTCATAGGTGTGTCCCAGGTCATTGGTGCGGACCGCTTTCAATTTGTCTGCCATGCGTTGCTTAAATTCTGCAACTTTGGTTTGAAAAGCGGGTTTCATTGCCAGGTTCGTATATTGCAATGGATCTTTCTGCATATCGAACAGCTCCATTCCCCCGGATGCATCTTCCTTATATTGAATATAAGCCCAGCGATCATCACGAAGCAGAAAAGCCTGTCGCTTTTTACCACGTGGAGCAACGCTGAATGCAGTATCACGCACACTGACGCTGGGATCATCTAACAAGGCCGAAAGGTCTTTACCCTGAATACGTTTGGGAACTTCCAAACCGCACAGGTTACTAATCGTTGGATACAAATCAAGTAGCTCCGTCAGAGAATGGCAGACAGCCGGTTTTTTTCCGGGGACACTGATAATGAGCGGGACAGACGCCGATTCTTCATGCAAGCTCACCTTGGCCCAGAAATCATGTTCACCCAGGTGATATCCGTGATCGCTCGTGAAAATCACAATGGTTTTATCTTCAATGCCAGCTTCTTTGAGAGCCTGCGTGACTTTCCCAACCTGTGCGTCCATGTACGCCACGGAAGCCAGATAACCGCCGACCGCTTTTTTCTGACGTCTCAAATCCATTTTCATGTTGAGACTGGTTTTATAGTTGATACCTAACCTGGGGATATCATCCCAGTCACCTTTCACCTTTTCAGGAAGCACATGTTTGCTGTAAGGCTTGAATGGCGGATAATAAGCACGCGGCGCCACAAACGGAACATGAGGCCTCACAAAACCGACGCCCAGAAAAAAAGGCTCGTCTTTGTGTTTCTTGATCAGCGCAACTGCTTTTTTCGCAGTCTTGCCGTCGGAGTGCACCAGATCATCTCCATCTGCTTCAACCACAACAAACGTATTTCCGCCCACAGCAGGTTTTTTACCATCAGGATTGTTTTCCAGTGTTTCTCCGTCACCAGCAGCCGTCCATTCAGGTCCCTGACTGTTGAACTTCTCGGTCCACGAAGCAGGGTCGTCTGTGCCATCACTTCCTTTTTCAATATCGCCGGGTACGCCCATATGATAAATCTTGCTCACACGCGCAGTGTAGTAGCCGTTGTTTTTGAAATGTTGTGACCACGTCGCACGATCGCCGATATAAGACCGTGGGCTGACATACCCAAACGCCTTAGTCGCATGCGGATAATAACCGGACATGAACGATGCTCTTGATGGTCCGCAATAAGTGGCCTGACAATAAGCCCGCGTGAACCGCGTTCCTTTCGCAGCAATGGCATCAATGTTGGGCGTCTGGCAAACTTTGTTTCCGTAACAGGAGAGTGCCGTCGAGGTTAAATCATCAGAAATAATAAACAGCACGTTATATTGTTTTTCCGCCGACTGCGCCGTTTCAGAATAGGAAATGGACAACAGAATCAGACAGGCAAGAATTGAATAGAAGCGCATTTTCATCTCTATTCCTAAACGGTCGAGAAAAGTGAAAGGTGGAAATCCAGCAAGCGGATACTGTTTTCCATTCTATGGTTCCGCTTGCGAACCGACAACTCAACCACGATGAAGGGCAGAAATCTTCACCCATCCTTCAAAATAAGATGAAATCTGCAGCCAACCGAATGCACATCTGATGGAATACACAAGCGAGCCAACTAATCCTGCTTGACGGGAATGGTCAGCACCAGTCCGGCAAATCGCTCTTTCTTGTTCTTATTAGCACCGAATCCCAAGTGACATCCCAGACACCCGTTGTTGTTCAAAGAAATCGCAACGGCACGGCGATAAACACCTTTTTCCACGCGCTCATATTCGTGCTTACCGGCTGCAATCTCTTTAGCAGCCTGCTTCTCAAAATCTCCCTCGGGTTTGTGGTCGATACTCATGACCTTGGCATTAACGGCAATCCACTTTGCTTTGATATTCTCCTGGCGATCGATGTCTTTAAACATATCCTCCATCACTCGTGCCGGAACTGACGACCTGTCATTGAAGAAATAATAATGGTGCATCGCCTCTAATGTAGAGGCATAAAGATTATGTGTCAGCTTCGCACGTTCGCGAGCCACTTCAACCGTCACAAGTCGTTTCTCAGTCGATTTCTTTTTCGTGGTCGTCTTGGCAGCAACTGATTTCTCATCTTGAACCGCTTTGCCCTTGTCCGCAGTCGGTGGTTCTGCAAACGATTTTGCCGCAATATAAAAAACGCTTGCCGAGACAATCAACAAACAGGAAATGGTCGTTTTGGTTGAATGCATTCTATTACTCCTTCGATACCACGATGAAAATTTCTCTCAATCTACTTCACGCAGATCCTGGCTCGAATACCAACGGAACCAGAAATCTCACATCTACAGCTTGAATCTGAAATGGCTTCAGTTTCACTCTTTTTCAATCGCTCTGATTCTAGCAGTTTCTCCAACGCAAAACTAGACAATCTTGTCTTGTTTTTGATTTACTGCGAATCACCTTGAGTTCTTTACCTAACTTCTGGTATAAACACCCGTTGATGCATGTTTTGCAGTTTGGAGGGCGGGTTCATTCACAAAGAGAAAGTACCCAACCTGAAATGGAAAGGGGAGAAATGCTGTCATTCCTGTGCTCACAGAAGCAGCAAACACGTCGATCATTCATCCAGGCCGGAGCACTGGGACTGACTGGATTCTCATTGGCGAATTTATTACGGGCAGAAGCGCAAGCAGGCATCGGTTCGTCGAACAAAGCCATCATAAATGTGCATCTGGATGGCGGCCCCCCTCATATGGATATGATCGATCTAAAGCCCGATGCCCCCGTTGAAATTCGAGGCGAATTTCAACCCATTTCATCCAAAGTTTCCGGGATTCATATTTGCGAGCTACTGCCGCGCATGGCCGCACAGGCCGATCAGTTTGCTTTGATTCGTTCTCTGGTAGGTTCTGCCGGAGCCCATAATGCCTTTCAGTGCCAATCAGGTTTTCGTAAAAAAGATATGCTCTCTGTCGGTGGTCGCCCTGCTCTCGGTTCGGTCATCGCAAAACTCGAAAGCACAGCCCACGATCTGGCTCCCCCGTTTGTTGACATCATGCAAGGACGCGGCTTAGTCAGAAACAGCGCACGCCCCGGGTTTTTAGGCCCCTCATACCAGCCGTTCCGCCCCGACCTTTCAGACTTATTTGAACGACAGCTTGAGAAAGGGATGCAAGGCGAACTGAAACGTCTGGGCGCCGATCATCAAGTCAGCTTGAAATTGAATCCTGCTCTTAGTCTGCAAAGACTGGAAAATCGAACGACATTACTCTCGAAATTGGATACGATTCGACGCAAAGTTGACTCCAGCGGCATGATGGATGCCATGGACCGATTTTCACAACAGGCAGTCAGCATTCTTACCTCCGGTCGTCTGGCCGATGCGATGGATCTAAGTAAGGAAGATCCCGCCACACTGGCACGCTACTCACCTGCATCGCAAAACAATGCTTCAAAATTCACGACAAGTGATGGCCCCGATGCCGTTAAGAAATTCCTGATAGCCAGACGGCTTGTGGAAGCGGGGGTACGATGTGTGAGTATCTCAATTAGTGACTTTGACACGCACAGAAACAATTTCGAGCGTTTGCGTCAATTACTGCCAATCGTTGATCACGGACTGTCTGCCCTGGTAACCGACCTCCAGGAACGTGGGATGTTAGACGATGTCACAATTGTTGCCTGGGGAGAATTTGGGCGCACTCCTCGGATTAATTCGAAAAATGGAGGCCGAGATCATTGGCCTCGTGTAGGCCCTGCCATTATCGCTGGTGGAGGCCTGAAAACCGGACAGGTCATTGGTAAAACGGACCGCACCGCCAGCTCAGTAGTTCAGCGTCCCGTGCATTACAAAGATGTCTTTGCCACTCTGTATCATACTCTCGGCATTGATCCACATGCAGTCACATTAACAGACCCACGCGGAAGGCCTCAATATCTCCTCGATGAAGGCAAACCCCTGGTAGAGCTCATTTGATTTCTCCGTTCAAACCACAGTCACAACAACTACTTGTTTCACGCTTTTGAAGCAGGTATGATCGAATTGACTAGAATAGCTTCCTGCTGTTTACATACGCCACACAACCATTCCACTACCCACAGGAACGTTTCAACCATGAAAAATATCGCCATCCTATTCAGCTTCGTTCTGATACTTCTCTGCAAACCAATGAACTTGCATGCGGAAGAGTTACCGCATTATAAGCCTCTCTTCAATGGGAAAGACCTGACCGGTTGGGTCAATGTGAACACCGACAAAGATACCTGGTTTGTGCGCGATGGAATGTTGATTTGCACGGGACACCCCATTGGGGTCATGCGAACTGATAAACAGTATGAAAACTTTCTGCTACACGTTGAATGGCGTCATATGGAAGCCGGCGGAAATTCAGGCGTATTTGCCTGGAGTGCAGGTACGGTCCCGGAAGGAAGACGCTTACCCAAAGGCATGGAAATTCAAATGCTGGAACTGGAGTGGGTCAATCTCCATAAGAAAAAAGATGGTACCCTGCCTCCCATTGCCTATGTGCATGGGGAACTGTTTGGAGCGAATGGCTTAACAACAATACCCGACAACCCACGTGGCACACGCAGCAAGTCGATTGAAAATCGCTGTAAAGGAAAAGGCCAATGGAATGTCTATGATGTCGTCTGCGTCGATGGCGTTGTGAAACTTTCCGTGAATGGTAAATTCGTCAACGGCGTCAGAAATGCCTCGGTCAAGAAAGGGTATCTCTGTCTCGAATCGGAAGGAGCAGAAATTCAATTCCGAAGTATTCAAATTATGGAATTACCCCCCGGAATCACGTCGAAAGCACAAACCGCCCCACTTCTAAAGTAAGAAATCACTAAATGCGGACTCTGATACCAACTGCAGCAGCCACGCCTGCCACGCATGTATACTAATCCGTGAGAAATTATTCTTGAGTCTGCATTTTAGACATGATACTCTTAGTTAGGATAATGAATTAAACAAACAGAAGCATGATTTGTATCTGCTTATTATAATTGACTTTTGAGTGTAAAAGTTTGTTGGCGATTCTACATAAAAACATAATTCATAAACTGTTTTCAATTCAGGAGATCCACCATGCGTAGAAATCAAAAGAATCTCGCCCGAGGATTCACGTTGATTGAATTACTGGTAGTGATTGCAATCATTGCGATTCTGATTGCTTTACTATTACCGGCTGTTCAACAGGCACGAGAAGCAGCACGCCGTTCTGCGTGTACGAACAATTTAAAGCAAATTGGATTGGCACTGCATAATTACCATGACGTGCATAAAACATTTCCTCCTGGAGAATTGACGAGCAGTTTTGATGGTGGATTTAATCCCACCGATCGAAGGTACGCCTTTGCGACAGAAGGGACAATCGTAAGCGCGGTCAACGCGGTCGGGCGTCATGGAACCAGTTGGATGCTCCATATCCTTCCACAACTCGAGCAGGGACAAATTTATGACAAGTGGAATTTCAATCGAAATGTCTATGGGAATGGTGTGAAATTATTTGCCACAGATGTATTCACACCAACTCAGTCAAATATCCCCGTGTTTTACTGCCCTTCTCGCCGTAACAAAATGGACTTAAACAAATATAGCTCCCTCCAGAGAGTGAATATTGATTTCAACAAAGGTGGAAATGACTACTCAGCCTGTATTGGTTCCGGCATCGCTTTCAACAATGTTTCATTAGGCCTCCCTGGTGCAACCTGGGATGTCACACCAGCACAAAGTCAGAATGAACCCATTCAGCCAACGGCCCTGGGTCCCGCTGGTATCATGAAAACACCTCATGTATTTGACATTGGAATCTTCTCTGTGAACAGTAACACTCGAATGGGTGATATCAAAGATGGTACTTCAAACGTCATTATGGTTGGTGAGAATCAGAAATTAGTCTTCCCCGGCGTCATTGATAATCTCAGAAGTCGCGATGGATGGGCCTGGGGCGGAGCAGCCACTCTCTTCAGCACGCGAGAAGGACCAAATAAAGCGCTCTCGATTGCTGGTCCTGGCAGCGACCATGAGACAATTGCACATTTTGCATTTGCAGATGGAAGTGTCCGAAGTATCTCAGATAATATCGATGGTTTCCTGTTTGCCAATCTCGGAAATATGTCAAACAATATTCCCGTCGGAGATAATTAAAATAATGCTGGATTGGGATCAATGTGATGACCAGCCAGCATCTGTTACAGACACTTTCTCCGTAGTTGGTATTTGATCACGATCATTTTCACATCTTCTCCACGCTGAGGAGAAGATGAATTGAATCGGAACATCGTATACTCAAATTATTGTAATATGCTCGGGTAGTGAGTTTTTTATATACAGGTTTTTCTCTCTTATCCAGTCATCAAAACTCATAAAACGCATCCAGGTTCAGAAAGGCGATCTGCCAGGAAGATCCTTTTTGACTAAATGAATAGAGTGGGCTAAAGAATGGTTGTTCGATTTGTATGCAAATGTGGCAAAAGTCTAAAAGCGCCCGATGAATATATCGGGAAAAAAGTATCTTGCTCAAAATGCGGCGAAATTTCGAGAGTTCCTGAGAAAGAGAAAACCTCAGAATCAAAACCAAAGAAGAAAAAGCCCGATTTACTTAAACAGGAACACGTTCTCCCCCCTCTCACTGAAGTACGCAGTCGAGAGGAAGTCATGGCCGAGAAATCTTCGAACACTCCTGAAACGCCCAACGAAGCCGCAGTATCAAGTAACATTGCCAATCAACTGTTACGTGAAACCGGTGCGCCCGATGGCAACCAACCCGGCGATTTCAACTCTCCCTACACAAAGAATAAACCATCTAAAGAAAAGCCGATACCAGATGATTCGAAATGGGCAGAAGAGAAAAAATACCTGAAAGAATATACCAAATATTATGGAAAACTGATTCTTCCGGGGGCGGTTGCAGTCGTTGTGATCTGCATTGGATTATACTCATTAATGAATGCTATGGTTAGTACCAGTGATCACCCAACACTGGGTACGGTGAGCGGAATTGTGACACTTGATGACAAACCGCTACCACGCGCAGAGATTACGTTTATCCCACAGGATGAATGGAAAGAAGATAAAATCCCGGCGGAATCGAAGGGCATTACCAATGAGCAGGGACAGTTCGAACTCATCTATTCAAAAGACCTCAAGGGGGCGGCGATCGGTAATCACTTTGTCCGAATCATCTCGTTTGAGAAGAAAGTACCATTGATCTATAATGTGAAATCGGTACTCAAATTCGAAGTAAAAAAAGGATCGAATCAAGCAGATTTTAATCTCGTTTCCAAATAAACGCATTTAAGCTGACTCGAATCCTCTGTTCGATTCCGTAACGCCAGAACTCACGTACTTCCCTCCTCATCTCACAGTTTTTCTAAGGCTGTTCCGGCAATCATTCTTGTTCTGAACCATCCTTTGGGGCCTAATCAGCGCAGATCGGAATGAGGCCGAAAAAACACTGGGTCACAGCACCCGGTTCCTTAACTAAGCTCATAAATTAACAGGGGTTGTGAAAACAGGACCTGCTTGACTCAGCAATCTGACCACAATAAAATAACAGCATTCCATTGATGAATTTTAGCGCGATGAACTTCGCCGCACAGCAAGACATCAAGATGAGTTACCCGCCACCGGAAGAGCACTGTCAATTCCCACCTGTTTTTCCTGTCTGATTAATGTGATGAAAAATATGAGTTCCAGTCTGAAGCATGGCCTTTTTTGGTTGCGACTTCCGTCGCTTAGTCTCATCGGCTGTCTTTACATCCTGGTCTTTCAGATCACGGTGAACGCTGTAGAACCAAAACCACTCGCGGGAAAACAGATTTATCAGAAATTGTGTATCGAGTGCCACGCAGCCAACGGTCAGGGTGTGACAGATAAAGCCAATCCTTTTCACGGCAGAAAAAGTCTCATCGAGCTGACCACACTCATTGATGAAACCATGCCGGAGGAAGATCCCGAACTCTGCCAGGGCAAACAGGCAGAACAGGTAGCGCTATATGTCTTCAATCGGTTCTATACAAATCACACAGGGTCTGCCTCTGATACCGCGCGTGTCCAATTATCACACTTAACCGTGCGACAGTATCTATGCACAACAGCCGACCTGATGTCATATTTTCTGGGAAACGCCAAAGTTACGAATTCCGAACGAGGGCTCAGCGCAGAGTATTACAATAGCCGAAATATGCGTAGAGACAAAAGGGTTTTAAAGCAAATTGATCCCCGTGTGAACTTTCAGTTTGGAACCAAAAAACCCATAGAGAAGATCACCAACGCAGAAGAATTTTCCATCAAATGGGAAGGCTCCGTTCTGGCAGAAGAAACCGGCGACTATGAATTTATCCTGAAAACAGAAAACGGAGCGCGTTTATGGGTCAATAAATCGGCTCCGATTATCGATGAATGGGTCAGTTCCCAGGGAAGCCCCAAAGAACATCGTGCCACCATCCGATTACTCGGAGGCAAGCCTTATACGTTACGCTTGCATCTATTCAAATACAAAGACAAATCATCATCTGTCATCTTGGAGTGGAAGCCGCCACATAAAGCACAGGAAATCATCCCGCAGCGTAATCTGGTTCCGCAACAGGTTCCGGGCACGTTCATCAGTTCCACCAATTTTCCTCCCGATGACAGCGTCTCTGGTTACGAACGAGGCACCGCTGTATCCAAATCCTGGGATGAAGCAACCACAACTGCTGCCCTCGAAATCATGACGTTAGTCATCAAGCATCTGGATCGGTTGGCGGGTGTAAAAAAGAACGACAAAAATCGCACTGAAAAAATCAAACGTTTCTGTCAGTATTTTGCACAACTGGCATTTCGGCGTCCACTTACCCAGGATGAGAAAACGTTTTTTGTCGCGCAACATTTTCAACAGGAACCAACCATTGAGTTAGCTGTCAAACGCATCATTCTGCTGGTATTGAAATCACCCCGGTTCCTTTATCTGGACAGGGAGTACAAATCGGTCGATGCCAACACAATCGCCTCTCGACTCTCTTACGGCTTATGGGATTCCATGCCCGACAAGCAACTCTTTGAGGCTGCAAAATCAGGTCGACTAAAGACACCCGATCAGGTCAGACGCCAGGCCCAACGCATGCTCAAAGACCCGCGTGCAAAATCCAAAATCCGTCACTTCTTTCATCACTGGTTACAACTAGATGAAAAAGAGGAACTAGCCAAAGATAAAACGCTATTTCCGGATTTTGACGAACTGGTTGTCGCTGATTTGCGCACCTCGCTGGATCTGTTCCTCGATGATGTTGTCTGGAGTGACACCTCTGATTATCGCCAGTTGCTGCTGGCCGACTATGTATTTCTGAATGAAAGACTGTCTAAAGTTTATCAGGTCAAACTGCCCGCTGGTCCCGATTTCCAGAAAGTGACCCTCGATCAAAATAAACGTGCCGGTGTAATCACACACCCATACCTGATGGCCAACTTTGCTTATCACAATCTGAGTTCTCCCATTCACCGTGGAGTGTTTGTCACACGACGCTTACTGGGAAGAACTTTAAAACCGCCTCCACAGGCGACCGAGTTTAAAGATGCCGATTTTAAACCAGGCATGTCAACACGTGAAAAAGTCGCCTTAATCACAAAACCGGCAGCCTGCATGTCATGTCACAGCATCATCAATCCTCTTGGTTTTAGTTTGGAGCATTTTGATGCGATTGGACGATATAGAGAACAGGAAGTCCAAAAACCCATAAATGCCGCTACCGTCCTGGTTTCTACCACGGGTGAAACCGTGAATTTCAATGGTGCCCTCGATCTGGCTGAGTACATTGCCAATGACAGGCATGCCCATGCCGCGTTTGTAGACCAGCTGTTCCATCAGGCTGTCAAACAGCCCATAAATGCCTATGGGGAAAATATCCGTGAAAAATTAACCACCCAATTTGAAAATTCCGGCTATAATATTCAACAACTACTGATCGAGATCATGCTGGTTGCCGCCTTCCACCAACCGCATTCCTGAGAAAGAACTATCATATGTCATTTCAATCCCGAAGAGCATTTTTAAAAGAGCTGGGTCTCTCAACCGCTGTCTTGCCACTGGTAATGCATTTACCAAGTCTCGGACTGGCCGCTGATACACGTATTCGTAAACAGCGTCTGATTGTGATGTTCAGCCCCAATGGCATCGTGCCCAAAACTTATTGGCCCGATGAAGTAGGGGACAAGTTCGAACTGAAAGAATCCATGCAGCCTCTGAAACCGTATCAGGATCAGATGCTGGTCATCAAAGGAATTGCAGATCGGGTTCGAGGAGATGGCGACAGCCATATGCGAGGTATGAGTTGCCTGTTGACGGGCATAGAATTATTACCAGGGAATATCCAGGGAGGTTCGCACACACCCGCGGGCTGGGCCAGTGGACACTCCGTTGATCAGGAAATCAAACGTTTTCTACAGAGCCAACCTGAAACACGCACACGATTCGGCTCGCTCGAGTTTGGCGTCAATGTTCCCGATCGTGCCGACCCCTGGACACGCATGGTCTACGCCGGTTCCAACAAACCAATTGCCCCTATTGATGATCCCTACCAGATGTTCGAAAAGATTTATGGGCGAATGAAAGACCAGAAAAGTCTGGCCAGCATCTTGGATGATGTAAGAGAAGACCTGAAAAAAGTTCGTACGAAATTAAGTCGTGAGGACCGGCATCTTCTGGAAGAACACGAATCATATGTACGTGAAATGGAACGCGATCTCAAAGCGGGTAAGAAACAAAAGCTGGCTCTAGAAGTACCCATTCAGGAAGTCGGTATCAAAAATGATAACGACAATATGCCTGTCACCAGTAAAATGCAGATTGATCTGATGGTCAACAGTCTGGCGAATGACATGGCCCGTGTCGCTACTTTACAGTACACCAACTCGGTAGGACAGGCGCGCATGAAGTGGCTCGGCATTAATGATGGGCACCACTCCCTGTCTCATAAACCCGATAAAGATCAGGACGCACAGGACAAACTGACCAAAATCAATAAATGGTTCTGTGAGCAGATGGCGTATCTGGTTGACAAACTGGATAAAACACCCGAACCCAACGGCGAAGGAACATTACTGGATAACACACTCGTCGTCTGGACAAACGAACTGGGCAAAGGGAACTCTCACACTTTAAACGATGTTCCTCTGGTCCTCGTCGGTAAAGGCCTGGACTTCAAAATGGGACGGTCACTCCAGTTTAAAAACATTCCACACAATCGATTCTTAATGTCCTTAGCACACGGCATGGGACACCGGGTGAAAACCTTTGGAAATCCAAATTTCTGCGGCGATGGCATTTTGTCAGAGTTGACTTGATTCCTCGCGCGTCAGGAAATCATTGGTTTCGATCCTCACTCTGCACGTACTCATTTTTTGAATTCAAGTACACGCATTTTTTAATCCCACAATTGAAACATTTTGCTGAGCCGCGCAAGAATATAACATCCCGAAGCCCCTTCTCTAAAGGAACTGACAGCATGGAACATGTCACCCGCCCCCAGGAAGAGAACGAATACTACTTTGAAGAAGGCTGCTATATTCTCGAAATGTCGCAAGCGGACGTCGACCCTGAAGTCTCCATCGCACGCGCACGTGTGGAACCCGGCAGAACCACCCGCTTTCATCGACTGAAAGATACGTTTGAACGCTACATCATGCTCTCGGGTACAGGACGGGTCGAAGTCGGAGATCATGATCCCGTTGAAGTCTGCCCGGGAGATGTCGTTCGTATTCCCCCCATGATCGACCAGCGCATCACCAATATCGGCCAGGAGGATCTGGTATTCCTGGCGATTTGCAATCCGCACTTCCTCAAATCGATCTACATCGACTCTGAAGACTTACGACAATCATAAAGGCATTCAGGGGCCTCACATTTCGCAATCCTCTTCGACATCATTTCAGATTGCACTTTCGCAGATTTTCAATTTGAAAAGGCCTTCCTTTTTTATAAAGAACTTTAATTATCTCCATTTCTTTCTGTTTTGTGAGTAGTTATATTCAATAGATCAGAGATGATTTATCAAAACCCAAAGCTGGCTGACATTCAAAAAGGATCTGCTCGCATGAAACCGATTTTTGCCTCCCTCCTGCTCTCCTGCCTCGTTATTTTTCTTCCCACTCAAGCATACGCGGAACTCAAAGTGGGTGCGACGATTGTTGACGTCACTCCCACCAAATTTCCAGTGCTCGTTAACGGCAGCATGACCAGCCGATCAGTCGATCAAGTCAACACGAAAGTCAATGCCCGCGCGATTGTCGTCGCCGATGGTGAAGAACGTCTGGCAATTGTCGTCGTCGACAGCTGCATGTTGCCTCGCCCGTTATTAGATGAAGTCAAAAAGCTGGCAGCATTACGGACGAAAATCAGAGCCGACCATATACTGATCTCTGCCACGCATACACACACGGCACCTTCCAGCCTGGCATGTCTGGGAACAAATGCGGATCCGGACTACGTCCCCTATCTCAGAGGTAAACTCGTCGATGCTATCGCAAAAGCCGAAGCAAATCTCGAACCGGCTCAGGTAGGCTGGGGTGTTGGAAATGCAGCAAAATTCACAGCACTTAGACGTTGGATCAAACGCCCCGACCGCATCTCAAATGATCCGTTCGGGAACCCAACCGTCAGGGCCACCATGCATGCGGGAGCGAACTGGGATAATGCGGTTGGTGAATCGGGGCCGGAAGATCCTGATTTATCTCTAATTTCGTTTCAGGCTTTGGATGGACGTCCGATCGCACTGCTGGCAAATTTCTCAATGCACTATTTTGGTGACCGTGCCTTGAGTGCCGATTATTTTGGTTTGTACTGCAACGGCTTACAGAAACAGCTTGGTAAAACGGTTGGAAAAGATGCGCCACAGTTTGTCGCTATCATGTCACACGGCTGCAGCGGAGACATTTATCGTCGTGATTACACAAAACCTCGCGATCAATGGGCGTTCACAGATGACATCAAAGAATATTCACAGGGATTGATCAATATCTCTGCCGATGTTTACAAAAATATCAAATATCGCAAGGACGCCGATATTGAAATGGCAGAAAATCGACTCCAGCTCAATTATCGAGTACCCAATAAACAACTCCTGGAATGGGCACAACGCATTGTAAAAGAAACAGGCGACCGCCTTCCAAAGACAAGCGAGGAAGTTTATGCCCGCGAGCAAATTATCCTGCACGAAAGACAGTCAACGGAAATTGTCACGCAGGCTCTTCGAATTGGCGACATCGCCATTACAACAACACCGAATGAAACCTATGCGTTAACCGGTTTAAAATTGAAGCTGCAGAGCCCGTTAAGCAAAACGATGGTGATCGAACTTGCCAATGGAGGAGACGGTTATATTCCACCACCAGAGCAGCATTTACTGGGAGGCTATAACACCTGGGCTGCCCGTTCCGCTGGACTGGAAGTCATGGCCGAACCCAAAATTGTCGCCTCGGATCTGGAATTACTGGAAAAGGTATCCAACCAACCTCGAAAAAAATATCAGCAATATCGCGGTCATGCCGCGACCACCATTCTGTCCATGAAACCAGCCGCTTACTGGCGTCTGGATGAGTTTAACGGCCCTCGTGCACAAGACTCATCTGGAAATCAGCGCGATGCATTTTATGAACCAGCGATTGCCTACTTCCTGGAAGGCCCCCGTTCCAAAGCGTTCTGCTCGCCAGATGAAACGAACAGAGCCGTCCACTTTGCCGGTAATCGATTGCAGGCACGCGTCAATGGCCTGAATGACAAATATTCTGTCTCACTCTGGATCTGGAACGGAATTCCTCTGGATGCCCGGAAAATCAGTGGCTGGATGTTTTCTCAAGGACCTGACAATGGGCTCGCCGCTTACGGCGATCATCTGGGCGTCGGGGGAACACAATTCCCCGGAAAACTGGTTTACATGAACGGCACCGATCGTAAACTGCACGCCGGCCAAACTGCCATCAAACGCTGGACCTGGAATCAGGTTACTTTGGTACGCGATGGGCAAATAGTGAAAGTTTATCTGAATGGCAAACCCGAAATGGAAATCAAATCGGCTCCTGGAACTGAAGGACCGTTGCTGGAACAGCTCTTCCTGGGTGGTCGAACAGACAATCAATCAAACTGGGAAGGACGCCTGGATGAAATCGCCATTTTTGATCGCGTTTTATCGAACGATGAAATCAAAAAACTGGCGAAATAAATTGTCAATGATTTCTGTTTAAAATGATTTTTCCGTAGCCCGGTCGTTTAATCGACCGGGCTTTTCTATTTGACACACAAAATTGTGTCGTACAGTATTTCATGCGCGATTTATGCAGGTGCTCATCTCGCGAGAATCATCATTTATCAGCAGGTAGCATAAAGACAAGCATATTCATACCTCACTAGTGGAGATATAATAAATGCAGATGGCACAACATTCGTATTAATCGCAACCTTTCCTGAATATGATCCATTCACAGTACTGCGCCACATGACGGAACAAGAATTATCAACGACCGACTGGCGACTACGCAGATTTTTGCTGCTGATTCTCACAGTGAGCTTTGTTCTGACCCCTGTCTCCACTTCAGAAATCTGGTGGCAACTGAGTCGTGGAAGAGTTGTGACATCTGATCTGGCTCCGCCGGGCCCACTTTTAACAGCAGGAACACCTGTCGCGGAAGCAGACTGGCTGGGAGGACTCCCGTTTTACCTGACTTTTCAACTGGCAGGATTTTCGGGACTGATGATATTAAAATTCGCCGCAGTAGGATTACTTCTCTATCTTTTGCTCAAACGATTTGAAGAACAGCTGAACTGGATCTCATTTTTCATCGTCGTGCTGGCTTTGATGGCCGCAAATACGGGCTGGCAACCAACACCTCGACTCCTGGACTGTTGGTTTTTATATCTGACGTGGATTTTGACAGAACGATGGAGCCGTGAACCAGACAGAAAGAAACTACTTCCGATCTTGTTTTTGCTGGTTCTCTGGGCCAATTGTTCTCCGCTCTGCCTGCTGGGAATTGCAGTCGTTGCAATCATTCCATGCCTGCCTGGAGATCAGAAGCAAAATGTTCTGCATCGCAAACAATGGAATCTCCTCATTCTTACTTCAATCGTCGCGCTAATGATGAGCCCCCGCGGATGGTATACTCCCTACGACTCACTGATTCAAATCATGCCCGTTTTATTTTATGACAGTCATCTTCTTGCTTTGACCGTCTGGCATCCCACTTTTCAGAATGGTGCCACAATCGAAGTCATCAGTCTGGGAATCCTGACGATGGGGACTGCCCTGTTTCTGATCTTCTATTCAACCAGCTGGATCGAAACGGTCGCATTTCTCGTTTTTGCCATTCCCGGCTGGATAAACTATGACAGTTTACCCCCATGCATCATCGGCATGGTTCTCCTTTTGGGACATTGCATGCTGACAAAACAAGTCCCCATTATTTTTTTCAATCTCAAACAAAACGTTCCCCCGGCACTGGGACGATTACTTTTGATTCTGGGCTTTCTGTTTTTGAGCTGGAAAGCCGCATCAGGTGTTTTGCCCGGGCAATCACAAAGATTAGGCTGGGGGATTGCACCGGAATTGGATATCACTTTGTTAAACCAGACAATAGGCCCCATCGAATATGAAGGAACAGGGCATTGCATGGGAATTGCTTCTACTGGCATGCTAAGCTGGATTAAACCAGATCTTAAAATCCGACCTGTCAGAACGCTCAGACAAGCTCTACTGCAAGGGAGACTATTTGAAGAACTTTCTCTGAATCAGGAATTATCCAGTGGTTGGGAATTTCAAAAACCCCGATTCCATGAAAGCTGGGGAGGCTGGTGGATTCGTTTAAAAAACAGAAATTGCCAATTACTGTTAGTACCTAATGGAGAATCAAAAACAATCCGCGCGTTGATCAACAGCCGTTGGCAGCCAATGTCTGTCGATGCTTCAGTTTTACCGTTTGGCTGGTCCGGCGAAATTTTAAGCAGCCCTATAATTGTAAAGTTGTTACCCGTCAAAGATTTTCTGAACCACGGCCAATGGATCTATTCACTGCCGTCTCCCTCTGGTACTCCTGAATGTTCCGACTGGTGGGGCATCTTAACCGGTGACCCGAACATCAAGTCGGCCTTGCTGCAGGCGAAAACATTTCGTGCCATGAAACTCTATACCGCAGCGTTGCGGGTTCTGCGTCCCTTATTGCAAGACTACCATACGCCAGAAGTCATGAGAGAATTCCATCTCTGCCAGCAAGAACTGGCCTATCAGGAAAAACTGGACACAGGAAATCCCAGCGAATTAAGATTGCTGACCTTAAATAAAACAGCTGAAGAATATGATCGTGCTTTAGAAATGACGGGGCCGATCATAAGCAAACCCGTAAAATCGCAACAGCTTCCCGACACATTCGAAAGTGCGATTCAGAGTTACGCACGTGGAGACTGGGAAGCTGCCCTCAATCTCCTTTCAACTGCTGACAGTGAGACACTGTACGCGAAAGCCCGGATCCTGCTGGAATCTGGTGATCCTGAAAGTGCGGCTGCGTTATTACAACAATTAATACAACAGCATCCCGACGATCGATTGGTTGTTCCCAGCCAGACTCTGTTGGAGTCAATTCAATGAACCAAAAATATTCCTGTATTCCTCCCATCCTGATTCTGCTCCTGGCCTGTCTTTCGGGTACAGCCTTTTATTTATACGGTTCTCAACAAAGCCTGCCTTTTGTACCCAATGTACAATCTGCCGAACAGCCTGTCAGAATGAAACAATGTTGCGAATGCCACGAAAAAGTCTGCCACCAGTTTTCAAAGGCCCCACACCTTCGTACTCTGAGAAATGCCACAGATGCTGACGTCATCAATAAATTCGCGGGCAAAGAAGTCACGCTCAAGGAAAATGGCCATACCTACAGTTTTTATGAAGACGAGAGAGCGCTCTGGGTATCGTGCAGTGGCTATCCAGGTCCGGTTCGCATTGAATGGGTATTCGGCTCCGGACTACATGCAATAACCCCCGTTTCTCTATTCCCAAATGAAAAGGGGCAATCTGAACTCTTACAGCATATCGTCTCCTGGTATCCATCGGGTAAACTGGGAATCACTCTGGGGCTTAACGAATTAGCTCACAGCAAGTCTGGGATTCAGGCGCTCGGCGAAGTCAGTTCACATGCTTCAACACTGAACTGTTTTGGTTGTCACACTTCCTACCTGGGAAATGTTCAAGGGGAAATTCAAACTTCCGAAATGATTCCAGGTGTCTCTTGTGTGCGGTGCCATTTGAATGGAGAAGAACACATTAAAGCCGTTGAAGAGGGCGCAAAAGATTTAAAGCTTACAAAATGGAACCAGTTAACTCCCTTGGAGTCTATCAACCGTTGCGGCGAGTGCCATCGACGTTTCGACCAGATGGAACCAGATGAAATTCATCCCGCAAACGATCTATTAATTCGCTTTGCCCCCATAGGCATGTCTCAAAGTCCTTGTTTTATCAAACAGGGGGAACTCAAACTGCCTGCAGGAAAGTCTTCTCGATTTGACTGCACTACCTGCCATGACCCCCATCAGCAGGCCAGTAGAGATCCCGAATTCTACCGACAAATTTGCTTGAATTGTCATAGTAATTTACAAGGGCATGCAGCTGTCTGTTCAAAGGAATCCATGCAAAGCCAATGCCTGAAATGCCATATGCCCCCCGTGAACGTTCACGACAACCTCTCTTTTACAGATCATTGGATTCGCATCCGTGAGTTCGATAAGAAACGCTTTCCTCAGTTTCAGCTAAACAATCAAGAATGATATTGCCAGCCCTGTACATACAAGCTAGCATGGAGGTTGGTCCTAATACAGAGGTTGTTCGTGATTAATAAACTAATATCCCTTTTCCTGTCGACATTGATTCTTGCCTGCCCTTTCAACTGCATGCCAGAGAGCGGGGACAGTGTAAAGTCGGACAGCCAATCATGCTGCAGTCACTGTCAGACGAAGTCACAAGAAAACTCCCAAAGTCCCCGTCCCCTTTCATCGGATTGCTGTCAATGTCTATGTGCAGGTGCCATCCATGAAACTTCCCACCAGATTGACCTTACGGTAAATTATCTTGTTTGGGGAAGCTTCACTGTTACAGATCTGCATACTCAACACGTCAGTTTAACCGGCCAACACAATCAGATTCTCTTTGATCCGGACAAAACTTCCGGGCGCCAGATCTGCTGCCTGCAGATGTCTTTCCAATGCTGATTCGGTTCTGAATATTCGATCCAGGTATCCATGCTATTACTGTTTCGATACAGGCTGCGCTTGTTAGTTGAATAAAAGTGCGCTGCCCTATTTTTCAGAACGATCAACTATGATTCGTTTCACATTAATTCCCTGGGAATACGGCGTTCGAAATTTATTTCGGAGACCGATGCGCACTTTGTTAACCCTGACAGGTTTAACCACAGTGATTGTTCTGGTTTTTATCGTGATTGGTTTCATCCGCGGCTTAGAACACTCACTCACTGTAAGTGGAGACCCCAAAGTCGCGCTCTTGTTTTCATTAGGCATGGGAGAAAACCTGGAATATTCATCCATTCCCATGCGTACCAGCCAACTGGTGTCTGCCAGCGTTGACGGGATTAAATCTTTTCATAATCGAAAATACGTGTCACCTGAACTTTACCTGGGCACACAGATTGAGATTCCCGGTCAACAGGAATCGGCAATGGGCCTGGTCAGGGGTGTGACACAATCGGTGCTATTGGTTCGCAGGCAAGTAGAGTTGGAATCGGGAAACTGGCCGGGACCAGGTGAGATCCTCGTTGGTCAACTGGCATCGACAAAACTGGGGCTTTCCAAAGATCAACTTGCGGTTGGAACAGAGTTGAATCTGGAAGGCAGAACCTGGCGCATCAGTGGAACCTTTTCCGCTGCCGGCTCTGCCTTCGAATCGGAAATCTGGTGTCGACTGGATGAATTACAACAGGCAATGAAACGGCAGGATTTAAGCCTGGTTGCGGTCACTCTGATTTCCCCCTCAAACTATCCCGATCTTGACCTGTTTTGTAAAGAGCGTCTGGATCTGGAACTGCAATCAATCCGCGAAGTAAATTACTACCAGAGTCTGAAAAAAGATTATGGGCCGATTCGTATGTTGGCCTGGTTAGTCGTATTCTTGGTCTCAGGTGCAGGAGTCTTTGCAGGATTAAATACGCTCTATGGAGCTGTCATCGGAAGAACCAGAGAACTATCAACACTGCAGACAATCGGATTTTTACGCAGTGCCATTGTAATCAGCTTAATCCAGGAAGGACTTCTCCTGGCTACAGCGGCCAGTTTAACAGCAGCGCTGATCGCAGTCTGCCTGATCAATGGAATCGCAGTGCGTTTTACAATGGGAGCCTTCTCACTACAAATCGATAGCATTTCCCTGTTGATCGGCTGTGGTGTCGGAATGCTATTGGGATTGCTGGGCGCGATTCCTCCTGCGCTACGAGCCCTCAGATTACCTGTTGTCGAAGGATTAAAATCAGTTTAAATACTTCTCGAAAATCGTTTTCGAACAAAACAATTTAATAAAGGATTGAAAGAATGAAATCTGTAATGAATCAAATCTTGTTGTTCTCTGTTGCCGTCTGCTTAACAATCGGGTGTGGTACTTATAAATCCAATCAGGATAAGAGTACAACTTCCAAACCGGTCACCAGCGAGCCGGAAAGCAAGGCAGAACAATTACTCACCAGCGAACCGGCGGGAGCCAAAGAAGTGATCCAGGCGCGCAAGTCAGCTAAAAATGATGAAGAAGTAGTACTCGTAGGACGCATTGGTGGTAGCGAAAACCCCTGGATCGAAGGCCGCGCGGCCTTTTCCATTGTTGACAATTCGTTGAAGGCCTGCAGCGACATCCCCGGCGATGGCTGCGACAAACCCTGGGACTACTGTTGCGAAACCGACAAGCTGCCGACTGCAATGGCTTTAATCAAAGTTGTCGATGCAGAAGGAAAGTTAATCAATTCAGACGCGCGAAAGCTGTTCAAACTGAAAGAATTGCAGACGGTGGTTGTAAAAGGGAAAGCCAAACGTGATGACGCCGGTAATCTCACTGTATTTGCCAGTGGAATTTTTGTACGGAACTAAATCATGAGTCAAGTCGATTTATCACAATTAGCCATTGATCGCAGTGTGTCCTCGTCAACACGGGGACACACCCGCTTTCGTTTATTGACAAGGTATATCTTACCAGGAACCCTGATCATTGGTTTTCTGGCTTTGATCTTCTGGGTTTCGCGTGATCTGATTTCACCCCCGAAATCCGTCACGGTAATGCCAGTCATCGTCACGAAATCTGCCATTCGTAATCCAGGGACACCGCTTTTCCAGGCAGCAGGCTGGGTGGAACCGCGGCCTACACCGATTCGGGTCGCTGCTTTATCACCGGGAGTCATTGAGCAACTGCTGGTGGTAGAAGATCAAAGTGTAAAAAAAGGGGAACCGATTGCCTTACTGGTCAGAGCTGATGCAGAACTTACTTATAAACACTCTCTCGCCAGCATGAAATTACGAGAAGCAGACCTGCAACAGATGAAAGCCATTTTAACTGCGGCACAAATTCGTCTAAAGCAACCAGTACATCGCGAGGCAGTTTTAAGAGCAGCTGAAGCAGAACTGGCAAAAAATAATACCGAGTTAAAAAATTTACCGTTTAAGATTCGAACTGCGAAAGCACAATTGAATTTTGCAAAAAATGATTATGACCGTCGGATTTCTGCAAAGACGGCAGTCACACAGCGCACTATTGACGAAGCGCTAACCACATTGGAATCAGCAAAAGCCACATTCGAAGAACTGGATAATCGCCATGAATCCCTGATGGCGGAACACAAAGCATTAAAAGCTCGTTGTGATGCACTTCAAAAAGAACTGGAATTACTAACAGAAGAAACACAAGAGCGTGACGAAACAATCGCCAAAGTTAATGCTGCAGAAGCCCAGCTCGAACATGCTCGGGTCACAGCAGAGGAAGCAAAACTGTCACTCGACCGTATGACAATTCGCGCGCCTGTTGACGGCCGCATATATCGTCTCATCGGACATCCCGGATCCAGCGTTGGAAATATGTTAACACAAATGGTCGGCTATGATGGCAGTACCGTTGTCACTATGTACCGCCCGGAGATGCTCCAGATCAGAGTGGATGTCCGATTTGAGGACATACCGAAAGTCGACTTGCGACAGCCCGTACAAATCAAGAACCCGGCCTTGAGCAAACCTGTCACGGGTAAAGTGCTTTACATCAGCTCTGAAGCGGACATTCAGAAAAACACACTACAGGTCAAAGTGGAAATTGAAACCCCCTCTCCGCTGCTAAAACCGGAAATGCTGGTGGATGTCACATTCCTGGCTCCCACTCTACAGGTTCAAAACGTGGGCAAGAATGAGGAATCCCATATTTCTATCCCCCGCAAAATGATTGAAAGAACAGAATCAGGACAGAATTATGTCTGGATTGTTGATCAATCAGACAGCATAGCCAGACTCCAGTTAATCGAAACGGAACCGAACTCCAACGGACCATTTGTGGAAGTCAAACAAGGCCTCGACCTAACGAGCCATCTGATTTCTTCTCCCACCGCGGGTCTCAAACCGGGAGATCGAATTAAAATTTCAGGCGAAACTGATCAGGAAGGAAACTAAGCATGCCACTTGTCAGTATCAACAACCTGACCAAACAATATCACAAGGGGGGCGAGACGATCACTCCCCTGGATTCTGTTTCGCTCAATATCGAGCAGGGAGAATTCCTGTCGTTAATGGGGTCCAGTGGGACTGGAAAATCAACACTTCTCAATCTCATTGCAAGCATCGACCACCCCGACTCGGGTTCGATTGTCGTTGATGGCATCGAAATCACAGCGATCTCACGATCTCAACAGGCACGTTGGCGGGCCGCCCATCTGGGTTATATCTTTCAAACACATAACCTCGTACCCGTCCTTACCGCTTACGAAAACGTTGAACTCCCGTTATTACTTTTACCCATGTCCCGATCGGAACGTAAGAAACGCGTGGAAGTGGCAATGCAAGCTGTCGACCTGCTGGATCGGGCCAATCATTATCCGCGTCAAATGTCGGGAGGACAGGAACAACGCGTGGGCATTGCACGGGCGATTGTCAAACACCCTAGTATTGTCGTCGCCGACGAACCAACGGGCGACCTGGATGCAGAAACATCAGAACAAATTCTGCACCTGCTAAAAAGACTGAATCAAGAGTTAAATATTACAATGTTAATGGTGACCCATGACTCAGCAGCTGCACAAATCGCAGATAGACAGTTTACTCTGGATCATGGAAAATTGATCCAGACGCAGAATGTTACGACTGAAGCATTTGCTACGAGTGGGGAGCAGACATGAAACTGATTGCCTACATTCTGAAATCGCTTTGGGGACACCGTGCACGAACAATGCTAACCGTCGCCGGATCTGCAGTAGCCTTGTTTGTTTTCTGCTTCATTCAATCCATTCAGGAAGGCATGAATGATTTAAAGCAACGACAGGAAGCCCGCGGTTCTTTAATCGTCTTCCAGGCCAATAAATTCTGTCCCGCCACAAGTCATCTCCCTCAAGATTACGATCAACAAATCTCAAAATTTGCGGGCGTGAAAGATGTGGTGCCGATCCAGGTCTTTACGAATAATTGTCGTGCGAGTCTCGATGTTGTCGTGTTCTATGGAGTACCACCGCAAAAGCTGCGTACCGCGCGCGATTTTGAATTCCTCTCCGGCAATTGGACCGATTTCGAAACACATCAGGACGCAGCCATCATCGGACGGGCTGTGGCAGCGCGACGTGGAATTAAAGTCGGTGATAAATTTTCGATCGGCGATCTCTCTGTGAATGTTGCCGGCATCTATCAAAGCGATAACCCGGCGGAAGAAAATTATATTTACAGTCACCTGGATTTTTTACAGCGACGGCAGGGTACCAATCTGGTGGGCACGGTCACGCAATTGGAAGTCATCTTAAAACCGGGCACCGACCCGCTCGTTACCAGCACGGCCATTGATGAAAAATTTCGCGGCGGTCCCGTCGAAACGAATACGCATGCCAAAGGGGTCTTTCAGGCCAAAAGTCTTGGAGATTTATCACAGTTAATTGAAATGTCTTACTTTCTGGGGCTGGCTTGTGTGGGACTGGTTCTGGCGTTAGTTGCCACAACGACACTGATGTCGGTCGAAGATCGCATTCAGGAACATGCGGTCTTGCGCACATTGGGTTTTTCGGGATTCAAAGTCTTTGGACTGGTTCTCGCCGAAAGCACTTTACTGAGTATTGCAGGAGGACTATTGGGAGTGGGAACCGCGTTAATTACACTTAAAATCAGCAGCCTTTCGGTGGGGGCAGAAGCGGTGACCGTCGCCTTCATTCCTTCATTGCATCTGACATGGGTCGGCATGTTATTGGCAATGCTAACCGGAATTTGTGCGGGAATTGTCCCCGCCTGCTATGCATCGCGTACCGAAATTGTGCCCGCATTGAGACACGTTTAAACAAAGTTCAAGTGAGCCCGGGAATGGGCGTTCCTTCGTAGATGAAGTGGGGACGGTCGACATCGTCATGCCAATAGGTGGTTTGCGGCAAACCTAATGCACGGTAAATCGTCGCTGCAAAGTTTTCCGGTTTCTGTGGTTGATCGATGGGGAAGCCACCCATGCTGTCAGTAGTACCGATGACGCGACCCCCTTTTACGCCACCGCCGGCCAGAAAGACCGATTGAACAGCGCCCCAGTGATCTCGCCCCGGTAATGCATAAAATTGGGATAGCCGAGAAAGTTTCGGCGTCCGCCCAAATTCACTGCACATGACAATCAGTGTATCTTTGAGTTGACCACTTTCTGACAAATCGTCGAGCAAAGCAGAAACAGCACGATCCGTCGGTGGTAATAATTTATCTTTAAGATGGGGAAAAATATTGCCATGCGTATCCCACGATTCATTATTACCCAGGTTAACTTGTACCAGATTAACGCCCGTCTGAACTAAACGTCGCGCCATCAGCAGCGACCAGCCAAACGAGTTTTTCCCGTAACGTTCCTGTGTTTTATCATCCGCATTAGTCACATCCATCGCATAATGGACCTTCTCATCATTTAACAGAGAAATCGCTGCAGTGCGATAGCGGTCAAAGCTTTCGACCTGACCGGCAGTATCGAGTACTTTACGTTGTTCCCCCAACTCTTTCAGCAAACTGATCCGGTTATTCATCCGCCCCTGTGTCATGCCTTGTGATAATTTCAGATGGGGAGTTTGAAAGACGCGTTCGTCTTTGCCACCGCGTTGCTGATGATCGAATGCATATTTTGGAAATGCGCCATATGACTGCACGTGGAATGGAGAGGCTTCAATAAACCAGGGATCTCGATTGGAACCCATTGTGCCTGCAAACTGCCCAGGAATCACGCGCCCCGTTCGATGCATAATTTTATCAGGCAGAACAATGGCGGGTGGCAGATTCGTGCGGGCTCGAATGACGTCGCCGGCAATCGCAGCAATCGAAGGATAGTTCGTTGACATCGGACGGCTTGGATTGAATCCGATTGGCGCATCCGAACGACCAGTCAACATAATGTGATGACCCAATGAATGGTCATTAGTACCATGCGCCAATGTTCGACAAACCGACCACAGATGGCTACGCTGTGCCAACATTGGAAGATGTTCACTGATTTGAAGACCCGGAATCTTCGTGGAAATGGGATCAAATTCTCCACGTACTTCAGAACTGGCCTCCGGTTTCATGTCGAACGTCTCGTGTTGAGACAAGCCTCCAGAGAGAAAGATAAAGATACACGACTTCGCTGTTTTGTGTTTTGTAGGCGCAGCTGCTTTCGCTCGTAGGGCATCCAGATGATTGATTCCAAACCCAAGCAGGCTGACGGAGCCAACTTCAATTGCCGTCCGACGGGATATCTGCGGATGACAGGCCGGATTGTTTGCAGGCATCACAAGTCTCCTGAATCCAAGAGATTAACACACAAGCGTAAGGGGTTATCTTAATATACTTTACATATATCAATATAATCTAATACGTTACCGTGGAAAAGTCCAATCAATAGAATTTGACCAAAGTTAGTATACTATGATTTCGTACAAATCGAAGAAATGACTTAACAAATAATTAAAATGCCCTGTTTTTTAAAGCGTTTGAAATAACGTCCCCGTAAAAACAAACTCCGCTCAAATTCTGATTGACGATTGACGATACTGTATATATGCTTTGATTTATCGATTCCCTCCCCATTCACCAGGTGGTGGCCGCGGGCGACTCGCTGCAGGTAGTCGCAACATAATTGTCATTGTATTTATTCTTTTGAAGGCCTGTATTGGAATCCAGGCCCGACTCTCATGGATGATAGCGAGCGCCTTCGTGCGCCCCTCACACGCGCCGACTGCAGCGCAAAGGAGAATTCAATGAACCAGTACTTAACTGACCGACAGCAACAAATACTCGACTATATTACCAACGAAATTGATCACACAGGAAAAGCCCCCACCTATTTCGAGATTGCCCGCGCATTGGAGATTCACTCGCTCAGCATTGTTTCCCAACACCTGAAAGCACTTGAGCAGAAAGGTTGGATTACCTGTCAACCGCTACAATCAAGGGGTATTACATTGAAGGAAAATGTCCGCGACTATCGACTTGCCTTTTGGGGCAATGTGGAAGAGGGTCGCGTAGCCTTTAATAAGACCATCTGAGAACGCACATCATGCGCGTTTTGTTCGGTACAGATGATCTGTTCAGAGACAGCATTTCCTGAATTTTCGCTCTGATATCGTCAATTATTCTGTTCAAACCAAACACATTAGTGTACGCTTATGTAATGACAAGATTCTTTTAGCAACTCAGTGTTGATGAATCGATTTGTTTTACTTGAAAGTTGAAATTGATGCTCAGGATTGAAAATCAATCAGTTCGTTTCTGCGACAGAATGCCTCGACGTTCTTTCATGCAGATTGGTGGTTTGGCATTAGGGGGCGCTTCTCTACCACAGATTTTACGAGCGCAGGAACAAAGTGGGAAACCATCATCCCACAAAGCGGTCATCATGATTTTTCTCGCCGGTGGCCCTCCGCATCAGGACATGTTTGATTTAAAACCGGATGCACCATCTGAAATACGAGGTGAGTTTAAGCCTATCGACACGAACGTGCCCGGCATTCAAATCAGCGAGTTAATGCCGCGTGTGGCAGGAATGATGGATAAGTTCTCAATCATTCGATCTCTTGTTGGCGCAGAAGGACGCCACGACTCTTTTGAGTGTTGCACAGGCCATCACTTCCGCAGTGCACAGCCTCAGGGTGGCTGGCCTGCATTGGGTTCGACACTTTCCAAAGTCAAAGGACCAGTCAATCCAACTGTCCCTCCCTATATCGATTTGTCGCATACAATGGCTCATAATCCCTGGAACATAAAAAGCTCCGGCTTTCTGGGATTGGAACATGCACCATTTCGACCAGATGGACGCGTCATGGAAAATATGAAACTCAACTCGATTTCCAATGCGCGTCTCAATGAGCGCGCCAACTTGCTGAACGAACTGGACCGATTTCGCAAAGTCGCAGAGACACGGCTCACCGATGGAACCTATGACGGCCATACAAAACAGGCTTTGGAAGTGCTTTCCTCATCCAGGCTCGTAGAAGCCCTGGATCTGAAAAAAGAAGACCCTAAAGTACGTGCGCGATACGGAACAGATAGCCCCAAGGTTTTGAACTACCCGCTGGATAATGGGTATCAGGCTATCATGTCTCGTTTTCTTCAGGCGCGTCGTGCTGTTGAAGCAGGCGCCCGCTGCGTGACATGCAGCTTTGCCCATTTTGATTGGCATGGGAATAATTTTGGATATGCGCGAAAAGTCATCCCGTTGCTCGATCAAGGTGTCGCAGCATTGGTCGAAGACCTCCACGAACGTGGCATGGAAAAGGATGTCACAGTTCTGGTCTGGGGAGAATTTGGACGGACTCCAAAAATCAACAAAAGAGCCGGACGCGATCATTGGCCACGCGTGCATGCCGCATTAATGGCAGGAGGCGGAATGAAAACCGGACAAGTCATCGGTTCGACCAACAGGTTAGCTGAAGAAGCCGTTGATCGCCCCGTGCATATGCAGGAAGTCTTTGCGACCCTGTATCACAATCTGGGAATTGATACTGCGAACACCACCATCGCAGATCATAACGGCCGCCCACAATATCTCATCGATCAGCAAACACCCATTCGCGAACTTGTTTAATTCGCGTGCTACCAGATCAAGCTGACGACTGCACCGTCTCCCTGCAGTGCGGAGAGTAACTTCACCCCAGAGCCTCTCCCCTTTTCGTTTACCCTTCGTAGGCCTCACGTTTCACAATCGATTTACTTTACTTGTGGTTGAGCAGAGTTTCATTTTGAACAACACCACAACTACATGCGCAACATGTCTTTCTGGAATAATTCCAGTCAGTAAGAAAACATGTTTACCCTATAGTATTGGTATTTTTCATAATAATTGCGCGGTATTTGATTGCTCGAAATGCCTCACAATGAGGTATACCACTCAATTTATAAATTGAAAGTTCTAAAAGTCTATATCGTACTATATTAATGATACAGAGATTCACGCTTCGTAAAATCGAATTTGATAATGGTCAAAACAAATGGAAGTCATTTACGAATCAAATACTGAGCGGTGTAATCTCGCAATTACTACTTTATCGCTGTTCATAGAACAACGCGATCTTTCATGAAATTACTATGGCCTGCTACAAACTGTTACTGATTTTTGTCTAAGACATCTTAAAGTTTGTCTGTCTTTTTGACCGGCAAGCCCGAGTTGTTTTCACATTTTTTATTTTCTTGCAATCAACAGCAAACAGAAGCAGTCGACCTCGATTGAAACATTTCAGAATTCATTGGAAGAAGCTGAATTCGTGAAATGATTACCTGATCAAAAAGAAATAATAATTTTCGAATGCATCATGCACTCTCCATGACCCACATCATAAACGAATGAGTCTATGAATTTATCTATTCTATTAGTCGATGACGAACCACAGATTCTAAAATGTGTACGCAGCGCGCTGCACCCATTAGAAAAAGATAAAATTGTCATTCGGACCAGCACTTCCGCCGAAGAAGCCATTGAATTAATCAATAAATTTCAAATTGATGTTGTGATCACCGACGAGAACATGACGGGCATGTCCGGAACCGAATTGCTGGCCTGGATTTCAAAGAACTATCCAGAAACAAAAAAAATCGTACTAACCGGTGATAATTTACTATCGACGGCAATACGCGCCATCAATCAGGGAGGCGTTGATGCTTATCTGACAAAACCATTCAAGAATAGCGTATTGCTTGATACGATTCATGGAGTTCTTCTGACAAAAGACCGGGAGACCCGCATACGGGCTATTCGAGAATCCATTATTCAAGATCTGACAGCGCAAGTAGAAAAACAGACTGCAAATAATTTTGTTGCTTTCGAAACTTGAAGCATTCGCCGGTGAAAGAATATCAGGGCACGAAATTCGTTGACTCTTTTCCATCAGCGGTTCCCAATTCCCGATAGACTACGGAATCCATATTCTCACTCAAGAATCTTACAGCACCATCGCCAAATCCAAAATGCGCCCCACCAACATGTTCACTGCCTGCTGACTGATAGAAGTTGTTATTAAACCCGCCAGCAGTGCCACCCGAGATGCCGGTATCAAACATCGTACTCACACCACCGACAGCCCAACCATCCTGGCTCATTCTAGGAGCCGTTGAGCCATGTAACTTCAACATTTCTCCAGCCATAATGGTATTCGAAGTCCCATCGTCAACGTCACGAATTGCGGTACCACTATTCACCGAAAACATACCCAGAAAACCGGTACTGCCCCCACCAAACGTACCGATCAGAGGCGTAGTTTCATGGGTGATATGAATGACATCACCATCCGCCCAGCCGTTTCCTCCTCCAATACAAACACCATAATCTCCCCCCCCCTTTGTAAAAGGATTGGTGAGATTAACAGGAACTCCACTCGAACTCGGGTTTTCGCTGATCATGATCGAGAGATCAAGATTCCGTACTTTGCTGCGGCGGGTGGGGCAATAAAAAACTGGAACATCGGTTTCAGCGACAAGCCGGTTACCCATAACATTCGTATTGAAATTCCATTTATTATATATCGTAGCCTGATCAACAAATGGTAAAATCTGGACCATCCAACTGGTACCGTGTAACCCCGGCGCAGTCGTGTTTCCTGCTTCTCTCCAGACATCATAGCCTGAAGGTCCGGGTGTTATAGCGACCGCGCCCGGAGGAAACACGCCATGAGTTTCATGGTAATTGTGTAATGCCAACGCCAATTGTTTCATGTTGTTTTTACAGGTACTTCGGCGTGCTGCTTCTCGCGCCTGTTGGACTGCAGGTAGCAACAATGCAATCAAAATGGCGATTATGGCAATCACCACCAGTAACTCTATCAGCGTAAAACCACGCCTCTGGTTTGCATAGCGCATTAGAATACCCTTGAAAAATGAGAAATGAAACAAATAAAGAAATGAATTTTCAAATAGTCAATTGTATAAAAATAAAGCTGTAAAATACTCGTATATCATCGGGTAATCATAATATTTTATGTAGCAGCATACACAACTTTTTACTTCGACGTTAAATCAAAATTAAACTCATTCGCTCCCGCTTTTACATCTGCGGTAAGCTCAGTTTCACCACCACTGTATTTCTCGGGAATGACCTCTTTCTCATCCTTTAGTTTACTCACAGTAACCTTATGTTTACCGATCGCTGCCCCTTTTTCCTCCCGAATATAAATCAACTCATAATTCCCTTCACTGTCGGTTGTTGAAGCAGAAGCACGCACCTTTTCGGGCATGAATGTCACACTGGCATCAGCCAGGGGGGCACCATCCATCGTAATTTTTCCTGTCACCTGACCTAAACTGGGAGCATCGCTTCCCGCACCACCACAGGCTGTCAGTGATATGACGAAACCAAAACTAACCACCAAACTACAAAACGCTCGCAATTGTTGCATTCTCAATCTATCCTTATCTAACGATCAAAAAGGGGGCATATAATTGATAACAACACAGAGAACTCAGTTCGTTCTCTGTGTTGTTATATTTTTTTACTATCAAACCAGTTTAAAATTCACCCGCGGTCTTCCCACCATCGGCCGTACCAATGCGGTTGAAAGTCACCGTGTCAATATTTTCACTGATAAACCGTACGGAACCATCTGCCATCCCAAAATGAGCACCACCAATATGGTCACTGCCTGGTGCTTCGTACTGACCACCATTGATGCCTCGATTCACTCCCGAACCGCTTTCAGTTGAAATAGATCCATGGTCTGTGTCAAAAATGTTAGCCACTCCACCAGCAGCCCAGCTATCCAGGCTGAGTGTCGAGTCAGCGCCAGTCAGTCGCTGCATTTCTCCAACCATCAGAGTATTTGACGTTCCGTCTTTAATATCACGAATCTGGGTATCACTGTTAGGATAGAAAATCCCCAGATGTCCCCCACCTAAAGTTCCCATCCATTCATTAGAGGCTCCCACACCTAACGCTTCATGACCACCAGTAGCAAAAGCATCACTGAATCCATTGCCGGAACCTTTGCATCCGCCGTAATCTGATCCCCCTTTAGTAAAGGGATTCGTAATTGTTGTTGAACCAGGAGTTTCATCCAACTGCATTTTTTCATCAATTTTACGAACTTTACTGCGACGAGACGGACAATAAAAAGCTGGAATATCGACTTCCGCGACGGCACGGTTCCCCATCACATTTGTATTATTGTTCCATCGGTTATAGACGTTGGCCTGATCAACGAAGGGTAAAAGCTGGAACATCCAACTCGTTCCATGTCTGCCGTTGTTAGCCAGGGTCCCCGCTTCTACCCAGGGACGCCAGCGAATCGTTTTTCCACTACCACCATTAGTCGTGGTCACAATCGACCCTGGAGGAAAGACAGTATGCGTTTCATGATAATTATGTAAGCCTAGTGCAATCTGTTTCAGTTGGTTCTTACACGTTGATCGCCTGGCTGCCTCACGTGCCTGTTGAACTGCCGGTAATAACAGCGCAATCAAAATCGCGATAATCGCGATCACCACCAATAATTCAATGAGCGTGAAACCCATTTTCCGAGTTTTTTTACGTTCGATCTGCATAATAATTCCTAATATAAAAAAGAAAAATGAAGTAAGTTTTGCGATTCAACAGGTTTCATTCGCATAAGTAAAACAGAAAGGTCTGCTAAGTGAGCTGACATGCTTCAGAACATAAAGTTTTGAGCAAAATGCATCGATTTTCTGTTTCATTCTTGCGTGAATACATTATAGATCACGCTCCGATATGAAATCATCTCTTTATTAAAGCAAAAGATGTATGAATAGTCAAAATAGTTTGGTTCAAACCTACGTAAATCGCTATGAAATCTAAACTAAGTTAACAAAAGCATATCCCATTAGACCAGACAATATTAATACCGATTTCGATCAAATCTCACACAAATCCCATCTCTTTTTGGAAATCAAGGCTTGAGCATGGGACATGACAGTCTTACCCAAAGTAGAGGGGAGTCCGATTCAAATATCTCAGAAATCCAGGTAATAATTTTCCAGGTTGCCACATCTAAGCTGAGTAAAACTGAATAAGACTCGAATGAGACCATTTTCCGATCGGATCACTATGACTCTAAAAATACTGCTGATTCTTGATAACTGAATTCCCACAGCCATTATTCAGCCTCACAGCAACGATACTATTGCCTCTTTTAAAAATGGTTTTTTAAACTGTCCAACAGAGCGCAAGGCTTAATCTCCCTCTGATTTCAATCTCTTTTTCAAATCTGAATGAATTGACATTTTGGACAAGATATAATCAGAACGTTGATCATTGAGCGATCAACCTATACATTAAACAGTGAAATAATTGAATCGTGGTTCAGTATCTAAAATGCACAAAATCCGCCCTGCCATCAATAATAAGGAACTCAGTCAAATGCCAGTTCGAATTCTCTCTGCGGTAACTTTACTGCTTTTCAGTTCTTCGTTCGCCACCGCTGAAAATTGGCCACAGTGGCTGGGACCAGATCGGGCCAGTATCTGGAATGCTTCCGGCATCGTAGACTCCTTTCCAAAGCAGGGCTTGAAAGTCGAATGGCGAGTTCCCGTCGGACTGGGATACAGTGGCCCGGCTGTCGTAGACGACAAAGTCTACCTGATGGATTACATCAAAAAATCAGGCGAACTGGTGAACAATCCGGGAGGGACTTCTAAGATAAAGGGAAAGGAACGCGTTCTGTGTTTCTCGGCAAAAACCGGCAAAGTTCTCTGGGAGCATTCCTATCACTCTCCCTACGATATCTCCTATGCAGCTGGTCCCCGTTGCACTCCCACTGTCGCTGATGGAAAGGTCTATACACTAGGCGCAGAGGGAAATCTGATTTGCCTGAATGCCGATAACGGTAATGTCATCTGGAGTAAAGATTTCAAAACGGACTACAACGCCAAAACCCCTTTCTGGGGACACGCTGCCAGCCCACTCGTCGAAGGCGACACACTGTACTGTCTGGTGGGAGGCAAAGGATCAATCGCAGTCGCATTTGATAAAAATACTGGAAAAGAACTTTGGAGATCTCTCGATAACAAGGAGACCGGCTATTGCCCGCCAACCATGATTACGCATAAAGGAACCAGACAACTTTTAATCTGGCATCCCACTTCACTCAATTCACTCAATCCGAAAACAGGCAAAGTCTTTTGGACGATCCCGCTCAAACCCGGTTATGGCATGTCAGTCACCGTCCCTCGTCAACAAGGAGATTTCCTCTACGTCTCTGCAATTGGTGACGAAGCAGCCTGGATCCATCTGGAAAACGATTCAAAACCAACGGCTGAAGTCGTCTGGAAAGGAAAAACACGATCTGCTCTCTTCTGCTGTAACAGCACTCCTTTTATCGAAGGCAATACCATCTATGGCTGCGATATTAATTCGGGAGAATTCATGGCAGTCAATTTGAAGGATGGCAAACGACTCTGGACTACGAAAAAGGTAACCAATGCCGGACGACGCGATCGCCATGCGACGGCATTTATTGTGAAGCATAACGACCAGTATTTCCTGTTTACCGAAAAAGGAGATTTGATCCTCGCCTCATTGTCTCCAACAGGTTACAAAGAAATCAGCCGATTTCACGTACTCGAACCAACGAATGAAGCCTTCGGTCGGCAAGTTGTCTGGAGTCATCCCGCATTCGCAAACAAATCACTCTTTGCACGTAACGACAAAGAGTTAGTTCGTGTGAGTCTTCAGAAATAGAGATATACCCAGAAAGCCAGTCTACTGGGAATACTGAATATCACTCCTGGTCGTCAATAAATCAACGACCAGGAGTGCATCAGCAGGCGTAGGATTATGGCTTCTCAGTTTTTTCGGAAGTAGTAGCCTTCTGCTTGGGTTCTAATTCCTGCTTCTTATCGACTTCAGATATTTCGGCTACTTTCGCAGCGGAAAATAACTCGGTATCCGTATTAAATACATACCAGGCAAACCAAAAAGAGTACATCCATCTCACATCTTTATCAGGATTCACAACACGCAATGAATTCGCTTGTGGATTATAAACCAGCGTGAATTTTTTTCCTCCCAGCTCCTGCTCTAATTCCTGGGACTCTGTGAGATGTTGAAAAGCAGAAACGGGGTAGGCACGCATCTTGTCACCAACCCAAACACCCAATAGCGGAGATTTATTTGGCAAACGATGGTCCTCTTTCGCCACTTGAAACATCAAGATCATTTCATCGTCGAAGTAGGGGGCATAAGCCCGTTGACTATAATCACGTGGATGACCTGTATCAGTAGAGAGAACTTGAGTTTTCGGATACCTCTGTTTCCAGTCTTCCCAGGTCGTCAGCTCAACAGGCATAGTACCTAGCTTTTCTTTGACACGCGGCCCGGCAATCCCTTGCGACATCATCTGTGACCACAGTCCATCAGTTCCACTCGACCCGGATCGGTCATAAAGCAAGACGTTACTGTTGTATAAAAATCCAGAAACTCCAAACTCCAGATCACCGCCTGGCCCTTTGCGATTGTAAACTGCCAGCGAATCACACAATGGGCAATAGGTAACTGCAAATGAAGTCTTGCCAATTTTATCATTTACCACCTCGTGCATATCCATAATCTTCAGTGGATAGGCTCGTGCTTGACCTTCGAAGACAACTCCCGCTAACCGGTCGCCGGGTTCCATAAATGTTGCATCTGCCACACTGATAAATTCCGGATCCGTCAGGGCAGGAATCCCATCTTTAGGAACGCCCCCACTGTGTATTTCACTTTCCGACAATATCAGATTTTCTGTATTGAATTCGGAATCTGCAATTCCTGTTACGCCTCTTGAAATCCTCTCTTGTTGAGCAACCGATGTATTCAGGCAAAACGCTTGAATTTCATATTTATGATTCCATGCATACCAACCAGCGAAGGAAAGACCCACTACTGCGGCAAAGAAAAATGGTTTTTGTGGTCGCATTTTTTTTACAACAGGTTTGTCAGTAGCGGGAGTCACAGCATTTTGGGCTGCGTCTAAACCATCATTCTGGGGCGAAGATTCCATCAAACTCTCCTTTGATATAGAGGGAGGGGTTTCGAAAGTGATTCGAATAAACCTGGCACCATCAGAAACGATCAAGTCTCAGAAATATGTTAAACAGCTCACAAATCGACTCAAAAACGCTATATTGTCCGAGAATTGACTATACGATTGAAAGAATCTCGCAACTTTCCGAGTTCTACAAACTTCCAGTCCAACTGAACGGCGTTGATCGATCTCAGTTCTTGTCAGCTTTCGGGGCATCCCATACCGTGACGCCCAGATGGTAGCCTGTGTGTTGTGGAGAATTGTTAGAATACCAGGCAGTGACAAGACTTCCATCGGCCCGCTGTATGCTGGATGGATAACCGCAATCCCCACCGTCAGCAGTGTGAGCCAATCGTAAAGGCTTACTCCAACTCTGGCCTTCATCGCTACTCAGCTTAGCACAAACGCCGCGCTGGCCATTAATTCGGACGCCATAGCTAAGCAACAATCGATCATCCGCCAGTCGAGTGAGATGCCCGTTGATCTCGTTACGTTCTGTGACCCGTTCCGGCTTCTGCCAGGTGATCCCGTTATCATCACTGCGAACAAGCTCCATCTTGTCGATTCTCGCCGCGGCGAGCCAGCGTTTCCCACCCAGTGGAAAAATATCCGTTTCATTGTGCCCAGGCCCGATTACAGAAACGACTTTCCAGGTCCATCCATCGTCATCACTGCGCAGATGTGATGAGCGCCAACCCTTAGTTTTTGTTGACTTCGCAGGATCACTGAACTCGCCTTGATAACACGAGACATGTAACGCTCCGTCTGCTCCCGCCCAGATATCGCCGAAAGGAATATATTCTGACCAACCCTCCTGCGATGCAGGAAACGCCTCTCGTTTTTCCCAGGTACGCCCACCATCTTTTGAACGCAGAACCCAACTACGTAAGATCGTATCACGAAACGCAGACTGCTTGGGACGTGATGCTTGTTTAATATTACTCCAACCAGAACAGAGCACCACAAGATCACCATTCTTCGCAAGCCCAGCTGCGTGATTCATGCGCACCGTGTTCGGATCATGCTGAGTGACCGTGCTGCGTTTTTCCCAACGCAATCCATCTTTGCTCGCCCAGCAATCGACGTCACCTTCCTCCTGCCCATGACTTGGCTTGTTGTGAAACACAACAATGATCGTGCCATCTGGCATGAGTGTCAAATTAGGCCAGGCACACACATTTTCCACAGCAACCACCTGATGCAGAATCTTCGGTTCCTGCGCGGAGAGCAATCCCGAATTCAAAACAAACATCGAAACGGCGACATAAATCAGCAGCGAAACACGCATGTCAACTCCACACTAAGGAAAAAGTACAAGAGTAGGGATTCTGATTTTCCCACTGTTTGACTCTACTCTATGCGGCAGATTGATGCTGGTCAAGTTCGCAGACGATTGCAAGAGGGGTGCAGCTGTCATTTAGAATTACAGAGGTGCCGTTTACTGTTCACATTGATTCGCCAATAAACACTTTACCGTAATACAGACAGTCGTGCTTTCCGTTTTTCAATAACTGTTGTCTGCTCAACAGGGATGCTCTCTTTAGTCTGTGTTTCGTCGTCAGTATTCCCAAGTGGGCAATTGCGGCACATAACCAGAATATAAGCCGAAGGAATAAAGTACAGCGCGAGTAACGTCGCGCCTCCGACTCCACCCGAAATCGTAATCGCCAGGGGCGGCCAGAATCCACCTCCCGCAATGACCAGTGGCAAAAAACCGGCGACTGTCGTCAGTGATGTTGCGACCACGTGCCGTGTGGAACGTAATACAACATCGCGCACCACAATTCGGTTTCCAGTTCGCGATTCAGGGTTTGCCCGTAATTCTGCCAAAACGACAATCGCATCGTTAATCGCAACCCCCGCCAGTCCCATTGAACCGACTATGGCCATAAATCCGAAAGGAAAGCCAAACAACCAGAGCATTCCCAGACCCAGACCGATGGAAAGCAGACCAACGCTTCCTATCAGAGCAGCAACGCGGAATGAAGAAAACGAAAGCACCAGTGTAGCCACCATCAGGACCATGAGAACTCCGACGTTTACCATCAGATTCCCGACTGCATCATTTCGTTTGGATGCCTCACCACCCCACTCCAGACGATAGCCGGGAGGTAGTTCAAATCCGGACTGCTCCAGGTTAGACTGAAAGTCCATCAATACTTTTGCAGGAAGTACACCCGCCTTAATATATGCCTGAACTTCATTCATCCGTTCCCCATTGAAGTGAGAGATGGCTGCAATTTCCGACGACATTTCCACCTCAGCGATGGCCGTCAAAGGGACGAATTGAGTCTGTCCGTCGCTCGTTTTTGTATTTGAGATCAGTTGGAGAGAAGCAATTGCATCAATCGAACCACGTTGATCATGGGGCACTCGAATCCGAACGGGCAATTCCTCTGTTTCTTCGAGAATACTGCCGCCGAGTGCTCCTTCCAGTGCTGCATTTAACTGATGAGAGATCTCTGCATGGTTCAGTCCAGCCAGCCTGGCCTGCTCTTCATCGATATTCAACGTCAACTTGGGGAGGGGGTCTGCCAGCTCTGCTTTATGATGTTGAACATCGGGCGTCTGGCTGAGGATCGTCCGCAGTTCATCACCAAGCTCACTTAATTGATGTAGATCCGGGCCAAACAGTCGAACTTCAATGGGAGCATCAAACGGTGGCCCCTGCTCTAACTGCCTGACCAGTACCCGCGAATGTGAAACTTTTGAATCAAGTTCCTGCTGTAATTCATGAATCAGTGCTTGTCCGTTAGAAGCGGATTCTAACTGCACAAGTGCCTGGGCAAAATTTGACGAGTTTTCGCGTTTGGCGATTATATTATAATAAAATTGTGGTGCACTTTCTCCTAAAAACCATTCGATACCCAACACCTGTGGATGATTTAAAACCACTTGACGAATCGTTTCTATGGTCTCCTGTGTCTCTGCCAATGAAGCATGTGCGTTTAATTCCAGCTCAATATTTATCTGGTCTCGATCCGCTGGAGGAAAGAATTGCTCAGGCAATTCACTCGCAACCAGAAAGCCGCAAACAGGCAATACACACCCCAAAGCCACACCCAGCAACGGACGCGCAAACAGATAATCAAGCGATTTCCGATAAACGGTTCGCATCTTCGCGTGACTGAAACCAGTTTGCCACCAGTGACCATTTTGTGACTCTACAGCGCGCTCTGCAAACAGAGCAGCAATCGCAGGTACCACTGTCATTGCGAGAAATAATGAACTGAAAATTGCTAAAATCACACTGACCGCAATCGATCCAACAAACTCTCCCGCTGGTCCGGGCATTAAAGCAATGGGAGCAAACGCCAGCGCTGTGGTTAAAGTAGACCCCAGTAGAGGCACCGCTAAATGCCGCACGGTGGAGATCACTGCCTCTTCAGGCGAATTGCCAGCCTGTAATTTAGACCGCACTTCATCAACGACGACAATCGCGTTATCAATCAAGAGCCCTAGTGCAATGATCAATCCCGTAATTGACATCTGATGAATGGGGATTTCCAAAAAACGAAGCCCCGCCAGAACCATGAACGCAGACAGAGGCAACGCCAGTCCGATAACAACGGCATTCCGCCAGCCCATCATAAACACGATCACAGCAATCACAGCCACACCACCATACAACAGGTTCCGCAACAGGCTGTCCAATCTTGCTTCCACATAGCGATTCTGATCAAACAAAGTCTGCACAATCACATCATCGGCCAGAGTTTGCTCAAACTCTTTGACGACTTCTTTCGCAGACTGGCTCCAGTGATCAAGGCGAACGCTGTCGCGTACGAAAGCACCCAAAGTCACCGCGGGTTTTCCATCTGCTATCACCAGACTGCTCAACGGTAAGGCAACACCCTTTTTGATGCTGGCAATATCACCTAACTGCACGGAATGCCCTTCCGAACCAAACTGAACCGGCGTATTTGCTATTCGCGAAAGAGAATCCAGTTCTGAATCAACATCAATGAGCAGATCACTTTTTTGTCCGCGCAAGAGTCCTGCCGTCAGCTTGGCATCCGAGGATTTCACCTGATCTGCGATCTCCTGAACACTCAAACCCAGAGAGGCAACTTTATCCGATTGAATCTCAGCAACGATTTCCTCATCAGGATCACCAAAAGTATCTATATCTTCTGTGCCGGATAGTGATCGCAGGCGATCTTCCAGTTGCCTGGCAGTCCGTCGCAATACAGCGTAATTCACTTCACTCGGATTATCCCAAACCAGAGCGATTATCATGGCATAGGCTTTTACTTCCAGCTCTTCAAAATCTGGTTCCTCTGCTCCTTGAGGAAAATCAACACGGGCATCGTCAATTTTATCGCGGATACGCGACCAGACTTCGTCGACTTCATAAACGTCATCCCGCAATTCAATCGTCAAAGACGACATACCAGAGCGAGAAATCGAACGTAATTCTTTGATCTCATCGATCTCTCTGAGTTCCTGTTCGATTTTTTCGGAAACCAGAGATTCGACTCGCGTTGCATCAGCTCCCGGAAAACGGGTATTCACGCGCGCCACCCGTTGCGTTAACACGGGATCTTCCATCCGAGGCAGCACATAATAACTGGATAAGCCGGCAACCGTGATGAGCGCAATCATCAGGATTAACAATCGACGATTTCGATAAAATAATCCCTCCAGCATGATTATACCCCTTCTCAATTACCAGCAACGTTGCCATTGCTTAATTCACAATCTCGCAATGATGAACCGTCTCACCACTTTTTGTTTTAGCGGTTTGACTTAATCACAACGCGTTGATTATTTGCCAGCTTATGAATCCCATCTACTACAATCAGATCTCCTGCCGTCAGAGTACCCCGTACGAGTACACGATCACCTGCTGTGTGCAATACTTCAACCTGTCGTTTTTCTAATACAAATTCACTCTCATTTTTACCATCAATGACAGAATAAGCAGACCAGAGTCCCCGCTCACCCCGCGCCAGCGCCCCCAGTGGTAACCAGAAACCCTGCACCGGAATTGCTTCTTCAATCTCAATACGAATCACCTGGCCAGGAACAAGGTGTAATGCGGCTTTCGAATTCAGTGCGAGAACGATTTCCCGAGTACGTGTTACCGGATCAAGCTCAGGCAAAATCGCTTTCAATGTGGCGTCAAATGTTTTCCCGTTGAGCTGCACTTTTTTCTTTGTGCCCTGCTTCAGATCTTTGGCCATGTCCACAGGAACGCCGATATGCGCTTCCAGTTTCTGATCTTCAACTAATCTGAACAATGGCACATTAGGAGGAATGACGGTGCCTTCATCAGAATAACGTTTTGAGATCCGACCACTAAATGGTGCAGTCAGTCTCGCATCATCAAGATCAACCTGATTATCAGCTAATGCAGCATCCAGATTGGCAACGACCGCTTTTTGTGCAGCGATCTTCTCTTTACGCGTTCCTTCCTGCAGCTCTGACAACCGACTTTTTGCAGCATCTAATTGAGCCTGTTGCTGCTCGACATCATATTGTGTTTCTTCGAAAACAGATTTGGAAATGGCATTACGTTTCGACAATTGTTGATTTCGTTTGTGATTTGCCTCCAGATTTTTAAGTTTGGCAGAAAGTTGCCTGACCTCGGCTTCAGTCACTGCGATTGTCTGAGATCGGGGACCTGCTATTAATTCATCGAGTTTTGCCTGAGCGGCTGCAAGCTCTGCTTCCAGCTTTAGTCGAATCACATCCAGATGCCTTGTACTTAAATTGGCCAGAACCATTCCCGCTTGAACCGAGTCCCCTTCATCGACGACCACGTTGATCAGTTTCCCACTCCGCTCAAATGCCAGCTCGCTGATGCGCGCCGCTTCTACTTTACCCGTATAAGTTCGCTTTCGTAAAAACGAGTTGACCGGTTTGATTTCTACGACATCAACAGGCATTCTCTGTCGTTTTGAATTGTCAGACTTGATTTCAGTGGAATAGGCAATCTCTGCAATCGACCAGCATACTCCGGCAATGCCAGTCACAAAAATTACAACTAACACGGGATAATATCGTTTCACTCCGGTCACCACTATTTGACGAAACGTCAAATTTTCGTGAAAAAAAAGCGACTTAGGTCGTAATTTGCTGAAGTTCATTTCCAAACACCTCCTCACTGACGCGTTCAAAGACCGCGTCGTAATCCACTTCTGAGCTGAGCGGTTTCCACTGAATACCATCCAGAAAACGACTATAATTGTGCCGTAACATTTGAAATGGTTCAGATATTCCCAGTTCCTGTAAAGAATTACTGGTAGAAATAATCGAATATCCACCGAATGAGAGAGACCATAAACCAAATACGATCTCTTCAGGCGTAGCAGAATCATTCAGATTGAGATCGCCGCTGGCAATCCCATCTCGAACCACCCCGCTGACAATTCCAATGCAACGACGTTCGCAGTTCGACATCACCTGCCGGCGTTCTTCAGAAGTTTTGTCCCAGATCGAATCAAGACGAATCGTCTGTTCCACTCGAAAATGATCGGGGTATAATTTCACAAACAGCTCAGCAGCTGTTCCAATGGCAGCAATGCGCTCACGTGACGTCCCTTGAAACAGAGACGCTTTTTCAAACATTGCCAGACGTTTTTCCAGAGTCTGAATCGCCAGCGTAATTATGATTTCTTCTTTGCAGGAAAAGTGGTTATAGATCGTGCCTTTGGAGTATTCGAGCATACTCGTGAGGCGATCCATGTTGAGGCCATTATATCCCCCCTCAATAAACATGGGACGCGCGCATTCCAGGATGATGGCTTCACGTTCCTGCATTTCACGATGTTTGCGATCTTTTGTATTCATAACAATCCTATTATGACGGATCGTCATTTAATGTCAACCTGTTTATACTTATTTTTTATTGATGCCATTTCCCACTCACCATCTCCATAGTCTCAATAGAAAAACGAAAAACAACAAAAACCGTATCCCATTACATAAAAATCACTTACAACACAACACCAAGCCAGAAAACTAATGGATCGCAAAACCGGAAACCTTCACAACTTTTGGTAAAACCAAAGAAATGCCCCCGTATTAATTGAACACTTCGTCAACTACTGTCGTCGCTTTCAGATCACTTCGGAAAATGGACATCAAAGGTGGCCCGTTCCAACTCAGCATGCAATCGAACGAGAAGGGACTCTCTTTCACCAGAAACTTAGCTATTCTGCTCTTCTTTTTGTTTCTGGTATTCCTTGAGCTTCCTGTAGAGAGTTCGCTCACCAATGCCCAGCATTTTGGCTGCCTCTTCCCGTTTGCCATCAGCCAGATCCAGTGCGCGCTCAATGTAGTAGCGTTCTACCTCTGAAAAGGGTCGCCCAATCAGGAAATCAGCACCGGAACGATCTGAAGAATAACTGCTGTCACCTTCAGTCCCACCTACGGGCATAATTTCTTCTGGCAAATCATCCAGATCCAGAGTGCCATCAGTATCGAGAACCAGCATCCTTTCGGCAGCATTTCGTAATTGGCGAATATTACCCGGCCAGTCATAAGACATCAATGCACGACGGGCAGCGCGAGAAACACCTTCGAATGGTTTTCCATATTGCGTCGACAGCTCTTTCAAAAAGTGATCTGTCAGCAATGGGATGTCCCCTCGTCTTTCGCGCAAGGGAGGCAGTTCAATCTTGACGACGGATAAACGGTAATACAAATCCTGTCGAAAACTTCCCGCCTTCACCATTTCCAGCAGGTCGGCATTGGTGGCAGCCACCAGACGAACATTCAGGCTGAGTTCTTCATTCGTTCCAAGTCTGGCGATTTTACGGTCTTCCAAAACTCGCAATAATTTAATTTGAGTCTGCATCGGCATTTCGCCAACTTCGTCCAGAAACAGAGTACCCCCATTGGCATGCTCGAATTTACCAATCCGCTTACCAATGGCACCCGTAAAAGCACCTGGCTCATGCCCGAAAAGTTCACTTTCCAGAATACTGTCCGGCAACGCAGAAATATTCAGAGGAACAAATGGCTTACTTTTCCGCTCACTATTCTGGTGAATTGCCCGAGCCACCAGTTCCTTTCCAGTACCACTTTCACCTTCGATCATCACGGTGCTGTTGGTTGACGCCACACTCTTCAGCTTATCAATTACTTTATGCATCGATGGCGAATTGCCTACGACTCCTTCAAAACCAAACTTTTCATCGAGCCGACGATGTAGCTCGGCATTGTGACGCATCAACCGTACGCGTGTCGAAGCTTTTTCAACAGCATGACGGAGTTCATTGATATCAAGCGGCTTCGTCAGATAGGTATAGGCACCTAGTTGCATCGCAGTCACTGCAGAATTAATCGAACCATGTCCGGTTAATACAATCACTTCCGCATCAGGTAATTCATCTTTTGCTGTCCTGAGAATCGACAAACCGTCAACGCCATCCATACGCAAATCAGTAATCACAATATCAGCAGTTTCGCGTTCGATCAGCTTGGCACCCTGCTCTCCTGAAGTGGCAATTTTACAATCGCAACCCACGCGTTCCAGGCTCTCTGCAACAGCCTGCGCATGGGCTTCATCATCATCAATAATCAATACGCGAATGACTATCGATGCAAGATCTTTTTCAGTAGCATCTTTCACGCTCATTGAGCAGACTCGAAGCCTTTTCTTTATGTGTATCTGAAGTTGGTTTCAAAAGTAATTCTTAGCATACCGGGAATGAAATGGTAAAGCGAGTTCCCCGACCGAGTTCGCTTTCGCATTCAATCATCCCATGATGTGCATCGATAATTTTTTTCACGGTAGGCAAGCCTAATCCGCTACCTCCGGATTTGGTCGAAAAGAATGCGTCAAACATACGGGATTTAACTTTCTCATCAATGCCTTTCCCATTATCAATGATATCAAGATAGACCATCCCATTTTTATTATAAGTCTGTAATTCGATCAAACCACCATCGGGCATGGCCTGCACGACATTCAACGCCAGATTCATCAGCAATTGCCTTAAGAGTGCTTTATCCACCTGAATCCGAGGTAGATCGGCGTCTAAATGCGGGCTGATTTCAATATCAGCATCCCGTGCCTGCGGACGGAAAAAATCGATAAAGTCGCTCACCTGTTCATTCAGATTTGCTTCAGTTAACGCCAGTTTCCCCACGCGTGCAAATTGCAAAAATGCATCCAAAATCTCTTCCAGATGTTTGCATTCGCGCTGCACGCTTTCCACTTTTTTCAACATGCGATGCTTCGCGGGAACATCAAGAGAATCCAGATCTTCTGTGAGCAATTCCAGATTCATGCTCATGGTGGAAAGTGGATTTTTAATCTCGTGAGCCAAACCTCCGGCAAGCGAAGCAATTTCAGAGTACTGCGCCTGAAACTGCTCGCGTTCATTGATGCTTAATGGGCTCTTATTCATTTCAGATCATTCCGGATTTCAATCTTACAAACCATTCGATCAAAACAGTATCACTCGATACAGCCATGTTGAAGTATGTATTACCAGACTCTCATACATAAAAATAAAGCGATGAAGTCATCTCAAGTCGAGCTCCTTCATCGCTAATTTGGTTTTCTCAGATATCAAAGAGAAATTTCACTTACTCTTCTTCAGTTGATTTTTCACCATCTCCATTGCTTTCCCCCGCCTGTTCAGCCAGAACGGCTTTACGGGAAAGCTTGACACGGTTCTGATCATCAACGGCAATCACCTTAACCTGCAAACGGTCGCCCATTTTACAGATATCATTGACCGATTTGACAAATCCATCAGAAAGTTCACTGATATGACAAAGGCCATCTTTTCCAGGAGCAATCTCGATGAAGGCACCAAATTCTTTGATCGAACTGACAACACCATCATAAATACGACCGACACGAATTTCTTCAGTCAGTGCTTCGATATGTGCCATCGCTTTTTCAACAATAGTGACATTGCCACCTGAGACAGTCACAGTTCCATCATCCTGAATATCAATGTTAGCGCCGGTATCTTCCTGAATCGCACGGATCGTTTTACCACCAGGACCAATCAGCAGACCGATTTTTTCGGGGTTGATTTTGGTTTGATGCAAACGAGGTGCATGTTCGGAAATCTCTGCACGAGGCCGACGAATCGCTGTTAACATCGTCCGCAGCAATTCTAAACGGGCTACCTTGGCCTGCTCTAAAGTCTCTTTGATGATCTCTTCGCTGATACCATCATTCTTGAGGTCCAACTGAATTCCAGTGATCCCTTTTTGCGTTCCAGCAACTTTGAAGTCCATGTCACAAAAATGATCTTCATCACCAATAATGTCAGTCAATACCTTGAAGTCATCACCATCGGTAACCAGTCCGATTGAAATTCCTGCAACAGGTTGACGCAGCGGAACTCCGGCATCCATCAATGCCAGTGTGGCCGAACAGACAGACGCCATCGAGCTACTTCCATTTGATTCCAGAATATCTGAAATCACACGGATGGTATAAGGAAAGTCTTCTTCATTAGGCAGTACAGGTTCCACAGAACGCTCTGCCAGACACCCATGACCAATCTCACGGCGTCCCGGCCCTCTGATCGGTCGGCATTCACCAACGGAGAAGGAGGGGAAGTAGTAATGCAACATGAACCGCTGCATCTCTTCTTCAAACAGACCATCCACTCTCTGCTTGTCGCGAGAGGTTCCCAATGTGATGGTTGCCATGGATTGAGTCTCACCACGCGTAAACAGGGCAGAGCCATGAACACGCGGTAGAGCTCCTGTTTCACAAGCAACATCACGCAATGTACTGGGAGCGCGGCCATCCAGGCGTCGCCCAGACATCGCCAGTTCTCGTACAGCTTTAGCTTCAAGATCGTGAAACGCCTCTTTGAATTGTCCAAGAGTTGCACCATCTTCTGTCTCGTCTGAATCTTCAGGGAAGAATTTCGCGATGAGGTCTTCGCGAACGGTTTTAATTCCTTCACGACGTTCTGCTTTGACTGTGTGCTGCATAGCAGAGCTCAGTCGTTGGTACATTTCATCATCCAGCTTGGCAATGAAAGGATTTTCTGGAGGCGCTTCGTATTCAAACGGAGCAATACCAGCTTTTTCCCGCAATTCCAGCTGCAACTTACATAATTTGCCTAATTCCTGATGAGCAAACATGATCGCAGTTGTCATTTCATCTTCAGGAATCTGATCCCCAAAACCTTCGATCATCAATACGGATTCAACCGTTCCGGCGACAATCAGATCCAAATCACTTTCAGCAATTTGTTCCCGGGTCGGGAATGGGATCAACTCACCGGCAATCCGGCCCACGCGGACAGCCCCAATAGGTCCTTTAAAAGGAACGGGGGATAAACACAAAGCCGCACTGGCTGCGTTAATCGAAAGCACATCGGGATCGTTCACGCCATCACAAGACAAGACGTTCGACATAATTTGAAGTTCGTCTTTGAACTCTTTCGGGAACAGGGGACGAATCGGGCGGTCTGTTAACCGCATCGTCAAAATTTCTTTGGTTGTGGGACGCCCTTCGCGTTTTAAGAACCCACCGGGAAACTTACCTGACGCGGCAGTTCTTTCCCGATAATCAACCGTTAACGGGAAAAAATCAATCCCGGGTCTTGCTGATCCTGTTGCAGCTGCAACAAAAACAACGGTTTCACCATATTGAATCAGAACAGACCCTGCGGCCTGCTTCGCTAACTGACCAGTTGTAAGACTTAGTTTCTGTCCGCCAACCTCACATTCAACAACTACTTTCACAATAATTTCCTAATTTCATTTCCGACAAACCGATACAGATCAGCGAACACCGAACTTATTTTCGAATGTTTAACCGATCCAGAATTTCCCTATAGCTTTCTGCATTCTTTGTGTGCAAATAATCAAGCAGGCTCCGTCGACGGCTCACCATTTGTAGTAAACCTCTACGACTGGCATGATCCTTGGAATTTGCTCGTAAATGCTCCGTTAAATTGACAATCCGTTCTGTAAGTACAGCAATCTGCACTTCAGCAGATCCAGTATCCCCGGTTTTGGACTGATATTCTTGAATCAATTCTGCTCTTCGTTCCTGCGTGACTGACATTCTTCTAACCTAAACCTTTAAACAAATTACATGACAAACAGAGAAGATCGGGGATAACCCAATGCAAAGATAGCCATTACTTTCCGTGTCTTGACTTTTCTCAGACTGGTAATGGCGAGAGAAAACAAAGCTATTACACTAGCTTTCAGGGTATTTAAGCTACTTAATGTAGCAATCTGAATAGATTATTCAATGGATACGCTACCTTGAATACAAAAACCTCGCTGAATAGAACCAGTTAGGTGAATTCTGCTCGCAACCTCAACAAATATACACAAGTACATTTTCTGCCAAATCAATCCACTGAAATCTCTTTGACATCAGGTCACTTCACGAACGATCACTTCATTACCACTGATTTTTGACACAACGACTTCAGTTCCAGGCTGAATAAAAGGTCCCTCGCTAATCACATCAACCCAGACACCTTCAATTTCAACCCGCCCCGCCGGTCGAAGCACCGAACAGGCCACTCCCTGCATACCCACTTCCAGTTCGAGGCCACTGATTTGGAGTGTATGAGGTTTTTCTAATAATTCCGGATCCAGTTGAATTTCATGCGCACCAGCTTTTAAATTCTCGCCCGGCGGAGCCAGAATGATGTGGCTCATGAGCCGCGATTCGGGGAGAAACCGATTGAGTGCCATAGCAAGTACGATTACCGTGATTAATGAGATACTCATCGTTCCAATCGTATTCGTCATCGTGGCGAAATCAGAACCAGGACGTAAAGTGTTAAAATCACCAAATGTCTGACTGGCCAGAATGATTGATGAGACAACCAGCAGACCTCCTGATATCCCGAATACCCCGAAACCGGGTATCACAAAAATCTCTAACAGAATGCAAATTAACCCCATTGAAAAGAGGACCACCTCCAACACACCGGCGGTACCACCCAGAAATCGACTCCAGAAAAACAAGCCAAAACATACTCCTGACATGATCCCAAACATACCTGTCAGGGTAGATATTTCCAGATAGATAAAGAGCATTCCAAGTACGAACAGTAAACCAGTAACCTCCCACGAATTCAGAATATAAACCAGTGTATCAACCCAGGTTTGCCCAACGGCGATCAATTTAGTCTCCGCGGGAATTCCCAGCCTTTGTTTTAATTCATCGATATCTCGTACGGGAGGTTCTGCAATTTTCAATGCATGCGCACGATTACCATTAACTGTTAACAGGTTAGATTTTCGTGATTCAGGCACAGGGGGTCCTTTGATCCACTCACCATTGGATTGATGAATTTCATCAGTAGTCATATACCAAAACTGACCTGTTTTGCGATTTGTCACTTCGAAAATTTCTAAATCTTTATCAGACATCGCTTCACATACAGCAGCCGGCCTCCCTTTTTTATCTGCCAGATCTCTCAGAGTCACTCGAACGGAGCTCAAAATCTTTTCAGGTACACGTTCGAACTGCCCCCCCTCCTTCGTTTCTACTAGCACGCCAGCATCACCAATTTGTGCATCGGGCTCTAAAAATATTTCGTCGCAGCCCAAGGCGATAATTGCAGCGCTGCTCATGGCTCGTTTGGGAACATAGGCGACAGTCCTCACATTTCGGGAATCGAGATCAGCGATCATATTCGCCAAATTTGTTCCTGAGATTAAGTGTCCACCGCCAGATTCGATTTCGAACACAAGCATATTTGCCCCCGAATTGATGGCTCTGTTAACCTGACGTTCGATAAAGGTTTCCAACATCGGCTCTATCATCCCCTCAACCTTGATCAACATCACTCTGGGTGCTTCGCCCTGTGTAGGATCATCACGTAACTTTTCTCTTGGTATCCCATATAATTCTGCAAGATCCCCCCGAGACTGGGCCAGTTGCTGAACCAGAACATCCAGCGCACGTGCTTTACTGCCGGAAAACACGCCAAGTGAGCCTACTTCCTTAATGGTTTCGACGTCTACAATCACAGCCTTATTAGTCTGTAATCGTTTCAGTTCATCCGGCGTGACGATCCGGGATTCAATCTGTTTGTTATCGCCTTCTCCCTGTTGAATTTTAATTCTCAACACCGCCTGTTGGGGGTCCATCATCCCCAGAGCCAGTGCGCGGCTGAGCTTGGTGTTATGCCGCTTTTCAACAATGGAGAGTACAAATTCACGCTCGTCTCGATCCAGGGATTTTCCATAACCAATATCACCCAGCTCGGCGTCAGGATGCATGACAATTTCATCACAGGCCAGTGACAACACAACGTTATTACCAATCACCGTTTCGGGAATCCAGGCAATCGTTTTCAAATTTGATAACTTCGATGATGCCAGAAACTTTGCCAGCCCCTGAACCTGATGAAACGGGCTGGAGCCTGGGGAAATCTTCAAAATCAGGTAACCCGTCTGATTGCTCTGCGCGGATTCGTTCTGCAATGAGAGTGCTGCATTGGTGACCCGACCATACGTTACTTCGCCGACAGAGCCATCAATTGTCATGTACAAAGCAGGCTTAGAAGGAGGCTGATCCTGCTCCGCTTTTTGTGTTTTCTTTGCCTCTTTTGACTGTTTCTGTTCAGTCTTAGACTTGGCCGGCTTAGACTCGGCTGGATCTGCCTGTAGATGAGAATTTCCATTGAGTACTAAAAGTCCCAGTATCATTGCCAGTAACATCTGGTTGAACTTTTTCATTTTGTGACTTTCACCGTTGTCAAAACTGGAATTTTTTGAGTTTGAAACTTCAGCCCATTATCCCGATTATAGAACATCGGAAGGGCTCTGTATCTGAAATGATCTATTACCTCTAAATAAACAGCATTCTACCAACCGGTGTATCCTAATTAACGCTAGTTTACACCAGTCAGATCAATCCATTTTATAAAATTATAGACGATTTGCAGCAATGAAATAAGGTTTTAATTTGATCCGTCTGCTTTCTTTGATAATTCTCCACAAATCTATTGCTGCCGACACCAGCAAATCAACGGTTCAGGAAGATCGAAACAATCATTGCGCTCCTGAAAATCTACCGTTAATTGAAAAAAGCCCAAACTCCTGAACCCATCTAAAGTTCGCCTGTTGTTGAAGACCAGAATAAAATATCAGAAAACCGGTTAAAATTTACGATTCATCCCCTTACAATAATGAGGCAAATCAAACAAAAACTCCGAAGGGCAGTTATGTCATTTTACGGCTATCACCCGATCATTGAAAAATGGTTTCGAAAACGTTTTCAGGCTCCGACCGATCCTCAGCTCAAAGGCTGGCCCTGTATCAATCGCGGTGAGCATACCCTGATCTCGGCTCCCACTGGTAGTGGAAAAACATTAACTGCATTTCTCTCTGTCATTGATCGGCTTGTAAAACGGTCTCTTGATGGTGATCTGGAGAATGAGTATTCCGTGATCTATGTCTCGCCGTTGCGTGCCTTATCAAATGACATGCATCGCAATCTGACCGAGCCTTTAGAAGAAATATCACAGCTGCTCGAAGAGGAAGGCTATACTTTCACTCCCATTCGCGTCGGCCTGAGAACCGGCGACACTCCCTCTTCAAAACGGGCCGCTCTTGTAAAACGTCCCCCACATATTCTCGTTACGACCCCCGAATCGCTATACCTGATGCTGACTGGCTCCAAAAGCCGGGAAACGCTCAAAACCGTTGAGACAGTGATTGTCGATGAAATCCATGCCTTGTTACGGGACAAGCGCGGATCACACTGGTCATTGACGCTGGAACGCCTGGAAGCGTTAGTGGAACATCCCTTGCAGCGAATCGGTTTGTCTGCCACACAAAAACCCCTGAAACGCGTTGCACAATTTCTGATCGGTAACCGTTCTGAAATTGAAATCACATCCGAGGCACCAGAGGCAACTCCCAGTGAATTTCCCGAACAAACCTGCCGCATTGTCGATATCGGGCACTCTCGTACCCTGGATGTAGCAATTCAGGTTCCCCCTTCGGAGTTGAGTGCGATTTGTACTCACGAACAATGGGCTGAGTCACTGGAACAAATTGTCGAATTGATTCAATCTCACCACAGCACACTCATCTTTGTCAATACCCGACGGTTGGCCGAGCGTATTACGCATCAGTTAACCGAACGGTTGGGCGAAGAGGTTGTTGGCAGCCATCATGGTTCTCTATCTGCAAAAATACGACACCGTACCGAGCAAAAGTTAAAAAGTGGAGAACTCAAAGCAGTCATCGCAACCGCTTCGCTGGAATTGGGAATTGACGTCGGTTATATAGACTTGGTCATTCAGATCGGCTCTCCACGCGGAATCGCCACGTTCCTACAGCGGATTGGAAGGTCAGGACATTCATTGGGTCTGGTTCCCAAAGGGCGAATCTTTGCCCTCTCGCGTGATGAGTTACTGGAAAGCATGGCCCTGGTCCGTTCAATCAAACAGGGAATTCTGGACACGGTTCGTATGCCGGAAGCTCCCATCGATATCCTGGCACAGCAAATTACCGCTGAAGTCGCCTGCCAGGAATGGGATACCGATGAACTATTTGAAATGATCACCCGCGCCTATTCTTATCGGAATCTGAAACAGACCGATTTTGAAAGCACGATCCAATTTCTGAGTGAAGGCATCAGCAGTACCGCCGGTCGAAGTCGCGTTTACCTGCATCATGATCAGGTGCAAAATCGAGTACGCAGCCGAAAAAATGCGCGTCTGGTTTCGACCATGAATGGAGGTGCCATTCCGGAAGTTGCCTCATATCGAGTGGTGACCGAGGATGATCAGACCGTTGTCGGCTCTGTGGATGAGGACTTTGCCGTCGAAAGTATGGCGGGTGATATTTTCCTGTTAGGAAATACCTCCTGGCAAATTCGCTATGTGCGTGGCGGAAATGTCACCGTTGTCGATGCAAACGGTGCGCCCCCCTCGATCCCCTTCTGGTTCGGCGAAGCACCGGGACGCTCACTGGAACTTTCGACTGAAATCTCGCATTTGCGTGAGGAGCTGGAACAGCAAATCGAAGATCCAGAACAAGCCGTCAAATGGTTATCGCGTGAAACGAACACAGAGGAATGGGGCAGCAAACAGATCGTTGAATATGTCCAAGCCGAAAAAGCGGCATTAGGTTTGTTGCCAACACAAAAACGCATTATCTTCGAACGCTTTTTCGATGAATCTGGAGGCATGCAACTTGTGATTCATGCGCCCTTTGGTGGCGATATTAATCGCGCCTGGGGCTACACGATGCGCAAGCGCTTCTGCCGTTCCTATAATTTTGAATTGCAGGCCACCGCCGACGATAACGGAATCATTCTCTCACTGGGCCCTCAGCACAGTTTCCCATTGGAGAGCCTGTTTTCCATGTTAAATTCGGGGAACGTACAACAACTTTCCGAGCAGGCGATTCTGGATCATCCCATGTTTCACGTCCGATGGCGCTGGAATGTGACACGCGCGCTGCTGGTTTCCCGAATGCAAAATGGAAAAAAAGTTCCCCCACCTCTACAACGATTTCGCGCAGAAGATTTGCTCACAGCTGTCTTTCCGCGTCTGACCGGCTGTCCTGAAAATGAAATCGGCGAAATTGTACGCCCCGACCATATTCTGGTAGACCAGACTTTGCATGATTGCTTGAATGAGCAACTTGATATTGGAGGCTTTAAAATTGTTCTACAACAAATCGAAGCAGGTGAAATCAAGCTGATTCCCCGTGATACCAGAGAACCTTCCCCTTTCTGCTATGAGCTCTTAAATTCCAGCCCTTATACTTTCCTGGATGGTGGCGAAGCACAGGAACGCCGCGCGCGGGCCGTTTCTACGAGACGCACTCTCTCGGTGGAAAGTGTGGAAGATTTAGGACGACTCTCACCGGAAGCTATCGCGCAGGTATGCCAGGAAGCACAACCACTCGTGCGAAATGCCGATGAATTTCATGACCTGCTACTGGGTCGTATTCACCTTCCGATGAATGAGCAACCGGCCTGGGCCGACTGGTATCAGGAACTAGAATCAACGGGCCGTGCAACAACCTTACAAAGAGCAGCGACAAATCCCGAAACGCTCTGTCATGAAAGCTGGGTTGCGACCGAACGACTGCCCGCTGCGCTAGCCGCGTTCCCGGAAAGCAGTCATCATCCAGCCGTTAATGTCCCTGCCGGTGTTCGCCAGGAATGGGAGTCAACAGAAGCTCGCATAGCCATCATTCGAGGACTGCTCGATACCTGTGGTCCTTTGACTGTTGATGAAATTGCCAACCAGGCCGCGTTACCCCCTTCGCAGACCGAAGCAGCCTTGATGGCACTCGAAGGTGAAGGCATCGCCATGCAGGGTTATTTTCGCGTTAAAGATCCCAACTGGAATATGAGTCAAGACACTGATTCAAAGGCCAGTGAGTCTAAATCTGAAAAAGAAACAGCCACAACAGCAGCGCCCCCTAAAGAGTGGTGTCATCGTCGTCTGCTGGCGCGCATTCATCGCCTGACATTGCAGGGACTCCGCGCACAGGTTCAACCGGTAGACACAAGTTTATTCATCCAATTCCTGCTACAGCAACATGGATTGACAGGCAACGAAAAACGTTCCGGTACGAATGGTCTATTCGAAGTGCTCTCGATGCTGCAGGGAATTGATATACCGGCTATTTGCTGGGAAAGAGATATACTGACCGCTCGACTGGTAAACTACCAAAGCAAAGATCTCGACGAACTCTGTTTCACCGGTGAGATTGGCTGGGGGCGACTTTACCCTCCCAAACGAACCGCCGACCAGGGAAAACCAATGACGGGCATTACACGTAATGCACCCGTCTCCTTCTTCTTACGCGAAGATATTCCCTGGCTCACATATTTTCATGAAAGCTCTACAGCTAAAAAGAACGCCGAAGAACAAAATCATCTTAGCAGCCCGGCTCTTCAAATACAGGAACTCTTATTTGAACAGGGAGCCCTCTTTGCCACCGACTTGATGACAGCAACGGAGTCTCTCCCCTCCCAGGTTGCGGATTCTCTGGGTGAACTGATCTCCCGCGGCCTGGTCACTGCAGACAGTTTCTCAGGTATGCGCCAATTCACAGAAGACCGATCTCTTAAAAACCGACGTTCCTCACGCAAGTCGAGAATTGGTCTCGTTCGAAAACGAACCACACCCAACAACACAGGACGCTGGTCGATCTGGAGACGTGACAACCCCAGTATGATTGAAGAACGCAGTCTGCAATACTACGAATATATTGAACAATGGGCCTGGCAATTATTAAGACGCTGGGGAGTGGTCTTTCGCGATTTACTATCGAAAGAAACAGGCGCGCCGCGCTGGTTCGAATTACTGCAAATTTATCGTCGACTCGAAGCCCGTGGAGAAATTCGTGGTGGACGTTTTGTATCTGGAGTGGCTGGCGAACAGTTTGCCATGTCGAGCACGATTCAGGATTTACGCAACCTGCGTGATAAACCACTTTCGGATGTACTCACTATTCTCTCTGCCGCTGATCCTTTGAATCTGGTTGGAGTGTTGACAAAACAGACGCGTGTTCCAAGTACTGCCAATAATCGGCTCGCCTACTGGAATGGCAATCTGATTGCTTATTCAAAAGGTGAGGAACTGTTTCTACTGTCAAAAGTCAGCGATAAAATCAAACGCGAACTGATTTTAGGATTTGGGCTCCCCATCCAGGGCACGAATATCAATCGAGAATATGCAATGGATACCGTTCCAGACTTACAGGATGAAACACCGATTACCACTCACGAAGAGGACGTTCTATTCACCCCGGAAAACAATCATACATCTGACGAGAAAAAATCACCACGTCCTTCCTTTCTCTAACTTTTGAAAAAGTAAGCTTCTGTTGAAATCAATTTGGATCATGAGCATGCCTGACTGTTACTATCATATAAAACACAGCAATTCATTTCGCTTGATTGCCGTCTTACTGGCGCTGCAAATCTGCCCCCTCTGCCTGGATGCTGCAGAGAAGAAGCCAACCCAAACCATTGCTCAGTTATTGAAGTCTGCTCACGAACATAAACAACACGGACGCTACGATGAAGCGGAAGAAGTGTATGCGCAGGCTGAAAAACAACTCGCGGAATCATCACAGAAAAACACCGAACAACACACGCAGCTGATTCTAGGGCGGGTTCGCATCAATGCACTCACCGGCAAAACCCCTCAAGCCTTAAATCGTTTAAAATCAGCCTTGAAAGAGACACCCGACCGGGCAGACTTACATGCAATCGCCGCCAGACTCTATTACGAAACGGGGGACTATCTTAACGCAAAAACTCACGTCAATCAGGCTTTAAAGCTGGATTCTGACGCCCCTCTAGCACATCTGATCCAGGCACACCTTTTAACCGAGTCCGGAAAAATCGATGAGGCCAATGAAGGCTACCGCTGGTTTGTCCGCTATTATAATCGAGCACAACCCGAAGATGCCGAAACACTTTTAGTCATTGGAGAAGGCGCCACACAATATGCGAGATGGAATAGCGTATCGCAAATCTTTAATTTCGTAATCAACACCGTCTGCCCTGATGCTTTAAAAGCAGATCCCCTCTGCTGGGAAGCTTCTTACCTGAGCGGTTCGATTTTGCAGGAAAAATATAACCGCCTTCAAGTGGCTACGGAATATAAATCCGCGATCAAGACCAATTCACAGGCCGCAATTGTCTACGTTGCTTTGGCAAGGTCTGCTTTCCAGGTACGCGATTATGATACCAGCACTACTTTAATCAAACGGGCATTGGAGATTAATCCTCGTTTGATCGAAGCCCTGCTTCTAGAATGTGACCTGCACTTAATTAACGGACAGTACGACCATGCGCTCAAATCTGCGGAATCAGCAGCATCCATTAACGCACGAGCACAGTCGGTTTTAGCCAGAAAAGCTGCCTGCTACCTGCTCTTAGATGGCGTCCCGGATCGTCAGGCTCTGGAATTAATGCTCGAAACTTCAGAGACTCCTTCTCAAAAAAAGACAGTCAAACCACTTTCTCCCCGATTCGAACAGCTCATGACAACGCTCCTGAAACAAAACCCTAAACCGGGATATTTTCTGTATGAGCTGGGTCATCTCCTGGAGATGAAACGACAATTTGACTTCACGGAAACGGTCTATTTAAAAGCAAAAAAGATAATGCCTCAACTTTCCCAACCCAAAATCGCACTGGGAATACTGTATATGCAAATGGGGAAAACGGATCTCGCTCAGACGACACTCGATGAAGCATTCAAATCTGATCCGTATCACGTACGCGTCAGTAATATGCGAAAGGTCCTGGGAGTCCTCGAATCCTATGGTTCCATCATGACAGAACATTTTGTGATTCGCTATGACTCCAAAGCTGACTTCATTCTTGGTCAATACATGGCCGATTATCTTGAGTCAATTTATCCGGAACTGGTAACTCAGTTTGGATATGAGCCTCCGGGAAAAACTCAATTTGAAATTTATCACGATGCAAAAGGTCTGGGCGCACATCAATGGTTCAGTGCCCGGATGATTGGACTTCCCTGGATTCAAACCATCGGCGCATCGACGGGAGCAGTCGTTGCTTTGACCTCACCTACCGCAATGAAAGAGCCCTTCAACTGGGCCTCTGTCTTGAAACACGAACTCGTCCATGTTTTCACACTTCAGCAAACCAAATATAAAATTCCACATTGGTTCACCGAAGCCCTGGCAGTCAGAAGCGAAGGACATGCACGTCCCCAGAAGTTCAACCAGCTTCTGGCCGAACGCATTCCCAAGGGTGAAATTTATTCCCTGAATGAACTGGATGGCGTATTTGTGCGTCCCAAGTCTTCGGACAACTGGAACTTCGCCTACTGCCAGAGTCTACTCTGTGCGGAATTCATGGTGGAAGAATTTGGCGAGCAGGCATTAATCAAATTACTGGCCGCTTATCAAAATCAACTTTCGACTCCCGCAGCAATTAAAGAGTCTTTTAAAATCGATCAGGCAGAATTTGAAAAGCGATATCACAACTATCTCAAAACAGTTGCAGACTCCCTGAAAGGCTACAAAATCGAGTCACCTCTCAGCTTCAATGATCTACAAAAGAAATATGAACAAGACCGAGAGAACCTGAGTATCGCCGGACAGTATGCATCTCGTTTACTGCGTCTGAGAAAAAAATCGAAAGCACGTGAGATTGCGCTCAATGTACTTGGCAAAGACCCCAGCCAGACTCAGGCAGCTCTCACGATTGCCAGACTGGAACTACTCTCGGAAGACTGGAACGCCGCTCTCAAAATACTTCAGCCCGCTCTCAACCTGCAGTCACCCGATGTTGAAGTTCTTGAATTGACTGGTAGAATCATGATTCATCAAGACAAGTACAAAGCAGCGCTCGTCATTTTTGAAACAGGGCACAATAAATTTCCTTATCAAACACAATGGCTCAAAGGCCTGTCACTTATTTATCAGAACTTAGGTAAAAATCAAAAGTTAGAAGAGACGCTTTTAAAGCTGGTGCACCTGGATCCCGCTAATGAGAAAAGCATGAAATTATTGACGCAACTTTTTTTTGATCAGAAAAATCACCAACAGGCTTTACAGTGGGCCACCAAAGCCTTGCATGTCAATGTGCTTGACCCGGAAACACATCAACTACTTGCTGAATCTGCTTTGAAACTGAAACAGACTGACATTGCAGTGCGCGAAATAAAAATGACACTGCATCTGGATGATAAAAATGAAGATCTACGCTTCTTGCTGGTTCAAACATTACTGGATTCTGGAAAACGAAAAGAGGCAAAGACGGAATTAAATCTTTTGTTACAGCAAAACCCTGATCACGTTCAAGCTCTGGAATTGAAAAAGACTCTGAATTGACCAAAGGCACTCTCTGCTCAACCAGTATATTAATTGATTACCGAATAAGGATACCCTGTGGACAACCAACCTTTAGATGCTTCATTTTCCGAGCCCGGTGACGAGCTACAGCAAAAGCAAGGCTTGACACTTTCTCAATTCCAGACGGTAATTCGGACCATGTTCTATGAAAAGGACCAATCTCGCGGTATTGAAGGAACATTCATGTGGTTTATGGAAGAAGTGGGAGAATTATCATCCGCTCTCAGAGAAAACAACGACCCCGAGAATCTGGCAGAAGAATTTGCAGACGTGCTGGCCTGGTTATCAACAATGGCGAATCTGGCAGGAATTGACCTCGAGCAGGCAGTCACCCGAAAATATGTTCAAGGGTGTCCTCGATGCCACCAAATCGTCTGCTCCTGTGACTTGTCACGAAAACCCTGAATCCTAAATACGATTCCTGTCAAGATTTGTGTCATATTGATTGACACTGCTTCATCCGTGAAATTAGACTGGTATGATGCGGTGAAGTTGCGACTTCATTATCTATTCAGCAATATTCTCTCATCTCAGTTTGCTATCGCATCAATATGAAAATGTATTGCGCTATTCAACATCTGGTTTCGGCTTGCAGACACGCTCTTTTTTCTTATAGATCGTGCCTGATGGTACTTACTCTTTTCTTTACTTTTCAGAACACCGCCTTTTGCCAACCTCCCCAGGCACAAATTGACGCAGCCATCCAACGTGGCATATCTTATCTGAAAAGAAGAGAAAATTATGGTCGCACAGGACTCAACGCGTTTGTTGCCTATGCTTTAATTAAGGCAGGAGAGTCTCCCGAGTCACCCTACATTCAGAACTGCATGAAAAACATACTGGCCGACCATGACCAGAAAAACGAAAAAGGTGAAATCGTCTACAAACCCGGCAGTGATTATAATTATTGTGCCGGTGTTCAATTAATGGTCTTAGAAGCGATAAGCCCGGAAAAATACCATGCAGAAATTCGTACGACAACGGAATTTCTCATCAGTACGCAGCAGCCGGGTGGAAGCTGGTTTTATGATCAAGATGTAGCAAACAATGGAGATACGAGTGTATCACAATATGCAATCCTAGGACTCTGGGCAGCAGAACGTGCGGGTGTACTCGTCCCAACAAGAGTCTGGGATAAAGCGGCACGCTGGCATTTGACGACCCAGCATCAAAACGGTGCATTTAGCTATCAACCCGATAATATTCGTGAGGGTGGTATAAAACATACGATGTCCGTCGCAGGGACGGGTAGCTTGCATATTATTTCTATGCAACTTTATCCTGACGGTGAATTACGCAGCGGTCCGGTTAATAAAAATAACAAAACGATGAAAAAACGTTTCGGATTCCTGGAGAAAGTCGATCTCGTCAAAAAAGAGAAAACGGAAGACGATCAAAAAAACATCAACACTAAACCAACAGTCAGCCACAGTGCCCTGGAAGGTGGAAAAAAACGAGGTCTAACCTGGATCATTAATAATTATAATTACCGCACTCCCACGGGTTGGCCCATCTATTATTTATATGGAATTGAACGAATTGGAGCGATAGCCAATACCAAAATGATCGGCCCTCACGACTGGTATTCAGATGGCGCCCGACATCTACTTGAAACTCAGGAAGAAAATGGAAGCTTTAAAGCGCTCGGATCAGTTGACCCCAATACTTGTCTGGCAATTGTCTTTCTTTCAAAAGCCACGGGCAAAACCCTCGGTCGCACTTACAAACCTGAACCAGTCGGTTCGGGCTTGTTAGCAGGTGGCAGAGGCCTTCCGAAAAATCTGGCAGACGTACAGATGAGAAATGGTAAAGTCGAAAATAAAACACTTGCCGGCGATCTGAGCGAGTTATTGGCACAACTGGAAGATCCCGCTACCGCCGACCTGGAAGCCACGCAGGAAACGCTTGTGGAAACAATCACTCTGGGAGACCGTGAGCAACTGATTCAACAGAAGGAACGTGTCTTAAAACTAGTTGAAGCCAGAGCACCCGATGTTCGCAGAACCGCGATCTGGGCACTTTCGCGTATGAATGACTTTCGGGTTGCACCTTACCTGATTCGGGCTTTGAAAGACCCCGATTTAGGTGTTCGCATTGAAGCTCGAAATGGTTTATGCACGCTCAGTCGTAAAATCCGTGGATTAGGAATGCCAGAAGACCCTCTAGCAGATGTCGATGAAAATGTGGATGAAAAAAAACGTATCTTAATCGTGGACCAGTGGTCCGACGAAGCAACCAAACGCTGGCAAAAGTGGTACAACGGCGTAAAACCTTTCGACGAAAAATTTGATCTCTATGAAGTTTTAAATCAATTTCCAAAATCAAAAGCGAAATGACTCATTTGTAGTCCAACGTTAAACAGATAGAAATTCAGGATGGTTCAGGCGACATCACAAGACGATCATCGAAAAGCGCCGGTCATGCGAGTAACGCAATATGATCAGGTCAGCTCTTCGTTGATTGCGATCGTACTAGCATTAATCATCGCAGTTTTATGGTTGTCGATTGTCTGGATCTCGAATCGGTTACCACAGACTGAAAATGAAGTCGCATTGGAAATGATTGATTTGGCCGGAGGGGCCGAAGATGGTGCACCCGACGAATCATTAATGGTGGAATCTCCCGAAGATCCAGTTGATGACCCATCTCAGATTGATACACCAGATGAAGAAAATCAAGTTGAAGAAATGCTCGATAGTGTTGTAGAACTGTCAGACAAAGCAACTCAGCAGGTCCAGCAGCAAACGCAAACCGACCTGTCAAACTCAGGTAAAGTGGGAAGCGCTGTCGGTACTGGTAAACGCGCCTTGGGATTAGGTCCTGGAAAAAAAGGACTTCCACGTGAGCAACGCTGGTTTATCAAATTTTCCGACAGAGGCTCTCTGATCGATTATGCAAAACAAATTGATTACTTCAAAATCGAACTGGGGGCCTTGTTGAGAAGTGGCAAAATGATTTATCTGTCAAAGGTCTCTTCTGATAAACCTGTCATAAGAACGGCCTCATCTGGTGCAAACGAAAAACGGCTCTACATGACCTGGCAAGGAGGCGAACGCAAAACCAGTGACCTCAGTCTGTTTAAAAAAGCAGGACATGATGTCGCTGGGGCGATCCTGTTCCACTTTTATCCAAAAGAAACGGAAAACAAATTACTCACAATAGAAAAAAAATATCGAAACAAAAAATTTGACGAGATCCGTCGTACCTATTTTACTGTGCGGGGAAATCGGGCTGGATATAATTTCGAAGTGACCCGTCAGACTTATTTCCAATAAGGACACAATAGCAGGCTCCTATGAACTACTCACTCGCTCCCATATTAAATGTTGCCGGTTACGCTATTTACATTGCACTGGCTTTGACCGCTTTGTACGGAGTCTTTTGTGTGATCCTCCTGGTCAGACAAATTGCTCAAAAAAAGTTTCTCACACAAAACGCGGCAAACGAATTTCTCGACCAGATTCATGACGATATCGAAAAGAAAGACTACGAATCTGTGATCAATCTTTGCGATTCACCTCCTTACTGGAGTAAAGCCGTTCCGCAATTGATCCTGGTTGCAATGGCAAATATGGAACGTCCTGCCAAAAAACTCAGGCAAATGCTCGCAGAGAAATTTGAACGAGATATTCTGTCTGAACTCGAATACCGAATGTCCTGGATCAGTACCATTGTCAAAAGTGCTCCCATGCTGGGGCTATTGGGAACCGTCATCGGTATGATCAATGCCTTTGACAAAATCGGAAACATGCAGGAATCAGGGGGGGACCCCAGCCAATTGGCAGGCGAAATCAGTTTTGCACTGTTTACAACAGCTGCAGGGCTGGCTGTTGCGATCCCTCTGGTTATGGCGGGAGCCCTGATTCATGTTCGTATTGGAAAACTTCAGGATTCAGTTCAGGAACATACGGGTGAGTTCCTGGAGATTCTTGAAACATCTCGCAAGTCATGATTCCTTAAGGTAATTGAACATGGCTAAGAAAAAAGCATTTTTAAATACAGATGAGGATGGCTGGAAGAAGCGACCCGCAGCAGGCGGGGCTGGAGACGATCTGGATATCACACCCATGATTGATGTGACATTTTTATTGCTCATTTTCTTCATGGTTACTTCAACGATGCAGGCCACACAAGATTCCGACGTTCCTGTTGCGAGATATGGAGTAGGCGTCGATACCCGAGGGGCTACGATAGTTCTGGTCCACAACGACGGAAACGGCATCAATGGAACAAGCGTTATTGAAGTAAAAGAGTCTGGTGGAACGACTGAAGTCACAACTGAAGAGTTAACCGCGCGTGTACGTGAAAAAGTTCAAAATGGTGTCATGGATGTCATTATTAAAGCGGATCGCGGAGTGCCGCATGGATTTGTCCAGGAAGTGACACGAGCGGTAACAGAAGTGGATGGAGTTAAGTTCTTTATCGGAATTGAAGAGAAAAAAAATAATTAAGCTACAATCGACAATCATTTCACATGTCCAAGTTAATCTGCACTCAATAAATGAGATACTGATTTAGCAATGCCTATCAAGTTTTATTGTAAAAAATGTGGCCAACGATTAAGTGTTGCCAGCAAGAAAGCAGGTAAATCTGTCTCCTGCCCTGCCTGCCGCAATCAGATTACGATTCCACCTAAAAGCCAGCCCCGTCGTCCCGATAATGTAAAAGACACACCAGAAACAACCACTGATACTGAGAAGCATTCCCAACCTGTCGCACACTTTAATCCGGAAGAAAATCAACTACTTGATGGCCTGGAAAACTTGGGCGAACTGGGAGACAGCTGGGACGAAATCCTGGAAGATGGCTGGAAAGAAGCGCTTGAAACCGAGGAAGCAGACCAGCCTGCTGATGAAGCGCAGACACAACAAGAGGAAATCGCTCCCGAAAAATCGAAATCCGCAAATCAGCCCGATCAACCTCCGCAAAAAAACATCCTGCAACCTGAAGCAGAAGCGGATAGCCTCCCACCGGAACCAGAAACGACCCCGGTTACAGAAACAGCACCTGCCGATCCTAAGCAGAAAACACTCGTGGAGCAATCGACAGCACCTCAATCCACAGTCACTTATAGTGAAGATGAAGAAGATGAAGAAGATGATGAGGACGATGAGGACGATGAGGACGATGAGGACGAGGGGTTTTCGATCCGATCTGCAGATTCAGAGTTTGATGAAATGGATCTGACACCGATGGTAGATGTCACGTTTCTTTTGTTGATCTTTTTTATGATTACCGCGTCGTTCAGTCTACAAAAAAGTATCCAGGTTCCTCCACCCAATCCAGATGAAGATGGTGTTTCACAGTCACTCCAAACACTGGATGACTTCCGAGAAGAGTCCATTATTGTAGAAATAGATAATAATAATGGAATTTATGTTGATGATACGAAATTATCAAATCCTACTGAAATTGTGCAGGCGATCCTGGATCGTCGCAATCAAGATGGAAAAACAAAATCGGAATTGGTACTCAGCGCACATAAAGCAGCCAGGCATGAAATAGTCGTCGCTGTTGTCGATGCAGCCAATGAAGTCGGTATGCAGAAAATCAGACTTGCTTCCTACCGTGGCCCAGAAGACTGACCCCGAAAGATACATTGTTTTCAAATCTCACCACTCCAGACATCCTGTATAGATAAGATATCGAAATGGCCAGCTTAGAAATTTCATTCTTGTCCGGAAAAACTCAAAAAATTGAGCTTTCCAAACAACAGCCCATTTCAATCGGCAGTCATGCATCTAATGATTTACAGATTGACAACGAAGATGTTGCATCAATGCAATGCCGCATCAGCTGGAATAAAAAAAGCTATGAAATTGTTTCTGCGACCAGTGAGGGAATTGAGATCAATGGAACGATGTCCGGACGGTCACTGTTAAACGATGGTGATCTCATTCGGATTGGTGAAGCAGATATTCTGTTTTCAGATGAAGTCGACCTACTGGATCTCGACTCCCCTCTGCCTGACGTGTCAGGCAAAAAAGACGAATCAATGTACGATTTCAAACCTGTCAGTGAGAACGAACTTGAAGCGATAATACGCTCACCTGCCAAGCCACCGGAAAAAGAATCAAAACCAGAGAAAAAGAAAAGTACCAAATCCCGGAAAGAAAAAAAAACACCGAGACCAAAAGAAGAACCGGTCCCCGATGATGATCTTGACCTGGCCTCCGCTGCTGACCTTCTTGAAGAAACGGATTCGGAAAATCCTTCACAAGCTCCGGCTCAGACATTTATTTCACGATCCAGTGAACATGCCTCTGAAGAACCAGAGAGCATCAGCCCTACAGAAAAAACGAAGGAAAAAAGTACCCTCTCATTAAAAGACCGAGTTCGTTCCCGTTCCTCTCGTAATGCTGTTCGTCCCGGAGAGCGTCAAATCGTTCGATCACCTTTTGTTTTATCACTGATCGGCGGCAGTATTCTATTAGCACTGATGGCATTTACTTTCTGGTTTATTATTGGTCGCGATACTGCAAAGCGGCATTTCGATGCTGCCGTACAGGAAATGGAAGCTGGTAAATATTCTCAAGCGATTCAACTCTTTGATAAATTTCTCTTAAATTATCAGAAAAGTGATTACGCCGACGAAGCCAGGATTCTGCTCAGCAAATCCTATGTTGAAAAAGAAATATCCGGCTCAACACCTGCCTGGAATGCGGGACTGGAAGCAACAAATGATTTCATTAAAAAACATCGAGATGATCCTGACTTCAAGGAACTCTACCCGACACTCGTCGAATATGGAAAGAAAATTGCTCTGGGATCTGTTGAAACTGCCAGCCGCACAAAAGAACGTGAATTGTTAGTAGTTTCAGCTAAAGCCGAAAGTATTCTCAATCGTTACAGTCCACAGGATGCCCCCCCTACCGACGAGTTAGCAAAAATTAAAGCCGGTTACGAAAAAGCGGAAGCAGAGATTTTGCGAAAAGAGGTCTTTGATGTTGCGGTCAAAGAAATTGAAGACTCGATCAAACAAAAAAAGTCACTACAGGCACTCGCACGCCGACGCCATCTGCTTGACCGCTACGATTACTATAAAAATGACCCTAAGATGGCTACCGTCCTCGCAAAAATCCTGGAACTAGAAAAAAATCTAGTTCAGGCTAACAACCAGCCAGTCAAGGCAGTCACCAATGAATACCCTGAAACATTTCCTCAATCTGTGACACTGGCACTTCATACCCGTTCCCGCTCGAATACTGTTTCTGATGGTCGGAATGTATTTGCGATAGCCAACGGCAGTTGTTTCGGAATCGATTCGATTACCGGTGACCCCATCTGGAGACGTCCCGTCGGGCTTGACCCTCCCTTTGCCCCCATTTCCTTCTCGGGAAGTGAACCAGCTTTGCTCGTTTTTGATACACGACACCAGGATCTTTTATGCGTCTCACAGAAAAGTGGAAAATTAATCTGGCGTCAAACGCTGCCCGCTCGCCCTACCGGCAAACCATTACTACACCAGGGTACCATCGTCATTTCTTGCAATTCAGGTGATTTGATCAGCATCGATTTAATCAGTGGTTCGATCATCGCACAGCTTAAATTTGCGCAACCCCTGGTCGGTGCTCCCGGATTAGTCTACGGAGAACAATCCATTGCAGTTGCCGGACATGAAGGTGTTGTTTATTTGATTTCCTTACGTCCCTTCGAATGTCAAAAAGTGACTGCCCTGGGACATCGCCCGGGAACAATCGGAATTCCGATTATCGCCATGGGAAAATTACTGCTCGTTTGTGAGAACGACCGTACCGACTCTGCTCTGCTGCATGTTCTGGATGGAAACGGAAAAAATGCTTCACTCAATGAACTGGAAAATTTTCGTATCAAAGGACACGTTCAAAGCATGCCTGTCCTCCGTGGCAAACAGATGTTTTTTCCAACTGTTCCTGAACGCATTACTGCATTTACGGTCACAGACGAAGAAGGCAAACGAAAGTTGACAGAAATCGCATCTTATCAATTACAGGCCCCGCTCTCATGTCAAATTTATCTTTCAGCCGGCTCTGGAGGTCAACTCTGGATGAGCAGTTCCGCCTTACGAAAATTTACACTGCAAAATTCCGGAATCAAACTGGACAAGAAAAAAATTGCCGACGGATTAGGAGCACAACCAATGCAGTTAATTGGCAATAACCTGTATCTTGCCAGACGTCTGCTTTCATCCAAATCTGTCATTTTTTCCATCGCCAACCGCAATGAAATGAGCAGTTCCTGGAAATCTATACTAGGTACGGATATTCTCGCCACTTATTCTTCTGGTCAAAATGGACTGGTCTGTATCACATCGGATGGAGATATCTTTCGGATTCGAAATACCGATTTTGAACCGGATTCTTCAAAGTTCAAAGAAAAAACCATTACACAACTTAAACTCCCCGAAGGTCTTTCGGAACCGCTTAAAACATCACCACTCTCTGAAGGTAAAATTGCCGTCTACTGTGGCTCCCCCAAACCAACTCTCTGGGTTCTCAATACCTTTGGACAATTGGAACAGACCATCGATTTGAAAGCTCCTCTCGATACAATGCCCGTATCACTTGGCGATGGAATTGCAATTCCTTTCCAGAAAAAGATTGCTGTATTTCGAAAAGGACGCGGTCTCAACACGGTTCAAGAGTTTGTCATTCCGGGTCAGGATGATATTAAATGGAAACAATTGATCCCCACTGCTAAAGACCAATGCATCGCGATCACATCCACCGGCCAGATTATCTCTTTACAATATCGAACAACGCCCACACGCCACCTCGCTATATTGTCCAAGAGTGACAACAAACAACCAATCGATTTCAAAGCAGCGATCGATAAAAATACGCTGGCAGTAACAGATGCCTCAGGACTGTTGCAGTTACTTGAACCCAAAACAGCACAACAAAAGGCAAAACTACAACTCCCCTCTCCTGCTACGAATGACCTCTGGATCACAGAAGGATTTCTCTTCGTAGAAACGAAGCAGAATTTAAGCTGTTTCAAAATCGACACAGGTCTCAAGAAATTATGGGATTTAAAATTACCTGACTCTTCTCTGGCAGGCGCTCCTGCGATCATTGATAAAAAACTGTTGCTCTCACTTCAAAATGGTTCCCTGCTGACAGTCGATTCTAAAACAGGGAAGGTACAAATGGATGTCAAGACGCCACTGCCAGCCAGCGGTTCGATTGTAAATCTGGAAAAAATCATTCTTGTACCTACAGTGGATGGAAGCCTCTATCGTATCGATCAGGTCCTGCAACAGAAAGGACAAGCTTCACTATGAAATTGTCTGCACACATATTCTGTAATCTGATTTGCAGCCTGACTTTGATTCTATTTATGCCTGGCCTGACAACCGTTTCCGCACAAAAAGAAACAAAGTCTGACAAAAAAACGACTAAAAATGCGTCTTCCAAGACAGAAACAACAGACACCGAGAAAGCAGATGAAGAAAAAGAACCGCCCTTACCCAAAATAGAAGAAATGCAGGTCCCATCCGTTGAAGACCTTCTTAAAAAACCACCTGTCGATTGGGTCGTTCTCGAAAACGATACGGTACTGGTTGTAGAACCAGTCTATCCACGTCCTGACACTCTGGGGCAACTTGATACTGCGTTAAAAGAGAGCTACAACCTGCCCAAACCTAAAAGTAAAGAAGAAATCGACGAACAGCGAAAAATGCGCGCGGCATTAAATTTCATTCAACTGACACTCGTCGATGAAAAAGAAAACCCTGAATATCAAATCCAAAGAAGTCATGTTAAGCAAATCATTCACCATGAAGACCAGATGCTCAAACGAATTGATGAGCTATTGAAAACAAATCAGCTACGGACGGCTTTTGAAATGCTGCTGGTTCTTGATCGAAAACATCGCGCGTGGCCGGGGTTTGACCAGCGACAGCAGAATTTACTGTTTCTGGAAGCAAAGGAAAAACAAGAATTAAAAAAATATGAAATCGCTCTGGCATTCATTGAGGATTTATATAACCAATCACCGAATTATCCGGGATTGAGTAAACTGGCAGGTGAAATCATTGACACTGTAATCACTCAGTCAGTCAAAGAGGGTGTTTTTCGCAAGGCCCATTTCTACTTGAAGCGTCTGTCAACAATGTTTCCCAAACAGCAGATTGTTATAAAATGGAAAGAGTCCTTTCTGAACCAGTCCAATCTTATACTCAATAAAGCAAATCAGGAAGCGCAACAGAACCAATTCCAACAAGCCATTCATTCGGTAATGGAGGCTGCCCTCGTCTGGCCCGCTAACCCCAAACTTCGTGAATCGCTGCTTCGCTATCACAACCGTTATCCTGTGATTAACGTCGGTGTCATGGAAACAGCATTAACCAAAACCCCTTATTTCCTGGAACGTGATTCCACCCGACGCCATCGAAAATTAACCCAAATCCCCATGTTTGAAGTCAGCCATGTCGATCAAACGCCGCAATATCAAAGCCGCTTCTTTGAACAATGGGAACCGACAGATCTGGGACGGCGTGCTGATTTTATTTTGAGACAATCATATGGCACCTGGGAATCACATCCGGTACTAATGGCAGCCGACATCGCAGAGTTTATCAGGAAGAAGATCACACCTGGAAATACTCAATATGACGAACGCTTTGACAGCTATGTCAATTCAGTATCAACGACAGACCCCTTTTCAGTCAGTGTCTATTTTGATCGCGTCCCTTTGCGTACAGAGTGGTTAATGGCAGCTCCCATCATGGCTCCTCCAATCTGGGAAAGAGTTTCAGATAAGTCGGAGAATTCCAGCACTCCTCTCAAACCGGAAGTTCTCGTCTCCAGTCGGTTTATTGTCGATAACCATAGCCAGAATCGAGTTCAGTATGTTCGCGCTGTGCCAGAACCATCGGGTTTACGAGAATACAATGTGGCTCAAATCAATGAGGTTCAATATCCCGATTTCAACAAGTCGTTCCAGGGATTATTGGTGGGAGAAGTCTCTGTGCTTCCCTTTCTGCCAGCCAAACTCGTCTCGTTCTTTCAGGAGCAGGAAGAATTTAACGTAGTACAATCTGCCATCCCCTCATCACATGTTCTGCAATTTAATCCGGAAAGCAAACCTCTCAAAATCATTGAACTTCGTAGAGCACTTGCCTATGCCATCGATCGAAAGAAAATTCTTACCGAATCTCTGCTACATGAATCCAAACGACTCAATGGCCGATTGATCACAGCACCTTACTACACTGGGCTACAGGCTTATAATCAACAAGTGCCACAACGCGAGTACAATTACCCATTGGCTGTTGCGTTAGCTGTCGCATCACAAAACAAACTGGGTGGAAAATTCCCAGAACTACATATGCTTTGTGACCCACTACCAGAAGCGCAGGAAGCCGCTCTGGAACTTATCAAAGACTGGTCGCGAATTGGCATCACGGTGACACTCATTCCAAATACTGCCTCTGAAGCTAAAAAGCAGAATCTGAAATGGGACATTGTCTATCGAACGTCCTCAATGACGGAACCAGTTATGGAACTTTGGCCATTTCTGACAGTCGGTAAAGGAGCGCAAATCGAATCGCTGAAAATATTCCCCGACTGGATGAGACAGAAACTGATCGAACTGGACGAAGCAACTGACTCGGAAACAGCAACAGCGCTCTTAAAAAAACTGCAACAGCAACTGTATTCGATGGCACATATTATTCCCTTATGGGAAATCGACCAGTTTCATGTGTTCCGTACAAATATCAAAGGATACGCCGACCGCCCTTTAAATTTCTATGATAATGTAGAGCAATGGATCACCACACCGATTTATCCGAAAATAGAATCGTTTACCCAAAAATAGCTTGCTGTGAGATGAAATTTTAATTTAGATTTTTCTATTGGTAATATAATGTTTTCTTGCGATTTTTCTAAAATCTGTCATTTAATGATTCTGGTCTCGGGACTACTGCTGTTTCCGAATTCAGTTTCTATTGCACAAACAAATGCAGATCCTTCGTCTCTGGCAACCCAGTCACAACATATCAGTCTTCAGCCTTACCGTATTAGAATCGATATTGCCTATGCGCCAAAATCAAGGCTGACTCCCCTGGATCACAATCATATCCAACAACGGTTAATACAGATCATTGATCGTTCCATCGGCGAAAAATGGATTCTGGCAGATTCAAAGATAAAGAAATCCAGCCCCCTGAATTCCCTCGGCATCTATGAGAACAACTGGTTGCCACTTGCCTCGGGTAAAGGTCTGCAACGCCTTAAGTCTGAAGATATTCTGAAACGCTACCCAAATCATCCATTTGACAAACTCTTTCTGATCACCATAGAACAAGATGGTATTGGATATCTGATCTCTGGTAGAGAATTTGACTCTTACTCACGAAATCTCAGTCCTCTCTCCACAAAGAAGACTTTTGCAAAACCGTTTCTCAGCGAGACTATCTTTGAATCTCTCCGCGACTTATTTTCAGCTGTTGTCACGATCGAATCAGTAAATGGCAACCAGGCCATCGTCAGTGAACAAGCCAGTCAGTATCCACCACCAGATCCCTCAATGGGAACATTACAGAAAAACTTTTACTTCATTCCCTTCTTTCGGTACTTAAATCGAGATCGGGAAGTCAAAAATATCCAGTTTATCCCTTGGACTTATCTGGTCCTGGAAGAGATCAATCGCAAATATGCTACCTGCCTGATTTCTTCAGGTCTGCGGGGAGTTCTCAGTGGAAGCCGCCGCAGAGTCGAAACATTCGCCATTCGCGTGAAACAAAAATACCCAGAGACCAAACTCTCTCTCATTCCACGTGGGACATCATTTCAAACCGCAGCGGGAATAAAAGTTCAAACATCTCCACTGGATCCCCAACAGGTCAGACAGCGACAGCGGGAGGCGAAAAAACAAAAAGAACTCAAGAAAACTCCTCAACCGGAATCTCAAAATTATATAACCGGAGAATTCTTGACGAATCGCAGCGGGACAATCACTCTAAAGGCTGATTCCCACCATCCCCTAATCTGGCTTTATGTTCGAAGTGGAAAAGCCCTCGTTGCTAATGTGCCCTACATCCCAGGCATCAACCGCGAAATTAATATTCAAATCCCCGATGATCGTATTCGATTAAGCGTCGAAGGCGAACTGGCCGTTTTAAATGGGGAATTGATCGAAGCGGTGGCATCGCTCTCCATGAAAATGTCACGTATTCGAAAATGGGCAAAAAACAAAGACTGGAAAAAAGTCGACGCAGGAATCGGAGAACTGGAAAGTGGTATTTCACCAAAACAAATCTTTGACGATAAGCTGAATGTCATTCAAGTATCTGCTGTGGAAGCAGCACAGGCACAGAAGAATCGGTCTGCACAGTCGCGAATTGCCAGTCTCTGCCGTGAAACTTCAGGACGTATTGAGCGATTTCTTGATCCGACGGGAATCATTGATTTAAAAACAGAAATCAATGACCTCAAGCAACTGCAAAGGAGAGATCCAAATCGTCGCAAACCTAGGTAAATAGAGAAATACAATCAAATGTGGACTCTTTCCCGCATCGCCATCTATCCCATCAAATCACTCGACCCCGTCATTCTTAATCAGGTAGACATTCTGCCCGGTGGCGCCCTCTACTGGGATCGTCGATTCGCAATCTACGATCAAGCAGATCATGTCATTGATGCAAAAAAGTATCCATCAATTCATAAAATTCGTGCAACCTGTGATCTCTCTCAGCAAACAGTGACTCTGTCGACTACTCAGTCTGGGACAGAAACAAAACAATTTCACCTGATTGAAAATCGTACTGAATTAGAATCCTGGTTCAGTCAATACTTCAATCAACGGGTCACTATTAAAGAAAACAGTCAGTCCGGCTTCCCAGATGATACCGTAGCATCCGGACCGACAATTATCAGCACACAGACCTACCAAGAACTTTCACGATGGTTTCCCGAGATCTCAATCGACGAGCTCAGACTTCGCTTTCGCGCGAATTTAGAATTTGACGGCGACCTCCCCTTTTGTGAAGATCGTCTCTATTCAGAATCGGAACCACCTGTTTTGTTTCAGATAGGGTCGGTGACTTTTGAAGGATCAAACCCCTGTAAACGATGCGTTGTACCTTCCCGATCTCCTCTTACAGGAGAGTCCAATCCCGATTTCATGAAAAAATTCATTGAAAATCGCAAAGCCACATTTCCTGCATGGGCTCCGTTGTCTCTGTTTCAGAATATGTATCGCCTCACCGTGAATACCAGACTTCCCAGTCACCTACTCAACAACTCAGCACGCATCCAAGTCGGCGATCATATCAATATCCTACGCGGATAAAATGAATCCGGCCATACACCAATCCAGTAAATACAGGCAGGAATAAATCGGATAACCGTTACAAGTGTTTCTAAATGTTAATGGTTACCTGAATCCACTCCATTTTTCCAGTTCAGAGCAGACACTCCCCAGCAGTACGCTTAGTTTCAAGTGTAGCGTTTTCAACGATTGGGACTGTCCCAAAACAAAAATCAGAAATCGCCTGAAAAAAGATGTTCCCCTATCTACTAATTCGCAAGGAATAGCGATGCTTGTACTCAGCCGAAAAAAAGATGAAAAAATCATCATTGGAGATTCAATCACATTGATGGTGATTGAAATTAAGAACGATAAAGTGCGTCTCGGGATTGAAGCCCCGAAAGACGTTACGGTGCATCGTGAAGAAGTGTATGACGCAATCAAAGAACAGAATGCGCAAAACAACACGAACTGCGAAACTCCCTAAGTTTTAACTTTATCTGCCCAACCTGTTTGCTCTTCAACAAGACAGCGATTAGCGATCTTGCGCCTGAGCCCACATCTTGTCAAACAACTTACGTTGTTCTGACAGTGCAGCAACAGTATCCTTCTTAGGTTGCTTCCCCTCTTCAAGCATCAACCAACCGGTATAATTCACACCGGCCATCAGTTCGAAAAAACGCTTATGAGGATAGTCTGAATGTATCAGATCGTGAATATGCGTTGTGGCTCCCAGGCGGTCTTTCACTAAAGCAAAATTTGCTTCAAGACCCTTCCCTTCCAGATCCTGCTTATTACAGTTCCAGCAAATCGCCACATTGGGATGATCAGCCACATCTAATATCTTGCGAATTGTCGGAAGATGTGCACATTTACCATGCACTTCCAGACGAATCTGTTGACCCCAGTCAGATCCGTATTTCCCGATTACATTCAAAGCACGCCCAATCTGCTTTATCGTCTCTGCTTCTGAAACGCCTTTATGAAAAGAATCAGGCTTAACCTTAACGCCACTGCCTCCCACATCATGACTGAGTTTGATAAAATCTTTCGTATCTGAAATCGATTTCTTCAACACGGCCGCATCAGGATTATCAAATCGTTCGTTACTACCAATTCCCACCAGTGTCACTGGACTGTCGGCAAATTGTTGTACGACTCCCTGACGCTCCGACTTACTGAGAGTTCGTTCCACTCCATGCGCATGAGTCGTTCTTAACTCTACCCCCAGAACATTAGCCGTTTTGCAATTTTTCAATAAGGTCTGTAGATCCCAATCTTTTGCCCACTGGTAAGTAACAAGACCATATTGAGCTCGGGCTTTGGTTTTTTTAGCAGCCAAAACAGAACCTGAAAGACCGCCGCTGATTGCGAATGCACCACTTAACGCAGACGTTTTCAAGAAATCACGACGTGAGTAAAATACCATATATGTGAACTCCCTGTTTTTCTATATCTTTAAGTCAAACAAACGAAAACCGTAATCAATTCCCCTATACAACCAGAAATTGAATGTCTGATGTCCAACTGGCAGGTTCACCCTATTATTACTGTTTTACCTGAGAGAATACAAATGCTAAGACCGGGATTTCTTATCTGAGGATACAGACAGAGGCACCGGTCAACTTTACAACGATTCCGCTTCCATTTATAAACAGGGGCAGAGAGTCCTTGAAACAGGCAATATCCTCTTCACAGAGGAAATCACCAATAAACGATCGTTTACTTAGAATTGATTCCGAGAAAGACCATGAACGAAAAAACGACAGCAGAAAAATTTACTTTTCAGGCCGAAATCAAAAAACTTCTGGATTTACTCTCTCATTCCCTTTATCAAAATCGCGAAATTGCTATCCGGGAACTGATTTCGAATGCCTCTGATGCACTGGACAAGTTTCGGTTTGTCGCCCTGACAGACGACAGCATCAAAGATGAGACTCCCCTGGAAATACATCTTGAACCGGATACCGAGAACCACATCCTCACCATTTCCGATAATGGTGTTGGTATGACGCACGCCGAATTGATCGAAAATCTCGGTACGATTGCACATAGTGGATCACTCGACTTCTTGAAAAATGCAGCCGGTGACCAAAAAGAAGAAGTCTCTCTGATTGGAAAATTCGGTGTCGGTTTTTACTCTGCATTCATGCTGGCAGACAAAGTCGAAGTCGTGACGCGCAGTTACAAGGAAGAATCTGGCTGGAAATGGGAATCTGATGGAACTGGTGCGTTTACCATTGAGCCTCAGGAATGCGAGAAAAGAGGAACCTCAATTCGGTTGCACCTGCGCAAAGACCTGGATGAATATACGAACGACACACGATTGAAATTTATCCTCACAAAATATTCCACCTTTGTCCCTTATCCCATTAAGCTGGGCGAGGAACTTGTCAATGATCAGCCGCCAATCTGGCTGGAACCCAAAACACAACTCACTCAAGAACAATACGACGGCTTCTATCAATACCTGGCACATACTGGCGAAGAACAGGCGCGCTGGCATCTGCACTTGAGCAGTGACTCCCCATTCCAGTTTCATGCCATTTTGTATTGCCCGCAAGCAAATCTTGAACTCATGGGATTCGGACGCACAGAACATGGCATCAGCCTCTGTGCCAAACGCATCCTGGTACAAAACGACAATAGAGATTTATTACCCGAGTATTTACGTTTCATTTATGGGCTCGTCGATTCGGCTGATCTTCCACTGAATATTTCACGTGAATCACTGCAGGACAATACGATCTTCCGCAAGATTCAAAAAGTGTTGGCCAAACGTGTGCTTTCACACCTGGCATCAATCGCGAAAGACGATGAAGAAAAGTATCTGGACTTCTACCGTCAGTTCGGAAGCAGCTTGAAAGAAGGAATCGGCACAGACTTCGAAAACCGAAATACCATCGCCAAACTCTTGAGATTCCCCTCTTCTCAGGGAACATCTGATAATGAACTCGTTTCCCTCGAAGCCTATATCGAACGGGCCGATGAAAGTCAGAAACAAATTTATTACCTGGGCGGACATGACTATAACACCATCGCCAAAAACCCGAACCTGGAAATCTTCCGTAAAAAAGGTGTCGAAGTTTTCTATCTGGCAGACCCGATGGATGAAATTGTCCTCTCTAATCTGGCGAAATTTGAAGACTACGAGATTGTCTCCATTGATTCCTCAGAAGTAAAACTTCCCGGCAAAGAAGATGCTGATTCAGAATCGGACGAGAAATCAGAATCAAAAGAGGAAGAGAAAGAAGCCTTATCACCTGAATTTGAAAAAGTGCTTTCCCTGTTAAAAGAAGAACTAAAGGACGAAGTCGAATCAGTTACCAAGTCCGACCGTTTGACAGACAGTCCCTGCTGTCTGGTAGTGCCCGAAGGAGCAATTAGCTCTCAAATGCAAAAAGTACTGAGCATGAACAACAAGGACTTCCCGATGACAAAACGCATCCTGGAAATCAATCCTGATGCGGATTTGATCAAACGTCTTTGTACACTTACGTCCAATGAAGACCAACATTCCTTTATTAAACAATGCGGTCGACAACTCTTCTGGAATGCCGCCATGATGACTGGAATTGCAACGAATCCGGATCAAATCACGGCCAACATCCAAAGCATGATGGAAGAACTGGCACAAAAGCGTTCGCCGATTATTACATAAGTCGAATCGGAGACTTGGATCACTTGATTCACCGCGGCTCTTATTCCGGAGCCGCGGTGTAGTGATACATATTCGAAGACCGGGGGTGAAACAACCCGACCCGATTCCATGGTTTTAACAATTGCTCGGCCTTGAATACCACTTGTTTGATCTCATCCGAATCATAGTCTCCCTCTAATTGAAATCGTGATACCAAATCGAGCCAGTCTCTGATCGCCTGCTTAAAGCCAGCATCATCCGCGCACAAAAACAGCGGTCGTTCTCCCTCAAGACATCGTAAATGTTCAAAACTGGTTGCCGCGGCAAAATAAAACAAAGTACTCACGGAAAACAAGTCAAAGTGATTTAAGGTCCGATAACAGCAGGATACCAGTTCATCAATCAACGCCAGCTCGGTCTGAATCGACTCAGAATACGCGGCTAACGCTTCCGTAAACTCGTCTTGTCCCCAGTATTTCTTGAACCGTTCTACAAGACGTTCAATTCCACATAAGGTATGAGCGATACCAGTACTGTGTAGAGGGTCAATAAAACCTGCCGTATGCGGTAACAACGCCCAGTTCTCACCAGCACAAACTTTCCAGCCACGTTGTAATCTGTTTGTGATACAAAGCCCCGATTCCGGAGCAATGACCGAAGCTCCATTAAATTGGGACTGGATTGCCGGATAGCGATTTAAAAGTTCTCCCCAAATCTGCTCTGCCGACACCTCGTTCTGTACCGAATCCAGCACAAAACCGGCACTGGCAATTCCATTATTGAATCGCAATTGCCACATCCAGCCTTCTCGCAACACATGATGCAACGCCGCGGAATCACAGTCAAAAGGATAATCAGATTGATCGATCTGATTCTGATTCAAAATCTCGCGCCAGGAAGTCACATTCTTAAAGTGTCCGTAAAGCGCCCTCGAATTCGTTTGAAAATCAGTCTTCCGTTCAATGCCCAGAGCTTCAGGCACCATTCCAGCAGCTCCCGTCGCATCGATCAGAAAGGCAGCCCGAATGTCGACACGATCCCCCATTCTTTCCCCTCTAATCGACCATTCGCCAGACAGCTTTAAATCCACTTCTGTCTGGTCCAGATAGACAACATTGGATTTCTGTACTTCTTCGGCAAAAAAATGATCAACGTCTGCACGATACCAGTGCGTATCGGCCAGCAAATCACTGTGGTTTGCCGTCACCAGCAATTCGCTGCCATGTTCCAGTTTCGTCTGAAATTTTTGATCCGGCTCATGAGAAAAATAGCTGAACCCCCGCTTAATGCCGCAAGCCAGATGGGGATAGCTCTCCTGCCAGGTTCCATACTTGCAAAATGGCTGAAATTGTGGAAGATCATACTCTTCAGAAAGTGACTTGAGCAAATAGCCGGCAATCGGTGTCGAGGATTCTCCGATCGAAAAGCGGGGGTGTCTTCCACGGTTTATTAATGCGACTGATAAGCCGATTCGGTCCAGCAGAAGAGCCGTCAGGCTGCCACCAAAACCGGCTCCCAGTATCACGACGTCAAAATGCTGCATTAGAGTTGAAGGCTTCTTCTTTGATCAGATTTTAGTAAACTATCATGCAGCACACATTTTAACCAATTGCTGACTTAAAAGCAGGTTCAGAAGGATAGATCATGGAGATACAACCAGTTCTCATTAACGGACAATGGATTTCTTCAACGGGCTCCAAAACATTTCAAGCCGTCAATCCAGCAACAGCCGAGGCCCTCGAAGCATGCTTTCCAGTAAGTCCCTGGGAAGAAATCGAATCAGCAATTCAGGCAGCTTCAGCCGCTTCGAAGGAAATGCGGGGTTGGCCGGGAGAACGATTTGCCAGCTTTCTGGAAGCCTATGCCGACGAAATCGAAAAACGGACCGACGATTTAGTTCAAACAGCAAATCTGGAAACAGGCTATCCCGCATCTCCCCGCTTGCGTGATGGTGAACTCCCCCGCACAACCGATCAACTTAGACAAGCCGCCACACACGCCCGCGAAGGCTCATGGGCTCAACCCACAATCGATACCGCTACCGGCATCAGTGCGATGTTTGGCGCAATCGGCCCGGTCACCGTCTTTGGACCCAATAATTTCCCTTTCGCTTTCAACAGTATCGCAGGTGGCGATTTCGCTGCCGCGGTTGCTGCAGGAAACCCCGTGATTGCCAAAGGACATTCTTCACACCCCGGCACCACTCAGATCTTCGCAGAAGCCGCTGATGCCGCCGCCAAAACAACACAGATGCCAACAGGGTTCATCCAACTGATTTACCGCACGAGTCACGAAGACGGCTGTCGCCTGGTCTCGCACCCACTGATGGGAGCCATAGGCTATACCGGCGGTCGAAGTGCTGGCTTAACCATTAAAGAAGCAGCCGACAAAGCGGGCAAACCTGTTTACCTGGAACTCTCCAGCATCAACCCTGTCTTTATTCTTCCGGAAGCGTTAACCGAGCGAAGTGCAGAAATCGCCGAAGATTTCAAAGGCAGTTGCCTGATGGGCACCGGCCAGTTCTGTACCAATCCGGGTTTAGTAGTACTGAAATCCGGTACAGCGACAGACACATTCATTCAACAGGTCGTGCAAAAATTCGAAGAAGCACCCGCCGGTCTCCTCTTGAGCGAAGGAGTCCAGAAAGGCTTTCAATCGGGAATCAAAGCGATTCAATCTGCCGGCGCCACACTGCTCACCGGAGGCAATGCATCAGAGGGACCCGGATTTTCCTGTGCCAACACGTTATTAAAAGTAACCGGCAGCCAATTCCTCGAAAATCCAGAGGCCTTACAGGAAGAAGCCTTCGGAAACGGTTCACTCTTTGTAGTCGCCGACACGGATGAAGAGCTGGCACAAATCGCAGAGAGCCTGGAAGGAAATCTCACAGGCTGTATCTACAGTCACACTGGCGGCAATGATGATTCACTTTACGATCAAATCGCTCCCGGATTGCGACAAAAAGCAGGCCGACTCCTAAACGACAAAATGCCAACAGGCGTCGCCGTCAGCCCTGCCATGAATCATGGCGGCCCCTACCCATCCACGGGTCACCCGGTATTCACATCCGTGGGAATTCCCGCCGCCATTCATCGTTTTTCGATGCTGCAGTGTTACGACAACATTCGCCCCCACCGATTACCAGATGCCTTGAAACCCCAGAACCCAAACCCCAATCTCTGGCGGTATATTGACGGAATGTACACAACCGAAGATTACAATTCCTAATCGTTCGATCCGATCCATGAAATGAATCTGCTCTCAAAGCACCTGTTCAAAAGGACTTTTTCACAGCGATCCAACGCAAAGATTCCTTTGATTCGAATAGGGGGCGATTCTAACCAGGAGTTAACTAAGAGTAGAGAAAATATGAATTTACAATGATTTTTTTCGCCCGTTATATTGTGATTTCATCAAGCTTGTTGCTATTATCCTACCTCAGCCATCAATCGGCCCTCTGGAAGAGGAAAGTGACTCAGTACACTTCATACTCAGGCCGAGTCATATACGAATAAGAAATGAGGGCGTAGCTCAGCTGGTAGAGCAACGGACTTTTAATCCGTAGGTCCAGGGTTCGAGCCCCTGCGCCCTCACTTTCTTACTTCTTTAGTGGCAAATACTTGAGAGGTATTACAAAAGCTTGCGTTGCAGATTCTGATATCGAATCCATCCCCTTTTTTGCTCCTGCCCACGAAGATTTTCACTGAGATTTACTTCTAAGGCACCTTCGCAAAAACAATTCCACTAGCTTGATGCGTTGATCGTCGAAGAACTCAGGCCCTCCGTGTGCGCCGCCGTGGATGACTTCGAAGGTGACATCCAAGCTCTGTTTTTTATATTTGCCGTGCAGCTCGTGCGACTGATTGATGGGCACTTGTGGGTCTTGATCACCGTGAATCATCAGTAATGGCGGATCATCGGCATCAACATGGAAAACCGGGCTGGCCAGTTTGGCTAATGCGGTATTTTCTTCCGGCCGCGTTCCCAGTAACAACTGCAAAGCAGGCACACGCACACTCAATCCGTGCGGCGTGGACTGATCGAGAATCGTCATGAAATTCGTGGGGCCGTAATAATCAACAATCGCATCGACGGCGGAAGATTCCTGATCGAATTCTCCCAGATCACCTTCCAGCTCCCGGTGATGATTGGTCACCCCCATTAACGCCACGAGATGCCCGCCGGCGGACGAACCGAGTATCCCAATCTTGTCGGCATGATAACCGTATTTCGAGGCCGAGCCGCGCAGGAAACGGATCGCCGCTTTGATGTCATAAATTTGTGCCGGAAATTTTGCAACGGGAGAGAGCCGATATTCCACACTCGCAACAGCATACCCCTGTTTCACCAGTGGAATGAGCGGCATATTTGATTTCGAACCCGCGCGCCAGGCACCACCATGTATCCAGACCAGAAGTTGTGGATTTTTTTGTGCTTCCGGCATGTAGAGATCCAGCAGCAACCGGTGATTATCGACGGCTGCATACTCGATATCCGTAATCCGCCGAAACGTGTCTGCAGCGGAACTCTCGAAAGGACAAGACATCAGCATCACTATTAAAAGCAAGCTGTAACAGCAGCGTTTTCGCATGAGACTCTCTTTCTGAATTCAGGCATCATATTCATCAGTCACTTACGAATATTATAATGTCTCGTCAGCATGAATGACACTAAACTCAGAGTCTGCCTTCAAATCAACGCGAAGACAAGCGGAGCACATGCGATGCGAAAGATTTGATTCAGCATAGACAGAGGCTTCCTAAGGGGATGGAAGGTGGAATCACAAAAGCAGGTCGACTGATTTCTTTCCCAATAATAAACGGGCACGGCTCGCATATTTATTTGATACGAACAAGGACTTCGTTGCGTCGAAATGGGCCGGGGGTCCAGGGGGGATCGTAACCCGCACATTCGGCAGCGCCGTCACGGGTCAGTTTTTTGCTGTTCATCCACTTCTCTAATTTTTCTTCTGCTGTTTTGATTGATTCCTGGTTCAGCCGCCCAGCAAATCGAATCACGGCAAACAGTCCACCAGCCCGTTTTCGAATTTGAACTTTATCATTCGTCGGCTCAGGAATCTGTTGTTCTGAAACATTTTTGGGAATCACAAAGCCCATCTGCCTCTGTGATTGATTGGCTTCAGGCTCCATAAATACGGGAGTCGTCATTGCCACTTTTTGTTCTTGATCATTGGCACCTTCAATATAACGAAACAAACGCATGAATCGACCATCACCCCCTTTTGACCCCTGAGGTAATTCGGTTGTCACCAGCATGAGATCATCATATTGTCGTGTTTCAAAGGGCCCCTCTGATTCCACCACCGTATATTCTGCCGATTCATAAGCATTTCGCGCAGTGAATTTCCAACCATAATAAAAGAGAACAAGTATGCAAATGGCACTGCCGAGATAGATCATTTTTTTTCTATTCATAACGCATTCATTATAAAATTTTGGCCATCATACAGATGGTTCTCTATAATCAAACAGCTACATTTTTTTCTATTCATATAATTATCAGTAGCATCTGTGAACCATGGATTATTCAAGCTTATGTGAATTGTAGTAAGGAAAGACCTGATGACAACTGAGAATAATGACGAACCTGTGTATCTCGTAAGTGATTTACTACAAACAGAAAGACAACCTGATGGCTGTCGTAAGCTGCTACGCGAACTGAAAGTCAACGTACATGACAAAACCATCACGATTCCAGAATCTTTCATCACAGATTTCAGCTCGATCCCCTGGTTCGGGCGTTTTCTCGTCCGCTGGTCGAAAGTGGATATCGCAGGGGTTGTACACGATCGTCTCTACGCAACGGCTGAATACACACGCTGTGAAGCCGACACGATCTGGCGTCAGACGGCACTCGCAGGAGAATGCCATGCCAACATTTTCCAAGCCTGGATTGGCTGGTTCTTTTTACGAATTGGTGGATGGTTCGCCTGGAAAAGTAAGAGAAATAAAAAACGAAGGGCTTAATCGAAATTGATCATATCTCAGGTAATGAATCCGGTTCTTTCATTTTCCACCAGACGATCATCAGAGAAGGAAATTTATCTCCTTCCACCATCCCCTCGACAACAATGAGTTGGTCTCCTCGCAAACGATAGACACAGGGTTGAGTCCTCTTCGATTTTGCACCTTTCTTTACCCCTTCTAGAACTTCGACATCATAATAGACATAGTACTTCAGATCATCCCCGCGTTGTAACCGAAACTTTGACTGCTGTGAGTGAAGCACCTTTCCATTACGGTTATAAAGTTTAACCTTCATAGTCTTTTGAGCGATCTCCTGTTCAATTCTGATCGGAGCCCCTTTTCCATCTTTAGAATTCCGAAACCATTTCCCCTGCAGAACTTGATAATCTTCTTCCGGCGCAGGTTCTGCAGAAAGTACCGGAGAAACTGTCACCAGAACCACGAGAATAAATACAAGGTGTTTCACTATCAGCTCTCCTGCTTTAATGTTCGATTGGGACAGAACGACTCTGCTTCTGGGATTAACATTTGTGTGATCTTGCCAGAACATTTTAGTATATGAAGAAATCGAGATAAACAGGGATCTGCACCAAGTATAATAGTTCAGGTGTATATGGGAAGAAGTTTCACAGGAGAGCGGTTTACTTCAATCGGGACGACAGCAGACGAACCCAATATCCCAATTTCTGAATTTCATACGATTAGACATACAGCCTCTTTTATTTTGACGTTTCCTTCCAAAGCTCGCGGATACAATGAATTTCGACTACAAGCTCATCATCTAGCATTTCACGATGTACAATCTCGGTTAGTTCTTTTGAAATCTTCTGATCCAAATCACGAAGCGTTCCTAAAATGAGAATCACATCGGTGGAATCATTCGGAGATGAAGGCGTACCAGCAGAAATCAGTTCAACATCATTCTCTTTTGATAAACGTTGCTCCAGTGCATCCATCACTGTCGTCGCAAGCGGATAAGTCATGGATTGTGGCTTGGCATCAACCAGATGTTTCATCAAGGCATAATGCAAAGGCACACAAAGAAATACAACCGTGGTTGCCAGCACACTGACCGTTCGAAACACCCACTTTCTCTGTCGCGCGTTTGCTCGTGTCGATGTGACCCCCATCAAACGGAACGTCACGGCAGCACATAACACAATCGCAACAAAGTTCGTAATAAAGAGTAGTGCAGCACCTTGTGCATTTGCATAACTTTGATAGGCCAGCGACAGCCCGGCGGAACACAGCGGAGGAACCAGTGCCGTTGCAATGGCAACACCGGCAATCGACCCCACAAGATTCGGACGTGCCAAAGCATAGGCAGCAGCAGACGCTGACGCTAAAGCGACTATCAAGTCCAATACAGTCGGTTTACCTCGCGCTAGAATTTCTGGTGTTAATTCACTCCCGGGTGTCAAAATACCAAGAATAAAACTAATCACCAGAACACCAAGTAAACCAACCCAGACCGTCATCAGCGAAGTATTGCCTAATTTAGGATTTGCTTGAGCCAACGCCAGTCCACAACCCAGCATGGGAGTCATAAGCGGCGCCAGCAACATGGAGCCAATGACCACAGCGGGAGAGTTTTGAACTAACCCCATCGAAGCAACCACAACCGAAAGGCCAAGCATAATCATAAAATCGGCATTGCAACGCGAACCACGTCGCAACCCCTGAATGAGATCGGCATAATCTGCAGGACTGAGGGTGGAGTTCCAGCCCGATGAATTCTTTTTCCGATTCCAGGCGCGTAGTGGTGGCGCGCGTTTGAAAACGGCAATGGTTGGTTTAGTCGTTAACTCCTGAATCATATGCACATATTTATAATTCGCACCGACTATGAGCAGATCATGTGAATTCATAGATGCCGCGACGTCCGCATACTCATTGTCACGAAAGACTTGACAATCGATACGATCACTGTTCCGCACTCCCATATCACGCATCAACTGCAATAATTCACGATGACCAACCTCCAGGGCCTCTTCTTCATAGTCCATCTCTGCGCGTGCCAGCGTGATTGATGAACCAGAGTGATCATGCATTTGATTTGCCAGATAGAGGGCAGCCCCATCATGAGGATTATCAGTCACGCCAACAAAGACTTTTTTATTTTTACAGGACCGATCATGCCCCCCAAAAAGAATCACAGTATTGCAAGAAGAATCACGCAAGAGTGTATTTGTGTCGTATGTGACTCCACTTTTACCAGTTTGATCTTCGGCAGCTGCAACAATGAGATCCACATCCTCATTTCGTGCAATTTCTAAAGCAGCAAAAGAGGATTCGACCTGATGTCTTTCACAAACTTCAACTTTTTGCTCGTTGAATAATTCCTGCAGGGCTCCCTGCGGGTCAGAAGCGTTAATAAACCCATTCACTGCCGATACCAGATGCCCAACGACATCTGCCTCTTCATCTAAAGGAATAGCCGAGGCACGAGTCACACAGAGTATTTTGAGCGATGAATTTCGAACTCTGGCAAATTCCGCTGACCAGGAAATTATGCTGTGAATCTCTTTGATATCTGTAATCAAAGCAAGGGTTAACATGAATTGTGACTCCAGAATACGTTGACTGCCTCTTTGCAAACTGATTCCTGAGACAGCTCACGTAGATATTGATCAAGGGCTTTTAAATTACTGATTTGATTTGTCGTTTGGTATTTTGATAAAAAAACGAATCCGAGGTTCTACTAGAAGGACTTTTCGATCTGTCTGAAGAAATCATTATGAGAAATGGATTCATTTTCTTCGGAAATCTCATTAAATCATCAATCGTGACTTCCGTACTTTTCAGTTTACATTTGCATTCGCTCGTGCATCTCGCTTTGCTTGACTCCTGCGTTTCAAAAATGCTGACTTTCTTTCTTGAACTACAGGGTCCTGAATATATGTTTGAAATTCATCGCGTACCAGCGTCTGCCTGGAAGAGGGCGTAACGAACCCGCGGATGCGTAGATATAACATGGGACTGATTGGAAAACGATAGAGCCCCGTTCCAAGGCGTTGAAAAAAACTATAGTGGGCAACACTGTCTAATATCTGAAACGGACTCGATGTGCAGTTATTCGTTTTGCACAATCGAAGCAGATAGTATCTTTCAGACATAGCCGCCTGATGGCTCCGTAAGATTGATCTCACAAGAAGCTCCCGCTTTTGTAAACAATCAAGTTTCGGTATATGTGTTTCAATGACATATTGGTTTTGAACTACGATCCGTTCAAACACCATCTCTTCAGTTGAAAAAAAACGATGGGCGGCAATCAAATTGCCAAGTAGCCCATCAACTGCATTATATTCAACACCTGGCGGCCCAATCGCTTCCAGAGAGTAGATAAAATCGTAAATCTCAATGAGTGGGAGAAGCACAGTCCCGATCATCAATCGAAAACAATTCTATCGGGCAATCATCCTTTAATTTAATACGACACTGGAGATGATTCAGAAATGTATACTTACGTTTTGGGAAACCGTTCTTACCGAATACGGTCTCTAAACCCTCTTTCCCCTGCTTCATTTTCATTTTTGAAAAATTGAAACATTGACCATAAACCTCTTCCACTCCGTCGAGTGGTATTTTCGCGCGCCAGAATTCTTCACGATGATAGAAATTATTGACAACCACGTGCGATGCTTCAGAGGAAATCTTTTCCTTAAGCACAAATGAATAATCGCTGTCCTCTATCTTTTCTATCTCAATTTCGATGGAACGCCGACTCGAAACATCAATCTTCTGACCGGCGTACTTGGATTTTTCCGGCATTAGCAATGCAGATTCGCCTGAAGGAGCTTTGTCGCTGATTGGTTCTGGAGCCATGCCCTTAATTCGTGATTGGAAATTAGAAAGTATGAAAGACAGCTGATGAAATGACGTCGGCATTATAACACAAAATTCAGTTATCCTGCCAGTTCCATCGACATTCATACCGCGATTTAACCTCGGGATTGATCAGGCGAAACGTCGCTATCGAGCCTCGAGGTATTTCCACTTTCGCATCGGGGGTGACTGAATAAATTATATCAGGGTCATCGATCAGGTAGCGACTCACCTCAAGATCCTTGTAGATATGTCCATCAGGCATCAGCAACCACATCTCAATCACACCGACTCCTACTGGTACGATAAACTGGAAAAGCCCCTCTTCCTGATGATTGTCGGGGGACTCCGTCAAGATAATTTTTTCTATGACAAGTTCAGTATCTTTACCAATTGGCACCCGGCTCATGTCGATATCTATTTCCCATTGATAAAGGCCATCCTCTAACGGCATTCTGGTTAAAGTCGGGTTAAGCTTATGATTTTTGACGTTCAATAACAAATCCTGTTGTGTTGTTGTTGTCTGAAGCCTTAGATGATTGTTCTGTACATTCTCATCTGTTCTTTGAACACGAATTCTTTCATGTACAAATATTGTGTTGATTTTTTCATCATCAAAAGACCAGCTCCGAAGGTCATGGATCCGTGTATCCGATGTAATCTTGAATCCAGAAAAATCCACAGGTTCCATCGATTTGACATCTTCGTATGTCAGTGACTTGATTTCGGTAATCGGAACATTATCAAACAGCTTGATTACTTCACTATATACGGGGCTTGTGGTAGTGATCGCGTTGATGACAGTTGCTTGTAATTTCGACTTCTTATTCAGTTTATACAAATAATAGGGGAGACTTAGCACGATCAGTAACAACAGAGGAACCCAGATATAAGTAAATTTGTCCGAAAGGCTAAACAGAGTTCTCCAGACGCGCCGACCGGCTGAACCTTGTATCTGTCTTGCGAATTGAAGTGATTTTTTTTCATCTGAAAAATCTCTTTTTCTGATTCTTGTTTCTTCTGATCCCGACTCGACATTACCAGTCGGATCCCAAGGCGGCCCCTGTGGATCCTTTGCATCCAGCAGACGAGAACGTTTTCGACACGCATTTCGGGCAACACAGTAACCATGCTGTACAAGAGCAGATATTTCCAAATCAGAGAATCGATCAAGATCGGTTCGAATTTTTGCGATCTGACGTTGAATTTCGGGACGTGGTGCAAATCGATCCCGGGCAGGTTCCACAACATCAGTCATTTGCATGAAGACCACGCCACTAGAATTTTGGAAAGATTCCATTTCAAGCTGGTAAACGCGATCCATTAAAATATCAGTGGAACGTAATGCGGTACTTATCAAGCCACCACCTGCGCGACTGCCGGAGTTGACTTCAAACATTTTACCGGCATCACTGACAAGAATCGCATCAAAGCTGTCACGGTGCTGCCTTAAGCAGGGTTTGCCAATCACTTGTTGTAACGCTGTCTCTATAATGATGCGATTCAACCATATTCGATCGCTCATTTCTGCGGCGTGCTTGGAACTGTTCAAAAACAGCAGCAATGATTGCGCACTTGGGTCAGTCAGTTCCATTCCTTGAAATGTAGGATCACGAAAAAGCTCTTCTGATCGAATCACTTCCCATAAACCCTGTATTAACGGTTTAGAAATCTCTTCCCGATTCTCAGACTGTAGTTTTTTTCCTATGAGAGGATGATTCTTTACAAGTAATTCGCGTAGTCTCGCCAGGGGAGTGCCTTCAGACAAGTCTTTGGCAGAAACCAACGCCGTTATTACAGCATCAATTTCGAGAATGTCACTTTTTGTTAAAGGGACTGTGTCTTTGATCCATGACTGTTCGATACAACGGAACATTCGCAGTCCAAGATTATCGAATACCCCTCCATCGGAAAAAGCCTGAGTTCCAAAAGTCCCGGCATCAGCGCCGATTTCATTTCCTCGAATGACCAGTGGAGGAAAAAAACCGGGAAAGGCCGACGAAGCAGCAACGGCCATGGGAACAGTGCCCAAGCCAATCGGCACGCGTTCAAAGAAATCACGTTTTCCTGGAGTGCGCCTTTGAAATAATAATCCGTACTTATCAAAAGAGCACAGACAACCCTCACTTAAATTTGTGGACAGCATATGCAAGTGAGGCTTTGCTGGTAACTGGCACAACCCCGTATCACCATAAAGAAACTGTTCATAATGCTTTTCCAACAGACCGGGTCGGGTAGATTGCCTCTTTGTATTTCTCCGAAATATCCGTCTGATGCTGTTCGCGGTAGATGAAAATGGAAAACGCCTGACGATCCGGTTGCGCACATCCATTTTTGTGAACTGAATGATTTCATCTGCAGCCAGTTCAAATTCGGCATCAGTTCCACAGTAACGATCCCAGTTTAAGAGAAGATGAGCCGCTAGAATACTGCCACCTGAAACAGATGTGATCTGCGAAATACTTTTTAGTGTGCCTGCATCTCGCAAGTATCGAATAACACCCAGATGGTAGAGAGTGGCACGAAATCCGCCTCCCGACAAAGCCAACCCAACTCGACTCATCATAACTCCCGAGTTCATAAAATGAAAAATGGGCCGCCTTGCCTGCGCACTTCTTAGTGTTTCCAATCATATACGGTGATTGACCTATTGCAATCTTATTCATTTATAACCGCGATGCAATAGCAAGACTCTCTGAATACCTGGGATTAATAGTGATGAACAGTGATAGTGACATGCAGTAAAGATGTGTTTTAGATCTTGGAGATGACTGTTTTCGATTCATGTTTGTATGAATTAAAGGGATGGTATGAGATTTGACATTGAGTACTTTACACAACTGATCACTCTCTGATTTTAACCATCCACACTTGCACACGCACAAACATATACTCGAATTTTGGTAGCCAAGTTCCTGACCACCTTCAACATATTTTCATACGCACGTTCTGGTGATGCTTCATCACCCAAAATTCATCTGTTTCAGAATACGAACCGTGTCGTCAGCTGCCGTGTCCGGTTTGAGAGCAGTCACAGCAATACCGGATACCACTTTTGTAATATTGTGATCGACCTGATCAAGTTGTCCCCAGACAGAACCAGGTGGAGAAGTCATATAGACGGAAAAAGTGTGGTGACCGGTTCCCGGGCGTTCGCCGATGATATGTAGCAAGGAACGATTGTGAGGAAGACCGCCAAAAAGTAATTCGCCGATCCGATATCCCGCCCGGACGCGTCCGGATTGTACAATAAGATTTCGCTCCCCGGTACGAAATCCGGCTGCCTGTAACTGCTGCCTGAGCGCTTTGAGAAACGGTTCCAGTTGTCCTTCATCCATGATCGACAATGCATTCAAGCCATCAGAGATCACAATTTGCACATCAAAGTTTGAGTCGTAACGCTTGCGCAATTCTTGAATCGTTTTGATAGAACTTTTAGAAAGCTGCTCACCAGTCGAAGGATGCAGAATGTATTCCAGACGATCTGTTGATTGTGTCTCTATCGGAATTGAGTCAGGAACGTTGGAAATGAAATCCGGAGTTAGCTGTGCCCAAATGCTTTTTTTTGCATCCTGATAGATCTGATCGATTTCAATTTTCAGTGACGGTTCCAAATCTGATTGTTTTTCTCCATGCCCCTGAGCGACAAACACGCCACGACTGCGCACTTCGGATAATTGTTTCCGACCTTCATTTAGGATCATCTCGTCAGTACGGCGATCCCCTTTCTTGCGCCGGTATTGCAGGTAGACCCAACTGGGATCGCCAAAGTGCTTGGTGGGTTTCCCGTTGGCATCAATCACTGCCAGTTTCTGGAAGAAGGACCACATCGCATCGTTTACACGATAACCGAACTTTTCGCGGATGTGGACATGGTCCTGAAAACCGGTTGTGAGATAACCCAGCATCGGATCAATTTTTGTCGGTAGTGCCATCAGGTAAGCGGGATTCGCCGGCATAATTTGATTCAGACACCAGTCTAAATCTTCGAGCGATACGTCCATATGCAACGTCGAGCACACATCAAGACCAATCGTCAATCCATGCAGCTTACCCATCACGATATCTTCCAGACAACAGCGGACCAGTTGTTCGCGCGTTCGAAATACTTCCGGGCCGATGAAACCTGCCACATCATTCAGATGCACCCAGGGTGCGGCCGATTTCTGAACTGATTTTTGAGCGGCTGCAATATCCTGAGACAAAACGCGGGCAAAACCATATTTACGCGACTCGTGCAGCACCATATCAAAACCGTGGCTGTGACCGTTGGTGAAGTCAGCCCCCTGCCCCGTTTCAAAATACAATCCGTATTGCCCCGTGCGAGAGCGCGCATAGTCGCGCATCTTTTTGAGGCTGATATCAAACGTTTTATTGGCATCGTCACTGCCCGCGATACTCTGAAACCAAAGCGCAGTACTGCCCGGACTTTGACGTTCCACTTCCGCTTGCACATCGATATGCGACAAAACACAGTGCGGCAGAATATCTTCAATTCCGAACGTGACAAGCAGGTCTTTCAGTAATAATTCAATCGCCCTCACAGACTCAGGTTCGCTGGAGACAGGATTGGTCCCCAGCACAACATCTCCCACCCCATAAGACCAGCCGTCGAGTACCTGCCAGAAAATATCATCTAAATTGTCTGTCGGCGAATTGGGCTGTAGACGTGCTCCCAAATACCCACGCGCCCCGATCTGACTGTTCGGCAGAGAATTAAAAACTTTTGATCCGACAGCGATCAATTCCTGGTTATCCATCAGTTTCACAACAGAACCGATCACATCACTGGAAAGGCCGCTGGCTATTTTTTTAATCGTTTGTTCGTTTTCAGTCAGCAGCAATTGTTTTAATTGCCCCAGCGTCATCATTGAAGACCGCTCAGAAACTCGCGATACCAACAGCTCATGTAGCTTGTCTTCGAAAACGGGATGCACGTTGATGTCGTGAATTCGAGTTGCTGACAGCAGTCTTCGTGCATTCGTGCGAGACTGTTCGTCAGTTGCAGCCACGCCGATAAACTGATCGCCTTCTTTAAACGCATTGGCTGCACCAAGGATCTGCCGATAGAGCCGTGGATCAAAACCACCTTTTACACGTTGTATGTAAGAAAAGAGGTCTTCACCTTCGCGAATCTCAGCAATTGAAATACCAACGAAATCTTGTTCTTTAGCAGTGACTTTTTTTGCATGAGCCAGAGACAGCGTTATCGCAAAAGGGCCCGTTATCATTCCATGGACAAACTCGCGTCGGTTCAAAGGCATGGTTTCACATCCTGTCTGGAAAATTGCAAACGGAGAACTCAGAGGCGGTACCCCCTGATTCACTGTTTACTTCACTTAATCACTGTTGGCTTCACTTAATACGTCACTTAATAAGAAGTTCATTGTAGCGAGCTTATTATTATTGAGACCAGTCGGAAACCTTTCTAGTCTTGGACTGATTTGTTCCCTGAAATCAGAATTCTGACTTTGCTAAATTCGAGAATTAGTACAAGCTCTATTGAATCTCATTATTATATATAATATACAATAATGAGACATACTGTTTCAAACCCTCTAAGATAGTCCTTTTCCCGCATAGAGTCGTGTGACACAGGAAAAGTCTGCATGCTCTCCCTGCTGTACTGAGACGGAATCAATGATGCTTTGTCAGAACCGGATGACAGCCTGCTTTTTAGTTTTTCTGACATTGATTGTTGTACCAACAATTTCTGCAGCGGAGCAGGAAGAACCACAACCGGCCAAAGTGATAGCCGATTTTCTTAAACAAACGTGCGTCGAATGCCATAATCAGGAAACTTCCGAGGGTGGGCTCAACCTGACACGCGTTGTGTGGAAACCGGATCGTAAGGATGTTCGCCGGCAATGGATTCAGATTCATGACCGCATCGCTGCAGGCGAAATGCCTCCAGACAAGGCTGATCTGCCACAGGAGAAACGAGAGATGCTTCTCAATGTTCTCTCCACGGCCATTCATGATTCAGACTTTGCCGAGGTATCCAAACAGGGCCGTGGACCAATGCGTCGGCTGACACGCCGTGAATACGAACAGAACCTGCGCGATCTTCTCGCACTGCCTCATCTTGATATCCGTGACATGCTGCCGGCAGACCGGGAAAAACAACATTGTAATAAGGTCGCGGATTTTCTTGACATCTCCCGAATCCAGATGGATGCTTATCTGAATTCCGCTGATGTCGCGCTACGCGAGGCGGTCGCTACAGGAATGCAACCACGTAAAGCTCAATATTCTCGGTTGCCAGCCACACGCATGTTTCAAAGTGCAAACACGTACGGCGGTCGTGAGGCGATGTTCTACGCAAAACATTCACAAATGGTGCCACTGTCAGGCGCTGACCTGGCGCGGATGCGCAAAGAAAACAAACACGACCCCGAAATTGAACTGGCGATCTTCCGATCCGCTTCCTGGCCCTACTATGCCTATCCGGATGTGTTTAAGGCGATTGAACCTGGTGCTTATAAAATTCGTTTTTCTGCGCGCGCTGTCCGCCAGATGGGGGACTTCGGTTTGAGGCCGGCATGGAATTCAATCCCCATGAATTTTCGTGCCCGGAAACGCTCGGGACCCGACGTTTCAGGGGATGTTCGCGCCACAGGCGATACGCTTGATATTCAACCAGAGGTTGCAGTTTACGAAACCACTATTCGGCTGAAGAAAAATGAAACCTTTGAGTACAGTCTGCTGGGATTACCAGTTCCGCGAGCGATCAATCCTGTCAACGCACCGTTGTATTATGATTTCCCTCCCATGCCAGACGGTGGTCATCCAGGAATTGCGTTTCAATGGCTGGAAATCACAGGCCCCATCGATTCCAAAACGTGGCCCCCCTCTTCTCATAAAGTTTTATTTGATCATCTTGCGATTCGCCCGGCGAGTCAGGGTTCTCTGGCTGTCGAACTCGTCTCTGAGCAACCAGAAAAAGACGCAGTACGACTGCTGCATCGGTTCATCCAACGAGCCCAGAGAAAACCAACGCCCCCAGATGTCATCAAGATTTATGAACGACTGGTCTTGAAGGAACTGAAAAATGGTACCCCGTTGGCCGAAGCCCTCTTAACCGGTTACAGCGCATATCTATGTTCCAGTCAGTTTTTATATCTGCCAGACCCTCAAGCTGATTCTCCCGACAGACACTATGCCATTGCCACCCGCCTGACTCACTTTCTTGGTAATACACGTCCCGATTCCCACCTGATGACACATGCAGAGAAAGGGGAACTGCTTGATGCACAGATATTACGAAAAGAAACTAACCGTCTGATTCAATCAAAGTCCTTTACGAACTTTATCACGAACTTCACAGATTACTGGTTGTCTTTGAAAGATGTCCGACGTGATGAACCCGACATTCGACTCTATCCGGAGTATCGCTTCGATGATTACCTGATAGAATCAATGGAGGCCGAAACACGTGCTTTTTTCAGGGCGATGATTCAAGAGAATTTACCAGTTTCCGTCCTGGTGGATGCTGATTTTTCTTTCGTCAATGATCGCCTTGCACGTCATTATGATCTCAAACCGATCAGTGGTTCGCGTTTGCAGCGTGTCAAGCTTCCTGATACCAGCCCCTACGGCGGATTGCTTACACAGGCAGCAATTATGAAAGTCACTGCCAACGGCACAACCACGTCACCCGTACTCCGCGGGGCCTGGATCATGGAACGTATCATGGGCAACCCGCCACCACCACCGCCTGCCTCGGTTCCCGCTGTCGAACCAGATATTCGCGGTGCCACCAGAATTCGAGAACAATTAGCACGGCACACCAAAGATCCCATCTGTGCTTCTTGTCATGCGAGGTTCGACCCCGTGGGTTTCGCACTGGAAAACTTTGATATTATGGGAGCATGGCGAAATCGCTATCGCAGTCTTGCCAGTGGTCAAAAAGTGACTGGAATTGATCGCGCCGGCCACGCTTTTACTTACTATGTGGCGGGCTCCGTCGATGCCAGTGCACAACTACAAAATGGGAAGAAATTTAAGAACATTCAAGAGCTGAAAGAAATCCTGATATCAGATCCCAGGCAGCTTGCCCGTAATCTGTTGCATCAAATGACAGTTTATGCAACAGGAACACCGGTTCGTTTTTCAGACCGCCTGGTAATAGAAACCATTCTCGACCAATGCCAAGAAAAGGGATATCGAACGCGAGACCTGATTCATGCTTTGATTCAAAGCAGGATCTTCATTGGAAGTAAACGACAAGACTCTGGTATCTGATTCATCTATATTTATTGCTGGAACCTATGGGATTTTCATGACTTCAAAAGATAATCGACCACCATCAACAAAAACCATTTCCCGACGCCGATTTCTGCGAGGCGCAGGTGTGACACTGGCGCTTCCACTATTGGAATGCATGGCGCAAAAGTCCGTCGTAACATCAAGTAAGATCTTGCAGCCAAAACGCATGCTGCTCATTTCCAATAACCTTGGTGTTTTACCAAAACCTTTTTTTCCTGAGACCACGGGAGCCGCTTATCGGCTTTCTCCCTACCTCAAAGAACTCAAGGAATTTACCAGTGATTTCACCGTATTCAGCGGACTCTCGCACCCGGCATGTGAGGGAGGACACTCCACCGAAAATTGTTTTCTAACCGGTGCCAGGCATCCCACGAGCAGTGGCTTTCGCAATACAATATCTCTCGACCAGTATGCTGCGGAACAACTTGGTCGGCAAACCCGTTTTCGCACACTGAACCTGGGTGTGAATATCGATAAAGCGAACCGCAGCCTCTCGTGGACCAGAGACGGCGTGCTCCTCCCCGCTGAAGACAGTCCGGCAAGTATTTTCAAAAAGATGTTCATCCAGGGCAGCGCAGCCAAAATCAAACAACGTCTTCATCAACTGAAACGGCGTGGAAGTATCCTTGATGCCGTCTCTGAATCGGCGCAGCAGCTCAGCCAGAATCTGGGCCGGAATGATAAAGCACGTCTTGACCAGTATTTCACATCGATTCGTGAACTCGAACAAAGACTGATTACGGCCGGAGAATGGGAACAGAACCCGAAACCCAAAACAGATCAATCAGCACCACAGGATATCGTAGATCGGGCACTGCTGTTTGATAAGTTCGAGCAAATGCTCACGATGGCGATTCTGGCGCTGCAATCAGACTCCACCCGGATTGTTACTCTCATGGTAGATGCGTTCGCGACACCCGTCTTTCAATTAGAGGATAAAGTCAAAAGTACGACAGGTTACCATTCTCTCAGCCATCACGGCATGCGTGCCGACCATCTGACTCAATTGGAAAAGGCGGATCGACGTCAAATGTCACTCTTATCACATTCGCTTAAAGTTCTCGCGAGTGTGCAAGATGAATCCAGTCGACTACTTGACAGCACAATGGTCCTTTATGGCAGTAACATGGGTGATGCCAACACACACGACAACACCAATTTACCAATTCTGTTAGCGGGTGGCGGTTTCAAACATGGACAGCATCTGGCATTCGATCGCGAAAAAAACAAGCCACTTTGCAACCTGTATGTCAACATGCTGCAGAAACTCGGTGTTGAGTCTGATCGCTTCGGATCAAGTACTGGAACCTTGACAGGACTAAAGTCGTGAACCAAAACGATTTTCACCTGTAGTCACAAAACTCATCCTCAGGCAAGGATTTTCTGCATATCATGTCTGCGATGTTGTGAATCGCCCGTTCATGCACTAACATCAAATGATGAGAGATAAACCAGCTCCATGCTTGCGTTCTCACCTCTAAAGTCGATTTTGAATCAAGGGGAACAGAATGGAAAAAGAAACAATTCCACGTCGAAGCTTTCTGAAAACAGGAGTTGCATTCACGGCTGGCGCGATCTCTGCGTGGCCATCGACATCGAGTGCGAAAACAGAAAACAAGATCAAGTACATCGACATCCACACACATCTGGGAGCATTCTATCATGGTCAGGAACTGACTGCTGATTTGCTGATCCGTTTTATGGATGAACATGATGTCGAAAAATCCTGCGTTCTCCCCTTGATTTCACCAGAAGCGGCTCCTGTTCCACAACCTGTTTCGACTGCAATTGATGCATATAAAAAATATCCGGATCGAATCATTCCGTTTTGCGTCGTCGATCCACGGGTCCTTAACGCACCACCACTGCGTACCGGCCATGTGGCAGGTGTGAAAGGACTGATTGGAATACTCAAACGATACCAGGACGCCGGCTGTAAAGGCCTGGGCGAACACAAGACGGGAATGCTGTTCGACTCGACACAGAATATGTATCTCTACGAAGCCTGCACATCGGTCGGACTGCCAATCCTCTTTCACCTGGATGATATCCGCAATATCGACACACCCGGTCTTCCTCGATTGGAACGTGTTTTAAAAGCGTTTCCAAAGCTTCCTCTGATCGGCCATGCAGCCGGTTTTTGGGCATCGATTTCAGCAGACGCAACCAGAGAAGACTTTGGCCGCTACCCAAAGATTCCTTCGCCAGTCAAAACCGGTGGGGCACTTGATCTGCTGATGAGTAAATATAAAAATCTGTTTGGTGATCTCTCCGAACCGGGAGGTTATCGCGCCATTGCACGTGACCCCAAATTCGGGCGCGAGTTCATCATCCGTAACGCAGACCAGTTACTCTTCGGCACGGACGTCCTGATGCCCAACCAGAACATTCCTCACTTCAAATTATTCAAATCGCTTAACCTGCCTGAAGAGGTGCAACTTAAAGTCTATCGCGGAAACGCAATCAAATTACTGAAGCTTAAAACGTCTTAGAAGTTGGCAGACTTCTTGATTTACGCAAGAATTTCCTTCACGACATGCCCATGCACATCGGTCAAACGACGATCAATTCCTCCCGTGCGATAGGTCAGACGTTCGTGATCAATGCCCAGTAAATGCAGGATTGTGGCATGCAGATCGTAACAATAGGTCTTACCCTCCGCCGTCTGATATCCCAGATCATCGCTTTTTCCATGACTCACTCCCGCTTTGATTCCCGCCCCCGCCAGCCAGGTCACAAAAGTACCGCGATTGTGATCGCGTCCCAAACTTCCTTGAGCAAAGGGGGTCCGACCAAACTCGGTTGTCCAGACAACGAGCGTATCGTCTAGCAAACCGCGCGACTTTAAATCCCGAAATAATGCAACTATCGGCTGGTCAACACTTTTAGCCATGGGAGGCAACTGATTTTGAATATTGCTGTGGTTGTCCCAGTTATTGACTGCTCCCTGTGGACCACTCCAGACTTGAACAAATCGCGTGCCGCGTTCCAGAAGGCGCCTTGCCAGCAAACAACGTCTGCCAAAGTCTTCAGTGATTTTCTCATTCAGTCCATAAGCAGCCTGTGTTTCTTTGGACTCTCTTGCTAAATCGAACGCTTCCGGCGCACTCAGTTGCATTTTCGCAGCAAGTTCACCAGCAGCAATACGTGCTTCCAGTCTGGAATCATCGGGACGTTGTGCCGCATGCCGTTTGTTTAACTGCTGCAACAGCGCAAACGTATCTTTATCGGCCTTCTTTTGCGCAAATGCATATTTCGAATCGGCAAACAGATTCGGAATTGGTGTTTTACTGGTTGCGTTGACCAGCGTGCCCTGATGTTTCGCTGGCAGGAAACCACAACTGAAATCTGCTTTTTGATTGTATGGTAGCCCGCGCGAATCCGGCAGCACAACGAAAGTTGGAAGATCGTCCGCAATATTTCCCAGCGCATAAGAGATCCAGGAACCCATACTGGGAAAGCCGGGCAACATAAACCCGGTATTCATCATATAACTGGCTGGCCCATGCACGTTGGTTTTCGTCGTCATGGCCATTAAAAAAGCCAATTCGTCAACGATCTTTGCCTGATGCGGAAAGACCGTACTGACCCAGCGTCCCGTCTCGCCATGTTGCGCAAATTCAAAAGGACTTTTCATCACCGCACCCGGTGCAGCTGTAAAACCTTCGGGTTTTTCTTTGGGTCCCAACTTCTGGCCATGTAGTCGCACCAACTCTGGCTTATAATCAAACGTGTCCATCGGACTGGCTCCACCGTTCATAAACAATTGAATGATGCGCCGCGCTTTGGGAGGATGATGTAAGCCTGATTTCGATTTGTTCGCAGGTGCAGCGAATGCCTCATCCCCCAGCCAGGCTGCGAGTGCCGCTGCACCAAAGCCACCTCCTGACTGAGTTAGCATTTCACGCCGTGTTAATGGAAGATTCAACATCTAAGACATCCCCGTTACTCAACAAAAAGAAACTCATTCGTATTGAGAACCATCCTGCAAACTGTTTCCAAACCATGTTCTTCCGCTAAATCCGTCATACTTTTTAATTCATCAGGAGTTGGTTCACGTAACCATGTCCATAACACTACCTGCCTAATTTGATCAGGTACTTTTGATTCCACAGTACGTGCTCGTTTTGCTATTTTCTGTGCATGATGTAAAACAAATCGATTATTCAATAGTACCAGAGATTGCAAAGGCGATGCAGAAAATCCACGTGTGGGTGATAATAAACCGAGATCCGGAAAATCGAGCGCATCCATCAAGGGGTCGGCGATTCCGCGCCAGACGACGCGATAGATACTGCGTCGATATGCCCCCGTGCTGTCCAGGTCAAACTTATCGTAGTGCAACATGGGTGTCACCTGGGCGCCCGGACTCGTCGTAAAATGTGAAATGCCAGGACCACCCATCTTTAAGTCGAGTAAACCACTGGCCTGCAAAACGGAGTCTCGGAAACTATCTGCATCCAGTCGTTGGCGTGACATGCGCGCCAGCAAGCGATTCTCAGGATCGCGTTTGACCAAATCGGCACGATAGGCCGATGATTGCCGATAAGTTTTACTGTTACAAATCAGACGATGCAAATGTTTCAATGATCCCTGATGATCGCGCAATTCACAGGCCAGCCAATTGAGTAATTCAGGATGTGAAGGTGTGCCCCCCATCCGTCCGAAATCATTGGGTGTATCACAGAGACCTTTACCAAAGTGATAATGCCACACTCGATTTGCGATACTCCGCCAGGTCAGTGGATTTCGTGGATCTGCCAGCCAATCGGCAAGCGCCGCCCGGCGGGCCGATTCTGGATGCGGCTTGGGCAACTCAAAACGGGCTGGCAAGGGAGACAAAGCCGTCAAAGCACCAGGGGCAACAACATCGCGCGGCTTTGCAAGATCCCCACGCACTAACAGCCGAATCTCGCGAGGCTGGGGATACTTTACCATACCTCGTTCGTTTGTCGCCTCAGATGCGGCCGCGTAAACTTTGACGTAAGGCGGTAATTTTTGCAGCTCCTGTTCCGCTCGATATTGTAGAACAGCAGCAGCAAGCAATGCCTGTTGCTCCGAAGTTCGTTTCGCTTGAGGCACATCGAGCACCACTTCCGCTTCTACTGGCAGTGCAATCACGTTCAACCGGGCAGCATCCGTCACCGCCAGTTTGAACCGCCCAATGATGTGACTTCCCCCGTGCAGTTGTTTCAGCGTTACAACGAGACGCGTCCCGGGATTAATCACTAACGGTGTCTTTAATTCAAAGACAGCATGATGCCCGACTCCAACTTTGGGATAAATCCCCCAGGCCGTCTTGAGATTCCCGTCAATGGCATGCTGAATCGTCCAGCCAGCCTGATTAAAATCAGCCGTTGCCTGACGAATCGGAATCACCTTTCCTTCTGTTGTATTGGCCGGGAAGACGCGAAGTTCGAATTCTGTCAGATGCAAATTACCGTTGTGCGTTCGCCCCGGTCCTTTATGGGGCAATGAATCATCTGCCAACACATCCAGCCGAACCGCTGTGACTTTTGACAAAGTTGTGCTTGCGGTGACAACAATCGTTTCCTGCTCAGGTAATTTCCCACTCGAAAGAATCGAACCATCGGCTTTACGCTTCAGATCGGCCCCGTTGGTTGAGAGAAACACATCAGAATTCAACGGTGCCCAATGCGGTTTTGACACACGGGTTTTCTCCCATTCCGCTACCATTTTTAAGTTTTCAGCAGTCAACAGCAGACTCGCGTTCTTTTGCAGTGCTGCTGCCTTGAGTGAATTCCAATGCCTGCGTTGTGCACTAACGGCTTGATCGATGTCGAAAGAGACGTCCCCTTTCCCAATACCGGCGAACACCGCCTGCAATGCAAAGTAGTCAGCCTGTGTGATGGGATCGAATTTATGTGTATGACAACGGGCACAGTTCGCTGTGGTACTGGCGAAGGCTCCCATTGTCTGCGTCACCAGATCATCCCGATCAAGATATTCGAACGACTTCGGTGCCGTGGCGGCTGCACTTCGATCGTAAGGACCTGCCCCCAGAAAACCGAGTGCTACCGTTAACTCGGACGACTTGGGAAAGAAATGATCAGCCGCCAGTTGTTCTCTGATAAACGTTGACCAGGGCGTATCCTGGTTGAATCGATCGATCACATAGTCACGGTAGCGCCACGCGTTGGGTCGATATTCATCATGTTCAAACCCATGTGAGTCTGCAAAATGAACCGTATCGAGCCAGTGCCGCGCCCAGCGTTCTCCATAGCGAGGTGATTTCAACAGACGTTCCACCAGACTTTCATATGCATTGGGGCTTTTATCAGCCATAAATGCTGTGGTGTCTTTGACGGTCGGCATTAATCCATGTAAGTCATATGTTAAGCGCCGAATTAAAGTACGACGATCGGCCTCCGAAGATGGCTTTAAGTTCTCTGTTTGTAATCGTGCATGAAGAAACGCATCAACCGCGTTCTCTGATCCATCACCGGGAACATCAGGGCGTTTTAGCGGTTCTAACGACCACCAGTTTGTGTCGCCGTTTGCTTCCGGACCCGGTTTGGCAGTTCGCGGATCCAATGCACCATTTTTGACCCACCGCGTAAGGATGGCAATTTCTTTGTCAGAGAGTTTTTCTTCAGGCATCTGCAGATCGGGATCGGTATGCATCACCGCTTTGATCATCAGACTCGCCTCAGGATTGCCGGGAACAATCGCTGTACCACGACTACCTCCCGTCTTCCAGCCACTCCGCCAATCCAGAGTCAGATCTCCTTCCATCACACCCGTTGCATGAGAATGACATTCGTAACAGTGTTGTTTCAAAATCGGTTCGACTGACTTGCTGAAAAATGTCTTTTCATCTGCAAAGAGAGAACCTGAGACGAAGAGCCAGACCAGCAGGCAAATCTCTATTCGAATCCATTTCATCGACCCAGCCTCCCGGCGATCTTATCAGCACATTGCAAAACCTGTTTTCCCACGCTGGAGAACACACCTTTCGGCATGCGCTTCGAAGGAGCCGATACCCAGACGACAGCGATGAGATTCTCGTCGCATCCAGTGATCGGTGCAGCGACGCAATGAATCCCTTCATCCGCTTCAGCATAATCTGAAGCATATCGACAACTGCGAATCCGGTCACACTCCGCTAATAAAACCTTCGGATCTGTGATAGTACGTGATGTATCTGCAGTCAGCGGAATTCGATCGATGGTTGACGCGACCTCTTCTGAATTCTGAAATGCCAGAAGTGTTTTACCAGGCGCGTTGTTGTGCAAAGGAAAGCGCAGCCCGATATCCACGGCAATTCTGAGCGGATGCAGTCCGCTGACCTGTTCAATGATCACACCTTCATCACCAACGCGAATTCCAAGCTGCACAGTCTCCCGGGTAGCATCACGTAATTCACGCATGAACGGGAGTGCTTCTTCAACCAGACTCACATCGCCCACTTGTGGAAGTCCTAACGTCAGAAACTTGGTTGAGAGTCGAAAACGCTTCGTAAGTGGGTCACGTTCCAGATAATTGCGATCTGTCAGTGTATGCGTAATCCGAAAAACAGAATTCTTATTGAGCGAAAGCCGCGCCGCCAACTCGCTGATACCAAGCCCTTCTGGGACTTGATTCAACAATTCCAGCACATCCAACCCCCGCTCCAACGCGGGAACACTCGTGGTAGCCACTTTCATCAAACGATCCTCGACCGCACCAACAACGTTCCATATACATAACGCGTCACACCAGCATAACCTCGACCAAATATAGAGTCAACAGTCATATCAAAGTTGGATCATATCTCGCAAAAATCTGAAAGAGAAGCAGACTTCTCGTTTTACAAAAGATGAAAAGCATCAATTAGGATATTCCTTTCCAGCTTGCCGTAATGTTTTAAAATCACTGACTATGATTGGTTACCATCATGGAATGAAGTAGATACGTGCAATATAATTAAGTTTCTTGCTTAATATGTTTGATCAATCCCTCATGAACCTCTTCACTCCAGTCACCTACTGATATCTTCAGGAGAAACCCTGTGCGCTTCTTGATTACTCTGCTCACCCTGCTAGCCTGGCAAGCCACCGGATTCGCAGATTTAAAACTACAAATAGAGCTTCCTCGCAGTACCTATTGGCGCGGCGAAACGATTCATGCAAAAGCGGAATGTACCAACGCTTCTGCAAAATCATTTCCTGCAACAGTTCTGCGACTAACCTGTCAGGAATGGGCCACCGCGACAGCAGATGTCCCGGCTCTCAAGGCACAAGAGACCACAACAGTTGAATTAACTCTTGACCTTATCCCCGTGAATAGTACCAGTGATTATGAGAGAATCCATCCCGGGCGAAGCCCGGAAAGGATTTTTTAAGATGCCTCAGAAACGTTATGGTGTAGACCAGATTATCCCAATGTTGCGTCGTGCCGATGTTGA
>JAHZKX010000065.1 GCA_022600195.1 Planctomycetota bacterium
CCTGTTCCGTCAGCCCGAGCGCTGCATCCAGTTCCCGGTAGGCCAGCAGTCCCGCATCGGTGGTGACCTGACTGCCGCAGAACTTCAGCTTCAAGCGGCTGTCAAAACCGACCCGCAAATCCTCGTTTTGGCTGTCACCCACCGAGTTCCCCTGTCAGCATGGCATGAATTGGCAGAATGCCCTTGTTTTATAGGAGTATGCGCAAATTACGTGCCAAAGCGAGGGACGTCATCTGGGAAATGCGGGTTAAAGGCTTATTGGAATGTGAGAATCATTACATGTGCGCGCCCTGTGCGCACAACGGGAGCAAAACAGACTATATTAGACCATTACCCAAAGAGTACTGTCTGTAACTCAGCGCATAAAAAAAGCCAGAAACAGCAACAAATAAAGTGTTTCTGGGCTCTTTTTGAAGGTAGCGGTGGAGGGATTCGAACCCCCGACACGCGGATTATGATTCCGCAGCATGATGATCGAAATATGATGCTGTTGAGTAGTGGTTGTGATTAAAGGAAACTGATCTAGTCCCTTCAGTTGCATCCAGATTTTATTTCACTGTGCTATTTCTTAGCAGAAATCTCAAAATCCAGAGTCACTTCAGGAGCTTTGACTGTAGCCATCGTCCGATTCCTCTCCTGGTGGGGATTCGTATATTTCTCTGGAAGTAGTTGAACAGCCCCCACATCAGCTGCGTCCTTCCCTTCTGGTATCGGACTCCCGTCAGGTAATCCCATCATGGAAAAAGTTACAATGTATTCTCCCGATTCAATTCCTGGTTTGTTACTCCTGTGGAGCAAAGTATATTTACCCTCACTGTCAGTAACACCATAACCTCCGGTCCCTGACGTTTGATCTCCTGGATTAAAGATTACGGAAATATTGGCTTTTGGTTTTCCATCGAGCTTAACGGTCCCCGTAACAGGCACTAGCTCATCTGGAACTTCTACGGAATTACCACCACAGCCAGTCAACATCCCAATGACACAAACGACAATTATAAAGTGTCTGTTAGATTTCAACATTCAACTCTCTTTCAAATAAGTTAATGGCAGGGGTTCCCAACATACCTGCTAACCGCAGCTTATCAGAACTCTACTGGCACCTGAATCAACACTGATTGATGTGCAGAATAATATTGACTCCTTCGCCTCGGATACCCGGGCGAAGGAGTCATACTACTGAACGTTTTAAGAATTAAAATTCGCCGACTGTATTGCCATCGGAAATATTGGCCAGATTGATGCGAGTCGTTGTATCAATGTTTTCGCTGATAAACCTGACAGCACCATCTGCCAAAAGCACATGCATGCCACCGATATGAGTACTGCCGGGGTCTCCCCATTCCCCTAGTCGACCTGCTCGAAACTGAGCCATGGGAGGAGATCTCCAAGTACAGCAACGATATTCATTGATGCCACGTGATGACTTGAAGTTTGTTCCCAGACCAACATGAGACGCTGCTGCCCAAGACTGGCATTCACCATCGTCCACGTCCAATGTGGTTTCTGCGACAGCGACGGTGTTACTAGTGCCATCTGTAATATCGCGGATCTTACAATTGGAATTGATCCCGAACATAGTACGGGTTGTTTTACCCGCAAGGGTCCATAAGTTACAGGCACCGGTATCGTGCGCATTAGTGACATTGAAGCCGTAGCTGGTGCGGGCAGAGTTGGCGACACCTGTTCCATAAGCCGTGCTGGCAGGAGCATAGACTGCGCCTCCATTGTCTGAGGGGCAAATCAGGGTTTGAATGATGTTTGTTCCCAAGGCAGCATTTCCACTGGCGATGGCACCCCCACCTGCCAGTGTGCCACTAACGTCGTTTCGTGAGCCTGTTGCTGCGCTGAAATTATACTGATTGTATATATTTGCCTGATCCATAAACGGCAAGAGGTACAACCACCCTGTATGGTTTGTGATTGTAGTTCCTGTGATTGTGCATGTTCCAGGATTCGAAGTCGCATAGGGAAACACACGATGGGTATCGTGATAATTATGTAGGGCCAGGCCGACCTGCTTCAGATTGTTTTTACAGGTTGATCTGCGTGCTGCTTCTCGTGCCTGCTGAACCGCCGGCAAAAGTAGCGCAATTAGTATTGCTATGATGGCTATAACCACCAGCAATTCAATAAGTGTGAATCCACGTTTTCTGATTTTCATCGTGTTGGCTCCTGTTCATGAATATAATTAAAAAATGAAATGGCGCAATCTGCACGTATAAGGGTTTGTAGGAGGTAATAGGTAAAGTTTTATTAGGCAGGAATTAGGTAAGGTTTTATTAGGCAGGAATTAAGTAAGGGTTTGTAATTACATTATCCAAGTTTAGAAATACAATTACAAGGTTATTTTGATTAAAAACAGAAGGGCACGTCATGTTTGTTTTGGTATGTTTTCCTATGAATTAAGTAGCGGTGGACGCATTCGAACCTCCCTGCACGCAGGTTTTGATTTCGTATTCTGAAAACCTAAATGTGTTAATAGAGAATGAAGAGCAGCAAGAAGAATATGAGGTTTACACTCTCGTTTACACAAGAAATTGGCTTTTGCTGTCCTGAGGTGTCTTTGCCTGTCACACAGCTGGAACCGGAACCGGTAAAAGAAGAAACGCCTAAACCCATCAATGTTGAGGATTTAGGCGTCGTTTGTCTTGATGTGTCTTCTTATGACACGAGTAGCGGTGGAGGGATTCGAACCCCCGACACGCGGATTATGATTCCGCTGCTCTAACCGACTGAGCTACACCGCCTGATTTGGGTTGGGACAGACTCTTAAGCATATCCACATTCTACTGAAAGTTGCGCCTCGGGAAAAGTCTTTGCCCGGTGCTAACTGCCTTAGTTATCTCACTTTATCGGCTAAATTCAGTCAGAACTCGAAAGCTTAACAAATTTTTTGTTGATCGCAAGTCAACTGCCTTCTGCAACAGGAAATGCAGACGAATTTGGTTGATTGTGACCTATTTCCTGGCACGTTATACTCATTTTCTGTTAATTAAGTTGCACTAGATTCACCTGCGGAGCGCCTCACACATGACCAAATTGTTACCCCTGATACTCATACAGGGTTTGCTGTTTCTGAATGTCTGTCTGACAACCGGCTTTGCCGAGGAGACTCAACCCCCTGCCCTCAAAACGACCACGAAAACGACAGTCTTTCAGCGTGGTGATGGTGGATATCACTCGTTCCGTATACCGGCTTTGATCGTTTCTCCCAAAGGGACCCTCTTGGCATTTGCAGAAGGTCGCAAGAACAATTTAGGAGACAGTGGAAACATCGATCTGGTTCTCAAACGCAGCAAAGATAATGGAAAAACCTGGTCTGAATTATCTGTACTCTGGAACGATGGGGAACATACCTGCGGCAACCCCTGCCCGGTCGTCGATCAATCAACGGGCCGAATCTGGCTGCCTTTGACCTGGAATCATGGAAAAGACCACGAAAAACAAATCAAAGAGAAGACATCACGGGATACACGTAGAGTTTATATGAGTTTCTCAGATGATGATGGTGTGAGTTGGAAGACGCCGTATGAAATCACAAAAACTACGAAAAAGCCGGAATGGACCTGGTACGCCACCGGGCCCGGAAATGGAATTCAATTAACGCGTGGTGCTCACAAGGGACGACTGGTGATTCCCTGTGATCATAATGTGACACTGGATGGCAAGAGCGTACGCAGATCGCATGCGATATATTCGGACGATCATGGCAAGACCTGGCAGTTGAGTCAGCCGATTGGTGTCAAGACGAATGAATGTGCCGTCGTGGAATTGGCGGATGGCAGACTTTTGATGAATATGCGCAGTTATCATGGCAAGAACCGTAGAGCGATTGCGATTTCTGAAGATGGTGGAGCAACCTGGACTGGTGAAACACTAGACCCGACGCTCATCGAGCCGGTTTGTCAGGCCAGTCTGATACGCGTTCGCTTTCCGGGACAAGGGAAACCCGGGCAGATTCTTTTCAGCAATCCGGCCAGTAAAAAACGCGAAAAAATGACAGTCCGTCTGAGCGAAGATGAAGGCAAAACGTGGTCGGTCTCACGACTGGTAACGCCGGGCTCTGCCGCCTATTCTTCTCTGGCGATGTTATCTGATAGTCAGGTTGGCTTACTCTACGAGAGAGACGGCTATCAGAAAATTGAATTTGTGGCTTTTGAATTGGATCAATTTAATACGGGCCGCTAGTTTGCGTGTCGGCTTGGAATTCGCATTATCCCTGCATTACAAAGAGACTTCTTATGGATACATTGCTCAATCGTTTTTTGCGTTATGTCAGAATCGATACTCAGTCAGATGAGACCGTACCAACATTTCCGAGTACGGAAAAACAACTGGTGTTGAGCCGACTGCTGGTTGATGAGTGTGAGCAAATTGGGCTGGAAGATGTGACAATCAGTGAGCACGGAATTGTGATGGCGACCATTCCGGGTACGGTTGAGGGGGATGCCCCTGCGATTGGCTGGGTTGCGCATGTGGACACCTCGCCGGAATTTTCGGGGACCAATGTCAATCCGATTGTCAATGAAAACTATGATGGACAGGACCTGGTGCTGCCCGGCGATCCATCGCGGGTTTTACGGGTCAGCGAAGAACCGCGATTGAAACAGATGTTGGGAAAAACAGTGATTACCACCGATGGTACGTCTCTACTGGGAGCCGATGACAAATCGGGCATTGCAGTCATGATGTCGGCTGCCGCGCAGTTGATGGCAGATCGTTCCATTCAACATGGTCCGATTCGTCTCTGTTTTACGTGTGATGAAGAAATCGGTCGCGGTATAGAAAAGCTGGATCTAAACCAGTTCGGCGTTTGTTGTGCTTATACACTGGACAGTGATGGCAGTGGCCGCATTGATTCCGAAACGTTTTCAGCCGATCAGGCGGTTATTGTCGTGCGTGGGGTGAATACGCATCCTTCTGTGGGAAAAGGTGTCATGGTGAATGCTAATCGCATTTTGTGTAAATTGATTGCACAATTACCCACGGAGACGATGAGCCCAGAAACGACAGAGGGTCGGGAAGGTTTCATACATCCTTACCATCTCGAAGGAAGTGTCTCTGAAGCCTCGGCTCGATTAATATTACGAGATTTTGAGACAGAAAAACTGTCAGAATATGCACAACTGTTGGAATCGCTGGCTGCTCCCTTGCGAGAGCAGCATCCGAAGGCGGAAATCACAATCACGATTCACAAACAGTATCGCAATATGCGTGATGGATTATCGAAAGAGCCTCGTGCATTACAAAAAGCGATTGAAGCGACCCGTGCTGCGGGACTGGAGCCGAATCTGAATGTGATTCGAGGCGGTACTGATGGCTCTCTCCTGACGGAAAAGGGACTGCCCACACCCAATCTCTCAAGTGGACAACATAATCCTCACTCCCCTCTGGAATGGACCACAGTCGAAGAGATGCAACAGGCTGTCGACGTTCTGGTGCAGCTGGCAATCCTCTGGGGACAGGAACGGTAACATACCAAATGTGGAGTTGAGCAATTTCCCGTTTCCCATTCAAGAATTCTTGAAGTGGTACGTCTGACGTGTGGTTATCCTGATTACACGGGTTAGTGAAGCTGGCGAACTGCTTCCAGGCCTGATGTAGCAGTCATATCAACGAGTTAAGAACGACTCCCGACAGATTGTGTATATGTTCATACCGCTGGTTTTGAACGAGCATTTAAAAATGGATCGATTATTCAGGTCATCCTGCATGTTCCCCAAAACGATTGTTTGACCAACGTTTTTTGTGACTTATGTTAAACATATCGGCAAGATAATTGTTTAAATAAACGTTGTACATTTTTGTGCATCGCGAACCAGCGTCCGTCTACCTGAAAACATTTGATGAGCACTGCTTGTGGCGGCCATCAGTTTCAGGATGAACGCTGGCATAGAGGGGGAAATATGTTTTCAACTATCAAGACGCGACTTCTGAAGAAATTACATTCGAAACATTTGTGGGCTAGTTTACTGGGATGTTCTTTGGCAATGGGATCAACTGTTGCCTATGCTGTTCCCGGTGAATTACCAATTGTCATACCAGTTACTCAAACCCAGGCGATTGCCAAGGGTGAAGAGTATGAACGGTCTCGACAATGGATAAAGGCCATTGAACATTACGAAGAGGCTCTCAAGGAATGGCCTGGAAACGATAATATTAAATACGGTTTGCGTCGTGCAAAAATTCATTTTGGTATCGACCGCCGCTATATGGACGAGAGTTTCTCAAAGGTTCTGTTATCTCAGTCTCGACGTGAAGCTTTTATTCTGTTTGACGAAATATTATCGAAAATTCAATCGCATTTTGTTGATCCACTCAGCACGACATCATATGTCGCGCATGGTACCGAAAGTTTGTACCTGGCATTGGCGAACGATCAGTTTACGAAAAAAAACTTGCGTGGAGTATCGCCAGAAAAAATCCGAAAAGTTCGTCGGATTTTAAGAGAGAATTACTGGAATAAATCCATTTCCAGTCATCATGGGGCACATCAGTTGATTAATGAAGTTTGTGATCTGTCCTATCAGAATCTGGGACTGCGTGATACCGCTGTGATTGCCGAGTACATGTTTGGTGGTTGCAATTCACTGGACGATTACAGTAGCTTTCTGACTCCTGATCGACTTGGTGATCTTTATGACAATATCGAAGGAGAGTTTGTCGGTATCGGCATCGAAATGAAGGCGGAAATTGGCGAAGGCATGCTGTTGATCAATGTCCTGCCTGAGAGTCCTGCAGAAAAAGCGGGCGTTTTGTCCGGCGATCATATCGTGGGTATTGATCGAAAAGATTGTCGCAACATGACGACCGATCAAGCAGCTAATTTGTTGCGAGGTGCATCTGGAAGCCAGGTAGTACTGGAACTAGAGAATCCAGACAGTGGCGTCACCCGCACGGCGAAGGTGGTCAGAAAAGCAGTTCAAGTCAAAAGTTTTCCCATTGTGAAAATGATTGATAAGGAAAATGGGATTGCCTACATCAAAATGACAGGTTTCCAAAAGACCTCTGCTTCCGAGTTGGATGCGGCATTAAGAAAGCTGCATGGTGAAGGGATGCGGTCTTTGATCTGGGATGTCCGGGGGAACCCAGGCGGTTTATTATCTGCTGCAGTTGAAGTTCTTGATCGTTTTCTGGAAGAAGGAAAATTAGTTTCGACTAAGGGACGTGTCTCCGATCAGAACTGGAGCTATACAGCACATCGTCCTGGCACATGGAAAATTCCGCTCGTCTTATTAGTGGATGAAAACAGCGCCAGTGCCAGTGAAATTGTGGCAGGGGCACTCACAGATCACCGTCGGGCAACTGTTGTCGGTCGAAAAACCTACGGCAAGTGGTCGGTGCAGAGTATTTTTCCGATTCGCGGTTCGACTGGTTTACGTTTGACAACTGCCAAATTCTATTCGCCTCAGGGAAATACTTATGGTAAGATTGGGATCAAACCCAATATCACGGTTGAGAAAGATGAACTGCAGACTGCCATGTATGGGGCGTCACGAGAGCAAAAGCTTGCAGCAGATTCTGACATCAAGCGTGGCTTACAAATTCTCCAAAGGCAATTTGCTGTAACACCATGATGGATGAACGTGCCGCCTGGCTTACACAAGGAAAGGGAATGACCCCCAGTTTACGGTGGTCATTTTCTACAGAAGCTCCTTTGCAGGCGCTGGATATTGCACGCGAAACCGGAGAAATACTGGCCGCCGATATTTCAGGCGGCCTTTATTTATTGGATCGGCAGGGACAGTTTTTACATCTGAATCGGGGAATTAAAGATATCCAACTGGTCCATTGGAGTGACCGCGGCAAACTGGGGGCCGCAATTTATTCAGATAATAGTATCTGCTGCTTCGATCGAAATTTGAACGTTCTTTGGGCAATTTCATTTTCGGTGGAATGTCTGGAAATCACGATGGACTCGTATGGAGACTATATTGCCGTCAGTCTCGCCAGTGGAAAGACGATTCTCATTGACTCTCAGAAGAGGAAGGTTGCCAGTTTTGAGACCAACCGACCTTTGAGTTATTTAGAATTTCAGGTGACGGAACCACGGTTGATAGGTGCTGCTGAAAACGGTTTGATCTGTTGCCATGATCTGGAAGGTAACTGTCACTGGACCGAAAAGCATTGGTCAAATAGTGGTGGAATCGCAGTTTCCGGAGATGGTCAGCGGATTTATCTGGCGGGCTTTAATTACGGGATATTGATGTTTGATCATGAGGGAGATTCAGCAGGAACATTGGTTTTCGAAGGAACCCCCAAAGCGATCGCCTGTGATTTTTCAGGGAACCGGATCGTTGCTGCGACCATTGAACAGGAATTGTATTGGTTAAATCAGGAAGGGAAGCTTCTTTGGGGAGGAGTAATTCCGGATGAAGCGATTGACGTTGCCTGCGACCCGTTCGGGCAATGGTGCATATGCAGCATGAAATCCGGTCTTGTTCAGTGTCTGGACTGGTCTGACGCGATTTAAGCTGTTTCTGAAGCCTGATTACTGCTGAAACTGATTCGACTCAGGTCCGATCTGGATTCTTGTCTCAGAAAAATCGAAAAGTAAAGAGGGTCTATTTTGACTCTACCCTTCCAACTGCTTATGATATAAGGGCTTCCATCTGCATTCTTCTTGTAGATCGAAATCAATTCTTGATGACTCACATATGCGGTTCGTGTAAAAAAACGTTTTTGAATTTGTCGATTCAAAATATTCTGGGGTAGGCAATGGCCAAGCGGGATAAAAACATTCCTGAAAAGAAAAAACGGCAATCTGCGCGCGTCCCTAAATTAGAATCATTGGGCAAATATCAGATTGAAAAAGAAATTGGCGCTGGCGGAATGGGCGCAGTATTTCTTGCCCGTGACACGACATTAAATCGATTGGCTGCGTTAAAGATCTTACCTCGTGATAAGGCAGAGAATCCGGTACTTGTCAAGCGATTCAAGGCAGAAGGTCAAGCCGCCGCCCATTTGCGCCATGAAAATATTGTGTCTGTCTATGATGCCGGGGAAGAAGATGGTTACCTTTATATCGCTTTGGAATATGTCGAAGGAACCGATTTACACAATCTGATCAGTAAACGAAAACGGATTCCCGTTCGGCGATCGCTGGAGATTATTACAGAAGTCACTAAGGCGTTGGCGCATGCCTATCAGCAAGGGATTGTTCACAGAGACATCAAGCCAGCTAATATTCTCATTCGACTGGATGGTGTTGTCAAACTGACGGACCTTGGGTTAGCGCGTTCGATTGACGACAACACCGAGACGAGCATCACACGCGCTGGGACTACAGTGGGGACTGTAGATTATATGGCCCCCGAACAGGCGCGAGACAGCAAGGCTGCGGACATTAGAAGTGATCTCTATTCTTTAGGGTGTACCTGGTACCATATGCTGACTGGTCGTGCTCCTTTTTCTGAAGGAAGTTTGACCAACAAACTGGCAGCACATGCGACAACACCACCTCCTGACCCACGTGAATTAAATGACCTGGTTCCCGAAGGAATGGTGGCGATCATTCAGCGCATGATGGCTAAACCACAGAGTGAGCGATATCAGACACCAGAGGACCTGCTGGAAGATTTGAAAAATTCAAATTTGAAGCGTTCGAATGTTGATAATAACGTGCTGGAAGCTCTGGCGAATGACGAGTCTGACGGTGGGCATAGAATACCCGAAACAAACACGAATCAGTCGTCGGATAGTAGCGAATTCCAGATGAATCAATTTATGCCTGACTACAAAAGCCAGGCAGAAGATCGCGAGGAAGAATCTAGTAGCCGACTCAGTACCAGCTTCGATCTGCAGGAACTGGCAGCAGAAGTCGAAAATGAAACAGAAACTTCAGTTCCTGATATTAAGCGTTCTCGAAAACCTGTTAAAAAATCGGTAGCGGCAGAAGCGACCCCCTATGTAGAAGAAGAACATGTGGAGACACGTCGTTCTGCTCCTCAGCCTGAAACAGGTTCAGTTATTTCTGATTCTGCCATGAAAACCAGGCAAGCTCAGCGTTCGCAAAAGCAGGAGAAATCGGTTGAATCACGAAAGCAGGCAAAGCAAACACCACAAAAAAGTAAAACAGCTCGTAAACAACCTGCTAAGGCGAGTCGACCTCCGAGATCATCCCGGAAAACCACTCCTGTTGCCGTGGACGAAGCGGTAGCACCCGAGAGTCAAATTGCCGTAAATTACAAGCAAATTGCGATGATCATTGGCGGAGCAATTCTATTGATCCTGCTCGTCTGGTGGGGGATCAATGCGTTAACTTCATCAACGCCAATTCAACGAGGCGCGGGTAGCAATCCTTTCGGCACTACGGGCGTGAACCCACAGGGGAATCAGAATGATTCCGTAAAACAAAGTTCGTCAGAAAGTGATCATCCAGAGACCTCGGCCGAAGACATGCAATCACAGCTTAAGGTCGAAGTTTCGGAGAACAAATCAGCGAACCAGCCTGCGGTTCAGACTAAACAAGCAAGTAAACAAGCAAGTAAACAATGGAAAAACGTGTCTGTACGTGGAGACGAAAAGAAGCATCTACCAGAATGGGGGGCTGGCTTCACGGCTCTCGTTGGTCCCAATCGCAGCAAGGTGGACCTGAAACTTCCGGTATTGAAGGTTGCCAAAGATAATACAGAGGCAGGAGTATACGGAAAGCTAAACGATGCGATTAAAGCGGTCACATCGAAAGGCGCTGTGGTTCGTTTGTTCGGCCAGGGACCTTTTTTGTTAAATCCACAACAGTTACAGAATAGTTCACAGCTCATCATTATGGCAGATTCTGAACAGAATCCGGTAGTCGTAATTCAAGCAAATGATGAGCTGGTGAAGCAGCCTGAATTTGATTTTTTTTCTTTTTCCTCTGGTGTGCTTCGTTTTCAGGGAATTCATTTTCTGTTTGATGGTTCGAAGATTCCTGGTAAGGGAATCTGTAATGTTTTTGGAATTAAACAGGCTGATCTCACATTTCAAAACTGTTCATTTTCATTAACGGGGACAACTCAAAGACAAGTTCGATTGATCAATTCCAGCGGTGGTTTGCGGATGAATGCACATCGCCCTCAAGGAGAATCACGAATTTTTCTGGAAAATTCCGTGATCACCGGCAGTCGTCTGGAGACGATCCACATAGATCAACCTTACACCGATGTTTTAATTTCAAACTGTTTTATTTCCACAACAGGAGTGCCTTCCATTGAGCTGGAAAGCCTGGAAAATATTAACAAAGAAGATTCCATTTGGGGAGAACGTAAAGTTCCTCGCACAGTCAGAATCTTTTCCAGTACCCTGCTCTCTGATCGTTCTGTTTTTGAACTGAATGGCCCTTCGGAATCGAAAGACAAAAAACAGGGTGTCGAAGCTACCGCTAAATCCAGTAAGCCCACTACCTTTAAAAATCAAGCTGAGGTAGTCGTTGTCAATTCTGTTTTAATTGGTAGTCCGAAGAATCAACAATCTTCCATGCTTTCTTTGATTAATTGGCCTCAGGATCAATTGCGAAAACAAAGTAAGAACCGATTCAACGGCCTGAAATTTGAATTAGAAAGTACTCTGTTATGGGGCTGGCCATTATATTTGAGCTCCACAAAAACTGATAAATCGCAGAACGTGTTTCAAATTGATTCTCATCGTACCTGGCAGCAGAGCTGGGGGGAAATCGTACCGTCAGCTGCGTTCAATACCGATCTACCTTCGGAATTGAACGAATTACGCGGTCCTGTTTTTGTCAGACCTTTACTCGATTTTTCCAAACAAAAAGCTGTTTATGCCATCTCTGAGGGGGGAGTGATTGCAGGCTGTGATCCTGCTGTTTTGAGTTCCCTTTCTCCTGGGCGCCTAAATCGTATTCAAGCATATTTAAGTAAGCCTCAGGTGAAACAGGATATTCGTGATGTGTTTGCAAAAGCGAAAACTGTTTCATTTGATATGAAAAAGGGCGATCTTAGTGCATTTCTCAGAAGTTCTGCCGTTTCAGGACCCACCAAGGTCATTATCAGTGGTCAGGGAACCTGCTACACCTCTCCTCTCTTGATTGAGAATAAACAAGTTCGTTTGGAGTTTCAGCCAAATGAGGGCGAACGTACGGTCGTAGAACTGAAGCTGCTGTCGCCCTCGGCTTCAAAACTGCCTCGAAATCAGAAAAAAGAGGGGGTTTCCTCATTTATCACACTTAGGAATTCGACTTTGGATTTAGTCGGTGGCAACTTTCAGATTTCTGCTGAGAGAAAAGGAGTTGTTCCCAAGCATTTCCTGGTTTGTAACAAGAGCAAATTGGCGTTGGATCAATGCGCTCTGCATGCAATCCTGGTCAATGATCGGCGTTTTCAGTCTGTTGTCTATGTTGAGCCTTCAGATACTGGAAAAACAGAACAGATTCTGATTGATCATTCTTTTTTAGCAGCTTCAGGTACCATTGTTGAGTCGCGCGCTTCGCGTCTTAGCCTTGAAGTTCAAAGCAGCCTGCTCTTGAGCATGAAAGATATTTTTGCATTAGAAACGCAAAAATCCGTTTCTCCATCGCTTCACGTTTCCTTGAACCAAAGTACTTTTGCAACTGGTGAGACGGTATTCGCTTTGAAGCAGTCTTCAGGTGATAAGCCAGCAGGAGATTCTGCCGCACGGATTTTTGCGGATGAATCTATCTTTATGCCAGCTCCTGCAACAAGTGCTGTTCGGTCCGTTTTTTCAAAATCAGCCTCTTTGTTCTCTATTCCGCAAACTTTACGGGAAAAGAAACCGATTCAATGGTGGGGGCATGCAAATGGTTTTATGGTTGAGCGATTGAATCTACTGGACAATAGCAATACTAATTCGCAAAAAACAGCAACGGGATTTTCGAAGGAAATGGCGATGCTGTTTGGGGATGAAGCTGATCAGGACGCATTGGCTGTCACGGGAGGGGTTATGTTGCTCGAGCAGAAATTACCTCCGCTGGTGAAAATCAAGTCATCTCATTTTGAATTGTTACCAACCTGTAAAGCTGCTCGTTGGTCTGGTTTAAAAAAGCATATTGGAGCTGATCCTGTTGCATTAGAGAAGATGATTCTGGGAAGAGGTCAAGGATCGAAAAAATCTGAACGGACCAAACGCAGTTTTTAACGATCGTCATCAATTTGTTTAAGATGAAGCCTCTGGTGGATGGTCTTCGTCCAGGCGGGGAACTGAAAGAGTGAAACGCGACCCTTTCCCGGCTTCACTCTCAATGCTGATCTCTCCCCCATGTTCCCTGATGATTTTCTGGCTGACTGCCAATCCAATTCCAGTTCCTCGGGAACCTTTCGTCGATTCAAACAGATTAAAAATCTTGTTGATTTGATCCTCAGGTATCCCCGGGCCGTTATCTGAAATCATGATCAGAATCTGATCTGGTTTCTCTAAGTATGTGGTTTCGAGAAGCACCATTCCCTTTTCAGCCCCTTCAACTGCATCTATGGCATTGATCACGATATTCAAAACGGCGCGATGAATCCCTTCGTGATCGAAGACGGATTCCGGGAGGTCTTTCGATAGTTCGCATTTCAGCTGGACACCAAATTCTTCTGCTCGTGCCTGCATTAATTCAAAGATGTCTTTCACCGGAGTGTTAATAGACCCCGGTTCTAATGCAGGTTTTCGTTCTGTACTGAAAGTGAGCATGTCCATGACCAGATGGTAGATTTTGTTCTGATTTTTTTCGACGATGTTCCAGCCTTTACGGACGAGATCCTCTTCTGATTTATTCAGACCCATGTCGATCAGGTAGCTGCCGCCACGGACTCCTTGAAGGATATTTTTGATGTGATGGCTCAACGTGGCGATAGTTTGCCCCATTGCAGCAAAGCGTTCTGCTTTAAGCATCGCATTCTGGAATCGATAGTTCTCTATTGCCAAAGCGGACTGCCGCCCGATTGCTACAAGTAGTCGGAGGTGTTCTTCGCTGAATTTTTCCGAGGAACCATTTTTTAATAATATATCAGGATGTGACGTGGTTGTGTCAACATAGATGACCCCCATTAACTCATGACGTCCTTGCATGGGAACACACATGGCTTCACGAATTCCAGCCTGGAGAATACTGCGTCCCCCTTCAAAACGCTGGTCATGCTGTGCATCGGATGTACGAACTCCTTGCTTCTTGTTTAGAACATAGTCCACAATACTGTGAGAGACCGGCATGCGAGATCCGGTTTTTTTCTCATTCAGACTGCTATAGATTTGTGGCAGGATTTCACCCGATTGCGGATCTGTAATCAACATGCAGCCCCGATCCGCACCGACGGTATTGATGGTAAGATCAAGAATTCGTTTGAGTAATTCTTCCTGTGAGATGGTGGGGCTCACAGAAGCTTCAGCAACACGATACAATGCCTGAAGATCATTCTGGATTTCGTGTTTTGGGATCGTTCCTGTTACATCGGCGGTATCCATCACTACCGAATCGAAATCGTGATTGACTTCGTGTGTTATGCTGGAGTGATGGGAATCTTCGTTGCTGATTAAATCGATTTTTTCCGCCATATAGCGGGAATCATCATCGATCGACTGGCTCGAAAATAACAACAGACTGCGACCGATTTGAATATGATCTCCGTTATTGAGTTTGGTCGACTCGATCTGTTTTCCATTTAACAGAGTTCCATTAGAACTATTCAGATCGGTGATGATATAGGAACCGTTTTTGAAGGAAATCAGAGCATGCTGACGTGATGCTTCGGTATCCAGGATGCGAACTTCATTTCGAACGCCCCGCCCTACTCCAGCAGGATCAGTGCCGAGCTTAAATCGTGTTCCTAAATCAACACCCTGGATTACCAGCAGTGTCGTTTGAGTCACGTCTTTGCCTCTCAAACTATTCATAGCGTATTAATTCCCAGTCGAGGACTGGACCTGCAGCACACAGTGGAACTGTCTGCTAAGTTCACAGGTCTGGTTACTCTGCTCAATATCATATCTCAACGTGAAGCCCCGAGCAAATCCATGAGCGCAATTACTGCATCCAGGAAGACTGAAGGTCATGCAACACAGGCAGCAAAACTCTTCAAAAGTCGTGAGAACTCTAAAATAGGAATCACTGTGTTTGAGATTGATTCAGGTCGCGAGAGCGCCCCAATGGTCAGTGATTCAACTGAGGTTGCTGCAAAATGCTCTCAATCGAATCGATCAATTCAGCATAATGAAATGGCTGAACCAGGAAGTGAGTGGATTGATCAGTATTGGATGTAGAGCGTTTTTTTACTGAACCAATGACAATCTTCGGGACTTTGTTCCATCCTGGTTTATCTTTGGTACAATGACTCGCATCTTCATCGTGCACAACAAGGATACTGGGGACTTCTTCGGCGGAAGTGATATCGCCGGAATGCTGTTGTCGAATTCGGTTGACCCGGCACCCCTGGGGTTCCAAAATCGCTTTGAGAACTTGTTCTGTTTCATTCAGTCCATCAAAGACAACCACGTGCTGACCATTTACCACTTTTGGGGTCCTTCCCATATCCACTGTAGATCATGAAGATTCTATCACAGCGCAATCTCCATCAATGTAGAACGGGAAGATAACGGGTATTATATATCCTGTCAAAAGCAGAATTGAGGACTGAAATTCAGTTTTTGCGAATATGTAATCTTTACAACCAGATGGTCTTGCTCAGCAAATCACTCAAACTTACCAGGAAGCGGGGGCTGGGAAATTCTCGTTGTAAATTTGTTCCCGATTAATGTAATTATCACTTCTCCGCAGGCTGTCCAGTTGCAGACGTCGGCGTGAGTCTTGCAATTCTTCGTCGGTGATACGGCCTTTAATTTCAGCTAAAGGAGCATGATACGTCGGCTGTTTCACTTTCACGTCGGTAGGATAAAATACACCCTGATCTTCGGGAAGATGCTGAGTGGCGCTCTTCGAAAGAGAGACCATGGCTGTTTCCGGGTAGATTCGCTTGTGATAAGTACTGCTGAATCCAGCGGGTTGATGATAGTCGGGAATCGTCTGACACCCCGCCTGTAAGCAAAACAGACTGATCAGAATGGCCAGATTGCAGCTGCGATTTGACATGGAACTCCCCCCCCCTCAAATATCAAAAGCGGCCTTCAAAACATGAAGGCCGCTTTCATTTCATCGGCAATTAAGGGGCTGATTATCGATGTAAAATACGACAATTAGCTTTTCGCTGCTGCGTATCTCTTAGCCACTTCATCCCAATTAATCACATTATAAAAGCCTGTGATATAGTCAGGTCGCCTGTTTTGGTAGTTTAGGTAGTATGCGTGTTCCCATACATCAAGTCCCAGGATGGGTGTTCGACCTTCAGAAAGTGGGGTATCCTGATTGGGTGTGCTTTCGACAAGCAGATTTCCGCCATCGACAGAGAGCCAGGCCCATCCACTACCGAATCGGGTAGCAGCGGCATTAGAAAACTGTTCTTTAAAAGCATCCAGACTGCCAAATGTAGAATTAATTGCGTCCGCGAGTTCACCACTGGGAGCACCACCTCCATTCGGAGACATTACTGTCCAGAACAGGCTATGATTGGCATGTCCGCCACCATTGTTCCTGATCGCACCACGAATTGCTTCGGGAACCGCACTCAAATCACTGACCAGATCTTCGATTGATTTTGCTGCAAGATCACTATGCCCTTCAAGAGCGGCGTTCGCTTTGGAAATATAAGCCTGATGGTGTTTGGTATGATGAATTTCCATCGTTTTGGCATCAATGTGAGGCTCAAGAGCGTCATAGGCATAGGGCAGATCGGGAAGCGAATAAGCCATTCGTGTAACTCCTTTGTGTTTCCGTGTAAATTGTCTTCGATTAGGTGGTTTTACGTATATTGCCTGGAGTGTCGAACTCATTTGGTTGAAAACGAAATCAATTCCGCTGCAAATACATGTTCTGGTCCTATTGTAGAAGATTTACATATTCTCACAACCAACCGGGTTCGAAGTTTTTGCTTTGCTTGCGCGTCGGCCTCTTCTTCGAATGAATTGAATAGTTGACGCTGGGGTTGCCCCTTCTACAATGGAACCGTCCTAATTAAATTTGATAGAAGACTCCAGAATAGCAAAGGGTCTGAGTATGAGCAGGAAAGCGCTGATTGCTTTGCCGGTTTATAATGAAGAGCGGCATGTGCTCGAAGTCTTATCGGAAGTGAAAAAGTATGCTGAAGCGATTCTGGTGGTCGATGATGGTTCCTCAGATAACACCGCTGAGTTACTAAATCAATTTCCAGGAATCATTGTCATCTCTCATCCCGAGAATCGTGGCTATGGAGCGGCTCTGAAGAGTGCCTTTGATTTTTCCATAGCGCATCAGGATGAATATGATGTGCTGGTGACGATCGATTGTGATGGTCAGCATGAGCCTGCTTTACTACCTGATTTGGTCCGGCAAATGCGCGATCGATTAAAAAACGATCCTTTGGATATTCTTTCCGGGAGTCGTTATCTACAAAAAGACTCCAGCAGTAGTATTCCTCCTGAAGATCGTCGCCAAATCAATATGGCAGTGACACAGCGGATAAATACACAACTGGGCTTTGAACTCACAGACGCGTTTTGTGGTTTGAAAGCGTATCGGATTGAATCCCTTTCGAAATTTAATGTTACAGATTTGGGCTATGCTATGCCTCTTCAGCTTTGGGTTCAGGCTGCCGCCCAGGCTATGAAAGTCGTTGAATTCGCAGTGCCGCTGGTTTACCTTGAAGAAGAACGCAGCTTTGGAGGATCGCTGGATGATGCAATCAAACGAAAAGCATATTATGATGAAGTGCTTGATCGAGAAATGCAGGCATCCGGTTTAACCTGCTGTGCGACTGAATGTTGTAACGATCGTACCGATTCTTACAATGAGTAAGTAGTGACACGCTTATAATAACGCTCCGGTTAACAACCATCGAGCATTTCCGATTGAAATCAATTCAAAAGGACTCGACATTCAATAGTAGATTCGTCAAACTAGAGTGCTCTCTATGCCGTTTTTTATGTTTGCAGATAGCGCCGGTTCACTGCAAATGAAATCGATTTTAGCACACCATTAAAGCATTGAAATGTCTTCAGTGACCCCTTTTCCCTGTAAGAATCCCGATTCCCGATTCGCTTCCGCTACGACTGCGGTTCCAGAGCCATTGTGGGAAAAGCAGGATCTCAAAGTTCCACGCTATGATGACGCGATTTTCGCCCGCCCCGATCTGAGTCAGTTGATCAGTGATGCAGAAGAAAATCGCAGAATGTTTGCAGCTTGTTCCCGGGACAGAAGTGGGAAAATTATTTCCAGCCTGAGAACATGGGCACGCCAAGCTGTTATGACTGAAGCTGCAAAATATACGTCTGAGTTGACCGGGAAAACCATCGAACTTCCACAGGACTTCAATGACCGGCTCTTGTTGATTACGGGGCATCAGCCTGCCTTGTATCATCCTGGCGTCTGGGTGAAGAACTTGTTGATTGGTAATGTAGCCCGCAAAACAGCAGGCCTCAGTTTGAATTTGATTGTCGATAATGACCTGGTCAGTTCCACTTCGATTCGTGTTCCGCAAGGCACTCGTTCAATGCCCACTTTTTCTGAAATCTCATTTGATGAATCCATTCAGAAAAAACCCTGGGAAGATACGACAATTCAAAATAAAGAATTGTTTCAATCATTTGCAGAACGTGTTGACAAGGCACTCAAACAGTGGCCCGATTTTTCATCCTCGCTCTTGCCGGACATCTGGCCTGCTGCGATTTCTCAAATGAATAGCTCTGATCGGCTGGCCGACTGCCTGGCAGCAGCCCGCCATGCACAAGAACAACGCTGGGGAATTGAGAATCTGGAACTCCCGATCAGCCGGCTCTGTGCAACGAGCCCATTTTTATGGTTTGCCTCTTTTCTGTTTCAATCCGCCGAAAAATTTCGTGCAATTCATAATGAAGTGTTAGACGAATACCGCAAAGTGAATCGCGTGCGGAGTAAAACTCACCCTGTTCCCGAATTGTCAGAGCAGGAAGGCTGGATTGAATCTCCCTTCTGGATGTGGCGTGCGGGGGAAACACGACGGCATCAAGTGTTCGTAAAGCGAGATCAGGATCATATTCAGATTTCTGACGGCAAAACGGTGATTGCCACCCTGCCGATGCAGGAGAACTGTGATTTATCTGCTGCAATTGAAATTTTGAAGCAATTACCCGATCAGGGAATTCGCTTACGAACACGTGCGTTGACGACAACGCTGTTTGCCCGTTTGTTTTTAGGTGATCTGTTCGTGCACGGGATAGGTGGTGCCAAGTATGATGAAATGACCGATCGAATCTTTACCCGGTTTTTTCATCTGATGCCCCCGCGATATCTGACACTGTCTGCGACAAAGTTTCTACCGTTTTGCCAGCCTTATGATGTTCAGCAATGTGACGAAACCTGTTTGAAAGGTGTCTTGCGAGATCTGGATTTCAACTCGGATCGGCATCTGACCAATGATCAACTCTCGGATGCCGATTCTCTGTTAAAGCAAAAAAAGGCGTTAATCCAAGATCAGCAGTCGGCAGAGACCGACCACGATGAACTAACTGACTCAGCAGAGCGTAGGCGTCGTAACAGGCATCGCTTTAGAGAACTTCGAGAAGTAGATGCAAAACTGGCACGTCTGACTGCAAAGCTACGAGAGCAGATTAACGAAGATTTGACGACAGTACGGCAGCAGATCAATGCCAACGCTGTTATTCAAAGTCGCGAAATGTCGTTTGTGCTCTACCCGGAACCGGTGCTAAAAGAACTCTTTGACAAACTTTCCAGAGAAGTCGACTCTGTTTGAATCATGTCACTGTTAACCGGTGCGTGTGATTTTGTCAAACAGGAACTGATGTTTCGAATTGAAAAGGCACCGATATCCCATGAGTACAGAAATTACAGTGCCCAGCGCGGTGCCTGAAGCGATCAGAAACATGATGACGATCTGATACTTGACTGATTCAAAAGGGCTGGCACCGGCCAGAATCTGTCCTGTCATTAAACCTGGTAATGAAACCAGTCCGACAACCATCATCGAATTGATAATCGGTGTCATTCCCGAGCGGACTGCATTTTGCAACGCCTCTCTGGCTGCTTCATTTCTGGTGGCTCCCAGTGTCAGTCGCAGTTCCACTTCTGCCCTGCGGGTGACCAGTTCTTCACTGAGTCGATCCAGCCCCAATGAAATGCCATTCAGTGTGTTCCCCAAAATCATTCCCAGAAGTGGAATCAGGTACTGAGCCGGATTATCGGACCAGCTTTGGGGAGGAATAATCACTGTTAATGCAAATCCCGTGACCAGCCAGGAGCTGACAAAAACTGCCACAATACTATTCAGCCAGATCCCCGGAAATCGACGGTGGGAACGCTGGACGGCAGTCGTACTGGCGATGAGTGTCATCGCAAACATCAACAGGGCGATCATGGGCCACCACGAAAGCTCAAAGATCCACTCCAGGATCAGTCCAATCAGCAGCAATTGCACAATGGTACGCAGGGATGCCAAAAGTAACTGTTTCTCCAGATTCAGTTTAAGCGAAACAGATATAATGCCATTGATAAAGACCAGCATTGCAGCCAGAGCAATATTCAGTGGGGTTAAATCATACATGAGAGTAACCTGTGTAGGTTTTTGGAATCTGGAAAAAAGAATTCATTCTGCATATAGGATAATAGATGTTTTATTCTTTCATGAGAAGTCAGATGCCTTTCATTATATTGACTCTGGGATTGCAGGACTTATTCGAGATGCACTCTAATCTTCAAAACAATTATGCTATGATGCAGAACTCTTAAAGAAACACTTTTGACAGCAGGAGTAGGAAAGATTCACAATGTTGATCGATTCACTGCAGAATAAAACGCTCTACGATCATCCAGTTGAAGAATTCCAAGTGTTAGAGACACATATTTCCTGGGTGTTATTAACCGGTCCCTACGCCTACAAGCTCAAAAAACATATTGATCTGGGTTTTGTCAATTTTTCGACATTGGCACTACGAGAGAAGTATTGCTACGAGGAAATCCGCCTGAATCGTCGGTTGGCACCAGAGCTCTATCTTGATGTTCTACCGATTACCGGAACGGAAACTTCACCTGAACTCAATGGAACTGGTGAAATTATTGATTACGCGGTGCAAATGGCGCAGTTTGATCAGAAAAATCTCTTAAGTCATGCGATAGAGCGAGGAGCGTTAACGGCAGCGCACATTGATTACCTTGCACAGGAAGTAGCAGAATTCCATGGTGCAATTTCAATTGCCGACGATGATTCAGAATGGGGAACGCCAGAAAAGATCATGGAGCCAGTAACGGAAAATTTTAGACATCTGCACGAGTTGTTTCCAACAGATGTCTCGGTTCAGGAAAAGGTCGAATTGGTCCGGACAGCGAATGAACGTTGGTTTACGAGCCACAAAGAATTATTATCACTACGCAAGTCTCAAGGCTTTATTCGCGAGTGTCATGGCGATATGCATTTGAATAATATGATTCTCAGTGAAAAAGGCGTGACAATTTTCGATTGTCTGGAGTTCAATGCCGCACTTCGCTGGGTGGACGTCATGAGTGAGGTGGCGTTTGTCGTGATGGATCTGGATGATCGTGGCCGCTCTGATTTTGCCGTGCGATTCCTGAATCGTTATCTGGAAATTACCGGCGATTATGCAGGTGTTCCTTTATTGAAATTCTATCTGTCATATCGGGCTATGGTCCGCGCAAAAGTTGCAGCCTTGCGTTATAGCCAACAACATCTTTCAGAAGAAGATGTGAATGAGGTTCGTGATGAGTTTTACACATATTTAGATCTGGCAAATCAGTATGTACGGAAGACGGAACCACTACTGATGTTGACGCATGGTGTTTCGGGAAGCGGTAAATCTTATGGAAGTGAACTGCTACTGGAAGGCATGCCGGTAATCCGCATTCGCTCCGATATTGAGCGGAAACGTTTAGAGGCAGAAAACCACAAAACAGAAACAGAATTATATTCAGAACACCATACTCGCAAGACCTATCAGCGACTGTCTGAGCTAAGTCAGATGATTCTGAACGCGGGCTGGAATGTGATTGTCGATGCCACTTCTTTAAAAGTATGGCAACGAACTCTATTTCGGGAACTGGCTGAGCAACTGCAGGTCCCCTTTCTCCTTTTGATGTTCTCGGCTGACGAAGAGGTACTCAAGTCCCGTATCGTGGCAAGACAGGCTAAGGGTAACGATCCCTCTGATGCGACGACAGTGGTTTTGGCACACCAATTAGCAGAGGTCGAACCGCTGACAGAATCTGAGCGGGAACAGACAGCCTTTCTTCCATCGGATCAGGAATGGACGAAGGAATTGTTGGTTCAAATGGTCAGGGATTGTCAGCCTGAAGCAAATAGTTGACTAAGAAGTTTCGGCAATCCAGGCTTTGGCAGCATCCATTTCAGTCGCATCAAAATATTTGATTTTGGCTGAGGTAAATGGTGAGCAGAACTTGGACATTCCTTCTTGCCATTTATTTTCACCCACAATGGCCAGGAATTGGATGTCTTTGAAATGTTTTACATCAAACTTCATGTCTTCCCATAAGGCGCCCACACTCCAGCCATGGAAATCATGTAATTCCACCAGCATATGCAGTGGCCCATGGTGCTCGATCAATGTTTCAATAACCGGCATGAAATCGTGGTAGTCTTCTTTGACTAACTTACCAGAAAGTTTAATCTCCACATAATTTTGTTCTGCGTGGTGTTGAATATCAATGGTCATGAGATAACTCCTGATGAATGGTGAGAGAAATTCCTATACTCTATAGCATACTTGAAAACCGATCTATTTCCAATTCAGTGAATGAAGATTTCATGATTTATAAGGGACTCTCAGAACTGACAATTATTGAGTTTTCGGGCAAAGGGTTACTGTGCCAGAGGGAAATGTCATAATCTGGTCGGCAATGCGATGCGCCTGTAAATGATCGTGCGTGATCCAAACGAAGGCGGGGCTTTGTTTGGATGTTTCCATCCAGGCGTCTATCATTGATTCGAATCGAGAAGATGTTTCTGGGTCCAGCGCAGACGTCGGCTCATCCAGCAGCAGGACGCGTGGTGATAAAATCAGAGCACGTAGCAATGCGACAATTTGTGCTTCACCTCCTGAGAGGGCGCTGGACTTTAAGTGCAGGAATTTATCTGGTTTCTCGAAGGATTTCAATAAATTCATGACTTGAGAGAGATCATGAGCTTTGTTTTCGTTCGCTATAAATTGCAGCGCCAATTTCAGGTTGGTTTCGACTGTGCCTTCGATCAATACAGGGTTTTGCTGAAGATAAACAACCTGACTGCGAAATGAGGGTAACTGTTTGTCTTCAACAGACGCATCCAGAAATCGGATTTCCCCTTCCTGAATCTCATCGAGCATGGCCAGCGACCGCAGAAAGAGAGATTTTCCTGAACCATTAGGCCCCACGATTGCGATCCGGTCGCCCGGCTGCACGTTAAGCGATTTATGTCTGATGAGCCACTGTCCCGTTGAGATTTGTCGTCCAATGTTATCGACTTCCAGAAGACAATGCTGACTACTCTTTTCCTCATTCATTAAACAATCTGCTCCAGTTTAACTTGTTCAAAGAATGATTGGACGTTTGTGGCAGAAAGTCTCGCCGGCAGAAGTTGCGTCAAATTCTCCGCAGCAGCCCCCATGCCCCAGCGAATTGCTTCCGGAACGGACCAGCCTTTTTCGATACCGCAGGCGATCCCGGCAGCCAGACAATCACCACAGCCGATCGGATTGACGACTTCCGCTAAGGGAGGTGTAAAGCGGAATACCTGATCGGCAGAGGTCGCCCAGAGAGCCGCTTTCCCCTGCGAAATGACCACCCAGGTTGCTCCGCGCTGATTGAGTTCTTGCATGCCTTTGATGAGCTCTTCCGTATTTGGTATGGAGCGGGAGAGAGTACGTTCCAGTTCCTCGTGATTTGGCTTTACCAGAAAAGGTGCTTGTTTCAATGCTGCTTCCAGTTCAGCACCACGCGCGTCCAGAATGACAGGACAATTCGTTTTTGCAATCAGATCTTGATAAAGTGTAGCAGGAGTTCCCGCTGGTAGTGACCCTGTCAGCACGACCACTTTTGCCGATGAGGTACGACGCATGTATTCAGTGGAAAACGTATCAACTTCTTCTTTTGAGAGCGACGTCGCGTTTTCAACGAGTTCTGTTGTCTGGTGAGTTGATAAATCCAGAATCGTGGTACAGATGCGAGTTGAGTTTTGTTGCGGGAGATCACGAAAAGGAACGTTGAGCTGTTTCAGATCAGATGCAATTAAACTCTTCACATACCCGCCAGCTGGGAAAAGAGTTTCGCTCGCGCTTCCCAGATGCTTTAAAGCAATTCCGACATTGACGACTTTACCCGAAGCACACCACTTAGCAGACTGGCAGCGATTGACTTCGCCTGTTTGCAGGGAATTGACTTCCAGAATCTGTTGCCAGGCCGGACTCAGACCGGCTACGATGATCATTCTACAACTGCCTTAACATGTAAAAATTAAAAGGAAGTCTTGCCGGGACTCTCATGGAACCAATTCGCCTCTCAGCATGATTTTACCAACACGAATTTTTGTTCCCTGGTATTTGGGAGTTTTTAATTCCTGAGCGGGATCCTTAAGACGAAATGCTACGGAAGAGCGGTCTGGTTGTTCCGGGTGGATTTCGATGGTGACCGTATGGATTGCTTGCGGGTCCAGGTTCTGTCCGAGTTTCAATGTCGCGATTCGATGATAGGTGCAATAACTGTCAAATCTAGGTCTCAGTTTCGGTTGCTGCTTTCCATCAATCGTAATCAGCAGTTGCCCGCCATCAGGGCCTAACAGATCGTAAAGTGCCGATTGTGAACCACGAAATTGAAATGTAAGCCGGCTACCCGGTTTGTCAGCTTCCCAGATCTGACCCAAGCGACCACCAAAGCGTTTCTTCAAGGGATCATTTTCAGAAAGTGTCTTCCAGTTACCGGCTAGCATTGTCGAGGTAAGCGGGACCATTCTGGCATCAGACCAGTGTCCTGTGACAAAAGGACGTTTCAATTGTGAGGCATGATTTACCGGTTCTGAGGTCAATTGCATCTGTTCAATTGCATCTCCAATCACGTCGGTATAAATCTCATGTCCGCGGTCGAGAGGATGAACACCATCCTTGGAAAACCGGATGACTTCATCAGACAGTGGTGTGTCTGACTTGAAGATCAGTTTTCCAAGACTTTCAAGTTCGACTATTTTCAATGCTACGTTGATAGAGGGTATGCCATAATGTTCGGCTAGTAATTCCATTGCTGAGGCAGCGCGCGGGCACTCTCCCTTGCGCAAATCGTTTTCATAGTTCACACGAAATGTATAAACGAAACAGATATCTGTTTGAGGATTGGCTTTCCAGATTTGGCGCAAGATTCCTTCCATCGATTCCCAGATCGATTCCGGTTGTCGGCCTCCATCATTCACAGCAAATTCGATGAATACCAGATCGGGACGGTGCTGGAGAACATCATGTTCCAGTCGAAATGCTCCCAGGTCGCTGCCCGTGCCTCCGATGGCAGCGTGGATCTCATGAATTTTGGATTCAGGAAATACCTCTTGAAGCCATTTGGTGGTTTTGACTCTCCAGCCGGGAGCAGCTGTGATTGAGCCTCCCAGATAGGCCACTCGAACGTCCTGGTTTTGTTTGAGTTTGAGTAAGGTGTTGCCGATTCCCTGACGCGGTTGAACCAGTTTTGCTTTGACAGGATGGTAAACAGGGGGAGCAGCTTTCGCAAATTCATAGGAACCAGAGATAAAGATTGAGAGGATGAGTAGCTTTATGAATGAAGGAGACATGTGATTTTCTCGAAAAGATAGTCAACAATTCAACTGGGAAAATCCATTCTAACGAATGGTCAGCGGTATTGAAATGAGTAAAGGGAAGTGGGAGAACTGTTTGGTCGCGTATTTGATCACAGAAGATCTTCCAGAATTTGTGTCAGTTCTGCATCGGAGATTTCACGAGGATTTCCACTCATACTGTTGCCTCGGGAACTGGCGACCAGATCCGGAATCTGGGATTGAGTCACGCCCAGCTCGGAAAGGTGGCGGGGAATCTTAATGCGATCATTCAGAGATTGAATTCTTTCGATAAGCCAATGCGCCGCCTCTGCCTCTGAAAGGGAAAGCTCAGGGGCAATAAAATGAGTGATTTCGGCATACTCTTTCTGACGGACGGATATATTTGCTTGAAGTGTGGCAGGCAGCATGACGGCGCAGGCCAGTCCATGTGGGATCTGACAGTGAATTCCCAGAGCGGGCGCCACACCGTGTGCCATTCCCAATCCGGAATTGGCTAAAGCGAGTCCGGAAAGCAAAGCCGCCTGTGCCATGTTTTCACGTCCTGAGCGGGAAGTTCCGTCTTCAACCGCTTCTGTAATTCCAGACACTGCCAGTTTGAGACCCTGCAGGCAGAGTGCTTGCGGTATTGGTTGCGCGCGACAGGAGATATAACTTTCCAGTAATTGAGTGATCGCATCCATGCCGGTTCGCGCCGTGATATCGGGGGGAACCGAACATGCTAATTGAGGATCACAGAGGACCAGATCAGGGATCATCTGGTCGGCTCTCAGGCTTTTCTTAAATGGGGGAGCGTGGCTGGAAATCACAGCATTCTTGGTAGCTTCGCTGCCAGTTCCTGCGGTAGTCGGAATCGCCAACATCGGTAAAGGAGGCTGGGTCAGTTTTAAGCCTCGTCCCACTCCCTCCAGATAATCCAGTACGGTATCGCTTTCCTGGTTGGTCACCATCGCGGCGCATGCCTTAGCCAGGTCAATTCCCGAACCTCCACCTATTCCGATCAGAAAATCCCCCGCTCTGATTCCCATGTGATGCAGTATGTTTGTAGTTTGATCTACATCTGCAACTTCTGGTTCATGAGAAATAGTGGTGATGAATTCGCTGGTGATATTTGAACGAATGAGTTGGCGTTTTAATTTTTCAATGACTCCATTCGATTCCAGCGAACGGGATCCGGAAATGATCAGACCACGTGTACCCAGAGAACCGGCCAGAGACCCCAGTTCCTCGAAGCGTCCCCAGCCAAATGAAATTTGTGAGGGCGAGAAAAAATCATAGTTCATAATCTGAGCTCGAAATAAAAAAAGGGATACATCGAATTCAGATGTATCCCTTTATTGTAAAACAGGGGTGATTATTGTTTCTTGAGTTCAGCTTCCACTGCCTTGGTAACCTGTTTCGATTGCGGATTGATACGCGTGCTGAAGCGAGCTGCGATTTCCCCATTGCGGTTGATTAGAAATTTTTCGAAATTCCATTTTATGGGACCCGCAGTTTTGGGGTTGGCTTTTTTTGATGTCAGATATTTATAAAGGTCACTGGCATTGTCGCCGTTCACATCAGTTTTGCTGAATAAGTCAAAAGTTACCCCATAGTTCTTGGTACAGAACTCAGAAATCTGCAAGGAAGTTCCAGGCTCTTGAGAACCAAACTGGTTACAGGGAAAGCCGAGGACGACCAGACCCTGGTCTTTGTATTTTTCATGCAGTGCCTGCAGATCTTTATACTGGGGAGTGGCACCGCACTTACTGGCGGTATTGACGATGAGTAATACTTTGTTTTTGTATTTGCTCAGATCGACATCTTTGCCGTCGAGAGATTTCATTTTGTGTTTCAAGACTGGGGAAACAGATTTTTTGCTGCTTTCGCCGGCAAAAGTACTTGATAAGGCAATCGCCAGCATGCCTGCCAGAACTGTTGATGTTTTGAGGTTTCTCATAGATCTCTCCAAAATTTGGGATCCGGGCAATACGCTCGGTTCTTAATGACGAAAACAAATGGTTCTTTAGAACGCATCTTGCGGAAACGAAACAATCCCTGATGGATTATTATAAGTCCATGCAGCGTGAAAATGCTATAATCAAGGACCATCAAGTACTATTCTACTCAATCATTTTCGAAACAGAAACCAGATTGGCATATTGATTGTGTATTTTAGAGAAATCTGAATTTGGTTCAGGAGAGGCGGTCGGCGAGCTTTGCTTTGTGAAATAAAGAACGAAATAGCTCGGCGATGGGAAAACCATCTGAGGTCGATCCAGCTTCAATTTCCTGTTCGTTGATCCAGCGGTTTCGCAGATCGTTATCCAGAATTTTACGCGCAGAATCTTGGAGTTCCTGAAAGGTAAATAGTTCGATTATATAATGTTCAGAAGATTCGGAGGGAGTGGATTTGTTACTGAAGGCCAGGTGAGTCAGAGGTTCTTGAGAAAGGATAAAATCATCAAATGGGGCTAATTCAAACGTCTTCTCAAGCTCATAAATCAGGCAATGTTGAAAAGTTTCAAATGGTTTTTTCTTAGCACCAGGCAGCATGAATTTTTGGCGTTCGTAGTTCCAGTGCGCTAACCAGTGAATTTTCTGGTCGATTGAGGTTTGGAACAGGATAAACGAACCAACAAAGTTGCTCATCTTAGAAGAGACCCTTTTTCGAACTCAAATATCAGGCAGTGAAACGATTGATTGCCTCGCTAAAATTTTAACACCAAGGGAGTTACAGAAGGGACTATTTACAGGGAATTGACAGGCTTCCCTGAAGAAATCAGCCAGAATGCCTAGATCCCACGCTATTTCGGAAATCACTGATTTACCGTATTCTGAGGGAAATTCAGATTTTACTATCTTTTTTCAATTTCCCATTGCATGCTTAGATTCTTGTTAGTAGAATCACGCATAAGTAGTTACATATGTGAATTTAATTTAACAGTTACGATCCTCACTTTTTTCCTACCCCTGATTTTGCCTGCCCCCTACAGCAGATTTTTTGAATCATCCACTGATTCCTGTTCTGCTCAGAGAGTAAAAAGGTTCTCCCATGAAAATTCATCTTATCAGTGATCACCCAGATTTACCGGATATTGATGTCAGTGTAGACGAGTTACCTGTAGTGCTGGGCAGAAGTAATAGCTGTGAGTTACGAATTCTTGATCCGATGTTGAGTCGTCAACAATGTGAATTGACATTTCATAATAATGCAGTTCGTGTCCGTGATCTCGAATCTACAAATGGGACGATTGTCAATTCCGAAATTGTGAATGAAGCCCCCCTTTACCCGGGTGATGTGCTTACCATCGGCATGGCGAATTATGTTGTCAGTTATTATGACGACGAAGGACAGGAAAATTTCGAAGAAAGCTATTTCTCCGAGAATTCCATTTAATCCGAATGAATCTTCTCTGCCGTGCATTGAGCCATTGACCCCATAGCGGAGTTCACTGGTGGCGCAAATTTCAAAAAACGCGCCCTCAATTTCTGTTTGCACTGCTTTCATTTTTCTGGTACCACACAATAATTAGGATCGTGCCGGATGTGTCGTCGATTTTACACAGAAAAATCTGGAACATTCCGGGCTTGATCATCAATAATCAGATATCGGCTGTCTCTTAATTAAGAGAAAAAATTTATGAGGGAACCAGAAGAACTCTTCGATGTGGTGGACGATCAGGATCGAGTACGAGAGCAATTGCCCCGTTCTGTTGTTCATGCTCGAAAGTTGTTACACCGAGCCGCTAATGTATTTGTTTTCAATTCCGCGGGAGAGTTACTGCTGCAATTTCGCTCTGCCACAAAGGATGAATATCCTCACTGCTATACTTCATCTGCATCCGGTCATCTGAGTGCAGGAGAAGATTATGCCGAGTCTGCCCAACGTGAAATGAACGAAGAAATTGGCATCAATACGCCGCTTGAATGGTTGGGGAAATTTCCGGGGACTCCCCAAAACGCGTATGAACATACCGTCTTGTTTCGTACTTATTCTGATGGTCCCTTCATTTTCGATCCGGGTGAAATTGAGCGCGGAGAATTTTTCGAATTCACATCGATCGACAAAATGTTGCGGGAAAACGAGGAGCAGTTCACGCCTCCTTTTCGCCAGCTCTATCGCTGGTATCGTGAAAATTATGATTGAAGAGCGGGCGTCTTATAAACACCAGTTTCTCAGCCTAAGTAGCTTAACAGCCCGTTAATTTTTATCGCACATCCATTGGCCCGCGATAAACAGGATGGCACCGCCGGAGATCTGCATTAAAAAACGCAGGCTTGAGCCGCCGATATGCTCTTGAACGGGGGTGGGGGCAATCATCCCCGCAATGATCAGTGCCGACAAAGCACCCAGAATATTTAATAGAAGAAACAGTTGATGAGGTTTGATTGCAGTTTTGGGAAATGCGAAGAGAGACACCATTACAACCCACCATTGCAGTCCCCATTTCCAGGCTTCCAGAAACATGACTTGGAACAGGTGTTGTATGGCCCAGATGAATGCTGAAAAACCCTCGGTCAGTGTGGTGATCTGCATTCTGCTGAAATATGCCATTTCTGTCGTTGAGGGAAGATGACTGCGATGAGAAAACCAGGGCACAACAACAATCACTGTTGTTAAGCCAAAAGTGAAAAAAGAATAAGCAATCGAAATCAATTGGTTTCGAAAATACAGAATTATCACGATGAGAATGGCAATCAGATCCACCAGAAAAAAGGCAATTCCTTCATCCTTCGTGAAAATGGTCATGCCAGCTGTCAGGCCTGCGATGATTGGCGAACGAAACATTACCATAGGTTCCGGATTTGGTTGTATTTTCTCGTAAAGGAAACTCCAGAGATAAAGCAACGTGACCGTATGAAAACAGGCGACAGGGCCATCTGCCTGTCCGGAAAGAAATCCATATTCCCAGGGCACCATTACCGGAACGGTCGCCAGCATTAATGCGAACAACCAGGAACGCGTTGTTTGCTGTGTGGATCGTAGTAAGACACCCAGAAACGTGAGTACCATTCCAATATACAGAAGAGGAAACATCACTTTGGACCAGCGGTCATTCACCTCACCCATCAATAGATAAAAATGGGCTTCATTCAACGGGATCAGTAACGGGTATTTGGGGTGATACTGCACAAAATCGGGGTCTAGCAGTGTTTCGCTTTGAATCGTGGATTCCTGAAAAAGAACAATCGATTTCAAACCAAAAATCGCACGTTCATCCCAGAAGCGTTGAGGTGTCATCAAGGTTTGAAACAGTGTGGAAGCAGTGAGAATGAACAGTATTCCCAGACACAAATATCGAAAATCATTCTCCACGGCTGAAGTTGGTTTTAAAATCTCTTGGCTTTTTTGTCTGAAGGAACGGTGTCGGAGAAAAAGTGTAACCGCTCCCAAGACCAATCCAGTGACCATCCAGGAATAAGCGAGTCCTTGCGAATATTGTAGTCCCGCAATTCCCCACAATAGATAAAACAGAGAGGTAGTGCCGAAACCCAAAACCAGACCCAGTCCCAGAAGTTCTGCCAGATTGGATTTTGTTCGAGAATTGTTTGAAAATTCAGGAAGCAGGAGTCGGGCGAATGTAAGGCCGATGCCCCAAACACCTGATGAACCCAATAGAATCAAAAGCAGGTGAATCACGGTGCGACCCCCTGCTGTGGTATAACTCGATTTGGGGAGTTGGAACTGGTCGCGTCAGGATGAAATTTATGCAGTCTTACATTATAGGTTGGCTGGTATTGAGGTCCGTGTCGACTCTGCTGAAATTGCATCCAGCGGGGATCTTCCCTCAGTCGCTCATTCTCAAGGTAATCGTCGCCTTCATAGTATTCGAGAATATAATCTGGAGCAATGCGAGTAAGATATGCTTCGTCAAGGTCGGATAGCCGATAGGCTTTCAACTGACGTTGCTGATATTCTTTGGGGATGACGAACTCACTCTCGGGATGAATCGGATGAAATAACTTTCGCGGCAGTAAATAGTAGGAAAGAAAAAATAGTTTCTGGTCGCTTAATACCAAAATACGCGAGTTTTCATCCGTTGATTCTTTAAGAAATCGAATGACATCCCGGTTTGAATCGCTGATGTTGGGCATAGTGGATGGACCTGAATGAAAATGATACCAGGGCCAGTCTTCAAATCTTCTCTCGATTCCCTTTCCAAAATGAAACAGTCCCAGGCCAAACCATGCCAGCAACAGGCTGCGGAACAGGATGGTTCGATTGCCATCTTGTTTCTCCTCCTGTTTGATTAAAGTCTGTTCAAAAACGGCGCACTTGCAATGAGTCACAAATTTGACCAGGCGTGCATGAAAGTAAGCACCTGCCAATGTGAAGGTCGCAATCAAAGGCAGCAGGATTCGTAAAAAGACAATCGCCGCCGAAGCCTGTTCGTGTGCAGCAAATTGGGAATATTTATCAGGGGCTGCGCGTTCAATCATCCAGGATTGGAAAAAATCTATGGGCATCAGCCATACAAATACCAAACCTGGAATCGAAATGATCGCGAGCATTATCAGGATCATCCGAACCAGAAGTGACATGATTGAGACTCAAGAGAGGATTCAAAGAGGAATTAGTAATTTCAGCCAGAAACCAAATGAAGAAAAATTGAGTCTATGTCTTCCGCAACTGATTGTCAAGAAGTTCTAAAGATCTCGTAAGGTTCAAATTTGGCCGAGGATAAGTCTGTCTTCTGGTGTGTCTCAGGAGTGGCAGACAGTGTCGGGGCATGGTACAATTTTAGGTCACTGCATCGTTTCAGGTTCAACCACAATAAGACAATGTCGGTTTGGGGACTGCTTTGATGAGACTGCTATTTCGGAACATTCAATTTTGTTTGCCAGTTCTGCTCATGGTTCTGCTGATAGAAATCAGTCAGCTTCCTGCGGCGGAAATCGATTTTAATCGTGATGTTCGACCCATTCTGTCCGATCTCTGTTTTCAATGTCATGGTCCCGACCAGTCCCAACGTAAAGCAGATTTACGACTCGACCTGAAAGAAGGCTTGTTAGGTATCGATTCTGAATCTGCCGTCGTAATCAAAGGCAAAGCGTTAGAGAGCGAGTTGTTCTCGCGACTGATATCAGGCGATCCCGATTTGCAGATGCCCCCTCCCAAGTCCGGCAAGCAGATTACTCCCGCTCAGATTGAAACGATCAAACAATGGATTGACGGCGGTGCACGCTGGCAAAAACATTGGGCGTTTATCCCACCGCATCGCCCGGAAATTCCTCAAGTGAAACAGACAGGCTGGGTCCGCAATCCCATTGATGCGTTTGTTCTCGCTCGCCTTGAACAGCAGGATCTCTCACCTTCTCCGGAAGCGGACAAACCAACTCTCATCAGGCGACTCAGCCTCGACCTGACAGGGCTGCCTTCCACAATAGCAGAGCAGGATCATTTTTTTCGGGATGACTCGGCATCTGCATATGAAAAATTGGTCGCACGATTATTGAAATCACCTCATTACGGCGAACGAATGGCGATGGAATGGCTTGATGCGGCCCGTTATGCAGATACGAGTGGCTATCAGACCGATGGCGAACGGCATATGTGGCGCTGGCGCGAATGGGTGATAGATGCATTCAATAGTAACAAGCCTTTCGATCAATTCACGGTAGAACAACTGGCCGGAGATTTGCTTCCTCAGCCGACACTCAACCAGAAGATCGCGACCGGCTTCAATCGAAATCATCGTGCGAATTCCGAAGGGGGAATTATTTTTGATGAATATCTTCTGGAATATGCCGTCGACAGAGTAGAGACCACAGGCACTGTCTGGCTCGGATTGACAATCGGCTGTGCCCGTTGTCATGAGCATAAATATGACCCAATCTCTCAAAAAGAATTTTATCAGTTGATCGCGTTTTTTAATAATATTCCCGAGCGGGGCCGCGTGATTAAATATGGAAATGTGGCGCCCTTTGTAAAAGCACCTACGAAAAAGCAACAAACTCAGCTTGCCGAACTTGATAAAGAAATTCAGTCGCTGGAAGAGCTTCTGCAAAACGCACAGCCCGAGTTGAAACAGCTTCAAAAAGAGTGGGAACAGCAGATTCCAACAGGAGACCTGCAGTTGAAGTATCCGGAACACCATCTGGCATATCATATTGCCTTTGATGGCGATTTAAAGATGCAGAACATCGGTAAACAAAAACAGGATTTCTACGCTAAAAAAACGACAGCTTCCAGTGATCTGATTCAATCAAAGCAAGATGACTCTTCCGCGAAATCAGAATTCAAACAGGGAATTGAAGGTCAGGCACTTTTCTTAAATGGGAAATCTGTAGCTCAAGCGAGTGCTAAGCCGACTTTGAGTGACAAAGATCCGTTCTCAATTGTGTTCTGGGTCAAGCCTCACCAATCTGATGGTACGATTCTGGCATCGTTAACTCCCGCACAGGATGAGAGTGGTTTTCGGGTTTTTCTAGACAAGGGAAAACTCAGAATCGATATGGGGCCGCGCTGGCTGGATGATGCCATTCGTCTACAGTCAACGAACAAATTGGAAATGAATCGCTGGTCGCAGGTTGCTCTAACGTATGCCGGCAATTCACAGGCACGGGATTTTCTGCTCTATGTCAATGGAGAGCTACAGGATTTAAAAATCCAAATGAATATCCTGACAGGTGGGTTTTCTTTTCCCTCGCCGTTCCAGTTTGGGGCTTATCACAAACAGCACTATTTTCATGGCTTGGTTGATGATCTCAAAATTTATCGTACAGACTTGTCAGAAGAGCGAATTTCAATGGCGCTTGTCAGGGAACCGGTCAGTCAAATTCTTGGTATCCCCGAAACGGAACGATCCGCTCCTCAACGGATGAAATTGAATCGCTATTTTTTGACGTTTCGTGCACCGGGAAAATATCGTTCTGCCGTGACGAATTTAAAGGTTCTGAAAGAAACCAGGAAGTCGTTTTACCGCACTCTCCCCACAAGTATGGTGATGCAGGAACGAAAAGAACAAAAGCCTACATTTGTGTTAATGCGAGGTGAATATGATAAACCGGGAGAGCAAGTCACCGCCGGGATTCCCGCCAGTCTGGGAACCTTACCCTCAGGTCTGCCTCCCACTCGTCTGGGACTGGCCCGCTGGCTGGTAGACCCACAGAACCCGTTAATGGCGCGTGTGATTGTGAACCGCTATTGGCAAATGTATTTTGGACACGGGTTGGTCAAAACCACCGAAGATTTCGGATCACAGGGAGACTGGCCGACGCATCCCGATCTTCTGGACTGGTTGGCCACCGAATTTGTTCGTACGGACTGGAATGTAAAACAACTGCAAAAGCTGATTGTGACCTCCGCCACCTATCGCCAGTCGTCGCAACTGCCTGCCAAATTGAAACAGCTTGACCCGGAAAATCGTCTATTGGCACGTGCGGGTCGATTGCGATTATCAGCGGAAGCCATTCGAGATCAAGCGCTGTTTACTTCGGGGTTGTTACAAACAAAAATTGGCGGGCCGTCAGTCAAACCTTATCAACCCGCGGGGGTCTGGAAGGAAATCGCCAGTCAGGAGTATCAACCCGGAACAGGCGAAGATCTTTTCAGACGCAGCATGTACACTTTCTGGAAACGAACAGTACCACCCCCGGCGATGTCAACATTCGATGCCCCTTCGCGTGAAACCTGTATCGTAAAACGCTCGCGCACGAATACGCCGCTGCAGGCATTAGCATTATTAAATGATGTCACTTATGTGGAAGCAGCACGAAAACTCGCAGAACGCATGATTAATCTGCAGGAACAAAAACCTGAGGAGCGCATTCAATATGCCACGCGGATCGTATTAGCGCGCGAACTACGAAATGACGAATTAAGAATCTTCCTCAAAGGTTTTGAACGTTATCACAAACGATATCAGGCAGATCCCCAGTCTGCAAGACAATTATTGTCAGTGGGAGATTCACGACCTCAAAAACAATATGACGTAGCAGAGCATGCGGCTTATACCGTGATTGCGAGTCTGATTCTTAACCTGGATGAAACGATTAACAGAGAATAATCTATGCAAGATTCATCAAACGAATTAGAGATGCAGATAAATCGACGTTCCTTTCTGCGCCAGAACACTGCCGGAGTCGGGTTAGCTGCATTAGCCACACTCCTGCAGGAATCAGGGGCAGCCGAACCGCAAAAAACGATTTCAAATGGCTTGCATTTTCCTGCACGGGCCAAACGGGTTATTTACTTGAGTCAGTCAGGTGCTCCCTCGCAGCTAGATCTCTTTGATTATAAACCGGATTTGAAAAAGTATCACAAAACCGAACTGCCCGATTCCATCCGCCGTGGACAGCGTTTGACGGGCATGACGGCCGGTCAAAATAGTTTTCCGATTGCCGCTTCCATGTTTCAGTTTGCCCAGCATGGAAAAAACGGCAGATGGATGAGCGAACTCCTACCGCATACCGCAAAAATTTCAGATGAGATCTGTGTAATCAAGTCGATGTTTACCGAAGCCATCAACCATGATCCCGCGATCACATTCCTGCAGACCGGCAGCATCCAGGCTGGTCGACCCAGTATGGGCTCCTGGATTTCTTATGGTTTGGGAAGCGAAAATAAGGACCTGCCTACATTCGTCGCATTAACATCGGGAGCAGGTGGCCAACCCTTGTACGATCGCTTGTGGGGCAGCGGCTTTCTCCCTACGAAACATCAGGGAGTGAAATTTCGCCGTTCCAGTGATCCCGTGCTCTTTCTCTCCAATCCACCCGGTGTTGATCAAAAAGCCCGGCGAGAAATGCTTGACGATTTAGGCGAACTTAACCGGTTGTCTCTGGAACAAAAAGGCGACCCGGAAATTGCCACGAGAATTTCGCAATATGAGTTGGCGTTTCGTATGCAAACGTCCGTTCCCGAATTGGCAGACCTTTCAAAGGAATCGTCAGCGACATTCGATTTGTACGGCGAAAAAGCAAAGCAGCCGGGCACCTATGCCGCCAATTGTCTCCTGGCAAGACGTCTGGCAGAACGAGGCGTACGGTTTATCCAGTTGTATCATCGTGGCTGGGATCATCATTTAAATCTGCCAACGAAAATCAAACAGCTAGCCAGCGAAACCGATCAGGCGACGGCCGCATTGATTCTCGACTTGAAACATCGCGGCATGTTGGACGATACGCTCGTCGTCTGGGCGGGTGAATTTGGTCGAACCGTCTATTGTCAGGGTACAATGACAGCTACGAATTATGGTCGCGATCACCATCCACGTTGCTTTTCCATCTGGGTCGCCGGTGGCGGAATGAAGCCCGGCATGACATACGGGCAGACCGATGATTTCAGCTACAATATCACCGAAAACCCCCTGCCCGTTCATGATCTGAATGCGACGATATTCCACTGTCTGGGAATCGATCACAAAAAACTGACCTTCAAATTCCAGGGACGCTACTACCGCCTGACCGATGTGCACGGCGAAGTCGTGAAGCCGTTATTGAGTTAGTGTGTTCCTTTCACCATTTCGACCCAGTCATTTAATCGGATCCAGTCTTCATCAGAAGATGGTCTTATGTAGATGATCAAGTCAGAAGTAAAAAGAGAAATGAAACGGATCCATGTAATACCTGCTTCGTCTTCTATCCAGTTGAGATCTTGTGCTAAAACATCGACCGGGCCTCCTGTTGATAGATGCCACCAGGCACAAAATCTCGTACAAAGACTCGTTGAATTCAGTATTCGAATGATAGTACAAGGGTCATAGAATGATTTATGATATAATTCTATTGAGGCATTGTTGACTTTAGCTTCTGCCGCGATTGCATCTTTCCCATCATCAAATTTTAAATAGAGATCGAGCATACAAATATCTTTACCACTGGACATGCTAAACTAAATCTCATTTATTGTGTGATTCATATTTTTGACAGGGAGCGCGCGTGATTTGTGATTTTGGCTAGATAAATTAGTATACTATCTCACCCCTCTGTTCCACAAATAGTATTCAACATGCAGACCAACAAAAAAATTGATTCGAACAAACTGAGCCAGCGCATTATTGCGTGGGGCACTCCTTTGTTGTTTGCACTGGTCATCCTGATCCAGACCACATCGTTTCGCCATTCCAAAAGCCCTACCTTTGATGAAACGTTCTACTTAAACTGTGCCTTAACCACAGTCAAAAATGGGACGCTTGACGAACGGATCTGCGGCGAAGGTGTTGCACCCATCCCGATTCTGCTCAACTACCTCCCCCCCGCCTGGTTCGCGGGAGGCGAAGAACGTATCGAAGTCTGGAAAGGCGATCCCTCCGATCCCCCGTTGATCGATCAGGCACGGCTCCTGAATTCGATACTCATCGGAATCCCCACGATGCTGCTGATTTATCTCTGGCTGTTCCGGCGCAGGGGCTACACCGCGGGTCTGCTTGGAGCCACCCTGGTCACATTTTCTCCAACGATGACGGCCCACTTTTCTCTGGCTACCACTGATGCCTGTTTCACACTGGCCGCTTTGGTCGCCTTGGCAACACTCACTTGCTACTGGAAAAATCCCACGAAAAAAAATCTGCTCTGGCTCTCGTTAACGACATCCATTGCCATTTCAACAAAATATTCCGGCATCTTTTTGTTCCCCTGCATCCTGATGATTATGACATTGCTGGCGCTACAGCAGTTTTCTGTATTCTCTAAAAAGTCGCTTTGGGTAGTACTCAAGCGTGTCACAGTTTCCTTTACCCTGTTTCTGCTGTTCACAATCCCCCTCACCTGGGCCTTGCATTTATTCAGCTTCAGCGGGCCGCTCAAGACCGTCCCCTATGCTGAAACTCCCGACTATTCGGCCTGGGTCCGCGTGCTCGGGCGTGGGCCCGCAGCACAGAAGATTATGGAAGTTTCAAACTCACACCTGAAACGCCCTGCTCCCTTCGCTGGTATCTTATTTCAATTCCTGCATAACGCCGCCGGTCATGACGCCTATCTTATGGGTGACGTCTCTCTCTCGGGCTGGTGGTATTTCTTTCCGATGAACTGGTTGTTGAAAAGTACGCCTGTGGAACTGCTGCTGACGATTCTCGGTTTCATTCTGGGTCTGTTCTTTATCCGCGATGTCTGGATAACGCTGCGCCAAAATTCAGAGGATGCCCCCGCTCTTTCTTCAGAAAATAGAGGTACGTCTGTTACAAACGAACCGACAAACCATGCTCCGGTCATCTGGTTGTTAGCAATAGCAGTTTTGTTCTTCATGTTATTAACCAGTCGCTTGAATTTGGGACAACGTTATCTGCTGACCCTGTACCCCCTGCTCTTCCTGTTTACGATCGACCAGTTCTGGCGCTGGTTTCAACACAAAACCTCTTTGATTGCACTACTCAGTTTTGTCTGCATCGGTTTTCAGTTGGTCTCGATTACCTCGGTTCAGCCGCATTATCTTTCTTACTTTAATTCGAGTATCGGCGGTCCTTCCAAGGGACATTTCTATCTGCTCGATTCCAATCTCGACTGGGGACAGGATCTGCCCGCTCTGAAAAAAGTGCTCGCTGAACTCCCGTCGGAAGATCGCGATTCATACCTGCTCTACTATTTTGGTACCGCACATCCGGAAGCCTACTCCATTCAATCGCACTCATTGAATGACGCGTTACCAGCAGATTTAGATCGCTGGAAATACCTGGCTCTCTCGGCCAATTATTTGCAGGGCTTGTATACGCATTCGAAAGATCCGTTTGTCGCATTCCGTTCCCTCAAGCCAATCAAACGTGCTGGCTATTCTCTCTTTCTGTTTGACCTCTCAACTCCCGCAGCGAAACAAGCCTTGCAGCAGGCCGTGACTGTACTGCAGGAAATGCAAGATGAAAAAAACGCAGTCAAACCAAACGCTGTCAAATCTTCTGAAAAATAAGGCAAACTGAGTTCGCCAAAGACATACTGACAGATTCTTGAAATCTGCTACAATAATCAGCAGAACGGTTTCGGATATTGGTGAGCCGAACATCTCTTGTGTTGAATGCATTGTCAGGAGTTTCAATCATGAAAAAGATGTCTTATATATTAGCTGTTGTGACAGCATTATCGTGCATGACCGCAGGCAGCTTGAACAGTGCAGTCGAAGCTGAGAAACCCCAGCTGGATTCGGATAGCAAGACAGAAAAATTACTCGAACGAATTGCTCAGCTTGAGAAACGGGTTGCAGAACTGGAAAAATCTAAGCCAGCGAAGATAACTTACACACCCGTTGGTGATTTACCACCAGGGCCACCAACACTCCCGTTTAATGTACCCGTCCCACTCAATGCAGTTAAGATGCCCGTTCTACCTAAAGCAGATCCGCATCCAAGGGGTTGGAAACAACAAGAAATAAACGGGATGAAATACTATATTGTACCCCTTGGTTCATCGGGAAAATCGATTGTATCGGTGCCCCGTTGAATCTATGAAGGTGAAAAACATCAATAGAAAAAATACAACATGGATTTATCTCCCACAGATTTAAAACTTATTGACGATACGGCATTACTCATTGAATGGAATGATGGCCAGCGAAAGCGTTATCCCTTTTCGGCGTTACGCAAAGCCTGTCCTTGTGCAGCCTGCCGTCACGAAAATGATGCCGAAGCCGCCAATCCGATGCAGCTTACCGTGCTTTCACCCGTTGATCTCAAACCGATGAAAGTCGAAAAAATGAGTCTGGCAGGTAACTATGCTTATAGAATTACCTTTAGCGATGGACACAATACCGGACTGTTTACCTTCGAATTATTGCGGGAACTCGGGGAAGTGGTGGAGTAGCAGATTGATGCGACAGACGGAAACCTTGTAACTTTTTCCATAGTCAGCCTTCAAAATGCGCCGTTAATCGCCGCAACGATGAATGTCACGAAACCCACGACGATCGCAAGGTCACCGGCTGCGACCAGAATCCCAAAAACTCTGATGGGTAACTTGGAGTCTGTATCAGTCATTGCCGCGAATCCGCGTTGTGTCATCAGGGACTGGTAAGCGAACACACAAAAAATCAATAAGACAGAGAGCAACATGAGCGGCCCAGCCTTTGTGCCGGAATTCGTAGCCAAAGCCAGGTCGATGAAAAGATTGAAGAACGCAAACAGCCCAAAGCCGATGATCGAAGGAAGAATACAACCCTCCGGGTTCACAACCGTTACTTTTTTCCGAATTGAAGACAGAGATCTGCGCAGGGAAAAAACGTAGAAGGCAACGCTTCCCACTGCCCATAACACCACCGCAGCAGCTAATGGCGGTTTTGCAATTGCGATAAAAGCGAACAACAGGTACTTGATGGGGAATGGAAGAAAGACACACGATTTCAGCACATGCACCAGCACCACGCGGAATCGAGAACGAATTTTTTTCTCAATTTCAGGTATTGCTTCCGGTTCTTCCGGTTCAAACTCTTCAATAGTTACGGACATGGGATACTTCCATTGATTTCATAGTAGAAGAGGTTGAGCAAATTTTTGCTGAAACAATATCAAACTTGAACTGAAATGATTATATCACTCGGCATCAACCACTCAAGAGAATTTCATTTATACCGGGGATGCTCCTTTTGAAATGGATACGCGTTTGAGCATCCCTTGGTATCGACGTCAGGTGCTGGACATCATCGCTGTGCACTGATAATATTGGGTTGATTCTTCAGAAGTACCGATTCGAAGTGACTTTTCAGTAGGATAAAGTGAGCCTCTATGAGATTCTCCATTGTTGCCCTCTTGTGTGTAGCCTTATCTTGTCTGTTCGGATTCCTGGCCGCTGGTGAGGTCGCTGCTGAAAATCCACCCCGTCCGAACATCGTTCTGATCATGGCCGATGACCTGGGATACTCTGACGTGGGCTGTTATGGGAGCGAAATCCAGACTCCACACCTCGATCAGTTGGCAAAAGAGGGATTGAGGTTCACTCAGTTTTATAACTGCGCCGTTTGTGTCACCACCCGGGCCGCTCTGTTGACAGGCCTCCATCCGCGAAGACGAGGTGGAAGACTCCTGCATCAGGATATGACGACTCTTGCGGAAGTGCTCAAATTGGCCGGCTATCGGACTTCGCTCACCGGGAAATGGCATCTCGGGAATACAAAACCAAATCGTCCCACAGATCGTGGTTTTGATGAGTATTACGGCCTCGCGGACGGCTGTAGTAATTTCTTCTATCCCACCAAACCCGATCCCGATTTTTACAATGGCGGCAAGGTACGTACCTTTCTGCATAACGAGCAAAAAATCACTTCATTTCCCGATGATTTCTATGCCACCGATGCCTTCACTGACCATGCGGTGAAACAGATCGAATCAAATGCCAAAGCAGATGCCCCATTTTTTCTGCACCTCTGCTACACCGCCCCACACTTTCCACTACATGCCAAACCAGCGGACATCGCCAAATATAAAGGCAAGTATGAAGACGGATATTTCAAGCTTCGTGAAAAACGTTTCGAGCGCATGGTCAAGCTCGGACTCATGCAGCCCGACTGGAAATTGTCACCCCCAGACTACAACGCCAGCAAGTTTCGTTTCGATTACAAAATTCCGGCCTGGGAAGATGTCGCCGACCTGAAACGCGAAAAACGCCGCATGGAAGTCTACGCGGGCATGGTGGATTCTCTCGATCAGGGTGTGGGTCGCGTCTTAACAGCCATTAAACAGGCGGGCATCGAAGACAATACCATCGTTTTGTTTCTCTCGGACAATGGCGGCTGTGCCTCCTATCCCGGCTACTGGAAAGAGTCAACTCGTAAGGCCCGTGAAGCATATAACAGTGAACCGCCCGGCGGGATCAACACTTATGATTTCGTCGCACCCGGCTGGGGATGGGCGCAATGTGCCCCTTTTCGTCGCTTCAAAGTCTGGACCTATGAAGGCGGAATCGCCACTCCGTTAATCGTAAGGTGGCCTGCGAAAATCAAAGCCAATACCATCACCCAACAGGTCGGCCACATCGTCGATTTCATGCCCACCTTCATGGAACTCGCGGGAGCAAAATACCCTCAGGAACGTCAGGGGCAACCTGTTCCCAACAAAGAAGGGCTAAGCCTGCTGCCGATCCTCTCTGGCAAACAACGCGCCGGACATGAATCACTCTGCTGGTTCCTTTATGGAAATCGCGCGGTACGCGAAGGACGCTGGAAACTGGTCTGGGGAGCCGACCAGACCAAGTGGGAACTCTACGATATGCAAGCCGATCGCACCGAAACCAACAACGTGGCGGCCCAGCACCCCAAACGCGTCGAACGCATGAAACAAAACTGGCTCAAATGGGCCAAACAGACCGGGGCACCTCTCAAGGGAAATCGAATCTGATACCGCGACCGGACCAGCCTGATTACGGTTTCAGCCTCTCCGCTATTTCTTCAGACGTCGCCATTCCTCGGTAAAGGGGTTCCCATCACCGTACTGTCGATACGTGTCTCCTTCGACTTCAATCTTGAACTGCAGCGATTTCCCAATATAGTCCTTAGTATTTTTATTGGCAAAAGTAATTGTCTCGACGTACTTGTCGCCATCAAGTGTATAAGTTCCTCCATGATGAACAATGACGACACCCGTGTCAGGATCAGCCTGCGTTATCGTCCAGTGTCCCAGTCCCCAGAATTTCATCCGGGCCCCCTTTGCTGGTTCTTCAGTTGCACCCGGTTTCCCCAGCAGTACCCACGCACCAAGCATGGACTTTCGTAAATCCTGCTTCGCTTCCTTCGCGGGTGGCTTGGTTGCATCGTCCTGTGCGAGTACCGAAACAGTCAGTAGGGGAAGAACACAAATCAAAAGAAAATAGTATTTCGACATGGTAGTTTTCTCCTCATTCTAAATAGTAAACTGCTCATCGCATCAGGAGAATAGTCCCTTAACGACATGGCCGTGTACATCGGTAAGACGGAAATCACGACCTGCATAACGATAAGTCAGACGCTCATGATCGAGACCGATCGAATGCAGGATTGTGGCGTGCAAATCATGCAGGTGGACCTTGTCGACAACGGCTTCGTAGCCGTACTCGTCAGTCTGGCCCCAGGTGAGTCCACCTTTAACCCCGCCACCTGCCAGCCACATTGTGTATCCTTTATGATTATGGCCACGACCGTCCTGTGTCGGGTCTTCCGGGGTACGGCCGAATTCGCCCCCCCAGACAACTAAAGTATCTTCAAGCATTCCGCGTTGCTCTAAATCATTCAACAATGCGGCAGCAGGTTGGTCCACTCGTCTGGCAGCGCTGGGCATCAGTCGTGAAACAAACCCGTGATGGTCCCAGTCGGTATCCGTGATTTCGATGAATCGCACACCCGCCTCGGCAAAACGTCGTGCCAGCAGGCACTGTCTGCCAAAACTGTCCGAAGGCCCATTGATTCCGTAGGCGTTCAAAGTCGACTTGCTTTCTCCGGAAAGATCCATGACCTGGGGGAGTTCATCTTTCATGCGGAACGCCAGTTCGAAGGATTCAATCATGCCTTCCAGTCGTGTATCGCCAGACTGTTGCTCCGTAAAAGTTCGATTCATCGATTGCAGTAAATCCAACTGTCGTCGTTGTCCTTGCCTGGAAAGTCGGGGATTAATCAAATTGCCAATGCGGGCGTCTTTGATGTTTTTTCCTGCTTCGCCGATCGAACTCGCCTGGTAGGCAGCCGGTAAAAAGGCACTGGCATAATAGCGGCTACCCCCCAGTGCTTTCAGGGGATTCAGCGAAACAAAACCGGGCAGGTTTCCATTCTCCGTACCCAATCCATAAAGCACCCATGAGCCAATACTGGGACGCACGAATTGGAAACTTCCTGTGTGCATCTGTTGCAACGCCTGGGGATGGTTGTTGTTATCGGTGTGCATACTGTTAATGACACACATTTTGTCGACCTGTCCGGCCAGGTGAGGAAATAAATCAGAAACCCATGTGCCGCTCTCTCCATATTGGGAGAATTTCCATTGCGAGCCGAACAGCTTACTGTTTTTATTCCGTCCTGGCTTCAAGTTGTCCGCATTCAGTTTGGGTTTATAATCGAAGCTTTCTACCTGTGAAGGCCCGCCACGCATACACAGAAATATCACACGTTTCGCACGCGCGGGAAAGTGAGGTCGCTTGGGTGCCAGTGGACTTTCATAGGCCTCTGCTTCCTGCTGGCATAAACCGGCCAGCGCCAACCAGCCGAAGCCTGCTGAAACGGTTTTCAGGCAATCGCGGCGTGTCGGTCCAATCGGGAACTCTTCTGGTATAGGATGCGTCACTGACAATCTCTCCCGGTTTTATTTGACATGTCGAAACTCACTGCTGGCTAAAAGTGCCTGACAAACACTTAACCATGCCTGTCGTTGTTGTTCTGTTTCCGATAACGTTTCTTTCGAAATTTGTACAAGTCCCTGCTCTGTAGACAAAAATGTGAAGACAGCCGCTTGTTCTGTTTTCGTGGCTTTACGGGACAATGCAAGTTCATAAAGACGATTCAATCGTTGGGTATTATCCAGCGATTTGTCTTGCAGAAGGCGATCAGCGGTTTCTCTGGAAAAATCGATCATCGCTGCGCTGTTCATCAGGAACAGTGCCTGTGAAGGAACAGTCGTCTGATCGCGTTGGCCTACCAGTGAATTGGGATCGGCAAAATCAAACAACTGTAACATTTCAGGCAGATTCCCCCGAACTATCGGCAGGTAGATACTCCGATGGTCACTGGCCATCATCTCCGGGGTCAACTTGGTTCTGGAATTAAATTCATACTCGCTGAATACTCCAATTTGCTGAATGGCAGAACCCACTCGACGTTCCCGGTTCAGTCGACCACTTACCGCCAGCAGCGCATCACGAAACGATTCCACATCCAGTCGGCGAAGTGGCATATGCCACAAGTATAAATTGTCGGGATCGATCGCACGTCCCTTACTTTCGACATCGCTCGACATTTGGTACGTGCGGCTCAACACAATTTCACGAATCAGAGTTTTGAGGGACCAGTTCTGCTCCATAAATTTCGCAGCCAGGTAGTCGAGTAATAAGGGGTGTGTCGGTTTCGACCCCGTAACTCCAAAATCATCCGGGGTACTGACCAGGCCCCGTTCGAATAACTGTTGCCAGACACGGTTCACAAACACGCGGGCCGTCAGGGGATTCTCGCTGCTGGTGAGCCACTTTGCCAGTTGTAATCGACCACTCTCCTGTTTGCCGATCTTTGGCAGCTCAGTCACTTCAATGGCCCGCAAGACACCACGCGGGACAACTTCTCCGTAATGCGTCACTTCCCCACGCACGCGTATTTTGCTGTCGGTCGGTTTCGGGTAGTCGCGCGCCCCCATTGTAAACTCTGGTTGCGCAGGCGGATGGGCCACCATGTTTGCCAGATCTTCATCCATTTTTTTGATGCGCTGATCCCAATCCTTGATCTCAGCATCCATCTTCTCAATTTCCTGCTTCAGCTTCTCTTTGTCTTCACCCGGCTTGTTAAGTTTTCTTTTATAGTCAGCCACACGCCGGATAACACGATAGCGATCAGATCGTGCTGTGTTTCGTTTTTGAGTCTGTTCCTGTACTTGCTTCAGATGAACACTGGCAGGTCCCGACAGTTTATCTGCATCAGCGCCAATCGCGATCAGGCCCGAATCATTCACCCCTTTGATACCCATCGGGCCGATCCCGTATTGAGTATCCGTGCTACGCAGAATTCCGACCAGGGCATAATAATCAGCCGTCGGAACAGGATCGAATTTGTGATCGTGGCACCGCGCACAGCTCACTGAAAGACCCAGGATTCCACGGCAGATAACATCAATCTGTTCGTCGATCGAGTCCATCAGGAAAAGTTCACGTTTCCGTTCTTCCAGACTTTTGGGACCTAATGCCAGAAAACCAGTGGCAATCGTTTGCCGATCCTGTTCTTCCCGGCTCTTGGCAGGCATCAGGTCGCCTGCAATTTGTAATGCGATAAACTGGTTATAAGGGAGATCGGAATTCAGGGCATCAATCACCCAGTCACGATAACGCCACGCATGCTGCCATGCCATATTGCGGGCCAGTCCATTACTTTCTGCATAACGCGCGACATCCAGCCAGTGTCGACCCCAGCGCTCGCCGAAGTGGGGAGACGCCAACAGGTAATCGACGACCTCCGCCACAGGCACAGATTGAAACTTGTCTAATTCCGCAGGAGTGGGTGGCAAGCCAATCAGGTCAAAAAAAAGACGACGCAACAAGACAGAACGCGTTGCATCATTTGCTGGTGGGATCTGTTTCGTTTCTCGCTTCGCTGATACAAAATAGTCGAGGCCAGTTCGCGGCCACTGTTGATGTTTGACTTCGGGTAATGCTGGCTTCCGAATGGGCTGCAATGACCAGAACGCGCGGGCCCTGTCAAAATCCAGTCCCACTGCCACCGGTTTTCCATCGCGGGGATCCGGTGCGCCCATGCTGATCCATTTTTCAAAGTCGGCTATGACCGATGCTTTCAATGGATCACTGTCCGGCGGCATCTCCAGATCCCGCTCATGTCGAATCGCTGCCAGTAATAAACTTTGCGATGGTTTCCCTGGCACAACAGATGCCCCGGTGTCTCCACCCCGTCGTATCCCTTCGCGCGTATCAAGCTGTAGCCCACTCCCCAGTTCCCCGTTTTTGGCTGCCTCCGCCGAATGGCATTCATAACACTTGGTCACAAGTACCGGGCGGATTTTCTTCTCAAAGAAAGCAATACTTTCAGGAGTCTCTGCTGCATTGGAATGGGTCAATGGAATTGTAAGAAAAACACAGATCACGGTGAGTTTCTTGACAATCTCAAATGTCAACATGGTGAAGCTTTCAAGGAAGGAAGGTATATCCTTAATATATCTTGTCCTGAAGTAGTGATCAACATATTTCCTCAAAAAGGTTGCGACCGTATGACCCATCATTTCACGTCGTTTCCATTAAATCTGCTTCCTGATTTTCACTGAAAATATTCGACTGGACACCCTGTCGCGAATCGCGAATATGCGTTATAAGCGTCGCGCGCGAGTGAGAGATATTTCCACTGACAGATTGAGAACAAGTGCTTCCATCAGCACTACAAAAGTCCCTCGTTTCAGACGATTCTTTTAAAAAACGCAGTTCACCAGTTCCCCAAGAGCACCTGTTATCGACGCGTATCGAACACGCTTCAACCGCGGTTCGCCACGTTTCAAACACATATGAGCAGCCTTCGCACACTTTTCGACCAGCAATTCCGCTTGACCTGAACACGCCCTTTTCCATAATCAAAACCAACCCCAAAACGACCCCGATTGAGAAACAGCAAAAAGACGACAACAGCGTCCAGCAATCCCAGAGAGCCCACATGCCAAACATCTTTTTAGGACCATCACAGAGCACTGACAGCTTGACAAAATAAACAGCCGCCCCAAACGATCAAAGCACGACCGGATGAAATTCATCAGAAAAACAAACGGCGTTATTCTACCGGATATGCCCGGGACTCCCCTACCTGAAAATACAGCACATCTCATCAAAAGAGATCCCCTCTGATCACACTTTGCATCAGATTCCATGTCTTTCGTGGTAGTGAGAATTAGTTTTCGATAGAACCATCAGTGTCTCTTGGGGAGAACAGTTATGTAAACGGTTCCTGGATCCTTTGATCTGTTTAAATAGAGAGCAGAGTCAAAGTGCTGAGAGACCAAACCTGCTTTCATTTCTCTTGCGGTCCAAGAGGAACAAAGTCATACTCACCAATCCCCTGGAGCACAAGAAAAATTGCTGAGGTTGTTCCGGCATTGGTAACAAGGTGTGGGCGGTTTGGCCGCACCGAATATGTGTTACCTGGAGCAAGGGTCACTTCTTCTTTGGGATCCTGCAAAAATATCTTGAGGGTCCCTTCAATTACATAAAACGCGTCCTGGATATTATTATGATAATGCCAGGGGACATTCTGTGTTGGTGATATTTGTAGTTCAATGATACGAAATCCGGGCCGTTCAGCATGATACTGGGTACGCTCAACTTCATATAAATGACTCGCATCCTTCAGTGATTCAGATTCTTCACTCATGCTCAGAGCCTTTCGCTTAATACTGTTGCAGCCTGTGTCCAGGTTTACTGTAGCGTCTCCAGGGCCATTTGCAACGAGTACCATGGAATGAAAGTCGCTATGGTTAAAATTGAAAATCAACACGCCCTCGTTTTTACTTTCAACCTTGAATCTGTGGAAATCCCTTTCGTACGAGGTTAGAATAAATTGAATCTCAGTCGTATCGGGAAATGCAGTGTCTCGATTTCCATTTCATCTAACGATCCATTTGGCACGAATGAAGTATGAAATATCAACAGACAGACCGGCTTTCATTGACGCTGACGATACTCTCAAGCTTAATCATTTCAGTCTGTTCGCCTGGCTCTCAGGATCTCCTGGCTGAAACAAAACCAGTTCCCTCTGCCAAACAGAAACCATACGGGATTGAGAAACGAGTTGAGTGGAATACTTCCAGGGTCCGCGGTCGTCCCGAACCCCCGTTGCCATTTAAAGCCAAACGCGTCTTTCCCCATCTGACATTTAAGAATCCAACTGTCCTCACCAGTGCCCCCGGCACCGATCGGCTGTTTCTCACTGAAAATTCGGGAAAAATCTATTCGATCCCCGCCGATCCCAATTGCAAAGAAGCTGACCTCTTTCTTGATGTGAAAGAACTAGTCGCACAGTTAAACAAATCGTTGCCAGAAAAAGAACGAGTCGCCATGGTGGCGAACTACGGACTGACTTTTCATCCGCAGTTCGCAGAAAACCGCTATTGTTATCTCTGTTATGTTGTCCGATATATCAAAAGTAATCTGAAGCAGCACCCACACGGGACACGTGTTGTGCGTCTGCAGGTAACGAATGAAGACCCCCCGCGTGCAATAGCAACAAGTGAACTGGAACTCCTCAGCTGGTTGCAGGGAGGTCACAATGGCGGCTGTCTCAAATTTGGTCACGATGGCAAACTGTTTATCTCAACCGGCGACGGTGCACCCGCTTATCCTCCAGATGAACACAAGGCAGGTCAGGATATCAGCAATTTGCTTTCTGCAACATTACGCATTGACGTCGATCACCCTTCAGGGAAAAGACCGTATTCGATTCCCGATGATAATCCCTTTGTCAACGAAAAAGGGGCGCGGGGCGAAATCTGGGCGTATGGATTGCGAAATCCCTGGAAGATCAGCTTCGACCGAAAAACAGGTGATTTGTGGATCGGTGATGTTGGCTGGCAACTCTGGGAGATGGTTTATAACGTGCAACGCGGAGATAACTTCGGCTGGTCCCTCGTTGAAGGTCCTCAGCAGGTGCATACCGAATGGGAGCGTGGTCCGACTCCTGTAGTGAAAGCAACAGTAGAAATACCGCACAGTGAAGGAGCTTCCGTCACAGGAGGCTTTGTTTATCGCGGCAAGAAATTTCCTGAACTGTACGGGCAATATATATTTGGTGATTATGTTACACGACGGATTTGGCACATCTCATCAGAAAGAGGAAAGCCGGGCCCGCGCAAAGAACTGGTTGAACCAACGGTACGTATTTCCGGATTTGCAGAACGACATGATGGAGAGCTTTTACTCCTCGACTACGATGCCGGTACCATCCACGAACTGGAACGAAATCAACTTGTGAATGAATCACATCCCTTCCCTCAAAAATTAAGCGAAAGCGGCCTGTTCGAATCAGTCCCCGCACATCGTCCTGCCGCGGGGGTAATCCCCTTCTCTATCAATGCCGAATTATGGGCCGACCATGCAACGGCGGAACGCTTCCTGGCACTACCCGGTGATAGCTCGATCGGCTTGCACACAAAATCGCAACGCCTTCCCGGCTCCTATTTCCGAAGCGACTTGTTTTATCCGAAAAACGCCGTCCTTGCAAAAACACTTTCACTCGAATTAATCGCCGGCGATGCGAATTCAAGGAAACGGATTGAAACGCAACTCCTCCATTTTAATGGTTTCGAATGGCGCGGGTATAGTTATCGCTGGAATCAGGAACAGACTGACGCAGAACTTGTCGGTGCAGCCGGTGAGACAGCAACCTTTAACGTGATTGATACAAATTATCCCGGCGGCAAACGCGCTCAACAGTGGCGTTTCTCTTCACGTACGGAATGCATGCGCTGTCACAATGCCTGGGCAGGATCGACCCTTGCATTTAATATTAAGCAGATTAATCGTAATCACAATTTCGGCAGCATTACGGACAATCAAATTCGCACGCTGCGCCACATAGGTGTTCTCGAAAACAAAGAGGATCTGCCTCTTGTCAATGCGCCCATCGAATCAATCAAACCACATCTTCCGGAAGCGCATCTTCCCCAACTGGTCGACCCCTTTGATAAATCAGCCGACCTGTATTTACGCGGGCGTTCCTACTTACATGCGAACTGTGCACACTGTCACAGAGAACATGGCGGCGGAGCAGCACGTATTCACATCGACTATGATAAACCGTTGGAGAAATCGGAAGCGCTCGGCGAGCGTCCTACACAGGGCACGTTCGGCATTCATAAAGCAGAAATTCTCGCGCCCGGTGATCCCTATCGATCTGTCATGTTGATGCGGATGGCAAAACGGGGGCCGGGACATATGCCACACATCGGTTCCACCAACATTGATCGACGTGGTCTCGCATTGATTCATGACTGGATTCAAAACCTGCCACAGCGCACCGCTCTGCAATCAAAGCTCAGGCGACTGATGGAACTGGACGAAGCAACCGCCAAAAGTAAGTTGAAAATCGAGCATAATGCAAAACAGCAACTGCTGGCACGCAGTTATGCGAAACTGGAAAAGCGTGACACCGTAAACGCGGCGGATCGATCCAAAGCCGCAAAACGAATGGAGCAGCAAATAGCACTACAAAATACGAACCGAAAAACAGAACGCGAGAAACTCATCGACGAACTAACGGCCTCAACTGAAGGCGCGCTACTGCTTGCCAGTGCGCAATCGGAAAACAAACTACCCGATGCAATCGCCAGGCTAGTCGTGGAAAGAACAACGTCATCGAAGAATATGGTGGCCCGCGACCTGTTTGAATCTTTTCTACCCGACAGTAAACGCATTAAGCGCCTCGGGAAATCAATCAATGCCAAGAGTCTGCTCGCACTAAAAGGTGATATTGAGTCTGGCAAAAACCTGTTCTTCACGGGGCAAAGTATCAGCTGTCGCAATTGTCATCAGGTTTCAGGAAAAGGAGAATCTCTGGGGCCAGAATTAACACATGTCGCGAAGAAACTGACGAAAGCACAAATCCTGGAAAACATTCTCCAGCCTTCCAAAACAATCGACCCTAAATTCCGTACATGGCTTATCGAAACCACTTCTGGCAAAGTTTATAGCGGCCTGATGGTCAAACAGACCAAACAGGAAATTATCATCCGCGACGCCAAACGCAAAGAGCTTCGCTTTGAAACCAGTGAAGTAGAAAACGCCATTCCACAACAAAAATCTCTCATGCCGGAACTACTGCTGAGTGAAATGTCCGCCAAAGATGTAGCCGATTTGCTGGCATGGCTGTCGACCTTGAAGTGATAGGACAACAACACCCTCCACCACTTTTCGTGCCTTTCGTGTTTTTCGTGGTAATCCAAAAAACAGTGTCAGGCCGAGTCAACACAGAGTCATCGGTTCGGGTGCCTCTCGGCCGTGGTAGTAAAAAACCTATCGTTCAGACAGTAGTTAACCAAACGAGTCTAATTCTTTGTTAACTTGTTTCAAGATGTAAAACGGTTGCTTACCACACACTATTCGATCAAGTCTCATAAAACTGTGTTATTCATCTGAGATGAACGTCATCCATCGAGGCAAATAGGAATGAATAGTAAAGATTTTACACGTATCCCAAAGTCCACACAGGCATGTTCCGATGATTATGCTAGGGTAGATAAAGTAATTAGTAGACAACCCCCAGATTAGATAGAGGGGTCCCCAAATAACTCCAACAATGATCATCGAGATCAAGTATCTGCTCATAACCGTGTCGAACAGTACAACGGCAATCGTGATGACAACACGAATCGGTAGTAATACCCACTTGAAAGCTGTTGTCAGTAGATTGGATTGTTTTGTTTTGCTGGAATTTCCATTTTTAATTTCAGTCAATTCCACGCCTCTCCATAGTTTCTGTCTGAATCAAAAAATTATCCTGTTCAATGGATATGTATGTCCTCAGGAAATGGAAAAAAGAGATTTCTTAATCTGGTCTCTGAAACCGATTCAGGATCGGAATGAACACTGTTTTAACAATGTGCCACCTCAGTTGTTATTCCGTTTTACATAATAGTTAGTCGAATTCCGATGGTAGTGAGAAAACTCCAGTAATCAAATTGTCTTGTGAATCAAGAAAGTCAGTTTCATATTTGACTGGAAAAATGTCACTCGTCGAATTCGATAGTTTGGCTTTAAGGTTTGCTAGATCTTCTGCATTAGCGTCGTATTGCCCTCTGTTACGGCTAAAACCGAATTCATCCTTACCGACAAATATCCAAAGCACATACGCGTCTTCGTTCATGACGTATCCATTAAGTTTTTGACCATCTACTGTCATGATACGGGCTTTTATGAATAGCCGCATTCGATCAGGTAGTGGATATGTTCGCAGAATAGGGTATGCGCAATGATCACCGCCATCGTCTAACCGTTCTAGTTCGGAGACAAGCTATGACGCATCAACGCCCCAGTCAATGATCTCTTGGCGCTCATCGTAGTCGTAATGCTCTGACCAAATTGGATGTTCGTCGAAGTGAATCTTCGACAACTCACTCATCTTTATTAGAGTAAAGATTTCAGTCGAATAGGCTGAGGTAATAGCCATCTACCAGCTAACTTTTATTAAAATATTTCAGATATGTTGTCGCAGTAAACTAATTAGCAGCAAGCTAAGATAAATTGTATCTAGCTGAAACAACCCGTCAAGATTCTCTAACATTAGTTGTACTTAAGGTTATTCTTCTGGGTTTGTTTAGTGGTGCTTGGAACCTGTGATTTTTGCAATTTGGTAGCATTGTTGGCTAGCTATTTAGACCGGATACATGTCACACAACAAAAATGGTAAAGCCTAATCCCCAATCGTCACCATCGGCCCCACCGCTGCCGTCGTACTATGCCCTAACGGGTACTTCTTCAACAGTTCCTGAATGGATTCCAGCGTGACGCTCTCCAACAATTTCAGGTCGTCTTCCACCGAGAAATATTCCTGGCGGTAGACCCAGTTGCCGCCCAGTGATGAGAGGCGCCCCATCGGGCGTTCGCTTCTTAAGACCAGCCGTGAGGCGATTTTGTTTTTCGCGCGGTCCAGTTCTTCCTGTGTCACGCCGTTGGCGTTGACCTCGTCGTAGATCTCCTGGAAGATTTGCAGATTGCTCTCCGTGAGCTCCGGATCGGAACAGAGATACGTCAGCCAGGTGCCGCTGCCGTCGTATTCGTTGAAACCTAACTCTGCGGATTCGGCCAAGCCGGTATCGACCAGCTTCCAGTACAGGCGGCTGTTCGAATCGTCGCCCAGGATCACCGACAACAGTTCCGCGGGCAGACGCAGTGGATCTTGTGCCGCCGGCGCCGGTGCCAACTGCATGATGTGCTGTTGCTGAATCTCTTTTTCGATGATCACCTGTCTGTTTTTCGCGGGAGTCGCTTCGTCGGTCGGGCGGTCACACGTACCTGCGGGCCAGTCGGCACAGAACCGGTTTGCCAGTTCGAGAATCTGATCCCAGTCGGCGTTGCCCGCAATTGCCAGCGTCAGATTGCCCGCCAGGTAATGGTCGGTGTGGTATTGACGCATCTGGTCGTCGGTCAGATCGGTAATGGACTGCACCGTACCCAGAATGCTTTGACCCAGCGGATGGCCGGCGAAATGCGTCTGCATCGATTTTTCATAAGCGGTGAAACTGTGCAGATCGTCGTACATGCCGATCTCTTCCAGAATCACTTTTTTCTCCATGTCAAAGTCCTCTTTCCGCAGGCTGGGATAAATCAGCGTCGAAAGTAGCTCCATCGCCGTCTCGATATATTCCGGAAGAAAGGAGCCGTAAAACAGCGTGATTTCTTCACTGGTCGAGGCGTTATAGTTGGCGCCGATCTCATCGAAGATGCGGTTCACATCGTCGGCAGAATACTTTTCGTTGCCTTTGAACGCCATGTGTTCCAGAAAATGACTGACGCCGGAGACAGGCGTGCTTTCATCGCGCGAGCCGGCGCGTACGAAATAGCCAACGGCAACGCTGTGTGCGTGGGGGTTCAGTTCTGCAATAATCTGCAGCCCGTTTTTCAGTTGTACTTTATGAAATATCACTGGGAACCTCTAAGGGTTGGGGGCCGATCGTCAAGACGGTAAAATTCGTCGCGGGATAAGTATGAATATAATCGAGCACGCGTTTGGTCGTCAGCTGCTGGATCTCTTCACTGATCTGGTCCAGCGTGGTCACACGCTGGAGATAATACCAGTCACGGGCAATCGACGACGCACGCGAAGACGATGATTCCTGCGACATGACCAGCGAACTTTTGGCGCGGGCTTTACAGCGTTCGAGTTCCGATTCCTCAATGCCTTCGCCCACACGCACCAGTTCCTGGAGGGTCACGTCCAGCGTTTCCTGGGCGCGTTCGGTGGTGGTGCCGGCATAACACAGCACGCGACCCAGTCCGGGCATACCCGTCAGCGATGCAGAGACGGTATAACACAGACCCCGTTTCTCGCGGACTTCGGTAAACAGTCGCGAACTCATGCCGCCACTTAATATACCAACGGCCGCCCAGGCGGCGTAATAGTCAGGGTGTCCGTAAGGAACCGCATCGTAGGCAATGCCGATATGCGATTGTGTGCTTTCCTGCTCGGTGAAAAAGATTTTCTCTTCTTCCGGAACCAGATCGGGCTCTTCCCTGCCCGCACGAAATTCCCAGTCGCCGAAAATCTCTTCAATCATCTGTTTGACTTCTTCAAAGTCGATCTTGCCGGCGATCCCGATAATCGTTTCGTTTGGATGAAAGCAGGACTCGTACTGTGCTTGCACATCCTTGATTGTAATATGTTGCAGGTCAGCCAGTTCGCCATCGCTGGGCAGGCCCCAGGGAGCCGGAAAGGTTCGGCGTTTTAATTCAACCATGGCTTTCTGGCGGGGATCATCTTCCACCGAGAGCAATGCTTGTGCGGTGCCGGCGCGGGATGCGTCAAATTGATCCTTGGGTAAATGGGGGGCTTTGAGGATCTCGCCATAGATTTTTAACGTCTCACCCAGATTCCCAGCCAGCGTCGCTCCGCTGAAGGTGATGTGGGCGCTGCTGGCTCCTTCGTGCCGTTGCACTCCCAGATCATCGAGAGCGCACGATAGCTGCTGACTGTTATAAGGACCCGCGCCGCGCGTGATGAGGTCGGAAAGGATACTGGCAGTGCCGCGCCGGTGAGGTTCGTCGTAAATACTGCCGCCGGGAACCATGATCGAAAACGCGGCCGATTGCACGCCTTCCATCGTTTCGGTAACCAGCGTTAAGCCGTTCGCAAACTGATGAGTTTGAATCAGTTGTTTACCCATACGGGGTGCAACCTTCCTTCGAGATTTGTGATTTCAGAGACCGGAATGAGTCAGAGAAAACTTGCACGAAAATTTGCACAGTCGACCTGTAAATCGGACCGACAAAGGGCACCCTGCCAGCTCATTCCAAAATGACCCACGAAATCTTAGCGATTGGCGAAACGAATTGGTAGTTCCATGCAAAAAGTGGCCTCAATAAGTGGGAGTTCCATTTGGTGGCTCGGTTTATACAGAGTTCGCGTATGTCACAAGCAGATCGAAATCCAACCGATCAATCGCTCGACGTTGGTAACATATTCATCGTCAGCCGTTGTTTGGGGCGAAACTCCACAGAGTCAAAAATGTCAGAAAAAATCGCCCGGCGCTAGAATCGAGGGGGGACGCGATGTTAGGATGGAGAATCAAACAGGCCGGGAAGCGGTTCCAGGCTCAACTCAGATCAACCCACATGGGATATCCCGGTTAAAGGAATCATCTGGTGCGCTCACATAACAAATCGATTGCAACGAACCGAATCTCCAGAAGAAATTTCCTGTCCACAAGTCTGGCGGGAGTCGCTGGTACCGGAATTCTGTCGACGATTGCCAACTCGGTACAGGCGGCAGAAAAACGAGCATCAAAGAAACATTTACGAGTCGAACGCATCGAGCGAACTACGGTGAAGGTTCCCTTTCGAAGAGTACCTGCCCGGAACATGGCACGCGAATTACCGCATTGGCAGTATACCGAAATTGTCGAAGTCCATTTGAAATCGGGCCATGTCGGCTTTGGAGAAACGCTGCTCTATTATACCTGGAATGCCACTTCAGACGAAGCCGTCCAACGGGCGCAAGGCAAGAATGCCGCCGAGTTGATGTGGGATGACGAACTCGGAGCCGGTCTGCAAATGGCGCTCTTCGATGCGGTCGCGAAAGCAGCCGAGGTACCCGTACATGCTTTGCTGGGCAAGCAGGTTTATGAAAAGACGCCGCTCTCCTGGTGGAACATCGATACTTCAGTCAAGGACATGGCTTTGGAATGTGCCGAGGCGTACAAGCAGGGCTATATGTCCTACAAAACCAAAGGCCGTCCCTGGTTCGATGTGTGGGCTCAAGTCGAAGAGGCGAGCAAAGTCGTTCCCGATAACTTTAAAATCGACATGGACTTCAACGATACATTGCTCGACGCCGAGCGTGCCATTCCGATTCTAAAAGACCTGGAAAAGTACCCACAAGTCGACATTTTTGAGTCTCCGATTTTTCAAACCGATGTTGCGGGAAACAAAAAGTTGATGGCTGCCACCGATGTGAACATCGCCATGCATTATGGTACCCCCGACCCGCTTGTTGCGATTCGTGAGAACATCTGCGATGGTTTTGTGATTGGTCACGGAGCCAATGAGCTGATGGCCTCCGCTGCGGTAGCTGCGATGGCAGACAAGCCGTTCTGGTTACAATTGGTCGGCACGGGAATCACCGCTGCCTTCTCACTGCATTTCGGCGGAGTTCTGAGCCATGCAACATGGCCAGCGGTGAATTGCCACCAGCTTTACAAACACAATCTGTTGACCGAACCGATTGTCGTTAAGGACGGATTCGCCAAAGTTCCCGACAAGCCGGGACTGGGTTATGAACTGGATCGTGACCTGATTGAAAAACTCCGTGTCAAAAAACCGTCCGACCGCCCGGAGCCACCTCGCTTAATCGAAACCACATGGAAAGACGGTCGCAAGATGTATTTCGGCAATACGGGCGAAGTGAATTTCGTCCTCACCCCGGGCCAGGAAGGAGTCATTCCCTTCTTCGAACGCGGCGTCGACACACGCCTGGTTCCAAACGATGGCTCAAAAGAATGGAAAGAGTTGTATCGCAAAGCCAGTCGAAAACCGTTATTGATCAAAGGGTAAGACGCAGCGCAAAACAGCTTTAACTTTGCAAATCGATCCCACTTTAATAAGAAGGGGCTTCCACGTGGTGGCTGGGTTTGTACAGAGTCCGCGTGAGCCGAAAGCCGATCGACCGATAGAGGTTGATGGCGTGTTCGTTGTCGGCGGTCACTTCCAGATAGGCGCGTTTCGCGCCCGCGTCCCGGAAGCCGATCAGGCATTTATTGACCAGTGCCCTGCCTAAGCCCAAACCACGATGCTTGGGAGTGATGCCCACGTTCTGGATGGCGCCCATGATACTGCTGGGCTTGATAGCCTGAATGGTTCCACAATCAACGGCGTCTTCATTGCCCATGCCATCCCAGGTAATCAACCAGGTAGCCGATGGTAGAAAATTGCGCTGTTTCGAAATATCCTTCATCAGTTTACGACAGCCTTCGAAATCTCCCAGACAGGGAAAAACGCGTGCATCCATCTCGGAACGGAAGCTGTGATACTTGGCGACGGCGTGGCGCTCGACGGTAGTCAGTTCCCAGGGACACCAACGATAGCCATCGGGAAGTTCAGAATCTTCCAGAATCGCCTTACGTAACTCGATCTCCATTCGAAATCGACGAAAATAAGTGTCGGTGAAATCCATAACAGTCTCGCAGAAAACGAGGAGCCGAACTGAAAAGCCGGACAATCAGAGATACGTCCAATTTTAGCATTCTCTATACGACTGTCAATCTGGAGAGCCCCTTTGAGCAGGAATCGGCCTATTATTCTTTGCGAAACCGGTGTGTCGTGTCTGCTGTATCTGATTCGAGTAGTACACCCAATTTACGCAAAATGCGGATTAAGTCTAATTCATGCACAAAAAACAGGTTTTGATTTTTTTTCTGCCCGCTTTAGCTCAAGTGAGAAAGTATCAGCCAATCTGGATTGATCGGTTCTCAAATTGACGGTGAGCTACTTAGTTGAAAAACCAACCAAAAGCTCTAAAATGAGAGGGACGACATGATTCCTCGTGAACATGCCACTTTCCCGCCACGATCCCTACCCTGTTTGGAGTAAATCCCACAGTGACAGACAACAGCAACTTAGACGAATTGGTAAAACAGAATCAGGAAGCACTCGATGCCCATACTCTGGAGTCTGTTAAGTGGCATTTTAGTCCCGAAACCGGGTCCCCATATTGGCTGGAGAAAGCCAAGTCGCTGGATTTCAATCCTTTGACCGATGTGAAATGTTTCAATGATTTAAACAAGTTCCCCTTGTTTGAAGATGATGAACTGCGCGGCGGGCCGGTCGACCGCTGGATTCCCAAAGCATTACTCGGAAAGCCAACGTATGTTTTCGAAACCGGCGGTACAACCGGAATTCCTAAATCCCGCGTGGTGATCGACGATTTCCGCATCGACTATGAAAATTTTAGCGAAACACTGCCCGATGAATCGTTCCCGAAAGGTTCAAACTGGTTGATGCTCGGTCCTTCCGGTCCTCGTCGCCTGCGTTTGGCTGTCGAACACATGGCCCAATATCGTGGCGGCATTTCCTTCTGCGTCGACCTGGATCCACGCTGGGTTGTCAAGCTGATCAAAAAAGGCAAGATTGACGAAGTCAAGGAATACAGTGCCCATGTGATTGATCAGGCGATGGCCATTTTAGGAGCCGGGCACGAAATCAAATGTATGTTTACGACGCCAAAACTACTCGAAGCGCTCGCCATGCGATTGATGGATGAAGGTTCGAGTATCGAAGAAGCCGGCATCAAAGGAATCTTCTGCGGCGGAACCGAATTCACGCAGCAATGGTATCGTTTCGCTCGCGAAGAACTGCTAGGCGAGAACGTTTATATCACCCCCACCTATGGGAATACATTGATGGGGCTGGCCTGTGGTCGGCCCTTTGATCCGGCAGACGATTATAAAATTACCTATTACGCACCGCAGCCCCGCGCTGTGATTCGTGTTGTGGATTTTGATGATCACACCAAAGTCGTCGGATACAACGAGACAGGCCGCGTGAAACTGTTCACAATGACCAAAGAATTGTTCATTCCCGGCTTCCTGGAAAGAGACGAAGGAGAACGAGAAGTACCACACCTGAAATATCCGTGGGATGGTGTGAGCGGCGTGCGTCCCTTCCATGAGATTGCACAATCAACAACCGTGGGCGTTTATTAATCGATGCGTCTATCTGGCGGAATCGAGTTTGTCGTCCGTCAATTGAGCGGCGCATGATAATGAGTCCGCGTCGGATGTTTTGAAAATCTGAGTCAATTTGCTTTATGCGTGATCACAATGTGATTCGCATGCTATTCATAAAGGAACACGACTGTGTTGGAAATACCTGTGATTCGCTGGGGTAAACCTTACGAAAGTTTTGATCAACAGGAAGTCGTCCATTTTGAAACGGGCGAACCGTTGGCAAAAGTGCACCAGGCCAATGCGGGTCTGGTCAAAATGGATATGCGAAAAGCACAACGTGCTCGAGATTTATTGCGGGAAATTCCGGTCTCGAAACTGCTGGAAATCTGCAAAAAAGCAGCCGAACTTTACATGACGGCGGAACTCCCCTTGGGCAATGGCACACAGACCCCCGAAGAGTTTTGTCGGATTCAGTCTGCGAGTACAGGCATGCCGGAATGGATGTGTGCCGGCAATATGAAAAAAGTCGCCTTTGTGCTGGAGCATATGGATGAGATTCTCGATTCATTAACCCGCGGCCTGCCTCTGGATATGTTGACCAAGGGTTATGGCAAAGAAGAACGTGGCGTGATGATGAGCTATCAGGCGAATTCGCCCGTGCTCGGACTGGTACTGCCTTCCAACTCTCCCGGCGTGCATACGTTGTGGATGCCCATTCTGCCAATGCAGATTGGTCTCGTTTTAAAACCCGGATCTTCAGAACCGTGGACTCCCTATCGCATGACCGAAGCCTTCTGTCAGGCGGGTATTCCTCGCGAATGTATTTCTGTCTATCCCGGGCCACACGATGTGGGCTCTACGGTAACCGAACTCTGTCAGCGCGTCATGCTGTTCGGCGGTCAGGCAACCATTGATAAATACAAAGGCAACCCGAACGTGCAGGCACACGGGCCCGGATTCAGTAAAATCTTGTTGGGCGACGACGTCGTCGACCGCTGGGAAGACTATTTGGATTTGATGGTCGATAGTATTTTCCAGAACGGTGGTCGCAGTTGTATTAATGCTTCTGGCGTCTGGGCTTCTCGTCATACCGAAGCCATTGCGGATGCGATTGCAAAACGCATCGGACCTGCAGGACCCACTTCGATGACCGATCCTGAAGCGCCACTGGCTGCTTTCACAATGACAGGGGCTGCCCAATCCATGAACGGCTCGATTGAAGCCGGCTTAAGCGAGCCCGGCGTCACAGAAGTGACCGCCCAATATCGAGATGGCGATCGATTGATTGAACTCGAACGTTGTGATTATCTCAGGCCGACCATCGTGCATTGTAAAAACACCGACGCGACATTGGCGAACACCGAATATATGTTCCCGATGGCTTCAGTCGTGCAATGCGAGCAAAAAGACATGTTGAAGAAAATTGGTTCCACGTTGGTCTGTACGGCGATTACAGAAGATGAAAAATGGTCGCAGCAATTACTGGATGCGACTCATATCGATCGTCTCAATATCGGCCCGATCAAAACCAACGCCTTGAACTGGCTCCAACCGCACGAGGGAAACATCGTCGAATTTCTCTTCCGCGCACGTGCCTTCCAGAATGAAACACCGGCAGCTCACTGAGAGTTCGCTATTTCGTGGGTTTCAATACTGCATGATCAATGTAGAGTCACTGTCTGGCAATCCGTCTGGATGAAATGGAATTCAGCGGATTTTCTTGGCATGTCTTTAACGAAGCGTGCTATAATCGTCGACTCACTTGCAAAGCGATTCTGACGTGAATGGACTGCTGATGTTAAATTTAAGTTCTCCTCTATGGTTGCTACCGGTTCTCGTTTTTACTCTGATTCTGCCATCAGGCTGCGGTAAGACCGATGTGGCATCGGAATCGAAAAGTGAACCGGTTGTTTTGCCAAAGATTATAAAATCACCAGAGGCAACGGTATTGCTGATCACTGCCAAAGAACTGATGACCGCTTGGGAACCATTTGCAACGTGGAAGGAACAGGGAGGAAAATACACAAAAATCATCAGTGTGGAGTCGATTGCCAAAATGTACAAGGCAAAGACGATCCAAGAGAAAATTCGACTCTGTGTGCGCGATCACATTGATCACTATCAGACCCGCTGGGTGATATTGGGCGGCGATAGCCTGCCAGGAGGAAACGGACTGGTTCCGGGCGGTCATACGACAATGCATGCACAGGAACCAGAGGGGATTCCGACCGACATCGTTTATTTGAGTAAAACAGACTGGGATGCCGACGGTGATGGAATCTATGGCGAGTGGCAAGATGATCGCAAAGCAATTTCCTATCCGGACGGTAGTGTGGGTTTGGGGCGCATCCCAGTAAGAACAGTCGCCGATGTAAAGGCGTTTACGGAAAAAGTCGTTGCCTATGAATCACGATATCCCACTGATGATTTCGCTCAACAGATGGTCTATACCTGCACCGACAACCCCGCATATCCCAAAGTTCGCAAGAGTTGGGATGGGCACGTCTCCAAAGTCTGGCAGCAAGGCAAAGTCAGTCGGTTCTTTTCTGAAGTGACTCCCTGGGATAAAAAAGATGAGCCGGGAAGCTACGACTTGAGTGCAGAGCATCTGGTCTCTCTCATCAATGGAAAGACGACAGGCAAACTGCATATTCACGGGCATGGTCACCTGCCGGGGTGGGTTCTTGAAGGCTCAATGTTCTCTGCGAAACACGTTGGTCAATTAAAGAATGATGGAGCGTATCCGTTAATCACAACGGTCTCCTGCAATACAGGCGAGTACGATTCAGCCAATGATCCCTCAATTGTCGAGTCTATGATCCGCCAGCCACAGGGTGGCTCAGTCGCGGTTGTCGCTCCCATTCGAACGGGTAAACCGCACTTCCACGAACGCTCGGATTTTCGTTTGATGGTTCTGGAAGGAAAACTAGACGGAACTACAATGACGATGACCCGCTATTGGTCGCACGGTCTGGGACGTGGCTTATCTACCGGAGAAGCTTTGATGCAGGCAAAAGCCGATATGACAGAAGATGCACTCAAGACTCCCGGCTATCATCTTTGCATTTGTGAACTGAATTTGCTCGGTGACCCGACATTGGGTATGCGGTCAAAATCACCACGCACACCAAAATTGATCGCGCCAAAAACAATTGGCACGGGTAAACAGGCCATTGTGATCGAAACTGACGCACCCAATAGTATGGTCTGCCTCTGGAGAGAGAATGCAATTCGTGCGATGCAGCCTACAGATGCAACAGGCAAAGTGACATTTGAGTATTCGAATGCGACTGCAGGCACATTATTGGCGACGCTCAACGGGCCAAATTTGAATAGAGTAACGGCGCAAATCGAAGTGAAATGATCAGGCAGATTTGGCGAGCTGAGGCCGATCGTATTCTCGAACCAGATTGGCAATCCCTTGCGGAGATTCAGAGAGCATCCAGTCAATAATACGCCAGTCTGACCAACGCGCGTCGGGGTCGGTTGAAGAAGCACTGATGAAGCCCAGGTGCCCGCCATATTTTGTAAGATGCATGGTCACCTTATTGTGGTTTGCTACTTTATTCATGATTTCTGAATAAGTATCGACGGGAACCAGAGGGTCGTCCTTTGCTGTGACAATCAATGTGGGAACATCGATTTGAGTCATGATTTCTGCAGGGCTGCATTGTGAATAATAATCTTCCGCCGATTCGTACCCGATCAGAGGCGCGGTAAATTGATTATCAAAGTCATGCATATTCTTGGGATAATTTTCCCCGGATATTGTATGTGTGTGTGCATTTAAGTGATGTGAGGCGCGGACGTGTCTGATCAGATTACTGATAAAGTGACGCTGGTAGTGTCCGAAGAGAGGCTTGCCAAACATTTTGACACTTTCGGATAATCTGATGGGCGGATTAAGTACAAACGCACGGTCCACCATTTCAGAAACATCATTTTTTCGACCGAGATAATTTAAGGTAATCGTACCACCCAGCGAAAAGCCGGCAATGCCAATGGGAGAACCGGGGCACAAAGTCTCAATGCGTTCGATGGCAATTTGTAAGTCGTGAAAGTTGCCTGCATGATAAGGGGATTTGGCCAGACCGGACCCCGCTCCGCAGCCTCGCAAATCCAGGCGAAACACGCGAACCCCTTTTTCATTCAACTTGTGTGCCAGGCGAATCATGTAGGAACTGCGATGACATCCTGATAGTCCATGCAGCAGAATCACCACGCGGTCTTCCGGATTCCAGTTCTCAGGGCAATCGTCATGCAGAATCAGCAGATCATTATCGGGCAGACGCAGGCTGTGTTGTTCGGCCTGATAGGCGACTTTGATTCGAGAGTGAAACTGTCCCACAATCGTTTGAAGGTGCGCATTTCGATAGAATCGGTGCGGGACAAACGGCGGAAATACAAGATCTGAATTCATTTAGTTCTCTCAGGACTCTGGTTATTATAACTGATTAAACGAAAGCAGCGGTGGTCGGCTTAATTGTTAAATCAGAAACATGGGCACGTGGTGGTAGTTGACAGATCATTAAAACGGCAGCGGCAACATCTTCAGGCTGTAATATTTTTGCACGATGTTCTTTACTCACGGGCACCGGTCGCTCATCCAGAATCGGAGTTTCCACTTCACCTGGATAAATGGTCGAGACACGAACGCCACGGTCTTTTTCTTCCTGTGCCACGGTTGTTCCCAAAGCGGCCATGGCAAATTTTGAGGCATTGTAGGCAACTCCACCCAACAGGGCGGCACGACGTCCCGAAATCGAACAGATATTCACAATCAATCCGTCCTGACGCTCACGCATTTGAGGCAGCACAGAGTGCATACAATTGAAAGCGCCGGTGGCGTTCACCGTCATCAATCGGTCCCAGTCGTCGGCTGAGACCACTTCCATTGAACGCTCACGACAATTAATGCCGGCAGAGTGGACAAGAATATCAATCTGACCCGCTTGTTCATTCGCCCAGTTGAAGAAGGTCGCGACACTATCACGGTCGGCAACGTCCAGGGCGTGGTACTTGATTTTTCCTTCCGCCTGAGACGCAAGCGTTTCCAGAGGTTCGGTACGTCTGCCACCAATGAGTACATTGGCGCCCGCCTGAACCAGACTCAGCGCACAAGCCGCTCCGATTCCCGTTCCTCCACCTGTAATGACAACGTTTTTATTCTCTAATCCCGACATGATCCTGTTTCTCTATCTGATTTACATATTGTGGGTTACGCATAGTCTGCGCGGAAGTATATGACTTTCTTCCATTTTACGAAATAGAGAAAAAAAGGAAATGATCTGAACAGAGAAATGGTACTGAATATCAGACTTCGGTAGCAGGTGGTTCTGTCTTTTTTCGCTTAGGAGGTGCAAGAAAGAAGGTAATCAGCACAAACAGGCCAAATAAGCTATAGCAGACGGTAAAGACCCACGGTTCAGCCTCCATGAACAGGGCATCATGTACCCAGGATGCGATGAAATCGCCTTGATAGCTGCTTTCCCCTGCCCGTTCTCGCAGCCATTTTTCCAGTGTGGTTAAGGGGCAAATGATTCCCGTTAACGATTCGAATACCACAAACAGGATCGAAACAAGGTGGATCACGCGAAATTTAAAATTCCGAACCCAGCCCCAGCCTGCCAGGGCGCCGATGGTGATGAAAATTTGCCCGAATAGCACAAACAGCACAAATGCGAAATGAATGACAACGGTGAAATCGGCACCCAGTTTATATAGATATTGCGTGTCGTGGAAATTCATATCTCGGCCCTGTAATGTTTCATACAAAGATAAAGAATCAGGTTCGTTTTCAAATCGATGAAATAGAACGGCACTACTTTAGAGACTCCAAAATCGGGAATTATTCCGGAAAACTGTAAATAGTAGTAAAAAAACAGGTGGATTTGGAAAATAGAGAATCCCTGCTGGAAATGTGTGAATCAGATTCAGAGACACGTCTCAGGGAAGTTTGAGAAAAACGAAGTTCTACTGATTCGGTCGTTTGTTCATACAAACACGGTTCATGTTCCGGTATACTGAGCACAGAGAAAAGAATCGTTTCGTTGGTTCTTTTACATTCAATCAAATCGAAAAATGGAATGGTTCTGCTCTGGTTTATGTCTGTAGATTTATATCTGTAGAATCGATCTCGTCGCCAGACAGAGCGACACATCGGGAAGGATAATTTGATGTCATCCACCGGACATCAACAAGTCGATGATCAACTGGAAGCTGAGTTATCTGCCACAGGAACTCAGCCCCGTTCTGGAAAGACATTACAGTTGATGCGCAAAGTTCGTAGAGGTCGTTTGCGGTTGCCGATTACCTTAAGCGTGATTCTGATGGTCATGAATCTCGCATTGATGGTTTTCTGGATCATCCTGGCCGCTCAAATTTACTGGTGGACTGCCTTGGCGATCGGCACAGTGGTATTTGTGCTGATTCTGGTCGGATTGTCTCTGTATCTGGTATTGACCATCAAGGAAGTACGCCTCAGTCAGCGCCAGTCAGATTTTATCGATAGTGTGACGCATGAACTGAAAACGCCCCTTGCCTCACTCAGGTTGTATCTGGAAACGTTGCAGATACGGACACTTTCTGAAGAGCAACGTGTCGAGTTTTATGCAACGATGAAAAACGAACTGGAGCGCCTGGACCACTTGATTTCCCAATTGCTGGAAGTGAAAAGGCTGGACGCCCTCGGTATGGAAACCGATCCGGAAGATATTCTGCTGGAGCCTTTAGTCAGGCATTGTGCGCGTGTGGAGTGTACTCGAAGACAATTGGAAGTCGATCAGATATTTGAGTTCGATTTTGAACCTGCCCTCATTCATACCAGACGGATTTTATTGGAAATGATCTTTCGAAATGTGATCGACAACGCCATCAAATATGGTAGCAGTGAACCCCAGATTCTGGTTCAAGTTCGCGTCAGTAAAGGCGGTCGCGTCATCACACGGATCATGGATGATGGCGAAGGAGTAGACCCCGAAATTCGTAAAGATATCTTCAAGATCTTTTACCGGGGAGAGAGTGAGCTGGAAAGAAAGAAAACTGGGACCGGTCTCGGGCTGTATATTGTCAGAACACTGGTGCATTTGCTGAAAGGAAAAGTAACCGTTCATGATCGACTGGATCAACCGGGAAGTATTTTTGCCATCGATCTACCGGGGAGAGCTGAAGAATGAAGTTGCTGGTCGTCGAAGATGAAATCACACTTGCGCAGGGATTAAAGTTCAATTTCGAACAGGAAGGATATACCGTTCAGACAGCCGAAGATGGTCCAACTGCCATCAATTACTTTCGTGAGTGTTATGAAGCAGGTAATGAGAATGTTGATCTTGTGGTATTGGATTTGATGTTGCCAGGTATGAGTGGTTATGAAATTGCCAAAGAGATCCGCAGAATTGATGAAGTCGTTCCGATTCTGGTTCTGAGTGCGCGCGAGCTCAGCGAGGATAAAGCCTATGCCTTCGATTGCGGCACCGATCAGTATATGACAAAGCCATTTGCTTTGCCCGAGTTACTCAGCCGTGTCAAAAATCTGCTAAAGCGGAAAAGTATCGTTCAGAGTATGCCAGCCCCGACGAAAAATATCCCAACACTCTATCATTTTGGAAATGTGACAGTTGACTTTGAATCATTTGAAATTGAGGTCGGACAGGAACGGAAAAGCCTCACGAATCTCGAATTGCGATTGTTGAAATATTTCATAGAACATGAAGGCATGGTGTTGACGCGAACTCAGATTCTGGAAGATGTCTGGGGCGAACAATCGGCCTTCGTTACGACACGCACCATCGACAACTTTGTGCTGCGTTTACGCAAGTTGATCGAAAACAATCCCGCCGAACCGGCCTATATCGTTTCGGTGCGCGGTGCAGGATATCGCTTTATGCCCGAAGAAGCATCAGAGTAAGCGTGTGGACATGTGTTACTTTTTTGCCCGTTTCGAGCCCATAAACCTCGTATTTTCAAGATTTTTGTCACTTTGACAGAACTTTGACAATTCTATGACCCTTACCAGACATCGAATTCCGACCTCATTGATAGAATTCCGCTGATGTAGGCGAGTGGTGAAATACCGATTCCTGCTCATGAATTAATCAACTATCCAAACAACAAAATGAGGGCATCATGTCGAGTGGAATTCTTGATCAACCTGCTGAGACAAAACCGGCGTTGTCATCTCAACCCAAAAAGTCAAATAAACGCGAAGAACGCGAGCAGATTATTGCCAAGTTTCATAAAGAAAACTTGAGATGGGGCAATGTGGACTGGGTGGTCCTGATCTGGATGGCGGGAATTCACATCGGCGCGGTCGCTGCTTTATTCTTCATCACCTGGCAAGCCGTGGTGACCTGTCTGGTATTACACTGGGCAACAGCCAGCATCGGCATCTGCTTGGGCTACCATCGCTATCTCTCTCATAAAGCATTTAAACTGAGACAACCCGCTGAATTTTTTGTTTTGCTGTGTGGTGTACTTTCAGGAGAAGGTTCGCCTTTGACCTGGGCTGCCACGCACCGTTTGCATCATCAGAAATCTGATAAAGATGGCGATCCTCACTCCCCCTTTGAAGGAACCTGGTGGTCTCACCTGCTCTGGTTGTTCGTCTATCGCAGTAAAGAGATCAATGATAAATTCGCCGAACACTATATTCCTGATTTTAAAGATCGTCCAATGGTACAGTTCTTCGAAAAGACGTATCCGCTCTGGTTGATCGGTTCTGGTTTTGCCATGTACGGATTCGGCTATGCTCTCGGCGGCAACTACATGGGATGGTCGATGCTGCTCTGGGGTTTATGTGCCCGGATGGCGTTTGTTTACAACTCAACCTGGTTCGTGAACTCGGCGACACACCTCTGGGGCTACCGCAATTACGAAACCACAGATCAATCCAAAAATCTCTGGTGGGTCGCTATCGTCGCTTACGGCGAAGGCTGGCATAACAACCACCATGCCCATCCTTCAGTCGCTCCCGCCGGGCACCGCAAATGGGAAATTGATATTACCTGGTGGTCAATCAAACTCCTGCGAGCAGTCGGCATGGCCTATGATGTGAATGATCGCATCCCACAGAAAGGTTCTGAGCCAGAAGTCGATCCGGAACCAGGCAAAAACGGAATTCTCGTGAAATAATTTATGTCTGACTGCGACAAGCAGACTTTGCACCAAAGGCCATTATCAGAGAAATCTGGTAATGGCTTTTTTTATTGGGCGATCTGCTCTAGATATCCAGGACGCAAAACATCTTCGCACCATTGTGCGGCCAGCAGCAGATCATCGAATTTATCGGGATGCCCTGTAATCTGTATCGCCAGCGGCATGCCCTCTTTTGTGACGGAGAATGGAATCGAGATCGTCGGAAAACCGGTCAGGCTCCAGGGCGCATTCATACTGGGGTCGCCTGTCGTGCTCAGGTCGGGGGCCGGGCCGAGAGTGGCGGGCGAAATCAGAATTTCAGATCGGGCGAAGCACCTCCGCGTGACTTGTCCGATCAGGCTTTGGTAATCCAGACAAGCCGTGTACCGTTCCTGTGAGACCTCCTTGCCTGCATCGAGAACCTGGCTGATGGCAGGGCCATAAGTGCCCCTCTTCTGGTCATAATCAGCTCCAAGATTCTGAGCCATTTCATATTGCATCAGATTCAGATGATATTCAAGAATCGTATCAAATTCCGTTGGCAGCGAACAATCGTTGATAGAAGCGCCGGCGGTTTCCAGTTTATCTCGGACTGCTTTGAGTGCCTCTTGCATCGAAGCATCTGCCCTGCTCTCAAAAAAGTCAGTCAGCCAGCCGATCCGCGGGGCATCGGTGACTGGCTCAATCAGCAGCGGCAGATAGGTCGCCTGGTCGGTCATGCTGTCCAGCATAATGACCAGATCGACTACGGTGTGCGCCAAAGGGCCAATGTGATCCAGATGATCGGAGAGTAGAATCAAACCCTTGCGATCAATCATACCAAAGGTCGACTTCAAACCGGCAATCCCACAGAAGGAAGCCGGTCTGATGATGGAGCCCCCCGTTTGGGTTCCAACGGCTGCCAGGCACATGCCTGCTGCAACGGCGGTCGCGGATCCACTGGAAGAGCCGCCGGGTGTGTGTGCCTGATTCCAGGGGTTTCGAGTTGGCGGAGGATCGAAACAGGCCAGTTGTGTTGTAACTGTTTTTCCAGGGAAGATGGCACCTTCTAATCGGAGATTTTCCACAATGGCCGCATCCCGCGTCGCCGGCAATTCTTCGCGATCTGAAAAACCGGCTCTCGTGGGCATGCCTTTGATATCAATAATGTCTTTAATCCCTACTGGAATACCATGCAATGGGCCTCTCCAGTGCCCCTGCTCCAGTTCATGATCCAATTCCTCCGCCTGTTGAAAAGCAGACTCACGGTTGATATGAGCCCAGGCGTGCAGAACCGGTTCTTTCTCCTCAATATTTTGGAAGCAGGTATCCAACAGTTCGCGGCAGGAAAGTTCACGGGTTTTGATAGCCTGCTGAATCGGGGCAATGGTCAATGGTGCGTTGTGGAACAGATTCATAATCGATTTCTGATGCATGTATGGGGATTATTTCAGTATTTTCCGATTTTCAACGATTCGCGGCAGGAAATCAAATGGCAATGGGTTGACGCTTGGAAAATTAGCTCCATAATGCATGGATCAGGCGTTAATTCGCTCACTATCAGGGGGCGAAACGCTGTCTCTGAGTATGGTGGGGTAGTCGTTGACCGGGTCAGATCTTAACCGAAGCAGCCCACAATGGTTTATTCCAGGTGTACGAGGAGGCAGCGTTTCGCCCCTTTTTATTTTACCACAACTCATTCGAGTCTCCGAAGCAAATCGAGTATACTCTTACTTGGATAATCTGGACAGAGGCCGTCTCTCTCAATCGAAATGTCGTCTGTCGATTATCATTCGTCATTTTTTACTTGTCTCACCCTGATTCCGATTTCTGAAAACAAGCATGTCTGATAAATCAATACAGTACACGGTGTTGGCCCGACGATTTCGCCCTCAAAATTTTGGGGAAGTGGTCGGACAGGAAATGGTTGCCAAGGCATTACAAAATGCAATCCGTTCCGACAGAGTGGCTCACGCGTATTTGTTTACAGGAGCGCGCGGCGTGGGCAAAACCTCCATGGCCCGCATTCTGGCGAAAGCATTGAATTGTCCCCAAATGCAGGAGGGAGTTCCCTGCGGCGAATGTGAAGTCTGTGAGAATATTTCGGTCGGCAGTGATGTAGACGTATTGGAAATTGATGGTGCTTCCAATCGGGGAATTGATGATATTCGCTCGTTAAGAGCCAACGTGAATGTCAGGTCGATGCGTTCACAGTATAAGATCTATATTATCGACGAAGTGCACATGTTGACCAAAGAGGCATTTAATGCCTTATTAAAGACGCTGGAAGAGCCCCCTCCCAATGTAAAATTCATTTTCTGTACGACAGAACCAAATAAACTGCCCGATACCATCTTGTCACGTTGTCAGCGATTTGATTTTGGATACATTGAAGAAGCGAGTATCAGCAATCGCCTGAAGCAGATTGCAGAAGCAGAACAGGTGAGCGTTGCAGATGACGCGATCCAACTCGTAGCACGACGCGCCGGCGGTTCCATGCGGGACAGCCAATCAATCTTTGACCAGTTGCTTTCATTTGGTGAGTCGCATTTGACTGCAGAAAGTGTGCATCGAATACTGGGGACAGCCAGCGATGAGCGATTGATTGAGTTGATCGACGCATTAATCGATCGAAAACGGGATGTGGCACTCTCGTTGTTTGACGCAGCTTTGAATGGGGGCGTGCAGTTAACTGAATTCGTTGATCAGTTGCTGAATTATTTGCGGGATTTATCCGTCATCGCCACCGGCGCCAATGAAGTGACACTCTTAGCCATTTCCGAAATCAATCGTGAACGATTGCAGAAACAGGCACAAATTTGGGGCATTCAAACCTGTCTGGCCGCTTTTCAGATTCTCAATGAAGCCCGCAATAAAATGTTTCGCGCCAGTCATGGCCGTGCCCTGGTTGAACTGGCGTTAATTCGGATTTCGTTGTTGGAAGATTTGGATCAGTTGTGTGCCTTTCTTTCCTCCGGTGGGCAGCTTCCCGCCGTTCCTCTACCCGAAAGGCAAACTGCACCACCAGCGATGAATGCGCCACAGCAGGCGAATGACACCGCTGAGACTCAGGGGCAGGGGGCGCCACCTGCTTCCATTAAGTCAACATCCGATCAAAAAAAAAATGAAAAAATAAATGAGAATCTTTCGGTTATAGCGTCAAAACCAATTGAACGCCCTGCTGCTACAGCAGAATTAATCCCCTTTCAAGCCGGAATGGAAAGTTTATTATTGTCGCAACTCATTGAGAATACAGAGGATTTGCTAAAAGACTATTTGAAGGGAGTCCAGTCAATAGCAATTTCTGGGCCGAAACAACTGGATTTAGTATTCTCTAAGAGCTATAATTTCTCAAAGCAATACTGCGAGCGACCCGAAATGAAGGGAAAACTCGAGAATTCACTAGAGAAATTGACGGGAGAGCGGATCAAACTCCATCTCATTGTCCACGAATCCGGGACTTCGTCAGAAAATACAGCAGACAAGAAAAACAAGTCTTCGATGACGCAAAAGCGAACTGAGCAACGGGAGTTAGCTCCTGCCTCAGACGAATTTTTGCAGGAAGCACTGGCGGTTTTTAATGCCCAGAGTGTACGAGTCGAAGTTTTAAAAATGCAGGCAGACGATAAAAAAGAGGATTAATAACCATGTTCAAAGGACTGGGTAATCTCGCTGGCATGATGAAGCAGTTTTCAGAAATGCAGGGGCGAATGGAAGAAATGCAGGAAAATCTGAGTAAGCTTCGATTTGAAGGTTCGGCCGGCGGTGGCATGGTCAGTGTCGAAACAAACGGCCAGCAGAAAATTCTCGGCTATAAAATCGACCAGACCCTGCTGGACAGCGGCGATAAAGAGATGCTCGAAGATCTGCTGGCTGCAGCAAGTAATCAGGCATTGGAGAAAGCCCGCGAAGGTGCTGCGGCAGAAATGGCTCAATTGACCGGAGGAATGAATATTCCCGGTTTGGAAGAGGCCTTATCAAAATTCAATCCGAGTGCTTAGTTTGTCTCCAGTTCGCGCTGGATTTCCAATTCTTGTCCCGATTTGAGTTCGCGGTTATTCTGATTTTTAAAGAGTCAATTTTATGGCGATGCGTGGAAGAGAGAGCCAGTCTCATCCCTATGGGGCCAGTGTGGGGCAACTGATCGATCAGTTTGCCACACTTCCTGGAATAGGTCGCAAATCTGCGGAGCGACTGGCACACCACATCTTATCGATTCCGGAGCGGGATGCACAGCAGTTAGCAGACGCGATTCAAGCAGTCAAGCAGTCAGTTCGCCCCTGTTCCATCTGTTTCAATCTTACCGAAAATGAAGCTTGCAGTATTTGCTCTGATTCTCGGCGTGATAAACAACTTGTCTGTGTTGTGGAACAGCCACGCGATGTCGTTTCGTTGGAAGCCGCGGGGTCGTTCCAGGGAGTCTATCACGTTTTACAAGGTCGAATTTCTCCGCTCGAAGGAGTGGGGCCGGAGGATCTAACCATCGGTGCCCTGATTCGTCGTGTAAAACTGGAGGGAGTGACCGAGATAATCATGGCAACGAACCCAACGTTAGAAGGGGATGGAACGGCTCTGTATATCTCGAACCTGCTGGAAAATGAAAATGTGGATATCACCAGACTGGCACGAGGCATCGCCTCAGGGAGTGTGCTAGAGTTTGCTAACAAAGAGATGTTATCGGACGCCTTACAGGGGCGTCAGCGATTTTAAGTATTCTCAGTTATATCATTTATAAATATTAAAGAACGATTAAGAGTTTGGATTCGGATAATCAATGCATCTGAATATTTCACAACAAATGAAAATGGGTCAGCAAATGAAGCTGGCCCCCAGGATGATCCAGTCAATGGAGATCTTACAGCTTCCCTTGCAGGCGCTGGAAGAACGAATTGAACAGGAACTGGGCGAGAACGTCTGCCTGGAACGTGAAGCAGAAAACAAGGAAGTACCCGATACCGAACTGGATCAAATGCGCGAACAGGCAAGTACTGAGGCCAGCGCCCCCGAAATCGATGATAAGGAAATCGTTGCCGGCAGCGAAGAGAACAATGAATCGGACTTCGAGCGTTTGCTGGAGATGGCGGAACAGTGGCCGGAAGACAATGTGACTTCTGCCACGAAGCCCTCGTCGAATCGTATCAGCGAAGATATGGATCGTAATAACGATGCAGTAGCGAATATCACAGAGCGGCAACAGACCCTCAGCGAATATTTGCTCGAGCAGTTTCATTTTTTTAACAGCACAGCGGAGGTGAAAGAGTTTGGTGAATACCTGATCCAGAACCTCGATCACAATGGGCGATTGCAAAGCTCATTAGGCGAAATTGTACAGGTTTACGGGAAACCAGTTACGCAGGAAGAAGCCGAACAGGCTCTGCAACTTATTCAGAAATGCGATCCACCAGGTGTCGGCGCCAGGGATCTCAGAGAATGTTTACTGTTACAGCTGAAGCCAGATGCACCTTATCGCGAGATACTGGTGACCTTAATTTCCTACCATCTGGATGATTTGGGACAGAATCGTCTGCCAGTCATTCAACGAAAAACGGGTTATTCAATCGATACCATCAAAAACGCAATGTCCTATCTGCGTTATCTGGATCCTTTTCCGGGACGAGGATTTGAATCTGAACCGGTGTTGAAAATTACACCCGATGTTTTTGTCAAACAGGATAAAAACGGAAAGTATGTGGTCGAACTGGAAAATGAATACACGCCTCCGCTTCGAATCAGCAGACGGTATGCCGAGTTGCTGCGGAACAAGACCGACGATCAAACCAAAGAATATATCAAGAAAAAAATTGACGCCGCCAAGTGGCTCATTGAAGCGATCGAACAGCGACATAGTACCTTGAAACGAGTCGCGCAGGCGATTGTCGATTTTCAGATAGATTTCCTGAATAATGGTCCGGAGCATATTGTTCCGTTGAAAATGCAACAGATCGCAGACGTAGTCGGCGTGCATGTCACCACCGTTTCCCGCGCAGTCGATGATAAATGGATCCAGACTCCACGTGGACTCTATCCCCTTAAGCGATTCTTTGGGGGCGGCACAAAGACATCCGACGGAGAGGATGTGGCCTGGGGCATCATCCGCTTGAAACTCAAAGAAATCATCGACGCTGAAGACAAAAATAAACCGTTAAGTGACGATGCACTGGTCGAAGCGCTCTGCAAGGAAGGTTACAATCTGGCCCGCAGAACGGTCACCAAATACCGCAAGGCGATGAATATTCCTTCATCTCGCCAGCGACGCGAGTATTAGAACGACTCTGCTTTAACGATCGGGCCCTTCAGAAATGATGCTTCCAGCCCGTTCGCTCAAGAGGTGTAACTGCACCAGCATCATCTTCCAGAAACGCTCCCTGCTCTGCTCTGATTTCACCAATGTGTGTCAATTTGCAGTTGATGGGACTCTGGTCAAGAAGCAGTTGCCCTGCTTCGGGAGAAACGGTAAACAGCAGCTCGAAGTCTTCTCCATCGTTCAAAGCATGTTGCAGGCGGCCTGCAGGCGATTCTTCCAGTGGAACGCGTTGACTGATCGGTATGGCTGTCTTCCTCAACAGGGCGCCCACTTGTGATTCTGACAGTATATGATGCAGATCTGATCCCAGACCATCACTGATGTCGATCATCGAATTGATGCTGACAGACTTTCTGAGTAGAGCGGCCTCTTTTACACGGGGCGTAAACGTGAGATGGTGAGATGCGAAACTGCCACCCAGATCACCGGTGACGAAGATCCAGTCTCCGGCAGTCGCGCCGGAACGCTGTATCGACCGTGAGGAAGCTGCCGTTCCGATGATAGCGACATTAATCACCAGGGGGCCATCCCAACTGTTCGTGTCACCACCGATAATCGGAATTTGAAATTCGTCTGCCAGTTCAATGACCCCCTGCATCACAGACTTGGCAAATTCCGATCCTCGAGTGCGAGGTAACGCCAGGCTGATCAGCGCGGAATGAGGAACGCCGCCCATCGCCGCAATGTCACTTAAATTGACAGCCAATGCTTTGCGGCCTGCAAGTTCGGGAGTGGCCGGCGGAAAGGTGAAATGCGTCCCTTCCATCAGCATGTCAGTCGCAAGAAGCCATTCGTTGTCAGTAATGGGCTGGATGATCGCAGCGTCATCACCAATGCCGATTACGTTTGATGGTGAATCAGGGCATTGCTTACGAATCCACTGAATGAGATCAAATTCGTGAAATGAGGAAACCATGTGCGGTGAAAAAAAGCGGGACGAAGTGACAGAATTTCAGGATTCGATTTTGGTGAATACCACGGCATTTTATCATAGCAGATCTGTGCAATCTTTCGCGAGGGTCAGCCATAGACGAATTCGAACCGGATTCATTTCGAACAGACGAGCCCACAAAAAAAGCCCGATACATGTTTTGAAACCATGTGTCGGGCTGAAAGATCAAGATGAATTATATAAAGAAATCCGTCTGAACGACTACTTACTGGTAGTCAGGTTGAGCGGCAGATGACCATAGAGCGTTTCATTTTTACGAAGGATGTAAAACTTCAGTGGACTGAAACTGGAAAGTTTTGAATTACTCAGTACGTAGGAAATGTTACTGAGGTTGACCGTTTCCCAGATATGTAGCCCAACCAGAATATCGCCTTTCCGCATACCATTTAAAGCTGCGGGGCTCTTAGGACGAACTTCTTCAATCAGCATGCCACCTTCATACCGTGAATTGATCAGATGCTTTTGAGAATCTGGAAGTTTTGAAATTCGAATTCCCAACAATTGCCAGGTTTTTTCCAGAGTGGGATCATTGGAGATTTCGTTATTCTGTGCTCGCACGATGGGGACGCTGACAGGTTGCGTACGTACAATATTCGAACTGTCTGCTAACGTAATTTGTACGGTTTGAGATTTATCTTCCCGACGGATCAAAAGATCAATCGTGTCTCCTGCCTTGTGTCCCATGAAGGCCCGCTCCAGGTCAGCGCGGTCAACAACATTCACTGACCCTGCCTTCATCACGATATCATCTTTTTTGAGACCAGATTTTTCTGCCGGGCTGTTCTTGGATGGTGTTTTGAGGACAAGCATCTGCTTGTCTCCCTGCTTCACATCATTGGCTTGGATTCCGTGATAGGTGTGATCGAGTAATTCGGTACTGATCAGGTTGGCGATGATTTTTCGTGCATCGTCAATGGGAATCGCAAATCCAATTCGCTGGGCTCCCGCGCGGATGGCAACGTTAATCCCGATGACTTCACCGTCAAGATTCAGCAATGGACCACCACTGTTACCAGGATTGATGCTGGCATCGGTCTGTATTAAATTTTTGTATGACTGTTTTTCGTTGACTTCCACATCCCGAGATAAGGAACTGACAATGCCCGATGTCACGGTATGCTCATAACCAAATGCGTTTCCGACAGCAATGACCGTTTCTCCCAGCATCAGATCGGAAGAAGTTCCAGGAGGCATGACAGTCAATTTCTTCGTAGAATTGATCTTGATAATCGCCAGATCTTCGCTCTGGTTTGAAGAGATCACTCGTGCAGAAAATGTACTGCCATCCAGCATGGTCACGCGTAGAGAATCCACACCATCAACTACGTGATGATTGGTCACAATATATCCACGGGAATCGACAACAATTCCCGTACCCATACCATTCACTTTCCGGTTTTTTCCAGAACCGAAGAGCGAATCATCTGTACGCGCTGTTTTCTCGCTGTGGATATTCACCACGGAGGTCTTGGCACGTTCAATGGCGCGTACTAGCGGAGTCTTACGTAAATCGGAAGCTGCACTGTTCTCACAATCTGCACTTAACCCTGTGAAAAGTATTACAGTGCATAGTGTAAGTTTATAAAAGCACTTAATCATTCGGTGGCTCAGTTCATCGAGGTGGCGGTTGCGATCTCTCGCGTGTCCTAGTTCCATCTACCGACCGGAGGCGTCCTTCTATGCTCCGTAGACTGGATATCGGAATGATTTCATCAGTGTCTTAATTACGAACAAGATCTCTGGAATAGTTTACCTAGATCACAAGCCGTTACCCTGGGTAAAACATGCGGATCAAGACGCTTAAACTTCCAGAAATATCGCAGAAGTGGAAAGAAAGACTCATGATTTTTCGCAAAGAGAGTCCCAGAGGGCATGAATGATTTCAAATTTACGAAAGTCCTGCCCTGATAACGCTCAGGAACAAATCTCTTGAGTATAATTTTACGATTTATCGAAAATCAAAAGTTTCTTTTTTAATGAAATTTTTTCTGTGGAGGGCGCTTTTTGCATCGCTTTTCTGAGAGTTTCCACTGCCAGACCTCTCTGTCTGTTTTCATGATAAGCGGTAGCCAGTGTGTCCAGCAGATTCCAGTCGCCAAATTCTGTGAGTTCGCAGGCCTTCAGTGCATGGGTGACTCCTGCCTGCGGATCTCGATATTTTGAGTCGGAACAGGTAACGTAAAGCCAGGCCAGATCGTTATGTGCCGTTTCGGAGGAGGGGTTCAGTTCGAGTGCTCGTTTGTAGTCCTTAATGGCAGACTCAAACTGTTTTTTTTCTTCCCAGGCACTGGCACGATTACCAAATACTTCGGATACGAAGTGGTTGCCCTTGATCGCCTGATTAAAGTCATCCAATGCCAGATCGATCTGCTTCTGTTTTCGATAGGCGATTCCCCGGGCATTCAACGCAGAGATCATTTGACCGTTTATTCGAATTGCCTCAGTGAAGTCTGCAATGGCAAGCTGGTTTTGCTCGGTTTCAAAATAGATCAAACCCCGGAGATGCAATGCGTTGGCATTGGATTGATCGAGGACCAGCGCACGATTGAGATCGATGAGAGCTTGTGGGTACTTCTTTTGTAAACGGAAAATATTTCCTCGATTCACATGGATATGTGCATTATCAGCTTTGATTTTAAGTGAAGCATTAAAATCAGCCAGCGCCTTTTCATAATTCTCCAGGACCTGAAAGGCAATACCTCGCAGTTGATAGCGTTCGGCTGTGGGTTTCTTTGCTATCGCCTGATTCAGAAATGTGATCAATGCCGCAGGTTCTTTGATATCGTTTTCCCTGATCCACCCCCCCAGCAGCGGAGCCCACAGCCATTCTTTGTTGGACTGAGTCACCACTAATACTTCACCCGGACTCAATTTTTGAATCGTACCACCGCTGGTTTTGATCTCTGCGTCCTGAGATGTGACAAGGACCGTCCGTGAAAAGATGTTCGGCGCTTCGTCGCCAAAAACATGCGTACAAAAGAACACAGCACAAAATAGTGTGATTTGGGTCAAATTCAGCTTGAATTTCTGTGGCATGGAGTACGATCCGGGGCTTTCTGATGTGAAGATTCTGAGGAATTGGAAAAAATTTCATATAATTAGTATAATTCGCAGACAACCTATATTAACATGTAATTCTATAACCGGGCCTCACTCTTTCCCAAAGAAAAAGGGAATGAGAATTCACGAATTGTCATTTTTTGCTAGATATTGAAAACAACTGTGGGAGGGGAAGAAGGTGAATCAAATGTATAAAGTACTGTGTGCTTTAGCCGCTGTCTTGGTGATGACATCGGCAGCTCAGGCCGGAAAGTGTCGGTCTCAACAGTGTTGTGTCAGTGCGGCACCATGTCAGATTGGTTGCAATCCGTGTGCAACGGTTGTCTGTCGACCACAATGCAAAACAGTCGAACGGACAGTAATGGTCCCGCAAATGGTAACCGAAGTTCGCAAGGTAAAATGCACTGCGTACCGCATGGAAACCCGGCAGCGTGATGTGACTGTTTGCAAAAGAGTACCCGAAACAAAAGAGGTCACTCAGACTTACACCGTTTATGTTCCGGAACAGCGTACAAGGACGGAAAAGTATGTCGTCTGTAAACCAGTCTGGAAGACCTCGAAAAAGACGTATACCGTAAACGTGCCTTATACAGAACAGCGCACCGGTACCCGTCAGGTTCAAAAAACATTCTGGAAGGATGTGAAACAGGACTACTATGTAAACGTGCCCTATACAGAACAGCGGACCGGAACCCGTCAGGTACAAAAAGTAGTTACGAAAAATGTCAAACAGGAATATTGTGTCAATGTTCCTTATACGGAAAAGCGACAGGGAATGCGGACCGTAATGAAATGTGTTCCCGTAAAGTGCTACCGCACGGTTTGTGAAGATCAGGGGCATTGGGAAGAACGACCCATTCAGTCCGCCTGCCCTGCCCCCGCTTGTGGTGCTTGTGGAAGCTGTGACAACTGTTGTCAGACTGCTTGTGCTCCCGTTTGTACTCAACGCGTCTGGGTCTCTAAGATCGTATCGAAAAAAATTGAGCATACTTCTTATCGTCAGCAGTGTGAGCAGGTTCCTTATACTTATGAAGTTCAGTGCTACAAACCTGAAAAGCGAACTCGCACTGTCAAGGTTTGTGAGACAATTTGTGTTCCTGAAAAGTACACCTATGACGTCAGGCTTTGCAAGCAGGAAAAACGTAGCCGTAATGTGAAAGTCTGTGAAGTCAAATGTGTGCCTGAGAAGTACACCTATAACGTCAGACTTTGTAAGCAGGAAACACGAACCTGCGATGTGAAAGTCTGCTCTTACGTCAAAGAAGAAAAAACACGCGACGTCTGTTACACCGTTTGTGTACCACAGCAAAAAACCTGCACTCGTAAAGTAACGGTCTGCAAAGTGGTTCCAACAGTTGTCAAACAGAGTTATACCGTTTGCGTTCCTTATCAGGTTGAGAAAGAAGTAAAAGTTCAGGTCTGTCGACATGTTGCCAGAAAAGTCATGGTACAGGTACCTGATTGTCCGGTTTGCGAAACGAGCTGTGCTTCCTGTAAATAATAATTCAGGAAACAATATGCAGATCTGATAACTTCTTCAGCAGAGACAAGTCTCATACTTTCGGGTATGAGACTTTTTTTATAGACTGACTATCAGAGTTGATCGTCTTACATTCTATCAATGAGTATTCCGATGACCGAATTTACTCCTGATCTCAACAGCCCCGCACGCTTTACAGACCAGTTCGAAGCCCTGCTGCAGACAATTTCCGAACAAAGCCAGCGCGCCGGTTCCGAATCTCTCTGGCCGGCCGAATCCTGGGAGGCGCTCAAGCAGGCTGATGTACTGAGCTGGAACGTACCCCTCGAATTCGGCGGGGCCGACCTGAACTCTGCAGAGATGACTTACGGATACACAAAATTGGCAGAAGCCTGTTTGACAACCACTTTTGTGCTGACCCAATTCAACGCGGCCTGCCAGCGAATCAACTGGTCCGAAGACCAGGATCTGAAATCGAATATATTCAGTGAGTTAAAAACGGGAAAGAAATTTGCCACCGTCGGAATTTCACACCTGACCACCTCGCGACAGCATCTCAGTAAACCAACCGTCTCCGCCAGACAGACACCGGCAGGCTGGATTCTGGATGGATATGTTCCCTGGGTGACGGGGGCCATTCACGCCGACTACATTCTTACCGGAGGCGTCTGTGAAGAAGGAACACAAATCCTTGTTCTGATCAGTACCAATTTGGAGGGAGTCGAAACTCAGCAACCCATTGAAATGTTATCGATGACAGGTTCGCAAACCGGCGCCGTCAAACTCAATCAAGTAGCCATTCCTGAAAAGTTTTTGATTGCTGGCCCTGTCGAAAATGTATTGAAACGTCCCGATGGTCAGGGAGGCGCAGGTTCTTTGACAACATCGGCTCTCGCACTGGGAGTGGCCCGTCGTGCGATCATGAGACTGAAAGGAGAAGCCGATCAGCGACCCGATCTGGTGGAAATCTTTGAACCATTCCATGCCGAGTGTCGGGATCTCGTGAATGAGATGATGACCGCCCTCAATTCCGGAACAGTAAACGGCGCGATCTCCGAGAACATTCGCGAACGCTCCAATTCATTGGTGCTGCGTGCATCGCAGGCCTTATTGGCGGCTGTCAAAGGAGCGGGTTTTGTCAAAGGACATCCCGCTGAACGGGCTATCCGCGAAGCGATGTTTTTTCTGGTCTGGTCCTGTCCCCAACCGGTCGTTCATGCCAACATGCGCGAATTTGCCTGCGTATTGGATTGATCCTGTCTGTTCGGCTGCCAGTTTTTTTTGACAGCTTATTTTTCGCCGGCCAATGCCTCTGCCAGGTTGATCACATGATCCCTCACTCGACGAAATGCATTCAAACTTGCCGTATAAGACACATTGATATATGGATCAACTTTCTCTGCCGAGAGATAATCCAGATGTTCGCGCTGTAATGTTTTCACTTTGTCTTTGATTTCATGTCCGGCACGAACTGTCTCAGAAACGATATCCGTCATATGCGATTCATAAGCCGAGGTCACCTGACTCAGCTGCTTTTCTACCATAGCCAGCAGTTCGAGTAGTGAATTATTATGCGTTTCATCAAAGACCCTGCCCTGCTTGTTCAGCTTCAATCGGAATTTGGCAATCCGCTCCAGATAGTCGCTGACAGATTCATATTCATCCGCCATTCTTAACTGACAGCGTCCTTGAGAGATAATATCCTGCGGCAGATCCATCGCCAGTAAATGAGTGATGTAGCTGGTGATTTCATCCTGCATTCGGTCCAGCTCTTTTTCTGCCAGAAACAGCTTTTCCACTTCTTCCGGATTCGGTTTTTCCTGAGAAAGAATTAGATAGAGAGTCTTAACCATTTCATCGCAGGTTACGCCCATCTTGAGCACTTCCGCCCGCGATTGTTCAATCGCCAGAACCGGTGTTTCCAGAATGCGAATATCCAGACTGGTCAGATGTGCGACTTCATGTGGTTTGTCTTTTACGATGCGCGTCAGTAATTTTGCCATCTTGCCGGCGAAAGGCAGGAAGACGATGGTATTCAGGATATTGAAAACCGAATGTGTGGCGGCGATGGCTTTGATGCTATTCGGAAATGTCTCTTTGCCATCTACAATGACTGCTTTTGTGACATCGACATCAATCAGCCACGGAATGAATTCGACATACCAGAAGAAAATCGTCGAAATCCATATGACCCCGCTGATATTGAATAAAACATGAAAATAGGCGGCCCGTTTGGCGTTGGTCGTTGTTCCTAAAGAGGCCAGGAACGCGGTAACCGTCGTACCAATATTTTCTCCCAGCACCAGCGCTGCCGCTGTCTCGAATGGAATCACGCCAGTCACTGCCAGAGAAATTGTGATTCCCAGCGTAGCCGATGACGATTGCACCAGCACCGTTAAAATACAACCAACCAGCATGCATTGGTAAAGCCCGATAAAAGAATCTGCCTGAAAATATTCAAACCATTTCAGAAACTCTTCCATCTTTCTAATATCTTTACAGGCATCTTTCATCAGCGTTAAACCAAAGAAGACCATGCCCACGCCCATCGTTGCCAGTGCCGTGTAACGCACTTTTTCATGTTTGGTAAACAGGTACACAAATGCAGAAACGCCCAGAATCGGCAGGCCGTACTTGCCAATTTTCAGTACCAGTATCCAGCCCGTTACAGTCGTACCGACATTCGCACCCATGATCACGCCAATCGCCTGCGTCAATGACATCAGTCCGCCGTTCACAAAACCAACGGTCATCACCGTCGTCACAGAACTGGATTGAACCAGCACGGTGACCAGGAAACCCACCATGGTTGCCAGGATGCGATTGTTGGTGACCGCGCCGATCAAGCGTCTCAGGCTGGCTCCAGCGATAGATTGCAGCCCTTGGGACATATATTTCATACCCAGGAGGAAGATTCCCAAACCTCCGATGAGGGTAGTCGTCATTTCAAACATTGTATTATTTGACCCTGTTATCTGATCTTAAAGTCCCATTCTCTTTTCTCTCAAGAGTGGGGAGTCTCAATAGGTGTTCATCTGGTTTGAATTGTGTTAAGATTTGGCCTCTTTATTATGAAGATCTGTTAATAATACAAGTCTCTAGCGGGATTGTCTTTCAACTCGGCACGAAAATATAAGAACTAACGCTTGTGGGATCGTGTCCCTCACGGTAAATCAGTTCATAGGCTCTGTCAGAAACGAATCAAAACACACGAATCTTTGCGAAAACAGGCCTGTTTCCAGCGGTTCACCCCTCTTTTTGGCCTTGTCTGACAGGCCCCCGTAGCTCAATTGGATAGAGTGCTGGCTTCCGAAGCCAGAGGTTGCTGGTTCGAGCCCAGCCGGGGGTAATCTTTCGATGTGTAACTGGTCGTGCAACATCCGCCGTCATGTCAGCTTTCGCTGAACAACCCTGGCATGGACGCAAGTTCTAGTGTGTGTCGGTTGACACTATACAAAATCGCTAATAGATTTAGACAGAATCAAATTCTGTCTATCAATTGTTATGCGACAAAGAATTCGACTTAACAACCACGGAGCGAAGAAGCCGATGCCGTTTTGGAAACGAAAACCGAAAGGACCCGGACCACCGGCACACGGCCCTGATTTCTCCAACGTCGATACGCGAGAAAAGGCTCTCTCGCTGGTCGAAGAAGGACAACTCGAAGCGTTGTACTTGATGCCGCCTGAATTCGGTGGTCCTGAAGACCCCAGAAACATCGTTTACGTTCCAATAGGAATCGCGGACATCAAACGCGGTACTGACCTCAATATTATTGCTCCGTTGGTTGAATCCGGCGATATTCAAAACTATTCAGCCGTGCCTGAATATCGAGGGTGCAGCTTTATACCAATGGCAATTAAGATCGAGGCAACAGACCCAAAACGATTCGAGAGCGAAATCAATATCTGGGGCGAAGCGCTGGACCGCGAAACCGAACTGCATCGTCCAAACAGCGGGTAACAATCCAATGCACCCGAGTAGCGATGTCGAAAGAATGTCACCAAAAGCAACCGCAAAATCAAACGCAATCGCAATAACTTCAGTCACATGTATTAGTGTGATTCTTGGCACGTTCGGTGTGATTGATTTCCAAACAACTCGTTCAATTTCGCACATCGAAAACCTCGGCGGAGGCGTAAGTTCCGATACTTTCTGGGTGTCGACCCTCTACGAGTGGGTTTCCCTTGACGATACGGATGCAACAGACGCCGACATGAAATATGTTCGATATCTTTGGCCGTGCCACGGCGTTTCGCTCAGATATACGGAAATTACAGATAAAGGACTTCAAGAACTTCACGGACTTCCGTTGAACGAAATCGACTTGACTGGAACCAAAGTGACTCCCGCGGGAATTAAAGAATTGCGTCAAACACTCCCAAACAAAAAGTGTCGAATCAAATATCAACCGTAAAGTCAGCATAGCAATAATTGCCCTAAAAGAAAGGCCGCTTGAGCACGACGATGCCCGAAGAGCAAAAGAAAAACGAAGACCGAAGACCGGGGCGGATTTGTCCGGTCTGTAAAGGCACAGGCTTGGACAAGACAGCGCATCGCCGCTACACGACCGGCGGGCACGATGATCGTTCTTGTAGTTACTGCCACGGTGAGTGCTATATCGACGAGGATGATGAGAGGACATCACAGCATGACGACACAACGGTCTAACGATGAGCTGCAGCAAACCCGGCCAATCGCGTTCTGGTTGCAATCCACGCGTGCCGTGGGCCGGGTCGTTGAGATTGGAGCGTTATACGTTCAAATGAATCGGAAGAAATTCATTGCCATTGCATCCTTACTCTTGATCGCCGTAATTTGGTTTGGTGTGGTTGATCGGTCGTGGTTCGTCTATGAATGCCCCGACTGTGGCTACGTCAAAGATGTCGTACAATATCGCGTCTTCGAGATCCCCGTTCATGAAACTGTTTACGAGCACCCGTCAGTAACTCAACGGGTCGGCATTGACCTGGGTGCACCTTGCCAACATGGGCGAATTGATTTCTGGCACAAACACCGTGTTTGGGGCCTCTGCATTTGCGCAGATCCTTGTATCAACGGCATATACCGCCTGGGGGGCGACGATTCGTGGTATACTGATGATGTATCATCCAAAATCGCAGCGTTGTCTCAGAATGATCCGCTGGTCAAGGCAGAGTACTCAAAAAGGGTGCTGCGAGAGCATCGGTATAAATTCGTGAAAACTGTTCTTGAAAAGGCTGGCGTAAAATGAGAAGAACGTATAACGAATCGCTCAACTGGAGCGGTGGTTGAGCACGGAGTCGGAAATCAACATCGCTGACCGCCGCCCGGTTAGCTACACCGTTTTGCTTGTGCGGTCGACAACACCAAATGTAATTGGCGTCAACTTCGAGACTTGAAATATCTATCCAATGTGCCAAGTGGTGTGGAATTCTTCTTGCCGATGGGTAGTCACTTTACAAAGTAGCCATGTGCATGGATGGTCAATTCCTATTCAATTTTCTATATTGGAAAGCCATCTGCAAAATCTGTGTCTCTCTGTGGGCAAAATATCAATACAATCTGAGGATAATCAATGGCTGCGAAGAGTTTTAAACCGGTGAAAATTGGTGTCATTGGCTTGGGTCGGTTTGGGCGATTGCATGCATTGACATTATCTCGGCTGGCAGAAGCGGAACTGGTGGGGGTGGTGGCGCGTCGGCAGGAGAGCCTCGCTGCCATCAGCAAAGAACTTCCCGATGTGTCAGGGTGGACGAATCTGACTCAGGCGATTGAGGAGTCTGACGCAGAGGCGTGGGTTGTCGCCTGTACGACTCGGTCACATGTGACTGTCGCGCGAGAACTGCTCGAACGTGACAAAGTGGTGCTCTTGGAAAAGCCGATTGCGGAGAGTCTGGAAGAAGCGGAAAGCCTTGCTACACTGGTGCAGCCCGATTCCAGTAACCTGATGATAGGACACATCGTGCTGTTTAACAGCGAGTATCAACAGTTGCGGGAGGTGGCACGCGAACGTGGCCCGATTTCTTATATTGATTGCGTACGACATCGACCGGCGAGCATTGTTGAGAACTTTCCCGGCGAGAACCCATTACATGCGGCGATGGTGCATGACTTGTACGCGACACAGGTATTACTCGATTGTGCGGAACCGGATCATTTCAGTGCACAATTTCATCGGACTGCCACAGGCGACATTGATCTGGCTGTCGCACAACTCAAGTGGAACGATGGTCCGGTGGCATCGTTTGCTGCCTCGTATTTAACTCCCGCAGGAATGCCGCCACGCGGGATTGATAGAACCGAAGTGTTTGGTGTGGGGTGGTCTGCTCGCATAGAACCGAACCCACGACCGATATCCGTCTGGGATAGTGAAGCCTCCTGGCCTCTGGCGTTGGAAGTGCGAGCCAACCCACCCAGCGGAATGATGGCCGAGGAGTTGCGATGCTTCTGTCGTGTTGTGCGTAAGATGGAAGCAGTGCCAACCGGAGCCACCTACAAAGATGCAATGCAGGTACAACGCTGGATGGAGAAGTTGAATGCGTTTGTCTAACCGCAGAATGGCGATTCATCTTCCCGCACTTCAGGTTTGACAATCCCGTTCCCTTCTGCAGATCGCTTAATTTCAATCGTGGGTGACAGCCAACAATGTGTGGCCGCTGAGCATCTCCGAGTGTTGCGCGGATAGATGCCATTCTGCGGGACGCGAGGAAAAAGGGATAAAAGCAATCGCAACAGCAGCTAAACACAAAAGTGCCCCACATACGCAAAGATGACGTTCCCCGTGGAGTGATTCTCAAATACCTGCGCCCTGTAGGGTTAAAAAACTCAGCCGAGACGTAATTGCTTGACCATTTGGTAATTGAGCCTCGTCAGTTTTTCCAACTCGATTCATTTTGTAAGCCTCTCTGACATGCCCCCAAGTATGACACCAGTCACACGACTTAGTGTCCTATTGTATCAATGACTGTTCTGTTTGTCTGCTGGAGCGGAGCGGAAGCAGGCAAACAGAACAGTTTTGCCTCTGGCACCGGGGCCCGGTATCCCAGAGAACTGTGTGGTCGGATTGTGTTGTATTCTTTCCGCCAACGTTCTATCAGAACCTTAGCTTCCAATAACGTATCGAAGACTTCTCCATTCAGCAATTCATCTCTTAGCTTTCCATTGAATGATTCGATGTATCCGTTCTCCCAAGGACTGCCTGGCTCGATAAATAACGTCTTCACTTCGATTTTCCGTAACCAGTCGCGAACTTTTTTAGCTGTGAACTCAGGACCATTATCACTTCGAATGTGATCAGGAACACCGCGACGTACAAACAGGTCACTTAGACGCTCCAATATGTTTTCACTGTTGAGCCTCCTTTCGACATCAATTGTCAAACATTCTCTGGTATATTCATCAAGCATGGTCAACATTCGGAAGGCCCGTCCATCGTGTGTGCGACAATGCACAAAGTCATAAGTCCAGACATGGTCTTTATGCAAGGGGCGAAGCCGGACACACGAGCCATCATTGAACCA
>JAHZKX010000066.1 GCA_022600195.1 Planctomycetota bacterium
TGATGCCCAGGGTGGCACCGATTCAGCAACCCACAATCACACGATTACCGGTGTGAACGATGATCCCATCGCGACTGATGATGCCTTTACAACAGATGAAGATACCACCCTGAGTGGTGAGAATGTGTTTGCTGCGAATCCGACAACAGCTGACAGTGATCCTGAAAGCCAGAGCTTTACAGTGACCGCAGTGGCAGGGGGAACGGTAGACAGTCAGTTCGCATTGGCTTCGGGTGCTTTGTTGACGCTCAATGCGAATGGTACTTTTACTTATGATCCAAATGGTGCTTTCGAAGATCTGGCTGACGGCGTTGATGGCAGCGACAGCTTCACTTATACGATTACTGATGCCCAGGGTGGCACCGATTCAGCAACCGTGAATCTCACGATTACCGGTGTGAACGATGATCCTACGGCCATTGATGATGCAGTCGATGTGAATAAAGATATTGTTTTCAATGGTAATGTGTTTGCAAATAATGGGAACGGTGCTGATTTTGATATTGATATCGGTGATAGTTTCACTGTCACAGCAGTTACTGGTGGTGCAGCTCCGGTGGTTGGCAGTCAGTTTGCCCTGACTTCAGGAGCCCTGTTAACAATCAATGCAAATGGAACATTCAGCTACGATCCGAATGGTCAATTCGCAAGTCTTTCTGGTACGGATACGGCAACTGATAGTTTCAGTTATACGATTGACGATACCAATTCTGGTACAGATACGGCAACGGTAACAGTCACGGTTTCTGCCAATCAATTACCAGTTGCAAATCCAGACAATGCTGGTTCGACCAACGAAGATACAGCACTTAACAATATAAATGTGTTGTCTAATGATACCGACCCGGATGGAGTGGATACCAACATTACTGTTTCTGGTTTACCCAGTATGACTTCAGTTGGCGGTGCCGCTTTGTCTCTCAATATAGATGGTACCATCAATTACGATCCGTCAGGCGCTTTTGATTTTCTAATCGCCGGGGAGACTACAACTGATACCTTTACTTATACCGCGCTGGATGAACGAGGTGGGGAGTCAATCGGCACGGTGACTGTAACGGTGGTTGGTGTGAACGATGATCCGGTAGCCGTTGATGATACCTTTACAACAGATGAAGACACCGTCCTGAATGGTGCGAGTAGTGTGTTCACAGCGAATCCTACGACCGCCGACAGTGATGTGGAAGGTCAGAGCTTTACGGTGACCGGCGTTACTGGTGGTGCTGCTCCCGTGGTTGGCAGTCAGTTTGCCCTGACTTCAGGAGCCCTGTTAACGATCAATGCAAATGGAACGTTCAGCTACGATCCGAATGGTCAATTCGAAAATCTGGCTGACGGCATTGATGGCAGTGACAGCTTCACTTATACGATTACTGATGCCCAGGGTGGTACAGATACAGCAACCGTGAATCTGACGATCACCGGTGTGAACGATGATCCGGTAGCCGTTGATGATGCCTTTACAACAGACGAAGACACAGAGTTGACTGGTGAGAATGTATTTGCTGCAAATCCAACGACCGCGGACAGTGATCCTGAAAGCCAGAGCTTTACAGTGACCGCAGTCGCGGGGGGAACGGTAGACAGTCTGTTCGCATTGGCTTCGGGTGCTTTGTTGACGCTCAATGCGAATGGTACTTTTACTTATGATCCAAATGGTGCTTTCGAATCTCTGTCTGACGGCGTTGATGGTAGCGACAGCTTCACCTACACAATTACAGACAGTCAGGGTGGTACCGATTCAGCAACCGTGAATCTCACAATTACTGGTGTGAATGATCCAGTCACAGCTGCCGATGATGATGTGACCACCAGCAAGAATGTAACGCTTGTAATCGATGTGCGAATTGACAATGGGAATGGTCCTGATGTGGATCCTGATACGAATGATGTTTTGACTGTGACTCATATCTCAGATACCGTCATTACTACTACGCCCATCCTGGAGAATGTCCCATTTAATTTAACATCAGGGGCAATCCTGACACTGCTTCCCAATGGAACAATCACATACGACCCGAACGGTCAGTTCAATGGTTTAACAACACCTACTGATACAGCAACAGACACGTTTACCTACACGATCAATGATGGACACTCTTCGACGGATACAGCGACAGTGACAGTTACCATTACGGGAAGTAATGAATTACTAATGCTGACAACGCCTCTTCCTGATATCTCTCGGGATGGTCTGACAACAGAAGTCATTGACCTTGATAATCACTTTGATGATGCGGATGCCGGTGATACCATTACCTATCAGGGTGAAGACGCGACCTTAGTGGGGGGAGGCGCATTACCCGCTAATTTCTGGGCGAATAATGCATTTATCTCTGGCAGTGACTTAAACATTACCTATAGTAACTACAGTTCAGAACAAGTTCGACTGCCGGTAGAAATTACAGTGAGAGCCACTTCAAGTGACGGGCTTTCCCCGGATGTTTTAGAGACATTTATCTTAACCCCTGATCCTCAGGCGACAGCAGAAATTCGTCTGATCGCCCGGCCAACCGCATCTACAGGCCGTGACTTTACCTTTTTCCGGTCGGAAGCATCTTTTGGTGGCCCTCCAGGTGGAGCACGATTTCAGTTGACCAATGGTTTACAGGATCTCGATTATGCAATCTTTTTAGAGGGATATATACTGGATATTGACGGGACAGAGACTCCAGGTGACGCCAACGATAATTTGACAGCAGTTCGAATTATTGATACAGCAAATAGCGATGCAGTCTTGTTTACCGTGTTCCATTCTTCAGGGATAGGTGACGACAGTCCTACTGTGGACTCAGTCGAAGATACTCTGACCGGTACATGGGCCGCGACTGGTGAACAGCCCGGTCAAGATTTAACCAGTAACATTATCGATAAACTCTACAATGGAGATCTCGCGATTCAGGTAGAGCTGAGTTCCGGTGCCACGAGTTTAGCATCTGGTGGCAATATAATGGTTTCACCAGAAGTGGATGGTATTGGAAATCTCCCTTCAGAAATTACGCAATATGCTGATGGATCGGAGTATGTTGTCGAAATCTGGCTCAGTGATCAACTAGCTCAGGTATTGGCTGGACAAACAACAGAGACGGCTGATATCACCTCGGTCCTGCTTGATCTGCTCTGGGATGATATCGGAGCTGCTACTGGAATTGACTCTAACATGTTCGGTGAGGCATCCGCCTTTGGGTTACTAACGAGTGTTAGCTTTCCCGATAACATAGGTGGTGAGGTTGCAGACTTTAATGGATTAACAGTGCTTCCTGGGTTTGCAACGAATGGCTATGCGAGAGTCGGTTATGCAACTTTCCAGGCGATTGCACCGACTCCCAATGCTGATCCGGTCGAGTACACAATTGATATTACTCCTCTGGACGATGCTGTCTTTCGTGGTGGAGAGGTTGATCTAAGCCAGATTTCCCTTATCGGGACTGATGTCACACATGTCGCAACATCAGAGTTCTTTATTCAGACAGATCAGAGCAGTATTTCGGTTACGGGAACCGTCGATTTAGGTAGCGGTGTCATTTTGGATCTGGATCCACAATCTATCGGATCAGACAGCACCAGTCTGAGCGGTCGTTTGGATATTGTTGTCGATGATTTTAACAGTCCCACTACGATTCAAATTGTTGATTCGACAGTCGAGGTCAATCCTGCGGGAGAGGCTCGCCCAGAACGTGATGCAACGGGGGAGTTCGGTGATTCTGACTTAGCTGATTTCGGCCTGGTGGGGCGTCAATTGATACCCGGATCGGATGGTCTCTTGAGCACGGCGATCCGTGACGCGATTGCCAATGTCTTTTCCAGTGAGCAAGCACTCAGTATGAGTGGTCTTTTTGATATTACAGAAGACTGGATTCTGACGAATGGTCAAATCGATTCGATCGTTACGTTACCTAATGAATTTGTGATTGATGACAGCTCAGATGTAGCCAGTAACCTGACAATGACCTATTTCGATCCGATGATTGCAGCTCCCACTGGTTTGTCTTCCTGGAATCAGGCAAAACTGACAGAAGTCTCCATGGGAGAATTTGAACTGATTGTTCCCGTCAGTCGTACGGTGAGCTTTACGACATCGGGTGGCGATGATGTGGTTCTGAACTTTGTTGGTTCTGTCACTTCGATGTACTACACAGATGAGGGAGATCAATTCGGCGAGACCATCGGGACGTCGGAAGCGACTGGTTTGTCTGATGCCGCTCAGGGAACTGAGGTTTATCAGGGTATCATCGGAAACAACAGTACAATCGCTGATCCATTGTCAGATGTAGACATGTTCCAGGTTCAGCTGGATGCAGGCACCACGGTGATTGTGGATGTGGACGCCGATATGTTTGAGACAGGGCTTGATAGTATCGTGCGGATCTTCGATGCGTCTGGGGCCGAAGTTGCCTATTCAGATGATGATTTAGCTCCGGATGAATTTGAGGTCTTTTCTGGAGGTTTGGACTCGTATGTTGAATTCACGGCAGCAACATCTGGCTTCTATTATGTCGGAATCAGTGCATGGAATGATAATGATGATCCTGCGACCTATGACCCCACAAATGCTGTCGGGCGTCCGGCCGGTGTTGATGAATCTGGTGTTGGCAGTTATGACCTGACGATTACCGTGTCGGATGCAATTGCTGCACCACTGCATGGTACCGTTTCTGCTGATGCAGCAGAACCTCTCACCGAGGGAACGGCCGTTGATATGGTGGTGGTTCGAAATCAGACGGAGCTGGATTCCGGTGGTCGTGTAGACGCTTTGCCGGGCAGTGACACCTGGATTGATGAGTGGAGTTCTTTCTGGGTTGAAGTATTTGTAGAGACCGCGGATGCCAAAGGCATTACAGACGCTGTTGTTGATTTGAATTATAATACCAACTTCTTCACTGCGACTGCGATTGAGTTCGGTGCCCAGTTTGCTGAAACCGGTAATGCCGCGATCAACGATGCAACTGGTGTTGTGACTTCATTAAGTGGAATTGCCCGCGGTGAGAAAGCGGGTAATAGCCATAAAGCCCTGTTGGCGCGTGTGAAGTTTGAATCACTGGAACAAGATGATGTTTCGATTAACTTCGAAGACAAGTTCATTGGCCCGCATGCACTAGGTCTGTCACTGAGTAATGTCAGCATCGGCCTGACTGATGATGTCGAAACAAATATTGTTGTCAGTGATGCACCAGAAACGGATCTGTGGGCGATCGCCTATGATGTGAATGACGATGATACGATCAACTTCCGTGATTTGATGATCTTGGCTTCCATCTACGGTCAGAATATTCTTGATACAAACTCACCGTATGTCTGGGCTCTGGATGCAGACAAGAGTGGATCAGTCAACTTTAAAGATCTGACCTATTTTGCAAGCAACTATGGCGTATCCAAAGGTGGGGATCGAGATGTTGTTTATCCTGCCAACTTCCTGCAACGCTGGTATGGAAAGACAACAAATATCACCGGTGATTCATCCATTGATGAAGTGATGGATGTTGCGTTGGGAATGTGGCAGGATGCACTGGGTCTTGAACAACCACTTGACGTTCAATTAGTGATTACCGATCTGGGTGGTACCCAGCTGGGTGAAGGGCAGATTACTGCCGTCGATGAACAGGGGCTTCCTGTTGCCGGAATTGTGACGTTGGATGATGATGCCGCCGGTTTGGGCTGGTATTCTGACATCGACACAACCGCCTTTGGTGGAACTGAACTGGAAGGGGGAGTCTCTTATACAGCTGACGCTAATTCCGATGCAGCCGGCCGTTACGACTTGCTTACCGTATTGTTGCACGAAATTGGTCACGTTGCCGGCTTTACACAAACCTATGCACCATTCCAGAGTCATGTTGAATCTGGTGTGGGCGGGACTTTGAGCTTCGTCGGTAGCGGATTTGAGGCCACACTGACTAATGATGGTTTGCATTTGGACGAAACTGTTCATGCCGGCGATGTCATGAATGCGACGTTGGATCCAGGAGTTCGAAAATTACCTTCCATATTGGATGCACTCATTCTGCAGGCCGCACATGAATCGGCTGCCAGTGGAAGTTTCGAAATTCTGGTTGGTGTGAATGCTCCTCTGATGGCCAATCTGCCTGTCAGGCTTGAGACTGAAGTGACCGGAACTTCAGACGTTTCTGATAGAGGAACATTGTTAGAGCCGGTCGCGACATTGGAACCAAGCGTAGTTACCATTTCCAACAGCTTGACAGAATTGAATGAAAGCAGTCTTCCACAGATCAGTCTGACGTTGAACCACTTGAATCTCAATCCATCAAAATTGGGCCAGGATGAATTGGACCTGACTGTTCTGGAAGATTTCAGCGATGAACTGCTCAGCGATCTGCGTCTAAATGGGTTGGCAGTTGTTGATACAGGAGAAAATACCGGACTTGAGGATACTGATCTGAACAAGACCGATCACGATCGTTCAGAATTCAGTGAACAACTTGATGCTGGGTTTGATGATGTCTTCTCTGATTGGGCTGGCCCCATTCTCTAAGTTTGTATTTGATAAAGTTTGTTTTATCCAAGCCCTTCTGGGATCTGAAAGGTCCCATAAGGGCTTTTTCATTCCAGGTTTCATTGAAATGGCTGCTGTAGGGAGACTGGGCAATTAGGTTGTGTTTTGTCAACATACAGTCAATTTCGTTAGACCTTAATGGCAGTCTTAAAAGAGTTTGTAAGTCTACCCTTTCTTTTCTTGAATACTGAACAGCGTGATGGTATGTTTCAGGAGTCTTAGAGCGAATCAGGACATCACATTTAATATGTGGGTTGAGCTGCTTTTTCAAAAAGGCAATTAACAATCCAAATCAGTTCAGGTCCCAATTTCTGGAACCAATAACTTCTTAAGAATTTGTTAGATTGAGGAGAAAACAAGCGTGAGTGCTAAAAAAGATGACAAACCAGTTGAAGAAACGCCCGCAGCACCAGAAGCAGCCGCTCCAGCTCAGCAACAGCAACAGGTCAAAGTGAATGACGATAATGTCGCAGCCAGCTATGCCAACTTCTGCCGGGTATCCAGTACTCCAGAAGAATTGATTTTGGACCTGGGGTTAAATCCACAACCGCTGGATCCAGCCAACACTGAGATCACTGTTGGTCAGCGAATTATTCTGAATCATTTCACCGCCAAGCGATTGCTCAGTGCCCTTTCTATGGCTTTACAACGCCATGAACAGGCCTTCGGAGTCTTGGAAACAGATATCCGTAAACGAGTTGTAGGTCAAAAGCCTTAGTGTTGACATAATTCAGCCTTTGGCTCAATTTACATCAAAAACCGACCCGATGGAAAAATTCATCGGAGTCGGTTTTTTTTGTGCGCTAAAAGAGTACCCCAATTTTCAATTTCGAGCAGGGGCAATTTAAGAGTGTCCAGAGCCTGTCGAAGCATTATTATCAGACGAGAGGTATTGTCAGGTTCGTTGTGGGATGTACTTGAGAGTACTTGTGTGCATTGCAACCTTGCCTGGGGCGCACTCATACCCATTATTCTGATTTTTCCTTAGATTTTGAATAAAAGTTTAGCATCAATTGAGTAGGAAAGGGAAAATGAGTTTGGTAACTTTCATACTGACAGCGCAAGTCAACTAGAGTGGAGAGCTTTAAATCTCTGATCTAATAAGATATTGTAGAAGAAACACGTTTAGAACTTATTCACGTGACAGAGCATTTGATCTTAAGTGTCGAGTAGGCATTCAAATTGCATTGCCCGGAAGTTCGTCTCTAAGCCCGGAGAGGGCGAAATGCTTGATAAACAAGAAACTGCTTCATCGTACTCTGATGGCAATGGTCACCCGGTAAATCAGCTGCCGGAAGAGATTGTTAACGAAGTGAGTTCGGAATCGTTGATATTTGTCGAATCTCTGTATTCGAGCTATCTCGAGTCACCAGGCTCGGTCTCTCAGGAATGGCAGAATTACTTTGCCAAATTTCCATATAAACTCACTCGTCAGGACCGCAAGCCCAATTTCAGTCCCTCCTTCAAACGTCATACAATGTTTAATCCTCCCGGAAAGCAGAACTCGGGAGGATCTGACCGTCAGACGATGAAAATTGCTGATCGGCAGGAACGTCTGGATCAACTCATCCGTAATTTTCGAGTGCGGGGACATATTCTTGCTTCTTTAGATCCACTGGGAAAAAGTAAGGCTACACCTGCAGAGTTAATGCCTGAATTTTATGACTTTTCGGAAAAAGACTACGATCGTATCTTTTCCACATCAAACTTCGGTGGCCCTTCTCAGCGCACTTTGCGCGAGATGATACAATGGTTACGTAATACGTATTGTCGTTCGATTGGTGCGCAGTTTATGCACATCGACAGTTTGCACGTGCGTAAGTGGCTACAAAACCGAATGGAAAGTACAGCCAACTTTCTCAAATTTGAACGCCCTGAAGCGCTGCGGATCTTGGGTCGTTTAACAGATGCGGTTGTGTTCGAAGAATTCATTCAAAAGAAGTACGTAGGATTAAAAAGTTTCTCGTTGGAAGGCGCAGAAAGTTTAATTCCACTGCTCGATCTTGCTGTTGAGAAAGCCGGTGAACAAGGAGTTGATGAGATCGTGTTCGGCATGGCGCATCGAGGCCGACTGAATGTGCTTACAAACATTATGGGCAAAAAACCTCGTGAAATATTTCGCGAATACGAGGACTCGGTTCCGGAGATGAGTGTTGGTCGTGGCGATGTCAAATACCATCTAGGTTACAGTTCCGACTGGATGACTGAATCAGGACACAATGTCCACCTGACCCTTTGCTTTAACCCAAGCCATTTGGAGTTCGTCAATCCGGTTGCAATGGGACGAATGCGTGCGAAGCAGGATCGCTGGGAGAATATTGACCGAACCAAGGGTATGGTTTTACTGATTCATGGAGATGCTGCGTTTGCTGGAGAAGGTGTGGTCCAGGAAAGCTTGAATCTGAGTGAATTAAAAGGGTACCGCACGGGAGGGACAATTCATGTCATCGTCAATAACCAGATTGGGTTTACAACCGACCCTGTGCAGAGTCGGTCATCAACATATGCAACTGACGTTGCCAAAATGTTGCAGATCCCCATTTTTCATGTGAATGGTGAAGATCCGGAAGCAGTAGCGCAAGTTGTCAGACTGGCAATGGATTTTCGAAAAGAGTTCCATCGCGATGTTGTCATTGATATGTATTGCTATCGTCGAAGAGGTCATAACGAAGGGGACGAGCCCTCCTTCACTCAGCCTCGTATGTATGAGACGATCAGGAAACATGCCTCCGTTCGGGATAGCTTTTTACAACGCATGCTGGAACGCAAATCAGTCACTCAAGAAGATGGTGACCGTTTACGAGAAGAGAGTATTTCGCATCTTGAGTCAGAATTATCTGCTGCTCGCGTAGAAAATTATCCTCACACAGTTGAACTGCCGGCAGGAATCTGGGCTGGTTATCGAGGAGGTGCTGAGCTACCTGCTGACCAGATTGATACAGGAGTTCCAGAAGAAAATCTGAAAAATCTTTTGTTGAAGCAGACTGAGTATCCCGAGGGTTTTTCACCACATAAGAAAATTGAAAGATTATTAAATATTCGAAGAAATATGGCACAAGGAGAGCGAAGGCTGGATTGGGGCGCAGCAGAGAGTCTGGCATTTGCTTCACTGCTGACAGAAGGGTACCGAATTCGAGTAAGTGGTCAGGATGCACAGCGTGGTACTTTTAGCCATCGCCATGCAGTTCTGCATGATGCCAAAACAGGGAAAAAATATACGCCTCTCAAGCATCTGGTTGAGGGACAGGGGAAATTCGAGATTGTAAACAGTCCGCTATCGGAGGCAGGAGTTCTTGGCTTTGATTATGGATATAGTTTAGACTGTCCTGATGGTCTGATTATCTGGGAAGCACAGTTCGGCGATTTCTGTAATGCTGCCCAAGTAATTATCGATCAGTTTATTGTCAGTGCTGAAGATAAATGGCAGCGCTATAGTGGTATCGTGCTTTTATTACCCCATGGATTTGAAGGGCAGGGGCCCGAACATTCCAGTGCCCGCTATGAACGATTCCTGCAGATGGCAGCTGAAAATAATATCCAAATTGCAGTGCCAACAACACCGGATCAGTTTTTCCACTTGTTACGTCGTCAAGTAATTCGCAAATGGCGCAAGCCTTTAATCGTCATGACACCCAAAAGCTTACTCAGGCATCGTGACGCCGTTTCCAGCTTCCATTCAATGAAATCGGGATCATTTTACAAAGTGATATCCAATACAACGAATTTGGATCCCACGCAGGTAAGTCGCATATTACTTTGTAGCGGGAAAATCTACTACGATTTGAATGAGCATCGTAAGCAGGACGAACGTGATGATGTTGCCATTGTTCGGATGGAACAACTTTACCCTGTTCCCGAACAAGATCTTGAACAAGCGCTGGCTCCTTATCCTGAAGGAACTCCCGTGTACTGGGTTCAAGAAGAACCCGAAAACATGGGGGCCTGGCAATTTCTTTATTGTCACTTCAAAGGAAATTTATTTGGCCGTCATCCTTTAAAAGGCATATATCGAGCTGCCAGTGCCAGTCCGGCAACCGGATCAGGTAGAAGCCACCAGTTCGAACAGGAAATGCTGATCTCTGAAAGTTTCAGGACTGAAGACTAGGTTGTTTTTCCTTAAACTGTTATTGGTAAAAGGTTTATTCAATTAGGTCTCGTAGGTGAAAATGGTGTTTGCCCAGCTTCCCTCCATAGTTACCGGCTGTGATCTGCAGGACACCGGGTTGTTGGCAAACTGTTTTCAGACCGGTTTGCATTGACTGTTGCACCGCATCAAATGAGTCACCATCAATCACAATCTCATATACGCAGCCTGTTCCTTCAGGTAAGTCTGAATTTGTCTGTGCGCGAAGTGTGGGGCAATAAGCATCATTCGTACTCGCCTTTAATTTGGAATATCGTGATCCAACTTTGCTACCACTTCTGACGATCCCACCGGGAAAGGGGAGTATCGTCTTTTCTATTTTCTGCATGGATGAAACGGCCGCTTCTGCAGCAAGTAATCCACTTTTTTGGTCTGTTGCGCAAATCAAGAGGTTGCCACCTGCTACGCCTTTAAACGTACCAGCCTGATCTTCACAAACGAATTCACCGTCCATTACCGGAATTCTCCAGAGACGACGATTATCCCATTTTTTTGAAACTTGAAATCCGTCGCCAAAAAAACGTAACTGATTTCCCAAGGCAATATTCTTATCTTTTCCCGAATCCGGAACTCCTGAGTAACAGGCTGTGGTAGGACAGGTGAGAATACATTGCCCAACTCGATTGATCACTGCTTTTTCCAAAGCAGACCGACTGAAGGCAAACATCATCAAACTCACTCCAGGGCGTCCATCGGGGCTTTCGTTGGATGTTAAATACTTTTCAATGCCTGCTTCCGCATCGCAGGCAATCACACTTGTGGCATACCCACACACTTCAGCAGCCGCAATCCTGACCCAGGACTCTGTCAAAGCAGTTACAATAATCCGTGTTCCTACAGTTGTGAACGCTTCTGCAAACGTGTCACAGACAGGAACGTCATTCAATATCAATTCAGATTGAGTGTTCAAATTTGTTCCAGTCGAAATGTGAAATTTGTTTGTAATGCTCAAGGAGCATTTTTGATTTTGTGTTTGATAGCGATCCGTCCACTGATTTGCTCAAAGTCAGATGATTGTAGAGTTCTTTGATTGGATCGACTCATCGTTAAAGTAGCGAGATGCATTTGTATGTGAGTGGCACTCTACTCTAGTTGTTGAGTTTCGGTGCAGAGTGTCCTTTTATTTGCAAATCCATTTGAATCAGTTTTGGAACACTTTTGACTTTCATTTTTTTCATGATTTTGGCTCGATGTGCTTCTACTGTTTTGCAGCTGACGTTCAACAAATCTGCAATTTCACGACTGGAAAGTCCAGATACTACATGTTCCATTACTTCATGTTCTCGACGTGTCAGAGAACATTTGCGTTCCACAAGTTCTTTATTTAGTAAACGGTTCTGTTTGGATTCAATATCGCGTTCTATTCCTTTTTGAATGTAATCCAGTAAGACTTGATCACTAACGGGCTTCTCCAGAAAGTCAACGGCGCCTGCTTTCATGGCGCGGACGGCCATCGGAACATCGCCATACCCTGATACGATAATTACGGGAATGTCATACCCCCGTTCTCTGAGTTTTTCTTGTAACTCCAATCCACTCATTCCCGGGATTCTGACATCAACTACCAGGCAGCCGGGGGAATCGGGCAGATAACTCTGCAAAAACTCGCTTGCCAGTTCGAAAGTTTCTACTTTTAAACCCACTGACTCAATTAACCACCGCAATGACTTTCGAATCGCGGGGTCATCATCAACCACGAACACGGTTGCTTCTTGTTGCATCACGATTTCAGGAACCACGGTTATAGTCTCCATTGGTTATCGGAAGAGTTATAATAAAACTCGTTCCCTTTTGATTTCTGCGAGGAAATAATTTTCCTCCATGAGTTTCTATGATAGTTTGGCTGATGGATAAACCGACGCCTAGCCCTTTTTGTTTGGTAGTATAGAAAGTTTCAAAAATAGATTCTTCTTCGCCTTTTTTCAAACCTACTCCACTATCTGTTACACAAATAACCAGACTTCCATCATCTTGGTCTGATTCTATAACCAGTTTTCTTTCACTGGCGGGTAACTCCAGCATCGCTTCAATGGCATTTAATAACAGATTGACTAAAACCTGTTCAATTTGAATGGCGTCTCCAGTTGTTACCAACGGTTTCTGATTCAATTCCAAATGCATGGAAATGAAATTTCTCTGGATTTCATGTTCGAGGAGTGAAATGGAATTCTCAATCACCAGATTGCAATCAAGTGGTTTATGTTCTACTTCACTTTTTTGGACGTGGCGGCGCAGGCGTTTGATTGTTTCACTGGCCCGTTGAGCCTGGCGAGAGATTTCTTCCAACGGTTCGACCAGATTGTTAAGGCTGGTTGTCTCAGAGCGAATTCGACGGATACAGCCATTTGTATAATTATTAATGGCAGCCAGTGGTTGATTTAATTCATGCGATAATTCTGCAGCTAGTTCTCCCATTGTTGAGAGGCGGGAAAGATGTGCCAGTTCAGCACGACGTCTGACTAATTCCTGTTCAGCTTGTTTTTGTTGTGTAATGTCAGTTGCAATGACCATAGCGGCAAAGATTTCTTGATTGCTGACCATGGCCCCCACACGACATGAATAGAACGTTTTTTTTCCTTTTGTATTGAGTCCTTCAGTTTCCATGACCTGAGGTGATCCGGTCTCAAAAACTTTTTTCAAGATTGATTTTGCTTTGAGAATATCACTTGGCTGCATGTAGTTATAAATAGAAGAACCAATAATTTTTTCGTAGCCTGGTGAGGTGATATTATGGTTGATGTAAAGAATGATTCCGTCAATATCCAGAGTTAAGATTGTGTCGGGTGCATTGGTTACCAGAGAGCGCCATCTGGCTTCTGTCTGTTGCAATGCACTATAGAGGCGATTTCGTTTTGTGTATTCATCGTTCAGAACTTTATGCGCGTGTTCCAGTTCGGCAGTTCGGGAAACGACCCTGGCTTCCAGGTTCTCATTTAATTTCTCAAGTTCTTCGAGTGCTGCATGCTCTCTGGTCACGTCTTTGACGCAGGAAAGCAAAAATTTTTCTCCACGAAAGTAAATCTGAACTGCAGATAGCATGGTACATAAACGGGTCCCGTTTGGGATTAGAAAGTCAAAATAGAGTTCGCGCGCTGTTCCTTCATTGATGACTTTTTCAATCATTTCCTTTCGTTTTTCGTTACTGGGCCAAAAGCCAATATCAAATGCACTTCGTCCGATAATTTGATCTCGGTTGCACTGCAGAGCTGTTAGGAAATTCTGGTTGACTTCAACGAATATGCCCGTGTCGATCTCCGTAATACACATGGCAATGGGATTTACCTGGAAGATTTTACTGAATCGTTCTTCGGAGCGACGCAGTTCCTCCTGTGACAAAACTTTTTCTGTGATATCGATAGCCACTGACAGAACACCATTAATTTCGTTGTGTTCGTCATAAAGGGGGGTATATTCGACATCGAGAATAAGATCACCAATAGTTCTTACATGTTGCGATTCTTCTCCGCTGAGTGTTTTTTTGAAAAGTGAAATCATCTCAGGGTCATCCGGGAATTCCTGAAAGATCGACTTTCCTAACCAGTCTTCCGATCGAAAACCCTGTTTCTTGAGACCACCACCTTCCGATAACGTTATGATTCCATCTCGATCAATGACCCAGATGATCAAAGGTGTGTAGGATAGGATTTTTCGTAAAATCTGATTGTCTGTTTCGACAATATTCTGTAGCAGTTCACTGGATTGCAATTTCGGAAAAGCCTCTGATAATAATCGAGAACTGGGTCGGGCGTTTTCGAGCTGATCTCCGTGGTTCACTGCTCACCTCTCAATAGCCTGATTGATGCAGAATCTAAGCCAATATCTGCTGGCTGGTTTAGAGTCGATTCCATTAAAGATGCAGTCAGAGTTGATTGCAAAAGCTGAAATCTCATAAAAAATAACCCTGAGTGCGAATTCACTCTCATTTGATTATCCTACATTGTTGAGCAGGGAAAAGTCAAACATTGAAGATAGCTGAAAACCTGATTCAAGAGCGATTAAAAGACTTCTCATCTAGCTTCAAATCGAACTCCCGGTTTGCTCTGACAGTCAATGATTTATCTAATTTTGTGTGATCCGTTAAATCATAATTGAGAGGAGTGACTGTCACAAATCCTTCAGAAAGTTCGTGGATATCAGTCCCTGCTTCTACCTGATGATTCATAATTGGATCCAGGCCACTCCAGTAATAAGGTCGCCCCCGTGGATCAAGCCTTTTTTCCATCACATCGATGTGGCGTTTGACTCCCAGAGATACCCACTTCACACCACGCGGCCATTCGGGTCTGGTTTCTGGAAAATTCACATTCCACAGTCCACCCGAGTCTGAATGATCTTGAAATAACTTATTTATAATCGGAATACTCTGCGCTGCGCATCGATCATAGTCAGGTTTGATATCGTTGGAAAAACTACTGGCAGTTGAGATGGCGATCGATGGGATGCCTGCAAAAGCTCCTTCTATGGCTCCGGCAACCGTTCCAGAGTACAGCACATTGATTCCGACATTGGAACCAGAGTTAATTCCACTCACAATGAGATCGGGACGTGGGGAACAGAATTCCAGAATTCCTAATTTCACACAATCTGCTGGACTACCAGCAACGGCCCAACCCCAGTGCTTTTCTCCTTCGAACTCCTGATGTACCATAAGGGGATGCAAATAAGTAATACTTAAGCCCACTCCACTTTGCTCAGATAATGGTGCAACAACTTCTACATCTCCCAGTTCTGTCAGGGCCTTTTGCAGACTCCTGATACCGGGGGCATGAATTCCATCGTCATTTGTTAATAAGATTTGCACAAATCGACCTCAAAAACAGACATAAAGGGAGTACTCACATTTTTTGTGATTTATTGATCATCAACCAATCAAGCTATCTCTAATTTATGAAATTATATCCAAATGAGCCATTTTAATACACCACCACGACTATTCACCATTATACCTGCTGCGGGAAAGAGTCGCCGTATGGGTACACACAAACTATTGCTTTCACTCGGGAAGGAAACAGTGATCCAAAGATTGGTTCGTGAATTAAACACTTCTTTTGTGACAAAAACTGTCATTGTGGCCAGAAAGGATGATCAGCTTTTAGAAGAACACATTTCCGGAATGGATGTTCAATTGATTCAGCCTGAAACGGATCCTCCCGATATGAAAGCCAGTGTTCTCGTTGCTTTAGAATGGATCAATACGCATTCTCAGCCCACTGAAGAGGATAGTTGGTTGTTAATTCCTGCTGATCATCCTCTACTCAGTAGAGCCCTGTTAGCATCGCTTTACGATGCCTGGGGGAACTGCAACGCATCCTGCATGATTCCCACTTTTCAGGGACGAAAAGGCCATCCTGCTTTTTTTCGTTGGCCGGTTTCAAAAGAGATCTTTCTACTTAACGAAGATGAAGGAATTAATGCTTTATGGAAAAAGCAAAAGGTTCAGCCTGTATTACTTGAATGTGATCATCCGGAAATTCTGATTGATCTGGATACACCCGAAGATTATGAATACGTAAAACAACATCATTCAAAATAGCATGGAACTTGAATGTATCCACTAATTTAGATGTTTTAATGCGTGGTGTCAGATGGAAAATTGTGTGTGGTATTTGCAGCTCATGTTGATGTCTGACAATGAGTTAAGTACGCATGTTGTTGGATTTGTGAAACTTTACTGGTGATAACGATTATAAAGTGAAACACTACACCACCTCTTCACTAAAGAGGCATATCGTCCTTTTTTCCTCAAGTTGCCAAAACTATGTGATCTATGCTTGAGTGCTAAATGTAACAATAGGATCTGATTTTGTTTTTTCCATATATGACGTTAGCTTTTGATTTGCATCTTTTTTCGGGTCATGTCAATAATGAAGACAGTCATGTATGAAATGAAAAGTCGGAACTCGCACACTTTCATCATGTGACGAAACTTTTTTTGGAGGGGGAAAAATGAGAAACACTTTAGCCTTAGTGTTTGCCAGCGTGGCAATCCTGGCTGTCAATGATTCTGCGGAAGCCTGCAAGTATTTTGGAGCAGCAAGCTATAACTGTTGTCCAACAGTAGCTTGCCAACCGACGGCCTGTTATACGGCTTGTCGTGTTGAGCGCAAAACTTGCTATCGTACGGTTTACGATCAGGTTTTAGAGCCTCAACAGTATACGGCTTATCGCACCGAATACGAGACAGTCTACGAAGACAAGCAGCAAACTTGTTATCGCATGGTGAATGAAACCGTTTACCGCGATGAAGAATACACGGTACAAAAACCGGTATTCGAGACATCAGAACGTGAAGAACGTTACACAGTGCGTCGCCCTGTGGTCGAGACTAAGTACCGTGATTGCAGTTATCAGGTACAACGTCCCGTCTGGGAAAATCATGAGCGAGAGTGTCGACGTACGGTCATGAGGCCCGTTGTGGAAACCATCGAACAGGAATGTCGCAAGACAGTCATGCGGCCTGTTACGGAAACCATCAATCAGGAACGTTGTTACACAGTCATGAAACCGGTCACCACTTCGCGAACGGTCTATCGTTTACGTGGTGTCTGGGAAACACGTCAGGTTCACAAACCGGGCAAATGTCGTCCTTGCTGGTCGACTGATGCTTGTGGACGACCTGTCATGAGTATGGTGCAGGTTCCAGGTAAAACATCCTGTCGTAAGGTCTGGAGACTGCGTAAAGTTGCGTGTCAGGTTCCTTGTACAAAGTATGTGCCTCAGGTAGTTCGCCAGAACTGCCCGGTTCAAGTCACACGCTATGTTCCTGAAGTAGTTGTGAACAAGATTCCTGTCAAAGTTTGTAAAATGGTTCCTGAAGTCGTTGTTACAAAGGTTCCTTATCGAACTTGTCGCTGGGTCACAGAGACTGTAGCCCAGAAGGTTCCTTACAAGACTTGTAAATGGGTTTGTGAAGAAAAAGTTCGCAAAGTTCCCGTACAAACTTGCAGAATGGTATCTGAGAAATGCACCAGAAAAGTTGCTGAATGCGTTACTCGTAAAGTTCCATTCAATGTAACACATCGGGTTGCTCGTTGCGTGCCTAAACAGGTAGCAGTAAACTGCACGCGTTATGTGTCCAAGTGTGTTGCCCGTCAGGTTCCTTATGAGGTCTGTACGATGGTTCCGACAACAGTCTGTCCTACTACAGCTTGTGCAACTGGCAATTGTAATTTGGCTCCTGAAACTCGGGAATCCGCCAAACCAGTGGTTCCTCAACCTAAGCCAGAACCTGAGGCAAATCCAAAATCAGCACCAGCAAAACCAAAGGTTTCTGCTTAGTCTGATTCGTGATTCGCATGTGATGTAAAATGAAAGCGACAGGTTTCAAAGGAAACCTGTCGCTTTTTTATATCTCCCGCACAGGGGCTTGATGAAAAGAATTCCCGATGATTCCTGAAAAGGCTTAGCCATTCCAGGCGATCAATCGTCAGCAAAATCGAATCTTAATATCCGCCTTCCGAAGGCAACCCTTCAGCACCACAGACAATATCACAACTTGTGTTCAAGTCGCAATCATCAAAGGCATCATCAAATTCACTGCCCATCACGTAGCTTTTAGTTTTGCCGCGGCTACCTGACCAGAATCCGGTGAAGGCATAAGTCTGGTTTAAAGCACCTATGGCGTTAGAGACGTCGTTCAATTCCGTGTTGACAGCTGACCTTCCCCCGATGTTAGTACCAGCCTAAGTGAGAGAATCGGGGTTCATGGGGTCGGTGTTCTTCTGGAGTGAGGCCGTAGGCCGAACGGAAGAAGAACACCGCGCGGCAAATGCCGCAGGGGTTTGGTAATTCAA
>JAHZKX010000067.1 GCA_022600195.1 Planctomycetota bacterium
CGATGCGATCCGGTGGCGTTGTCCATCTATTCCAGTGATGCCAGCGTGTATCAGATTCCCCCCTTGTGTGTCACGTATCCGCGTGAACGCGATGATTTAATCGCGATCGCCAAATACGCGACAGATATGAATGTTCCCATCATTCCGCGCGGAGCGGGAACCGGTTTGGTAGGTGATGCCATCGGTAGCGGGATTGTGGTCGATTGTTCGCGTTACCTCACAGGCTTTGAACTGATTGATGACAATCTGGTGCGTGTTCAACCAGGAGTCGTTCATGCTCAGCTGAATCGTTATTTAAAACCACTGGGATTGTATTTTCCGCCAGACCCCTCGAATACAGAAGTCACGACGATCGGAAGTATGCTGGCCATTGATGCAGCGGGTTCGCGTGCGATTCGTGTTGGATCAACTCGAGATTACGTAAATCAACTCGAAGTTGTGCTGGCGGATGGAACATGTCTGGAAGTAGGCAACGAGAGTCTTTCAATTCTGAATCAGCCGCTGGTATCCGCCTCGAGTACATCATTGTTAGGTGAAGAACCACCTGAATTAAAAGCAGAACAAGTCAAACGAACAATATTGAGCAGGCTCTCTCAAATGCTGATAGAGAATGAAGCCTTGATTCAGGAAAAACAAACAACAAACATTCCTAATTGCAGCGGTTATTACTTAAAGGGCATCAAAACCCAGGAGCAATTGAATCTGGCACGCTTAATGGTTGGTTCAGAAGGAACTCTGGGAATGTTTTCTTCTGCGACCTTACATGTTTCTCCTTTACCCGCGCATCGCGGCGTGACACTCTTGTTGTTTGGAGATCTGGCATCAGCCATTCTCGCAGTACAGACCATTATTCATTTACAGCCTTCCGCGTGCGATTTGCTCGATCGTCGCCTGTTGTCTTTAGCCAGAGATGCTGATCCTCGTTTTGCTTCATTGATTTCACCGGCGGCGGAAGCCGCGTTGCTCGTTGAACAGGTCGGATTCAGTGATGGACAGGTTCAGGATCGTTTGCATAATGTGATTCTTGCTGTAAAAAATATCAACTCCCGCGTTGTGGTAGCGATGGAGACGATTCAACCGGACGAAGTCGACTTTCTCTGGTCACTGCCTCAAAAGGTGGTACCCTCGTTAAGTCGTTTACCCGGTGAATCTCGCCCACAGCCCTTCGTGGAAGATATTGCCATTCCCCCGGAATGTTTGTATGAATTTTCTCAGAAGGCGCAAAAGGTATTTCAACGACATCAGGTAACAGCAACCTTATATGCACATGCTGCTTCGGGACAAATTCATCTACGTCCCTTTCTTCCCGCATTGACTGATCAGAACGCGCCTGTTTTAGAAAGTATTGCGCGCGATTTATATCAAACCGTCTTTGCTCTTAACGGCAGCATCAGTGGAGAACATGGAGACGGTCTGGCCAGGACCGCCTTTATTCGTTCGCAGTATGGTGATTTATACCGAGTCTTTCGTCAGGTCAAAGATGTTTTTGATCCGCATAATCTTCTCAATCCCGGAAAAATTATTAATGATGACCCCCATGTAACAATTCGACACCTCAGGCCACAGCCGGAAAAATTTCCCGAACTGGTTGATTTGCAATTGAACTGGACACCCCAGGAATTGCAAACGGAAGCCGCCCGATGTAATGGCTGTGGTTCCTGTCGCAGACAAGATCCCGGCTCTCGAATGTGTCCTGTTTTTCGCATTGAATCAATAGAAGAGGCGACTCCCCGCGCGAAAGCCAATCTGTTTCGTGGGTTACTTTCCGGCGCGATTCACCCCAACGAACTCTCTTCCGAAGAGACCAAGAAACTGGCAGACTCGTGTTTTAACTGCAAGCAGTGTCAACTGGATTGCCCCTCGACGGTAAATATTCCACAAATGGCGATTGAGGCCAAAGCCGCTTATGTTTCAACCAAAGGATTGGATCATACCGATTGGATTTTATCACGTGCCCACTCTTTTGGTGCATTCGGGAGTACGGTTTCGATGGCAGCGAACTGGGCCATCAATAATACCACAGCAAGATGGGTAATGGAAAAAATGATGGGCATTCACCGGAGTCGGAAACTGCCTTTTTTTTCGAGACGTTCATTTTTACGATCTGTTCCTAAACGGCTCACGAAACGCCCGCGCCCGGGGGGTGACCTTGAACTGGTCGTTCTTTTTGTTGACTATTATGCGAATTATCATGACCCAGAGTTAGCCCACGCATTATTGGCAGTTTTGCAGCATCACCAGATTCCCGTTTATGTGCCGCCAGGTCAACTTGCATCAGGCATGGCAATGGTTTCTGCTGGGGATTTAATTGCCGCTCGTAGTCTGGCAGAAGAAAATATTAAGATCCTGAGTGAATTTGCCAGAGAGGGACACCAGGTGATCTGCCTGGAACCGGTCAGCGCCATCTGTCTCAAGCAGGAATATCCGATGCTGATAGAGGGCGAGGAGAGCGCCGCCATTTCTTCACAGACGATTGAAGCAGGGGCCTTTCTGAAGCAGTTGCATGAATCGGGTCGTTTAAAAACAGATTTGGGGCCACTCGACATGGAAATAGACTATCACATGCCCTGTCACACTAAGGCATTATCGACACGTTCACCACTAATCGATCTTCTCGCTTTGATTCCTGAACTGAAGGTGAATACAATTGAAAAAGGTTGTTCGGGAATGGCGGGGGCTTATGGTCTTGCCAGGGATACGTTTGAAACATCAAAGCAGATCGGTCGGGAGCTGATCGATCATATGAAAACAACAAAGGTTCGCGCGGGGGCGACTGAATGCAGTAGCTGCAAAATGCAGATGGAGCAGGAAACGAGGACTCCAACCATTCATCCAGTCAAATTACTGGCGCTTTCATATGGATTGATGCCGGAAATTGAACGGAAGCTGCAGCCTCAAAAGAAAAAACTGGTAGTGTCATGACAGCTCAGCAAATTCAAATCAAGCTATTTGCCCGTGCCAGAGAACTTGCAGAAAGTGATTTGATCTCTGTGGCAGTTTCAGAGGGAATCACGGTCGCATCGTTACGGTTGGCGATTGCAGAACAATACCCACAGTTGAAACCTTTGAGCAGCCAGTTATTGATAGCCGTCGATAACGCGTATGCAGGGGAAGACCAGACTTTGAATGAAAAACAGGAAGTGGCCTGTTTTCCTCCAGTCAGTGGGGGCTGAGTTCTTTATTAATAGATAAGTAATAATTGACATCGAGTTATGAATCCAGATTTTATTCTAATTACAGATAAACCCATTGATTACGCTGCAGTCACTGAGCGAGTTCGTTCTAATGAATGTGGGGCCGTTGTGTTATTTATGGGCACCGTCCGCGAAATGACTGCGGGTCGTCAAACGGTCGCTTTGGACTATGAAGCGTATCCTGGAATGGCGCAACAGATGTTGCAGCAATTAATCTCTGAAGCCCGTGCAAAATGGCCCGTGCATGCGGTGGCCATCGAACACCGGGTAGGTCATCTTGCTTTGGGAGAGATTAGTGTAGCGATTGCCGTGAGTTCACCTCATCGAGCACAGGCTTTCGAGGCGGGACGTTTTCTGATTGATCGCTTGAAAGAAATCGTACCGATCTGGAAGAAAGAAAACTGGTCGGATGGGACTTCGGAATGGGAACACAAGGAAATCAAGACGAATTAATCACAGAAATAGTTGTTATCTGACTATAATGGATGAGAGAGCTGATAGGATGTATTCATCTAACAGAAGTGGGTACTGAGTTTACTTTGAGAGGCTTTGATGGAAAAACAAAATCACCTGATCGATTCATTCGGACGCGTGCACAATAATTTAAGAATCAGCGTCACGGATCGCTGTAATATTCGCTGCTTTTACTGTATGCCTTCAGAAAATGTACAGTTTGTTCAACGCAGCAAGATCATGTCCTTCGAAGAGATCGTCAAATTTGTGCGTCTCGTCGTTCCCATGGGAGTGAATAAAATCCGGTTGACCGGCGGGGAACCTCTGGTCAGAAAAGATATTCCCGAACTGGTGAAGATGATTTCTGAAATTCCCGGGATTAAAGACATCGGTATCACAACCAACGGAATTCTGCTGCCGCAATATGCGCAGCAGTTATATGATGCTGGATTAAGGCGGATTAATATCAGCCTGGATGCCTTGAATGCGAAAAAATTTCAACAGATCACACGCCGTGACGAGTATGCAAAAGTGATGCAGGGAATTCAGTCGGCACATGATGCTGGATTTAAACCGATTAAGATCAATGCCGTTTCCATTCGGAATCTGACGGAAGAGGAAATTATTCCCTTCGGACGTCTGGCACGTGAAACGGGAGCCGAAATTCGTTTTATCGAATTCATGCCCCTTGATGCAGACAATCAATGGGAACGGGAAAAAGTATTGTTTGCCCACGAAATTCAGGAAATTCTTTCGCAGGGAATTATGCCTCTCGTGCCAGAAAAACAAACTGATAAAAGTGCGCCGGCTTCCAATTTTGTATTCGAAGACGGAGTCGGACGGATTGGGTTCATTGCCTCGATCAGCAATCCCTTCTGCATGAGTTGCAATCGTTTTCGATTGACCGCCGATGGTAAGCTGCGAAACTGTTTATTCAGCCTGGAAGAGACCGATATTCGGGAACTGTTCCGGGCCAATACACCAGATGAGCAGATCCTCGAAGCGGTACGGAACAGTATTGCCTCTAAAAAAGAAGGGCATGAAATCAATACTGCGCGGTTCATTCAACCGGATCGTCCCATGTACTCGATCGGTGGTTAAGTTCTCACGCAGTTCGAGTCTAGTTGGTTTGAATGAAATGAATGAGCAGCAATTGATTTATCTCGATAACGCGGCAACCAGTTTTCCAAAGCCTGATTCCGTATATGCTGCCATGGATGACTATAATCGAAATGCAGGCGCACCCATCGGACGTGGTGCATACCGGAAATCAATTGAACTTCAGTCATCCGTTGATCAATGCCGAAAACTGGCAGCCCAGGTTTTAGGAGCAGCGCGGTCAGAAGAAATTGTATTTAGCTTTAATGGTACCGATAGCTTAAACACAATCATTCACGGGGTATTGAAAGCCGGCGATCATGTGGTGGCCTCCGATGTAGAACACAATTCTGTACTCAGGCCATTACAGACTCTCAAGGAACGCTGGGGGTTGGAAACGACATATATCCCCACGAATAAACAAGGAGTTGTGGATGCGATTTCATTTCGTGAAGCGATTCGAGATAACACGCGCTTGATCATTCTGAATCATGCATCCAATGTCACAGGTAGTATACAACCTGTTAATGAAGTAGGTGAGATTGCCCGAAAAGCTGGCGTCTTGTTTCTGGTGGATGCAGCGCAAACCGCGGGGCATCTTCCATTTGAGATTTCACAGATGCCCGTTGATTTTTTAGCTTGTTCCGGACACAAGGGGTTGCTCGGGCCTTTAGGTACCGGGTTGATTTACATTCGATCTGAACTTGCCGATCAGGTGGCCAGTTTTAGACAGGGAGGCACCGGAACCGACAGCGAAGAAGAAACGCAGCCTCTCACTTTGCCAGAAAAGTTTGAATCCGGAAATCATAATGCTCCAGGTCTGGTTGGCCTAAGGTCAGCTTTGGAATTCATTTTGGAGAAAGGTGTGGACACCTTGCGGCAGCATGAGCAGCAGCTGACATCACAACTCATCGAAGGTCTGCAACAGCTTTCTGGCTTTGATCTGCCGGGCCCTGATCGAATTGAGCAACGGGTCGGGGTCATTAGTCTGGTGAATCAAGCGGTGGAGCCGCAGATACTCGCGTCGATTCTGGACGAAAATTTCGGAATTCAGACCAGAGCAGGTTTACACTGTGCACCGCGAGTTCATCGTTCGATAAAATCACTGGAGTCTGGGGGAACTTTACGGTTCAGTCCCGGACCTTTTAACACTCTGCCTCAAATCGAAGCAACAATTCTCGCAATGAATGAACTAGCCAAGTCGTTTTGACTTGAAGAATAGAACTTTTTCTCAATGCCCGGCAATGGATTTCTGCAAAGTCGCCTGAATTCGGGGCTGACAGGAGAAAACTCTCACAAGTATTTTCAGTATAGCGATTTACATCCTTGACACTCTTCGGGATCTACCTCAAAATTAAAAAGAGGCGCTTCTTGTCTTGCATATCTAATAGTCATCATTCCCTAATGGATCATTGGTCAATTAACAATCAGTCAACTCTACTGACGTGGGGATGATGGGAGTGATTTCCGAAGCAGGATGGGCTTCCTGGTAGACTGGAAACAGTCGACAGTTTATGTGAATTTCGTAAACCAGATTTAGTCCGGTATTGATTCCTTATCTTTGATATGAGAAAAATGAAATCCATGCAGGTTGAAACTGATTCTATTTCATGGAGATTTTGAATGGCCGATGATTGGATGCAACAGTTAGTTGATGATGGGTTTCTAGGTCCAGCTCAGTTGGACGAAGCCTCAAGTCTAGCCAGTTCAATGGGAATTTCTCCTAGCGAGGCGCTAGTCAAATTGGGGTATGTCGGAGCCGAGGTGATTGCTCAGGCTCAGGCATCCATGTATGGATATGATTTTATTGAACTGGATTCAATTGAAATTCCACAGTCTGTCATCGAATTAGTTCCCGAATCCATGGCGCGGGAAAATACGGTAATTCCAGTGGGAATGAAAGGGGATTCTCTACAGATTGCCCTGCATGACCCTATGAAATATGAGGTTTTAGACAAGCTCCGGTTTATTATTAATCGTGATCTTGATGTCGTAATGGCACCGATTGAGTCGATACAGACCGCGATCAACAGACACTACGGACAAAGTGAGACCGAGTCTGTTGATACGATGCTAAAAGAATTTACAGAGACCGCTATCGACATGACGGCGACGGAACTGGCGGACACCAAAAATATTGTTGAAGAAGACGATAGTGCCCCTGTCATTCGGCTTGCCAACTTGATTATCAGTGAAGCTGTGAATATGCGAGCCAGTGATATTCACGTGGAGCCTTTTGAAGATCGCATTCGCATTCGTTATCGAATCGACGGCGTGCTCATCGAACGGGACAGTCCACCGCGACGACTGCTGATGGCACTGGTTTCACGTTTCAAAATTATGGCCTCGATGGATATCGCTGAAAAACGGCGTCCACAGGATGGAAGAATTAAAACCTCGTTTGCGGGTAAAGACTTCGATTTGCGGGTGAGTATTCTTCCTACCAATCATGGCCAGGCTGTGGTCATGCGTATCTTGGACCGGGATAATATTAAAGTCGGAATTCGTAACCTGGGATTTTCGGAAGAAAACTACCGGAGATTTCAAACGATTATTCGCAGACCGAATGGTATTTTTCTAGTGACAGGACCCACAGGAAGTGGCAAAACTACAACTTTGTATAGTGCCTTGGGTGAATTGAACCGACCAGATCGAAAGATTATTACTGCCGAAGACCCCGTCGAATATTACCTTCCCGGGATCAATCAGGTGGAGGTCAAACACAACATCGGCTTGGATTTCTCTCGTATTATTCGTGCGATGCTGCGACAGGCCCCGAATGTAATTCTTGTAGGGGAAATTAGAGATGTTGAAACTGCTGAGATGGCAATTCAGGCTTCTTTGACAGGACACTTGGTATTCAGTACCCTTCATACGAACGATGCGCCCGGTTCTATTACACGCCTGATTGATATGGGTGTGCAACCGTTCCTCGTTGCTTCCAGTGTGATGGCGGTGATGGCACAGCGTCTGGTACGTGTTGTTTGCGGCAAATGTGTTGAAACTTATGTACCTGATCCTGGTGAGCTGGAGTTTTTTGAATTTACAGCCAGTCAACTCGAGGGGGCGATTCATCACCGCGGCAAGGGGTGCAACACATGTTCACATACCGGTTACAAAGGTCGTAAGGCGGTATTTGAGCTAATGATGATGAATTCCGCTATACGTGAAATGACTTTTCGTAGTGAACCATCGCAAAATATCAGAAGACAGGCACGTTTGTTCGGTATGAAATCTTTGGCAGAAGATGCAGCAGAAAAAGCAATTGAGGGCATCACCACTCTTGAGGAGGCCTTCAAACTGGCCAAGGGAATGGACTGATTAATTCTGTTGATTCAATTCGGAGCTGAGGGAGCATTTTTCGGGGAGAGAGTTTTGGGTTGAATAAAAAAACACGCATGATTTTCATGTGAAGATATTGATCAATTTAATGGCTTTTGTTGAGTTTTTAAGTGGATTGCCGGATAATTCAATAAACACTCATGCTTTTGCGGGTGAGTGCATTTAATACATTTCTAATCTATCTTCTCTCAATTGTTAATGAATTTATTTTTAGCGTAATTCTTGTTTCAATAACCAGTTGTGCCGTGAATATGAATCTCCACGGCAAATGATCGTTCAGGAAGAAAGCAATCAAACATATCAGGGAATGATCAATTCTTGAGAGACTGGTTTCATTTCTAAATGATTTACTGTTAATCGCTTACATTTTAGTCCATTAGTTTTCAGAAAGAATTTTGGATGGCAACAGTTCAAATTGATAAGTTACTGGAGACGGTCGTCAAAGAGAGTGTGAGCGATTTGCATATCACCACAGGCCAGCCCCCGGTGGTCCGAGTCGGGGGACGCATGGTTCGATTGGAAACCAAAAGCCTGGAACCTGATGATACCGTTGCATTAATGAAAAGTATTACGCCTGAAAGAAATCAGCAGGAATTACAGGAAGTCGGGGGGACCGACTTCGGATTTGCATTCGGAGAACACGCCCGGTTTCGTGTTTCCGTATTCAAGCAGCGCGGCCATATCTCTATGGTGTTGCGGCGAATTCCGAACGAATTCCTGACGTTCGAGCAATTGGGACTACCTACCGTCATTACAGACTTATTAGAACGCCCCCGTGGTCTCTTTTTGGTAACTGGCCCTACAGGTAGCGGTAAAACTACCAGCCTCGCCAGCATGATCAACTACATGAACGATACGATGGATCACCACATCATCACGATGGAAGATCCGATTGAATATTATCATCAGCACAAAAAATCGACGATCAATCAACGAGAAATTGGTGTGGATGTGCCGAGCTTTCCGGAAGCTCTGAGACGTGCACTCCGGCAAGACCCCGATGTGATTCTTGTGGGGGAAATGCGAGACCTCGAAACCATCTCGGCGGCCATTACTGCTGCAGAGACAGGGCACGTTGTCTTTGGAACTCTGCATACAACCGGTGCTCAGGGAACAGTCGACCGAATTATCGATGTGTTTCCCACGAATCAGCAGGAGCAGATTCGGACCCAGTTATCAACATCCATTATCGGGATTCTCAGTCAGGCTTTGATGCCTAAAAAACCAAAAGGTCTGGTCGCCGCGTATGAGATGCTGGTTGTCACACCGGCTATTGCCAACCTGATTCGGGAGGCCAAGACCTACCGAATTAACTCCAGTATTCAAACGGGACGAAAATTCGGAATGCAGTTGTTAGATGATGCCTTGTTTAATCTCTGGAAAGATGGGCTGTGTGAGGAAAAAGACGTTGTCATGCGTTCGAACAATCCAGGTGAATTGAAAGCCAAAATTGCCATGGCTAAGAAAGGATTACTGGAAGACGGAGATGAAGACGACGAAGATTTTGAGGATTATGAAGATTGATTCTGCAACGGAATTTTAAGGAGTTGCAAACAGGTAGTTCATTTCAGAATGAAATTATTGAGTTAGATAAAAGGTAGGCACACATGGCAGCGAGACGCCTTGGACAAATCATGGTCGATCTGGGATATATCTCGGAAGATCAATTATGGGATATTCTGGAAGAACAAAAACAGAGTCCGGGTGAAGTGATTGGCCAGGTGGGGATCCGCATGGGGCTCGTCACCGAGGAGCAAGTGACGCAGGCGCTGGCCGAGCAATGGGGAATGCCGGTCGTTGAGCTGGAAGAGACTAATATTTCAGCGAAAGTACTGGAGCTTGTACCCGAGACGATGGCCTCGATTTACAAGATTATGCCTGTTTCATTGAAAGAGGATGTCCTGACTGTTGCTATGGCCGATCCGCAAAACGTGGCCGCATTGGATGACCTCCGAAATTTTTTGGGCTACGATGTGCGAGGCGCGGTCTCGAATCTTCAAGATGTAGAAGCAGCAATTGCCCGCCATTATTCAGAGCGTGAAGATAGTATTGAAGATGTAATCGGATCCATTGAAGATGAGCTTGGTGAGGATACATCAAAGAATGTTTATGATCTGTCCTCTTCAGAAGAAATTGCTGATGCAGCGCCCATTCGAAAATTACTGAATATGGTGATGTTGCTGGCCATTAAAGATCAGGCAAGTGACATTCATTTGGAACCTTTCGAAGATGAATTCAAAATTCGTGTCCGTGCGGATGGCGTGTTGTACGAAATGGTGCCTCCGCCCCGTCACCTGGCGAATGCCATTGTGTCACGTGTCAAAATTATGGCCGATCTGGATATTGCTGAAAGACGTTTGCCTCAGGATGGTCGTATTGAATTGAACGTGGGAGGCAACCCGGTTGACTTACGAGTCAGTGTCCTGCCGACTTTGTTTGGTGAAGCAGTAGTTATGCGAATCCTTGACCGGACAGTCGTGCAGTTGGACCTAAACAAAATTGGTATGGACCCGGTCACACTTTCAAGATTTCGGGAAATGATTCATCGTCCCAATGGAATTGTGCTGGTTACCGGACCTACTGGAAGTGGTAAAACCACAACCCTCTATTCCGCTCTGAATGAGCTGAATGTAATTGAAGAAAAAATTATTACGACCGAGGATCCCATCGAATATGACATCGATGGCCTGATTCAGGTTCCCGTCAATCCCGATATTCAAGTCACGTTCGCTTCAGTGTTACGTGCGATTTTGAGACATGATCCAGATCAGATTCTGATCGGCGAAATACGTGATTTCGAAACAGCTGAGATCGCGGTTCAAAGTGCACTGACCGGTCACTTGGTATTCAGCACGCTGCATACCAATGATGCCCCTTCGGCTATCACACGTTTACGTGATATGGATATTCCAAAATTCTTAATCACAGCGACAGTAGAAGCGATTCAGGCACAACGTCTGGTGCGCACGATCTGTAAGGAATGTCGGACGGAGTTTGAACCCAGTGATGAACTGCTATTGGAATTGCAGCTCCCCATTGAACAGGCCCGTCAATACAGTTTTTACTATGGAAAAGGTTGTGCGACCTGTAATAACTCGGGGTACAAAGGCCGAACTGGCCTTTATGAATTAATGGATGTGACAGATGAAATTCGCGATTTGATTTCCGCTGATGCTTCAACGGATGACATTCGAAATGTAGCGCGTAGCCAGGGAATGACCACCTTGCGTGAAGCAGGATTGAAATTGATTTTTGATGGGATCACTACAATCGACGAAGTGGTTCGAGAAACTGTAGTGGAAGATATTGAGTAACGTCAGCCCAGCGGCTGATGCAGAATACAAACTATATTTTTAAAAGACTTTTGACGGAGTAACGCCATGCCGGTTTATCAATATGAGGCAATGGACAATACAGGGCTCGAGGTAAAAGACACCATCGAAGCACCTTCTGAAGCTGACGCTCAGACTCTCATTAAAGAGAAGGGCTTTTTCGTTACGAAAATCGCCGAAAAAGGTCGCGGAAAAAAACAGAAAAAAGGGGCCGGTGGAAAAGGGGCCGCTGCCAAAAAAGCCAGCCCCAAGAAAGGCGGCTTTTCCATTGGCGGTGTGCGTCCCAAACAGTTGACAACGTTTACGCGACAGCTTTCCACGTTGCAGGATGCAGGACTACCGATCTTAAGAAGCTTGCGCATTCTGGAAGCACAGGCAAAACCGGGGCCGCTCAAGGCCTCATTGGATGGTGTCATCGAAGATATTGAATCTGGAAATACACTCTCGGAAGCAATGGCCAAACAGCCCAAGTGCTTTGATAACCTGTACGTCAACATGGTGAAAGCAGGGGAGGCCGGCGGTGCTCTGGAAGTCATTCTTCAGCGATTAGCAGAATTTAAAGAGCGTGCTCAGAGTTTGAAGAAAAAAGTTCAGGGGGCCATGATCTACCCGGTGGCTGTGATCACCGTTGCCGGTTTGATCGTCGGTTTCATCATGTATTGGATTATTCCCAAATTCAAAAAAATCTTCCTCGATTTCGGTACGGAACTGCCCGGCATCACACTGCTTCTAATGAAAATCAGTGATATCGTCGTTAGCTATTTCTATCTGTTCCCGGCAATACCCTTTGCACTCTTTGTGTTTATCAAAATTGTCAGGAAGAACAAAAAGGGAGCGTTTATTGTTGACTGGATATCGCTGCGCATACCCTTATTGGGGAAAATTATCAGTAAGTCGATTACTGCGCGAACCTGTCGAACTTTGGGGACATTAATCGCGTCCGGGGTCCCGATTCTGGAAGCAATTGTGATCGCCAGGGATACCGCGGGCAATATGGTGTTTCAGCGCGCTTTTGACACGATTTACGCAGCCATCCGCGAAGGGGAAACAATGGCGGTTCCTCTAAGAGAAGCGCGGATTGTAGATGACATCGTGGTCAATATGGTGGACGTTGGTGAGGAAACCGGTGCCCTCGATAACATGCTTTACAAGGTAGCCGACGTTTACGATGAAGAAGTCGCGGTTCTGGTAGATGCCCTGGTGAGTTTATTGGAACCATTAATGGTGATTGTGCTGGGTGTCATCGTTGGCTTTATTGTGATTGCGCTCTTCATGCCTTTGATCAAACTATTGAATGACCTTTCGTAGTGTTTTGGGGAAGGTGTTGCAAAACGATACATTTTTTTCCTACGAATTGAAGTGACTAAGGAAATGTGAAATTACGATAAGTCATTTGTTTAAAACATGTTATGGCTATATTGTTTTCCGGGCACAAAAGTTGCCATTATAATTAGGTAGAAAACTCTCGACTGATTTGACTCCTGGATGGAGTGGGAGAGGGCTTTTCGAATCTCAAACTGTTTTTCTGAAAAGAGATAGGAGTTAGTAATGAAACCTCAGTCGCCAAAAATCCTCTCGGCGTCACAGCAAAAC
>JAHZKX010000004.1 GCA_022600195.1 Planctomycetota bacterium
GCCAGGTCCGGTTTGAATCGATGGTACAGAATCAGAAAGTCGCCGAACAGGCAGAACAGTTTTACAAACAGAAACAGAAAGCGCTCAAAGCAAAACTGAAAGATGTCTTTGCTTCTGATATAAAAAACTTCCAGGCGTATTATCAAACCGCGAATCTCATTGCCAGGCAGACTCAAGCACCTTCATCCCCTGTCCTTGAGAAAAACATCGCGCAGCAGTCTGCACAGAAGAAACTCAATCCTGTAATTCTCAAACACTGGATTCAATTTCTTCAGAGCAGGCAGGGGAAAGAGAAGAACCTGACAGCGACGCTCTTTAGGGATCCCACATCAGACACAAGCACCGGACCATCAACTGCTTCCAGGTCTGATGAGAGAACCATCATTGATTACAGCGATTGTGATCCCGAAGATTTTCTTACCGACGGCTACACGTTCGGACTGAAGCCACGCTCTCGGGGTACTTTAGTCTGGGATCAATCCCAACAGCAGATCCCACTCACAGCCATGCTGGAAGGTGCAGCCAGACGTGACCTTCTCTGGGATGAGCTGGTTGATGTCAAAACACCTCAAATGAACCAGAAAAGTCGACTGCGATCATTTCCCAGGTCAGGACGTACTGTAAGGACCCCAACTTTCAAAGTTCAGGGCCCCGTTTCTTATCGTGTGAAAGGGGGCTGCTGGGTTTATGCCTGCGTCGATTCTCATCGCCTCCTGTTTGGTCCGCTTCATGGATCTACGCTGAAAAAAGTTCCCGCGGAGAAGGGAAATCAACCACGGTGGGTAACACACAATTTATCCAGATACAAAGGACATCGGATTCATCTGGAATTCACGGCCCTGGAGAAATCGCCTCTGGAAGTCTATCAGGTAAAACACGCTGCAAAGCATCCGGAACAGGATCTCACTTCAATCAGTCTGCAGTTCGATCAGGCAGAGACCGCAATCCAGACTGCTTTTAACGAATACTTCGAGAGTCAAACAGAACCGAGTGCCAAAACTGTGGCCCTGATCAATTGGGTCATCGCACATCCCAACCTCTTTTCAGAACCTGAAAGCAAGGAACGACTCTCTCTGGCTCAGGAAATCAAAAATTGTCAGACAGAGTACGAGCAACTCAAACAGACCATTCAAACCAAATCGCAAACCGCGATGGCGATTATGGATGGCAGTCCTGAAAATGACCATGTCCTGATTCGTGGCAGTCACCAGAATCCAGGCTCGGTCGTTGAACGACGTTTCCTGGAAGCCCTTGATGGCGTTCCCCCTGCCCCAAAACGGGGAAGCGGGCGACTCGAATTGGCATCAGCCATTAATGCGCCATCGAACCCCTTAACACATCGCGTGATTGTCAATCGAATCTGGGCGCATCTGTTCGGACGGGGAATTGTTCCCAGTGTCGATAACTTCGGAGTACTGGGAGAACGTCCCACTCATCCGGAATTGCTGGATTTTCTCGCTTTAAAATTTCTAGAGCAAGGTCGGTCCCTCAAGCAGATGATCAAATTCATCGTGCTCACAGAAACCTATCAACAGTCCAGTCAAACGACATTGAATGTATCAGAAATCGATCCGAACAATCTCTATCTCTACAAGATGCCCTTAAAACGTCTGGAAGGCGAAGCGATCCGCGATGCACTTTTAAGTATCTCGGGAAGAATCGATCCCAAAATGTATGGCCCTTCAGTACCCGTTCATCTGACGAATTTTATGGATGGTCGCGGTAAACCTCGAATCAATGGGCCCCTGGATGGTGATGGAAGAAGGTCAGTCTACATTCAGGTCCGCCGCAATTTTCTCTCGCCAATGATGCTGGCTTACGATACGCCCAGTCCGTTCAGCACAATGGGTCGCCGCAACGTTTCCAATGTTCCCGCACAAGCCCTCATCATGATGAACGATCCGTTTGTAATTCAACAAGCTCAACTTTGGGGGAAACGAGTTTTCACAAATTCGGATCTGCAAACGACCAATGACAAAATTCGCTGGATGTACGAAGCCGCTTTAGGCCGCTTACCCAATTCAGAAGAATTGTCGACGGCGTCTCAATTTATTCTGGAACGAACGAAACAAAAACCTCAAGCAGCTGACCCTTCCATAATCTGGGCAGAACTGGGGCATGTCATTTTCAATCTTAAAGAGTTTATTTACATCTTTTGAAATCAAGAAACTCTTCAGAAAGTCTGCAGTATGCAATGTGGCCAATTCCGACAACAATTCACGCGACGCGATGTTCTTAAACAATGCGCAAACGGCTTTGGAGCCGCTGCACTTACCGCACTCTTACAGGACCAGGCGTTTTCAGGTGTCTCCACAGAGAAAACCCATTTTACCCCCAAAGCGAAAAATGTCATTTTTCTGTATATGGATGGCGGCCCCTCGCAAGTGGATACGTTCGATCCGAAACCTTTACTGGCCAAATATAATGGAAAAAGTCCCGGCGATTATTTTAAAGTGGAAGCGACACAATTTGACAATGTCGGAAAAGTTCTGCAAAGCCCCTGGAAATTTAAGCCTTATGGTGAAAGTGGCATCCCCGTCAGTGATCTCTTCCCGAAAATCGGCGAGTGTATCGACGACATGGCGGTGATCCGTTCGGTCGTTTCACAATTCCCCGAACACACCTTCGCCAATTACTTCCTGCATACAGGGAGCGGCTTGCAGGGACGCCCCAGTATGGGAGCCTGGGTCAATTATGGCCTCGGAAGTGAATGCCAAAATCTGCCTGGCTTCGTGGTGGTCAATGGCGGACTGATCCCACCAGGCGGACTCGACTGCTTTAACAGCGGTTTTCTGCCGGCCAGTTTCCAGGGCTCTGTTTTCAAACCGGGCGGCAGTGGAATCTCGAATGTAAAACGACAGGAAAAAAACAGCCAGACCCAATTGCAAAAACTCAAACTCATGCAGCAACTGGATCGCTTTAAGCAGCAGCAATCAGGAATTCATGATGAAATTGAATCCGCCATCTCGAACTATGAACTTGCCTACAAAATGCAAATGGCAATCCCTGATCTGATGTCGTTCACCAGCGAAAGTAAATCCACACTGGAACTTTATGGGTTTAATGCGGAATACAAGCCAACTAAAACTTATGCGGCAGAATGCCTGCTCGCGAGAAGACTCATCGAACGCGGAGTTCGTTTTGTCGAACTGACTTGCACCAACGTCAAAAGTGATCGCTGGGACCAACACAGCAATTTGAAAAGAGATCACGAAAATAATGCCCGCGCGGTCGATCAGCCCATCGCCGGATTATTAAAAGATCTCAAACAGCGC
>JAHZKX010000005.1 GCA_022600195.1 Planctomycetota bacterium
GCCAGGTCCGGTTTGAATCGATGGTACAGAATCAGAAAGTCGCCGAACAGGCAGAACAGTTTTACAAACAGAAACAGAAAGCGCTCAAAGCAAAACTGAAAGATGTCTTTGCTTCTGATATAAAAAACTTCCAGGCGTATTTTCAAACCGCGAATCTCATTACCAGACAGACTCAAACACCATCATCCCCTGCCCTTGAGAAAAACATCGAGCAGCAGTCTGCAGCGAAGAATCTCAATCCCTCAATTCTCAAAAGCTGGATTCAATTTCTTCAGAGCAAACATGAAAAAGAAAACCACCTGACAGCGACGCTTTTTAGAAATTCGAAATCAGAAAACTCCTCCGGATCCCCGACTGCTTCCCAGTCTGACAAGAGGACCATCATTGATTACAACGATTGTGCTCCTGAAGATTTTCTTACCGACGGCTTCACGTTCGGCCTCGAGCCACGCACACGGGGTACTTTAGTCTGGGATCAATCCCAACAGCAGATCCCACTCACAGCCATGCTGGAAGGTGCAGCCAGACGTGACCTGCTCTGGAATGAACTGGTTGATGTCAAAACACCTCAAATGAACCAGAAAAGTCGACTACGATCATTTCCCCGATCAGGACGTACATTAAGGACCCCCACCTTCAAAGTTCAAGGCCCCGTTTCTTACCGTGTGAAAGGGGGCTGCTGGGTTTATGCCTGCGTTGATTCCCATCGCCTCCTGTTTGGTCCGCTTCATGGATCCACGTTGAAAAAAGTTCCCGCGGGGAAGGGAAATCAGCCGCGTTGGGTGACACACGATTTATCCAGATACAAAGGACATCGGATTCATCTGGAATTCACGCCTCTGGAGAAATCGCCTCTGGAAGTCTTTCAGGTAAAACACGCGGTAAAGCATCCTGAGCAAGATCTCACTTCGATCAGTCTGCCATTTGATCAGGCAGAGAACGCAGTCCAGACTGCATTTAAGGAATACTTTGATAGTGAACATGAACCGAATGCCCAGACTGTAGCCCTGATCAATTGGATCATCACACATCCTGATCTCTTTTCAGAACCAAAAAGCAAGGAACGGCTCGCTCTGGCTCAGGAAATCAAAAGTTGTCAGACAGAATACGAGCAACTCAAACAGGCCATTCAAACCAAATCGCAAACCGCAATGGCGATTATGGATGGCAGTCCTGAAAATGACCATGTCCTGATTCGTGGCAGTCACCAGAATCCAGGATCGGTCGTTGAACGACGTTTCCTGGAAGCCCTTGACGGCGTTCCCCCTGCCCCAAAACGGGGAAGCGGGCGACTGGAATTAGCATCAGCCATTAATGCGTCCTCGAACCCCTTAACACATCGTGTGATTGTCAATCGAATCTGGGCGCATCTGTTCGGACGGGGAATTGTCCCCAGTGTCGATAACTTCGGAGTGCTGGGAGAACGCCCTTCTCATCCGGAATTGCTGGATTTTCTCGCTTTAAAATTTTTAGAGCAAGGTCGGTCCCTCAAGCAGATGATCAAATTCATCGTGCTCACTGAAACCTATCAGCAGTCCAGTCAAACCACATTCAATGTCTCAGTGATCGACCCGGACAATCTCTATCTCCACAAGATGCCCTTAAAACGTCTGGAAGGCGAAGCGATCCGCGATGCACTACTAAGTATCTCGGGAAGAATCGATCCCAAAATGTTTGGTCCTTCAGTGCCCGTTCATCTGACAAACTTTATGGATGGTCGCGGTAAACCTCGCATTAATGGCCCCCTCGATGGGGATGGAAGAAGGTCAATCTATATTCAAGTCCGCCGCAATTTTCTCTCGCCCATGATGTTGGCTTACGATACGCCCAGTCCGTTCAGCACAATGGGTCGCCGCAACGTTTCCAATGTTCCCGCACAAGCCCTCATCATGATGAACGACCCGTTTGTGATTCAACAAGCTCAACTTTGGGGGAAACGGGTTTTCACAAATGCAGACCTGCAAGCAACCGACCTGCAAGCAACCGACCTGCAAACAACCAATGACAAAATCCGCTGGATGTACGAAGCGGCTTTAAGCCGCCTGCCCACTTCAGAAGAACTGTCGACGGCGTCTCAATTTATTCAGGAACGAACGAAACAAAACCCGCAAGTATCTGACCCCTCAATGATCTGGGCAGAACTGGGGCATGTCATTTTCAATCTTAAAGAGTTTATTTACATCTTTTGAATTCAAGAAGCTCTTCAGAAAGTCTGCAGTATGCAATGTGGCCAATTCCGACAACAGTTCACGCGACGTGATGTTCTTAAACAATGCGCAAACGGCTTTGGAGCCGCTGCACTGACCGCACTCTTACAGGACCAGGCGTTTTCAGGTGTCTCCACAGAGAAAACCCATTTTCCCCCCAAAGCGAAAAATGTCATTTTTCTGTATATGGATGGCGGCCCCTCGCAAGTGGATACGTTCGACCCGAAACCTTTACTGGCCAAATATAACGGAAAAAGTCCCGGCGATTATTTTAAAGTGGAAGCGACACAATTTGACAATGTCGGAAAAGTGCTGCAAAGCCCCTGGAAATTTAAGCCTTATGGTGAAAGTGGCATCCCCGTCAGTGATCTGTTCCCGAAGATCGGCGAGTGCATCGACGACATGGCGGTGATCCGTTCGGTCGTTTCACAATTCCCCGAACACACCTTCGCAAATTACTTTCTACATACAGGAAGCGGCTTGCAGGGACGCCCGAGCATGGGAGCCTGGGTCAATTATGGACTGGGCAGTGAATGCCAAAACCTGCCTGGCTTCGTGGTGGTCAATGGCGGACTGATCCCACCAGGCGGACTCGACTGTTTCAACAGCGGATTTCTGCCGGCCAGTTACCAGGGCTCCGTTTTCAAACCGGGCGGCAGTGGAATCTCGAATGTAAAACGACAGGAAAAAACCAGCCAGACCCAATTGCAAAAACTCAAACTCATGCGACAACTGGATCGCTTTAAGCAGCAGCGATCCGGAATTCATGATGAAATTGAATCCGCCATCTCGAACTATGAACTTGCCTACAAAATGCAAATGGCAATTCCTGATCTGATGTCGTTCACCAGCGAAAGTAAATCCATACTGGACCTTTATGGGTTTAATGCGGAATACCAGCCAACTAAAACTTATGCGGCAGAATGCCTGCTCGCGAGAAGACTCGTCGAACGCGGTGTTCGTTTTGTCGAACTGACTTGCACCAACGTCAAAAGTGATCGCTGGGACCAACACAGCAATTTGAAAAGAGATCACGAAAATAATGCCCGCGCGGTCGATCAGCCCATCGCCGGATTATTAAAAGATCTCAAACAGCGC
>JAHZKX010000068.1 GCA_022600195.1 Planctomycetota bacterium
AGCAGAGAACCGGGATGAGGTCAAAATACAACGCAATTCGGCAAGAATTGAGCTTCAAACGTGTAAACCTTTTTAAAACAACCAGTTAGCACACAGTTGTCTCAAAACAACACGTTGAGAAAAATCAACGGGAAATTTGAGTCTAAATCAGGAGACCAGTATTCGAACTCACAATCAGACAAATCATCAGAGTCTGATTCAAACTGGCTGATCTGGAGCTTGTTTCCAGTTAAAAAATCAAAAAAGTCACTGATAACCATGATTTACTACGTCTCATACTCTTGACCTCAGAGAATAACAAGACATAATCTCAGCACGGGAATATCGTATCTTTTCTGCTAATACTTGTAATACTTGTTTAGCGAATAACTTGGTGCGTATTCACTTGCGGGCGTAGCTCAGTGGTAGAGCACCACGTTGCCAACGTGGATGTCGAGGGTTCAAGTCCCTTCGCCCGCTCTTTTTTGCATATAAGATATCAGGGACATAAGAATAGCCCCCACAATTTAAAAGAGGGGCTTTTCATGCTTCTAATATTATTTCAAAGTAGCAGCATCGCAGTTGAGTAACTGCCACCTTCGGGTTTTGTGCAGAAATTAGTAATGCCCCTACTGCTGTTTCCAAAACATAGATAAAGAAAAGGATTGGACCGTGTCTGACGAACTCGCCACAACTGATGCCACCGCTGATACAACTGAGTCTGCGGATAGCGAGTACAAGATGTCCGTGACCGCTAAAATTGACGAAGTTGGTCCTTGTAAAAAACATGTAACGGTCACTGTCCCCCGTGCTGATATCGATCATTTTTATTCAGAATCACTTTCCGAATTAGGTGATCAGGCAACCGTGCCGGGTTTTCGAGTTGGCCATGTTCCCCGTAAGCTGGTAGAAAAACGTTTTCGGCAAGAACTATCGGATCAAGTCAAACAGCGCGTACTCATGGAGAGTCTCGAGCTGATTGCAGAAGATAATGATCTCGACCCGATAAACGAGCCAACGATCGATATCGAAAGCCTCGAAATTCCTGAGCAGGGAGAATTCACATTCGAATTCGAAGTGGAAGTTCGTCCGGACTTCAAAATCCCTGAGTATAAAGGATTGAAACTGGATCGCCCCGTGCGGACAGTTGATGACAAAGACATCGACGAATACCTGAGCCGATTCCTCAGTCAATATGGTGAGATGACGGAACGGGAGGGTGCAGCAGAACCTGAAGATTATCTCGAAATCTCCGCCAAATTTGAGCATGCAGGCAAACCACTCAGCGAAATCAATGAGCTTGTGGTACCACTGCGTCCAATCTTGCGTCTTCAAGATGCTGAGATTAGCGACTTCGGCGAGTTGATGGCTGGAAGCAAGACAGGTGATTTACGGGAAACAGAGCTCGAAATTTCCGAAGAAGCTGAACAGATCGAGATGCGGGGAGAAAAGGTCAAAGCGACTTTCAAAGTTGAGAGTGTAAAACACATTCAACTTCCGGAAATCGATAAAGAACTTCTGGAAAAAGTTGGAGCAGAGACCGAAGAAGAACTTCGAGAAGAAGTGAAAAGCATTCTTGATCGGCAGATTACTTACGAACAACGCCAAACGACGCGTACTCAGGTTCTGGAAAAAATCACGGAATCTGCAGACTGGGATCTTCCTGAATCTTTAGTGACCAAACAGGTTGAAAACGCATTGCGACGTGAAATTCTTGAAATGCAACAGGCTGGATTTTCGCGAGAGGACATTCAATCCCGTGAAAATGAACTACGTCAAAAAGCAATTTCAACAACCAGACAGGCACTGAAAGAACATTTTGTTCTCGATAAGATTGCAACCACAGAAAATCTGGAAGTAGAGCCCGCAGAAATTGACATGGAAATTTATTACATGGCAATGCAGCAAGGCGAAAACCCACGTCGCGTCCGTGCTCGTCTGGTAAAATCAGGTATGCTTGAGAACCTGGAAGCACAGCTCCGCGAACGTAAAGCCGTTGACATTGTTCTGGATAAAGCAGAATACACAGAGGTGGAAGCCGAAACAAAGCAGGAAAATCAGATTTCTGCTATCGCTCGCTCTGTCTGTTCCACTCTTACAATGACAACTGCAGAAGAGGAAGAAGAGGAATCATAATCCCTCAGCTTCTGAGGCATACAATTTAGAGACGATGAAAGCGGTACTGCGAAAGCGGTGCCGTTTTTTTATTGAGATCCAGATCACCAGTTCATCACCTTCCAATCAGTTAACAGGCATTTTTAATCGAAGCGCCTTATTTCCATAGACGCAGAAGTAGCAAACAAGTCTATGCGAATCCCGAATACCAGCTAAAATAACTCACACGTATTCGAGTACTCATTATTCAACCGCGATCGCTTCTGTAGGCGCTTTCTCCACACTGATAGGCCAGACATCTTGATTTCTTTAAAATGGTTTTACCCCTAAAATGGATCTCCAGAACTCGACTGATCATCGGCATCCCGTTCAGCCTGTCATCTTACTGGGTGCGAGTAATCTGACACGCGACTTTCCATTGATTCTTCGCTTGCTGAAGAATACGGTTGATTCTCCGTGTGATATTTATACTGCAATGGGGCATGGACGCTCTTATGGGAATTGGAGTCGTCTGCTTTATCGTGCGCTGCCGGGAATATCGAAATGTGAGATTTGGGACGCACTACCTGGGAAAGCCTCTGAGAACCCACAACCATTGGCAATCATAACGGATATTGGCAATGACCTGATTTATGGTCAGTCCAGCGATGCCATCTTTGGCTGGATTGAATCCTGCATCAAACAATTACAGGAAATCAATGCACGCATTACTATCACACTGCTGCCGGAAGCAAGTATTTCCAAACTCTCCTCCTTCCGCTTTGAACTGACACGACGACTCTTCTTTCCCAACAATCCCGTTTCTCTCGCAGACCTCAAACTAAGCGTACGATACCTGAATGAACAACTTTCTGAACTTGTAAACCAGAACAAGCAGATTACCATCGTTGAAATTCCCGCTATCAGTTATGGTTTCGATCCCATTCACTATCGATACACACAAAGATCGGCTCTCTGGAAATCGCTGCTTGCAGAATGGGAACTCCCTGAAATCATGAATCAGTCCGCTCGAAATCGCGGGTTGGATTTCATCTACTCCTTTTATTATCTGCAACCGGCAATCAAACGGCAATGGGGCAAAATCTGTCGCAAGCCACAACCAGCCAGGATTTTAGCGGATGGAACTCGCATTTCAGTTTATTAACCACAATTTCGTCTAAGATACTGCTAGCCTGTGTCCAGGTTGATTACAGCGTCTCCAAGGCTATTTGAATCGAGTATCATAGAATAAAAGATGCTATGGCTAAAAAGGGATACCCTCTAGAGCTACTGTTCTCATATTTTTCATGACGATTATCACTTTGTGAGTGATATATTGTGAAATACAACGCCTAGAGAAAAGAGATTTCCGATTTGATGTATTTGTGATCATCTTCAGCAGGATTTTACAACATGGACATGGCGATCCTAATATTTTTTATCTGTGTGACGATAATTGCTTCAGTCTGCCATGGCTTGTGGGTACTGGGTTCAGTTCTCTTAAAACTCTTCTCCAAGAGTGGTTCCTCACCCCAGGAGAGTCCTGCACAATCTGAAAAAGTCAAAGATCAGGACCGTCTGACCGCGCAGCGTTACATCCGGCGGCTCTATTACGAGGGGAAAATTCCTGAGAAGGATTTTGTAAATCTACTGAAGTATACCGCAGAAGACCTCGCACCAACATCACCGGAAACCACACTATATCCAGAACAGGAACAGCCCCCACTTCAACCTGTATCGGCTTCGAAAAAACAGCCTCACGTCAAAACAGACAAACAGACGGAGGAAGACAATTTAGAAATTGCTGAATTCCTGGATGATGATGATTTTCTCGACGCAATACCGCCACCCAATATCCCACAAACTGTAGCTCACAAAACCTTAAATCCGACAGACCATTCAGATCCGCGGCCAGTAAAAAAACGCCCCTTAGGTTCTCTACTGAATGCATTCATGGAAGAGAAAAACATTCGCTGGGGCGAATTAATCAGTGGACTGCTGATTGTGGGTAGCGCGATTGGTCTGGTAGTCAGTCTTTGGTCGACACTGAAAAACCAGATTCCCTACCTCCCTGCTCTGCTGTTCCTGTTGGCGACGGCTGCCATTCATGGCGCTGGCTTGTATACACATAAACGGTGGAAGCTGGAATCAACAAGTCGTGGACTCTTAATGATCACAGTTCTGTTGGTGCCGCTCAACTTTTTGGCTGCCATCCGACTCTCCGACCATCGCCCGATCACCGATCCGCTATTCCTGCTCGCCATCAGTATTGGCTTTGCGGCGTTTGGATGGATGATTTATTCCGCCAGCAGAATTCTGGTCAGTTTTGGCCGCTGGCAACTCCTTTCGGTGGTAATGGGGGCGTCAGCAGGACAAATCCTTATATCGCGAGTCGCAATGCAGGAACCCTCATTTCTGCAAACGAATCTGCTGGCGATATTGCCCGTCGGCTGTTTTATCATCGCGATCTCAGCGATTTTACGACAGACTTTTCAATGGAAAGAATTCTCGGATTCTCTGGCCCGCGAACTGGTGTCGCTGGGTGGACTTTGCCTCTTTGCAGTCCTGGCTCCTTGCTGGTTATTAATCTGGAGCTCCACCAATCGACTGGAAACGTTTGCCAACCTGACACCGCTGGTCAGTGTGATGGAAATGCTATTGATGGGAATCGGGCTGGTTTTGCATCACAGAAAAGGCAAGGATGACTCTCCACACTGGTCATTGGCGGGGTCTTCCATCGCCATCTTCTCTGCCTTAATGATGTTGTCGAATTTCGCCATCGCCTGGCCTCGAGTCGATATCATGATTGTGCTCGGTATCGTCAATGCTCTCAGTTTGACCTTACTGGCCATCGAAGGTCGTTTTGCCCTGTGTCATATACCAGCCCTGCTCTCGGGGTCATTCGCGGGATTGCTCGGTTTTCATGTCATGACAGCTACCATCTCATTACAGGGTACTTCGCAGAGTCTGCTACTCGAATCACTTCTGCTGGGGCGGAGTGCAGTGGTTTTCACGACCTTCGCAATTCTAACTGCCATCGCAGCGGCCTTTTTAAAACGGGGCACAAAAGAGGAAGCCGCGCGCTATTATCTCTATGCTGCAGGATGTTTTTCGGTCGTTTCTACTCTGATTGCCATTTATGCAGGATTTGTCACTCAATCAGATCACATCTGGTCGACACTTGCGTTATGTGTCAATACGAGCCTCTGCCTGATTGCTAACTGGCATATTCGTAAGCAGGTCCTGTCAGCCATTGCATCAGGTCTGGGTTTCCTGACATTGCAACATGCTCTCTGTATAAACTCAAGTTTTCGATCCTGGTTATCTCAATTCGATCTATTACCGGAGGCACCTTTTATCTGGGGTTGCCTGCTGCATGCAACCGGGAGTCTACTCTTCCTGGCTGGCCTGCATTACTGGTCTCGCGCCAGAAATCATTCCCACCCGATCTGGTCTATCGTCCCGTTAAAAACAAATCCGTTTACACTACCGCTCGTAAATGGTGCGTTAACGACATCTGTGCTGATGGTCCCTTATACTCTCCTGCAGACTATGTCTTCGGAAATGCATGCTTTCTATTCGTTCGCGATTATGCTCCTTTGGCTCTGCAGTGCACTGATAAAAAAATCAGACTACTGTTTTCTCTTTTCACAATTGGCGGGCACCGTTGGCAGCCTGTATGCAGCAACTGCGATCGGAGAGTTTTATGAGCTCTGGGAACACTCTGGCAGATCGAATCCGCAATACTGGTTAGTCCACATCTTGGCTGTCGCCATCTGGAACATTCTGGGTTCGGCCGTCCATTCCAAAAAATATTCCCGGAACATGCTCGGCGCGCTTTCACGAACATCCCGTTTGAATCTGCAACCTGTACTCTTAGCGGGTTCTCTGATCGCGACGGGCCTCGTACTCTTTGCATCGATCATCCCAGCTATCGCCGCCGACTTTGAACTTGCTTTCCCGATGCAGAAAGTTCAACACTACGTTGCGCCCGTCATCATCGCATTGTTTTTATATACACTATCCCTGACAATCGTAACATTGTCAAAAACTCCGAAGCAGAGTCACTGGACTTTAACGAGCTTGATTCTAAGTCTGTCACTTCTGGCAATCGGTGCCATTTATCAATTAAACAATATTCCTTTAGCATCGATCGGTTTCTCTGCAGAGTATTCAAAAGAAGCATTTGGAGTCTGGAGCTGGGGTTGCCTGGCTATTTTGACAATTGCGTGCTTGCCTTATATCAACGGAAAATTTCAGAAAATCACCACGCAAGGCATGCTGTTGATCACCTATCTGATCCCATTCCTGTTTGCGGGTTACTTTATTGAACAACACCGCACTGCAGATGCATTGCGTTGGGGGCTGGCTGCCTATGCGATTGGTATGATGTTGCTGATTTTGAAATCAGATTCAATCATGCAATATTTACGGTCCAAACAAGTTCGACTGCACTATCTGCCCAAACTGTTTGAAGACAAACCGACGTGGCGCAACCTCAGTCTGCTGGGAGCCAGCCTGCCCATCCTGATACTAACCACCTACCAGATCCTTGGCCAATGGCTGTTAATTATCTCACCGCAACACGAATCACTTTTCTACGAGCTGACAGCTTCAGTCTTCACCTTCTGTGTTCCGGTTTCGATGTTGATTCTCGCGTCTGTTTTATATGCGATCCATTTTCGTTCTACAGGCTGGATGATGATCGGCTCTCATTTTCTCACGGTGACCGTCATTACAGGCTCGATAATCACAATTTCAGAACCTATCAACCTGTTTCATGTGGATGAAGTCATTCGTCTTTCCATCTATACCGGACTCTCGTTTGCTTTTTACGGTCTCTTCTGGCTCGCAATCGAACAAAAAATCAATCCCCACTTGCTGGAACACCAAAACTTATCTCCCGCTTTCTGGCCTTATGTTCGAGTGCATTTCGCGGGTATGCTCTGCCTGATTGTAACCCCCTATTTGCTACCGTTCCTGATGAATTTAAACAATCCCGAACAATTGGGACTGCCCTTCCCGAAAATTCCGTTTATCAGTTTTCTTTCTATCATCATAGCGTCTTTCTGTGTCAAGCAATTTTCCCGCCGCTATTCCAGTAGCCTTACGACAAATGGGTTAACATTTCTGAGCCTTGCTTTCATCGGTTTTATAACCGTCCTGTTCTGGCATTACTCAGAATTACCTGCCTGGCGAACAAATCTGTTGATGGAAATCGGCCTGGTCATCATTTTAGCGGTACATACATTTCTGTTTCTCCAGGCATTCCGACAAGCGGCGAATGAGAATGAAACACTCACATTCACAAATCCTAATTTTTACTGGCGTCAGTTGATCAGTATAATCTTGATTGCATTTGCGTTAAGGGGAGGCTGGGCAGACCCCTTACAACCCACACCACCGTTCATGATTACAACGGTATTAACTACCATGTATTTCACAATGGGATTCTGGCTGCGTAAACAAAACATCGCGTATCTTTCATTAGCCACTGCATTATTGGGAACCACTTTCGTCATCACGGGCGACTGGTTTGACGCCCGATTTCACTTTGACGCAAACTTCCCCATCACAGCACAAAACTGGATGGAGCTTCTCAAGTGGCTCATTACCACGGCTGCTGGTATCTCGGCCTGCTGGTTGACCATCGATCTTTATCATCAAAAACGCACAACACTCAACAAAGCAACAAATGCAGAACCCGCATTCCAGCAGATCTTAGCCAGAATTCTTACCAGCGTCGTTTTGTTTTATACGCTGCTGATCACGGTTTCGCGAACGATGCTGGTATCCACGGACGTCCCCGTAATACGAGATCTGGCTGGCTGGATGACATTACTCTCGGTCACACTCTTGCTGATCGGGTTACTCTGGGATCAGAAAAGCCGTTTTTGTCTACCGGCTCTGTTCGCGATGGGCATCTGTGCCATTGCCACATACCTCAGCGATGAAACAAAGCTGCGTTTACTGGCACAACATTCGGGGTTGGCCATGTCTTGTTATGCCTGTCTGTTGGGTGGGATCTGGAGCTTACGAGGTTTACTGACACAAAGTGCGATCAAATTTGAACTTCCCAACCAGGAACTTCTTCGAAAGCAAACATTAAGCTGGTTACCTAATGCTGTTACATTACTCTCGGTTTATTCCATGCTCGCGTTATTGCATAGCGTGCTTCGTTTTGAAGATCAGTCTCTGCGCTGGTACTCCGTCATGGGAACCATGATCACAGGCCCCGCTTTATACGCTTTAAGCGGTCATCATGATCTCTCTCAGACCTTTAAGAAACGTGCTCTGCTGGCAGGGGGCGTGGGCTGTGTCTATTTTGGCTGGGCATTACTCCCCGTTCATGGGAACTTCTACTGGCTCGATCATCTGATTCGATTACTGGAGGTCGTTTCTATTTTGAGTCTCGTGACCACTCTGATTCTGATCAAATGGCCGTCTCTCCATACGGACTGGTCTGGCGCATTACGAAAAAGTTCACGAACTTTTTTGATTACCTCTGGTATTTCACTGCTGACAATTCTGCTTTCAGAAACTGGATTCATACTATACGGTACTCCTTTGGTGATTTCCAAAGCTCGGATTGCCGTTGTCTCTGGTGCATTGGCGGCCCTGTCTGCCGCCTTGATTCTGATGGCAGCCGTTCCCAAATACGACCCGTTTCAATTCTCTTTAAAAAGACGGATGCTGTATGTTTATGCGGCTGAAATCGTGTTGGCTCTACTGTTTCTGCATATCTATCTCACGATGCCGGAACTATTCCGTGGCTATCTACTGCCTTACTGGCCTTACATTGTGATTGCTATCGCCTTTATCGGTGCCGGGGTGGGAGAATTCTTCGAGCGAATTGGCTTAAATGTACTGTCCCAACCACTGCAAAGAACGGGCGCATTTTTGCCTCTCTTGCCAGCACTTAGTTTCTGGATTCATGCTGCTTCCCGCCAGGATTCTCCTGTGGTGGGCGATTACTCGATGATCCTGCTACTGATTGGCATCGTGTATGTTGTGATGAGCTTATGGAGAAAATCGTTTGTCTATACCTCGCTGGCTGCCTTAGCCGGCAATGGTGCGCTATGGGCTTTCTGGATGGAACAAGGACAGGTTTTTACTCAACACCCGCAACTCTGGTTGATTCCCCCTGCACTTTCGGTGCTCATCGCCACTCACTTGAATCGGAACAAACTCAACCCCACCCAGATCACAGCCATTCGCTATTTTTCAACCATCACAATTTATGTCAGTTCTACCGGCGACATGTTCATTGCCGGCGTTGCCAATAGCTTATGGCTGCCAGTAATTCTATGCAGTCTCTCCGTGACGGGCATCCTATTGGGAATGATACTTCGCGTTCGCGCGTTTCTTTATGTCGGGTCTTCTTTTCTGACTCTCTCGATTGTCAGCATGATCTGGCACGCTTCCCAGTCCCTCGGCCATATCTGGCCATGGTGGGCTTTTGGAATCGGTCTGGGAATCTGTATTCTGGTCCTGTTTGGTATGTTTGAGAAGCGCAAAAACGAAATGCTGGAGCTTGTCGGGAAACTCAAATCATGGGACCGCTGACTTAACCCGTCTGGACTGAAACATCAAATACGAATCAAAACAACATCACCCGCTTACTCGGAAGATGTATCTCTGTGATTTCGTTTGCGTTGGTTCTCCGTCAGATAGATTTTTCGCATTCGGATGATCTTGGGTGTGATTTCTACATATTCATCATACTCAATGTATTCCAAAGCGGATTCAAGACTCATATCTCGCGGTGGTTTCAGAACCATATTTTCGTCTGATCCGGAGGCACGGACGTTAGTCAATTTTTTGCCACGGATCGGATTGACCACCAGATCATTGTTGCGAGCATTTTCTCCGATAATCATACCTTCGTAAACATCCGCGCCCGGCCCGACAAAGAATTCCGCCCGGTCACGCAGTTTCCACAAAGCATAGCCCACAGCCTGACCATTATCCTGTGAAACCAGAACACCATTCGCACGTCGGGGTACTTCCCCTTCACTGAGCTTATACGCTTCAAAACGGTGATTGATAATGGCCTCTCCCTTAGTTGCGTTCAGCAACCGCGTTCTCAGACCTATCAGTCCACGTGCGGGAATCGAAAATTTCAGGTGAGACATTCCGGTCTCGCCTGAGGTCATATCGATCATCTGACCACGGCGGGCACAGACCAGTTCCATGACAGACCCGACGACTTCAGAAGGGGCATCGACTTCTAATGATTCAAATGGCTCATGCCACTTACCATCAATTTTCTTGCGAATCACTTCGGGTTTACCAACGGAAAGCTCATATCCTTCCCGACGCATCTGTTCGATCAAAACGGAAAGATGTAAGATGCCGCGCCCGGAAACGGAAAACGAATCCTTATCCTCCCGTTCGGTGACACGTAAGGCCACATTCGATTCCAATTCGCGCATCAGCCGTTCACGCAGATTACGACTGGTAACATATTTACCATCCTGCCCCGCCAGTGGAGAACTGTTAATCGTAAATAACATCGATAATGTCGGTTCATCCACATCAATGCGAACGAGCGCTTCTGGTTTTTCTGCACAGGCAACAGTGTCACCAATTTCCGGATTATCCAGACCGACGAGCGCCACGATATCACCGGCAGATGCCACCTCGACAGGAGCCCTTCCCAGATTATTGTATAATTCAACCGAATCGATCGTGCACTTCACATGATCTCCGTTGCGTTTGATAACCGTCACACGTTCTCCGGAATGAACTTTTCCACTACTGATGCGACCTGTTGCCACGCGGCCGACATACTCGGACCATTCCAACGTTGTGACCATCATTGTCAGTGGTGCATCCTGATTCACATCCGGCGCAGGTACATTTTCCAGCACCATGTCTAAGAGCGGATGAATGCTGTTGCCAAAGTTGTCGAGATCATGCGTAGCAAAACCTTCGCGGGCACTGGCATAGATATAAGGGAAATCGAGTGTTTCATCATCCGCTTCGAGATCGACAAACAAATCAAACATTTCGCTGAGTACATGATCGGGACGACAATCAGCACGGTCAATCTTGTTGATGACGACCAGAGGTTTCAGATGACATTCCAATGCTTTCTTCAAAACAAAGCGAGTCTGTGGTCGTGGACCTTCGAAGGCGTCTACCAGAATTAAGACCCCATCGGCCATTCTCAAAACACGTTCTACTTCACCACCGAAGTCGGCGTGCCCTGGCGTATCGATGATGTTGATTTTCACACCTTGATATATCAAAGCAATGTTTTTGGCCAAAATGGTAATACCACGTTCCCGTTCCAGATCATTTGAATCCAGAATACAGTCACCCTTTAATTGAGCATCCCGAAAATGACCACTCTGATGGAGTAAGGCATCAACCAGAGTCGTCTTCCCATGATCCACGTGCGCAATAATCGCAATGTTCCGCACATCTTCTCGCTTCATAACTCTCAACTCTTCCCACTATGATTCTCTTGACAAACCATCTTGATATTCAAACGTTCCCTACAGGGAACAGAGGGCCTCATCAAAAAACCGCTTCTCTACGAATCAGGCAACTATATAAGGGGCGAAATATATCAACAATAGATTAACACAGCAAAGCCCAGAAATAGACATTCTTACTGGTAGTTCGGACCGGTATTAGCGATACTTTGAACATTCTTACGTCAAAACTTCATAATCTGAGAGATCTCAGTGTCAATTCAAGCATTTTAAGGGGTCACTTTCGCATGAGACTGCTTCGCCTGGACAGCTGCCTTTCTTTCTTACTTTTGACTTTCGCCCCCCTTTTATCGGCAATCGCTCAGGAATCTCAACAGCTCGATCTGATCCTCAAAGAAGCCACCATCATTGATGGGACTGGAAAGCCTGGATTCATCGGCGACATCGCCATACGAAACGAGCGTATCGTTTCAATTGGCCCGAATATGACTCAACCTGCAAACCAGATCATTCAGTGCCGCGGATTGACAATTGCTCCTGGATTTATTGATTTACACAACCACAGTGATCGGCAGATCGTTTCCGCCCTGACACGCTCCAATATGAACTTTGTCACTCAGGGTTGCACAACCATTGTCACTGGAAATTGTGGAAGTGGTCCAGTCGATACAGGACAATACTATCGTAAGATAGAGGCTTCGGGAAGCGGAACGAATGTGATGCACCTGATCCCTCAAGGTTCTCTGCGTGATCAGGTGATGGGATCAGGCCAGAGAGAGCCAACGCCTGAAGAACTGAAAACGATGAAACAACTGGCTCTCAAAGCCATGCAGGATGGTGCCTGGGGGATGTCAACCGGCCTAATCTATGTTCCCAGTTCTTATGCAAAGACCGAAGAAATCATCGAACTGGCAAAAATCGTGTCTCAGCATCAGGGGATCTACGCCAGTCATATCCGCAATGAAAGTACAGAATTACTCTCAGCCGTCAATGAAGCTCTAAAAATTGGCCAACAGGCGAAGTTGCCCGTTCATATCTCTCACTTCAAATCCAGTGGCCAGGATGCCTGGGGGTTGGTCATCAGAGCTGCTCAGATGATTGATACAGCACGCAAACAAGGTCAAAAAGTCACAGCCGACCAGTACCCGTATATTGCTTCCAGTACATCACTGGGGGCTACGTTAATACCAGCCTGGGCCAGAGCGGGAGGAAACAAGAAATTAGTCAAGCGTCTGGAAGCGCCTGAAACTTCTCAAAAAATCATCAACATTATGAAAAAGAATATTAAAAAGCGAGAAGGAGGCAAAGCAGTACGAATTGCCCGCTATTCAGATAAACCCAACTGGGTGGGTAAAAATTTACAGCAAATTGCTGAGGAAGAAAATAAAAGTGTGCTGGAGATCGCATTGGAGATCACGCGCAAAGGAGGGGCTTCCATTGTGAATTTCAGTATGAATGAAGAGGATGTCCGCCAGATTATGAAAATCGACTGGGTAGCGACGGCATCGGATGGACGGGCCTACCTGCCTGGTTCTGATCGTCCGCATCCCCGCAATTATGGTACGTTCCCCCGGAAGCTGGGATATTATGCCCTTCAGGAAAAAGTCATACCACTGGAACACGCTGTTCGTAGCGCGACAGGTCTCCCCGCTGATATTCTCGGGCTGAAAGACAGAGGCTATCTTCGCCCGGGCGCGTATGCGGATATCGTTGTTTTTGATCCAAAACAACTCATCGATCAGGCAACGTTTGATAATCCGCATCAATATTCAAAAGGGGTCCGTTATCTATTTGTTAACGGAAAACCGGCAATCAGTGCGGGATCTCCGACCGGCAGTCTGGCGGGTAAAGCCTTACGGCATTCAGCGCTCGACCCAACCTCAGACAACTAAAAATCCTTAACGGTTTAAGAAAGCTCCTCTTTGAACTCACAGACAGTACAACTTCTGGTCAGCATCAGGCATCGCGATGAAATCCTGCCCGCCCTTCAGGGGGGTTGTGACATCCTGGATCTAAAGGAGCCATTCAATGGCCCTCTGGCAATGGTTGATGAAGAAACGTTGCGCACGATTTCTGAGTTTTTCTCAAACCACTCAGTGACTGTTCCCTTAAGCATGGCATTGGGAGAACTGGTGGAGTGGCAAGGAAAAAGCTCTTCTACTTTCATTCCGAAAGAGATCAGCTATTTAAAAATGGGTTTGTCTCATACCGCCAGCAAAAAGAACTGGTATGCTGACTGGTTGGATTTGAGAACACGGGTCGAAGACATCAACAGCACCACGTTTCAGTGGATTGCAGTGGCATATGCAGATTGGCAACAGGCCCACTCCCTCTCGCCAGAGGAAGTTCTCACAGCCGCCATTTCAAGCCAGTGCACGGGTCTTTTAATTGATACTTATTCCAAACGAGGGCAGAGCCTTTTGGATTTTTTGTCACTCGAACAGATCGAGATTTTGATTGAACAGGCACGGGCTCACAAATTAACAATTGCCCTGGCGGGATCGATTCATCACGAAAACCTGGCGTCATTGTCTGACGTTTCGCCAGATATTATCGGAATCCGCAGCGCAGCTTGTCGCGGTAATCTGCGAACGAACAAAGTGGAAGAAGCAGCAGTGAGAAGTTTTCGAAAACAACTCGACTGTCAATACGCCCTGACCGAATCAGGATGACATATCAGTGGAAACCGTTTGCGCCTTTGCATCCTTCACTGGATTATAGGGAGCATACTTTTTCAGTTTCAACTTTTCGATCATGGGAATGACGTGGTCAGCAGGAATCGCAAAGGATTTTGTTCTGCCGGCGCGGGCAATATTTAACCCAATGGCCTGTCCATTAAGATTGACAATCACTCCCCCGCAATCTTCGGGACGTAATACAGCATCGTGTTGTAAGACTTCTGTAAAACCACTCTTACGCCGACTCAGCGCACCACCCATTTTTTTCTGCATTTCACGCAAGCGATCATAAATCAACATCTGCGGATCAGTCAGAATGACGATTGCCGTGATTTCTTCATTTTCCCTGAGCACCTTCACTCGTACACGGTCTCCGGGCAGGAACTTTTCAACGAAATTCGAAAGTGCTCTTGCATTTTCAATATTTTCACCGGCTACATTCATAATTACATCACCGGGTTTCAGGCCAGCTTCTTCGGCACCACTCTCGCGCATCACCTGTTTGACGAGTGCGCCCCCCTCTGCATCGTCAATACGCACTCCCAGAACACCCGGCTGTGGCTTAATCGCACGTCTGGCGACACTCAGTACTCCCACACTGACAGGGGACATGCTTAACCCGGGAGTCACCAACCACTGTCCCACTTTCGGATCGGAAGTGGACTGCCACTTGACCGTTGGTAGATTTTTCGCATTTATTTTGATCAACGCCAAATCCAGTTTGCCATCGACGCCGATAATTTCTGCTTCGTGTCGTTCTGCAGTCGCTAACTCACAGGTGACTTGTCCCTCCAGTTGACTGGCTTTGGTCAGAATCCACCCCTCCGAACCCACAATTGCTCCCAGAGAGACTTCTTTTCCATTAGCACGAACGCGCACAGTCCATGATCGTGGAGTGGAAACAACGGAACGAAAGGCTTTACGGATTTGAGAGCCACTGGTGAGCTGACTTGGTCGCAATTGCTCCCAAGCAAATCCATCTGAGACGAGACTACCAATGAACATCGGAATGCTCAAAATCGTCATTACAAATCGAACAGAGGTCGATCCATTACATCTCTTTTTTTGATCCTGGCTCAATTGATTTCCCCCAGTTAACCTTTTGTTTGATCAGTTTATCAGTCTGAAAATTCGATCAAAATTGTTTTCTCAATTTTTCTCTAGTCTCTGGCTGCCAATTGGACTTCGAACGACATGGTTTTCTTGTCACGAATCAGTTTGAGCTGAACCGTTTGTCCTGGTTTATATTGCTGAACGACGCCAGCCAGTTGTTCTATGCCTGTGATTTTCTGATCATTTAATTGAATAATCAGGTCATTTTCTTTGAGTCCTGCAATTTCCGCTGGAAACCCCCGAGTCACTCCCGTCACTTTACAGCCTTGTTCTGCATCAATTCCATTCACTCCCAGAACAGCATTCTGCCCCAGAGGTTTTGCTCCCCACATATCACCTGAAACGAGCTTCTCCCAATTATTCTGAAAGGCAGAAACAGGTATATGAAAATTCCAACTTGTAGCGGGTCCTATTCGACTATGAATTCCGATAACCTCTCCCTTCATATTGAAGAGTGGGCCTCCTGAATCACCGCCGATTAATGTGCAATCGGTTTGAATCAGATGTTTCTTTCGGGAGACGATTCTTCCCAAGCGAACCACTGGGGCGCGTCCTGACTGATAGCCATTCGGATGCCCTGTGGCAATCACCCATTCACCCGATTCCAATTTTGAAATATCTCCCATTTTTACCTGGGGAAGTTTATCGATTTCGATCTCATCGTTTTCCACGAGTTTCACCAGACCGGCATCCATTCCCCGGTTCAAACCCATCGTTTTTCCTTTTAATCTTCTGCCATCATGCAGAATAATTATGGCATTTTTTTGAGCCAGCCCAATCACATGTGCTGCTGTCAGGATATAACCTGCTTTATTATCAATAATGACACCGCTTCCCTGGGCATCGCCTACACGAACAGAAACCGTACTGTGAATGGATGACTCCGTGAGAGAAGTGACTTTTTTCTCAATCTGCTTTAGATCTTCCAGGGAGTCGGGAACAGTTTTGAAAAAGACTTGTGAGAGCTTCGAGGCAGGATCTGAACTCACAGGCTTTTGAACTTTGACCTTTTGAGCACTGAGAGGCGCAGCGGAAACCAGAACACCTAAGACCAGCACACTACTCACAATGCGCTTGAACAAAGAATTTTCAGCTGCTTCCAGATTCTTTAAACGGCTTACGCTCATAGTTCCTCTAGTAATGAGAAAGATAAATGTAGTTCTCAGGTAAGAGATATTGATTATAGGATACGCGATCCGTGTCAGTGTTTACAAGAAAAAACAGGAAAAACAAACTGGTTAACTTTTTTTCTAAATTCTCTGCAAAATAGGACTTGTGTCCATTCTCAACCTTGCAAAAGTATTTCTGATCGCCATGATTTTCTTATTTCGTCAACCTTTCATTCATGAGGGTATTCAGTATGATTCCTGAAGGTTTCTGACATAAAACCCTTGTTTATATACTTCAAATTGACTTTAGATCGCAGAATCAATCAAAAAATGGATATACAACAAACTGATTTTCCGGGTTTATTGATCATCACTCCTCCAGTTTATTCGGACCAAAGGGGTTTCTTTAAGGAAACGTATCAGCAACAAAGGTACCAAGAGGCTGGCGTAGACGATTCATTTGTTCAGGATAACTTTTCCAGTTCCTCATCTGGGATATTGCGTGGATTACATTTTCAAATCAAACGACCACAGGCAAAGCTGGTTTTTGTAGCCCAGGGTGAAATTCTTGATGTTTGTGTTGATCTCCGAAAAAATTCTCCCACATTTGGAAAATCATTTTCGATAATACTCTCAGCTGACAATCATCAGCAACTTTTTGTGCCCGCAGGATTTGCACATGGTTTTTATGTAATTAGCCCTCAAGCGAATTTTCATTACAAATGCAGTGACTATTATTTTCCGGAATACGAACGAACGTTACTCTGGAATGATCCGGCTCTGGAAATCGACTGGCCTGTTACTTCAGAGCCGATCCTTTCTGAAAAAGATAAACTGGGTCTGCCTTTAAGTGAGATTGAAATTTTTGAAACGTTATGAAGTTGCCTCTAATCGCATTAACCATGGGTGACGTTTCAGGCATTGGACCTCAATTACTGGATGCGCTTTGTTCTCAAGCTGATATTTTTCAAAGTTGTCGTCCGGTCGTTTATGGAAATGCGGAGATTCTGAGCCGCGCTTCTGAATTTTCTGGAAGCGCTCTGCGTGTAATTTCGATCGATAGCATCTTGGATGCGACTTCGTTCAAACCGGGTACTGCATACTGCCTTGATCGTGGTAAGGCGGATGTGCTAAACGCTGTTCCCTGTCAGATTGATGCACGATCGGGACAGGGTGCTCACGATTATCTGGTCAGTGCGATTGAAGACTGTCTGTCCGGACAAGTTGATGCAATGACAACCGCACCATTGAATAAAGAGGCGTTGCGTCTGGCGGGTATTGAATTTCCCGGCCATACAGAAATTCTGGCAGATCGCTGTCAGGTTGATGATTTCGGAATGATGCTCTACCTGCCTCAAAATGATGTGATCAAACCAGCGGCAGGATTGGGAATCGTTCACGCCACTCTACACACATCGATCGCCAGTGTCCCCGGTTTACTTAACAGACAGGCGATCTATGAAAAGACGCGTCTGATTTCCGGGTTAATGCAAATCATGGGAGTCTCAAATCCCCGCGTCGCGGTCTGCGCTCTGAACCCGCATGCGGGCGAACATGGACTGTTCGGCGATGAAGAAGCCCGGATCATTGCTCCCGCTGTTGCGGAGGCGAAACAATCTGGAATAAACGCAACAGGCCCTCTACCTGCAGATACTCTGATAAGAAGAGCCGTGAATGGTGAATTTGATGCTGTGGTCGCCATGTACCACGATCAAGGCCATATTCCTTTCAAACTTTTAGGTTTTGATCAGGCAGTCAACATCACACTGGGCTTACCGATTGTCAGAACCAGCCCCAGTCATGGAACGGCCTTTGATATTGCCTGGACCGATACGGCACCTGATACCCGAGGTATTCTGGAAGCAATCAAGGCGGCGGTAAAACTGGCGGTACAGAAAAAAAAGAGCCCGTAAACGGATACGATTTATTTCTGAAAGAATGATGATGGAACGCCCAGAATTAATACCTCAACCCGACCCCAACGTCACCAACCTGCTATTGATCAGGCATGGTGCAACTCCCCCCAATGAACAACGCCCTTATATTCTCCAGGGCTGTGGAATTAATCCGGGGCTGAGTGAATCGGGACAAAAACAGGCCGATGCGCTTTCTGAATTCCTTTCTAGAAACAGCGCGATCCAACATATTTACTGCAGCCCCATGATTCGCGCCAGAGAAACTGCGATAGCGATCGGCGAGCGATTTGGTTTGACCCCTCAGGAAATCGCAGAAATTCATGAATGTGATGTTGGTTTATGGGAAGGCAAGTCCTGGGACATCATCATGCAGGAATTCCCGGAAGAATACCGTGCATTTATGGAAGATTCCTCTCAAAATCGATATGCCGGAGGCGAATCCTATCACGATGTACTTGATCGCTCGGAACCGGCAATCCAATCTGTGCTGGACCGACATCCGGGAGAAACAGTCGCAATAGTCGCGCACAATGTTGTAAATCGGGTTTACCTTGCAAAGCTGATGGGATTGGAAATCAAACGGGCCAAAGAGATCACGCAAACCAATACCGGAATCAACATCATCAGACACAAACAAGGAGAGACCAGACTGGTCACCATGAATGCCATTTTCCATCTAAGTGGCATTCCACACTAAAATTACTACTAATGTGTAAGAAACCGCACGCTGATTCTATTGTTGACGCTTATCAATTTTAGTGATTGTATGTAGTCGCCAAGGACCACCAGATTCCGACTGAAGACCTCGCTGGCGATATAACAATTGTTGACCCGAAATTCAGGCTACCCTACGACGTTACTTATCGAGACTGTAGTAATATACGTAACATCCTCTGACAGCAAGTTAATTGCGGTAATAGTCACTTGCTTTCCACATTGCGCGAATCACCTTCGTTTTTGAAATCGATTCCGCAGCAAGCAAGAAATTCTGTGTGATTCCGACGATCATCGTCAGTGCAAAACAAAATCGAATCTAAAGCCACTTTTCTCGTTCGCACCATTGGCTCAATTAAGACAAACCATTTTATAACGGGAATTCATATTAGTTCAAAACAGGAATCCACTGAACTGCATCAATAATCACATAACCATCGGCATTTGCGTTGTTCACTTCCACTACCGCAGTTTGATCTGGCGTAAAATCATATTCTCCCAGAGAAATAAATACGCCATCCAACGGAGGGATCTTCTTCTGATTGATTGTGTGGTCTGCTTCCCCTGATGCATGAATTAATTTGATTTTAACTTTGGAACTACGATTGGAATTAGGGGTATAGGCGAAGCGCACTTCATAACGTCCCGCTTTTGGTATTTTCGTTTCAAAACGGGCGGCTGCTTTCCCATCTCGTGAGTTTGATTCATGACTATAGCTGGTTCCAATGAACTTTTTGGATGACCTGCTGGTTTCCCAGACTCCTGTGAGTTTGGCTTGTGAATCGTCAATCACAATCCCTTTCAGTTTTGAAGGATCAACGCCATTACGCCCGTATTTTGCTTCGGGTGGTGTTTCCAATATCTGTCCTTCCTTCAAGAGTTGCTCACTGAGTATTGAGTAAGGAACATCCTGCACGTCCAGGTTCTGGTCCAGAGCAATGCCCGCAGCCGTTGCCGCTGAATGTCCCAGAATCATGAAAACCGGTTCCATACGGATGGAACCAAAGGCAATATGCGAACTTGAAACACAGACGGGCACGAGTAGATTGCCACATTCTTCTTTCCGGGGAACCAGACTCCCATATGCAATTTTATAAGGACCTCGCGTAGAAACGCCGATATCTCCTTCATTCTGTACAAACCCTTTCGGTGTCACATATCGCTGCACGTTATGGGAATCCATCGTATAGGAACCCATCCCGACCGAATCTGGCGTTGGACGTTTTTTGAGCAGCTCTTTCTCTGTCATCACAAACTGTCCGACCATACGCCGGGCTTCGCGAATATAGAGTTGATGTGGCCAGTTTCCATTGTCTTTGAATTCATCTCTGGCAAGCCCCCATTGACGCATCTTTTGTTGCACTTCTTGCGGTACGCGTGGATCATTGGCAATAAAATACAACCAGCCTTTTTGATAAGTTTCGTGTTCTTTAATGATTTCCATTCTGCGCTCGTAAGAGGCTTCCGGGTAATCGTAATTAAATCCGATGTTATCTGTGCTCATCGGACCATGATTATTTGTATCCGTTTTATAATTGGGAATTGGATCGAACTTGGCAAAGGTTTCTCTCCACCCTGCCTGATAAATTCGTAACAGCAACTCATACTGATCTGCGTCGTATCCAGCTGGCCTGGGGAATGGCACCCGGTTTGCCTCGTGATTGGTCAGACACATTCGGAAACAATAGGCCTGAATTTTGTCATCACCGGAGCCGTACTTTCCGGGATTGGCACCACTGATGCGCGGCAGTAAACCGCTGGAGGCGTCTCCGGGGGTACGATAAGGGCTGATCTTTTTCTTGACCGCTTTGGGACCAAAGTGATGTTTGTGGTGCAAAATACCGGTCTGAACTCCGTTCCATTCTTCGCCATACACACTTTTAGCTTCACGACCAACATGATAACTCACGCCTGCGGTTGCCATCAGATCGCCTTCATAGGTCGCATCGATAAACATGCGACCGGCAAAAGTTTTGCCGCTGAGTGTGGTAATGGAAGTGATATTTTTGCCGGACTTTTTCACGCCCTGCTTTCGATCCAGCCATTCATTTCGGAACAGGGGAATCTGGTATTCGCGGACAAAGTCTTCGAACACCTGCTCTGCAACGTGCGGCTCGAAGATCCACATCGTTCGCTGTTTCCCGTCGATAGCAGGAGTACCTTGCCCCTTATCCCCATATTCGTTCTGTTTCTGCCACTTCCAGGCATCTTTTTTCTGATAATGCTTCCAGACGCGATGATAAAAGTCTCGCGCCAATCCACCAATGACGGCTTTATTGCCCGTGTCAGTCCAACCGAGACCGCCACTCGATAAACCTCCGAGGTGTTGATCGGGACTGACAATCACTACAGTCTTTCCTAAGCGCTTGGCTTGAACGGCAGCGGTCACCGCAGAGGATGTTCCTCCATAAACAACGACATCATATTTTTCTGCATAAACAATTTGTACTGACACCAATAAAGACAGACAAAAAGTGATCAACTGACGCATCGATCTCATAAGTACAATTTCTCCAGGATGACAATAAATTAATGGTGACTTATTTAAGGGTTCGATTATTTGATCATTCATTCTACAGAAGAGCCAGACCAATACAAAGCTGGAATCTGCTCAGACTGCGACGATCTTGATTTACACTATATATTCACTAATCTTATGGAAGCATCTCACCTTCCCTGACATCAGATCAAGAGTGGCGGTGTTGCTGAAATGTTCTTGAACTGGTTTAATACCACTCTCTTGACCAAGCATCCCGCAGATTCTTTGACCACGACGCTATCAATTCAAAACGGACTTAGAGTGACAGAAGAAGTAACTGCCTACCATGAAGCAGGCCATGTATTGATGGCGATTTACGTCGGCGCCCGCGTACATTCGGTCACAGTGGATCCTGACTGGGATGATGGCCCGGAACGATTTGGCGATGCACAAATTTCCTGGCCGGAGGGAGTGTTCGACGAAAAAACATTTCTCGAAAAAACCATTCTCGTTTCTTTAGCCGGCCCTGTCGCTGAAATGATCCATACGGGAGATCCATTTCACCCTGCAATGGTTGGTGAGTGGTCTGGCGACTGGCAACAGGCGTTGAGAGCAGCATCCCTGCTGATCAAACAGCGACAGGCCAGAATGCAATATCTGGAACAAAAAACGCTGGCCCTTTATCAGTTGTTTCGTCAAGACTCATTCTGGTCTGCCATCGGGGATCTGGTGGATCATCTTCTGGCACATGAGACACTCGAAGAAGAAATGATTAACGATATTATCTCAAACTGGATTTGATCCAATTAAGATGAGACGCCCCTCTCTACCAACACTAACTAAAATCCTGTTTTCCACAACTTCTCACTCCGATTTCTTTCTGTTAAGATGGATATTCAACCAATCATGGTGAATGGTATCTAACAGGAGCACAGAAAGAGTGAGTCAGTTACAAAACCCCAGCAAACTGCCCGGCCCTTTTTTGATTCCCGCTGCCTGGAAAGGTAATGAGCTTTTCCAGCGCGAAGACTGGTTGATCAAATTAAATGCAGACCATCTCCATGATCTACAGGAAGCATTACACGCCATCACTTCTGAAAACCTGTCTTTTGATCAAATTACTGTAGAACGATTTCCACTTCCGAGACTGGGGCCCGTTTTACATCAGATACAAGATCGGCTGGAACATGGCTCTGGTGCATGTCAATTGAAAGGTCTTCCCGTCGATAACTATTCTGCCGCAGAACGAGAGAGTCTGTTCTATTTGATCTCGATTCATCTAGGGACTCCTGTTTCGCAAAGTGCTACGGGAGAAAAAGTCTTTCATGTCAGAGACGAGGGTTTTCAGGTTGGTCAGGCCCAGGCACGCGGACCAAATACTCGCAAAAGACTCAGCTTTCATACTGATCGTTGTGATGTGATCGGGTTTCTGTGTATTCAACAGGCAGTTTCTGGTGGAGACAATCAACTGGTCAGTTCCGTTTCGCTGTTTAATGAAATGCGTGAGCGCTGGCCTGATCTGACAAAGGTGCTGATGCAGCCTTTTTATTATTTAAGGCATAATGTAGATACAGGGAATCAAAAGCCCTATTGTCAGCAACCCATCTTTTCAATACAGGAAGGGCATTTTGCAGGCAGTTTCTTGCGCGTGCTGATTGAACGTGCTTACGCAGCTCCCGATCTGCCAGAGATGACACAAGCCCAGCAAGACGCGATGAATCAACTGGAAGCTCTGGCAGAGTCTCCAAAAATGAGTGTCAAATTTCGTCAGGAACCGGGAGATTTACTGTTTCTCAATAACTGGGTTACGTTTCATCGACGCGATGATTTTCAAGATGCCGATGAACCAAATTTAAAACGGCACCTGTTACGAGCTTGGTTATCTGTTCCCAACAGTCGCCCTCTAAATCCAATGTTTGCAGACAACTATGGCAACACGGCTGCCGGATCAATACGTGGAGGAATGCAACCAACCCATTAAAACAAAAGCGACTTCAAAACCAGCTGATTGCGGGCTTTACCTCAGACATGTATCTGTTGAAATCAACCTTTGTAATAATGTAGATTTCAGTTAAAATCTGAGATTCATCCATCATACCAGCATTAAGTCCAGATTCAGGATTCCATGATCCGAGATTCTCAACCACCCAAAAAACATCCCGAAGAAGCCGACCCTAAAGGCTTGAGGATTGAGAGAATCGCATTCGATGAAATCCATCCTGCGTTTCTCGATACACTGGATGAAACATCGGTTCCCACAGTAACCGGTGTCAAGAAATTAGTTTATCTCTTTCTGGCTGCCCTGTGCTTTGTACTGGGAGCACTCGGTGTCGCATTGCCCGTGCTGCCAACAACTCCGTTTCTATTGTTAACCAGCTATTTTCTAATTAGAACCTCACCTCGATTAAATCGAGCATTGTTGCGTTCTCCGATTTTAGGACAAGTCTTAAAAGACTGGCAACAGGATGGTGGTATTCGGCTGAGTGTCAAGATCCAGGCCATCTCGATCGTCATTGCTGTCATTCTGGCGACGTTAATTTTCACACCGCTTTCTATGACATTCAAGGTTGTCCTGGTAGTGCTTGCCAGTATTGGAATTCTGGTTATCGTACGACTGCCTCGCCTTAACTGAAGCTGGCAGGCCCGGTGAACTCTCCTTATCCAGTATTCAGTCAACTGGAATACTTTGCTCAGAGCTTGAGTTTTGTTAACTCGAAATGATTCCACAACAAATCAGGTGCATCCTCTGCCAGCTTTGACTAGAATAAATCCTCTTCCCATGAGTTATCAATTTGAATTTCACATTGAATTACACGACAAGGAGTCCCTCCTATGCAACGACGAGAATTCCTCAAAAGCGGTGCTATCGCAGGCAGTACCGCCTTGTTAGCAACGGCTGTGACACAAGCCACAGATGCCGACCAGAACAAAAAGCCATTCCATCTCAAATATGCCCCACACTTTGGCATGTTTAAAAATGCAGCCGGTAAGGATCCGCTGGACCAGGTAAAATTTGCTGCTGACCAGGGTTTTACAGCCTGGGAAGACAATGGAATGAAAAAGAAACCCAAGGAACTCCAGCAGCAAATCGCTGATACCATGGAAAAGCTCAATATGGAGATGGGCGTGTTTGTGGCACACGGCTCGATTGGTAAGACAACATTCGTGAAGAAAGATAAAGATGTCTGGAATAGCGTTTTAAAAGACATTCAGGAATCGGTCGAAGTCGCAAAGCGTGTCAATGCAAAATGGATGACAGTTGTTCCCGGAAATATCGATGAAGGGCCTCGCGCCCGTCTGGCAGAAGGATATCAAACTGCCAATGTGATCGAGTTACTCAGGCGCTGTGCGGATATCTTTGAACCGCACGGCATGGTTATGGTTCTCGAGCCCTTGAACTGGTATGCCAATCATGGAGGCACATTTTTACAAGGTTCGCCACAGGCGTATGCACTCTGTAAGGCGGTTAACAGTCCCTCCTGTAAAATCCTGTTTGACATTTATCACCAACAAATTACAGAAGGAAACTTAATTGTTAACATCGACAGTTGCTGGGATGAAATTGGCTATTTCCAATCGGGCGATAATCCTGGTAGAAAAGAACCGGGAACCGGCGAGATCAATTACCTGAACGTATTCAAGCATATTCATTCCAAAGACTTTGATGGTATCATTGGCATGGAACATGGAAATTCCAAACCTGGCCAGGAAGGTGATTTGGCCGTCATTGAAGCTTATAGAGAGGTTGACCAGTTTTAAGATGAATCAAAAAAAAGCAAAAAATGTACTCGGCACGGAACTCGAAGTCTGTTCCATGGATCCGGTCACTGGTTTTTATCGCGATGGATGCTGTAATACCGGCGGCTCCGATATGGGTCTGCATACAGTTTGTACGGAAGTCACTGCAGAGTTTCTGGCATTTTCCAAACAACAGGGCAATGATCTGAGTACTCCACACCCTCAGTATGAATTTCCCGGTTTACAACCGGGAGACCGCTGGTGCCTGTGCGTCGAACGCTGGAAGGAAGCTTTAGAAGCAGGTATGGCACCGCTTGTCAAACTGGAAGCCTGTCACATTTCGACCCTTGAATTTGTGGATCTGGAAGATCTTCAACAATACGCGGTCGAAGCTTAAAGCAACGCGTGAAATCAAAAAAACACGGAGCCTCAATTAATGGTGCTCCGTGTTTTTTAATATTAAAATTTGTACTACCCAATTACTTCGCTTTCAACATGAAGATTTCACTGAATGAAGAAGTGAGAAACAGTTCGCCTTTTTGATCTGTGCCAAACGTCATCACTGGAATACTTGGTGATTCAATCACATGGTTGGCGGTCACTTTCTTCTTCTTGGCATCATAATTCAACGCCCAGAATTTTCCGGATACATAATCTCCATAAATATAAAGCCCGTTGATCGCGGGAATTTTTTTACCTCGATACACAGATCCCCCGGTAATAGATTTCCCTACATCATGATGATATTCCCAGATTGGTTCGATTAAATGTGGTCGAGGTTCCACCCCATTGGGACCAAAGGGGTGTTTTCCTTCCCGGACGGACCAACCATAGTTTCCTCCCTTGACGATAATATCGATTTCTTCCCAAATCCCCTGCCCCACATCGCCGGCCCAGAGAACACCCGTTTTCGTGTCGAAGGCAATCCGCCAGGGGTTTCGCAGTCCATACGCCCAGATTTCCTTGCGGGCTGTCTTGATCTCAGCGCTTTTCCCTTCCAGAAAAGGGTTATCTTTGGGAATCGCATAATTTAACCCCGGACTTTTATGATCGACATCAATACGACAGATCGTTCCCAAAACTGTCGAAAGATTCTGACCATTTTTGAAGACATCATTACCGGCTCCCCCATCACCAAAGGCAATGTAAAGTTTTCCATCCGGGCCGAAGACAACTGTTCCTCCACCATGATTCCAGGCTGGTTGTTCAACACGCATCAGAACTTCTTCCGAATCAGCCAGTGCTCGATCGGGATTATCTTTTGACACTCGGAAGCGTGATATGACTGAGGTATTCACCGGTTTGTTCGGCGTACTGTAGTAGATGAAGAATTCGCCATTATTTTTATAATCCGGGTGAAAAGCAAAGCCCAGCAATCCTTCTTCATTCTGCTTGTCGTTGTAAATCACGCGGTCAGAGATATCAAGAAACAGCTTTCCCTCTTCCAAATCTTCATCATCGGGAGTGTTGGGAACAATCCAGATTTTTCCCTTTTGGGAAGCAATAAACAGACGGTTCGAGTCATCGCCGGCATGTGTAATGACAATGGGACGATCAATTTTCAAGTAGGGAAAGACTTTGACCAGTTTCACCGGAGCGGGAGAAGTATCGACTTTCTCCGCAGCCGATAATTGCTGAGTCAGAACCAGAGTCACAATGAGCAGTAGAGTGGGAATCGTTTTCATAAGAAGTCTTCTTTAACATTGATTCAGATTTACAGATAGAACAGACGATATACGCTAAGTATCAGGATAGAAAACAGACACTACAAACGCTACTGATCAACGAATCAACTTTGATGCCTTCGACAGAAAAAGACAATTCACTTTTGTCGAATTAAGACAGGCCGACACCAGTTGACATGATCCTGAATATCCGCGTTTTTCCCGAAGTTCACTTTCAAAATCAGTTCCCGCGCACCGCTGAGATCAATCCGCGGCACAAGAACCGTTTGTTGACTGGCTCCCTGAATGGCCTGCTGAAACACAATACGCTGGTCAACCAGAATCACGATTTCAGCATCCCCTTTTCCCTGGGTGGTATCATCAATACCAACTTCTGTCTGAAATGCGGCATACTTTCCATCGAGCTGGTAGTGCAATTCAGAAGCGCTGTGCATTCCCAGCCCCGACACAAACTCTTTTCCACCGACTCTCAATGGCCCAGACAGAACATTCCTGTTTTGCTGCCAGTTCCATGCTTGAGAGAAATAAGGAGTAAATTGATAATCAACCGGCTTGAGATCTGAAAGCGGAACAACCTGTCCTCCCAAAGGTGTAATGGAAACCAGACGCTTCAGACCAAAATGCAGTTCTGCACCAAACAAAGTTTTGGCAGTGATCTCATTCTTATCTAAAATAAGTGAAGAGACAGTCAATTGCGATCCGTTCGTCAGTCTTATTCGATAGCGTAACTGTTCGGGTTGTGGAAAATTGATCAACTCAGGGTTAATCGTAAAGAACCGAATTCCCTTTCGCGGGACCGAAGTTTCCCCACCTCTCGATTCAAAACGAAAAGTACTCGCATCGAAGCCTAACAATTCCCCTTCCAGATTGTCGCCGTTGTTTAAAAAAAAGAGATCTGATTTCTGATCCTTTCTTGCGATTTTTTGAATGAGTTCTGTTCTCAGCTGGCGATTCGATGGCCATTGAAAACTGGCAGCCTGTATCGTTTCCAACGGAATTTTGAACCCCCCCGTTTCCGGACAGGAATTCAGACGCACAAAGACAACGTCTTCCTCAGAACGGAGTAACTCCGCAAAAATACGATCATCGTTCGCCAGAATCACCAAACCTTCACGTGGTTGGGAGTGCAATAATTTTCCTGACTCGACACGAATTATTTCATCAGCAGGAAAAGTGCGCTTGCCGGAATCTGTCTGAAGCGTAAACTGATTCTGTTCAATTTGAATCAGCTTCCCCTGCACAACCTCGCCATCTGCAAGATAGAGCTCTGCCGCATTGATGAAATCATTCCAGGCGCTGAAACTGAAAATCAGACCGATGATCACTGTAAATCGCATGAGACACCTTGCAACGAAACTTCAAACATAATGAAACTTCAAACGATGAGAAAAACTTAACGCTGAAAGATGGGAATATTATTGCGAGGAATTTGCAAAACGATACAGGCCATTGCCGTGCTATACTCGACACAGTTCGAGCTGTCGGGCCTCCAGCTGCCGCTGGTCATTTGACTGGAAACCAATTCATCCCGGATCGCGGGATACCAGCTTTCCCAATATTCAGCGCCGGCCTGCCACATAGCCTGGACTGCATAATATTGTCCGTAATAATAATGACTGCCACGAAAGTAACGCTGATTAGGCAGGTGGCGAGCAATGTAAGCAAGCCCGTCCTCGATTTCCTTTCCTTCATAAATCCCAGCGCTATATAAGGCAACGACACCCGCGGCTGACCTGGGAAATTCGCTTTTTCCCTGCCGAACAATTTGATACCGAAATCCACCATCCGCGTTCTGGCTATTCTTCACGTATTCAATACAACGGTCGATGACCTCTTTGGAAACAAAAATCCCACAATTCCGTGCTGCTCTGAGGGCCATAATCTGGCAGACGGTCACCGAGAGGTCGGCATCTTTACTCTCTGGTGTATACCGCCAGCCCCCTTTGGCGTTTTGTGACTTCACGATCATCTCAACCGCTTTTTCCAGCTTCGCTCGTACGTCCTTGCTACGCGTCATCCCATAAACTTCGGCAAGAAATAATGTTGCAAAACCATGTCCGTACATAGGACCATGAGAAATGCTCTCTGGTGCTATGATATACCCCGATGGTTTGCAGGAAGCGAGAATAAAATCTACTGTCTTTTGTACCTGCTTTCCATACTTTCCTCTGCCTGGTGTATTTCCATCCGCTAGAAATGCCATCCCACATAAAGCAGTCACGGCCACATTTTGATTGAAAGTGGATCCGGAGCCAAACGAGCCATCTGCGTGCTGTCTTTCTGCAAGATACTTGAGTCCACGGTCAACGGCAATGCGCGTGGGAGGCGTATAGTATTTTTTACCTTGCGCATCGACAGCACGGTTGACTTCCCCCTGTGCCAGAAGAGAAGAACTCATCATGCCAGACATCAGCATCAAAACCAGAAGTGCGCTCTGCAAAGCGCGACTGAAAGCCTGAACCGGATTTGATTGGAACAATAGATATCTCAAAATAGCCACTTACCCTGAATAGAGTAGATTAGATCTCTACCTTGCATTGTACGTGATGTGCAGGTAATGGAAAGCTGTAGGATGGAAAAATTGCTTCCAGCCAACACGATCAGGGCCGAATCACTTCAGGGTATTTTGACTTACCACCCGATAATTTCGGTACGGGATGCAAGGTTTGTCCCGGTCTTGGTTTTAAAAAAGGACGAACTCGAATGGATTGCTCAACCGCTAATCGCGACTCGGTCCGCTGGGTTCCAAATTCGCGGGGACGCACTACCCCGGGTCCTAAAGCACTGGATGGCAGCGGATCTTCCAACTCCATCATTTTCTTTTCTTCGATTTTCTGCCCGCGTGTCATGGCTTGACGTCCCGGAAAAACACGGGGGATCCGCGTATTGTAGGCATTAAAGCACCCCGAGCAAACAGGGACCAATAATGCGAGCAGGATCAATCGAAACAGAAGATTCATGAACAGCTATACTCAGCTTGAAATAACGACCTGGCACCACATTCTGAAGAAGATCAGACCAGATTCTGTAATAAGCCGCGGACCTTAACAGATTACCTGTTCAGCGAACAGATTGATTTTTCATCGAGCCGAAAAAGAAACAATGCTTTAACCCCCTCGTATTTCAGAGCTTAGGCCTCTACAATGTCTCTAATTCTTTCTGGAAACAGGAAAACAGAGGTTTTCAGAGGGTATCAATGTCCTGACGCTGGAAGTAAAGCGGTTTTCATAATAGCATCCTGACTTAGCGAGACCATTTGCTGCTCCATCCGGAATTTGTATTGAAATTGTAAGGATTATTTCAAATCTTATGTCAACTCCTCCAAAAGTTTGTGTCCTGCGGGCTCCTGGAACCAACTGCGATATCGAAACCGCACATGCATTTGATCTCTGTGGAGCCCAGTCCACCAGAATTCATCTTCTGAAATTATTGGAAAGCCCAGAACAACTGAATGACTATCAGATTCTCTGCCTGCCCGGCGGTTTCAGTTACGGTGATGATGTGGGAGCAGGCGTGATTTTTGCCAGCCATCTACAAGGACAACTCGCCGATGTGATTGGAAATTTCCTGGCTGCTGATAAGTTGGTATTGGGAATTTGTAACGGATTTCAGGTGCTTCTCAAAGCAGGAATTCTCCCCGGTGGTGCCACAGGCTGGCCTCCAAAACCAGATCAAAGTCGAGATGCCACATTGACGTGGAATACCAATGGGAAATACACATCACTCTGGGTACGACTGGGAGTACTTGCTCCACAAAATGTGTTCTTGAAAGAGATAAACCAGATTGAACTACCGATCGCACATGCTGAGGGTCGGATTGCAGTGAGTGATGCAACGGTGATTGATGGTTGGAAAGCGAATCAACAAATCGCCATGTGTTATCGTGAAGACGATGAAGCAGTAACGACTCTTCAGGAAGAAATCCTGGACTATCCGATGAACCCTAACGGCTCTGCTTATAACATCGCTGCCCTGGGTGATCCTTCTGGACGCGTGCTCGGCCTGATGCCTCACCCCGAGCGTTTTCTGTTTGCCACACAACACCCACAATGGACGCGTTTGGGATTAGAAGGTGAAGGCGCCGGCATACAAATCTTCCGGAACGCCGTCAATTATTTCAAATAGAAACATCAAGCAGCGTCCCTTCAACAAGAAAAGGCCCATCTGTCAAAACGACAAATGGGCCTTATTTTTTGAACTGTTTCAACAACGAATTTTAGAGTTTCGCTGTTGATGGAACCGCAAACGGCTCACGATACTCGCGTGAGAGTTTGGGATTGGCAGTCGAAGCCATTCCACCGGTGAAGACTTCTGTCTTGCTGTCCAGTGATAACTTTGGTCCCATACTGATCGCTGTACTCTCTGCATCAATTTTATTATTTTTCAGATGGTCACGGAAACGACCGAGTGTTTCCAGAGCTTCTGCATCTCCTGACAACTTGGCATTCAAATCCTGAACGGGCATTTGTTCGCCAAGTTCATAAGAAATGTTACCCAGATGACAAAGTGCACTGGAGATGTGGCCTTCTTCGATATCTGCATTCAAATCGCTAATATTTCGACTGCGAACTGCATCCACGAAGTTGGCAAAGTGATCTGCTGAACCAGAAAACTTCTTGATCAGTTTTCCATCATTATCGAATGCAGAAGCACTATTGTAGCTGGGAATGACCACATAACCTTTGGAACCGTAGAAGATCACTCCTACTTTAGCGCCCCGATAGGCTTCTGTTTCCAAACCACGCACTTCAAACACCAGACGCTTATCACCAAACTGGTGAATGCTGACCTGCGTATTGGCGACATCACCCGCATCAACATAACCCAGTCGACCACCATAGGCTTGAACGCTGTCACCAACATTATCAACGCCTAAGCCCCAACGAGCCACATCCATCTGATGGATGCCCTGGTTCCCCAGGTCCCCGTTACCCGTAGGTGTTTGCCAATGCCAGTCGTAATGGAAACGTGAACGAGTCAACGGTGCCATCGGTGCAGGTCCGAGCCAGAGATCGTAATCAACGCTGGCGGGCACATCGTAGTTCCCTTTGGGACCAATTGACTTTCGTCGTTTGTAACAGGTACCACGGGCCAGTTTCACTTCACCAATGCCACCTGCTTTGATAAAGGCAATCGCATCGATCAGACCGGGTTGAGAACGGCACTGTGTTCCTGTTTGAACAATTTTCTTGTACTTGCGAGCGGCTTCGACTATGCGTCGTCCTTCACTCACATTATGACTTACCGGTTTTTCGCAATAAACATCTTTACCAGCCTGAATCGCCCAGATGGCACCCAAAGCGTGCCAATGGTTGGGAGTCGCAATACTGACGACATCGATTTTCTGATCGTCGAATGCTTTTCGCAGGTCTTTATAATAGGCAGGTTTCTTATTTGTCTTTTTGTAAACGTTTCCGACACCCTTTTTCATCCCGACGCTTTCATCAGGATCGACAATTGCTACAACTTCTGTATCTTTTCGACCAGTGAAGGCACTCAGGTGAGATTGACCACGGCCATTCACACCCAGTAAGGCAACACGCAACTTTTCATTTGGACTGCTGGACTGTTTTTCCGCAGCAGAGAGATGAGGAACAGAAGCGCCCAGAGCGGCCGCACTGGCTGCTGCAAACATCGATTGTTCAAGAAATTCGCGACGTGAATGTTGAGACATCTTCTTTTTTCTCCTCAATGGAATGTCAATGGAAGGATTGCACTGTGCACTATCGGGTGGGATCGCAGAAAAGCCCTGCAAATTGATGAATGAGTAGTCAGATCCTTCAACGACTACAAATTTGCAGTTTGACTTTGCCAAACGGTCATTATTAGTAAGCTCTCTTTGTCAAAGTCTAACCGATAAAAGGACGGATATTCAAGGTTGAACCTGAAATCAGCAACAATTCAGGTGTATTTTACTCTGGAATCGCTTTCGGTTTCGCAACTCATGAAATCCGCATTTCTGTCACTCTCTACGGCTTTTTCGTAGAAAGTAATGGTAGAAAACTTTCCAATCCGACTTCTTCCCGACTGGCAAAAGGTTCACCATAACCACGATGAATCGTCCAACCCCAATAGCGTGCCCGGTCTTTGATATCATCTAAAACCGTGGGATGTTCAGTCGATTTACCTGTAAGCATCTGGCTTTCATAACAACGAATGGCCTGCATTTTCAGGTCGATCTGGTCAGAAATATCGAAAACGAAGCTTGGTTTAGGGTGGTTTCGCAGATGAATGCTCCAGAAATAATAAATCTGTGGAGGCCAATATGGTTCGCCAGGCATATCGGTTTTGCTGAGTTTGGCCCAAAATCGAGCCGCATCCGTCAGATGACTGGCAGCCACATGATCGGGATGAACATCTTCCCAATAGGGGGCCAAAATAATTTTGGGTCGTTGAAGTCGGAATACCACTGCCAACTCCCGTCGTGCATCCAAACTGGATTCCAGGCTCCGATTCTTCAATCCCAAAGATTGACGCCAATCCAGATCCAATACTTCCGTGGCAGCAGCCGTCTCTTTAACTCGGATTTCCGGACTGCCGTAAGGCGTTGGTTCACCGTTGGTTAATTCTATGACTCCTACACGGAGCCCCTGCTGTTTACAGGCCAGTATGGTCCCTCCAATACTGATCTCAGCATCATCGGGATGAGGTGCTACTATAAGTATATCTAAATCAGAATCCACGTGATCTCCCTAAAATGATCGGATGAAACGTTCCCGTGTGAAGTCTCCCCAAAAAGGGGTAGACTCAAAATACAAAATCATTAGAATGCCCGCACTCTTCTCTCACAGGGATCCAACTCCCTATTCACACCTCATTTCTATATTGTTGACCATCAATCTTAACGGATGAAGATCTTTTTGTCCTCATCTGGAGCAGATTGTATGGAGGAACGACTCATGAAATCGTTTATTTTAGCGTGTATCGCCCTCTCTCCGGCTTTATTATTTACATCGGGTTGCGCATCGATCATCGATCCCATTTCAGAACTTAATCGGGAAACGATGCGAGTGTTCAAGCCCAAAGCCTTCGATACCGACTGGAGTGGTGAGGACGAAATCGATCAGTGGAGTTCGGTTGGCGATGAAGCGCGCGGCGATCGTCCCAAAGAAAAAGATCCTGACCCCTGGTGGCAACAATACATTATGAGTTCCAAGGCCCGGAATATCGAACGTAATCTGGGAATTGAATAAAACCCGGATTTCAGCGAATTTTGTTTACCAGGCCTGACTCTCCAACGCGACATTTTCTTGCATCTGCTTGCTCAGGTAGTTAAGATAAACGGTGGTGCTTGCGCCACTTAAGCTGTTTTAACTTACCTGCTGCCTGTTTCAAAACAGACAGCTACCCTCGGTTTTGACACCGGAGGACCGGTGTCACCAAACCTGATTCGTAATGTTTGATGTGTCACACTCTGCTTCATCTGTCACATCTTCATTACACTCCATCCTGAAGGTGCCTACCTATGTTTGATTTCTCGCCGCGGTTCTTTGTATCTGGAATGCTCATCGCGTGTGTTGCAGCCAGTAGTACCACGACACTGGCAGAGAAGTCATCCGATCAAAAGAAACAGGTGGTTGACGTTGATTTCAATCGAGACATCCGTCCGATCCTGTCCAAAAACTGCTTTCACTGCCACGGGCCAGATGAAGGCACCCGCGAAGCCGACCTGCGACTCGACCTGAGAACCGCTGCCACAGCAAAACTGGATAGTGAAACGCATGCGATTATTCCCAAGCACGTAAATCAAAGTGAACTTTATCGCCGCATTATTTCGACAGATGAATCTGAAGTCATGCCCCCTCCCGATGTCGGAGACAAATTAACAGACTCTCAAATCACATTAATCAAAGCCTGGATCGAACAGGGTGCACCGTATGCACGTCATTGGTCCTTTGTTCCGCCACAGCGTCCCAAACGTCCAACAGTCAAACTAAATAAATGGGCCGCCAACGAAATCGATTATTTTGTGCTGGCAGAGTTAGAACAGGTGGGTCTTACACCGAACCCTAAGGCAGACCGTTACACACTGATCCGTCGCCTGAGTTTCGATCTGCGCGGGTTACCTCCTACGCTGGCTGAAGTCGATCAGTTTATCAACGATTCCTCTCCCAATGCGTATGAAAAACTAGTCGATCGTTTTCTGGCCGATCCCGCTTATGGCGAACGCTGGGCGCGTAAATGGCTGGATTTGGCGCGTTATGCAGACTCCAAAGGTTACGGCTCTGATCCACTGCGAATGACCATCTGGCGTTATCGTGACTGGGTGATCTCCGCGTTCAATCAGAACAAACCCTTCGATCAATTTACACTTGAGCAATTAGCGGGAGATCTCCTGCCGAATGCGACACTTGAACAAAAAGTGGCAACGGCGTTTCATCGCAATACCATGACTAATACGGAAGGTGGCACTGACGACGAAGAATTCCGAACCGCTGCCATCACGGATCGGGTGGATACGACTATCCAGGTCTGGATGGGACTAACCATGGGTTGTGCTAAATGCCATACCCATAAATATGACCCCATCTCGCAAAAAGAATACTATCAGCTTTATGCCTACTTCAATCAGACCGCAGACAACGATCAACCGACGGATGCCCCCACCATCATTGCCCCCACGCCTTCCATGCTGCAGGAAACCAAGCGGATCGATTCGGAAATCGTGGCGCTCAATCAGAAGTTGCAAACCCACACTAAAGAACTCGCGCTTGCTCAAGAAAAGTGGGAATCGACATTGCATGCGAAGCCAGCGTGGAAGATTCTGAACCCATTGACCGTTAAGTCGACATCCAAAACAACGAAATTTCAAACTCTAAAAGATGGATCTATTCTGGCGACAGGCCCCGCTGCCAGAGAAAACTATATCATTGAGGCAGAACTCGAAATTCCGGCATTCAAAGCATTGCGTTTGGAAGCGCTCCCCGATGCGGGCCTGCCCTCAAAAGGGCCGGGGCGTGCCAAGGATGGCAATTTTGTATTATCACAGATCAAAGTTGACAGCATGCCTTTCAAAACGATCGATACGCCAGTGAAAGGGCAGTTTCTGCGAGTTGAACATCAGGGTAATAAAAAACAGATTCTGTCACTGGCAGAAGTCCAGGTATTCCAGGCCGACAAAAACATATCCAGCCAGGGAGCCGCTTCCCAATCGAGCACCACGCATTCCGGCACCGCGAACCTGGCCATCGATGGAAACACAAACGGTCATTTTTTTGATGCCAAATCGACCACACATACCAATACCGAAGCAAAACCCTGGTGGGAATTGAACCTGAAAAAGGAAACTCCCGTCGATCGAATTGCGATCTGGAACCGAACTGATGGAGCCGGCGAGAGGTTATCCAACTTCAAAGTCAGCCTGCTCGACGCCAAACGAAACGTAGTCTGGCAAACGATTGTAGCAGCACCCCCTGCTCCGTCCCGCACACTGTCGGTCTCGCGTCGCAAAACAATACCCTTGAAACGCGCCATTGCCTCCTTCTCTCAAACCGGCTTCCCCGTGAAGGCGGCCATTGATCCCGCTGATAAGAACCAGAAAGGCTGGGGCGTTGGTCCTCAACTCGGCAAAACACACAGCGCTTACTTCATTCCTGAAAACACGACTCCTGTGAAATCGGGAAAACAACGACTGATTATCACTTTGTCTCACAATTATAAAGACCCACAATATGCATTGGGGCATTTTCGACTTTCGTACACGACGGAAACAAAACTCGAACCGCGTCTCAAAGTTTCTGATGATCTTCTCGCAATCGTCGATACCAAATCAGCAGATCGAACACCGGCTCAACAGAAAAAACTGGCCGCCTACTATCGTACGATTGCACCGGCACTCAAACCAACGCGGGATCAAATCGCGCAGCTCAAAAAATCAAAACCTGTGTTTCCACAACTTCCCATCATGCAGGAACTGCCTGCGGACAAACAACGTAAAACCCACATTATGGTACGGGGCAGCTTCCTGACCCCTGGCGACATTGTCGAACCCGCGCTACTGAGCGCCTTTAATCCCCCGCCAGAAAAAACACCCTCAAATCGCATTGCCGTCGCCAGGTGGCTGACCTCGCCAGAAAACCCATTAACGGCCCGCGTCAACGTGAACCGCCTCTGGTCACAATTATTTGGCGCGGGGCTCGTGATTACCGAGGAGGATTTTGGTACGCAAGGCGAACTACCCAGTCATCCTGAATTACTCGACTGGCTGGCGACTGAATTCATCCGGAACGGTTGGGACATGAAAGACCTGCTCAAAACCATGGTGATGTCAAATACCTATCAACAGTCATCAGTGACGAAACCCGAACACATCCAGAAAGACCCTCGAAACCGACTCCTCTCGCGTGGTTCTCGCTATCGACTGGAAGCAGAAATGATTCGTGATCAGGCACTGGTTATCAGTGGGTTGCTCAATCAAAAAATCGGCGGTCCTTCAGTTTACCCGGTACAACCTGACGGAATCTGGCGAGCCGCGTTTAATGGACAGCGCACCTGGGCCACCAGTAAAAATGCCGACCGTTTCCGTAGAGGACTCTATACTTTCTGGCGACGAACTGTGCCCTACCCTTCGATGGCAACCTTCGATGCACCGAGCCGTGAAATCTGTACTATCAGACGCATCAGTACCAATACGCCACTACAAGCCATGATTACGTTAAACGACCCGGTATTTATCGAAATCTCTCAGGCATTGGGGCGTCGCATTTTTAAAGAAGGCGGAAAAACACCGCGTTCCCGTATTGAATACGGTTTGAAACTAAGTCTGATTCGCCCTGCTCAGCCTGAGCAAATTGAACCGTTACTGAAACTTTATGAATCAGAATTGAAATACTATCAATCGCATCCCGAGGAAGCAGCGAAGCTCGTTGAGAATAAATTAAGCCCGCTTCCCGCTGAATACAAAAAATCGGAACTGGCAGCCTGGACCGTCATCGCCAATGTTCTGCTGAATATGGATGGCGTTCTTACAAAAGGATAAAGTCATGAATCTGAAACAAAAACAACTTCAGGCAGTCACCCGACGTCAATTTTTAGCGAAAGGCTCCACTGGCATTGGTGCGCTTGCTTTGAGTTCACTGCTGGCTGATAACCAAAGTGTTTCTGCCAACTCACCGAAGAGTACGGAAACTCAAAAGTTCCGTCTTCCCACAAAAGCAAAGAGCGTGATCTTCCTGCATATGGCAGGTTCGCCTCCCCAGCAGGAACTGTTTGACTATAAACCCGAGTTAGTCAAACGTAACATGCAACCTTGTCCTGATTCGTTTCTGAAAGGACGTGGCTTCCCCTTCATCAAAGGGCATCCCAAAATGCTGGGAACGCCGTACAAATTCAAACAGTGCGGTCAATCAGGCACCTGGATGAGTGAACTCTTACCGAATTTTCAGAAGGTGGCAGATGATGTTACGGTCATCAATTCGATGCACACCGATCAATTCAATCATGCGCCTGCTCAACTATTACTCTATACTGGTGCACCTCGATTTGGTGGTGCATCAATGGGTTCCTGGATCACTTACGGTCTGGGCTCTGAAAACAAGAATCTGCCAGGGTATATGGTCCTGTTAAGTGGTGGCAGTGATCCCAGTGGCGGCAAAAGTCTCTGGGGCAGTGGATTCCTGCCTTCGGTCTACCAAGGTGTGCAATGCCGTACGACGGGGGACCCCATACTGTATGTCACTAACCCCAAAGGCATTAATCGAGAAGTTCGGCGACGCAGTCTTGACGCGTTGAAATCGCTCAATGAATTCGAACTCAAACAGTTTGGTAATCCGGAAACACTGACCCGCATCAATCAGTACGAGCTTGCCTTCCGCATGCAGATGTCAGTCCCGGAAGCGGTCGCCTTGAAAAGTGAAACCAAACAGACACACGAACTCTATGGCACTACCGGAGAAACACCCTCGTTCGCTAACAACTGTCTGTTGGCCCGCCGCATGGTGGAACGGGGTGTGCGGTTTATTCAACTGTTCGATTACGGCTGGGACATGCATGGCACAGGAAAGGGCAATGACTTGATCACAGCTGTCCCCAATAAAGCCAAAATGATCGATCAACCGTTGTATGCTCTCATCACAGACCTCAAGCAACGAGGCATGCTCGATGAAACATTGATTGTCTGGAGCGGCGAGTTTGGCAGAACGTCCATGAACGAAGAACGTAACGGTTCGAAATTCTTAGGCCGCGATCATCATCCCCACTGCTATTCCATCTGGATGGCAGGTGGCGGCATTAAAGGGGGCATGACTTACGGCAAAACGGACGAACTCGGATACTTCATCGCGGAAAAGAAAACCAGCGTCCGCGATCTGCAAAGCACGATCTTGCACCTCACCGGCCTCAACCCGCGAAAACTGAAGGTCCCCTACCAGGGTCTGGACCAAAGACTCATCGGCCCTGCTGATGAAGATCATCTGCTGAAGGACATTCTGGCTTGAATTCAAAGTGAGTTCTATTTGATCTGAATTTTCAGCACCAAAACAACGCTCTGTAGTGGAGATCGTACTGCAGCTGCATATTCCGGCAAACATGGAAAGGCTGCCGTAAATTGGCAATTATAATTGCCACTATTGCCATGATGCTGTTTAATGAATATTCCACCATTCCATTTACCGACTCCTATCGGTGCTAAAGTAATACAGTGAGGATGCCAATCCTGAAACGAGTATATGTATCTGTTATCTCTTTTCTTTCGTGTCGTGATCAGGTTTATAACCGATGATGAATTCATTACGAACCTTGACCATCGCCTTCCTGGTGTTTTGCTGGCCTTCAGTTGATGCTCCGGCAGCCGAACAGCCCAATATCCTGATGATCATGGTTGACGATCTGCGGCCGATGCTGGGTTGCTACGGGGATCCGCGTGCACAGACTCCGAATATTGATCGGCTCGCTTCGCGTGGAGTCGTCTTTGAACGAGCGTATTGCCAATACGCCAAATGTGGGCCTTCGCGGCTTTCGATGATGACCGGTTTGCGACCTGATTCTATCGGTGTCTTCAACCATCGCAATGACTCAGCAACAAAATTCCGTGACCGCCAACCCGCTATCGTTTCGATGGCACGCTGGTTGAAGGATCAGGGGTACCACACACGGGGTTTAGGAAAGATCTACCACGACGGCTGGGATCTGGCATCAGACTGGTCGAAGCCCGCGTTTCCTGGTCGAGAGAAGGAGATGTTGGAGATCTTCGACCAGAAGCATCCGGATGGACCGTCAATCATTGCCGATCGGTTTGCATGTCCGGTGATGCAGGGACCGGACGTTCCAGACAATCACTTCTTTGCCGGCCGTATGACAGACGAAGCCATTCGTATCATTCACAAACAGGATCGCGAAAAACCAATGTTTCTCGCAGTGGGATATCGTCGCCCGCATCTTCCCTTCGTTGCCCCCAGGCGTTACTACGACCTCCACCAGCCCGACCATTCGTGGCTCGCCAAAAATCCGAATCCACCACACAATTCGCCTGTGATGGCATGGTTTAATTCGGACGGCTATGTGGACGCAGCGCGCCGTGCAAAGCTGAAGATGCCGATTCCACCCAGCCTCGCTGAGGGCCCCTTATGGAACGGATACGAAATGCGAAGTTATTTGGGAGCCCCCAATTACGGTGTCATCGATCAAAGGCTGCAACTTAATCTCCTGCATGCCTATGCAGCATGTGTGAGCTACGTCGATACACAAATCGGTAAGCTGCTGGACGGTCTTGAGAAGACAAATCGAAGTTCAAACACCATCATCGTCCTTTGTTCGGATCATGGCTGGCATCTCGGCGAGCAGAGTGCCTGGAGCAAAATGACAAACTTTGAAATTGCGACGCGCGTACCATTAATTATTGTCGCTCCTGGTATAAAATCCAGCCGCACACGCAACCTGGCTGAACTGGTGGATCTCTACCCAACACTCTGTGATTTGACCGGAGTCAAAAAGCCACCGCACCTTGCAGGCGAAAGTCTGGTACCGACATTGCGACAGCCTGAGCAGCAAACAGAGTCCACAGCACTCAGTCAACACACACGTTTCGGTGAGAAATTTATGGGGCGTGCGCTCCGCACAGACCGTCACCGCTTTGTCGTCTGGTTCGAAAAGAAAAGTGGCCGCATCGTTGAACGCGAACTCTACGATCACCAAACCGACCCTCTGGAAACATGTAACATCGCCGGAGATCCAGATCAGGCTGATCGCATCTTAATTCTGGAAGCGCAACTTCGGATGTCATTCGGATTGCGGTGATACGACCCCATGTACTCATATGCTCTACGATGCCGTTCAGAAAAAGACCGTTTTCGACATCCTACTACCTAAGCTGCTGGTCCAAGAGCGCCTTCATTTTTTTCGCACCTGCCTGGACAACGACAACAGTTCACGAGCAACTTTTTTCAGATTTCTAAAGCTGGAGTCGGTCATCTGACGTGAGTTAGACGGAAACAGCCTATGATGTGAGAATTGAATTGACATCCACTTGTCTAATGTTAGTTTATGAGGTTACATCATTCGCACGCCGCGCGTTAGGCTGCAAACCAACACCACCACCTACATTGAATACGCAAATCAGTCTATAAACAAGTTAGTTGTAAACCATCACCGGGTTGCTCACGAATAGTGTGAATGGAAAGCGATTGTGACACGACGAATTAATCGTATGACTCAGAAATTTGGAGACAAATACCACATTTGGCATTTGGAGCGGATCTGGGAGGCAACTAAAGACTTACCCGTGATCAACGTTGAGATTGAGTCGCTAAAACATTTGGACGCCGTGTGCTGGTTCGACGATGGTTTCAAGGCAACCCTCCGGAACGTGGTCGAGCACTTTGTGAGAATGGAGAGTGCCGATATCGATTATCCGATCATTCTTGACCCGAATGGTCAAATTTTTGATGGCGCCCATCGTGTCGCGAAAGCGATGGCAAATGGTCAATCGACCATTAAGGCAGTGCTGATGAATGAAGTGCCCCCACCCGATGAGATTGCTGACTCAATATACTGAGAATTCAGCTAACCTGGAGTTGCACGAGAGCGGGCATCATCGTTTGTCTTGAAGTCCATATACAACGCGCCCACCGCGTGAAATGTGGCGCTACTAGCGTCACTATCTCATCATGACAAACCTTTATCGAATTGACGAGTAAAACAACCATTCTTCCGAAAGTGGTCGCATTGTGCTTGAACCGATAAAGCTTCCATGACCTTCTTCAAAACCCTACTTTCCAAGATGGTGACTTAAGAAAGCTTTTACTTTTTTTCGTGCCAGCTTGGATTCGGGGAGATCGTAGTTAAAAACCTGGAAGATGTGCCACATGCCTTCGTAGAGGTCGAGCTTGACGGGGATGTTGGCGTTATCAAGAGCCTGATAGTGTCGCACGGCGTTGCTCAGGAAGATTTCTTTTGTTCCCGCTTGAATCAGAGTTGGTGGGAACCCTTTTGAATAATCGCCATAGACGGGTGAGACATAGGGATGCTTCTGGTCGGCCGGCGCTGCATAGGCGTCGGCACAGTTTTTAAGGTTGTTTGGATAGTACAACAGGGGATCGGCCTGTTGGAGGGTTGCGTAGGTATCTCCTGTTTCCGTAATATCCGACCAAGGTGACCATAACACAATCGCGGCGGGCATACCCAGTCCTTTATCGCGCATTTTCAAAACAACGCCAGCAGCCATGCCCCCGCCTGCAGACTCTCCATAAACGGCGATCTGATTCAGGGGATGCCCTTCTTTAATCAAAGCCTGGATCACCGCAACCACCTGATCAGTCACTTCCTGCCACTTCGCCCAGGGAGCGAGAGTGTAGTCGACCGAGATCACACGGAGCCCTGTATCATTGGCCATCGGAACCGCACTCATCAAACGTGATTTGGCGCTGTATAACGTATAAGCTCCGCCGTGAGTGTAGACGAGCACTTTGTTGCTGTTCTTCCAGCCTTTCGGTTTGATGTCGAGAACCGGAACGCCACCCAGTTTGCGTTCGGTAATCAGAGGTTGGTATTTCTTAACAACCATCGCATTGGCTGCCGCGCGTTTCTTTTCAACTGAATCCTGCACCTCTTTCCAGGCTTCCAATTCCTCGGGAGCAGGAAGTGGCGCGGTTGCCGCGGTTCGACTGAACTCGGCGATTGCTTTCTGAGCCTGTGGAGAAATCGTCGATGGAGCTACATAATCCTGGCCCCTGGCCGGTGGCAGATTGATTGTCATGACAAAGCAACCAATGAGAAACAGACAACTGAACCCTGTCGATTGTGAGACCATACAAAGCGTCAAATGCATCTTATCATTCCTCTTGAGTCGATCATTGTGGGCAGCGACATGCGCAAAAGGATTAGCCCCTTCACCGAACTTCAACTTTCTAATCGTCAGTCACTTTCGATTCTAACAGACAGAGAGTGTGTTGCAATACTCGGAGAGAATTCGAAGCTGGATGGCAGTTGATAATTTCAATGGCGGAACGACCAACGTTAAATCTGATAAATCTGGCCATTCCTTCTCTGAGAAATTGAAATCTTTTCGACGCCGCATCTCGTTTCTAAGGTTCAACGGAGAGCAATTCAATCCCATCAAACTTACCGGTCTTCATACTGGCGCCACCGACGACGAGGAGATGATTTTTATCGATAGAAAGCAATCGATGAAAAAAACGTGGCGTCGGCGTTTTGCCAATAATTTCCCAGGCTGAACCATCGCTGTTCAATCGCTGAAGTTCACCTTTGATTGTACTGGCATAGAGCTGCCCTCCAGTGGCGAATGAGGAAACACCAAATCCGTTTATCCCTTCTTCTCCCACAAGCTCAGGGCCTTCCGACCAACTATTGCTGGCAGGATTAAAGAGACTGACTTTTCGAGTCGGACCACCTGTTTCCTGCATACCCCCGAGCACAAAAAGCTTCCCCTTATGAGCGGCAACAGCAATGGCCCGACGCTTAAACGGCGGTGCGGAAATGGCCTCCCACTTCAAACTTTTTTGATTGAGGTCCATTCTCCAGGCAGTTTCATGCCAATGTTTATTTGCCGCACCTTGCATTGACCAGCCACCGACAACGTAGATTGTATCCCCGAGCATAGCTGCATCGAATGATGATCGTGGTTCAGGTAACTGGGGAAGCTCAGTCCAAGTTTGTTTTATCGGATCGAAGACAGCGACATCTTTTTTAGACCAGAGATCGTGTTCTTCCCCTTCGGAGTTCTGAGCAGTAAAACCGCCCAACCTGTATATTTTTTGATCGTGAGCCACCATCGCCAGACCTTGCAAGTGTGGCCCCTTCGCGAGCGAAGTCCATTTCCCTGATTTCAGACTCATTCGCAGTAGCTGATTAGCCTGCTCGGTCATCGCGTAGGAGTGAGCACTACCGGTGTGACCGCCATAAACATAGAGATCACTATTTAATATTGCAGCCCCAAAACTGGTAACCGGTTGAGAGATTTTTGAAAGTTGCTTGTATGCGATGTAGGCCGTCGGCGCAGGGACTTTGACAGCTACCGTCGAGTAATGTCGAGTTTCTGAAAACTTTTCCCCATTCAACTCACCCGCTTCAAGCTCAACATGCCGCACTCGAATTGAGTACAGGCCACTCTCTGCCATTCTAAATTCGACTCGACCTTTCTTATTCGTCACACCTTCAAAATCAACGAGACCTGGACCTGATGCTTTCACTTGCGATTCGGCCACTGGTTGGCCATCGAAGCGAACAGTGATAATAACTTTTCCCTGATCAAAAGTTGGCACAACATCTAAGCGAAGATCATCAGAGGTATCGGTTTTGTTCCAGGTTGTGCTTGTGATGGCCGGTCCGGTTTTGGCATAGTACCTCAGACGGAAAGCTGAGCCACCTCGTTCAATAATCCCATAATCATGTGCTGCGATGTATAAAGATTTCCCTTGATACTGCTTTACTCTAGTTGAGAGCAATTCGTTTGCGAGAGTTAATTTTGTAACGACAGGGTCCTTTGAACCGAAAACTCGATACAACTTCAGATTTTTGATTTTACCAAGCAACTCAGGATCATCTGGTGAAGCATCTTCGCTGAATCGAACTTCTATATTCATCGTTCCGTCTTTGTCCACAACGGGAGCCAACCAGATAAAATGTGCCTGAGCCGAAACCGTAGCAGCAAGCAGGATACCGAGAGTAAATAGAGATCTCATTTCATTTTTCCTTTTGTGTATTCTATGAACGCAAGATAGTGATTGAAGATTCTATCCTGCATAAGTTGTTAAAAAGTTGACTTTCATTTTTGTTTTGAACTGAGATCGAATTTGAATTCATTTAGCTCGTTCTCAGTAATGTGGACGACCAGATTGCTCCGATCATTGTAAATCGCTGGAACGCGAACAACTTTAACTCTTAATTTTTTGCGTTTCTTTTCGAAACGTTGCATGGTTGCTTCATCATCTATGGCTAAACCAGCATTATCCATCGACTCGATTTTCACGCGATGCGTGCCCACGAGTGGGCCGAATTCAACAGGCAGCTTGAACTGCCCACCATGAATCGAGGCCGATACCTTAGGTCCTTTTGTGCTTTCTGAAGGAATAAAGCTAATGACACCCATCGATAAGGGTTGACCGTTCAATTTAACAACTCCAGTGACTGCCGCTCGCTGGAAAGCATTTTCGTCCGCACCCCCACAACCGAAAACACATGTCAGTGCAATAAGAGTGAGGAAAAACTTAAACATGTTGTCCATGACAGGCATTTTTTCGAGCAGTAACTTCCACTGGTATAAAAATTGATTAAAATTCACCGATCACCTCCCCGCCGTTACGGGTTGCCAACGCGTCCAGTAAGCTGGCATCAATATTCTCAGAGATGAAACGGACCGAACCATCGACCAATGTGAATTGAACTCCTCCTTCGTGGTCACTTCGAAAAGAGTACAACCAGTTAGAATTGTATACTCCATCATCTAACTCATCATGAGGATTGAAAGCGAACTCGGTCGTGCAAGCTGTCGAGCCTGGGTAAGGTACCGACCAGTAAGTGAAAGAATAACGCGACTCTCCCTGACAAGCTCCCGAACTGAATTTGTAATCGGGAAGATTATAGGCAGTTTCACCGATCATCAAGGTATTGGTGGTTCCATCGGTGAAGTCCCGTAATTTTGTTTTACCGGCAGTCGAATCGGTATAGACGATGGCTCCATTCAGTATGGGACGGGATGCGCCAGGAATGTAAGCCCAATACGGATTATAATTTTTAGTCCCTATGTTGACCGCATAATGGCCAGGGGCGCGACCTTGATCGGAATCACAACTCGGCACAACTCTTCGCATAGGTGAGGTGGGGCACAGATAGCCTGGGATGACCTGGCTCGTCACTTTGACATTATAAGTATCGTTGTTAGTAAGGCTGAAATCATAGTGATTGAAAAGATTCCCTTGATCAATCATAGGCATGATCGATGTGAAAAGGCTTCCCCCGCTCAAAGTACTGTTGGCATTGGTATTGGGAAGCTGAAGATACACATCGTGGTAGTTGTGAATCGCCAGGCCAATCTGCTTGAGATTGTTTTTACACTGAGTTCGGCGAGCCGCCTCACGTGCTTGTTGAACAGCGGGAAGTAAAAGCCCAAGAAGAATCGCGATAATAGAGATTACCACAAGTAACTCGATGAGCGTAAAACCCCGGCGACGGGATAAGAAAAAAAACATGGCTTAACTCCTGTGAAACCAGTAAACAGACGGGCCCCACTACCACAAGCAGTGCGGGCGATTCTGTCGAGCGTGGCTGGCGATCACAGAGAGTGAATTGGCGTGCTGCGTTCTCGATACGATATTTACATTGATACTGAGACTCAATGTCATTATGATATCGAGATAAATAATTATGTCAATGATCAGTCAGAGTTTTTTGGTATTTCGTTGACTCGAATCATAAAACAGAACTAAACGCACAAACTATTTAACAATAATCACTTATGGCTATACATTATGGTAAATGAAAAGAAATCTCAGAAATCACCCGCATCCGAAACTAAAAAATCGAAAGCCACCCTATCGCCGACATCGTTTGACTTTGAATTGCTTTCCAAAGGTCAGAAAGAGGTTCTCATTGCATTTCAAGGACAAGTCTATCGATTACGAAAGACTCGAAATGGTCGTTTGATTCTCACGAAGTGAATAGGCATCTGACACCGAGCATAATTTCCATCATTTGCACGACTACTATGCTCCTTTTTGTATCACACTGAATACTCAAAACCAGATCGACTCGCAGAAACGAGATGCCAAAGTCCAGGGCCCTGAATTGATTTATAAATCACTGTAAGAATATCTTCGGGTGAAAATTCGCTTTGACTTTTCATACGCGTTTGGACTACTTTCTAAAGTGGTAGAATATATACGCTCCACAAATCGGCTCCCTCCAGGAAAAACGCAATGAAGAAGAGAGACAAAACCGAAATACTTTCCCTGTGGTTGATACTTTGTCTGTCTTGTATTTTTTCCAATATTTGTTCAGCAGCGAAACCGCCGAACATTCTTTTGATTGTTTCTGAAGACAATGGACCGGAGTTGGGCTGTTATGGTGATCCCTATGCGAAAACGCCTCATCTCGATCAACTCGCCAGTGAAGGGGTTCAGTTTGAGAATGCGTTTGTGCCTTATTCAGTCTGCTCTCCTTCACGTGCCTGCTTTCTGACTGGATTGTATCCACATCAAAATGGCCAGATTGGACTGGCGACTCACAAATTTGCAACCTACCAGCCGAATCCGCCTAACTTTGTCACTTTGTTTAAAGCGAACGGCTACCACACCGGTTTGATTGGGAAACTGCATGTGAACCCAGAGTCAGCCTTCCCCTTTGATTTTCGTGCAATTCGTGGCGCGAATTTTAATCGCAAGCAGACGGTCACAGATTACGCGGAACAAGCTTCTGCTTTTTTCTCGAAATCAAAAGATAAACCGTGGTTCCTTTCGGTAAACTTTCCCGATGCCCACCTGCCCTTCATCAAAAAGATTAATGGGCGTCCTGCCCAACCACTTACAGAGAGCGATGTAAAACCAATGCCCTGGGTGGGTGTGAATACACGACGGATCCGCGAACAGGTGGCTAACTATTACAACTGTCTGGCAAGGCTCGATGAAGGTGTGGGCTTGCTGCTGGCTGAGCTGGAAAAGACGGGGCAGGCTGACAATACGATTGTCTTTTATATCGGTGATCACGGTGCTCAATTCCCCCGTGGTAAAGGAACCGTTTATGAAGGTGGCCTGCGAGTCCCGATGATTGTACGCTGGCCAGGTGTCGCTCCGGCCGGTAAAAAGAAAATAGAACTTGTATCCACGATTGATATTCTGCCCACAGCGCTGTCGGCTGCGAGTATCAAAGCGCCCGCCAATCTGCCAGGCTGGAATCTGATTCCTGTGCTGGCTGGTTCTCCTGAGCCCTTCTGGCGTCGCTATATTTTTGGTTTCACGACCGGCTCCTTTCCACGAAACTGTTTCATCCAGCATTCACTGCGCGATAAGCGTTATAAATTGATTTCGAGTCCCAGGCCTGACACGAATAATATGATCGCTGGCAGCTATCTTGATGAAACGCACCCGCATTTTGTCATTTCAGGCGCGACCACCAAAGATCAGGCGACGGTGAGTGAATCCGTCAAGCGTGCGTTTGCGCTCTGGTCAAAACCGCCGCGTTACGAACTGTACGATCTGAAAAACGACCCTAATGAATGGACCAATCTGGCCAACGACCCTGCGTACAAGGAGATCAAATCGAGACTCATCAAAGACTTGACCCGACTCCAGACTCGAACTCGCGACCCATTCTTAGATCAGGAAAATATTGAAGCATTTGTTAAGGAGCAGTTGGCGAATCGCGATATGAAATATCGAAAGCAGAAAGATTTTCGCTGGTCCTATCTCGATAGTTTTCCGAGCTGGCGGGCGTCGAAATGAAGTTCACAATTCCTTAGTTTCCGTGTCAGCAATTTCATTAAGTCGACTTAGAATATTCTGCCAGACGACTATTAATTCAAGAATCATACTTTTAAAGAAAGATGATATAATGACAGAGAAAGTGGTACTGATCACAGCTGCCGGTAGTGGCATGGGGGCTGCGATTGCCCGTAAGCTGGCTGATCTTGACTACAAAGTTGTAATCCTGTCTTCTTCTGGTCGCGGTGAAGCCCTCGCTGCTGAACTGGGTGGTGTAGGCGTGACGGGGTCAAATCAAAATCCGGACGATCTCAAACTCCTTGTTGATACCGCTATGGATAAATTTGGCAAAATCGATACGGTCGTTAATAGTGCTGGTCACGGGCCGAAAGGTAAGATACTGGAAATCAGTGATGACGATTGGCACTTGGCATTGGATGTGTATTTCCTGAATGTCGTACGAATCGCGCGACTGGTGACTCCCATACTGCAAGCCAATGGGGGTGGAGCGATTGTCAACATTTCGACTTTCGCTGCCTTTGAACCAGAGCCGGCGTTTCCGACTTCCGGTGCGTTTCGCGCGAGTCTGGCTGCTTTCACAAAACTGTTTTCCGACGAATATGCGTCGGTCAATATCCGCATGAATAATATTCTGCCAGGATTTATCGATAGTCTTCCTGAGAAAGAAGAGTTTCGTAATCGCATACCCATGGGCCGTTACGGGACTACCAACGAAATTTCCGAAACCATTGCATTTATATTGTCAGACGGCGCAAACTATATGACTGGTCAAAATCTACGTATTGACGGTGGGATTACTCGATCAGTTTGACACCATATTATTCTACTCAAAGTGGATTTCATGAGATACGAAGTATTCATTTGGTTTTCAACACTCATACCGATCATGGGAGTTGTTCCACTTCAAGCCGCTGACTTGCAGAACGCGGATCTTGAACAAAATGATGGCTGGCAAATTGTTACACGAGGCAATCTTTTTCGAGCAGCGTTCGTCAAAGATACCTCTCAAACTGGCAAACAAAGTTTTACAGTTTCACTTGCCGATGATTCCCCTACCAAGAAAGAAGATTTTGCCGGAATTGTCCAGACCGTAGAACTTACTCAGGCGGACAAGGGTATTTCATTCTTTGTCAAAGATAACTATACAGGCAAGACAAAGAGCTATCATTGGATGGAATTGCTTTTGGATGACGACGTAATCTGGGAAGCTGATGTTGCTGGCGGCAATACCGAATGGCAACAGGTTACATTAGATCTGACCCGCTACTTGAAGCAGGTGAAGCGAAAATTAATTGGTCGCAACAAATACCGTCATGAAAAAAATTACAAAATCACATTCCGAGTCTATGAGAGGAAAGCCGTCAACCGATTTGGAATTCAAGTCTGGGCAGATAACTTTCAATTGTTGAGAGAAACACCGACCAACCCTCAGAATTGCGAAAAGAAAAAAGTGAAGCCCCGGCTCAAAGAATTGCTGGTCTATTATGACGAAAACGATCTATTCCAACCTATAACGACTTTGGATCACTTCAAGCAAAAGCGTCAGCAAATCCTTGAAGGAATGCTGGATGGTATGGGTAAATTGCCTGCTCGCCCAACCCGGCGCAGTCTTGAAGACTTTCACATTCAGGTAATCAACACACAAGTGCGAGGCCGCTATACCAAGAAGACGATCTCATTTAATGCAGCAGAGGACGAGGTCGTGCATGCATTTCTTTACGAACCGCTCGACAAGCAATCTGGTGAAAAGCGGCCTGGAATCGTTGGTATGCACCCGACTGGTAGTACGGGTAAAAGCAGTTTTGAAAGCTGGCCACTGTGCAATTTCCCTATTGAACTGGCCATGATGGGTTATGTGGTCATCGTGCCGGATTACCCTGGCTTTGGTGATTCAAGACCTTACGATTACGAAACCGACCGATATGACTCCGGGACAATCAAAGGTGTTTTTAACCATATGAGCTGTGTTGATTTATTACAGCGACATCCTGATGTTGACCCGAATAAAATCGGGACGATTGGCCATTCATTAGGCGGCCACAATGCCATGTTTCTGGCAGCATTTGACGAGCGCGTCAAGATTGCAGTATCCAGTTGTGGTTGGACACCATTCGAGTATTACGAAACGAAAAAAGGGAGACTCAAAACCTGGGCGCTTCCCCAGTATATGCCACCCTTGGAGACGCGCTACCATTCGGATCATACACAATTCCCTTTCGATTTTCATGAAGTGGCAGCCGCCATTGCACCGCGCGTCTTCTTTTCCAGTTCCCCGAGTAACGATGGTGTATTTCCGGGATGGGGCCCCAAGTCTGCAGAATTGTCTATTAAAAAATACTTCAGGGCCCGTGGAGCTGAGCAAGCTTTTCAATTTCACCAGCCCCTCGCTCAGCATCGATTTCCCTGGGATACGCGCCAAGCGGCGTATCGTTCAATGAATGATACGTTCGACTATCATTTTCATGGCAATCTGGGATTACTGGCAGAACGCAAGGGAGCGGACTCGATTCCCATTCTAAAGAAAGCCCTGGACGACAACGATCCGAAAGTTCGCTGGTCAGCGGCGAGCATGCTCGTTACTTTGAAAGACGCCAGTGGTCTGGAGCAGATGAAGCAAGACCTCAAGACCTTTACCTCCGAGCAGAAGTACGCAGAGCATGCTCTTGAAGTGGCGAATGTACTGGCCCGGCTGGGTGATAACAGTGGCTACGAGTTAGCTGCAAATTTAGCTACGAAAGGAACAACACCTGGTCAACGTTGGCGTGCCGCTATTGTGCTATCTCATATTGCGAATACTAATAAGAATGTTCTGCAAGCTAAAGGCATGGATCCCATCGCCGTGCTGAAGACCATGGCAGCCGAGGAGAAAGATGAAGGGGTGTTTTTCGTATTACTCGATCAACTGCATAAGATTCTAAAAGATCGAACTGTCATGATTGAAATTTTCGCAATCGCCAAGGACTCGAAATATCATTCGGAACCACCTCCGGGAAATCGATTTCGCATCGCTGAAGTCTTTTATTCCGTCGCGGTAAGAGATAAAGACAAGACTTGGCGCTAGAGTCAACTCAGAAGATATTCTGAATGTGCCTGTCTCGTGGAGCATATTGACTTACGAAGGCGTTGTGTTATCATCCATTGCAGTAGCGTTAAGGCCTGAACACAAAAGAGTGCTGACGTTGTACGTCAGACAAGGATGCAAGCTCATGTTGCCATACTTTCGTATTATAATGATCTCTCTGTCCGGTTCCTGCCTGCTGTTCGCGGGTTGCAGCGAGAGTGCCCCTGCTCCTGCCAACGACGCGAACCTGGCTGACAATCAGCCTATGTCGAATGGGTACGGCTACGGTGCAGTTGAGGACATCATTTTTCAGGATTCATTAAAGTCGAATGCTTCTGTCGAACAAAGTTTTTCAGAACTTAAATTCATCGACACAAATGGAAAACCTGTCCAACTGAGTGAATTTATTGGCAAGAAAAATCTTGTACTGGTTTTCACTCGGGGTTTTGCTGGTAGTATCTGCCCCTACTGCGCAACACAAACGTCACGTCTCATTTCAAACTACGAAAGTATTACCAAACGAAACGCAGAAGTGATTGTTGTTTATCCTCTGAGTAGCGATACAGACATCCCACGTTGGGATGAGTTTCTGGCTGCGACGCGTGCAAAACTTTCATCACCCGAGTCACCAGTTCCCTTTCCGGTTCTGTTAGATATTAAATTGGACGCCGTCAATCAACTGGGAATCCAGGACAAATTGGCTAAGCCGGCTACTTATATCGTCGACACGCAGGGACAGATTCGTTTTGCTTACGTCGGCTCCACATTGGCGGACCGACCTTCCATTAAAGCCATGCTTGAGCAGCTGGACAAACTCAATCCCGTCACGCCAGTTACTGAAGACAAATCGAGCAAATAATGTCATCTGATGAGTCGTCTCATGATAGTCGGGAATTCTTTTCCATTGCTGCTAAGCTGAACTTGATGTCAACCGAGATGGCTCAACAGTTAACCGATGAGGCTATCGCTGGAAACTCGCATCCTACGCAAATCATTCTACAAAAAGGATTGCTGGATAATGTAGAGATCGATATCGTTCAGACACTTCTGCATTCGACCGAAATCATACCCGACTATGAAATTCTTGATGTTCTTGGGAAAGGGGGTATGGGCGTTGTTTACCGTGCGAAGCAGTTAAGTCTGGATCGAATTGTCGCACTCAAGACAGTGCTTGTCAGCCAGATAGGTAATCCGAACATGACCAACCGCTTCGAACGCGAAGCGGTCACTGTTGCACGTTTAAAACATCCCAATATCGTCGCTGCGTACGACTTTGGTCAACATGACAGCAGGTTATTTCTGGCCATGGAGTTTGTGGATGGTGAAGATGTCGAAAAACTGATTGTCAAACAAGATCAACTGGACGAAGCGACAACCCTGGGCATCATTCGCCAAGTCGCCTCCGGACTGTCGCATGCACAACAACTCGGTATTGTACATCGCGATATCAAGCCGGCCAACTTATTGCTTGTTGAACCACCGGAATGGTTTCCGCTGCCTGCAGGCGTCCCCATGGTCAAGATTACTGACTTTGGGCTGGCTTTTTTGACACAGGAACAGAGCGTGCAAACCAGGCTGACGGCCGCGAATGCCTCTGTGGGCAGCCCACACTACATGTCGCCGGAGCAAATCAATGGCCACGATGTAGACCATCGCTCTGATATCTATGCATTAGGTGTGACAATGTATCACATGCTTGCAGGTCGACCTCCTTTTAAAGGGAATAGCATCCCTCAAATCATTGCACAGAAATTGAGTGGGGAAACGAAATCATTAAGTGCAGGACCGAATGTTGTGTCCGAGGAGACGTCTCAACTTGTTAATGACATGCTGAAATTGAAAGCAGACGACCGGTTAGATGATTACAACCATTTAATAAGTCGAATCGACGCAACACTGCAAAAACGGCTCACGCTGCAGGTGGGCACAGAATCCGGCAGTGACACTCTTACCACCATCTTAGAAAGACCGCCCGCACAATCTCTGCCGACCACCGAAGTCAACCAGACTGGTACTCGTAATTACCGACGCTATTTTATGATGGCAACCATACTGATCTCGGTTTTATTAATCGTCAGTTTGTTGCTGATTCTCAACCCAGGTGCTCCAACAACGCCCGTACGAGATATGAGTTCCAGCGGCTGGAGCGAACCTTTGTTTAACGGCCAGACCCTGGGTGTGATGCCATCCAGTGGAAGTTGGACTGTCGACAAAGATGACGAGGGAGCTTCGGTCATTTCCGGTAGCAACGGTATGATTCGACGGCCATTACTTCGCAGTGACCTGAGCCCACCGCGGCCGCTGAAAAACTACAAGCTCCTGTTATTCGTTCGTCTGCACGACGCCACAGCGGTTGAACTTCATTTTGGAATTGCTGCGGACCAGAATCGTAATGGTATCCGATCTGTATTACGCGTGACCCCGGAACACGTTGTATTAGCCACAAAGCCCAATGATCGAGGCTCACTTTCAGAAGTGACGGCTCCTGTTGTTATCAACAATCCGAACGGACAATATCATGTTGTTGAACTGGAACATCAGCATGGACATTGGTGGATTTTCTTCGACGATCAATTGATCGGTACGGTGCATTCGCAAGAGAACGCGATACTGCCTGAAATCCGTCTTGCAGTCGAGGGAGGCCCCGCCTGGTTCGCAGATTTACAGGTGGATGAGCTTGTCCCAGCGATTAAAGGTTCCCATCCAAAAAATTGAGCAGGTAATCTTCGGATCGCAAACAAGAGAAGACTCCTGCCAGCGCCTTAAACGCGAGGCCAATAATAAAACGAGCTGTCGTCACAGGTGGCTCGGGGCGGTTGGGCCGTGAAGTAATTCGGAAGTTGATATCCCGATAAAATGTTCGTCCACAGTAGATAATTCGACAATTCTATTGCCTTATCTGTCCCCCTGTTGATTTTCATCCAGTCCTACCTTTATAGTTAGATAAAAGATATCTCCCCTCAACAGGAAGGACTCAATAAATGTTGTCAACGATTGATCATCAATGGAACTTAACCAGAAGTAATTATGCGGCAAGATTTTTGTCAGCGATTCTGACTTTATTCAGTATGTTTTTTCTGGAATCAGTGACGATTGCCGGCGAACAGCCCAATATTATTTATATTCTCGCCGATGACCTCGGCTATGGCGATGTCAGTTGTTACAACGCGGAATCTAAAATTCGAACGCCACATATTGACCAGCTTGCAGCGCAGGGAATGAAGTTTACCGATGCACACACGCCTTCTGCCGTTTGCACACCAACGCGTTACGGGATTCTAACGGGGCGTTACTGCTGGCGGACACGTTTGAAGTACCGCGTGCTGGACGGTTTTGACCCGCCTTTAATTGAAAAAGATCGTCCGACAGTGCCCTCTCAGCTCAAACAGGCTGGCTACGATACGGCTTGCGTAGGCAAATGGCATCTGGGGATGCAATGGACTGAAAAACCAGGCCAGCCTGTGCCTGCCGTTCCTATAGATCGTAGAAAGCGTCCACGCGTGGGAGATGATGTTGATTACACTCAAGCAGTCACCGGCGGCCCTCTCGATGTTGGATTTGACTGGTATTTCGGCATTTCCGCTTCGTTGAACATGTCTCCTTTTTGTTATATCGAAAATGACCGACCTGTGATTATTCCCACGATCGAATCAGAAAGAATCAAAACCGAATTTCTCTCTGTCGATCAAGGCATGCGCTCTCCTGATTTTACAATTTCCGGAGTCATGCCCACACTTACCGGACAGGCAGTGCGTTACATTGAACGACATTCAAAGGAGTCTCCTGACCGGCCCTTCTTCCTGTATTTCCCGCTGACAGCGCCGCATTTGCCATTAGTACCCAATGACGAGTTTCGTGGAAAAAGTAAGGCTGGCGAGTATGGGGATTTTGTTCTCGAAGTCGATGCCACCGTTGGTGCGATTCTGGAAGTACTCAAACGAACTGATGAAGCAGAGAATACATTGATCATTTTCACTTCCGATAACGGCGGTTTGTATCACTGGTGGACGCCACAGGAAGCTGATGACTTGAAGAATTATCGACTGACACATCGTGCAAAGTATGTCAAAGAGCGTGGCCATCAGGGAAATGCGCATCTGCGAGGCACGAAAGCAGATATCTGGGAAGGTGGCCATCGTGTTCCGTTTATTGCCCGCTGGCCCGATCATGTTCCCGCTGGTTCAACGAGTGATGCGTTGATCGAATTGACCGATTTGATGGCGACCTGCGCGGCAATCACAGGCACCAAACTTCCTGCGGGTGCAGCCAAAGACAGTCGTAATATTCTGCCCGCCTTGCTCGGCAAGAAAAGCGACAGACCTTTACGCGAATATGCGATACATCATTCGTTATGGGGTAACTTTGCTGTCCGACAGGGGCCATGGAAAATGATCCCTACCCGCGGTTCGGGAGGTTTCACTTATCCCCGTGACATCAAACCAGCCAAAGGAGAACCGACGGGACAACTTTACCACTTAACGGACGATCCTTCTGAAACAAAAAACTTATGGAGTAAGCATCCCGAAGTTGTGCAACGTCTTTCTCTTCTACTGGAGAAAGTACAAAAACAGGACTAATGAATGGGTAAACCGATGAATGACACTGACATCAATGACTGGTTTACCGATAATGGATTGTCAAGCGAAGTGCAAAGTGAGCTTTTTCCCCCTTCAGTTTCATCAGAAGAAGAAGTGTCTCTATTTTATCAGGGAAGTTTCGGTCTCAATGGTTTGCTCCCATCTTTTGTCACGGGATAGAGTCCGTTGTGCGATTCCATGCTGGCAATCAATTGCTGCATCATTTTACGAAGCTGTTTCGGCTTTGAATCGGCCAGATTGTTCTGCTCAAAGGGATCAGCCGCAAGGTTATAAAGTTGATAGTGCGAGCCTTCGGAATCTTTTGAAGGAACGTAGTGATAGATCACTTTCCAGTCCCCGTTGCGATAACTGGTGAAGTAATTGCTACGATGAGGCGAGTGAGGATAGTGCATGAGAAATGTCTGCTCGCGTGAACTGTCAGGATTGCCTGTCAGCAGTTTGTCGAGCCGTAACCCATCGACAACGTGTTTCTCTGGCGATTTCGTTCCTGTGAAGTTGAGGATCGTTGGGAACAGATCCTGTACTGCTGCGGTTTGTGTTTGAATGGTGTCGGCAGGGATCGGGAGTCGCTTTTGATTTGGATTGCCAGGATTACTCTTCGCCCAGGCGGCAATGAATGGCACGCGCATGCCCCCTTCATAGTGAGCTCCTTTTTTCCCGCGTAGTGGAGCGGCACAAGCGACGGCATGCTGATGCCCTAAAGGTGCATCCGATCCATTGTCACCCAGAAAAAAGACCAATGTATTCTCAGCAACGCCAAGCTTTTCGATTTGATCCAGAATGTCGCCCAGCGATTTGTCCATGCCTTCAATCAAGGTTGCAAAGGCTTGTGCGGCTTTCGGTTTGTCTGAATTTTTATAATGGGCGGCGAAACGCGGATCGGAATCGAAGGGTGCATGGACTGCGTAATGTGCCATGTAGAGGAAGAAAGGTTTATCCGCCTCTACGGCTGCGGTGACCGCGGCATTGGCTTCGATCGTTATGGCTTCGGTCAGAAAGGTTTCTGTGCCATGATATTTTTCCAGATGCGGAACGGCGTGATGAGCTCGTCTCGTACCAAGGCCATACTTCTTTTCACCATAATAACTGCCGGGAGCACCGAATGAAGCACCTGCGATATTGATATCAAAACCGAGATTCGCTGGATTGGCACCTGGAAAATCGCGCGCACCAAAATGTCCTTTGCCAACGTGAATTGTTTCATAACCGTTTTTTTGCAGCAGTCGGGCTAACGTAATATCGTTTTTCTTCAAGCCTTCCCAGTTCCACTCTGGGGGCCCCTGAGGTCCCCGATTATTCTTGGTAGGATTAATCCAGTTGGTGGCGTGATGTCGGGCTGCATTTTGCCCGGTCATAATAGAAATGCGTGTGGGCGAGCAGACACTCATCGCATAGAAATTATTGAATCGAATGCCCTGCTTCGCCAACCGTTCCATACTGGGAGTGATATAAAAGTCGTTGAGTGGATAACGCTTTGGCTGCCCTTTTGCATCAGTCAGAAAGGGAACTGAAGTATCCATGACTCCCATGTCATCGACAAGGAACACCACAATATTTGGTTTTTGCTTCTGTTTTTTTTGAATGTTTGCGTCGACTGCTGAATTCAGTCCGGAAACCAAGAACAGAAACAGAACAAGAGAGTTGAGAATAATCAGTCGCGTAATGCGTGAGTAGTGAGGCCTCATGGAGTGATAAACTTCCTTATTTTGTAATCTCGTAACTGGGTGAGCACGGGACCAATGCAGGACCGCTTTGCTTTTAATATAACACCCTGCCCCCGCCAATGTCTAACGATCTTGTAGTTTCGACAGTATTTTGTTGCTCACAAACGAGGGCTCAATTAGAATCAGGGTGACCAATATCGAGAACCCATGAATCCCTGCTAATAGTGACGAGATACAGACCGTTTCTTTGAGAGATTGAATTCATCATGACTGCAAAAGAATCTTTTTGGACGGTCCTTCTCAGCATTGTCACCTTTACCTTTATCGGTGGTGCCTCAGGTCTGATTGTTAGCGTTGTTGCACCAAACTATTACGACTCTGTATTTTACCCCAGACAATCGGATCGAATTGATCCGTTTATTGGAGGAATCCGTTTGGGTGCTTCTCAAGGAGTCGCAGTGGGAATCGTGATTGCATTGGTGATTCTCGCTGTGACTGCTATTCGTGAAAGCCAAGCTTATTACGCCAAAATTGCAAATCAGTCTTCTCATGATAGTCAACACCGACGGTCCTGGACTGCCATCCTGTTCTGGATCTCTTCGACATTGATACTGGTAACAATATTTAGCACGATATCTTTCATTCTGGGCGCCGTCATTGAAGATCAGCGGCATATTAATAATCGGACCACAGAAAAAATTGAGAAACTCAAAACCATTCTCGCAACAGACACCTATCCCGATCTGGAAATCATGGCCTCATCGGCGGCTCAAGTGTTTCTAGTCGGCACGGTTCCTGACCAGGACACACGAACTACATTATTCCAACAATTGATAACAGTCTTTGGAACTGATGAAGCCGAGAATATGTTTTATCTGGTTGATGTTCAAGAGACGCCTGACTGAGGAATACTTTTGTCAACTTTACCAAATACATAGAACTATATTTTATTTCTTTGGAAAATTAGATGCCGGAAAAATACTTTGTTGAATGTGATTGTGGGAAACGAGTCAGAGTTGAACTTTACGAAGCGGGAACAGATTAATCATGCCATTCCTGTCACCGAACTGTGCCCGTTTCCGATACTATCACCCTTCAGGAATCATCGGGCGACAAATATCCGCTATTGAGGCCATTAGAGAAGCTCAAACGTACTCTTGAGCTAGGCGAAGCCCCGTTCGACGGTCTCTGTCACCACTGTGAAGAGGCAGATGCCGCCTTTCAGATTCCGATTATTTTAAATGTTGTCGTTGAACGATACATGGAAAATGATGGTGGTATTCGCCCAACAGTCAGTCCAACTCTCAAAGTTGGTATTAAGCTTGTTGCAGCTGAAGCTGAAGAATATTCTGAAGAAACAAACTTTCCACTCTTGTTATGCAAGCAATGTAATGCAGAATATGAAGCCGCACAAAAAGCAGCCAGCAGGAAAAGCATGCTGGGGCTTTTTGCACTTTTAGGACTACTCGTTGCATTTTTGATCTTTGCTTATTTTAACGCAGCAGTGGTCGCGTTACTCTCAGGCATTCTGTGGTTGATTGGTGCTATAGCATGGGCATCCCGGTTTAGAGATACTAAAAAAATTGACTCGTTTATCAAACCCTGGCTAAACGACATCCGCTGGGTTCCTGAAGCTCTCGCGTTGGAAGATGAGTACACACTATCGACGGGTGAATCCAAAACATTCAGATAAAACACTGTTTCTTAGAAGTCCCAGTGCAACCATTATCAATTTCAGAAACACGCAATGCATTCTCTCAGGATTACATTTGATATTACTCAATATCTTTGAGTTCGAATTCAAATCCTCCCAACCAACTGGCTAACAAGTTATAGATAAATGCGAACAAGGCAAAAAAGATAAATCCGAATACTCCCATAATAATGGGCATCAACAAGTAAACTATTCCTATGACTCGAAGCTGGTCACCACCAAAAAGAATCATAGGAATGCCGATTAACGTGTAGATAAAGCCCATCAGTACGTACAACGCCGCCATTATTTTGCTGGATTGCAGAATAGAGATGCGAATCACTTGTTTTTTCATTAGAGGTGCTCCCAGGTCAGATGTTGTATTAGTTTGAACCTGTTCCAGGCTCTCATTTTAAACAGTATGCCACAATACATTTCTCAAATCCATTAAATAATATTCCAAGCCTTCTCATTAACTTTCCTATACTTCCTTTTCACGGTCTCTGTCCCGCGAATTGTACTATTCTGAGTCTCAGAACTTGTATTTATTCAATATGTGGAACAAAATGAAAGTCTGACGCATCTAAACGACTGGTCTGGTATAGAGAGGCAGCCACTCTGGCTGAAGGCATTTGTCTGAGCTGAGCTATCAGAAACATGCTGTTCAATCCAACCATTCGATTACTTAATTGAGGATGAGTAATAATGCAAACTAATCATCGATCTCGATTTCTCGCCTTTAGTTTCGTCATCTTAACGTCGCCCGTCTTTGCAGCATCAGGCGACAAAATCCCCTGGTCGGCTGATCAAGCCACTGGAGCGCCCAATTCTCTTAAAGCAGGCGATCAGAAAACTGCCTGGGCATCTCTGCAGGAAAACAAGGGAAGCGAATGGATCAAGCTGGAGTATCAGACACCCAAAGAAGTCCAAGCGGTTCGCATTCATGAAAACTTTAATCCGGGGGCGATCAGTAAAGTCACTGCGTTTGATGCAGACGGAAAGGAAGTTCTTGTTTGGGAAGGAACGGAGCCTGTCCACAAAGCCCCCAATATTTTTGAAGTGAAAGCGCAGTCAAAAATTGTATCGCAATCAATCAAGATTTACCTCGACACCAAGCGAATCAGGGGCTGGAACGAAATTGATGCCGTTCAACTGCTGGGAGGGGATGGATCCAAGCAGTGGGCAGTTAAGGCATCTGCCAGCAGCACATACGCATCCAGAAGCTCAAGATCGGGCAATATGGAACTCACCCTGAAATCACTGCCGCCTTCGGTCATTAATACTGTTCCTCAGGCAGGTAGCGCTGAAGTTGATCCCGCTCTTAAGGAAATCAGTGTTACCTTCAGTAAAGACATGATCACCGATCGCATGTGGGCTGTCGTTCAGATTTCGAAGGAGACATTTCCAAAAACCGGGAAGAATATACATTACAAAGATGATAAACGCACCTGCGTTATCCCTGTTACATTAGAGCCTGACAAGACCTATGTCATGTGGTTCAACAAGGGCAGATATAATAGTTTTCGAGACACTGAAAACAACCCATCAGTGCCATACCTGCTGGTGTTTAAGACAAAATCTAAATAACTCGAAAATGTATCTGGAAACCATCCAAACAGAGGCATGGCAATCCCCATCAATTACAGTTGTCTGACCAGAGAAAGAAGGAGCCAGAGGATGTCCCGCAATCTAAGCAGCCTGGTAATTTTGGCATTTTGTTTTTTTTCGCATAATGCAATTGCTACAGACAAAGGGGCAAATCAAGCGCCGCACAATGCGAAGTCCTTCGAGTCGCGTATGCTTACCATCACTGATGTTGTCTTAGAACAACACATCGATCCACCAACAAGGCAACAGATGATTCTTGCCGGTGTCAAAGCACTTTACCAGACAGACAAGCGTCCGATTCCCAAGGGTCTGAGCCAACGCATTTCTGATCTGACAAAACCCAGAGAGTTTACGGATTTCTTAAAAGGCATTCTGTCAGAATTCAGTGAGTTAAAAAACAGGGAATCTATTCTGATACGGGGCATGTTAAGTTCCCTGCCCTGCGGTGCTCATATCGTGAACGCGGAAGCCAACAAAGTGCAGGGGCAACTTGCCGCCAATCGCTATGTCGGCATCGGGATCGCTTTGACAATGAATAAGCAAGAAAAATATCCGGCCATTCCCAATGTAATTTACAATGGGCCCGCGTGGAGGGCTGGCGTCAAACCCAATGATCTCATCCTGAAGGTAAATGGCCAAAGTATGAAGTCAAAGGATCTTGTACAGGCTGTGAAATCTCTGCGAGGTGAAGAAGGCTCTGAGGTGAGAATTGAGGTTCGACAACCCGGCTCGCAGGAATCGCGCAAATTGAAGATGACGCGCGGCCGCGTGTTCATTCCCACGGTCGAAGGTTCTCGGAAAAAATCTGAGGGGGAGTGGTACTACAAATTCAGTTCTGCTGACGACATAGCCTACCTTCGTATCAAGAAGATTGGTTCGAGTACACTTCATGAGTTGCGACAGGTAGAAGCAAAGCTCCGGGATCAAAATATCAAAGGTATCATTCTTGACCTGCGTTCTACTGGCGGCATCCTGCACGACACGATTATGGTTGCAGACAACCTGCTGGACGGCGGAGTGATCGGTTATGTTCAGTCTGTAGATTCTCGCAAAAAACACGAAGCGCGGCCTGGGTCACTCTTTCAAAACATTCCGATGGTCGTGCTGGTTGGAAAACAGACCGGTTCTGGCAGCGTCTTCCTGACCGCGGCATTGCAAGACAACAAACGCGCCTTTGTTGTTGGTGAACCTACAAATGGCCAGACTTATGTCCGATCAAACATACTTCTTCCCGATCAGAACAATCATATTGTGATGGCAACTGGTTTATTACAACGTGGCGACGGAACGACGCTGCTCGTGTCACGATTTCGTTCATCACCTTTAAGGACAATCAAGGTTGGAAAGACGAAACAACAAAAAACAAGGACGAATTTCATCATGCCCGACCATGTCGTTAAAACCAGCAATCAAATCGTGAATCGAAGTAAAGCGCCAACCCACTCAGCAACAATCCGCAAAGCCATCGAAGTATTGAGAAACACTCCCCCGCAGTTTACGACTCAGCCAGAAACCAAAGAAACTTCCGGATCATAATATGCACCGTCCCTTAGTCATTCTCTTTATTGCGTTGCTGACCACGTCTTTGGTACGAGCCGACGTCAAAAAAATTGAACCGCGATTGAGAAGACCTGTCGCCATAGCGGCTTCAGAAAACTACAAATGGCTTTATGTCGCAAATCGAGACAGCGGTAGTATATCAATCGTCGATATACCAGCTCGGTCAGTGTCGAACGAGATCGATTTGAAAGGACATCTCTCGGATCTGGCGATGTTGGATGACTCGCATCTTTTAGCATTAGATAAAAAGAATCACCAATTGATCATGCTAAAAGGAAGTGGCGATCAATGGAAAGTCGCCTCAAGACTGGATATCGCTCATTACCCCGTGCGGTTGAAGGTCGATCGCGCTGCAAAACGCTGCTACATCACATCGTTATGGTCACAGAGAGTTACGATGGTTGACCTGTCTGAGGTTGACGAAAATCAACAACCGCGGCTCAGGATCGTAATGAGTCTACTATTGCCTTTTGAACCTCTTGAGATGTGCCTGGCCAGAGACGGAAAGAACTTGATCGTAGCTGGCGCGTATAAAAACTCTCTCGCTGTGATTGAAACTAATGGGCTGAAATTAATCGTAACCAAGAAAGTGTCTGGTCACAACATTCGAGGTTTAGCCATCAGCGGGGATGGAGAACGCGTCTTGCTCGCGCAACAGGAACTGAATCCGCTCGGTCAATCAACTCGTGACGATGTGCACTGGGGCAATATGCTTACAAACCTGTTAGTCTCTTTATCGCTGGATGATCTTATTGAAGTCGATGCAGATCTCCTGAAACATCGTATCGTGACTCATTTGGGAGAACCTGAAAACGGCGCCGGTGACCCAGGCCCCATCAACGTAACTTCGACCGGCATGTTATTAATCGTGCTTTCTGGCGTGAATGAAATTGCGATTCAAAAACACAAAGACAGTTTTGATTTCCAGCGGGTTTCACTTGGCCGTCGTCCCATCGCAGTCCTTTCCGCACCCGATGGTCGACTGTTCGTCGCCAATCAGTTTTCTGATTCCATTTCCCTGATTGATGTGAGCCGTGTAAAACAGGTTGACCAAATTCCCCTGGGCCCTCAGCGAGAATTGAGCCCTGAAGAACGGGGAGAGATGCTGTTTTTTGACAGTCGACTTTCACATGACGGCTGGATGAGCTGCCATAGCTGTCACACAGACGGGCACTCGAGCGATCAATTGAATGACAATTTGAGCGATGGTTCATTTGGTGCCCCGAAGCGTGTGCTTTCTCTTTTGGGTGTTGGACAATCGGGCCCCTGGGCATGGGACGGAAACGTAAAAACGCTCTCACAGCAGGTTAAGAATTCCATTCAGAAAACAATGCAGGGAGCCACTCCCTCCGCTCATCAAGTTGAGTTTCTGGAGGCGTTCATGAAATCGTTATCTCCGCCACCTGCTCCTTCTGATTTTGCTACAACACAAAACAGTGCCACGATCGAACGTGGTCGCCTGTTATTCAAATCGTTGAATTGTCAACGTTGCCATCTCCCCCCGACATACACATCCCCTAAAACTTTTGATGTAGGGTTGAAAGACGAGATGGGTAATACACAATTTAATCCCCCCTCACTGCTGGCAGTCAGTCGACGTTCGTCATTCTTTCATGATGGCCGGTCTCTTGAACTTCATGATGTTTTTAAAACACACAAACATCAGATCGACCGAGTGTTAACAGAACCTGAACTCGACGCTTTACTGAATTTTCTGAGGACACTCTGAATTTCTGTACCTTGGTTTTTTGAATCCATGAGTACAAATCATTATTGCTCTTCAGTTCACCTTCAACATACATCTCTTTTGAACTGAACCCTTTCACAAGACACCAATTGCAACCCACAAAACAGATCTCAATACTGAAGTAGGACAAAGTTAAACCTACGTCATCTGAGACAGTAGATCGTTTGTTAAAAAGATTATCCTATTTTATTATCCGTAGCGAGATGCTATCATCTGAACCGTTATTCCAGCCTTTATCCAGGCTTGCTTTATCGTCTCAAAGTCAATTTGAAACGCAAACAATCAAATGAAAGACGCAATTGCCAAATGGAGTGAGTTCTAGAAACACTATCGGCGGGCCTGCTCTTTATGCTGTTTTTAGTCGTCAGAATCAAATGAAATCGCATGCTGAAAAATCATTTTTCCAGCCTGTGGGATCACATGCATTCTTTCAAATATAAAAATTAAGCAAATCTATGGCAGGCACAACGAAAGCAGAGCTCGTCGAAGAAGTGAATCAGCTTCGACATCGTATAAGCATCTTAGAGCAACAGCGCAAAAACTCCGCGCATGCCAACTTTTCCAGCATCGATGACGCTGCCAAGGATAAAACATACGAGTCCAATTGGTTGAATCAGATTTACAGAGACGCTCCTGTGGGGCTTTGTTATCTTGACAGACAACTGCGTTATGTCAACATTAACGAATGGCTCGCCGCTCTGAACGGACTCTCTGTAGAAGAACATCTTGGGCGTTCTATCAGCGAATTGTTCCCGGAGATCGCCAGGGAGGTTGAAGCACAACTTTTCCACGTACTCGAAACAGGGGAACCTCTCCTGGAGGGAGTGGTTTCCGCAGAAACCCCCTCCCAGCCGAATATACTAAAGTATGTTCAATACAATTTTCTTGCGGTCAGGGACGAAGACGACAGCATCGTTGGCGTCAGTTGTACGGCAATAGAAATCACAGAGCAAAAACACGCAGAAATGCTGCTGCAGAATTCACAAGATGAAATGGAACATCGTATCGCGGCGCGGACACATGAACTGGAAGTAGCGAACGCGCAATTAGTATCGGAAGTAAAGGAAAGAAAAGCAGCAGAGCAATCACTAAAATCCGATCAACGTAAGCTGCAATTTTCTCTCAATGCCACCGGCACCAGTTGCTGGGAAATCAATCTTAAAACAGATGAGCTTACCACACAAAGGCCGACGACCACATGGATGGGATATGAACCTGCCGAAGTTCCCAAAAGCCGAGAAGCGTGGAAAAGCTTAATTCATTCCGAAGATATCGATATTCCAAATAATAAATTCCTGGACCACCTGGAAGGTCGTGCCCCCATATATGTGTGTGAGTACCGTGTGCGGGGAAAATCGGGTGAGTGGTACTGGATACTCGACCGTGGCATTCTCGTTCAACGCGATACCGATGGCTCTCCCTTGCTGGCAGTTGGTACGGCTACGGATATCACAAAGCAGAAGCAAGCCACAGAAGCGTTACACAAAAACCAGCAGTTCCTGAAAAGCATTACCGACTCGGACACTCAATTAGTCTCGGTCTATGACTTAAGCGAGCAGCGAAACATCTATGCGAACCCATCATTAGCCAAATTTCTCGGCCGACCCATTCAAGAAATATCCACATGTCCGGGTAGCAACTTCCGCCAGCAAGTTCACCCGGATGATCTTGAAATTTACGACTCCCATAATCGGCGCGTCGGCAAAGCAACTGATGTTAAAGTGTTGTCGGGTGAATTAAGACTTAAGAATCATACTGGTGAATACCGTTGGCTCTCTGTGCGTGATGTCGTACTGGAGCGCGATTCAACAGGTCCTTTGCAGATTCTGAGAACGGCAGTGGATATCACTGAACATAAACGGGCTGAGTCATTATTGAAGGGAGAAAAGAAGATCCTTGAGGTCGTCTCCTCTTCAAGTTCCCAAGATGGCGGTTTGACCGAACTCGTGAAATTCATCGAAACTCAATCCGACGGCATGATCTGTTCAATTTTACTTTTGGATGAGGAGGGACTTCATCTTCATCACGGTGCATCTATTAGCCTGCCTGATGAGTATAATCGGGCAATCAATGGTATGGAGATCGGTCCTGGTGAGGGATCTTGTGGAACAGCAGCCTATTTGAATCAGACGGTGATTGTTTCCGACATAGCCAAAGATTCACTCTGGACGAATTATCGCGATTTCGCCATGAAGCATGACCTTCGTGCCTGCTGGTCCCTTCCGATACAATCATCGACAGGAAGCGTGCTGGGTACCTTTGCAATGTACTACAGCAAACCACGCAGTCCGGATGCTTACCACGAAATGTTGATCGAGCGAGCTGTTCATTTAGCATCCATTGCAATCGAGCGTAAAAATGCAGAAGACAAATTGACTCAAAGCGAGCAAAAACTGCAACGCGCTCAGCAAATCACCCATGTAGGCAGCTATGAAGTTAAACCGGACGGCTCCCCCATGAACTGGTCAGATGAATGCTACCGCATCTTTGGACTCGAACCTAAAAGCCAACTTCCCTCCCGAAACCGAATGCTCAACGAAATTATTCATCCTGATGATCGGGACATTGCTGAGCGAACATTCCGCAAATCCCTGGTTGAGCGCACTCCCTTCAGCTATGAATATCGCGTAGTACGTCTGGACGGATCTATCCACTGGGTTCACAGCCGAGTTGAGCCAATCCTTGATGACACAGGGAAGATTGTCCTGTTTGAGGGTACGATACTGGACATCACGGAACGAAAGATTACGGAAGCCGCCCTAAGAGAAAGTGAATACAGACTGCGACTGGTGGCTGATTCGTTACCTGCCTTAATTTCCTACCTGGGAGTTGATCGTTGCTATGAATTCGTCAACAAATACTATGAGATAACATTTGGCCTCGAACAAGATCAAATCGTCGGTAAACCTGTGTGGGACATTCTGGGTGAAGAGAACTACGAATTGATCAAGCCCCACATCGATTCCGTGCTCGCAGGGAATTCGGTTAAGTATGAAACTGTCATCCCTTTGGACCATCTCGGCAAACACACACTAAGCGTAGAGCATGTACCCGACAGGGGACCAGATGGAACTGTGCGCGGATTTTATACACTCGCTGTAGACATAACTGATCGTAAAAAAATTGAAGACGAGCTGAATTCAATCTTTGATCTGTCACTGGACTTGATTTGTGTAGCTGACATCGAGAGGGCCACGTTTGTAAAAGTGAATCCCTCTTTTCTTCGACTGCTCGGTTACAGTGAGGATGAAGTTATGGGCCGCACGTTTCTGGACTTCATCCATCCAGACGATGTCGCCGCTACTCTCCAAGTAATTGAAGAGGATCTCAAGCAGGGCAAGAAAGTGCTCAGATTCGAGAATCGGTATCGAACTAAAGAGGGTGAATATCGATTCCTTGACTGGAGTTTCAACCCTAACCTCGACAGCGGATTGGCATATTCGATTGCTCATGACATCACTGAGCGAAGATATGAGGAAGCACAGGCCTGGAAACAACGGAACGAACTGGCACACATGTCACGCATCAGCACAATGGGAGAAATGGCCACCGGCATCGCACATGAACTCAATCAGCCTCTGATGGCAATCGCAGGGTACAGCTTCGCTGCAAATAGAATGGTTGAGCAATCTAAAATCACTCCGCTCGAAATCCAGGAAATACTTTCTAAATTGGAAGACCAGGCAATTCGTGCGGGTGATATCGTTCGGCAATTACGTAATTTCGTGAAAAAGACTGAATCAGTGCGAATGTCGATCGATCTCAACATGCTCATCCAAGACGTTGCCATTTTCGTCGAACCGGACAGCCGTCAGTCTGAAACCAAAGTCACATTCCAATTCTTTGAACCATCTCCGAACGTCCTTGTCGATGAAATTCAAATTCAACAAGTTTTGGTCAATTTGATTCGTAATGCCATCGATGCCATGCAAGAGACACCTACCCGCGAACGCGAAGTCAAAGTCTCGACTCATATTCTGCAAGATGCATATGCTGAAATTACTGTCTGTGATTCTGGAATCGGTCTCAGTAACGAAGAATTCGAACAGGTCTTTCATGCCTTCTTTTCAACAAAACAAGAAGGCATGGGCATGGGGTTGCCGATCAGCCGCTCCATTGTTGAAGCACACGGTGGTAATTTATTTGCAGAACGGAATCATGGTCCTGGCATGACGTTCAAATTCACACTACCGCTGGAGGACTGTCATGGTTAATGAACCAGAACAGATTCCCACAATCTTTATCGTGGACGACGAACCTGCGATCAGGAATGCTTTCAGCCTTATTGTGCAGTCAATGAATTACCAGGTGAAGTGTTTTTCTAGTGCCATTGAATTTCTGGACTATATTGATTCGCATACCATCCAGGGGCCCGTTTGCCTCATTACGGATTTACAAATACCGGAGATGAGTGGCATTGAACTACTTGAACAACTCAATTCGCTGGGCAAGGTTTTCCCTGCCATTCTGACAACGGGACACGGAGACAAGGCACTTAAATACAAATCCGAAAAACTTGGCGCCACATTCCTTGAAAAGCCATTTCGACCCGCCAAACTCCAAAATATGATTACTACAATTCTAAATCAGGTTTCTGGCAAGACAACTGAGACTTAGAGTTGAATGTAACTGGACTTTGACCCGTGATTCATTCAGCCAGAGCTGGATTTTATTTTTCTGTTCTTTCTCGCTTGTGTTTCTCTTGCACTACCTGCAAAATAAATTTCTTACAGTGCAACACCCCGAAGAGAAAAGAGACACACCATGCTGAAAAATATTCTGCTTGCGATGCTTTCTTGTTTTTGTCTCTCTACAATTCATGCAAACGCCTCCGAACCTCTGCTTGTCGAGCAAGGTCAACCTCGCGCCGAAATAGTCATTAGCGAACAGCCCGCACGAACGACACGGCTCGCGGCTCAAGAACTGCAAAACTATGTCGAAAAAATCTCCGGCGCCAAGTTTAAGATTGTCACCGAACCAAGTGGCAAGTTTCCGTTCCGAATTTTTGTTGGTCGTAGTTCCCATACGGACAAACTGGGTATTACCGATGAAGGACTGAAGCATGGTGCCTATCGCATCGTGTCTGGCGAAAACTGGCTGGTGCTGATCGGTGAAGATACGAATTTCGTGCCCATTGAACCCTGGCCGCGCAGCAACAACGACCTTGTCAGTGGAAAAATGCAAAAAGCCTGGAATGAAATCACAGGCGAACATTGGGGCTATCCACATTCACAACTACGTAAGCACTATACCGGCCCTGTCGGATTGTTTGGGACACCTAACGAACAACAGGTCGAGAAGAACGGCAAAATTAATGTATGGGGATTTGATGAGCGCGGATCCTTTAACGCGGTGTGCGGTTTTTTACGCAGCCTGGGTGTGCGATGGTATTTGCCGGGTGAACTGGGTGAAATCGTACCTGAGCTGAAAAACATTTCTCTGCCTAAGGTGGATCAAATCGTACAACCTGATTTTCCCCTGCGGACGATTAACTTCCGCTTCGGTGTCTATGGACGCGATGCGGCCATGTGGGCAATGCGGCTGGGTGTGCGTCAGCCTTACGGACGACAAGCCGCTCATGGGCTCGACCACATGACACATAACGAACACACCCTGAAAAACCATCCTTTGTGGTTTGCATTATATGGAGGAAAACGGCACAACCAGATCGGGAATCGACTGAATCAGTTATGTTATTCGAATGAAGAACTCTTTCAGGAAACCGTTCGTTATGCACGTGCACAGTTTGATCATTTTAAAATGGACGTGGTCTCAATCATGCCCCCCGATGGTTACACAGCGATGTGTCAGTGCAAACTTTGTGAGGGCAAAGACACGCCGGAGCACGGCTATCGCGGGGCGCTTTCAGATTATGTCTGGGAGTTCGTCAACCGCGTAGCAAAGGAAGTCCATAAGACTCACCCTGACAAAAAGATCTCTAATTGTGCTTATGGAACCTACACACAGCCGCCGCGGAATATTGACAAGCTGGAACCGAACGTGCAAGTCATTATCGTAGGTGGTCGCAGACCCACAAGTGAAGCGCGTGACGAATTACGCCAGTTACGAAAAGACTGGAGTAAGAAGACCGACAATCCAATAATCATTTTTGAAAACTATCCTTTCACCGGCCGTGGTTTCTATTTGCCAGCCTTTATCCCACGCACGATTGGAGAGAGCATCAACGCGACCAAAGGCGTTTCACGTGGCGAAGACATCTGGCTCACAATGGATTTTCGCGAGAATGCCATCGGTTACAATCACTTCCTGATCTATTTCACAGCCCGGATGTACTGGGGTGGTAAAACGCAAAGTGCGGTTAAACTGTTTGATGAATATTGCGATCTTTTTTATGGACCTTCAGCAAAAGAGATGCGCGCATTTTTCAGTTATTGTGAGGACCATTGGCGTGAGATGGAACAGGACGGCGACAAGGCGAACCGCGCCTTGGAACTTTTCGCTGTTGCGAAATCCAAAGTAACAGATGATTCCATTTACGCCCGTCGAATCAAGTTGATTGACAACTATCTCAATGGTTTACGTAACAAAAGCGTACAACTGGCACAGAAGCGCGGTCCCGTATCTCGCTTGCGACTCGTTTCCGGCTCCCGAGGCGAAATTGTGATCGATGGTAAACTCGACGATGAACCCTGGCAGAAATGCCCTGTTGCTTCGACCGGCGGACTGCGTGAACTGCAAACTGGACGCCAGCCAATTTATGGTACATCGATCAAAACAAGATGGATGGGGCAGAATCTCTATTTTGCGATTCGCTGTGAAGACCAGAAAGGGGAAAAGCTGAATGTCGCAACAACCAAAAATGGAGACCAGGCTCTCTGGTATGGAGACGCCGTAGAAATTCTACTGGAGACGGAATCACACAGTTATTACCAGATCGCAGTTAATCCCGCTGGAGCAATGATCGACCTTGACCGCGGTACAGACAGGAACAACTGGTTCCGCTGGGATTCTCAGGCCGAAGTTGCCACACATGTGGCCGACGGCCATTGGACGGTCGAAATTCGCATCCCGATCATCCAGGATAAAAACGATCCATTGCATCAGGTGATTGGACACAAGCCAACACAAAGCCTGCCGTGGCACATTAATGTCTGCCGCCAACGCATCCGCAAGAATGGCTCAGAATATTCCGCCTTTTCTCCCACGGGGACTGCTGGTTTCCATGAACCGATGAAGTTCGCACATTTTTATCATGGCCTTTCACATCAATTTGATGCCGATCCGAGTGTGACGGATTATCTCATCGGTAGCCGGTCAGCCTCTAATTTGATGCGCAAGCGAAAGTACAAGGACGCGCTGACCGCTTATATGATTCTGAAATCAAATAAGGATGCTACTGATTTTCAGAAATCCGACGCGCTTCAGTATGCGGCACGTTGTGCGCGGAGTCTGAAAGATGTTGATCGTGCCAACGAAATCGCAGAACAGATTCCGCTCACTTCCGTAACAAAAACTGTGCAGATGGAGAATTTACTGGCGCAGCGAAAGTATGATGAGATGATTAAACAGTTCGGTGACGAAAATTTTGCAAAGTGGCCTTTCTGGCAGATTGGTGCCGGTGCCTTTGCACGTGCCAGAGCATATGTCAGTGTGAAAGCGGGTGACAAAGCGGAGTCAGATCTTCAGACGGCTTTGGAATTCACGTCTGACAGGCGCATTCGAACCAACATTCTCGCATTGATGGGCGATAACCGAGAACGGAATTTACAAAAAGAGGATGCTGCTTTGGCGGCTTACCGTCAAAACTTCGAATCTGTTGAAAATATTGGCGGAGCAGATGAGTTTCGGTCTGTATTGGGCGCGGCACGAATTTTGAGGAGGCAAGGAAAGTTTGACGAATCGCTGGCAACGTTACATCGTGCAAAGATTGAAAAACTCAAAGGTTACTGGCGACATGCACTACTGCTGGGAGTCGGAGAGACATTAACAGCAGCCAACCGTAAAGAAGAAGCTCTCAAAGCTTTTCAGGAAATTCTGAACGACAAATCAACGGCAGCAGGCCAGCAGCGCATAGCTGAAGAACATATCAAGCGTCTCAAGCAGAAATAAAGCTGCACCAAACCAGATCAGGCCGTTGTGGGTAGAAGTTCGCGGATTGCTTTGCCGAATGGTAAAATTGGTACCGGACGTCCCTGGAGATCACGTAAGACAAACTCATGATCAATTCCCAGATGGCGGTACACGGTTGCCCAGAGATCATTGGGGCTCAGTCTTCTTTCGACCGGATATTCGCCTTTGGGATTCGTGGCACCGATGACTTGACCGGTTCGCATTCCGCCGCCCGAAACCAGGACCGACATTGCTTTCGGCCAGTGATCACGCCCGGGTTGCATGACTCCGGTTTGCGTTCCACGCCTTACCGTAATTTTGGGAGTTCTTCCGAACTCACCTGTCACAACCAGCAACACTTTGCGGTCAAGGCCACGCGCATACAGATCTTCAATCAGCGCTGAAACGGCTTGATCATAAGGAGGCAAACGCCATTCACAATCCTTGAAGAGGTGGGCGTTGACGGCATGTGAATCCCAGTTGTAAGCGGCTGTTTTTGGTGTCCCTTTTCCGGGGAAGGGATGTTCCCAGACCATGGTGACAAACCGAACGCCCGATTCAACGAGCCTGCGTCCCAGAATGGCGCGCTGGCCGTAAGCATTCCAGCCGTATCGATCACGAATCTCTTTGGGTTCTTTGGACAGATCAAATGCACTGCGGACTTTTTCGCTTGTCAGCATATCAATCGCCTGACGATTAAAGCTGTCCATGGCCTGCATGGAGCCGCTTTTATCGACGTCTCGACGGAATTTATCAATGCCTTTTAACATGGCAATCCGATCTTCCAGCCGATTTTCCATGGAGGCTTTGACACCGATGTTTTGTACTTTGAAATCGGGAGCACTGGGATCGCCGGAAACCATGAAAGGTGTTGTTGATGGCCCGAGATAGGCGGGCCCCATTGCAAAGGTGTCGATAGAAGCACGAGAGGAATCGACTTCCGTCACGCAAACCGGCATTTCATTGTCATTTTTTTGCAACATCTTTTTTACGATGGTGCTGACCGCTGGCGCGTCATTGACGGTTCCCACGGGTGTTGCAGGGACGCGGCCTGTCATCAATCGTTTATGACCGCCACCATGATCGGCAAATTCATGATGGATGGAACGGATCAAGTTAAACTTATCAGCTACCTTAGCGTGCTTGGGGAGCATTTCACCCACATCGAGACCAGGCACGTTCGTATGGATCGGACTGTATTCTCCCCGATATTCTGTCGGCGCTTTAGGCTTCAAATCGTAGGTTTCCATGTGGGGCGGACCGCCGGGAAGCCATACAAAAATGACGGAAGTATCTTCCAGGCTATCTCCGGCTGCTTTGGCCAAAGCCTGTTGACGGAGAAAGTCGTTCATTCCCAAGCCCAAGAGGCTTGATCCACCTACTTCAAGGAATGTGCGACGCTTCATTGGGCCGGGACAACGGCCTTTTTTGGAATTTCCGCTCATTATCATCAATCCAATCGAAAAAAATATTCGTCTGGCTTTTCGTACAAGTACGCATCAACGTATTGTAATGTATATTGCATCGTTTAGAATGGAAATACAAGTTCAATTTATTTTCTAATCTTTGTATTTTAAATTTAGAATTGAAAGTCAGATAATCGACAGATTATGCTGGTTTTGTAGCCAAAATCGACGGCAGTTCAGATTTTGTCCACGAATTGAATCTACCATCCAACCAAGAAATCATGTTTCAGGTTACCATGCACGCCCGGGGTTTCTTCCAGGAATTGTAAATCACTATGAATTCAAAACTTACTGTCAGATTTCTTATTTCGAGTATTGGAGTCCTGCTTTCTCTGAATCCGGTGATCTCGGAAGCTGCCAAGCTTGTGGGATTTCTTCCGAACCAGGCAAAAACCATTGTCTTGAATAATCCGGACGCCCATCAACAATTACTGGTGACACTCAAAGAAAAAACGGGGCGTCTCCGCGATGTGACGCGTGAAGTTCAATACCATGTGAAACCTGAAGGGATTGTCCAGGTCAGTCAGACGGGTTTTGTAACACCGCTTGCCAATGGCAGGGCCACGATTACCGCACAGATGACATCCATGCCTTCTGTGGTCTTCCCCGTCCACGTGACTTCATACGAAAAACAGCGCCCCGTCAGTTTCTATAATGATGTGATCCCAATTCTGACTCGCGCTGGATGTAACAGTGGTTCCTGCCATGGTACACCAGCGGGGAAAAATAATTTTCGACTTTCACTGCTTGGATTTGAACCTCGTAATGATTTCGAATTTATCACGAAGGAATCTCAAGGACGACGCGTCTCTCCGGCAGCACCTGAAAGGAGTCTCATTCTCCTCAAAGCTTCTGGCGGAATTCCCCATAATGGTGGAAACCGGTTTAAAAAGAATGGTGCGGAATACAATATTATTAAACGCTGGATCCAGGAAGGGATGCAGTATGATCCAGAGAAAGATCCGAAGGTAGTACGAATTGAGATTTTCCCCGAAGACCGAGTGCTGCCACAGCAATCTTCACAACAACTGGTGGTCACGGCATTCTTCTCTGATGGCACATCTCAGGACATTACCCGAACGGCAGAGTATAAACCAAACCAACCGATGATGTCTGAAGTGAATGAGCACGGCGTCGTTCAATTTAAAGAATTCACTGGTACGACTTCGGTGATGGTTCGATTTCAAGAGCACGTTGCCGTATTTATGTCAACGATTCCATTAGGTAAACCCACACCAAACTTGCCGAAACCAAACAACTTTATTGATGAGCACATTTTCACAAAACTGAAAGTCCTGGGATTGCCTCCCTCTGAAGGTTCTGATGACGCCACATTTCTGAGGCGCGTTACACTAGACATCACTGGCAGGCTCCCGAGTCTGGAAGAGACACAAACGTTTTTATCAGAGAAACAGCCGGGCAAACGCGCTCGCAAAATTGACAACTTGTTAAACAGTCCGGGATACGCAGATTTGTTTGCCTCGAAATGGGCCGGTATCTTGCGAAATAAAGCTGGGGGTAACCTGGAACAAGTTGCGCGGGAAACATTTGGATTTCACTCCTGGATACGTTCCAGTATCTCGGCCAATAAACCGTTCAATCAATTTGTCACAGAGTTGGTAACGGCACGGGGAAAACCGGGAACTAATCCCGCAGTTTCCTGGTATCGTGCGGTGAAAGATCCCAAAGACCAGATGTCAGATATTGCACAGGTATTTCTTGGTGTTCGTATTCAATGTGCGCAGTGTCATCACCATCCGTATGAAAAGTGGAGCCAGGATGATTTCTATGGGTTCCAGGCATTCTTTACGACGATTGGGCGTAAAGAAGTATATAAACTGCCCGAAGATGATATTGTCTACCATAAACGAATTGCTGCCGTCGCAAAGAACCCTAACACTGATGAAATACTCAAGCCCACACCTCTTGACGGAGCCGTTTTGGAGATTCCCATTCAAAGAGATCCAAGAATTGATCTGGCGAACTGGATCTCTTCGCCTGAGAATCCGTTTTTTGCCAAGATGCTAGTGAATCGATATTGGAAACATTTTTTCGGAAGAGGACTTGTTGAACCGGAAGATGATATCCGCGTTACGAATCCGGCAACGCATCCGGCACTGTTAAATGAACTGGCAGAGTCGTTTGTTAAATCGAACTATGACCTGAAAGAGGTCTGTCGCACGATTTGCAACAGTCGCACATATCAGTTGAGTTCATTCCCCAATCAAGATAATAAAGATGATGTTCAAAACTACGCACGGTATTATCCACGCCGTCTTGCTGCTGAAATCATGCTTGATGCAATGAATGACGCTTCCGGTGCAAAAAACAATTTCAACCATCAACCAGTGGGCGTGCGTGCTGTTGCTTTGCCCGATGACTCGTCTAATGTGGAATCTTTTTTCTTGCGGGTCTTTGGCCGCCCTCAAATGGATACTGCCTGCGAATGCGAGCGAACGGCGAACGCTGATCTTGCTCAAAGCCTGCATCTGATCAACTCAGATACGATGGTCAAATTACTCTCGGCTCCGGATGGCCGTGCGGTGAGGATGGCACGTGATAAAACAAAAGATGACCAGACTCACATCACGGAATTTTACTTGCATACACTGTCCAGGTTACCAACACAAAACGAGCTTGCAATTGCTTTGGCACATCTGGACAAAAAACGAAAACTATCGGCGGCAGATCCCAAGAAACTATCGAAGGATCAGGCAGAGCGCGAAGCCTACGAAGACATCATCTGGGTTGTAATCAATACCAAAGAATTTTTGTTCAATCACTAAAATTCAACGAATGAATTGAAAATGAATACTGCAAAACCGATGAACTATTTCACTGCTGTTTTTTTGATGCTGTCAGCCGTACTGAGTTTCCAACAATCGGTTTCGGCACAGTTGCCAACGGCGGATCTTCGTCGAATTTCTCCGTTTTCTGCTATCGCCGGTAAAACTGTTGATATGACGATCGTCGGCACAAATCTTGACCAGACAACAGAACTTCGATTTACTCATCCGGGAATCATCGCCAAACCTGTCCTGTTACCCACTGACGATCTATTTCCACAAGCGCGTATTCAGAATACAAGATTCAAAGTCACGGTATCTCCGGAGGTTCCTCCGGGAATCTACGAAGCCCGCGCCGTTTCTTACTTTGGACTATCCACAGCGCGACCGTTTGTCGTGGCAGCTTCCGACAGCCGGGAAGTTCAGGAAACAGGGACTCATGCTACCAGAGAAACAGCGATGTCTGCGGACGTCAATTCTGTGATTACCGGAGATGTGCCATCCAGAGGAATCGACTGGTACAAATTTAAAGCAAAAGCTGGTCAACGTGTGCTCGTTGAAATTCATGCAGAACGGCTGGATTCAAGAATGGATGGCCAGATAGTCGTCTATGATTCTAATGGTCGCGAAGTTGACCGCAACAGAGACTGGTACGGCCGTGATCCTTTTATTGAAGTCCAACCAAAACAAGATGGTGAATTCTATCTGGCAATTTCTGATATTCTCTACCGGGGAGGTTCAGAGCACTTTTATCGTCTGAGTATTTCCGATAAACCACACATTGATTATATTTTCCCACCGGCGGGTGAACCGGGATCACGTAAGACTTATACAATCTACGGGCGTAATTTGCCGGGCGGTAGTTTTGGCAAGTCTGTCTTACGTAATGGACAGAAACTGGAATCGCTGGAAGTGGAAATCACTTTGCCTGATGTCCCCATGCTTCCGGCCCGTTTCCAGCCGGAATTTCCGCGTCAGGGTCTCTTATATGGTTCCGATTATCGACTCAAGAATTCCAACACCGTCAGTGTCGGTTTTGCAACGGCTCCGGTTGTGATCGAATCAGCTCAGTCGAATCAACAAAAAGTTTCCGTGCCGGTTGAAATTGCGGGTCGATTTGATGAACCCAATGACGAGGATGTCTTTCAGTTTCGAGCAGAAAAGGGAAAGACCTATTGCATCGACGTCATTTCGGATCGTATGCAGTCCCAGGTGGATGTTGCTTTGGAAGTTCAGCAGGTCATTCGATCAAAGTCGGGAGAAGTCACTCTGAAAAAAGTAGCCGAGAATGATGATCTCCCATCTTTTTTCAGTGTACACAACAAGGATGCGATTAATCTGAATACGAATGATGCCGCCCTTTCTTTTATCGCACCAGAGACTGGTGATTATAACGTCACAGTTCTCAATCAATTTGGTGGAGGTGGAACTGCTGACATTTATCGTCTGGCGATTCGAGAACCAAAACCAGATTTCCAACTGATTGCCACAACGGAACGCACTTTGCCCTCCGGTCGAACAGGCTACTCTGTGACCCCTCTTTTGAGACAGGGAGCAAAATGGGGCATCCGGATTGTTGCACCGCGTCAGGATGGATTTGAAGGGGATATCGTGATCACCGCTGATAATTTGCCACCTGGTGTAACAGCACAACCTTTGACTCTGAGCGGAAAGACTGACCATGGAATGCTTGTTATATCTGCATCCCCCTCAGCCAAGAGCTGGGCAGGAGAAATCAAGATTAATGGTACAGCTCTGGTCAATCGGAAACCGATGGTCCGTGAAGCAAAGTTTGCTTCGCTGATCTGGGGTCACGTTTTTTCCGACGCAATACGCGTTCGTTCCCGGCTCACCACACACATTCCCCTTTCAGTCAATGGACAAGAAAAAGCATCGGTCATTCTGTCACCTGTTGAAAACAAAGAATGGGCTGTTGAGATCAACCAAAAACTGGAAATTCCCATACAGGTGGTTGATAACGGCACACGCAAAGGAAATTTGACGGTCGAGCCTCACGGTTTGTTCGGCATGTTGCGCAGCCCCCCGACGGTGAATATTGCTGAAAAAGAGACCGAAGGGAAACTGGTCATTGATTTCAGGTCCAATGGAAATTTCAAAGTAGAACCGGGACGATATCAGTTCACTTTGTTAGGAGTTGGCGTAACTCAATATCGTTATAATGTCCCCGCCAGCATCAAAGCTGCCGCCGAAGTAAAACGAATTGACCATTTGATAACACAAATCAAGGCTGACGTGGAACGCACGAAAGCGGCAGTCGAAAAAACAAAGCTAGCACTGACACAGGCAAAACAAAATGTCGCACAGTCCGGTTCGAATCCGTCATTGGATGCCAACATGAAAAAAGCACAGCTAGACTACGATTCCGCAGTTAAATCTGCAAAAGCGGCTACCGACAAATTCACCCGTGCTGAAAAAGCCAAAACGCAAGTCGATGCGACTTCAAAAACAACGGAATCAATTGCCAAACCGAAAGATAATAAATTTGCTGTCTGGTCAGACTTGATCACTGTGATCGTCAAGCCGGCGGCAAAGAAAAAGTAAGTATTGGTTGTTATCTAGCGGAATAATAGGCGGCGACCTGTTTCCTGAATTCGTTCCACGCAGGCTTAGCGGAGCCATCACTCCTAAACATTCCAAAATGGCTCATGGAATCGATGATTTTCTCCACAAACTGCGGAGGCAGATCTGGAAAAATCGCCCTGTAGGCAGGCCCGGTGATTGCGGTGTCATGATCGTACATCGAACCGAACGAAGCGTATTCTATCGTTTTATGATACTTCTCCAGTACGCGATAGAATTCTTGAATAAACTCCACCTGTTCTTCATCCGAACTTTTATCTGTTTTTGATGTGGACCAGCCCGCATTCTGTAAAGCGATTTTCTTCCCCTCCGATATGCCGGTCAGACGCTTCACCAGTGATTCGAAATCAGAGGGTTTGCGAACCACTTTACCTTTTAAGACATCATAGGCCATGAAATCGGTGACAAAAGCCAGGCGGGACAACACTTCAGCATTCGTACTGATGTCCGCATTCACGCCTACTTTAATATGTGGACTCTGTCGCTGGATCGACTTTTTGACTTCCGTCAGAAACTGACAGTAGTCATTCAGTTGATCGGGATGCTTCTTAAAATAGGCGTCGGACCCCTCAGCATGAATCACGATATATTTGTGGCGATCTCCAAAGCGATCGAGATAAGCAGTCACGAAATCCGTGTAGCGATTCAACAGTGCTGGATCAGTAAACGATTTAAATCGAATACCTTTTGGCACATTGATTTTGTCGAGGAAAAACGGCCCGCCAATATCTTTGGACAGTTCAAACTGAAATCCATGTTTGTCGAGCACGGTAAAGAAATTTTCCCACGACTTGAAATTGTAAGCACCCTTGGTTTTTTCTTTGCTTGCCCAAAGTCCTGCCTGGAGAGAAAGTACCTGGACCCCGTTCTCTTGCGCTTTGGTGAAGAAGTCAAGCCAGCGTTTTTCAGTCTCCTGAAAATTACGAGGTACACAGACCATCCCTACCTTTCCGGTCGAAAGTTTTTTTGCGTAAGCAGGTTTCGCCACCCTGGAATTGCTGGATTGTGAGGTGAACTTCCAATCCGTAAACCAAAGCGTTCGATTGCCACGAGTTTTTCCATTCAAGGCGGAAAAATCGAGTAGCACGATCCTGGAGATCTGATTCTGATCCAGGCGACCGTTGACGATCTTATCTTTATTGATGGTAAAATCTGCCAATGGCAGATCGAATTTTTGACTCGCTTTCTCTACGGTTATAATTTTATAATATTTCTCACCGCTGGATTCATTCAGTTGCAACCATAGCTGATGTTTCGTTGTACCGCGACATTGAAATTGCATGCGTGTCATGCCGGTCAACGTTCCCGGCTTCACATCTTTTGTACAAACGCGAAATTGTTTGTTTGAGTAATTCACGTCCCATTGCATCGCTTTACCTGACGATGTAACTTCCAAACGCACTTTGTCTCCCGGCAGAACTTCAAACAAATCACTTTTGTTTTGAAATCCTATGTCAACATTTTTTGAAGAAGAAACAGCACGTTGTTCCGCGGAAGCTAACTGAGGTGCAGCAATCAATGACACAAGTGAAAAACAGAGTACAAATCGAAACATCATTGTTTTCCATGCGTGAGTGGTCTTTGGGTGATAAAATATATTGAACTACTTTATATCATTCGCCATTTGCATGAATATCTTGGAAAAACCCAAAATAAAACTAACCGTTCATGGTGTTTTTTCAGAGAGTTTCTTGCGTACCAGCTCGGATTGCCGGTCATTGAGAATTTGCCAGCAGGCGAGCCCGTTACCTACCAGATCAAATTCGTCGAATTCCCAGATGACCTTTTTGTTGCCATCAATCTCGAAAATTTGTGGATTGTCGGGTCCTGCATGACAGTTGCCAATGATCCGATTTCCGTTATCGAGTTCCTGCAGACAGGTGGTCCATTTTAATTCGATATCCGTTTGAGGCACTTTGCCTTTGATTTCCCAGACAACCTTTTTATCGGGGGAGACTTCGACCACACTGTTGCCGCTACCCGAGGCAATGAGAGTGTTGCCATTTTTCAAGCGAATGGCACCATAGACACGTGTTTTAATTAGATAATCCCAGATAATTTCTCCCTGTCGATTATATTCTGTGACAACCCCCGGCTGTTCCGAACAAACAAGAAACGTTCCGTTCGGCGTGATTCTTGTCAGGCGCGTCGACTGTGTGCCTCCCGTTTTCAGAGGGAACTGAAAAACGAGTTTTCCACTTTGATCGACTTCGATAATCCGTCCTACGCCGCTCTCGACAATCATCGTGTTTCCATTGGGCAGTCTGGCGAATGCGTGGACATCAACGCGTTTACCCGCATTGCCATTTTTGGTTGCTGAGTCGTAAGTCCAGACGACTTTTTTGTCCAAGGTTAACTCTGTGAGTTTCGTCCAACTATCATGGAAGAGAATATTACCGTTGGGCAAAAGTTGTACATCGTGGTGTCCTGCATGTCCTTTCATTGGACCTGCGGTTTTATGTGACCAGAGCACTTTTCCTTCAGCGTCACAAATGGCGAGAATATTCTTTCCGTAAGAAGCCCCCACCAGAACCAGCCGCTCGGCGGCAACTGTTTTATGGACCAATAGAAAGCTGAGTATTATGATAACATGCGAGACGAGCTTCATGGTTCCATGTATTTCCTGATCGAAGTAAGTTTAAATGAGTGTGTACGCTATCATACTGGATACTATTGGTCTCTATGAGCAAGTTGCAAGGAACCTTTTATTTGTTTCCGCAATCTTTACTCTTTTCAGGTAATTCTTTTGATTCTCTATCAGTCACACTGTTTTTCATGGCCTGCATGGAATCTAAAGCGAATTGTTTCTGTTTTCTGCGGACATAGGGATATGCAAGTTTGGACAGTCGTTGATTGGGGCGTGAGTAGGCGAAGATGTCGTACCAGACGGAATTGTCTTTTGCATGCCACTCTACTTGAAATCGTTCTTCGCCTGATTCAGCGTGTTCGGGTAGCGTGCCATAGGCAAAGGTAAATCGCTGAACTGGTTCTGTTTCCTCCATGACGTACACAATACGACAGGCATTGAGAACCCAGAGCCCCAACGCGTGTGCCAAAACCCCCACAGTCTGGTCGGGTTCCGGAATCTGATTTTTGTGATGAAGTTCAATCCAGTCGAACTGAAAATGTCGCCATTCACACAACGCCTGCCTGGCAAGCTGGAACATCTCTTTACCCTGCCCCAATTGAATCCGATTGTGATCTACAACATATCCCGCGGGATGTTCTCCTTTTCCCGTAGCACCGACCATGGAATAGGTGAATTCCAGTTTCGATTGTGCCTCGATGAATTCTCTAATCTGTTGCTTGAATGGTTTTTTAAAAAAATACATCAGTGATTAATCATCCCTGCCTACGCGACCATCGTAGTCTGCAAAAATTGTATTCACATGTCGTTCCAGAATCTTAACTAATGTCGGATCACGGGTTGTAAGTACGGCGTCTGAATTGAGTTCCCCCTGATTCGCCGCCAATACAATCGCTGCGAGAACATGTTCCACATCAACGGGCAGACCGGTTGGCTCTTCCAGCATCAATGCCAGATCAAATAACGGCTCTGCCAGTTCCGGGGCCACGTTTGCCTGCCCGGAAGAGGTGATAGTGATGCCAGTTATAATTTGTTTAGAATGTTTCATTGTGTCTTTTTGAACATTTCATATCGCGTGTCGTGAAATTATTTTTCTTGCTAACCTGTAAGCGAGTGCCTAGAATATCTTAACTGAGTTCATTCTCGATGTATTCTCTTTTATCTTCATTTCTTCTGTAGCAATCAATGAGAGAAACGCGTTTTTAGTCAAAGACGTTAGTATCTCTCCTGTGTTCTGTGTAACTTCATTTCATAAAACGTTATCCATTCAGGGTATACAGAACCGGTTTTACGATTTTTTTTTGCATTCATATCTTCTTACAACCCAATAGTACAATTCAGAGAAACAGTTACTGACTTTTCTGAAACGCATTCTACAACAGTATTGGGCCTACTGTATTTTTCAGGTTTGACAATTGTAGTCCGATTTTGGGGGATTTTACCAATGCGAAAATTTAGTTTTGTACTCACACTGTTTGCGCTGATGATATTTGCCAGTGATGCGTTTGCCCAACGTGGTGGCGGGGGCGGACGAGGTGGTGGTCAACGTGGTGGCGGACCACGTGGCGGGGGTCAGCAGGGTGGTGCTCAACAGGGCGGCCAGCAAGGTGGCGGACAATGCCAACGCGGAGGCGGTGGAGCTGGCGGTCAGATGCGACAACCCGGGGGGAACCAGAATGGCACTGTCGATAACGTTGAAGTCGTGACTCAGTTGATGGCCCGGATGGATCAAAACCGAGATGGAATGATCTCACGAAATGAAGTTCCCTCTCAATTTCTGCCGCGAATGACGGGAGCGGATCAAAACAACGACGGAGTTGTGAATCGACAGGAACAGATGGCTGTGATAGATCGCGCAAGAATTCTTAGCGGCCGTCCCAATATCACAGGAATCGGTCTCACTGCAGATATATTCACAATGTTAGATCAAAACAAAGATACGACAATCAGCAGAGTCGAGACACCCCGGCAGTTACAACGTCTCTTCCAGGCCCTTGATTCAAACAAGGACGGTCAAATTAATGAAGAAGAACAGAAAGCCGCCCTCTATCGTATCAAACTCAGACTGAATCCCGAAAAACCAAAGGACCGGGAGTCTGCGTCTAAAGTTCAGACAGAATAATCAGATCAAAATGCTAGAGAGGCATCGGTGCCAGGAATCGACAAAAGACTTTCATGGTGTACTCCTTGGGGCGACTGGGCTTTCGAGTTCCGAGTTCGTGTTGTCCAGTTTGCTTAACCAGTCAATAGTTGATTCCTGGCATTCTTATTTTTTGATTCTTTCCTGCAGCATCACTTCCACAACAATGATACCGCGACCTGGAACGCGCACACTGAATTGAGATCCTTCAGGGTGAATTGCCACGCTGGGGAAACTCGTGAGCACTTTCACCGACTCAACCGGCTTTCCGATATCGATTCGGGGGCGTACATAATTGTGCGAACGATTTTTGATCGCGATGCGAATACGCCCGTTGTCTTGCTCCACAGGCATGAGCGCCACAGCGTCATCTTCTGAAGTCACTGTGATAGCCTGAGATACGTTTTGTAACGTATTTGCGCAGGCTTTCACGAAACTCCGGGATACCTTGCGATACGTCAAGTGGGTCCAGTAGCTTCTTGGAGCAGTCATAGTCGAAAATTCACCAAGTGGCGTTTCTTCCTCATCCCTGACCATTTTCACAATACCTTTTTTCACCGCGTTTTTTACTGTATCTGATTTTGTGTGATAGACGCCACACCATAATTCATCTGGTGGATAAACATCATGAAACTCGAAATCTGCTTTGGGAAGTGCCCCAACTTTTCGCCCGATGAGTACGACAGGGCCTCCGCGATATTTCATTATCTGAGCGAGTTCTGCTGGAGGAAAGAGATGCGGATTGGGTACCAGGATGGCTCCGTGGGCCTTTTCTAACGAATTGACATTAACGGTTGACTGAATCGTGGCGCCAGCGCCCATGATCTGATAGAGGAGTCGATGGGTATCCCAGGTGCGCGTTTTAATAAAATCTGTCATTTGGGCGCGATACGCTGCGTCAGACCAGACTACGGTGGCACCGTTTGTGCGTTTTGGAGGGAGAGAAAATGCAAGGTCCCAACGTTGCTCCAACCAATTCCACTCCTCGCGGCTCAAGCCATCGCCGAGACATACCAGAAAACCGTCTCCACTTGGTTGCAGCTTACCATCGGAGCGCATGTGAAAAACATTTGGCAGCGCATAAATCTCGCGTTCCAGTACTGTCGGATGGTGATGAATGGCATCCCATTGTTCGACCACATCATGCACGGTTTGTAAATAGATCAGACGAGTGTTCGGCACACAAGCGCGTATCAGCATGAGCATTGACAGAAAGTCGTCATGCCGATCGGTTCCTGACAGACGTGGATCCATAGCCAGACTCGCTGCGACGGTCTCGACGATGATTCCATCCACGCCTGTGGCGGCGATGCGTTGGTAGTCGATCCCATACCGGTATAATGATTCAAATGGCGCCCTGCCCCATGCGGAATTAATCACCGCTTTCTTTTTTTGGGCATGTAAGGCTGTGACCATTGTAGACCAGAAACGAGCCCAACGCTGGGCATAGAATTCGCTCCATTCCGCTCGTTTGTGCTTTAGAATCCAGTCTCCACGTGCGGTTAGCCTGGGAACATCATGGCCACATTTCTGAGTAACTACTTCGGGCAAGTTCAGTCCCGGTGTCTTTGCAAACTGATCGATCATATCATCTGAAAACGATGTATTATGGATAGAACCTGATAACGGACCAAATCCATCCGCACCGTGCCAGCCATCAAATCCGTAGTCTGAGAGTGTCCTGACCATTTGTTTGGCGAAATAGTCCTCGAAATACGAACCGTCATTCAATCGGGAAAGACAATTCAACGCCCAGACTTTCCCATGCTTTTTCCAGACATGCAGGACTTCAAGATGATCACTGATCCACTCTCGATGCTCACTGTCGCGAGTGTACTTTGAAAACGAACTAAGATACACCTGCACGCCACGCTTCTGTAAATTCTGAATTAACGAGCGCAGTTGATGATTGGTCCAGTCCTGGCGTTTGCGTTCGCGATTAAATTCGTGCCCTTCGCGTGAACAATATTCTTTAGGTAAACCAACTTCTTTATCAATCCCGGCATGCGAAAGTACAAAGTCTGGAGAACCAATGAGCAGACAAATTGCTTTCGGCGTAAAACCGGTCGCCTTGAGATACTGATTAACGCCGAAGTCAGACTGCTGATTATCAAAGGCAATTAACTCAGTCCAGATCCACCGTTCGTGTTTGCGAAGTGATTCGACCGGTTCTGCAGAAGAAAGCAGTCCGGGTGTGAAGATAAACCAGCCGACAGTGAAGACCAGAATAATTAAACGGGAAATTTGCTGTCGCATGAAATCGTCCTTTGAATGGTTTAACTGCTGGATCGTAGACATCTGTATAAAAATTATTATTCTTGAAACTGCTTTTGGACCGCTGGTTTTGTCACTTTGCCCATTGCATTGCGGGGCAACTGTTCGAGGGTCATTATGCGTCTGGGAATCTTGTAAGAAGAGAGACGATCCTGGCACCACGCCTGAAGTTCTTCGAGACTAAGCTGTGTTTCAGGCTGCATTACAGTCGCAATGGCAACCACTTCCCCCCAGGTCTCATCTGGTATTCCGACAATGACGCATTCACAGATATCGGGGTGATCCAGAATCGTTGATTCGATCTCGAGCGCTGAGAGCTTATAGCCCCCACTTTTAATGATATCAACGCTACTGCGACCCATGATGCGAAAGTATCCTTGTTCCAGTACTGCGATGTCGCCGGTACAGAACCAGCCATCCTGAAATGACTCCTGCGTTGCTTCCGGCCGATTCCAGTACTCAAGAAAGACATTGGGGCCGCGGACTTGAATTTCACCACTCTCGTTTTCAGCGGCTATCTCTTCCCCCTTCTCTGACAAAAGTCTGACCTCAACTCCAGGCAACGGCTGTCCCACATAACCCGGACGTCTTTCCCCCTCATACGGATTGGAAAGTGCCATTCCAATTTCCGTCATCCCATATCGTTCCAGCAAACTTTGACCCGACAATCTCTTCCAATGTTCATAAACCTGCGCAGGCAAAGCAGCAGAACCGGAAACCATGAGACGCATTTTTGTAAAGCCTTCCAGAACCTTCGAACGTTTGGGTTCAGGCATTGATTCGAGTGCCTGGATCATTTTGATGTAAATCGTAGGAACTGCCATAAAAACGGTAAAGGCCCGGGCACCGACTCTACTGAAAATAGAATCCAGATCGAATCGAGGAAACGACTCGATCTCTGCCCCCGTCCACAATGCACATGCAACGATGTTGATGACACCGTGAATATGATACAACGGCAGAAACAGTGGAATCCGATCATGGGACTGCCATTCCCAGGCTTCGACGAGCGATTCAATCTGTGCTTGAATCGTGTTGTGAGTTGTGACGACTCCCTTGGGTTGACTGGTTGTCCCGCTGGTATACAGGATCATCGCGCGACGTGAAGGATCAATTTCCGGTAAATGGTTTTCTGATGCGGTCTGGATATCCTCCACAACGATGATTCGCAAATTAAGTCGATCACACAGTGCGGTTATCTGTTCTTCGTACTCGCGTGTCGTGACAACGAATGTCGCTTCGGAATTACCAAGAGTATACTCCAGCTCTTTTTCCGTGGCAAAATGGCTTAACGGAATAGCAACTCCACCTGCACGCCAGATTCCCCATTGCACCGTGAGATAGTCAATCAGGTGAGGTGCGAGAAAAGCGACGCATTTCTCTTTCAGATCGTCTTGCGAATCGAGAAAACAGGCAGCCGCACTTGCAGATCGTTCAAGCAGATCGTAATAGGTCAACCGTTGGTCGGCACTCCTAACTGCAATAGAATCATCATGTGAAATGGCACGATCAATGATTGGTAATTGTTTCATCATTTGTTCCCTGTCACCGTGAATCCATTTTATATTCTACAGTTTTTTTAAATATCATGCCTTATCCAACAATGATATTCATTACAACAAAGATTACAGAAGGCCCGAGCAGGCATCCCAGACCGGTATAAAAAGTAGCTGCCATGGCCCCATAGGGAACAAGACGTTCATCCGTTGCTGCCAACCCTCCTGCGACTCCGCTTGTTGTTCCCATCAGTCCACCAAAAATCATTGCGGAGCGTGGGTTGTCGAGACCGATGCTTTTTGCCACAAAAGGTGTCATAATCATGACTAGAATGGATTTGACCAATCCAGCGGCCACACTTAAAGCAATGATTTCACTTGAGGCCCCGAGAGCGGAACCCGTTACCGGTCCCACAATGTATGTCGCGGCTCCCCCACCAATGGTTGTCATGCTGACAGCGTCTCGATAGCCGAAGGCATAGGCGACCAGTGCACCGACAAAAAATGAAAGGAGTACTCCCGCCAGCAGAGCGACAACACCACTCAAACCGGTTTTCGTAAATTCATTCAGGCGCACTCCAAATGCGGTTGCCACGATGGCCAAATCTCGCAACATGGCTCCCCCCATCAGACCAATTCCTGAAAGGCATGCGATATCCGCGATACCCTTCTCGCCTCCTGTAATAGCACCACCTGCATAGGCGAGTAGAAGTCCGAAGAGGATGGCAATCGCCGAGCCATGTATGCGACCCTTTGTGATTCGACTTGAAATGAGATAGGAAACCCACACCATGATACCCACCAGTGAAAATGCCGTCACCAGTGAGTATTTTGACAAGACCGATTCCAATGATTCCCAGATTTCCATCATTCTTCGCCGCCATCGGAATTAGTCTGTTCGACAGGGTCGAAGTCCGCAGATCCAAGTCGACTGATTAAAGGAACCAATGCAAAGCTGATGGCAACCACGAGGGCACCTGCAATGATGGCGGCAGGACCACCGGTAATGGCGGCTCGTACGTTTTGACTGGCGGCCATGGCTACGACAATCGGAATATAGATTGAACTCCAGAACAGAATTCCATTTCGTGATGGTTGCGGCATATGGCCTGACTGGTGCAATTTTTCTGCAACGACAATCAGCATCAACATGGCAATTCCCACGCCACCGACGTTTGCATCAATGCCAATTACGATTCCCAAGAGTTTTCCCAATAAAAGCCCCGTCAATAAACAAATCGAAAGCAGAGCCGTTCCGTATATCGCCATACCTGTTCCTAACCATTGTCATTCAATTTAATACAACTCATGAGTCTGACAGTTTGAGAGGAACTTAGATTACTCTCGTTTGATACTACCTGATCTGAGACTGCGCCGAAGTGCCCCAACGGCCCATCAATCATCATAGTCACTATCTTATGCAATGACTTGATTGAGTGCGATACTCACGTAAACTTAATTCTCAATCGTGCTCACCTGGGAGTAACCAGCTTTTATTTGATCGACTATTGATCTTCATTGATACAAAAGCAATAGGCGATGACTTAGCATAACAAACGAGCAGAGGTAAATTCGTTGACCTGTTTTCCAGATTGGAGAACAGTTTCGACAATATCTGCGCCAATCAGTTGGCAGTCCGGATGAGAGCGCAGTAAAGCTCTGAGATACGATAGAGCCTGAAAGGCCTCCCCAATGAACTAGTACCGGACAGATCCGCACACCATACCGAAAAAGAGGATCTTTCCAGTTTGTTCCTAAGCGATGATTGGCAATTTTTTAATAGGGGCCACTTGCTGTAACCAATTTCGAGGTCTACCTCCAATTGTATTGAAGATTCGTAACCTTGAGAAAATCGCTCATAAAGACCTTATGAAATTAAACCTCGTGAGAAAAATTCTTCGAAATAGGTCGAAACCATCGACAATTCAGGAGGTTCACAACGGAAAGCGATGTGCCCATCCGGCCGTATGACAAATAGAGTTGGATCAATGACACCGAATCGTGCGTGAGCATCGCCGTCGACGTCATGCAAGCATTTATCTAAAATTGGCGAATCCGTAAATGTATCCGGAGGTGGGACAGTGGAGATAATCCAAAATGTACCGACTGATTGCATGATTGTTTCAAATTCGTCTCGTTCGGGAAGCTTCCATTGATCCGCTACCATCCATAACAGAACATGGCCTGCTGACTGAACGAGTTGATTGAGCCGAGTTTCTTCATTATTTCCAATTTCATAAAGTGGGCCGGCGTCAGGAATCCGATCACCGGGAAGTAAACCTATCCACGCTTTTTTCGCTTCGTCACCTTCAGCATGATAGCCTTTTACAATGGGGCTGTCGCGATAATGAAAGTCTAATTCGGATTCGGCACGTGCAATCTGATTTTGTCCGCGTGAAGAATAAAGCATGGCACAAAAAGTACGCTTCACTCTTTCGACCGCCGCTCGTTCGTTGGGAATATCGCGAAGGGCTTCTGCTGCATCACCACTGGCTCCTACTGCGGCAGCCACCGGTCGACGCTCGTGTTCGTAACTGTCGAGCAATCTCCCTGATGCATTCCCGCTTGCGACAAGTGCCAGCTTCCAACCTAAATTGAACGCGTCTTGAATTCCCATATTCATGCCATGACCTTCAATGGGACTGCATGCATGCGCGGCATCACCAGACAGCAACACACGGCCTGATCTGTAATGTGCACTCAATTGGTAATGTGCGTGGTATAACATCGGTTTATCTGGATCGACCAGGGAGGCACCGGCGGAAAGTAAATTGAGCCCCCGGTTAATACTGGCAAGAATCTCTTCGGGTTCAGTACCATCTTCAGCACGAAAATATATACGCCAGCGTCCTGCTGAAAGTGGAACGGGGTTTAATACGGGATTTTCAAGCTGAATAGCCGCCATATCCTTTGCATGCTTCCAATTTTGCAAATGCCCGTCAATTACTCCCCATTGCACTGGATAGCGATGCCCGGCGACGTCGATCCCAATTGCTTCGCGAACCTTACTGTGTATGCCATCCGCGCCTACTAACCATTCAGATGTGACAGTGTGCTGAGTTCCATCGGTGGCGCGCAAGCATGCTGTTACAGTTGCATCATTTTGTTCCAGCCTGCTTAGTTCCCAGCCTCGTGTTACTGATCCTCCGAGTTGCATCAGTCGATCAGTCAGAATCTCCTCTGTTTCATTCTCAGATAGATTGAGATCATAGGGATGCCGGCAGTCTAAACTATCAAATAACACTTGCGCGATTTGCTCTCCGTACGCGAAGAGATTAAATCCACGCATAATTTGACCACGATTACGAAAGTGATCCAGAATCTGCATCGATTCGAAGATTTCCAGCGACCTGCTATGAATGACCGTGGCCCTGTCTAACGGGAGCGGGTTAGGCCGTTTGTCAATCAACAGGCAATCGATCTTTCTTCGGGCCAGTTCGATAGCCAGTGACAAGCCGGTAGGACCTGCCCCGACAATTAAAACAGGGGATTTTTGGGGAAGATCGGTTTTTGTTTTCACAATTTGAAACTCCGGTCGGATTAAATCGACAGTTCAATGCGTCAAGATTCGACTAATAGATTAACTGACTCTTTGAGTGAGGCAAGTGTATATACAATTCGAAGTATTGACATTGATTAAGTCTATTTTATCAGCTCACAATAGATATAGGACCGCTTTTTTACTTCTGTCCCTGTTATATATCTACACTAGAATACAAGTCGAGTCTTCTTTAATATGAGATTATCACAATTACGTTGCCCACACATCGAGAATCTGGGAGCCCCCGCAGATGAAGGTTGCCTCTATAAAATATCGTTTATTTGCTTTCTGGCTAATTACTTGTTTGCTTGGGTCACTTATCCAATCTGTTAACGCGCAACAACAGCCGACGAGTCAATTGGAACAACAACTCACACAGGCGAATATCGGACAACTGGTAGAGGAAACCCATCGACGTGGGGATCCAAAACGGGGTGCCCTGGTCTTTTACAAGTCGGTTGCTGCTTGTATTAAATGCCACGATAGCGGTAAGGGTGCATCTCCTCTGGGGCCTGATCTAACGAAAGCAGAGAAAACACTCACCGATGAATATCTCGTCGAATCGATTCTTTCACCTTCAAAAAAGATTAAAAAGGGATTCGAGACAGTCACGATTGTCACTACCGACGGAAAGCTGGTTTCCGGTCTAGTGGCCGAGGATCGAAACGATGCACTCGTCTTACGTGATGCGGCGAATTTGGAAAAAGAAATCGTTTTACAAAAGAAAGACATTGACGAAAAAACACTTGGCAAGAAATCAATGATGCCCGAAGGACTGGTGGCCACGTTAAACAATCAGGGAGAGTTCTATGATCTGGCCAGTTATGTTTTTGAAATCGCGCGAGGCGGTCCGCAGCGCGCTGCGGAACTGAAGCCGTCGGCTGAAACGTTGATTGTGAAGGACGATACCAAAAATCTGGATCATGCAGGAATTCTGCGTCGATTGAACCAACGGGATTTTGAATCAGGGAAACGTATTTTTCAAGGACTGTGCAAGAACTGTCACGGCGTGGATGGCAACAAGCCGTCTCTTCCCACAGCCCGCGCGTTTGGCTCTCAGCCTCTGAAATTTGGAGCAGATCCCTACAAAATGTTTCTCACGCTCTCAAAAGGGAATGGCTTAATGGGGCCAATGCAGCACCTGAGCCCCAAAGAGCGTTATCAGGTTGTACATTTTATCCGTGAAGAATTCATGAAACCCAACAATCCGACTTATGCGATTGTGACGCCCGAATATTTGAAAGGCCTGCCGAAAGGAACCGAGTCGGGTGAATTCGATCTCAACATCGAACGCGATTTTGGACCGGCATTGGCTTCACAGCTGGGGTGGATCACGACCAGTGCCTTAACCATCAAACTAGGGGACAGGACAACCATTTCGTATGATCTGCACACGATGAATCAGACAGGGGTCTGGATCAATGGTTTTCTCAATTTAAAAGCGACTCAACATATTCGTGGCCGGGGTGAAGGCGTGCCTCAACCAGAGGGAAAGGTTCTGGAAGGCCTGGCAGGATGGCAATGGGGACATGATGGGACGCTGGATTATTCGCGAAAAGATTTACTTCCTCGCGGACCACTCCCCAAAAAATGGTTCAACTACAAAGGTCACTATCTGCATGGCAAACAACTGATACTCTCTTATGAAATTGATGGCCGTAAGATTCTTGAATTACCTCAGGTAATTGACGGAAAATTTGCAGTGCGTCATACATTACGTATCGAGCCCGGAAAAGCATTGATTCTCGCAACGGCAACGCCCTCAGACACACAATCGAGCTTTACTGGTGTAATTTCTCTCGACAAAAACGTTCCCGGTAGAAGACAAGGGCCCGCTACCAATTCGATCGCTCTGAGCGGCCGACGAACAAAAGAATTATTTCAGACAAAGGCAACCCCTCTCGATTCCTTTACCGCATCGTCGGTCATCGGCGATACAAGCGGGATGACATGGAAGCCCGATGATCAACAACGTCTCGTTTTGAATATTCCCGCTGATGACAAACCAAGATTAATCGATATCATCTGTTTCGCAGGAACTGAGAAAACGGATATCAAAACTCTAGCGACTCTGGTAAAACAATTTAAAAGCGAAAAAATTGTCGATCCTAAATCATTGATCAAGGGTGGATCATCCAACTGGCCTGAAACGTTCAAAACCGTGGGCTACCCAGGATTGGAACATGGTGCGTATGCTCTGGATACGATTACCATACCCGAATCGACGCCGTGGAATACATGGTTTCGTACCTCGGCTCTTGATTTCTTTCCCGATGGTCGCATGGTTGTCTCCACGCATGGGGGGGACATCTGGATTGTTTCCGGAATTGACAAAGACCTGTTGAATCTGAAATGGAAGCGCTTTGCTGGCGGACTGTATGAACCCTTTGGTGTGAAGGTTGTGGATGGTTTGATTTATGTGACCTGCAAAGATCGTTTGACGCGTCTGCATGATCTCAATAACGATGGTGAAGCCGACTTCTATGAAAGTTTTTGGGCGGATACCGATGTCTCTCGTTTTTTTCATGCGTTCAATTTTGATTTGCACACCGATACCGCGGGCAACTTTTATTATGCGAAATGTGGTCAATATACCAGTTATGCTTTGCCTGGTTCCGTCATGAAAATATCGCCGGACGGAAAAACGAGCGAAGTGTACTGTACCGGGTTCCGGACTCCTAATGGCATGGGTATTCTGCCAGACAGCCGTTTAACCGTCAGTGATAATCAGGGCAGCTGGATGCCGGCTTCCAAAATTAGTCTGGTGAAAAAGGGTGGTTTTTATGGGTATGTGCAAACACACTCGGGTGGAAAAAACTGGGCACCGGACGGCGGTCGCATTGATCATACAAAAGTGGTGCCGCCGAAATCGTTTGATCAACCTCTGATCTGGATGCCGCAACATGTAGATAATTCAGCCGGAGGTCAATTGTGGATTGATGATCCGCGCTGGGGTCCGCTTTCGGGTCGGTTACTGCACACCAGCTTTGGAAAAGGCTGGATGTTTTATCTGATGTTGCAGGAATTCGACGAAATCAATCAGGCAGCGATTATCAAACTGCCCTTCGATTTCAGTGCGGGAATTCAGAGAGCACGTGTGAACCCGGCCGACGGTCAGGTTTATGCGGTCGGCCTGGATGGCTGGAATGGCGGGGGCCGACTGGGACTCCGCGATCAGGGCGTGCAACGCCTGCGTTATACCGGCAAACCGCTTTCCATGGTCACGGATTGTCAGGTAGAACCAGAAGGCTTGCGGCTACGGTTTAACTTTCCTTTGGATCCAACTTCAGCTGCGGATTTGAAGTCATATGTCGCCGACCATTGGAACTACCACTGGCGGGCCTCATATGGGTCGGACATGTTTTCTCCTACAACGGACCAACCGGGGAAAGACAAATTGAACATCATCAAAGCCACTCTGGCCAAGGATGGTAAAAGTGTGAAGTTGACGGTTCCCCATCTCAAGCCCGTGAATCAGGTTCATTTAAAGCTCGACCTGAAAGACGCTCAAGGGAACCCCTTTCGCGAAGAGATCTATTGGACGATTAATGGCATTCCGAACGGTGAGTGATTTTTTTCTACGCTTCAGGAATTCTCTTCATCTAATAACTCATCGAATTTTTGCCAGTTTATCACTTGAATAAGAAACGCCCAGTTTCTGGTAGCGGCGAGACAGGTTCCTATTGTGATTAACCATATCCCACTAGCTAACCCAATAACAAACGCGGCAGTCAAAAAAGAGTCGCTCATATACATGCAATAAGCTCCAAGACCGAATAACACGCTGTTTCTTAGAAGGCATGGTAGACTATTTATCAAAAGACTGCTGAAAGTAGGTGGATTATCTTCAAAGCTTCGAAACAAATTCAATAATTTTCGTTGTTTGTTACTTAGTGACATCAAGCTACCCTGTCATGAAAAAGCGAAAGATCCATTTGTCTGACGTGATAAAATATTAGCACTGTTTTGAAGAAGTATCATCCATATCCTTGGGGAATTCACTATTTATCATTTGAGAATTCCCAGTAGCAACTCCGCCAGATCGCACCAAGAGGTGTTTTTATTGACCTCATTCCTTTTTAAGTGCTGATTTTTTCTACCACGAAAGACACGAAAATCACGAAATTTCAGAAAGCCAATTAAATTTGTAAGCTATCGACCAAATTTCGAAAAAATCTGTTCTGCATGTGATCCCATTGCGGGCCGTTTGCGTTCTTGAATGAAAGGCTATTCTTCACAATCATTCTCAACTGGTATGAGGCATTGAGTTACTGTGAATACTGATGGTACAAGCTCAACAGAAATCACTGAATCCGACGGTGTCGACATCGTGGTTCGCCCGCATAAAAGTCTTCGTAACGGATATATCTTTGGTGTTTTCTTCTTTGCCCTGCTTGGAATTGGTTCAACTTCCTTTATGTGGTTTGCGGCACAGCCGTCCCAGAAGCTTTATGCAGTCTTGGTCTTTGGTGTGATGTGGTCATTATTACCTGGACTATTCATTTGGGAGGTTCTAGTTTGCCATTTTACATCGATTACGATCCGAAATGGAACCGCGATTCTACAGAGTGTGTTTTCATGCAAGGAACTCGAACTGTCAAACATAACACAGGCGCAATGGAAATTGATCTCACACGGTGCCCTGAGCTTAGAGACAGCAACCGAAAGAGGAACGTTTGGCCTGAGACACTTAACACTAGAAGAGCGGCTTTGGCTGATTCAGTTCTTTAGAAATCACTTACCCGAATCGATCCAGCAGAACTGGGATCTTTTCTGCCTGAAAATCGCTCTTCCTTTACGCGAACCTAAGTCAGAAGTGATTCGAGATCCTGGTCCCGATGAAATATTAGTGACACGCAAACGTTATGATCGGCTCGGTATTCCTCTCATTATCATCTCAATTATCTGTGGCGTTCTAACAGCTTGGTATTTTCAATATCCCAAATATTTATCGTTTCCAGTTATTCTAATTTTATTCTGGGTGTTGCTACGTTACTCGGTCCCCTAGGAGGGTATGGTCTCATCGCGAATCAGTGCAGACAAAGAGTATATGCAGATACTGTTTTTCCTCGCCTGGTGGAGCGGAGCGGGCTTAGTCGGTTTTATCGCATTCGTGCTAGCAGACCTACCCCATACATTACCTTTCGGCGTGGGCTGGTGTATGACTTTTTTATGGATTTCCGTCGGTTGGTGGAAAGTCTATCAATCAAATCGTGATCAGCACAAAAGGGATCTGGAAAAAGCGAAAGAGGCTGCACAGCAGTGGAAAGACTGTCCGTAATGTTCAAGACACAGATTTTTTCTTGTCCATCCTTTTGAAAAGGTCAGAGTTGCTGTGAACACGAATGAAATTACTTCTTCTGAACTGATAGAGTGTGAGAGTAACCCGCGTGTCTTTCGGATCAAGAAAAGCTATCGCAATCAGGGAATATTAATTCTGATTTTCTTTCTATTCGCTGGCATTGGCTCTGCATACGGAATATGGATTGAATCGCTGCCTGACCGAAGATTATATGGTGTGTTATTTTTCGGTTTATTTTTTTCATTCTTGTCTGTTGGTTCTCTCTGGATGATACTGGGATTCAAATTCGGATCTTTGACTTTTCAAAATAATTCTATCATTCAACAAGGTGTGATTTTCAGGAAAGAGATCGACTTGTCGAGTCTGTATCAGATCCGCTGGGGTCTAAGTCAAGGCGGAAGCATTACCTTAAAAAGTTTGAACAAAAAGATTTCAATCAATCTGGACAATTATGAACGAAACGAACGACTGTGGTTAATTCGTTATTTCCAGAGTGCCTTACCTGAAGAATCTCAGAATCACTGGGATCTATTCTGCTATAAAATTGCTATTCCAGTTCGCGACTACAACCCTGAAGAAATTCGTACTCCTGGCCCCGGTGAAATATTGATAACACGTCAACGCTGGTCCCTGATTTTCATCCCTCTCATTTTAGTGTCTACCATAGTATTAATTGTCGCAGCATGGGTGTTGCAGACACCCCGTTTACTGTTTGCTCCCATCCAATTCATCCTATTGTGGCTGGTTTTCTATTACAACATTCCGAAGCAAGGAATGGTCGGCCGTCGAATCAGTGCAGACACAGATCTCAAGCAGATGCTGATCTTTCTTTTTTGTTGGGGTGCGTTGGGTTTAATCGGCATTATCATTCTCAAAATAATAGACTTTCCAGAACCACAGAATACGATCTCCAATGTTTGTCTGATGTGTATTTGGTTCACCATTCTTTTAATAATAGTCAGTAAATTAGATCGTAACAGTCATAAGCGGAATTTGAAAAAGGTGAAAGCAGCAGTGGAAAAATGGAACCCTGAGGTGGATCCCCAGACAGAAGACTAAGAATTTTCTGAGACTTTGAATGATTCGAAAATCAATCAACTTGTCTTCCAGGCGCGACGATAGGCGCGTGTGATGGTGCCTGATACAATCTTTGATCAGCTGCCTCTGAGAGTTTAAGACTCTCACCAAAAACAGATTCAGTCGAAAGCTTATCCGATTTAGCCCTCCTGAGGATCTACACCAATGCGATTAAACGCCCTGCCACTGGGACTGCTATTGTTGTTCTATTCGTCTGCTCTTGCTCAAGACAAGACGACGCCTGAATCCGTGCCCCAAACACGGGTCATCTTTTACGCGATGGGCGATGTGCCTTACGTGCCAAAGGAAGATACTTTGCTTCCCCAACAGGTTGCGGAGCTGCCCAAAGACGCTGAATTTGTGATCCATGTGGGTGATATCAAAGGAGGCAAGGCTGCTTGTGATGAAGCCGTCTACCAAAAGGTCTCTGGCATGTTGAGTCAATCTCAGGCGCCTGTCTTTATCATTCCCGGTGACAATGAATGGAATGACTGCACGAATCCCGACCAGGCCTGGAAATTTTGGGATCAATATTTCATGCGCTTTGATCGTCGCTGGCGACATACCCTGCCTGTTTTCAGACAGCTGGAACGGGAAGAGAATTTTTCCTTTGTTAAAGGGGGCGTGCTATTTGTCGGGATCAACATCGTCGGTGGTCTTGTCCATGAACCGGCAGAATGGAAACAACGACATGCGGACGATCTGGATTGGGTGCGTCGCAATCTGCGCCGCTATGGAAATAATGTCACTAGTCTGGTCCTTTTCGGACATGCGAAACCAATTGCAGCGCACAATGACTTTTTCGGCCCCTTCAGTCAAGATGCGATTAAATTCCAAAAGCCGATCCTGTATCTTCACGGCGATGGACACAAGTGGATTTACGACCGCCCTTTTGAAGCGAAGAACATTTTGCGCATCCAGGTCGATCAGGGTGGTATCGCTCCGCCGTTAAAGATTGCCGTCAGCGATCATCAGACCAATCCCTTCCAGCTGGATCGACGTAACGACAAACCGGCGAACTAACTGGCGCTGTCAGAATATTTCTGAACATATTCAAAAGATACCTTGACTTCCATACTATGCCACACATAGTATAGGAATAGATGAGATATCGGTGACCCTGGTCTGTCGAGGAGATAGCACATGCGAGCAGAACGTGAACTGATGCGAGGCGCCGGCCCGGTGGCTGTACTCAAGCTTCTGGAAGAGGGCGCGAAATACGGATACGAACTTGTGGAAGCCTTGTCAGAACAGACCAATGGGGTACTCGACATGGGCCAGTCCACGCTTTATCCCCTGCTCTACAATCTGCAATCACAGGGGCTGATTCGTCCCCATTGGAAAGAATCCGAAAATGGGCGAAAGCGAAAATATTATTCTCTGACAGCCAAAGGCAAGAAACGCCTTGCCAGTGATACGGCTCAGTGGCGGGCTGTCGCAACGGCCATGCAGGGCCTGGGGATTCTCACGCAATCGCCTCCCAAGCTGAGAGGAGGTGAAGCTTGAACGCTACGACTCCCTCCCCCAGCAGATGGCGTAAAGTACTGCAGACACCGGTTTCTGAGTTGCTCCGCGGACGAATTACCGGCCATCAAAACCCGGTGAAATATCTGGACACTTCAAATTTACCCGAAAGTATCGTCGAAGCCATTGCTGCAGTCACCACACATTTCAGTGGATCTCGACAAACAAAAATAACCCGAAAGCTCGCCAATTCCTGCAAAACCTTCCTGCAGGAAGGTCGTCACGAAGCACAACTTGTTGCAAAACTCAGCGAGCCGGAAAGTATATCCTCTCTGATTCGCTTGACTCGAAAAACAGACTGGGTTCTGACTTCGCCTGTGCCCGCCCTATTGTGGCCGACCGTTGAAACGTTAGTGGGAAAAACACCGGTTCGAACGAGGGCTGCCCGCAAAATGTTCTATCGTGTATCCCGAAGCATTCAATGGCAGTTGGAAGCAGGACAGACTCCAGACGAATTGACGGCCAAGTATAGTGAGACAATCAGCCTTGGTGGTTTGCTGTATGAGACGCATTCGCCAGGACTACTATTGGATTACAAACTCCCGAGAACGTCGCCTCTGTCGTGCTTGATGTGATTCACAAGACACGTTTACGACCCGCTGAGAAACTGGATACAGCGCGCGAACTCTGCGCGCACTTTGCTGATGGTCTGGCGAAAGGGAACTCGCCGGACGAGATGATCAAATCGTTTGGATCTCCCGCAAAGTCTGCACGCCTGATACGCCGAGCGTGTATTCGTAACCGCTCATTCATCTGGCATGCCTGGAGACGAACCTGGCAGGCGACAGCTGTGATCTCGACCATTGTATTCGTACTGTGGACCGTTTTGGCTGTACGTTTTTTGTCTGCAACGCCCACGATCACCTTCGATATTATTCAAGAGGCTGACGATCAAAGCCGCTCCATCCCGAAGCAGGAACGTGCATGGCCTCTATACCGCAAAGCGTTGATCATTCTCAATAAGAATCAAGAAATCCCTAATTCACCCATAAAATCACACAGAATTAGCGAGGGTCTACACAAGGGACCGGAGAGCATATATTGGACAGAAGCGAAAGCCTATCTTGCTAAGCACGCGGATGTCATCAACCTGTTTGTGGAAGCATCAAAACGTCCGAATCTGGGTTTCATCAATCGCGATCCGGAGAATCGTGAGTGGCTGGAAAGCGATGGCCATGGGAAAGATTACATACTGAATCCTCCCGATCGGGTTGGTGTCGAGATTCTTTTGCCACAGACACAGAATCTGGCTTCAGTGGGATCACTGCTGACGCCAGCCAGCCATCTCGCAGTAGAAGAGGGAGACAGCAAGCGATGTTTACAACTTCTGCTCGCAGGCCTTGCTGTAGCAGAACATTACAGACAATCGGGTCCTCACGCCATCTGTCAGATTTGGGCCAATAGACTTACTGGGACTATCGCACAAGACGCCGCGAGTCTCGTCATTGAGCAACCTGATTTTTTCAATGATGAACAACTCGCGACACTTTTCCAGAAAATTTCAGCAACACAGATCAAAGCACCCAACTTCAGGCAAAATGAAAGAATACTCAAGGACTATGTGCAAAAAATCTATACCAATGATGGAACAGGAAACGGTCGATTCGCCGCTGATGGTTTTCCGATATTGCAACGCATGAATCAAATGATCAATAGCGATCTTAAATATTTACTGCTAGAGGTATTCCCTGAATTTTCTGAATATCGAAACGCAAAAAGTTCTGATAGACCAGCGAATACAACGACACAGTTGCTGGCAGCGCCCGTGGCTGCAATGTTTGCAGATCGAAAGGAACTCCAGAACAAACTGCTCTCTCTGAATGAGTTGCTGTGGAAGCAACGATCGACAGTCACGACATCCAAAGTGATCACAGATTCCGAGTATCTGACCGAGTATCGACGACTTTTAGATTCACCGAGTCTACGACTGAAGTATCTGCCGGCACTGCTCATAATGCCTTATGAGCAGTCTGCAACCTATTGGTTTCAGTCACCGAAACATCAGGTTCAACGTGATGCGGCTTTGGTAATCATCGCAGCCGAACGCTATCGGCGACAGCATGGACGGTTCCCGAAAACGGCGGAAGAACTTGTTCCGAAATTTTGTCCGTAGTGCCCCTTGATCCATTTACTGAGAAACCGCTCAAGTATTTGATTAGTGAGGGTCGCCCTGAGATTGACTCCTTTGGACTGAAACCACCGGAAGAAGGTGCTTGAGATTTTCAAATACAACACCCCCTGGCAATAAAGCCTGGACATGATCTCATGGACTAACCGCACTCGGGTGAAGGTTTCTGCTCACAAAGCAAATGCGTCATGGCGCGGTACTTGTTGTACCCGCACATGCTGTCGCTGCGAAATTGAAAAAAAGGTGCCAGCGACAAATGACTGTGTGGAGGTCATTTGTCGATACCTGACACCATTTTATTTCAATTGGCGTAGGCCATCCATTTTGGATTAACGACGGCCTCGGCTTCCATCAACCTGACGACTTCGTCGGCTACATCATCGCTGATTTCCAGGTGAGTACTAAAACCGACACAGGATGCGTTGATTTCGCCTAAGACATATTTGTCGGCTCCGGAATTATCGGTATCCAGGATAAAATCGATAGTCCAGATCAGTGGCAAGTCATAGTTACCCAATCGTTGCTGGATCATGGGAATATTTTTCGTAACCGATTGCACCAGGTCCGGCCATTGGTCCGGGGTTTCGTAGGTGTATTTGGCACCTGAGAACAATGTTGCAGAAAATGCGTCCGCTTCTTCTGCAGGCTTCTTATGCACGATGTTGACGACTTTATTCCGTAACATAAATACGCGAATTTCACCTTCTTTAATGCGTTCCAGGAAGGGCATATCCAGAATCATGCCCCCTTCACCGTCCAGGTATTGCACACAGAAGTCGATAAACTCGCCGAGAGGCATAATCTCGACATGGTTATCTTTGGCTTCGGTACATTTCACCTTGCATTCCAGACCAATCGATTCACTACCGTTGTCTTTGCCTTCGATAGCTTCGACGCGCCAGATGCCTTCCCCAGTAGAACCCCGGTTTTGCTTGGCGACACGAACGCCGTGAGTCAGACTTTTGGGAAATTCTGATTTGAAGGTCTCAAAGTCGTAGTAGCACCTGACATCATCGGGCACAATGTCGGTTCCTTTGAGTTTTTCTACAGCGTTCTTGGCACCGTAGTTAATCATGGCATCCGGATGAGGCAACCCGACGACCCCTTCTTTAACGAGTTCTCGAAGCATTTGAAAGTAGCCGGTTTCGTCGCGCAGATTTCCCGGATTGACGCGACTGATGTAGGCTCCTGCTTTTTCACATGTATAACGGTAAATTTCCCCGCGGTCTTCATCACGATAAAAAATGATTTCTGAAGTCCAGCCACGTTTAATAAGAGAATCAATGATCGGTTTAGAATCAGGCCGGTAACCGTAGCTTCCTTTATCGGATCCACCACTGGCTTCAAAAATAATGACATGCTGCTTCACTGCTCGTATCTCCAAAATTAGACATATAAACTTACAACGCTAGCCCGGAACAATGGTCGAGACTATCAGCCAACAAAGACATGGGGTGGGTGCGACGTGACCACTTTGGGAGTTTTACAGCGAGAGCGCGCTCAAATCTCAACAAAATCCCAAGTGGAGAGAACCACCCGAAACCTCGGAGATTTTTCGCCCTTTTAAGGTCGCTTAACCACCGAGGCTCTTAATACGGACTATTTTATCCTATTTTATTTTTTTTGGAAAGAGTCAAGCAGACCTACAACGGATATTTTTTACAGAATGTAGAATATTTTTCTGTTCCCAATGTTAAGATTTGATGAATGAATTAACTTCACTCTTGAAAAGCTATTCAAGAAACAGATCGTAGACGTCATCAGGATAAAGCCCGTCGAGTCCTGATAAAGCAATCTTGGCCTCACCCAGAGATTTGCCGTTGCAAGAGACCCGCACCAGGGCCGCCACGGGATAGACATCCCAGTCTGCATTGTTAAGAGGTAACATGTAATGCGCCAGATTGCGCGATTGCACTTGAGCGATCCTCGTTTTTTTACATCTTCCGCTGGCGACCACTGAGATGTTAAAGCAAAGATCAGTGCCACAACAACAGAGCCCATTCTATCCCTGCGTTTCATACTTGGTTTCCCTGCCTCACTCATTTGGTTTGTGCCTTCTGTTGTGACGATCATTTCATAAAGAAATCCCAGAGAAAGTAGAATATTGTATAAAATGCATAGAATAAAAACCCAGCCATGGCTAAATCGATCAGGAAAGCGATCTTCACCTTGCGTCGATTCTCTGGATTGAGTGGCGTCGAACCAAAGAAGATTGTTACTAAAATCGACAGCGAATAGACCTGCAGTGGAATGAACAGGACTCCCAGAAAAGCCGCTTTATACGCACGGTCCACCATTTCATCAAACTCTGAAACCGGTTGCTCCTCTTCACCGTCTTCTTCTTTCTCCTGATCGAAATCGTTGCCTGCTCCTTCATTCCAATCGTCGTCTTCACTCTCTGCTGTTTGCCAATCTTCTTCGGTGATGGTTACCGGCTCGTGTGCATCAAGTATCTCGAAGGCACGGTCGACATCAGACTCGGCGACTTGAACCTTAATCCCGCCGACCGCGTTACCCATATACCAGACCATGCCCACTGTTTCTGCATCTGAAAGAAAGGCACGAATGCCTTCCGCCTCAAGCTGGTTGCGAACCAGACTGGCTTCCACGGGAGTATTCAGTGTGGCGACGGTGACTAACTCATCCGACATGTTGGTTTCCTTATGGGACTCACCTGCTTCGAATCAAGCTGGATATATGGCGTCCTTCAGTTCATTCTCTGCTAAGGCACTTTGACTGTCAGATTATCATAATGGATCGACTGTTTGGGGGTGACCAGTCCGATTTTGTCTTTGGTTTCGTGGGCGATGCCCGGGGAATGTAATGAGCCGACAAGAGTGCCGTCGATAAATGCCTGCATCAAATCGCCTTTAATGCGGACATTCACGGTGTACCACTTGCCCTCTTTCAATTTCACCGGGAAGCTGGCTTCCGATTGTTTTAACAGTGCCTGCGTTTTACTGTCCAGTTTTTTGCCTGCTTTGCGTTTTTTGAAGATTTCGTTATTGAAGACTCCGGTCTTGCCGTCGCGTAGAATGACTTTGTTTCGGGAGATGATCACGCGACAAATATGTCCTGCGTGCGTCTCTTTGTAGCGATGCTGATTAAATGTCAAATTTGTCGACCTGGAACCTTCGAATTTGATATCAACTGTGAGTTCCAGATCCGAACAGGGTTCCACGCGCAGTTGATGTACGGCTGCGTGCCCGCCGTCCTTTTCTTCAATGCCCACCAGAACCCCGTCTTTGAGAACTGATGAACTCTTATAAAGCGACCACTGCCTGCCCAGTTTGGGGCTTGAAAAGTTGTCGCTGAAACGCTCGGTTTTGTAGAGATCACCCGAGAGGGGCGCTGGCTGTCCCGCCAACAGAGGCACATACGAAAACAAGATCATAAAAATTGTGAGATGAGCACGTAAAGACATCGATGAGACCTTTAGGAATGAGGAATTAAGAGACATTCAGCGGGGCGACGTTACCTCTAAAAGCAGAAGTGGTTCTTAGAAATAACGAAATCCGATTTTGATCGTCTGTCATTCTACACTTGACTTAATCGATGATGCCAGTCATTTTCGATAATAGGGATCCAACATCATATAATCCTCGCCATGTACAACCTCAGGATGCAAACATGTTCCACAAGCTGTTGATTACGTTGACTTTGATTTCTGGAATGCACGTTGACTGGGAAGTGAGCAGAGTGCATGCCGCGTCCTCACCCGCGCTGATTGTCGGGCAGCTTGTAGATGCAGTGCGATTACGGGGCACGGAAGATGTCTTTCTTCAAGGTGACTTTGCCTATCTGCCCTGTCGTGAAGGGAAGCGGCTTACTATCTGCTCGATTCAAGATCCCGCGCATCCTCAGATCGTCTCCAGTTTCACCCATCCTCAACTGGGAGAAGCTGCGGGCTTTGCCATCAATGGCGACACGATTTACCTCACATCCATGAGCACGCAACGACTGCTGGTGATTGATGTGACGGACAAGTCATCTCCGCGTCTGCTTAGTTCCGTGAAGGTCGGCGATAAAGGTGTGCTCTATAAAGCCGCCTACCGAGGTGGCTACTGCTATATTCCCAATCTGACCGAGAAGAAACTCTTCATTGTTGACGTTCACAACCCAAAACAACCAACTGTTGTGGGATCCGTTTCGGTCACTACAGAAAATGATGGCCCGTTCAGCGTGATGCTGCGCGGCGATTATGCATTGGTGGGAACCATTTTTGGGAGCCGTAATCGTTTAGCTGTGGTGAATGTGAAAGATCCTGCGCAACCACGATTAGTGACACAAGTCTTCGGACCAGACATTGGTCAGGTGAGCGGCGATGCCATCGGAAATCTTTACTATTCCGTTTACTGGAACAATAACGTATTTCTCATTTTTGACATTTCCGACCCAGGCCATCCCCGACTCCATGCCAAACTGGTTGATAAACGACTGGGCAAGCCGAACCGTTGTATTGTTTCCGGAAATCGGGCTTATCTGCCAATGGTCGAAGGCAACGGCGTTGCGGTGATCGATATTTCCAACTCCCGGCAACCCAAATTCTTGACCGCCTATCGCGATGCCGTACTGCTGAAGAAAACGTACGGCGTGGCGGTCCGTGGCAATTTGTTGTTTGTCGCGTCCCGTGAAGGGAACAGTCTGGTTATTTTAGACCGACGTGTTTTGGAAATGAAATAAACGCAATTCGCTTACGGTACCTTGGAATTATTTTCAGGCAGTGAGACTTACGGTCCGGTAGTGATCACACAATCTGGTAATACGGCATTCAGTTTAGTCACTCCTGCCTCTGTTACTTGTGTATCCTTGACATAGAGCGTGCCTAGATTCGAACATTCTTTGAGTTGCATTAGCCCAGCACCCGTAATTTGTGTGTTGCTCAAATCAAGATAATTCAGGTCCTTCAGACCTGCTAGATGGATCAAACCAGAATCAGTCACTTTAGTGCCCCGCAAGCTGAGTCGTTTCAGACTTGTAATATCCTTCAGATGTAAAAGGCCTGAATCGGTGATATTAGTTTGATCGAGCCAGAGTCGTTCTAACTCTTTGTGATTTTTCAGATGAATCAACCCGGCATCGCTGACTTGTGTATTGGGTATAAAGAGATGTTTCAGGTTTTCCAAGCCTTTCAAATGAATCAATCCAGGATCACCCACTTGTGTATCGTTAAGTTTAAGACTTCCGAGTTTTGAAAAACATTTCAGGTGTTTAAATCCAGCATCGCTGACCTGTGACTTACCAAGATTAAGACTTTCAAGATTCTTGAAGTCACTTACCCAGATCAAATCTGAGTCACTGACAGAAGTATTGTACAAATTGAGCCGCGAAATCGAGTCAAGCTTAATGAATGTATTATTCCCCCAGATGTTGAAGCGAAACCTTGAGAGAAAAGGAACCTTATTAATATCCGGTTCAATGACACCAAAACTGCCACCGAGTGCGCCAATTTTTTGAATGACTCTGTAATTATGTACCGCCGGCATGGCGATCAGCGTCAATAAAATGAGAACTGAGAGAACTCCCATTCCCCAGAACCATTTGGATCGGAGAACTTGTTTCAGGATACCGAGGGTTGAATGTTCATTGAATTGGCTCATCAAAGTGTTCGATTTCTGACCGAGTAGAATTTCCATACATATTTCATGTGATGTTCTATGGAACGTTGTTTTAACAGAAAGGGATCAAAGTTTTCGAGATTTCACTGTATCCCTGAAATCAAGCATAGCATGCCTGTTAAATGTTATTTATGGCCCAGAAATCTCTTTTTGAAGTTGCGGCCAGGATTCTGCGACGACGAAAACGCGGTCGATTTCATGGCAAATCGACTGCTGACACGTTAAGACGCTGATGAGAATTGGCCATTCCTTATTCATGAAGTGCGTTTCAAGTTCAGACTTTAGTTCTTCGAACGACTTCAACTCTTTATTTTCAGGACTGCTAACTTCGGGAGAGAGCCAGTACGGTTTATGCATCACTCTAAACAGGCGATCTTCGTTTGGATCATTCAGCCAGGAGAGTTCGGAGTGGCGAATCCAGGTTCCCCGTAAATGCGCTGCGGACATCTTCTCGGGTAGCTGAGTGGGTGGGCTCACGTGCGGATGATAAAAAATCATACCTTTCACGAATGCTTTACTCAGTGTGACTTCAGGGAAATGTTTTTTGCCGAAGGGAAGTTGATGTTCCAATAAGCGTTTGACTTTCTTTTCGAACCAATCAGAAACGTTGGGGCCGATAAAGTGGCTTCCCGTTGTGTTGACCTCTGGATAATACAGGAAGAATTTGACCGCGGTCTCCCAATGATTCAATCTGCCTGCTGCATCTTCGAAAAGAAAATCGATCTCGCCTATGGTTTGATTGCCTTCACGAATCTGCTGTTGTATTGCGACGATTTTTAAATGACCTATTTTCTCCAGCCAATACAGTACCAGTCCTTCGAAATACTGACCGACTCGAAATTTTGCATAGGGAGCCAGAAAGTTCGCCAGTTCGCGCTCATCAATAGACGGTGCGTTTTCAAAATCAGCAATTCCATTTTCTTCTTGAGGATCAACGATCAATGACGGGCTTTGGATCGCCCATTTTAAATCACGTTGAAATTGGGATACAAAAACATCTGGAGCCGGCTCTGTTTCGTGTTCATCGTGCATAGTGAAATAGTTTCTTCAGTAAGTTCGTCATTAGTAACCAATGGCGAGTCCGTCTTTGCGTGATTCGGTGGCTCCTTTGAGGACACCTTTTTCCCCGTCGATCATGATCCCCTGATACCCGCCAAACTCACCCATTGACCGAATCACATGGTGCCCTTTTTGTTCTAATTCTTTGACGACCTGATCAGTGACTCCTGATTCCACTGAGACCGTTCCCACACCTTGCGCGGGCTCTCCCGTGGGAGTGGCATCCCCGAGATGTCGTATGCGGGCGGCATCGCCGGCTGCCTGCACGTTCATTTTGAAATCAATCAGGTTGACCAGAACCTGCACATGCCCCTGAGGTTGCATATCACCGCCCATCACACCAAAACAGAACCAGGGCTGATTATTGTGTGTCACCATCGCGGGAATAATTGTATGAAAGGGTCGTTTGTGTGGTTCCAGGCGATTGAAATGAAACTCGTCTAACGCAAACAGAGCGCCCCGATTCTGCATTACAAAACCCAGATCGCCGGGCGTGACATAAGATCCAAATCCATGAAAGTTACTCTGAATCAACGAACAGCAGTTTCGATCTTTATCGACAACGGTTAAATAGACGGTATCCCCTTTTTGCAAAATGGGGTCACCGGCGGGCACATTGGCAGCCGCTTGATTAAGATTGATGCGCTGTCGTTGCCGGTTCGCATATTCTTTTGAGATCAACTCCTTCACAGGCACATTTTCGAAACTCGGGTCCGCATAAAATTTGGCACGGTCCGCATAGGCCAGTTTTTTTGCTTCCACAAACAAATGCCAATATGCGGCACTGCCCGCTCCCAATGATTCGAGGTCAAACTGCTCCAGCAGATTCAATATTTCCAGAGCCGCGATCCCCTGACCGCTGGGAGGCAGTTCCCAGACATCGTATCCACGGTAGTTGGTGGAAACTGGATCGATCCAGTCATCACGATGATCGGCCAAATCCTTCAGAGAAAAATGGCCGCCGTGCTGCTGACTGAAATCGACTATGCGTTCTGCGATCGAACCCTCATAATATTCCTGAATGCCTTTCTCTGCGATCAACTGATACGTGTGCGCCAGACGCGGATTCTGAAAGAGTTCTGCTTCACGCGGTGCATGCAAACCCTCAATCAGAAATGTCTCAGCGGAATCGGGCCAGCCTGCAAGCTTCTCAGCCGCGTTGTTCCAGTAGCCGGCGATAATCTCGGTCACCGGAAATCCTTCTTTGGCGGTCTGAATAGATGGTGTTAATAACTCCGCCAGTGATTTCGTGCCAAACCGCTTGTTTAAGGTATCCCAACCGCTGACACAGCCGGGTATTGACCAGCTTAACAACCCGTCAAAGGGAATCGATTTTAAATTCCGCTTTGCAAATTCTTCACGGGATAAACTGTGAGGACTTCGTCCGCTGGCATTCAGGCCGAACATTGCTTGCGACTTTGCATCCCAGTAAATCGCGAAGAGATCGCCGCCGATTCCACAACTCATGGGCTCAACGACGCCGAGCATGGCATTTACGGCAATGGCCGCATCCACGGCATTTCCGCCTGACTTCAGAATATCCAATCCGACCTGAGCGGCGAGGGGCTGGCTGGTGGCCACCATGCCTTGTTTCGCGACAGCTACAGAGCGACTTTGTTTCGGCTGACCATAAGGGCGATCATATCCCCCGCCCTGCTCCAGCTGTGATCGAAATTCAACCGAATCATTCACGAACGAACTCCCAGGTGATGAAAAGAAATTTGCCCTTTGTAATCCATGACAACAGTCAGGTTATCAGGTTCATGATTGTAGCAGGAACCGTTCCGTTCGCCACGCAACCGATAGACTATACATGGTATAAGCAAATGTGTGCAACGAATCTGGTAGTCCACCGGAAATCAATGTTTCTCTATAGCAGAGCATGAAAGATCCACTGACTGCTCCATTCACTCAAACACCTGCTCTTTAGATATCCCAATACCCTTAGTGAGGATTTGAACCCTCATCAATCGAAAAATAATTTCAGAAAAATTGAGAAAACTGCGAAACTATTCGAAAGTTTGAACGTTAAATCATGGGGCCTTCATATCTTCATTGACCGCGCGATCTTCTTCGCACACACATTCGGGAGAGAAACAATGACTGACAAGGAACTGATCCAATCGATCGAGAACACACTTTCGCAAATCGATCCGGATCGACGTAATTTTCTGCGCAAGATACTGCTTGGCACTGCTACCGCAGCTGCTTTACCCATGATGTCATCAACGGCATTTGCGGAAGAGCTTGAGCAAAGAGGTGGCAAAGGCAAAGGTGGTGGTAAAGGCGGCGGAAAAGGTGGCGGCAAAGGGAAAGGCAGCAATAGCGGTGGAGGAAAAGGGAAAGGAAACCAAGGTGGATCCGGAAAGGGTAGTAGCGGATCTGGAAAAGGGAGTGGTGGATGCGAAGGAAAAGGTAAGGGAAAAGGTGGTGGTAAAGGCAGCAGAGGGAAAGGGAAAGGCAGCGGCAAAGGAAAGGGTGAAAGAAACGGGAATAATGAGGAATAACTCAATACCCGTTTCGTAATTCCAATTTGCTGCGCCGTCTTTCTTAAATCTTTTTTGAAAACGGCTTGATCCTGAAAGTTCACAGGCCGGGAAGTGGTTTCCGCTATCCGGCCTGTTTCTTTCGATTCCCATACACGGATTCCCAAATGCTCAAACCACGACTCAAAAGCACAGTTCTCCTCTCGCCCATAGTTGATGGTTACGTAGCCTACGATACGGATACTGATCGATTGCATCGACTCAACTCAACCGCCTCTTTGATTATTGAGTTGTGTGATGGTACACGCGAGATTGAACAGATTGAATCATCGGTCCGTGCCCTTTTACCCAAAGACCATACATCCGCCTTGCGCGAATGGGTTAGTGAAGCACTTGAAAACAACCTGCTGGTTTCCAGCCAAGGTAAACCCGCGAAACATGATTCATTATCAGCCGATCAACTGGCGAAGTTAGCCGATCGACTGCGTGAGCGTGGTAAGATTCAGACAGCGTATCTGTGTCAGAAACAGGCGGCTGAACTCAAACCTGGGTGTGCTTCCAAATGGGCAGATCTGGGTGAGTTGGCTCATATCGCCGGGCAGCGTGAAGAAGCCAGAAACAGCTATGAACATTATTTGACAATTCAACCCGACGACGCAGAGGTCCAGCACATTCTCGTGGCGCTGCGAGACGAATCACCACCTTCTCGCATGCCCGACAAGTGTATTCAACAACTCTACGAACGATTTTCCTCTTTCTACGATTCGAATTTGATCGAAGAGCTTGAATACGTGGTTCCTGAAAAGTTGAGCGAGGCAATCGAGATGGTCTTCCCGGGGCGTACGGACTTGAAGATTCTTGATCTGGGCTGTGGCACGGGACTCTCAGGCGAACGACTGCGTGAGCGTGCCGGTACTCTTGATGGCATCGACCTTTCCTCCGAGATGATATCTCTGGCACGCAAACGAAATTTGTATAATTCTCTGGAAGTCGCCGAAATCACATCCTGGCTCAGTGCAGCAGGACAATCTATTCACGAAGATGAAGTGCGACGGTATGATCTGATTGTTGCCTGCGACACACTGATTTATTTTGGCGATTTATCACAGGTCATTCAGCCAGCATCGCAATTCTTGAAAAGAGGTGGTGCGATTGCTTTCAGTGTCGAACGGTGTGAGCAACCCGGATATGAGCTGACTGACTCCGGTCGCTACGCACATCATGCCACATACATTAAGGAAGTCGCACATGCAGCCGGTCTGAATTGTGCCGTGCATCGTGAAGAGTTTCTCAGAATGGAATACGGCGAAGAAGTGATGGGTCACATCGTCGTTCTCAACAATCGGGACAGTTGACAACGGCATTTCATTGAAAACAGATCATCTCGATCACAAGTGTTTTTTCACGAAGGCCCAAGCTGAGGCATCATCGAATTCATGTCCGCCTTCGAAGATGACATGTTCGAAGCGATCACTGAGATTGAGTTTTTGATAGAACAAGGCGGCGCGTGGTGCGATCATTTTCCCCGTTTCACGATGTGATGCCCGGTCCTTTGAGCCGGCTTGAATCTGAAGTGCTCGCGGGCAGATAAGTGCGACGAGATCTGCATCGTTAAACAGAGTAAGCCGATTCATAAACCGGAAGTCGGAGGGAACAGACAATTCGCTCTCTGCGTATCGACCTTCCTGCACGCCGAAATAACAGCTGGCTACAGAGACCTTGATGCGCGTATCAATGGCCGGTGTCACCTGTGCATAATACCCGCCATACGAGAGGCCTACCATGCCGATGCGTTTGCTGTCGACTTCGGGCCGTTTCATGAGTTCATCCAGGGCAAACGTAATCTTCGCGATTTCGACCGCTGTGATGCTGGTTCCGATCAGTCGCATTCGATCATCAATCTGTCGACGAATGTCTTTGGGATAGCCCTCCACCCGGAAGAGATGCTGCGGCGCGTAAACAAGGTAGCCCTGTTTAACCGCACCGCGTACCATATCGTTGTAGTTGGACCCGCCATTGAATAATGCCACTTCGGGTGAACCTCCGCCGCCGTGCATCGATATGATGAGTGGTGTCTTCCCCTGAGCTGATTTCGGAACAATGTAGATGCCCTCGCTATGAACGCCCGGTAGAATCGGGATCATTGCGCGGTAATAGACGCCGATTGCGTCTTCGCCAATTTGCTGAAACGTTGCAGGTTTTGCTGGTCGTTTACCCGGTGGTGGGTAACCGATGCTGTCACTGAATGCCTTTCGGAGAGGTAAGGCTGATTTTTCAAAGGCCTGTGGTGAGGAATAGTCCGGTTTGAAGAGTTTTTGGAACCGTGATCTGTCTGCCGCTATCGTTTTGATGTATTCATCCAACTCGCGTGCCTGTTCGGTGCGAAGTGGATTCGAATCTGCGACGCTCTGGTTGAAATATTCTGTTTTATCAGATTTTGCTTGTGCTATCACCAGTGAGGGAGTGACTAACCAGATCAATATCAACGAATGAACTCTTATCATGATTCACTATCCTTTTGAGATATCAGCAGTCTTGGCGGGTTCGGGCAGTGTGCCATTTTATCGACGTCTGTCTCCCACGTCCATCGGGTGCATGAATCCACGAGATCTGAATTTCGGATAAACGATTTGTTATGCAGCTGGATCATATTTTTAATGCATCGTGCTGAGACGAAACACACTGTTGACAGATCACTTCAGTCTGGTAGGATTTTTCATTCCTGCAATACATGAAGTTTCACAACAGGGAGAAAAAATGAATCAACCCTCACTTTATGAACGACTTGGTGGTTACGATGGGATCACTGCCTTTGCGAACGACCTGCTGCCACGATTACAGGGTGACAATCAACTGGGTCGTTTCTGGGAAAATCGCGGTACGGATGGTGTAGAACGCGAGAAACAACTGCTGATTGATTTTCTTTGCTCAAACGCCGGCGGTCCCGTGTATTATACTGGCCGTAATATGATTACGACGCACGCAGGCATGAAGATCAGTGAAAGCGACTGGTCGATTTTTCTCGGTCATGCGGGTGAAACCATGAAAGCCTTACAGGTTCCACAACAGGAATGTGATGATATCGTGGGTTTTGTTTTGAGTCTCAAAGAAGAGATTGTTGACGTTTGAACCGAACCCGTTTCTGAAGTCGGAACTCTTGTAAATCAGGATCTCCCTTGTAATGAATGCAAACTCTCATAAAGCAAGTGAGCATCCTGACGATCAGTCAGACTTCGAGGGAAAAACGAGTTACGTCGAAGACTTTAGAGACGGTCCGGGAGGCTGGTATGGTTTCCAGGACAATTTCTCTGGGCCGATGCAGTTAGAATACAAAAATCAGACTATTGTTTCGTATGGACCGTGGTGGATCGACTACAACCATGCGCCGCCTCACGGAGCCGGTTATCTGTCGCTATTATGTGGTATCGTCACCCGTGGTCCTCTTAATGAGGCCCTCAAGGAAAGTGGTGGTTTCAATCGATTTATCAATGAGAACCATTCCACCAATTTCACAAACGCCGAATTCCAAATTCGATTGCGCGGCGAACTTCTTCTTCAGGGCGCACAATTAGTGCTACTTGTTCAAAGCCAGCAAGACGGGATTTGCTCGGGCTGGTTACTCACAGGTCAGCCAATCGAAGTTAAAGAGGACTGGACCGAGCAAACGCTCCACCTTACTCCTGATGTCAGGCAATGGACGAGTCTCGGTACACGACCCGATCGCGCAGACATGTATGGTGAATTACCACTTCCAGATGTACTCGCAAACGTGAATGTGAATTTCTTTCTTGTCTTGTTTCCACTTAATGTTAGGCCCAAGGGCGACCCGGAAGGCAATCTTGATGAACTTCGTGCAGGTCGTGACTACCGGGTCTGGCAAGCCTATTTGCCAGATGGATATGTCGTTGTTGATTCAGTAAGCACCCGTTTTACATCTTGAAACAAGTTATCCAAGAGTTAAACTCGCTTGGTAGACTACTATCTCAACAATAGGATTTTTTCTAACACGAAACTCACGAAAACATGATTGCGGGAGCGGTGGTGGCGGAGTGTTTGCATTCGTGCAAGAATAAAGCTGAAGAAGTTTTATTTGCTTGATTCTCGAAGCAACAGCCAGAAGATCAGGCCGAAAAAACCAATCGCTGCTAAACCTATATGTAGTGCGCCCATACTGATCATTCCGGCTAACGTATTCCCTTCCACGAAGGGCCAGAACGGATTCATCTCGGCATGCATGAAGCTGTCGAGCAGAATGTGTGTCACGCCACCAATCAGGCCAGCGACCAATGACTGCCCTAGCATTCGACGATTGGGTGTCTGTGTGACTCGTTCGACCCAGCGCGAGTGGGCAGGTAAAACACGACACAATATTAGAATGACGCCGAACATCAGCAAACCAGCGACCAAACCCATCGTAATTCCACCCACGTACGTATGCCAATAGCGATGAATGGGCGGATCATTTTTGCTGAGATAATACAGGACTTCAAGATCAATAAGAATATTCGCCACAATAAACGATGAGAGCCAGAATTGATGGGGACCAAAGGCTTTCGCGAGTAATCCCGGACAGAAGTGAAAGGGTGGTAGCGGAATGGTTGGTTCTCCGTGATCAAATAGATGATTCGAAGTATTGTATCAGACTTAAGCATGTTACGCTTTTTCTACCACCACGAAAGACACATTTTTTTAAGTCCCAATCCATGATATTCCTTTTCATTTTATCTATCTTTGCCATAAACAGGTTGCATATTGATAATTAGAATCAATAAGGTGTAATGAGAAGGACTTTTGAATGAATCATTAAAAAAACATCTATCTAACAGGTGGTAAAGGTAGTTTAAATGTTTCGGAACAAACTGATACGCACCGGTCTTTTGATCTTGGGGTTCTGCTTTCACGTATCACCCGTCGCTGCAGAGGAGAAGCAGTATGTCCGGATGCCCTGGCATCTGGTTGATCTGTGGTGGGACATTGGTGAGGACACTCAGTTCGAGAGTTACAGCGTTGATGTTTCGATTAGCGATGACGTTCCCTCTTCAACAAATCTCTATATCGCGCCCATTGGACTGGGGCATCTCAGCAAGACGCCCTTTTATGGTGGGATTCAGACTCAGGCCGACGGAAATACCAAGCAGAACAAACAACTTCGCAAGATTGGCCCTGGTTTTCTGATGTCGATGTGGGGCGAGCGCAGCCTTGATGCGATTCGCCCTTCACTCGGTGGACTTTTGCAAAGCTCGGGGCATGAGGGAGATTTTGTGAGTATCCGCCGCCCCTATAAATGGTCTAAGGGAATTTACACGTACAAGATCATTCGCATGGACCAGGAAATCATTAATGACAAACCTTACACCTGGGTTGGTGCGTTTGTTTACGCGCATGAAAAAGATGAGAACATTTTCATCGGTGCTTTGCGGTTCAAGGGGAAGAACCTTATGCTGTCACATAAAGTCGCCAGTTTTGTCGAGGTCTATGGACAACGTAAACCCGTGACAGAGATCCCCAAGGTCACAGTCACGTTTGGTAATCTTCAAGTGAACGGGAAGGCTGCTTCCGTCAAATCTGTCGAAGCGATCTACCCTAAGGATGTACCCGATTACGCGAATGCCAAAACGAACAAAGGTGCGGTTGTAATCCAGGTTGGTTTGCCCGTTACGGAGCGTACAGCGCGGCGTGTTAAGCTGGCGCTCGATTGAATTAGACCCAAAGTGTTAAACATACATTATAAATAACAGATATCTAAACTCATCTACGGAGATTCTTGTGAAACAGTATTTATTGATTTGTCAACGACGTCTATCCCAGAACGCGTCTGGTGTTATGAAACCAGAGTGGTTCCTGATTTGTGCCCTCGGTGCCTTCATTCTTTTTTTGATGGGAACGACAACATCGGTGGCCGCCGATCCAACACCATCAAAGTGGAAGTACGCACCTGAACTGTTAAGACCGTTCTGGCAGGGTGACACCATTGAAGGTGAATCGATGCTGTTTATCCGCGATCTGAAAACAGGACAAACGAAGGCTTCCGTATTGTTTCCAATAGAGAAAGTCCTAAGCATACACAATTCAGCGGGTGATATCACTTATGAAGAAGGGCGAGACTATCTCTGGAGGCCCGGGACGCGTGAAATCATACTTACAAAGAAGTCAAGAATTACATCGCGTATGACGACCCAACTGCGTCGCCCAGCCGGTTCCCAGAAACACAAATTGACGCATCGTGATGGACACGGTGAGATTTTTTTCGGAGGTAAACTTGAATATCACGACATGCAGACCTGCATCACGTACAAGCATGCACCGATCGACTGGAACGAGATTGTGCCGACATTTAATGAGAAAGCGTTGCCTCGCACGATCCAAAAACTACGCAAGCACGAACCGGTTTCCATTGTGCTGATTGGCGACAGTATTTCTTCCGGCTGCAATGCATCGGGCTGGGCGGGTGGGGCACCGTATCAGCCATCGTTCCCCGGCCTGTTACAGCGCCATCTGGAAGCACGCTATAAGACAAAAGTCAGCATGACAAATCCCTCGGTCAGTGGCAAAGATACGCGTTGGGTACTGGGGGCCATCGATAAGGTGCTTCAGCCTGACCCCGACCTGGTGATTATCGCGTTTGGAATGAACGATGCCGCCGGGCGTTCTGCGAAAGAGTATCAGGCTAACACAAAAGCCGTCATGGAAAAGATTCGTGAAAAACGACCCCAGACTGAATTCATCCTGGTAGCTACGATGCTCGGCAATAAAAACTGGATTCGGCTCAAACATGATTTATTTCCTCAATACCGCGATGCGCTGTCAGAACTATGCGAACCGGGTGTCGCACTGGCCGATATGACTTCGATCTGGACGGAATTCCTGAAGCGAAAACAGGATTGGGATTTGACCGGCAATGGTGTGAATCACCCGAACGATTTTGGGCATCGCGTTTACGCACAGGTCTTATCGACCCTGCTGATACCGCCGACGCCTGCTGATTCCACAACCAGCGCCAGTCTCGCACCAAAGGTTGTATCGCTCTGGAAAGACCGCGCGCCAATCGGTGAGGGACAATTCGAGAAGTCGGATGCGAATATCACCGTATATCGACCAAAGAAAAGTAATGGAGCCGCTATTGTGATCTGTCCTGGCGGCGGTTACATGAGATTAGTCATCGACCCCGAAGGCCACCGAATTGCCAGATGGCTTAATCGGTTTGGGATCACGGGAGTTTTACTGAAGTATCGCCTGCCAACCGGTCGACCTTTCGTACCGATACTGGACGCACAGCAGGCGATTCGCATGGTGCGTGCGAATGCGAAGAACTGGAATATTGATCCAGATCGCGTCGGCGTGATGGGTTTTTCTGCGGGCGGTCATTTGGCATCCACGGCGGCTACACATTTTGACGCTGGCAACCCGAAAGCAGACAAACTGATCGATCGCCAAAGCTGTCGCCCGGACTTTGCGATCCTGGTTTACCCTGTGGTGACAATGGGGAAACATACACACGGCGGATCCAAGAAGAACCTACTGGGACCAAACCCATCGGAGGAGCTGGTTGAGTTATTCTCAAATGAAAAACAGGTCACAGCGCAAACGCCGCCTGTGTTTCTGGCACATGCACTCGACGACAAACCAGTGCCGCCCAAGAACAGCAAGGCGCTCTTTCAAGCGCTGCAAGCAAAAAAGATCCCCTCCAAGTATCTTGAATTACCATACGGGGGCCACGGCTTGAACGGCCTGAAGGGGCCTATGTGGGATGCCTGGCAAAAACAATCGATGGAATGGCTGGCAAAACTGAAATTCATTCCTGTGAATGACGCGAAAAAGTGACTATGCTGTAGTATATTGCCAGATAAACTTCCTTACTTTTATCCTGGAGAATGATCATGCTGTTGCAGAAATCTCTGGTCCGAAGAGGCTTATGCGTTTCCAATACAGTGATTATTCTGATAGCAGTCACCTTGTATCCAGTCTCTGAGTGTAGAGCTGAAAACGATCAGCCGGAAAAACAGAGTAAGACTGAGAACTCTACTCCCCGGAAAAAGCAGATCGAGACACTGCAGGATTTGATTCGCGAAGTTGAGCGAAATGAGGCCCTCTACACAAAACAGAAACTCAATATTACAAGTGTTTATGAGGAGTTTCCTAAGGCTCCTGATCCGAACTTGCAGATTCGCAAGCAGCGAATTTACTCTCTTACTCTGCAGGGACCGAATTTTCGACTGGAAGAGAAATCCAAAGGACGATCAAGAGTTGGGTATTTCGGCGGGTTACCGAAAAAAACGCAGAATCTTCCTAGCAGCAGATATAGTGAATCTGAATCGCTTCAGGTCTTTGACGGATCTACGCATCGTAGTCTATCGAAGCATATTTCGAACGAACAAGAGAAAACGGAACAAAAACAAATACAGGATAGAGGTCAGATTTCTGATGAGTATCCTAGCCTGACGAACTTCGCCCGGCCACACATGTACCTGCTCAGTAACGGATGCCCCAAGGTTCCTCTCTCAACGTATCTGAAAGGTATGCAGGCTGTACTGTCACATCCGAACCCATCCTATGTAGCTCCCGGCTCAACAATTAAAGTTCAGCTTCTTGAAGATAGTGAATTTAAGGGATTGAAATGCAAGAGAATCCTGGTGGACACCATTCTCTCTAACGGAACCCGCCATAACGGATGGGAGCTCTGGTTGGCACTAGACCGGAATCTGCTGCCTGTCCGCAATTTTAGTTATACTTACAGGTGGTCAAAAGAGATTCCTATTGCTGAATCTATAGTTGATCAATGGCGGGAAGTCCATCCCGGAATCTGGTTTCCCATTAAGATCCACACCGATCGTTATAATTCGTTTATTGTGAAACGGGAGGGAAAGCAGACATTATCGTGGCGTAGACAAGAACATGTTACAAGCGTCGAACTCGATCCCCAGAATCTCGCTGAAACGACCTTCACGCAACTGGATTTTCCAAAAGGAATTTCTATTTACATAGAAAAAGACGGGCAAAGGACGAATCGTAAAACAGGAGACGAGGGCCACTAACTACCTAGAAGTGGAAGAAAAAGAATGAATGAATCACGACACGCTCACTCAACTTGCTTCACCGTTTTGCTGTTGGCAGGCGTTGTATTTCCCCTTTCTGCACGGGGCGAACAGAACACAACGGCCGAGATCGATGAAGTACAAAAACTGATTCGCGAAGTCGCGCTAAATGAGAAGTTCTATTCTAACCTCAAACTTAATCTAATCAGTACCAAGACTGACGAAGTCACTTTTTTCCAAATCGACGCGCCAAAACCGATTGAAAACGAGACGCAGATCTCCCTTGATATGAAGGAGTTGAAGTTCCGGCGGGAAGATCGGTCAAAAGGGCGTTATGTCGTAATTACTCAAAGTGGTTTAGGCTGGCCTAAAGAGAAAACGCCCCCTGCCAATGCCAATTATACAGTAATCGGAACCCAAGAACGGACCACTGTTTCTGACGGACAGACCTGTCGTCATTTCTGGACAGAAGATGTAACCGCTGAAAAGAAAGGAGGTCAACGACAGACCTCAAGCAATGGTTTGATTTCCGACAAACTGCAACGTCTGCCTAATTTCGCCCGGCCTCACATGTTCCTGATGGAGAATCGAGGACCGAAGGTTCCTCTCTCTACTTATCTCAAAGGGGTCAAGGCGATCCGAGCGTTTCCTGGTCCGTCCAACTTGGGTAAAGGCAGGGTTTGCAACGTTCGGATACTTGGCATAGAAGAGTTTCTGGGACTGCAATGTTTGAAAATTCTGATCGAGATTCTTGATCCGAAGGGAACGCCTCGTACACGACGGGAACTCTGGCTGGCCCGCGATCGGAACCTGATTCCGGTGCGAACTTTGAGCTATACCTACAAAGACTCAAAAGACATAGCCATCGCGGAGGGCATCGTCGATGAATTGCAGGAAGTTCGGCCTGGCGTTTGGTTTCCACTCAAGGCACACTACAACCGATTTTCCTCAATGACTGTCAAACGAGAGGGCCGACAGGAACTGTCCTGGCAGGTCAAGTACGATGTCAAAAGCGTCTTACTTGATCCGAAAATCCCGCCCGAGATGTTTACCACTCTCAACTTCCCGCTGGGTACCAAGGTGAGTCTTGTTAAAGACGGAAAGTTAACCAAGCTCAAAGATGGGGATAAGAGTCCCTGATGGCTGGGTTCTACATGAACCTTCTGTCTCAATTCACAAAAATGATCATTCTCAAGGAAGAAATCGTATGACGACCCTTGTCGTAGGAGCCAGCGGCACTACCGGGCGGCTGCTGGTGGAGCAATTGCTGCATCGAGGACAGAAAGTGAAAGCCATTGTTCGCACTCCCGGTTCGTTTAATGAGTTCATCAGGAATCACGCTGGCTTTACAGAAATACACGCCAGTGTTTCCGAACTGACTGATGCTGAGATGGCACAGCATGTCACAGGCTGTGCTGCAGTCGCTTCCTGTTTGGGGCATCAGCTGTCATTCAAGGGCATTTTTGGAAAGCCGCGATTGCTGGTGACGGATACCGTGCGTCGTATGTGCAAGGCGATTCAAGATACGAATTCGGGAAAAACAGTTCGGTTTGTCCTAATGAATACGGCAGGAAACAGCAACCGCGATATTCCGGAACAAGTTTCGTTTGGGCAAAAGTGTGTAATCGGGTTATTACGACTACTCTTGCCCCCGCACCTGGATAACGAGAAGGCTGCGGATTATTTACGTACCGAGATCGGTCAAAAAAATAAGATCACTGAGTGGGTCGCTGTTCGACCGGATGCATTACTCAATGAAAACGAAGCCACCGAATATGCGGTTCATCCCTCGCCGACCAGAAGCGCGATTTTTAATTCAGGCCAGACAAGTCGCATCAACGTCGGCCATTTCATGGCTGAGTTGATAACGGACGATGAGACCTGGAAACAATGGAAGGGACAAATGCCCGTGATCTACAACAAGGCATAGGACAGGGCTCATGTCGGACCAGTTTACTTCTGAGGTCAATGTAGAATAATAGCTATTTTAATATCACTCATTTCTTTATGCGAACTACTGAATCTGATCAAATCTTTTTTCATATCGCAATCTCCGAGACTAAAGGTCAATCATGATTAATCGAATGTCAATCATTTTCGTCACGGTACTTTCACTCTATCTTTTCGAAATTCGCGCATGTAATGCAGCCGAAATGGTTCTCACTGTGGTCGATGAAAACAATAACGCAATGCCTTGTCGTGTTTTATTACGTGACAAAGACGGAACTTGTCCTACACCCTCTGATTCTGTTGTGCTGACGATCGGCTCGGAAAACTGGTTTATGTCGGATGGTTCCACTCAGTATGAGATTCCGGCTGGCAGATATGAATTGCGTATCGAACGAGGGCTCGAATTTGAACGGTATAAACAGACGATTGTCGTACCCGATACCGGACTTAAGATACAGGTGCCGCTTAAGCGTTGGGTTAATATGAAACAACGTGGTTATCTTTGTGCCGAAAATCATCTGCATGTCGATGCGAAGTCGGTCGGAGCGATGGCTATTGCGGAAGGCTTGGATTTTGCTTCCTCATTGACCTGGTGGAATGGCCCCGATCCGAAACGCCCTGTCTCTGAGGGAAAAGGAAAAACGCGTTCGCTCAGTTTTGCCGGTAGAAAAGTGACTGCCAGTATCTATGATGCCGAACTGGAATTTGGTTGGGGGGCTGCTTACATCCAAAACCTGTCTCGACCCTTCCCTTACCCTGCGGAGAAAGTCTGCCCTAATTTGATTTTTTTGAGACATGCCGTCGAAGAGGGTGCCCTCGTGCATTATCAGGGAGGCTGGTCTCGCGAAGTAGGCCTGGATGCGCTGCTGGGTCTGGTACATACGGTCAATATTTGTAACAACAACTTTCACATGCACCGTTTTCAACCACGCAGCCAATACTCCAATTTGTTGAATGTGCCTGATTTTCCGGTCTACGCCAATACTGAGCATGACATGCTGCGGATGAATACCGACACTTATTACCGACTCTTGAACTGGGGATTGAAGTTATCAGCGGGAGCGGGTTCCGCCACGGGCGTCAAACAGGTACCCGCAGGTTACAATCGATCCTATGTCCTCATCAATCAATCAGCGACTCTGTCGGAGTTTAATGAAGCCTGGAAACAGGGTCGCAATTTTGTAAGCAATGGTCCAATGCTTTTTCTGGAGGGAGCCAAAGGATCGAAACCGGGAGATGCCATAGAAGTAGGAGCAGATGAATTGGGATCAGATCACAAACAATTACAATTCAAAGTGACAGCCCTTGCCAATCAACCATTACAGTCGCTTGAGATTGTGCAAAATGGACGCGTGGTGAAACAATTCAAAATTATGAATCGATTGAAAGCAACCCATACTTTTTCTCTGGACCTGCATCAAGGGGGATGGATAGCCGCACGCTGTACAGTGCGAGACGAATTATTATCCGATCAGGAACTGGAGCGGTACTCAGCTCCGCCGCGCATTAAAGAATCTCGTTTACGCTTTGCTCATATGAGTCCCATTTATTTTGTACGTCAGGGTTCACTCTCTGCCGATCCTGTCTCTGTACGCGAAGGTTTACAAATGTTGGATCAATTAGAAATTTTCGCACGCAAAACGGCAGGAAAAGACTATCAGGATGAGTTCATGCAAGCCATTGAAAAAGGGCGTGATATTTTGAAATTGAAACTCACCCAGATCCCTTAATAGACTTACTGGAAGTCTCTTGTTATTGGACGGGGAGTTTGCGATTTTATTTACCTGAGATCTGGCATCAGGTTTTCATCCATTTTTTGAAAGCAGCATTTTCACATAGCCAGATGCACCTCGGAGTTCGGCACCCGTTGAAGCGATTTCCAATAGAACCGCTACGCCTGTTTTGTCAGCCGACTGTAATTGAGAGAGGTCCAGAATTACAGAACCGGTAACTCTTCGAATCTCTGTATTCAAAGTGATCACGTCTTCTGAATGCAATTGACCATCGACGTGAAGAATTTCTACGTTCTTTTCGATTTCTTTTGTAATCCGAACAGTCATACTCTTCTCAAACTTCCACTTTGACTTCGAGACAGTCTGCAAGTTGTAGGCATGGAAGAATTAAGTAATGGCCTCAAGACTGGCATCAACGGGGATATCTTCCTGTAACTCAGATGGTTTCGGATCGGGAAGTTCAGCACGACGGACTGGTATTTCCCGTGAGGCCTCAATTCCAAGCCGAACTTTTCCTCCATGGATGTTCAATACCTTGACATAGATATTCTCACCAATACAAATCACTTCATTTCTCTTCCTGCTCAACACCAACATCGAACACTCCTTTTCTGTGTCATTCTGGTACTACTTGTCAGAACCGTGACAGGAAATAGCAGTACCAGTTAACACTTATCTAGACCTTAATCAAGTGTACTGCGAGCAATCGCTGAGCTGGAAATTCTGCGCAGCGTGATTCGATCGGCGTTGCGCCGGTCAGGTTTCGGGTTGTGAGATTGAGCATTGGCCCAGGCTTTGCTGTTGGAAAGTTGCGGCG
>JAHZKX010000069.1 GCA_022600195.1 Planctomycetota bacterium
GGTGCAGGTTTGGCCGGTGCAGGTTTGGCCGGTGCAGGTTTGGCCGGTGCAGGTTTGGCCGGTGCAGGTTTGGCCGGTGCAGGTTTGGCCGGTGCAGGTTTGGCCGGTGCAGGTTTGGCCGGTGCAGGTTTGGCCTTATCTGCTGCCAAGCTGAGAGAGAATCCACTGAATAAGAAAGTCAGTGTGACTAAGCTGCTAAGTAATGTTTGGTGACGCCACATAATCAGAGACCTTTTTTCGTCAACAGAATTTGAGTTGATGAAAGTGATTTAAAGTTTGAATTCAATTAATCAGAAATAGAGCGAACTACTTTTCAATATTATTTCGAACCAGATTCCAGACGTTTCTTGGCATCCAGACGTAGTTGTTCAAGGCGTGTTAGACGTTTAGGAGGAGCTGCTTTTTTAGGTACCGCTTTTTTCACGACAGCGGCAGGCTTAGGTTTGGCAGGCGCATCCTTCTTGGGTGGGACTGGCTTATCGATACGAAGTTCTGTTCGACCAGTTGTGTGCACAACAGTCTCACCATTCATGGGGATTTCCACCTGACAAAACAGGCTCTTGTGCCGTCCCTGTGGTGAAGTGGGGTCAGTTTTGACCTTAAATACAAGCTCCTTACTCTCTTTGTTAAAGGAGACGTCAGTTGTTGTGACTTTGGGAGGCAATCCAACCAGTTTGATTTTTGCATTCCCTTCAAACGGGTTCTTCATGCTGACTTTGCAGATGATTTCTGTTTCTTTTCCTTGCTCGACTGCCGTACGCGATAATGCAAGATCAACAAACGAGTCGGTGATTTCTAATGGTGCTAGCTGTGAAGAAACCCAGGCAGGACCACCTACATCAGCAGAACCAATCACAAATACTTTCCACTTTTTAATTTGTGCATTGGCATTGGCATTCAAGGGATAAAAAACTTCGTTTTTTCCTTTGGGGATCGTGACTCTACTGGAAGCCCCCACTCCTGGTGGGCGGAAGGGGAACTGCAGAGTGATTGCTTTATCAAATCCTTTTTTTCGTGTGACAACAACCTTCAGTTGCATAGAGCCATTGCGTGTCAGAGGCGCTTTAGGTTCCACGATATCTAATTTGAAGGGGAGTTCATCCACGACAGCGACTGGAATTTGAGCAACGTCTTTCATCCAGAGCAACTGATTATTACGAACTCGTACCAGATCAGCTCGGTTTTTGAACACACCATCAATTTTTAGCTTCGGGTCGGCGTGCCGTCCTTTGAGTTCGATCAGTGTGCCTGATACTGGTGCATCAGCGGCTGCTTCAAAAACAACTGGCATTGTTGTTAAATTGGCGGCCATTGGTTCGGCGACCATTTTAATTCCTTTAGGAATATTCTGAGAATCAAGAACGATTTCTCCACCGAAATTTTTCCGTACGACGCTGATCACCGCAGCAAAGCGGTTTCCACGGGCAACGACAATGCGTTGTCGTTCCTGCGAGTAACGAGCATTTCGTGGAATACCCAGGTCCAATGAAGCAGAAACAGGCAACATTTCGACGCGGTAGACAAAATCGGCTCCACCTCGGGCGAGATGGTCTGTGATCGATAGATAATAGTCGCCATCTGCAGGAAATTTGTAACGAAAGTAACTGTCAGGGCCGCGGGAATCATCGTTTGCGGCAAGTCTTCCGAATTTCGCATTATAAAGGGCCATGACTGGATCAAGCGAAGAGCGAATGCGACGTGCGTAACATTCGATTTCCAGAGTCTGGCCTTTCTTTCCTTGAAATTTGAAATAGTCAATATCGCCGGCTGTTTCAATGATGCCGTTAAATGCGTTAGGAAGTGCGGCAGCTGAGGCTAGTTTGAATTCGTTGTTGGGTTCTTTTTCGAATGAGTTTCCATGGGGAAACAAGCGGAATACATTACCTGAAGGAGCACTTCCTCCTGCATCAGCAGCAAAGAGTCGGAATTCATCATCAGGTTTCGCAGGAAGCTGAAATTCCTGAGCAAGATTCGCGACCGTATTTCCTTTAAAGGTTACTTTTTGTTTTGAACCTAACTGGCCTCCTGCAGGATAAATGGCTGTGGGACGAGGATAGGTTCCGACATGCAGGCGATAAAAGGCCGCACCATTTCCACCGTATGAACTGTCACGCACGAGAATGGTATATTTTCCATCTGCAGGAGCAATCACAGAAACAGCGGTATCATTTCTCAATAGGGGAAGATCGTCGATTGCTTTTAGTTCGAAACGTTTTTCGTCAAGAATCGCAACATAGGGGTCAAAGATGGTTGTTGCTAAACGAACGCCTTCAATTTCAGCTGAGATGCGTTGACCTTTTTTCGCTGTGACCACGAAATGGTCAACGTCTTCATTCGTAACAACGCCAGTGACTGTCTGGTTGAGTGTAATCGGCTGTGGTGTTTCAAATTCGCTATTAGGTTCTTTTTCTGCGACTTCTGGAAATTGTCCGACCCAGAACGTCTTATAATCGGAGACGCCACTTTTCGTTCGAACCTGGAAGGTATGTTCTCCAAGTGCACAGTCTGGCAAAATCTTTACAATGGCGGTACAGACATTGACGTTTTTAGGATTGCCTTTGATTTCTTTGAATTCAAATCCTTTCTTATACGAAAAGATTTCCACAGCATCTGATAATCGGGCGCCATAGAACGTAAGAGCGACTTCCGTTCCGCGTTGTCCACCTCGTGGCCGAACAGAACTTAAAGTCGGGCTTGCCGCTTCGACGTAGTCCACGAGCAATAAGCTGAAAGCGATTGCAATAATTCCGGTGCAGACAGAGCTGTACTTCCGCAGCATCACGGTTCCCCCCCTTGGAAAGTAGATGTTCGAGTATCAGTATTTTTTATTTTGCTTGAATCGAAATGTTAACACGTGAGAAGATCTCGCGTGTTAACAAATCAATATCAATAAATATATTTTTCGTGGATCAAACAAGAAGATCCTTGACGACTTTTCCACCATTAACAATTTCAATTGGACGGTCACCAGGTGCCATCAATTCTTTATCAGATACGATTCCCAGGCAATGGTAAATTGTAGTTGCCCAGTCCATGACATTAAGTGGGTTATCTTCAGGCTCACTCGCAATGGCATCGGAAGCACCGTAGATGTTTCCACCTTTCACACCACCACCAGCCATGACAACACTGAAAACTTTCGGCCAGTGATCACGACCTGCAGTGGCATTGATTTTCGGAGTACGTCCGAATTCACTGCAGATACAGACCAATGTGCTCTTTAAAAGTCCACGCTGGCTCAGATCTGTAATTAAAGTTGAGAATGCCTGGTCAAATGCAGGCACATTATTTGTGATTCCGGTCTGAATCCGGTCGTGCATATCCCAACCACCATAGGTCATTGTGATAAAGCGGGCACCTGCTTCAACGAGTCTTCGTGAAAGCAGCATACGAGCACCGGCCTGATTTCGACCATAAGCGTCCCGAACCTTGGCATCTTCTTTATTCAGGTCGAATGCTTCCTGAGATGCTTTCGAAGAGACCATGTCATAGGCTTGTTTATAGAACGTATCAACAGCGTCCAGCGAATCTGATTTTTCTTTGGAGACAAAGTGATCGTTGACTGCTCCCAGAAGAGAACGGCGACGGGTGAATCGTTTGGTGTCAACACCGCCAGGTAGATTCAGGTCACGAACTTTGAAGCCGTTGGAAGCAGGGTCTGATCCTACGCTGAACGGGGCAAATGAAGAACTAAGATATCCCGTACCGGCAAATTCGTTTGGTTGATTAGGGATGCATACATATTGTGGCATGCTGTTCTTGGGTCCGAATTCATGTGTGACCACACTTCCCATACTGGGGAACTTCAGTGCGGGACTTGGTCGATATCCGGTGAACATATTATGTGTTCCCCGTTCGTGAGCTGCTTCACCGTGTGACATTGAACGGCAGATGGTCAGCTTGTCCATAATCTGTGCCGTCTTGACCAGCTTTTCATTCAGGCGAACTCCCGAGATATTCGTGTCGATCGAATTCATGGGGCCTCTGTACTCAACCGGAGCATAAGGTTTAGGATCCCATGTTTCCTGATGTGCGGCCCCACCTGGCAGATAGATAAAGATGACTGACTTCGCAGTACCTTCTTTGCTCTCATAATGTTTGAGTTCTGCCTGTGCGCTCTTCATCTGAAGGAACTGAGGCAACGTCAGTCCAATTCCGCCTGCAAAGCCAACATGTAGAAAATCGCGACGCGATTGATTCAAGCTCATAATGAAATCTCCATTTTCGGTCGTGGGGATAATTGTGTTTGGTTGGTGGCTCTCATAGGCCAGAGGTTTAACACTTGCTATTTGCTTAGAGCAATACTTTTTCTTGGGTTGGAATATCGTCGATTAACTCAACGGATGGCTCTGAAACTCACTGGTAACTTCAGAGTTTAGTTTTAGATGATTCTGGTAATGTTTCTAATTGTATCACATTAATCCAGTTGGGGAAGGAATCTATTAAAATCACCTAAGAGCGTATTATGCCAAATGTGCCCTCAGTAATTCAAGGATAATCTGAAAATCATCCTGTCTCACCTTACACACAGAAGACTATACATCAAAGCCGATTTATGTGAGTTTGTCAAGGATTTCTTGTTTAAATCTATTAACTCACTAGAAATAGTAACATTGTTAAAACAGGATGTTTCTATTTTTCAACAAGCCCGTTTTGCTCTGAAATTTGATATAAACGGTTGGAATTGAGTTGATCCCAGGTCGAGACTGTTCCTGAAGGCCAGGTAATAGAAACTGCTTTAATGATACTTTCGTTCCCTAGTCCAAAGGTAACTGGCAGCTCAGTTTGTGACAGATAGCTGCGGGTAGGCATGACCAGCCGATTTTGAATGCCAGCTTGCGTTTCGATCTGAATTTGAGCACCCAATGCTTGCGGGCTGGAAACAGGGAAAAGCCCTTTATCACTGTGATTGGGATTACTGGTGAGTTGGAAGCGAACCCAATGATGCCCCGTCTCCTGATCGTTTCGTAAGAGTCTGGGTTTATTTCCGGTTGTCATTATCAACAGATCCAGATCACCATCACGATCAATATCACCGAAGCTGGCCCCGCGGCCGACCAGCGGTCTGGTAAAATCGGAACCAACCTCTGATTCTCCTAAGGACAAAAATTCAGTCGCATATTGCGAACCACAGTTCCAGAACAGTTGAGGCGATTGTCTGTAGTGCTGCCGTTCCTGAACGATGTTGATCTCTTCTTCAAGATGACCATTTGCGGAGAACAGATCAAGACGACCATCGAGGTCGGCATCAAAAAAGAATACTCCAAATGTGAGAGCCAGTCGAGTTTGTGGACCTAGTCCGTTCGAAACGGCTTCGTCAATAAATTGCATCTCTTTGCCGGGTGAGGTATAGAGGGCTGTCATTTCATTGGCAAAGTTGCCAATGGCGATGCCTAATGTTCCATTGTTGCGGAAGGGGGCAATATCAATGCCCATTGCACCCCGTGCATTGCCGTCCATGTCAAATGCGACTCCAGAAATAGCCGCCACTTCTGTGAATGTTCCATTTTTTTGATTGTGAAATAGAAAGTTCTGTACTGTGTCGTTGGTGATAAAGATGTCAAGAAATCCATCTTGATCAAAATCGTAGAAATTCAAGCCCAGTGATTTTGCCAGTGGAACTCCCGTCGCGGATGTAAGAATTTTTAGCCCGGCTTGCTCAGAGATTTCGGTAAAGCGGCCATTGCCCTGGTTCTGGTAGAGCAGGGGAGGCACGCCATTAAAGTTTTGTGGGCGACCGTAAGCGCGGATGCCACCTTTCAGAGTAAAGTTCTGTGCACGGTCAAATTCGCGCGACCATTCCACATAGTTACAGACTAACAGGTCCAGGTCCCCATCGCGGTCATAGTCAAACCAGCCACAACTGGTACTCCAAAGATTTTCGAAGCCACCCATTCCCGCTTGTGTAGTGACATCGATAAATCGATCACCTTCATTTTTGAACAAGCGGTTGGTACCCAATGCAGATATAAACAGATCAACGCGACCATCGTTATCATAGTCACCACAGGCAACTCCCATACCGTAGAGTGAAACATGAAGACCCATCTCGAGTGTGACATCTTTGAATTTGCCTGATCCATCATTCTGGTATAAAGCCAGAGAGGAAGCACGCTCTGTTTTCTGTGGCTGACTCCAGGGCCAGTCCTGCGCGCCAACCAGCAGCAGGTCCTGGTCACCGTCATTATCGTAATCGAAGAATGCAGTTCCTCCCCCCATCGTTTCGGGAAGTAACTTTTCTCCCGCAGCACCGTTATTGTGAACAAAATCAATGCCAGCCGCTTTTGTGATATCAGTAAAGAGGATCTTGGGAAGAGCGATTTCTTCTACCACACGCTGTTTCGGCAGACTTAGTGGAGTTTCCTTGACAATTTCAGCAGGCTGGTTGAGCTGTGTGATTACATAGATGGTTCCACCAACCATTGTAAAAACCACCATGACGGCCAAGGAATACCAGAAGGCACGACCGATGGATTCATCATTTTGCTCAGATTCCTCTTCCAGATTGTGCAGTTCTGAATCGAGTTCGTCATGATTCTGATTGGCCATGTGATGGTCCTTGTTATGTTTGATTCGAATTTCCTGCTCCCATTCAGAGAGGAATCGCGACTCTATCTATGGTTTGATAGTTCTGTTGAGTGAATAAATCACAGGATGTTCAGCTGCATGATTGGCTGCCGGATATTTTTCGCGGGCTTTTCGCTCGGATAAACCTCTCGCCGTGTCATCAATTTTATACTTTTGATGCAGTTTGCGATGTTGTTGTGCGAGTTCGGCTTGTTCCAACTGGTCATAAATTAATGAAAGGTTGTAGTGGCCCGTCACATTTTCCGGGTCTAAGGCTAACGTCTTTTGAAATTGTTCAACTGCCTGCTTTAAAATCTGGTTTCGCTGCTCTCGATTTTCTTTCGTGCGATACCGTTTGGCTTGATCAAACAGATTTTGTCCCAGATCATTAATCACGACGTAATCTTTGCTGAAGTCAAATCCGCGGCTAATGCGTTCTTCCGTTTGATCTTCCAGAACACTACGGAAATTTCGTTCTGCCTCATCCAGATGCCCCAATTGCTGATTCACTTTGCCGCTCAGCCAGGCGAGAGTCCAGGCAGGGGCTGGGGGATCTGTAAATGCAGCCGCTTTTTTCAGAACATCAACGGCATCCAATAGTCGTCCTTCGCGGAAGTACACACGTGCCAGATTTAAGGAACCATCGTAACGACCCAGTTGATCGACGTGCTGAAATGCTTCCGCAGCCTGTCGCAATTCCGACTTGCCTTTCAGGAACAGTCCGATGCCATAATCGTTCCAGCGTTCCCAGACTGGGATTTCTATCTTTTTGTTGGTGACTTTTGCAGTGACGCCTTCGACGGGAAACGTAATTGTATCGGTAGCGATTGTTGTAATCGGTAATGTGTTGATATAGGGGGAACCCTTTTTCTTCCCGGAGAGTTCCTGTCCTCTGGCTTCCAGCGAAGACGCGACAAACTTCATATAATGTGTATCGAACTTTCGGTATTGCAGTTTCGCTTCAACGGTTACAGGGGCCTTCAAATCTTGAGGCAGGACCAACTCGTAATGAATGGTTTGTCCTGCACCCGGGGGAATCTGATTGTTATAGAGGGCTACAAATATATCTTGTGCGTTGCGACGTGCGATGCGATTACCGTTTCGATCAATCACAAAGGCATTGATGAAATGTGACCACGGGTCCACGGTACCATCATTTTCCCGAGCTCCACTTCGGCCGATGATTCGGTCGCCACTTTTAACCGTAACATCTAACCAGATTTCATTTGAGTCGGCTGTCCCCTGTGTGAAATGATGGCCGACCTTTAATGTACGAAGCACAGTTTCCAACAGATATTTATTTCCCGGTTTCAATACAGGGACCTCAGGTCGTAAGGGCGCGACTAATTTACCATCAATGCTGCCTGCTTCTCTGATTCCAAAGAAATCGACGCGGAGATTGTCCTTCAGAAATTCCTGATGAGCGTCAACCGTCTTCTGGTCATTACGTAGCGCTGCTATGCCGGTGTTCGCTGACGGGAATAAATGATTGTGGACACTAAGCTCTTTGGCATTGTCAAAGTACTTGGCGCCAAAATCATCCGAAGTTTTTGCAGGCAGATGACATTTGTTGCAATTTTTTTCAGCATGAGGCGGGTAATAGAAGCTGCGCGCTCCGTGCCCCGAAACTCCACTCAGTAAAAATGAGTCGTAATGATTTTGTGCGCGAAGAAACTTGTACTGATTGAGTTCTTCAGGTAAATGCACTTTATGACAGGAACCACAAAATTCTGTTGATTTATGTAAATCTTTTAAAAACGTTTTTTTGTGAAAAGCAGGTTTGGCTTTTACCAGCTGATTATTCACCCATTGCAAAAACGGGTTATCACTGTAAGCAAATGGATAATGAATGGGTTCTTCAATCGTGTAATCACTATTGCCTCGCACACTGTTGACATGCGTAATGGCGTGGCAGGAAGTGCAAGTGATTCCCGCCTGGGCGGTTGCGTGGTTGATGTCATCAAAACCAGGATCATCAAATGCGCCACTGAAGAAAGGGACAGGATCGTGACAACCAGCACAAAAACGGGATGCCTGTAGATTTCCATCGCGTTCGAAAGAAACTTTGCGTGTTTCTCTGACCGACGCCAGATAAGCAGGGTTATTAAAAGAGCTAAAATGATGCACGCTGTTTTTCCAGTCAGCGTGAGTGTCGGGATGACATTTCTGGCAGTAGGCGTCCATCATTAATGATTTTGCGGGAATAAAATCACCAGTCGCAGTGCGGGCTAATGAAGGCGAAAAATATTTCTCACCGGAGGCAGGGCCAACCACATTCCAATTGCGAGGGTCAGCGGAATGAAACATGAGCATCCCCACGACCATCACCGTAATCAAAGCCAGATAAGAAATTCCAACCTTCCAGCGAATTTTGGGACCTACCAGACGATGTAGACAGTAAAGCCAGACAGCAATGAGAGGAGAGAGAACGTGGCACCAGTAAGTAATGGAACGAGCCGTCGGATTTTTCAGGTCGAAGGAACCGATACGCAATAATAGAACTCCGGAAATCAACAGGAGGCAGGAAATAATAAACAGCGCATATCCAACACGTACTGCGCGGCGGTTGAGCCGATTCTTGGTGTTAGAAATATGAATGATGCCAAACAGGATAAACGGAGCCAGTAGTAACAGTCCCAGGATCAGATGCCCCAGAAACATATATTGATAAAACCAGTTTTCCAGCGTGTCCCCACTTAACCTGTCATAAACGGTAATGCTGACAAGATAGATGGAATTGGCGCCCAGTAAGGCGACCAGAAACAAAACAAGATATAAAACCTTGCGCAATTTCGGACCGACTGCACGACGGACAGTGTGTCTTGGTTGAGATTCCACTACAGAAGAATCAGAAGAGATCATAACGGTGATAGATCCTGCAAAAAAATGGCTGCATGCAAAACCGGTATTATCATCTACTAATCGAATTGCGCACGCGCAATCAAAATCAGATTGGTAGTATGATAAACAGTTTCATGAGACGACTGAGGCAACGTTGCTAAAATAAGAACGTTCAGGAGCCAGAGAATTGCGGTGGCCGCTCGATGCGTTGTCGATAGTCTCCCGACAGAATCAAAGTGCAGGAATTCATTGAATCTGAAATCTGTCTTCGACGGTGATGCGTTTCCATAAGGAGAGAGCAGGCAGGTTTTAAAGACGTGATGACAATCATTGGGGACTCTGGCGACGGATCAGGCTCATGCTTTTGACATCGGGGACCAGAGCAGGGCAACTGTTGTGGAGTTCGATTTTGATCTGGTGGAATCATTGAATCCGAGAAAGCTTCACGCTGTTGTCCTGTATGAGAGAGATAGTCACCGCAGGTGGCATACGCAGTTTTTTCAATCATTGTTAAATTCAATACACACACCGCCCCCGCTGTAAGCAGGAATCGCATCACGATCAATTGATTCGGTTTGTGAGACATAGAATTGAGTTCTGAGTGAAGCTGCAAAAAGACATCTGAATGAGCGAGTTAATGGATTAAGATGCTCTCTATAAATATATACGCAAGTACCTACAAATCCGAGCGATATTTATTGATCCTGTTGATTTTGTCCGTTTTTGATGTGGTAGTGCGATCAGTGAGGTGGAATTAATTGGGGGTTGACGAATTTCGCGATTCTGGAGACACTTTTATGGCTTTTTAGTCTGAATTACGGACTGAGCATGGTAAGTACAGCAGGGAAGCTGGAGGAAGCGATTTCATGTTCAATTGGCGAATGGCCAGGTATCGACTGGAATATCTGATTTTCCGTACGTTGGTCTGTATTGTGCGATCTTTGCCAATCAGAGAATCAGTTTCATTAGCCAAAGGTCTGGCATTCTTCATTCATTATTGTCTGCCTCGCAAGATGACCCGCTATCGCGTGGCATCTGAAAATTTACAGATAGCCCATGGTGGACAACTCTCGGAAAAAGAAATTGAACGAACCATTTATCAGATGTGGGTGCATCTGTTTCGAATGATAGTGGAAATTATCCAGTTACCGCGCAAGTTACATCGCGGAAATATCTTTGATGTGCTGGATTTTGATTATCCACCAGAATTAATTACCGCTTTGTGTTCCGGACGCCCCGTCATTCTGCTGAGTGGACATTATGGTAATTGGGAAATTGCGGTCTCTGTATTTGGTCTGTTTGGCTTTCCGATGGGAGTCGTTGCCCGCGAACTGGATAATCCCTACCTGAATAAATGGTTTGAAAAGTTCCGTCAACATACGGGACATCGGGCGATGGCCAAAAAAGGGGGCTACGATGACATGATCGCCACAATCGAAAGGCGTGGTCATTTGGCATTACTTGGTGATCAGGATGCTGGAAAGCGAGGACTGTTTGTCGACTTTTTTGGTAAGCCTGCATCCACTTTCAAATCGATTGCTTTATTGGCATTGGAATACCGGGCATATATTTGTGTAGGTTACGCACGCAGACTACCTGATAACTTCGAACATAACCAATGGGTGAAATTCGAATTGGGCTGTGAGCAACTGATTGATTCTACAAAATGTACTTCGAAAGACCCGGTTGGTGAAATTACACAGCAGTATACGACCGCGTTGGAAAATGCCGTTCGAAAGTCGCCTGAACAGTATTTCTGGGTTCATCGTCGCTGGAAAAGCGAGCCGCGTGTGCGTGTGAAAAAGCAGCGTCAGACAGAGTCGATTCAGGAAAAAAAAGCAGCCTGAATTGAATCATTCGTGGCAGTCAACTACAACCTGAGTCAGAGATGCCGTACATGTAAAGGTACAATGGGCTGACAGGTGACCATCTTCAATTCAGAGGTGACTTGCGCATGACCTTTTTTAACTAGACAAGGGGGACCAATGGGAACGAAAGTACGAATCGCGGATGTGACAGAAGTACCGGAAGGCTCATCGGGAGAGTTTGTCGCTGAAGATCGGGTTATTGCTCTCTTCCATGTAGATCAAAACTATTATGCGATGGACGGAGTCTGTCCTCATGCGGGGGGGCCGTTGGGTGAGGGAAGTTTAAATGGTACCGTAGTGACCTGTCCCTGGCATGGCTGGCAATTTGATGTGACCTCCGGAAAACATTGTCTGAATGAGAGATTGTGTCATCCCACGTTTCCCGTATTTGTGGAAGAGGATGGGATCTATATCGAATTGCCCGAATAAGATCCTGAGAAAATTCTGAAAAAGAGAATTTATTGAGCGATATGATGAATTGTAAAGCGGTCATTTTTGATTGTGATGGAGTGCTGGTTGACAGTGAAACATTGGGAAACCGTGTTCTGGCGGAAATGATTACCGAAGTCGGATTCCCGCTGTCGCCTGAACAGGCGGTACAACAGTTCAAAGGAGGAAAGCTGGCAGACTGTCTCGCCGTTGTGGAAGACCAGATGGGTAAAAAATTACCCGATGATTTTGCCACTCAGGTAAGGGCTCAGATGTCAGACGTATTTCAATCCGAGTTACAGGCTATTCTGGGAGTCCGTGAGGCTTTAGCCTCGATTCCCGTTTCCAAGTGTGTCGCCTCGAATGGACCTGAAGAAAAGATGGCACAGACTCTGAAGATTACTGATTTAATGCACTTCTTCGAAGGGCGTATTTATTCTGCCTATACCCTGGGTGTCTGGAAACCGGAACCCGATCTCTACCTCTATGCCGCTGCACAGATGGGTGTTCATCCGGAAGAATGTGTGGTAGTCGAAGACAGTCATCTGGGAGTGCAGGCGGCTGTTGCTGCGGGAATTCCGGTCCTGGGATACGCCGACCACAGTTCACCAGAAGAACTGGAAGCTTTGGGAGCGAAAACGTTTCGTTTCATGCACGAGCTGCCTGCTTTACTGGGCTTTGAATCTGGCGTTTCCTGAAACAGGTCGATTTCAAAGCAAATTCTTCCCGGCAAAGTTTGCTGTTTGAAAATTCTCTCACCGACTTCAATGCGCGGAAATAGCCGATCGACTGGTAAATTTTACACACGTAATTTGAAATTGGGTAAACTGAGAAGATCTTACGCCCGCTAAAATTAAAAAAATCTGAACTTTTCAGTCAAGAAGCCAAATCGCTTAAGCCGATAATTAAGGTAATGCCGGATCGATTCCGGCTTTCAACTTGTTCAGTCTTATCTAGAATTTTTTTGTTTGCAGGGAATTATCTCTGTCTGGCTGTGGATTCAGCTGGTCAAAAAAACTACGAGATCGATATAGGGAAGGATCCTTTATGAAACATCGGCTTCGAATTTTTACAGGTGAAGAAAAATCGCTCGAGCAGAATGACCAAATGGTCAATGTTCGGTTTGGAGAAATTGCAGACGCTTTGGCAGAAGCAGCTTACTATCGTCGCACATGGATATCTGATTTTTCAGATGACGAAGTAAAAATTCCCACGGACTTATACGCGATTCTAACAGCCTATAGTCACCTTCGCCCGGGCGCCTGATGGTCACTCGGCCTCTGTCTCAAAAGTTCTTAATCGGCGCACTAGTTGCGCTCGGACTTGTGTTCATCGTTCTGGGAGCACAGAGGTTATATGAACGTTATCAGGTCAAGCAAATCTCGCTTGATTTTGTGAAAGCTCTGCAATCAGGCGATGGATCACAGATTCGTTCTCTACTGACACCCGAAAAAGCTGATCTGGCAAAAAATCTTAAACAAGATTCTCAAGACAGTCGCGCACGTATCGATTACCGGTTTCTTGACGTTCAGCTCACCGGGGATACAGCACAGGTCAGTATTCAAATCCAGAAAAATGGATATGCCATCAAGCCGGATATTCATCTCATAAAAAGTCGGACGGGTGTCTGGAAAGTGGATTCCATTTCCCAGGCTAAAGTCGATCCGCTCTGGTATGATCAGAAAGATCAGCTCTACCGGGAGAAATTATTGAAAGAGAAAGTGCCCCCGACCGAAGTCGAAGGACGTGTCCTTGCAAAAGAGTTAGCGCGTGCTTTAAATACAACTGTCGAAGAAGCTCCTCCAGTTCAGGTAGATCCCTGATAAGTTTCCTGTTTCTCGTACGCACGCTTTTTCTTCTTGCGAGGTAGGTATGGCAGAGTTGCCCTTAATTTCCCAACAGGCGTTGCAGATCTGGAATGCAGGAGTGCAAGCAGTCGATTCAGAATCCCTCGTTTGCAATGCGATTCAGATTTCAGACAAAGCACTTACTGTTTGTGGTCACTCTTTCAGTTTAAAAGGCCAGGAAAATTTGCTCGTTGTCGGAGCCGGTAAAGCAGGTAGTGGAATGGCTGCAGGGGTCGAAGCAGCACTGAAAGGTTCTGCCCTCGAAAAGCGAACCACCGGCTGGGTAAATGTACCCGCTGATTGCATTCGTCCGCTTTCGCTGATACATCTGCATCCCGCCCGCCCTGCAAGTCTGAATGAACCGACGGCTGAGGGCGTGTTCGGTTCTCGTCAAATTCTACGGAAAATCTCCAGCCTGAATCCGGAAGATATTGCTCTGGTACTGATCTCAGGAGGAGGGAGTGCATTATTACCAGCTCCCTTGCCTCCGGTGACGCTGGATGACAAGAAATCCATCACACGACTACTGATGTCTTCAGGGGCCACTATTCAGGAATTGAACTGCGTTCGTAAACAAATCTCCCAGGTCAAAGGGGGACGGCTTGCTGAGGCTGCTACCTGCGGGACGTTGATCGTGTTAATTATTTCTGATGTGGTCGGCGATCCGCTGGAGATTATTGCTTCCGGACCCACAGTTGCTGATACTTCCACCTCGGATGAAGCAGTGGAAATATTGCGGCGTCTTATTAAAGAACCTCAACAGGTTCCAGACAGTATTTGGCAGATATTAAAAGATGATCAAAAACACGCCACCAAACTTGTGAGTTCCAATAAAGCAAATGTGATGAATCATATCATCGGCAGTAATGCTACTGCTCTCGAAGCAGCAAAACAAACAGCACGGGATTGCGGCTACGAAATCTATTCCCTGGGATCCGAAAATGAAGGAACCGCTGTCGAAACAGGAGTTGAACTGGCTGAACTTTGTCTGAAAATTCGTGATGGTGCAGGTCCTGTTTCCAGACCGGCCTGTATCCTGAGTGGAGGTGAACCCGTGGTGGATTTGTCTTCGACTCAAAATCCAGGCAAAGGAGGCCGAAATCAGGAAGTCGTTCTGGCCGCTATGCAGCGTCTTTGGAATGAGGAGATTTCAAAAATCTGTATTCTGTCTGGAGGAACAGATGGAGAAGATGGTCCCACAGATGCAGCCGGTGGTATGCTGGATTCGACAATTCTGCAACGCGCGCATGAACTCAAAATTGAACCGGATATTTATTTGCGAGACCACAATTCTTACCCTTGTCTCGCGCAAGTTGGTGGCCTGTTGAAAACGGGAGCCACACAAACCAATGTGATGGATTTGCGAGTTGCCTTGGTGGAATGAGCTTGTCCCAGGCGTACGCCCCAGCCAGCTTAACTGAGAGACATAGCAGGTTGCGTTTCTTCCTCGGAAACGGTGCGGACAACATGAATGTTTTCATCCAGGAGGTTCTTCAATTGGCTCGATCCATCCGGTGTCTGTACTTCAACGATGGGCTGATCATATTGCATTCGATTAGTCCGAATCACTGTTGCCAGTTGTCCGTTATTAAGTTCGACCAGAGATCCAAGCGGGTAAAGCGAGATCGATTGGAGTAATGCACGTACAGAGTTACTGTCAAATTTTCCCTGCGAAGCGCCGTAGATCAGTTTTTCGGCAGCTTGATAGGAATGGAGACCCATTTTGCCGGGGCGAGTTGAAACCAGGTCAATAAATTCATCTGCCACTGCAGCAATTTTAGAGAGTGGGTGAATTTGATTACTCTTTTGCTTGCGAGGGTATCCTGATCCGTCACAGCGTTCATGTATTTGATAAGCGATGATTTTCGAAACCATCGGGATTTCGTGAACTTTGTTTAACAGGTCATAGGTAATGATAGGATGTTTTTTCAACTCCATATAATCGATGGGATTAAGCGGCTCATTACCCCAGACTGCCTTGTAATTAATCCGGCTCATACCAGTATCATGTAGCAGACAACCAATCGAGAGATGAACCAGATTTTCGCGGCTCAGTCCAAGTTGTGTGCCGATTGCCATCGCCAGACTCGACATCTGAATACCGTGCCTGCAGAAATTACCATCATCGATCGGAGCAATTCCTTCCAGCACAAAAAGGTCCATGTCTTGTACCATTTGAGAGAACGATATATTTGTAATATCAGTAATCTGAGGCATGCTGACATTTGCTGAGAGTAGCAATTGACTGTAAAGGCTATCTGTTGCTTTTGTTAATCCCTCAAATTGTTTTTTGTATTCCGTTTTCATCCCGGGTGAGTAACTGGTTGCCTGCACAGGCTTGATTTGATGCAAAAAAGAACTGGTTTGGATTTGCCAGGGGGAATCGGTCCGTTCTTTATCTGCATCATGTTTTTGTGCGGCAGAAGCCACAGGCTTTAATTGACTATCTTTGCGATTATTTTCTACTCTGGTATTTCCAGCTCTTGGAGATTGTTCCGTTGCACTATCAGCGTTTGTTAAATTTGCCAGGTCTCGTTCGTGAACTCGTACACTGCTGATGCCACGTTTTTTTAAATTCTCAATGGTTCCTTTTGTAATTGTCTTGCCACTGGCCAGAAGCAAAATATTATTTTCCCTGCCGCCATCATAAATCGGAGCCTGTAATTTGACCCCCATGCAGAGACGGTTTAAATCCAGGGAAGAATATTTATTGGGCTTCTTCTTGACTGATTTCGCAACCATAATAAATGTGCCAATGTGCTTAGTTTGCTGACAAAAAGGAAAAGGAATTGGATTCCACTCTGCTGTATAAGTATCTAAACCAACCGATAAATGAACGATCAGGTAGAGAGGGATATTTAAACCTAGGTCCGAGAATGCAATAGAACAAACGATAAGCGTCAACCAGCCAGAAGACCTCAGAGTTCAGATAGTAATTCGAACTGATCTGCCGATTGTAGCGATTTTAGCGGAATGAAAGTGACAGCAGGTATAGATACTTATCCTCGTTCCTGCTGATAAAGTGCCGTCAGGAATTCTTCGATACTTTTGAACTTTTTTCCCTCAGATGCCATCGTTTCGACTTTTGTTCGGGCTTCTGTAGACGAATATCCCAGGCTGAGCAAAGCCTCGTATGCTTCACCGAAGACATCAGTACTTGCCTCATCGTTCGGAAATTCTTTGGCAACAATCAGCGCAAATTTCGCCATTTTGCGTCTGAGTTTGGCGACAATCCGTTCTGCGACCGCAGGGCCAATTCCGGGTAGCGTCGTCAGTTGCTTCAGATCCTTTTCTTCAATGGCAGTCGCAACTTCACTTACAGGACGTACCATAGCACGCAACGTTTTTTTGACACCGACTCCATCGACTGAGCAGACCAACTCAAAAAACTCTCGTTCTGCATGACTCATGAAACCAATTAACCGCGGGGTGAGCCTCCCTTTTTGTGGATTGCCTTCGATATATTGAATCGTTTTCAGACTGACCTCTTTGCCTATCAGAGGTTGAAGTTGACGGCGGACAAATTCAGGGATGTAGACCTGATAATCAAAAGCACCTACTGAAATGATGGCTTCACTCAAGCTGAGCTCATTAAGTTCGCCGCGAATATTTGTAATCATGGTTGCTTGCCTGAGAGTTTAATTTGTGAGCGCGCCGTTTAGAAACAGGAGACGCGCATTGAATGGTAATGGCATAAGGCGGCTGCAAATGCATCTGCAACATCATTAGGTTCGAGAACCGTTTTCAGGCCGAGTTCTGTTTTGATAGCGTGCTGTATCTGTTCTTTCGATGCGCGACCACTGCCTGTAATCAGTTTTTTAATCTGAGTGGGAGTGTAATGCACGACTGGTACTCCTGCATCATGTGCTGCATATAAAATTGCGCCCCGGGCATGAGCCATAATGATGGAACTTTTGGGAAACTTCGGAGTTGTAAAAACCTGTTCGATTACCATGATATCGGGATGGAATTCTTCAATGATTTCTCGAATTCCCGATCCGATTTCGTGCACGCGGGCTGCAAGATTCGATTCTTGATTCGATCGTATGATGCCCCCTTCGCAGAGCACGGGGCACTTTAAAGAATGCTCCAGTATTGCATAGCCCGTGCGATTGAGTCCCGGATCGATTCCCAGAAAACGAGTGGGATTCGTTAACTCATCAACCCTTGTTGTGTTCGAATTCATGCTCGGCTCTATCGATCAATCATTTGATCTACCAACAAATAGTTTAACCACGACGCCACAAGCTGCCTTCCGGACGATCTTCGACTGTAATCTGGCAAGCCGCCAATCCTTCACGAATTTTATCTGCGATGTCCCAGTTTTTACTCTCACGGGCCTCTTTGCGGATTTCCAAGACCAGTTCCATTAACTGATTGGCTAGCCCATCATCCGCTTCCTGGTCTTTTTTACAAGGCTTGCGAAAAACACCCAACAGGTTTGATAACTCTTTCAGCAGGCAGGCTCCCGTTTTTAATGCTTCAACTAACGCCTGATCCTCTTTTCCCTCACCATCCAGATTATGGGAATGAATTAACGCATTGAGTGTTGACCGCAGTTCAAACAGATTTCCGATTGCTCCACCGGTATTAAAATCATCGTCCATCGCTTCCAGAAATCGTTGTTGCAATTCGGAAAGCTGCTGGAAGTATTCAGAAGGAGTGCCTTCCAGCGAAACAGATTGATCTCGATCTTCAGAAGAGGGAAGATCATAAAAACTGATTCCAGTAATGCGTTCGAAGGTTTCAAAGAAGCGATAGAAACCTTCAATACCTTTAGCTGCTTCCTGGATGTTTTCATCACTAAACGCGATTGGGCTACGGTAGTGTGTGGAAAGTAGAAACAAACGTACGATTTCTGCCGGGTGAATGGCGAATAGTTCCTTGACCGAGGCAGCACCTTTAGATCCGGCAAGCTTATTTGCTTCCTGTGCCTCCTGATCTGCTACGACATCGCCGTGGCGGTCATGTTGCCCTCCTACTTTCCCGGGTGCGTCACTGGCCTGCATTAAGCCGTTATGCACCCAGTAGCGGACATATTTTTTCCCCGTACAGCATTCAGACTGAGCGCGTTCATTTTCATGGTGAGGGAACATCAAATCTAAGCCGCCGCCATGAATATCGAACGAATCACCGAGAAGTTTGCGGCTCATCGTAGAACATTCAATATGCCAGCCAGGACGGCCAGGGCCCCAGGGACTGTCCCAGGCCGGTTCGCCCGGACGTGACTTTTTCCAGAGTGCGAAATCCGCGGGGTTTTTCTTTTTATCATTAGCTTCCACACGAGTACCCGCAATCATCTCTTCAATTTTGCGTCCGCTCAGGCAGCCATAATTTTTGTCTGCTTCTGCAGAGAAGTAGACATCTCCCTCGAGAGGATATGCATGCCCATTTTCGATCAGGGCTTGAATCATGTTCTGCATTTCCTCAATGTAATCGGTGGCTTTGGGAAATTCGGTGATCGTATCAACGCCCATGATTTCCAGATTATCAAAGTAATCTTGAGTCATCTCTGCAGCTAACTTTTCAACCGTAGTATTCAGCTCGGCTGCTCTATGAATGAGCTTGTCATCAATGTCTGTAATATTGTTGACAAATTTCACCTCGTACCCGTTATATTTCAGGTAACGTGCTATCGTGTCGATGATTACAGGACCCACCATATGACCGATGTGGGCATGCTTGTAAACTGTGGGACCACATAAATAGATCCCCACTTTTCCCGGTTTAATTGTTTGGAAATCTTCTTTTTTTCGACTTAGAGTATTGTAAATTCTTAGTGTCATTGTCTCAGATACCTGAATTACTTTCTGTTATCAGTTAAGAATAGACTCGCTAAATTTCGCAGTATTTATTTTATGTTGAACGAGACAACATTTGTGTCAATAAAACAACGGCATCAGCCATCATGGCTTCCTGCCTGCCCACAGGGCCGACACGTTCTCCCGTTTTGGCTTTGATGTTGACTTGTTGCTCTTTCAGATCGAGGATGCTGGCTACTGATTTTCGAATTAATGGTTTGTAGTTGGCTAGTTTAGGACGTTCGGCCGAAATTGTGCAATCCAGGTTTACAATTTGCCAACCAGACTTCTGAACTTCCTGATAAGCGGCTTCCAGTAAAATTCGTGAATCGGCATCTTTCCAGCGATCTTCCGTATTGGGAAACATCTCGCCAATATCACCCAGACCTGCTGCTCCCAATAAAGCATCAGTAATCGCGTGTAGTAAAACATCCGCATCACTGTGTCCAACAAGTCCCATCTCAAATTCTATAGGGATCCCTCCCAGAACCAGACGGTAACCGGCTTCGAGCCGATGACAGTCCTGCCCGGATCCGATTCGTAAGCCAGATACATTTTCGGATGTGGGAGTTGCTGACATGAATCTTGATCGCAGGTTTAATGATATGATGATCCAAGAAGAATTACTGTTCCTTTGGATATGATTGTTTGAGTCTCTTATCAAAGCACGCAGATCATAGCTGGACAGGGAAGACATGGCAATATGAGCCAGGGTTCGGAAGTGATTCTGTCATCAGGAGTAGCGAGAATTTGACTGGAATTCCGTCAGAACTAGAACGAAAAGAGGACAGCCATTTCCAAATTGACATAAATCTTGATACCAGTTAGACTCCGTGCCCCTTCTCATCTCCGAAGAGAGTTCATATCTCCATAGTTTCTACTTTCATCTCAAATCATTCATGAAGTTAACTCCCTACAGATCATGGTTTCTGGTTGTGGCACTGGCATTTCTGGTTGTCAAAATCACTGGCTGCGCGCTGATGGAAGAAGGAGCTGTTTTAGGATTAGGGAGATATGTAGAAAAGAGAACCACCAAAAAGCTACCGTCCATTCCGGTCTCTCAGAATGCCATGCAGGTAGAAATTGTCTTTATCGAACGACCGATTACCGATCCGCTTCTCGGTTCGACACTGTGGAACGAGATCGATGAAGTTGGTGCGATTGAACTAATGGATCAGGAAAACCTGAAACAGAACGGGTTCCGAGTCGGGCATGTCAGTTCTGTTCCCCCGATGGCTTTACAAACGTTGCTTGGTCTGAAGTCACACCTGGGCGGGGTCGAGAAAAAGGATGAGTCACTCCTGCTTTCCGGAAGACGATTAATGTTGAGATCAGGAGTGCCTACCGATATTCAAACCAGCGGTTTTTATGACAAATGTAGCCTTCAGTTATTTAACGATGATGAAGAAGGGCAGTTGGAAATCAAAGAATTTGAGCAGGCCCGCTGTGTGATGCGAGTCAAAGCGCATAAAGTTCAGGATGGCTGGGCGCGTCTGGAGTTTACACCTGAAGTACATTATGGGGCACAGCAGTTGCGACGCACGCCAACTAATATTGGCTGGCAACTTGAGAACCGCCAAAATACGACTCCGCTGTATAAACAAAAATTCGAGGTCACACTGAACGTGGGAGAAATGACTGTCATAACAGCGACGGACGATCTCACGCCCAAATCGGCCGGCCATCTCTTCTTCCGTGGCGAAGGACGGAAGTCCAACATTCAAAAACTCCTGGTGGTGCGTTTGTCGAATATGTCCAAGATGGAAGCCGTACGTACAAAATAAAAAAAAATAGTGGCTGGGTCGTAAGAAAAGCGGGCTGTTCCAGTAAAAGAACAGCCCGCTTTTTTAGTTTCAAAGATCAGTGACAGAGTTATACTTTGCCAAAAATCGTTTTCCCGGTGGAGTAGAGATCATCACAAGCTTCGCTCATGCGATTGACAACTCCCATTTCACCGGCTTTGAGATAGCTGCGTGGATCATAGACTTTTTTCACGCCCACTTCTCCATCAATTTTTAAGACGCCATCGTAGTTTTTCATCATATGGTCAACGACCGGTCGTGTGAAAGCATACTGTGTATCTGTGTCGATATTCATTTTCACCACACCGTATTCCAGTGTTTCACGTAGCTGGTCTTCGGGAGTACCAGAACCGCCGTGGAATACCAGATCAAATGCTGCATCCTTGCCATATTTGGCGATGACAGCTTCCTGACCTTCTTTCAGGATTTCTGGTCGGAGTTTGACTGCGCCCGGTTTGTAACTGCCATGCACGTTTCCAAAAGTAGCTGCAAACATATAGCGACCCAGACCGTTCAGCGCTTCGTAGACTGCAACCATGTCTTCTGGAGATGTATAAAGTTTTTCAGCAGGTTGGTCAGAGTTATCGACTCCATCTTCTTCACCACCTACTACACCTGCTTCTACTTCCAGAATAATTTCGTTTGCAGCACATAACTTCAGAAGCTCAACAGACAATTCAAGATTTTCTTTTAAAGGCAACTCCGAAGCATCCAGCATATGAGACTGGAACAGGTTAGGCAGACCTGCTTCACGACGTCGAGCTGTTTCTGCAATCAGTGGTTTCAGAAACCCATCTACTTTACCTGGCTGGCAATGGTCGGTATGGAGAGCAATGAGAATATCATAGCGTTCCGCCAATCGATGGGTTGCTTCAGCCAAAATAATCGAACCCAGAACGGCATCCTTCTGATCCAGGCCAGAGGCAAACTGCCCACCACCTGTGGAAACCTGAATGATTCCGTCCGATTTCTTATCTGCAAATGCTTTGAGGGCACCATTGATGGTTGTCAATGAGGTCACATTCATTGCGGGATAAGCATAATTTCCATCTTGAGCGGCATCCAGCATCGCTGCGTATTGAGCTGGGGTTGCAATTGGCATTGGTTTTTCCTGTTCAATTCTAAATGGTTAAAAAATAGGTTGTTCTGAATACTTGAAGGTCAATTTGACGAAAGTCGTTCGACCTGACCACGGCTGAATCTCGGATGAATGAGAATGGTTATCTTCATCACACAAATGGACAGCATGGAACCGGAAATGGATTTCAGAGAGAACGGTTTTTAGATTCCGGCCATTCAAGAACTTTTCAACAGGGTACTCGGATTTCGATACCGCTTTTTACCCTGTTTCTATACAGTTAATTATCAAATTTGACTCTGTCATACAAGTGTAGCGCGCGTCCACATCTATGAATGTTTGATGTAGTGGGAATAACAAAACCACCCGAGAGCCCTGTTTTTAAAGTGTAACAGAGTCAGTTAAGGCAACTTTTTCAGCAAATTGAGACCAGATGAATCGCCGGCAGATTTCGGGGTAGTAAGTGTTTCTACTCCGTTGGTCTGCTCATAAAGTTTCGGCTCAGGTGTATAGGCGATAACTCGTAAATCGTCAAACAGGATCGAGCCCAGACCATTGAGTGACATCGTGAGAATTAAATTCTCGCTTCGGGGAACTTCTCGGATGAGATCAATTTTTTGCCATTCGCTCATTGCACTCCAATGTAACGCTCCCCCCGGCCCCATAATGCTGTCCTGTAAAGTGGCTCCCTGCTGATTACCCCTGATAGAAGTAGAGACTTTGACCCAACCGGTAATGTGGACGATTTGATCACTGCGAACAGCCAGCGGAGGAGTTGTCACGATCACCAAAGGACCTTTGATATGAGCTGGTACTTGATTTCGTTTCAGAGGAGCAGCGAATAACCGCAGGCTGAAGTTACCAGACTTTTTGTCTCCGGGGAATAATTCAGCGATAGCTTCTGTTCCATCGATGGCATTGGGATCATGTTCCCACCCCTCGGCTTTCATCGTATCAATGTCTTCAAAGTCACCAGATCGCAGAAGGTTAGGTTGAATGTTTTTTGCACTGCGTCCTATTTGTTCAATCATTCTCCAATGATCAGGCAAGGTGCTATAGGATATGGCATAAGGGCTTTCGATCGCCGAAGTGAGATTTCGTGTGGCTTCACTCCATTGACTTCGCTGCAGAATACGCAGCATCTGCATGGAATCGCGGGCGTGTATACGCGATGCATGATAATCTTGATTTGTCAGTGCTGTCTCTGCCTGTTGTGCCAAGTGCTGAGCCCGATTCAGAATTGCCGGCCCATCCATTTGTGCGATTTGGCTGACTCCCAAATTGAGCAACTCTTCATTCGTTTTTTGACAGCGTTCCAGTTTGGCGCGACATAATTGCACGCTGGTTTCAGCCGAACGCTTGCTGATACTGGTAACCTTTTTTCGCAGGCTATTAATCAATCCCTGATCCGAAGTCATGATGATGATGGATGTCATATCAAACTTGGGAATTGTGATCTGCACGCCCCCATTAACACGTTTGCGGTTCAAATTTTTAATTTTTGTCGTACTCAATTCCCAAACCGATGCAGAGACATTTCCACCGGGAATGACTATGGTGGCATCATTGCCTGCCATCTGGTCCGGAACGAATTGAGAACCGTTTCGATACCAGACCGGTAGAATTAAGGTCCCATATTCGGAATGAATGATCGCTGCCTGCATTTCCGCGGCAGCTTCTTTTTTTCGCTGAATTTGTATGTCCCGTTCCGCCAGACGTTCATCACGCAAGAATCGCTCAGCGTCTGAATACTTAAAGTCTGCACCTAACTGTTTGATTTGAGGTGTTTCGCGTTGTTTTAAAGAAAAAGGGACATGTGAAATGACTGACCCTGTCGCCAGCCAGTGTTCGATGAGGTCTATTTCCATATTCAGTTGACGAATTACCAACTTTCTTTCCAATGCTCCCGGAGCAGTTGTGTCATCAAGTCGGGTTGTTGTCCAGTATCCATTACCTCGAAAACCTGCGGAGAGGGTTGCATAGGTCTGCAAGCGAATTTGTTCAGGTTCAATCACAATGGGAGTTTTATTGGACGATTTTCTCCAGCGTGCATTTGCCAGAGTGGGTTCGGTCTGAATCCAGGTCCAGAGAAAACGACCAGGAGCAGTTCGAGTTTTCTCAATCAGCGTATCTCGATAATTCAGTAAACTGATATCACTATTCAGGATACGGGGGCTCGAGCCAATCATCGAGACGTCGCGGGCGATTTGTCGCTCTTGGCCGAGGACATCTGCCATGATTGGGCGTTTGAATTGTCGGTCTGCGCTTTGGATCTGACCCACTCGGCTGCGAATTTCATCCCGTTGTTTTCCAGGAATACGGGTGCCTAAATTCCAGAAAATAATGGGTGCCGTTTTTACGTCAAAGGGTACCAGCGCAGCATCCCGTGAAGGAAGAAAGTTGCGATGCTCGTCCTGCGGACGAGGGGGAGTTGCCATCGCCCAAAGACCATGTGTACGCAGCTTCGAGAGAAATTCGTAATCATCAAACTGAGGTGCCCAGATCACATTCAAGCCTGCCTGTTTGAGCTCATCCAGGCTCTCACCATGAAAGCGTGACATTCGGGGAAACATCGGTTGCCCCTGTAATTGAATTCGATCGAGTAGAAATTCGACGATGGGTTTCGAATTTTGTTTATTGAATGCAGCCGCTGTTTCAATGATCGTCTGTCGCAGGCGAACAATGGGTGAAAGTTTCAATTCATCAAGTAAAAATTCCACCTTATCTGACGAAGAGCGGGTTACTATCAGAACCCGCTCCACATACATATCACGCGAATCCACTTTGCGGAGTTTACTGCGTCCACGTAACAGACCCAGAGATTGATTGACCAGCGTAGTGGTTGTGACGCAGCGCAATTGCTGCCACTTTCCTTCGTCAGTATAAGTATCCCCAATCAGATAAATGCGCGCCATCGAACCTGTTTCCGGATCGATTTGGTGAGGCAGCACAGCCTCCAGCCCAATCCGGGTACCGCGTCTGTTGGATTTAAACCAGAGTGATGCAGTCAATTCATTGATGATGCGGCTGGACGGTAATTGGTGTGAAAGTTCAATGAGCGAGCCCAGATTCCCGGTCACGATTTGTAAATGCTCACAGGCGGCCCCTTCATGCGGGACGGTGGTGTTCCGCACGTGCCATTTTTTTTTGGCCTGAGATGAATCAATGCGAACCTGCCAGCTGACCTTGGATGTATCATCAAAATCAGCATGAAATGTCTCGGCGCGCAGCAGAGACGACCCTAATAGTCCCAGAAACAGAACTACGAAGAGAGCACTTCGTCCTTGAATTGATTCATAGATATTTCGCGGCATCAATGCCCAAACTCGGACCCATCCTGGGTTAGAAAATTATATTTAAACGTCACAGACGAAACCGATTTTCATCACAATGTCTGTTGACGCTCAAGAAGTGATTAACAATAGCAGGCTGAATATTTTTCCCAGCTTCTATAAACCGGCCCTCGTTCAGCATTCTTTACGAAATGTTGCTCGCTGACTGGTTTTCGTTTCAGTTGATCAACAGACATGTTGCTTTTATACAACCAACCGTCGGATTGCTTAAAAATGGCTTCAAAGTAAAGGGATTTTAGAAGAATCTTCAATCTTAGCCAATACGAAGCCTCCCATTTTTGCGAAACTGGTAAGTGCAGGCTCTGGATCAGAATATTACCGAAGTCCCTTATTAGTAGGTACTTATAGAAAAACGTTTATTAAATATTCATAAATGGCACAAAATCTGTTCTATTGATCTCTTAGTTTTCCATGCAGATTATGGATTTTTGCTGAGAGTACAAGCACAAGCTGAGAAATGACACGAAATGAATACTCGACTAACCGACGAATCAGATAGTGCAAGTTTGCCACGTGAAGTGATCGATCTGGGCAAGAAAATTTCTGAACTCCCACGAGAGCAACAGTTGTTGTTGGAAGTTTCCTACTCACGCGTTGTGGAATCGGTCAAACGCCGTAGACGGATTCTGGGATTAATCCAGGAAGCGCTGGCTCAATTACGACTGGATGTGAAGTACCTCATGTTCGATCTCGATCTCACGAAAAAAGAACGCGACGAACTGAAAGCACGCCTGGAAGAAACCTAGGCTGCCGTACGCTCATTCACATTCATCTGTCGGGATCCGGTATTCCCGTTTGCGTGCCGCCCAGATCTGTACCAGAATCGTACCGGTCAACATGCAGCCAAACATATACAGCGCGGGTGGCAAAGCGATCAGCTCTCTTCCCGGAAACAACTGCCCCGCCAGAACGGCTCCCAAACCCGCATTCTGCATGCCCACTTCCAGAGTCAGAGCCCTCCGCCTTGCTTCATCGAGTCGAATCACCATTCCCGCCAGATAACCGAACAGATATCCCAGCAGGTTAATCACCAGCAAAGCCACAGCCAGAGACAGAAAAACGTTTTGCAGGCGTTCTTCATTCTTACCTACAATAGTGGCAATGATCCACAGAATAGAGAGATTAGCGAATGTTGGCCCCAAAAGCTGTATCACTCGGCTGAATCCATGATGCATCCGCGAAAAAAGATGACCTAGAATCACCGGTAAAACTACCTGAGTCAGCAATTTGACAAAGCTGTCTTTGGCAAGTTCTATGGCATCGATATCGGTTCCGGAAGCGGCCAGATAGAGAAAGAGCGGGACAAATAACGGAGAGAGCAGTGTCGCTGATGTCGTCAGACAGACCGAATAACTCACATTACCCCGGGCGGCCAGGGTCAACACATTCGAGGCCATCGCACCCGGAACACAACCCACCAGTATGATTCCAATACGCAATTGTGGTTGATCCAGAAAGAACAGGCTCACCAGGAAAGCCAGCCCCGGCATTACCGTGTATTGCACAAATGTGCCAGCAAGTACGCTATGCCAGCGTCGGAAGACTTCACGGATTTCATGAGCAGGCAGTAACGCACCTATCACCAGCATGGTCAACGCAAATAAGTAAGGCAGGAAAGGCTCTGAATCTTTAAAGGGGTCAACACCACCGGAAAAAATTTGATCCCAATAGACTGCCAACGCAGAGAGCAGAATCAGCCAGAATAAGAGAAAGCGTTGCAGCATGGTTTCAATGTCCGTGGCTTCAATGGTGCAGACTGATCTGGGATCTCAATATTCTGAGAGGATCACAGCCGCGATCATTTGTTGATAGTTCAGAATCGGTTATGATTCCAGACTGTAATCTAAGCGTTCCCGAATTTCTATGAATAACACCATAATGATGAATGCGGACCAACTGGCCGATTTTGTAACCGACTTTGAAGAGGCAGGGCAATTAGTCCGCATTTCAGCTCCCGTGCAGTCAGAACTCGAAATTGCCGCGATCACCGAACATCTGATCAAATCAAACCAGGACGGAAACGCCCCCGCACTTCTTTTTGATAACGTTGCGGGACATAAAATTCCCGTCTTAACGAACCTGTATGGCAGCCTGCCTCGATTGCTTCAGATATTACGCACTGATTCTCTGGATGCAATCGCCGACCGCGTCGCAGGTCTGTTATCTCCCGATCTGCCCGAAGGCTGGCTCGATTCGCTGCGAATGGTTCCGCAATTCTCACAGCTACTCAATATCAAACCACGCATCGTCAAAACTGCCAGTTGTCAGCAAGTGGTCAAATTGGGACGAGATGTGAATCTCAACGAATTTCCACTTTTGAAATGCTGGCCGGATGAAGCATATCCCACAATCACTGCCGCACAGATTGTAACCTTTGATCCGGAAACCAATGCCCGCTATATCAACGCTCGTCCGATTCAGGTAATTTCCGATCAGCAACTGGCCATTCGCTGGAGTCAGCATGATGCCGGCTACCAGCTCCTTCAGAAGTACCAGGCCCGCGCGCAACAGATGCCCGTCGCGATAGTCCTCGGCGGCGATCCCGTGGGATTGTATTCCGCTTTTGCACCACTGCCCGCACCCACCGATCCGTATGCATTCACCGGTTTTCTTCGTAATCGAGCTTTGGAACTGGTCAAAGCACGCACGATAGAAATGGATGTGCCCGCTCAGGCAGAAATTGTGATGGAAGGTTTCATCGATACCACAGCAGAGCCATTAGAAGTCGGCCTCGTCGCCAACCCGACCGGTTATTACAGCGCCGCAGAAACAGTCTTGCCGCTACATCTTTCAGCCGTCACACATCGGGCCAATCCCATCTGGCCCGCGCTCATTCCCGCGGCTCCCCCTGCAGAACAAGGCATGTTTTCACAAGCCACCGAACGAATTTTTCTACCACTTCTAAAATTGATGATCCCCGAACTAATCGACGTCCATTTCCCTCCATCGGGGGCAGGACGCTATCTAATGTTTGTAAGCATTCAGAAATCCTATCCGCAGCAGGCCCGGAGAGTCGTCAATGCATTGTGGAGTTTACAGAGCCTGTTATCTTTGAAGATGATTGTGGTTTTGGACGATGACGCGAATGTGCATGATGAGCAGGACGTCTGGTATCGCGTCAGCACGAACGTGAATCCCGGGCGGGATCTGATTTCGTCTGAAGGACCAGGCGATATTTATGATCACAGCGCAACAGTGCAGGGCATCGGCCATAAACTGGGGTTGGATGCCACAACAAAATCGACCGCAGAAGGACATCCACGTGAATGGCCGGCTGCTTTAAAGATGCCGCCAGAAATACAGCAACATCTACAAAACCGACTTGATGAACTCGGCCTTTCCTGAAAGAAACTGATACTAGAACGCGTCTAAATTAACCATAGCGGCTTCAATACGATTATACTTGATCCAAATGGCTCTGGAGACGCTACAATAAACCTGGATACAGACTAAAGATATGAACGTAGATAAAACCGGCTCACGTGTGCAGCAGATGTTTGGCGAAATTGCGCCACGCTATGATTTTATGAATCATTTCCTCTCGGGCGGCGTCGATTATTACTGGCGCTGGCGCACTGTCAGAAAAGTCCTGCCCCAAGGCAATGCACCCATCCTCGATGTCTGCACCGGAACCGGCGATCTCGCTATCTCGTATCTCAATAAAACCGGAGGCAAAACTCAGGTCGTCGGTGCCGACTTCACACACGAAATGTTGAAGCTGGCGCTCACGAAAAATTCCAGCGAACTCCTGACCTTTCTCGAAGCAGATACCCAGCAGCTCCCCTTCGCCGATAACCAGTTTCAAATTGTCTCCGTTGCCTTCGGCCTCCGAAACGTCGCCGACACCAGACAGGGGCTCAAAGAGATGATCCGCGTCTGTCAGCCCGGGGGCCAGGTCGCGGTCCTGGAATTCTCCATGCCAACCAATCCTCTGTTTCGAGCCTGCTACCAGTTTTATTTTCGACATATTCTGCCAAAAATCGGACAATTACTCGCCCGGAACAAAGAGTCTGCCTATAACTATCTGCCGGAGTCGGTCTCAGAATTTCCCCATGGAAAGGAACTTGCAACCCTCATGGATGAATGTGGATTGACGGGAACCCGCTGGTATCCGCTCACCTTTGGAATCGCCACATTATACGCCGGCACGAAACCACCAACAGCAAAACAGACTACCGAAACCACCGATTCAGAATAAGTTCAGAAAAAGAAAACGAGGGACGTCCTCATGTCAAATGTTGTCGTAGCAATCACAGGCGCCAGCGGGGCCATCTATGCAGTCCGCTTAATCGAAGTTCTCATGGCGGCCGGCCGCACCGTACATCTCACAATCAGCGCTGCTGCCACACACGTCTTAAAACAGGAACTCGGATTGAACATCGATTTAGAAAACTTCGATCCCAACCAACTTCTACCCGACCCCGCAAGTCTTCCCGAAGACAGCACCATCAGCAAGATGAAAAATACCACCAGCGAAGATTTTGCCTTGAGCTCCGTCCTGGGAGAATCCGATCTCAAACACGGCCAACTCATCTATCATCATTATCACGACTTCATGTCGGGCATCGCCAGCGGCTCATTTTTAACCGATGGCATGGTCATCTGCCCGTGCTCTATGGGAACACTGGGAAGTATCGCATCCGGCGCCTGCAACAACCTCATCCATCGCGCTGCCGACGTACATCTTAAAGAACGCCGCAAGCTGATTATCGTAGCTCGCGAAACGCCACTAGGCTTGATCCCCTTGGAAAATATGGTACGCCTGACACAGGCCGGCGCAACCATCATGCCAGCCTCACCAGGCTTTTATCATAACCCGATGACAATCCACGATCTCGTCGATTTTATTTCCGGGCGGATTTGCGATCATCTGGAAATCAAACACGATATTCATCAACGCTGGGGCAGTTAAGATTCGCTACTGCAGCAATTCTTTCCACTTCAGGAAACAGACTTCATTGCGATTCCACTGATTTCCGGTTAAAAATAATCATAACGACGAACACAATAACACATCTGTCGGACGGATCAGCAAATGGAACGGAAAGCCGCCGTGGAATCGATTTCCCGCATTCATCAACTCGATACCAGTGTGATTAACAAAATCGCTGCCGGTGAAGTCATCGAGCGACCGGCAAGCGCCGTCAAAGAACTCCTCGATAACAGCGTCGACGCGCTCTCCACCCGCATCGAAGTCGACATCATGAATGGCGGCGCCGACCTCATTCGCGTCGTCGATAACGGCGAAGGCATTCATCCCGACGACCTCCTGCTCGCCGTCTCCAGCCATGCCACCAGTAAAATCACCTCCGCCGACGATCTCTTCAGCGTCCAGACCATGGGCTTTCGAGGCGAGGCCCTGGCTTCCATTTCCGAAGTCAGCCACTTTCGCATTCGCACCCGAACCGCCGACCAGTCACAAGGCCTCGAATTCGAAGTCAACACCGGAACCGCCGGCAAACCACAACCCTGTGGCTGTCCGCTGGGAACCGCGATCGAAATCAGACAGCTCTTCGCCAACACACCCGTGCGTCGAAAATTTCTCAAAACCACCAAGACCGAGTTCGCACATATCAGCGAACAATTCACCCGCGCGGCTCTCGCCCATCCTCGCTTGTACATGGTCTTAAGACACAATAATAAAGTCATCTTTGACTTGCCTCCCTCCGATAATCTGATCGATCGTCTCCGTCTGTTCTACGGCAAAAAACTCGCCGACCATTTGATCTGGGTCGAATCCGAAATCGACGACGTTCGCATCTGGGGTTACGTTTCTCATCCCAGTGAAAATAAAGCAACGCGCAAAGGCCAGTACCTCTTTTTGAATGGACGCTGGATTCAGGACCGAACACTCCAGCACGCCTTGACCGAAGCCTATCGCGGGCTGCTCATGGTGGGACGACAACCAATCTCCTTCCTCTATCTCGACATGCCCGCGTCCATGGTCGATGTAAACGTGCATCCCACCAAATCAGAAGTCCGCTTTCGTGATGGCCAGCACCTCTATCGACAACTCCTTTCCACATTACGCACTCAGTTTCTCAGTATGGATCTGCAATCGCAGATGTCATTATCGAAGCAGGGCAACGTCGATCCCGATACCATTACCGCCCCCGATCTCACTCAACAAAAACAGAATCAAATGGAACTCACCAGTTGGGCCAAAGACCAACTGGGTCAGGCCTCCTCTGAGACACCCGCCATACAAATCAGTTCCGCACCACGTTCCATTTCCTCCACCCCCGATCTAGCGGCTCCCTTTACCAGCAAAGATGCCATCCCGCTTTCCCACTTTCAAAAAAAGGTCGAAGAGACTCGCACCTATTCGAACGCACCAGCCGATTTAGTATTGCCCGAAAGCGAACATAAAACAGAGCAATTCACTGACATTGCCACCGCCGACCTAAGACCGATTCAAGTCTTGAACTGTTACATCGTCGTCGAAGACAAAGGGGCGCTCACCATCATCGATCAGCATGCTTTGCATGAACGAATCATGTATGAGTACTTTCGAAAACGGGTCCTAGCGCAGTCAGTAGAATCGCAGAAGTTGCTCGTCCCACTCACCATTGAAATGAGCCCCAAAGAAACCGAATTGGTTCTCGAACACGCCGAAATGCTCAACAGTTTCGGCCTGGGCATCGAAGAGTTCGGCGGCAACACGCTCCTGGTCACCAGTTATCCCGTGATGTTGAAAAAAGTCAATCTCGAACAACTCGTCCGCGATATCGCCGACAATTTCGACAACGCCAAACAACCATCGCGACGGGATCTGCTTGACGACTTGATCACGATGATGTCCTGCAAAGCCGCCATCAAAGCCGGCCAAAGATTGACGCAGGAAGAAATCCTCAGCCTCCTCGAACAGCGCCACCTCATCGACGACGCCCACCACTGCCCCCACGGCCGACCCTCGGCCCTCGTCCTCAGCCACGCCGAACTCGATCGACAATTCGGGCGCATGGGTTAATCTCTTCACGACTGCTTCCCTGCGCACTGATTCAACCTGCACACCGCCTCTGAAAGCCACATTTTCATCAAAATCGCTTGACCAGATCAAGTTCTTCAAAATCAACGTTCCTCCCTGAATTCAGGTGCTCAATCATGCCTCTTGACACCCGAAAATCCAATCCTAATATGCGTTATAAGCGTCGCGCGCGAGATGAGATTTATGCACACTGCTTTTCGCGAACACTGAAGATCTCACTACTATAAAAGTCCCTGTGTTTTGAAAATCTTCACCTGAAAAATCTTCACCGGTTCCCCATGTCTCGTAACTTATCGACGCGTATCGAACACGCTTCGACGCACTTCGGTCATGGTTCAACCATCGTTCGCCAACCATCAACCACCGTTCGAACATCATTTTACGCTTGACACACAGCTGCCCTTCAACAGAATCATTCACTTTCAAAACACCAGGACTTTGGATAAGCCCCAATAAAATTCGAGCCGGGCACAGCGGGCAAAAATCTGACAGAGAAACCAAACAAACCATGATCAAAAACCAAAATAATAAAATCATAAATGACAAACCCAAACGTGAGGTAGGGTGCAGACCCATGTGTCCGCCCGCCAGAGTAAAACACAATCAACGCCCCCGAATTCAATCCCCGTCAGACATTCGACAACAGCGAGCAGGAAACTGTCAGAGAAACCAATGAAATAAAAGCAGGCTGCAAAACAGAAACGTTTCGTGTCTTTCGTGCTTTTCGTGGTAGAAAAAATCCTAAAAGAATGTCGGCCAACCAACCCACGAACCAGATTCTACCCGATAGCAACAATCAACCCACAGCTGAATATCCAGCAGTAGTGCAGAAAAGACCGGGTAACAGTGATTGACCGGTCACTGACTTATGTTTTTTCATATCTGCATAGAATTACGATAAATACAATTCGACAGGGAAATGGCACGTTGAAATGTGGGTCATGCCAGGTATCGTTTACAGCATGCTGGTATGATTCCAGAATTGAAACCATTTTTTTGCATATATTTGATCCCTATCAGCGTCATACAGGAACAAGTCCCTGCAGGTGAATAAACAATTAGACTTGAGGAGAAACTCATGAAAGCCATCCTACTTCCTCTGATTCTCATCAGCACCACCTATGGTGCAGAACCAAAGTATGTTTTTGACAATCGGCCTGAGTCGGGAGTGCCACAGGAAGCCCGGGCCAGGTTAACCACTCAAAAAAATGAGCAACTCCACAAAAATGGGGAGAGAAATTTACCCTAACTAACTGAAGGAAACATCAAGACGGTCCGAATCCGCTATTTCAACAAAGAGACCTGGAAGACCGAAGCGCAGGTCATCGAGTATGTTCGCAACTATCTCGCCAACAAATCATTGAGTGGTTATAACTTTCAGGTTTGGTCTCAGGGTGTGGGTGTGCCGGAGATTGAGTGCTTCATCGAATTTACAGACGAATACCGGTATAAGCTTTACAAGAAAGAAAAGCCGTGTCGCCAAGGTCGGCTGCTCATCTGGCATACAGAGTCATGCTATCGCGACGCCACCAGCAGCTGGTGGTTTGTAAGTGCCTTCAATCACTTTCACAAGTATCATCCCAAAGGAGATCGCAAGCTGGCAAAAGAAAAATAATGAAATGAAAATGATGCCTGACAAAACACTTAACCGGGAAATAAAGTATCAAGTAGAGAATGACCCAAATGAAAAAGAGAGGCAGACTCCACGCGATAAGTAACCGCAGGCCCATGTGATAAGTAGGGTGCGGGACCCATGTGCCCGCCCCGCCAGAGCAAAAACAATCCACTTCCCCGACTGCAATCCAACGAACCAGATTCTACCGAACACCTGACTGATTCAAATCCACGAATCGGCAGCTTACTCCATTCCCAGATCACGAACCAGCCATGCCTCTGGCGTGACTTCACATTCATTTGCACCAAGACACTCCATTATATCCTGCTTGACTCCATCAAATATATCGAGATCGCTTTCCGGGTTTTGTTCCGACACCAGAGTTTCGATCAATGCAACAAAATCAGAGACTCGAATATCCGTCCAGGCATTTGCGGGAGGATCAGACGTGTTACCGTTTTCAAAAAGCTCAAGAGCCTTATCCCGAGCAATTTTGATCTCAAATCGTTTCTCGACACGAAATACTAAATCTATAAAGTCGATTCCCATCTTAATTGCACCTCAAACGTCATCCTCAAAGTGTGCGTGCTCTTAAACAATGGCCAGGAAATGTGAATTTCCCAGTCACTTGTCCTGATAGCAGCTTTTACCGGGACAGTTAGCACTTTGCAGCAAGGTGTTCTCGAATGTGCGGTAGAAAACTGTCCATCTACCTTTCCAAGATATGACCAAACATGACTCCTACTAAGTTTAGAAATCGACTTGTATGGTGATACACTGACACTGCTTTCCCTTTGCCTCAATCGACTTGAGGTGAGAGGCAATACCGTTAGACGACCTGATACAAAATTCTTTGCCGATTTCCCGCACTAATGGAGCTTGCCCCGTCTTAGCTGTGTAAACGCGAATAAAGCTGAGAATTTGTTTTTGTCGGTTGGTAAGAATTTTCAATGTAATCTCTCTTAACTTATCAAAAGTGACCGGGAGTAACTAATGTTTCCTGAACACAAGAGCCCTACAAAATAATTAGTATCTCCAAATTTTATAACAAAAATTTATGGATCTGTATTCTAATGCCTAGATATGGGTGGATTGACTCAGCTGATTTTAGCATTTTTTAAACCCCATATAATATGAACTAAAGTGCACCTGTCGTGGTTGCCGAAAATCATAAGAATGAGATGCAGAGATTGGTCTTGAATACCTAACGGATCAGACTTCAAAAAAATATAATGCTTATTTAGATGCAAGGAAACATGTCGCTAACTTCATTGCACCTTAATTCGAAAGGATCTTGAGAATGGCGTATAAGAAGAGTATTGTAAAATCAAATCATATCAGCCATAAAGTTGCAGCAGTTGATCTTTTTTGTGGTGTAGGCGGATTAACCAAAGGGCTAGAAAAATCTGGTATAAACGTGAAGTTGGGAATAGATATTGATCCCGCATGTGAATTTCCCTACTCAGAAAATAATGAAGCAAAGTTCCTTCTAAAATCTGTAGCAAAAACGACTGGAGATGAACTTCGCAGCCACTTCAAAAAAAATGAACTACGATTACTAGCAGGTTGCGCGCCTTGCCAAACCTTTTCGACGTATTATCAAAAAGCAAAACTGTCAGACAAACGTTGGAATTGGTCTGCTTTTAAAAAACGGTACCAGTTGTTATGAAGAATACCAGTCCTCATAATGGGGACAAGGAGATTTAGAATGACAACAAAGAAACGTAAACGACATACTCCCGAACAAATCGTTCGAAAATTGCGTGATGCA
>JAHZKX010000070.1 GCA_022600195.1 Planctomycetota bacterium
TTCGTTGGGGTATGTGGCCCCAGCAGAGTTTGCGAGTCGCTGTGCAGTTTCCAATCGGGCTGCGCCCTCACTACAACTGCACAGCGAAATTACCTAAACCAACCTTCATAAGGGCTGGTACAACTTTTTAATGCAGGTCAATACCGCTTTCGATCGGAGAATCACTTCTGGTAGAAGTCCATAACGATGGCGAACACCTATTCAATTCCACTGCAAAAGTGATCTGGCAAGAACAGGACAGTTCTGGAAAATATTCCACCGGATGTGAACTCTGTGTTTTGCTGACCGAAAAGCAGGAAAATATATTGAACGAGATTCTCAATCGCACATTAAATTCTAATGATTTCGCGCGAAATTAAATCAAACCAAGTCTGCCCTGAATTCTATTGGAAGATGAAGACCGCACAAAGTCTTTACGAAGAACAGATGATGAACCAAAACCAGGACTCACATCTCCATCTCAGTCAGCCGACCGTGTAACCACCATCGACTACAATTTCCTGACCATAAATATTATGGGCAGCATCTGATGCCAGAAAGACAGCCACTTCTGCAATGTTTTCCGGTTTCCCAAACGCTTGAGGAATTAACCTGTTGGTGACATTCTCAGTCACTTTAGCGTGTTGCTCTGCACTCAGTCCTGCACTCTCCCACAGTGGTGTCGTGATCGGCCCGGGGGCAATCGAATTCACGCGAATGCCACGAGGTCCCAGTTCTGCCGCCAGAGTTTGCGATAATGATTTTAAAGCAGCCTTTGATGCAGAATAGGCTGCCAATCCTGGGAACCCGACTTGAGTTAGAAATGTGGTAATAAAAATGACGGCAGAACCTTCATTCAAATGAGGCAAAAAAGTACGAACGGTTTGCATTGCTCCATGAAAATTCACATCAAACGTTTCGTTAACGGCTTCGCGCGATGATTCTTCAAAAGAAATTACACGTGCCATGCCAGCATTCGGAACTAAAATATCCACGCGTCCAAATCGACGCTGAGTTACTTCAACAAGTCTCCTCAGATCTGCAGCATCAGTTACATCACCATCAACAATCAAAGTGCGCGCAGGAAAACGAGTTTCCAACTCTTCCAGTGGGTCACTCCTCCGGGAAAAAGCAACCACTTTCGCACCTTCATTCAAATAAAACTCAGCGATGGAACGACCAATGCCGCTGCTGGCACCGGTGATGACAGCTATTTTATTGAACAGACGATCGGCCATCGAATTCCTCTGCGAAACGTGCTATTGGAGAAACAGTCTATTATGTTTACCTATAGCTATTTGCTGTAGAATTCGCAAGCAGCGAAAGAATACTTCCAGGGTCGAATTAGACCAATTGACCATTAGTGAATTAGAATGAATTCATTGGAATTGAGATAAGCCCAATAGACATCCTGGTAGCTTTGTTGAATTGCCGTCTGGGGCGGGACGTTGCGGGCAATCAGATACTTAGTTCGGTCTTTAATCAGGCGTTTCAGTTCAGATAACTCCCGAGAAGAAGGATGTCGCGTCAAGGCGGCCAGGCTCAGTTTTTTAATTCTGTTATCAGGGCTACGTTCTTTCAGCGCCTGTGCCAGAATAGTCTGCTCCTGTTTGTAATCAAGACAATGTTTAATCAATGGGCCATTCATCATCAGCAATGCCTGGGTGATCGTACCATCAAACGTAGTCGTTTCGTCATTCTCTTCATTATCGAGCGTATAGACAAACTGCTGTAACCATCGATCTCGTTTCTGCATTTTATTCCATGCCGTAGAATAATCAGTAATGATCTGAGCCGGATTTGCAGTGACCAGCAAGGAGTCGTAAAGTTGTTCAGCTGTCATTTGCTTCACATACATGCGACTGAAATTAGGAGTACTGCCATCATCAGGATTATCTGAAACATTCTCATCCATGAAACGACTACTAAGCCGATAGGCATCAGACAAACAAATCCACTGGATCAGTTGTTTGATGTCATATTTACTGTCAATGAATTGACTTGCTAGCTGATCCAGTAATTCAGGATGTGTGGGTGAATTATGATAACCCATATCGTCAATCGGTCGAGTAAACCCATAACCAAAGAAATGAGCCCACATACGATTCACCATGGCTCGAGCCAACTGATTATTCTTACCTGACGTCATTAATCGTGCCAGCTGCTGACGTCGGTTTACACCAGCTTCAGAAGATACTTTAACTCCGGCAAATTTAGGATAGGCTGGCTGAACAAGGCCTTGTCGTGTTTCGTAGAAAGTCGTCCCTCCGTTAGAAACCGAAACCAACTCCAACTTCGGTGACTGCTTTCCCACAACGTCCATTTTCTTGCTACGAACAACTTTTGTCTGCTTGAAGAAACTATTGATTTCCCAAAATTGACTTTGTGTTGCATCATTAAAAGGATGGTTATGACATTGAGTGCATTGAATTTGTGTCCCCAGAAAAAGGCGCGTCGTAATCGCGGTCGCGGGAACGGCTTCGTTATTCAAGTGTGCCAGGAGAAAATTAGTTGCGCCATTGGTTTCTGAATCGCCTTCTGCCGACACCAAATCATAAACCATCTCACTCCAGGGACGGTTTGCTGCAAAACTTTCAACCAGAAAATCCTGTAAAGCCTGCCGGTTGATCTCGCGAGAAGTCGAACGTCCAATTAACAATCGTGTCCAGATCGTCGACCAGTTAGTAACATAAGTAGGATCTTCGGTCAGATATTCTACCAACCGTTGATGCTTATCAGTCTGCTTCGATGTCAAAAACTGTTTTGCTTCATCTGGGGTAGGAATACGACCTATAACATCAAGATACACACGCCGGACCCACTCTTCATCGGTAGCAAAAGAGGAAGGCGCGATATTAGCTGCTTCCCACCCATCCTGTATCCGATGATTGATAAACGTAATGATTGCTTCATCTGAAGCGTCTGATGGTAGTTTCTCAGCTGGCGCTAACTGCTTTGGTCTGACAGCAATCAAAGGGCGCTCATCGTTTAACGCGACAGCATCCCCATTCTGAGATTGCAGCATCGGATGTTTTGCGGGCTCTATCTTAATTGATCTTGTGTGAGTCGATGGAACGGAAACCGGATTCTCGGAAATATGTCGGGGACCATTGGGTATCTTATTCCGATCGATCGGAGTTTCGACCAGATTTGGGACATCATTCTGTTTCGTAAATGAATTGAATGCAACAACAAACAGCACCAACAAGCAGGTTGTTGCCAACCCCAGATTCAATTGTTTTCTTCGACTGATTGCAGGCTTCTGAATTGGTTTCGGTAATTCCGCTTCAGGAACAGGTATCGTAACCGGAATCATCGCATCGGAGCCCAATCCCTGATCCCAGTAAAGTGTTCCATGTAGATGTGAATAATTCAAGTAGAATTGCATAGCATCAGGATCTGAAAGTACGATCTCTTCCAGACGCATCTTATCCACGGTAGAGAGACGTTCTTCGCACAATGCTTCCATCAGCAAAGAAAGTTCGGCAAATTCCAGTTCTTTCTTACTCATGACTCAAGGACTCTGCTGCTATATAACGGTTAATACACTCATATAATGTACGTCTTACACGACCAAGAGATTGATAAACAGAATTTGCGGGACGCCCCAAATCCTCGGCCACTTCCTTGCCTTGATGACTTCCCTGATAGCGTCTCTGGATTAACTCTCGATCTTTCTTTCGCAATTTGCCAAGACAGAAAGTTAACGCGTTGCGACGTAATTCATAAATGTCCTGATTCTCTTTTACAGCTTCTGCTACCTGAGTAACGAATTCATCGCTGAATTGAAGCTTGTCACGGCTTCGTTTTTTCCGAAACTTTAAAACTTCGTAATGTGAAATTTGACAAGCCCAGGCAAAAAAATTAGTGCCAGCTTCAAACTGTTGTGCTTTTTTCCAGATGACCAAATTTGTATTTTGCAAAATCTCTTCTGCTTCTAATGGATGAGGAACCATCGAGAGAATATACAAATAAATGCGTCTCTGAGATTTGGTAAACAACGTGATAAATTCACGCCCTTGCTCAGATTCGGTATCAGGGAAAACAGGTTGGTCAGTCGAACTTGTCAAAAGAATTCCAATTTCGTTACATCAATTTTTGTTTGCTCAGACTAATTTTTTGAATCGACATTAAAACAGCGGAAGCACCCTCGGCGAGCGTCCGCTGTTTTATGGCTTCATTGATCTCAATGACTGTTTCTAAATCAGCCAATCAACTCCTTGATTGGAGTTCCACCATTGGCCAATTTCATGGGACGACCGCGTTTTGATGTATGTACGATATCCAATGGAATTCCCAACGCATGAGAAACCGTTGCCCAGAGGTCCCCTGGGAGATAACTCTTGCCTTCGATACCAATTCCATCACTGTCGGTTTTACCAACAGCCTGACCATTCTTGAGTCCACCACCACCAACCATGGCAGTCCAACTGGCAGCCCAGTGGTCACGGCCAACATTCTGGTTAATACGCGGAGTTCGACCAAATTCGCCCATACAGACAATCGTCACATCGTCCAACATCGCACGCTGCTTCAAGTCGGTTACCAGTGCTGAAATTCCCTTATCCAACTGAGGCAGGTTATTATTCTTCAATGAGTCGAAGACACCCTGGTGCAGGTCCCAACTCCCAACGGAAGCAGATACTTCGATAAATGGTACTCCGACCTCTACCAGACGGCGAGCCAGTAATAAGCCTTTACCAAAGTTGCCGGTTCCATAGGCTTCTTTTAAAGCCGCTGGTTCCTGATCGACCTTGAATGCTTCCATTTGCTTGGAAGTCATCAAGTTAACTGCTTTCTTATAAATGTCCTTATGAGAATTGGCAGATTCACCCCGCTTGGACTTAATGAATCCAGACTCCAAAACCTCCAGCATGTTGAGCCGTTGCCCTAATCGCTGTTGCTCCGTCATGTTGATTTCTGCATTTTGAATGGTTCCATCGCTGGAAACAACAAAGGGAGAATGAGCCATCCCCAAGAATCCGGCGCTCCCCCGACTACCACCAACCGAGATGAAAGAAGGGATATCCAGTTCTTTACGGCGAGAGCCTAATTCGTAACTGACGACCGAACCAAATGTCGGATGAACCACAGTCGGATTAGGAACATAAGCAGAGTGCATGTAATAAGTCCCGCGGGCGTGATCCGCTTCACGCGTACTCATCGATCGAATCAGTGAAAGATCGCCCATGACTTGAGCGGTCTGGGGCATATGCTCAGAAATCTGCATGTCACCTTTCGTACTGATTGGCTTGAACTCTCCCCCGTTCTTTGAACCAGGTTTGAGGTCCCAGATATCAATTGTAGGTGGTCCGCCCGGCATCCAAATCAGGATACATGCCTTTTGCTGTTTTTTAACCTGGCTGGCATTTGCTTCCAGATGAGACAGGAAGTGCATCGTGGGAATCGTTGTCGCAGCACCCGCGACATGATTCAAAAAGTGCCGACGCGTCATTCCATATGGGTTGAGAATAGTCATAACAAATGCCTTCTTTTGATTCTATTGTGGTGAAAATGTGTTTGTTTAAATTTTAATGCAGAACGCGATTTCGATTTTAATGATTGAAGATAAACTCATTTGAGTTCAACAGTGCCCAGTAAAGGTCCTGATAGGCGGATAATTTATTCTTCGAACTTCCAACCAGTCTCTGGGCGCCTTTTATTTCACGACGATCCGGGTAACGGCTCAAAGTAGACAGAAACATTTTACGAATTTTTACCTGATCACTGCTCTTATCTAATAATAACTGATTCAGATAACTCCCTTTTTCGGCACTGATGGCATTTTTTGTGAGGTCGCCATTCATCATCATTAATGCCTGGGGAATGGTTCCGTTAAAAGTCGTGGAATCATCGCCTGAATCGCCATCAAAGGCGACCATAAACTGGCCCATCCATCGGCGACGTTGCGTTTCAGCCCGTTCCCAGTTGGACTGACCCGATTTGTGAGCACCAGTGGCTACGATTAACGAATCGTAGAGTTGCTCAGCCGTCATGTTCTTGACATACATATGAGAGAAAAGTGGAGATTCTCCTTTCTCAGGGCTGTCAATTTCATTCTTGCGACCAAACTGGCTGGTCAAATTGTATGCTTCACTATTACAGATCCAGCGTGCCAGTTGCTTGAGGTCATATTTTTTCTTGACCAGTTCTTCGGTCATCCTGGATAATAATTCTGGATGGGAGGCAGGGTTATGTGGTCCCATATCGTCAACGGGACGCGTAAACCCATAGCCTATGAAATAACCCCACATTCGGTTTACGATTGCTGAAGCGATTAATGGTTTCTCGCCTTTAACAATCAATTTGGAGAATTCCTTACGGCGTTCGATACCCGCTTGCGGATCGACTTTTATGTTCTCAAAAATCGGATAGGCAACCTGCATCAACCCAGAACGTTTTTCATAATAAACAGGGCCATTAAAGCCAGTGGAGACAACTTCGGAGTAATCGTCAACCTGACGTCCTGTTTTGGGATCAGTCTTACGGTGATTGATACGTCGCATCTGGCGGAAGAAGCTGTTGTATTCCCAGAATTGATTCTGTTTCCAGTCATTAAACGGATGGTTATGACATTGAGTACATTGTACCTGTATGCCTAAGAATAAACGTGTTGTTGCTGCTGTAACCTGGACCCCTTCATCATTGTTCTGCATCTGTGCCAACAAATAATTGACAGCACCATTTTCTTCAAAATGTCCTTCCGCAGTGACCAGATCCTGGACCACTTCGTTCCAGGGACGATTTTTAGCAAATGCCTCACGCAAAAACTTCTGCATCCCGCTACGACTTACGCGGCGAGGAGTACGGCGACCGATGAGCAAATTCGTCCACACATTCGTGAAGTTCTGCACATAAGCAGGATCGTCCAATAATTGATCGATTACTTTTGATCGTTTCGCGGTATCACGATCTTTGGCGAATTTTTCGACAGCTTCTGCGGAAGGAATTTGACCGATTAAATCCAGGTGAACACGTCGCAGCCATTCTGCATCAGTGGCAACTGGAGAAGGCTCTACTTCATTATCTTCCCAACCCTGACGAATTTGACTGTTGATATAGTCAATAAAAGGGTCAAATGATCCGGTAGAAAATGCCTTCGCCCTGCTTGCCGGCGGAGCAGCATCCGCAAGAGACACCAATGAACCGGCACAGATCGCAAAAGCAAAAACAACACATAGTTGTTTAGAAAAACGATGCATTTTCTAATTCTCCACTGTTTCGAAAAAAGACAGGTTTGAAAAAAGACAGGATAAAACCTGTATAGAACGACAGCAGCCACTTTGAAAAGACAATTTGCGAAAAGAAGACCGCCTCGCTAATGTATTAACATCCTCAAAGTTCAAAACGTTCGAACCGAGTCTGAATAATATCTGTATTTTATACTAATTAGCTTTTTATAGAATACTCGCTTTTACACAATTTCCAATGATAATTTCCATCATTTCTAATGGAATCCTTGGATTTTTTAGCCCAACGTAATTTACATAAACCATTTTAATAATATACCTTACATCAATTATACAGCATCAGAGTGCTCACAAAACAGGTGAATAGTCCGCTTGATGAATGTCAGGCCCCAAGAAAGAGGACACAAGAACACTAATTTTGTGCTTTTTTTAATCAGAATCTGGAACCATGACAAACAGCTACCATTTTCAGGATCAAGTCGCCATTATCACCGGTGGTAGTAATGGGATCGGTCGTGCGACTGCCATTATGATGGCGGAAGCCGGTGCCCATGTCTTTGCGGGCGACATCAAACATCTCTCTGAAAACAGAGAATCGTTCTCCCGATTGAATATCGAGGAAGTGACTTGCGATGTACGCCAAGAATCCCAGGTCCAGGCGTTGATCGAACAGGCGACCAACAAGTATGGAAGAATTGACATCCTGGTAAACAATGCTGGCATTGGTTTAGTGAAGCCGATTCACCAGGTAACCGAAGCCGAATGGGACGCATGCATTGATACGAATCTCAAAGGAACTTTTTTTGGCTGTAAGCATGCGATCAAATACATGCTGGCAACTGGAGGAGGAGCCATCGTGAATACGGCCAGCAATGCCGGTTTACTCCCCCGTGTGCACGATCCTGTTTATTCGATTAGTAAACACGCTGTGGTGGCACTCACCGAGAGCCTGGGTCTTTGTCATGGAAAAAATAACATCCGGATCAATTGTGTCTGCCCCGGACCGGTAGGGGAAACCGGAATGATGAATGATGACATTATGAACGCTGCTGACCCGGAAGGTCTGACACAATCAATGATTCGTGCCAGTCCGATCGCCGCTGCCAACAGAAGAATGATCAAACCGGAGGAAGTTGCCTCTGCAATTTGTTATCTGGCAAGTAAAGACGCTTTAATGGTTACGGGTACTGCCCTTCGCATAGACGGCGGTAAGTCACTTGGCGTTCCACCGCAGGGCACCTAAAACATCTTATCCAGCATAACAGGATGAGGCGTGTTCTTTTAACTTTATAATCTGCTGATCGTTTAGCGGACTCAACAGTTTACAATCAGTACGCCAGAACTGATCGTCAAGCGGGGTAGCACGAACGACAGACACAGTCACATCCAGAGTTAATTTCACGAGCTGATCTTCTAAATGTAACGGCAACTCATCACGCAATTGGAATTGGGTTCGAGATGCAAATGAAATTCCATTCCGACTGACGTTGATTACATATCCCTTTTCTCTTAGCGGGTCCCTTTTAATGGAATGATTTTGTCCCGCATTATCCAAGGCAAGGACGATCGCTTCACTGGCATGACGAGGAAATTCACGACGCTCGTATGAATTTTTTTCCTTCTGTTTCACGGGAGCCTCCGTTATTTGTTCCGATTTGTCGAGTACTTTCGAAAGAACTTGATTCCAGGAAGAGTCAAAACGACTTCTCTGAACTTTTAGCAATCGATCAGATTTACGAAAACACTGACGGAATGAGATTGGTTCTACCGGTTTCGATTGAGATGAAGAAACCACTTTCGGAGAATCCTGTTTAGATTCAATTTTTTGCTCGGCATCCAGTAATATATTCATTTGCTTAAACCTGCTTAATCAATAAAACGCGATAAATCGTAGAGACACCAGCCACAAACAGCCGGCAATTTCATTTACTTAAATTTAGTTCACTAAAGCATTATGGTCAAAAAAGTTAGAGTCTTTATTCAAAAATAGATAAAACCACCGCTTCTCATTGCATGCAGTCAGAGTCGTTTTCAAAGAAGACGAGGTTACCATTCATAAAACCAGATTAATCGGCATGAATACCCAAACACATAAGGCTTTAAACAATAGACACTTACAACACTGAATCACGAAAGGTTAAATTTTCATAGGATTTCAGGATTGTCTAATGAGCGCCTAGCTTGAGAAACAGGTAACAGGGAATTATACTGCCACGTTTCCAGTGACTCTTAAGAATCGAATGTATTTGGGTCGGTTCGATTATCAATAGAGGTTTCTATATTTAAGCCGGTTTGACAATCACTGTGAATTGAGTGAGTCTCATCAGCAGGCATACATCTGCTCTCCCGGTTTACCCTTCCCTTACAGGTAGCGAGACAATACAGACATGCGATTTTCGCTCGTCGATCAAATTTTGGAATTAGAGAAAGGCAAGTCGATCAAGGCGATCAAGAACCTTTCTCTGGCAGAAGAATACTTACAGGACCATTTCCCAGGTTTCGCTGTGATGCCGGGTGTATTAATGGTGGAATCCATCGTGCAAGCTGGTGCCTGGCTGATGCGTTATACAAATGATTTTGAGTACAGCACCGTCCTGCTGAAACAAACAAAGGGTATTCGTTTTAATAGTTTTGTGACTCCGGGTAAACAACTCCAAGTCTCTTTGAACGTTCATAAGTGGGAAGAAAACCTGTGCACACTTAAGGTCACCAGTGAAGTTGAAGGTGAAACAGCTGTCAGTGGTCGCATTGTATTGGAACAATTTAACTTGCGGGACAAAAACCCATCGATGGCGGAAAACGATGCCGAACGTATTAAAGATCTGCAGACACAGTTTAAACAACTTTGGAAACCAAGCCAGCAAATGACTTCCTGAACTCTGATCCGTCTGCATAGTCTGTATCTTTTAAAGAAATCAAGATAAACTTAAATAACTAGATTGGGAAAAGTATGAAACTGGATGGAAAAATAGCGTTGGTAACCGGTGGTAGCCGCGGTATTGGAAAAGCCGCTGTGCAGGCCCTGGCCCGGGAAGGGGCAAAGGTTGCTTTTGTGTACCATTCCAGTGCGGAAGCAGCAGAGCAAATTGTGAAAGAGCTCGCAGAACAAAATTGTGAGGCGATTGCGATTCAAGCAGATGTCGCTGATAAAGCAGCAGCAGATGCGGTCGTCAATCAGGTCATTGAAAAGTGGGAAAAAATCGATATCTTGGTCAATAATGCAGGTATTATTCGAGATGGCCTTCTGGCTACCATGTCATCAGAAGACTGGCAGGCTGTGATCGATACCAACCTGACCAGTGTATTTAACTTCTGCCAGGCGGTCACTCGTCCCATGATGTCAAAGCGGTACGGACGCATCATCAATATGTCGAGTGTGGCTGCTCACTTTGGAAACTCGGGACAATCCAACTATGCTGCCAGTAAAGGGGGAATTATTGGATTTACCCGCTGCTTGGCAACAGAACTGGCAAAACGAGGGATCACCGTTAATGCGGTTGCTCCCGGTTTTATTGAAACGGATATGACAGTCGACGTGCGGAACGCGGCCGGCGACCAAATCAAGAAACATATCCCCGCTCGACGCCTGGGTCTTCCGGATGACATTGCCAATGCGGTACTGTTTTTCGCTAGTAACGAGTCATCCTATGTAACCGGTCAAACACTGGCCGTCGACGGCGGACTCACTTTGGGTGGAATTTAATTCAGGTCAATCCGAAGCAGCTTGTTGCCGTTTTCGGAAGAAATATTTTGTGTTATTGGTATCACTCGAATTGGGTCAATTCAACTTATCGATAACGAAAACCGTCAAGACTATTCTTCTCGCCAAATAGTTTTTTTATCAGGCTGGGTCGGCGAGACCAAGCGACCATCAGGTCGAACCAAGGAGTAATTACAGATGCCAACTAGAGATGAAATTTTCGATTCCGTGCGTGAAACACTTGTGGATGCTCTGGGACTGGATGATGACGAAGTCGTGCCTGAGGCCACTCTCATGGGTGACCTCGGAGCAGAATCTATTGACTTTCTTGACATCGCATTCCGTCTGGAAAAAGCATTCGATATCAAAATCCCCCGGGGTGAACTGTTCCCGGAGAATATTGCTTCTTCAGATTCTGGCTTTGTCAAAGACGGTGTCTTTACTGAAACAGGCATTGCAGAACTACGTGAAAAGATGCCACACGCAAACCTGGATACATTTGTAGAAGATCCCAAAGTAGAAAAAATGCAGGATCTGTTTACTGTTGATATGCTGGTCAACTTCCTTGAAGCACGTCTTGCCTAATCGAAAAAAATGGGGCAAGCTGACTAACGGGCACAGCTCGCGGTTGCGAGCTGTACGCCTCCGTTAGAATTTCATTGATTTCAAAACAGCATTCAGTCACTGATTCGCTGAATTTACATGTGCTGCAACCCAGCAACTTAAAGGTTCATCAAAATGCGATGGTTCTGGATAGATCGCTTTATTGAATTCGAACGTGGTGATTCTGCAAAAAGTGTGAAAAACGTCACACTTGCTGAAGAACATCTGCACGACCACTTTCCCGGTTTCCCAGTGATGCCCGGATCTCTGATGATCGAAGGTATGGCACAAACCGGAGGGATTCTACTGGGCGAAATCAATGATTTTGAACATATTGTGATTCTGGCCAAAGTACCACAGATGACCTTTCACAGCTGGGCTTGCCCGGGAGATCAACTGATTTATTCGGCTAAAATCACAAACGCAGGGGACGAAGGTGGTGCCGTTGACGTCACCGCCATGGTAGGAGATCGTCTGGTTGCAGAAGGCAGCATCATTTTTGTTCACCTCGACCAGAGTGATTCTGAATTTGGCGCGATTGATCAGAAAAACTTTGTGTTTTCAATGAATCTGCTGGGAATTCTTGATGTCGGCAAAGCAGGAAACGGCCAAGATCAGGCCTGAGTCAGCTATTTTTAGAACCTTGGTATGGAGGCCTTGATTCTAAATGGACTACAATAATAATTCCACTATATGAAAACCAGATAAAATATCTGGCAGCAAATCACTTCAGGCTGGGTCTAACAATCTTGTGATTTGTCTGCTGCAACAAAATTCAATTTATAAAACTAGAATTCGAAGCTATGAACCGCCGCGTTGTCATTACAGGAATTGGCGCTATTACTCCCTTGGGAAAAACTGTGGAAGACACCTGGAAAGCACTCCAGGAGTCCCAATGCGGAGTTTCCAATATCACTCATTTTGACGCCTCAAATTTTCCAACTCGATTTGCTGCAGAAGTGCATGACTTCCATCTGGAAGACTATGTAGACAACGTGGATCGCTTTGAGCATTCCGGTCGCAACATTCGTTATGCTATCGGTGCAGCAACACAAGCAGTCAATGATTCTGGTATCCTGGATGATGATTTTGATCCTGCGACATTCGGTGTCTATCTGGGAGCTGGTGAAGGGCAACAGGATTTCTATAAGTTCATGAAGATCATCGCACAGGCGCAAAACGATGGTCAGGTTGATTTGGAAAAATTTACCAAAGTGGGACTGGAACAGCTCAATCCACTTTTCGAACTTGAGCAGGAACCCAATATGCCCGCGGGGCATCTGGCCAGCCTGTTCAATGCACAAGGACCGAATCTCAACTGTCTAACCGCTTGTGCCGCCTCCAGCCAGGCAATTGGTGAAGCTTCTGAACTTATTCGTCGGGGTGACGTAGACATCATGCTTTCTGGTGGTGCGCACAGTATGATTCATCCTTTTGGTGTAACTGGCTTCAGCCTCCTGACAGCGCTTTCAACACACAATGATGATCCCGCTAAAGCATCGCGACCATTCGACCGAAACCGGGATGGATTTGTGCTCGGCGAAGGTGCCGGTATGATGATTCTGGAAGATCTGGAACGAGCCCAAAAACGTGGTGCTCGTATTTATGGCGAACTGGTTGGATATGGTTCCAGCGCAGACGCTTATCGCGTTACCGACATTCACCCAGAAGGCCGTGGTGCCATCAAATGTATTAATATGGCCATGAGTCATGCGAATGCCAATCCCGAAGATATTCATTACATCAATGCACATGGAACAAGTACCGCGGTCAACGATAAAGTTGAGACCAGAGCCATCAAGGGCGCATTAGGCGAAACAGCATATAAAGTTCCGGTTTCCAGTATCAAAAGCATGATGGGGCACTTGATTGCCGCTGCGGGAAGCGTCGAAGCCATCACTTGTCTGATGGCCATTCGAGATAATGTCGTCCCTCCCACAATCAACTATGAAACCCCGGATCCGGATTGTGACCTGGATTACATTCCCAATGAAGCACGTCAAAAAGAAGTAACAACGACGCTTTCAAACAGCTTTGGATTCGGCGGCCAGAACATCTCTTTGATCTTCTCAGAATTCAATGGCTAAATCTTTTGTCTTAATCTGGTCACTTTCCAGTTAAGATAGAATCATCAGTTCGCCCTGGTAAGAACTGCTTTCTCCGCGAAAGGGATCACAGCCGCTGATCAACTTTTCACATTTGCAAATCTTTTTGCGCGGGCTCCCTGTCCTGAAACAGGCTACTGCCTATTTGACAGCGGAATCTTCTTTTTATTGTAAAGAAACATTGCAGCGCAATTTTGAACTGCTAAATTATGTACCTGCCAGACATAATTTAACCACTTCCCGTGTAACTACTTACAAAGAGACTTCCTTTTATATCGGGTAATGGTATCTGATTTGCTAATCTTCTCTTTGTTCTAAAGATATTTGCATGATTTGAATTTTGGGCTAGTCTTAGCTTAAATTTCCGCGGATGTGTGGTTGGCTTCTGAATGAATTGGTGAAAGAAATCATGGTGAATGCCAGGTCTCAGACCCCTTATCAATTACTGATTGCTGATGATGACGCCGGGTTTCGTAACGTACTCAAAGAGCTGTTCAATCCTTATTTCGAGCTGTTTGAAGCCGAATCTGGAGAAGAAGCCATTGAGCTTGTTGAGCAATTCCAGGTAGATCTCGTTTTGCTTGATATGCACATGGACGTTCTAACAGGCTTGGAAGCAGTCCGGATCATGAAGCAAATTAATGCCATTCTGCCCTGCATTCTCATTACCGCAGATGCAACCGATGAATTACGTCAGGATGCCAGCGCCGCTGATGCTTATGAAGTTCTGTCTAAGCCATTCAAACGACAAGAGTTAGTTTCTACAGTCTCTCACGCCTTGCTGGAAACGTACCAAGATCCGGATATCCCTTCCTGGCTGGGTAACTAGTGTAGAGTCATTTTTGAATTTTGGGGTGATCGAGATCATGGGAGTGCGACAACAAAGCACGTAAACAACACTCCCAGCCCTCAATCCAAGCTTGACCAGGCATTTGAACGACAGTTAACCAGTTCACATCACTCGCAATTTCGTTGTTTCAAAGAAACAGCAACTCTCGTTTCCGGGTACACTCCAGACATTTTTCTATGGAATCGACTTTTCATAAACTTCATAGTGAAGTACACTTCCAGTCGAAATATTAATCTCAACAGCATACCTGCATCCCGTGTCTTCATACGAATTATCACAAATACAGGTCGTGCGGCGGAAAGGAGTCTGCCATGCCATTTGTGCCAACCCGTTTTATCCACGCAAGTAACCTGCGCCTCGACCATCAACCTCAGGGAGTCGGTGCGGTTTCCAGAGAATCGCAAACCCATCTCGAAGACTGCACCTTGGAGACCTTCGATGGAATCATCCAAGCGTGCCTGGAATATGAAATTGATTTCCTGCTTTTGACGGGCAACAGTTTTATTGACGAAGACTACAGCATACGCGCCCGAATCGCACTGATTGATGGATTTCAGCATCTGGCGTCTAAAAACATACAGGTCTTCGTGATTCCCGGAGAACACGATCCCTTAAGTGCCTGGGATTTACAATCCAACTGGCCAGATAACGTTACGTTTCTCTCGGCTCAGGATTATGACAGACTCGATGTCATCCACAATGAAGAAACAGTGGCGACGCTTCAAATTCTGGATGCCTCTCACTACAAACTACATCAGCCTTTAAAATTGGAGAAACGCAATCAGCTGTTTAATCAGCATAACCAGCGTGTATTTTCGATAGGCTGTATTACAACCACTTCAACGACAGATCCGGTGAATCAGCCATCTGAGACAAACTTAACTGTTCCGCCTGATTCGTCAGAAGAAACAAACGAAGTGCCCGTTGACTATCTTGCACTGTGTAAAGGAACTCAGCGACACACATTCGAAATGCAGCCGGGAATTGCCCACCATCCAGGTGCAGGCCAGGGACTCAACTTCGATGAATGTAAAAGCAATGGTGTTACGTTAGTGACAATCAATCCGGAAGAACAATGGGAACATCGTCCGTTAAACGTCGCCGTCGTTCGCTGGTTAGTGATCGATTTAACACTGAATCCGGAAACGCCTCGCAATCAGCTCAAACAACTGATGGAAGAAGCCCTGCTCACTCGAACTCCGAAGAACCATGAAAAGTTATGGATGGTACGTTGGAAAATCAAAGGGTCTGGTGAGCTCTTCGAGACTCTGCGAAGCTTCAAAAAACAGGCTGTCTTAAGCACTGAATTGGCAAACGAAACCAAAGACCGTCTGCCGTTATTGCTTGAACAATCTTTTTATCTTCAAGAAACAGACGCACTTTCCAGCAAAGAACAGTCTGCCTTGATTCAACTCTATCAGCAACAACTTGAAGAATTTCAGACTAAAACAGAATCACCATTGAACCAGTTACTCACACAATCTGCTCAGCTTGATCAAACCTGGCAGCGACGTCTCAGCGCGTTAACAGAACAAGTGAATGAGCAACATGTTTTCAACAAGGCTATCCAAAACGGACATAGCTGGCTTAGCATATCGTCGGACGAGGAAGTTCACATATGAAAATCACCAGAATCCACGTCGATCAATTTGGAAACTGGAAAGACCTGACTCTTGCTCCCCTGAATGCGGGGATCAATGTATTTTATGGTCCGAATGAAACCGGTAAATCAAGTTTAATGCGCATGATTCGCGGCATTCTTTATGGTTTTCACCAGGAGAAAATTCAGGCACGTTCCCGTGTTTCCGATGCCGTTCCCTGGTCAGGCTTGTTAGATATACAACATAAAGGCCAACGTTACGAAATCCGCCGAAAGACCAACTCCAAAGTAAATGGTCATTTTTGGTTCCAGGGAGAATCGAAGGGGACTTCCAGCCAGGATCTGCTCACATCCCTGCATGCCGGCGTGAATGAAACCGTATATGAAAATATCTTTGCCATCGGCTTAAATGAATTACAGGAACTGGGGACCCTGCACGGCGATCAGGTAGCGCAACACATTTACGGCCTCTCTTTGGGGCCGGAAGGGCAGTCCATTCTTGATGCTTCTGATGAATTATGTCAATCACAACAAAAGCTGCTCAGCAACAACTTCAAAACCGGAAAATTGGTTGATCTATATCAGCGGCTTGATGATGTGAATTCCAAACTCGAAGATCTGAAACAGCAGGCAGAGCGTTTTTTCAATTTGACGGGCGAATTACAGAAATTACGCTCTGAATCAGACAGCCTCAAAAAACGCAAAGCAGGATTACAATATCAGATCCGGGGGCATCGTTTTCTGGATCGTGTCTGGAGACCCTGGCAGGAAGTACAAACTCTGCGTCAGAAATTAAAACAACTACCCATCATTCATAATTTTCCAGAAAATGGTGTCGCCTTACTGAATGAATACGACCAGGATTTGAAACAGCTCGAAGGTAAGCAAATAGAACTCGAAACAGAGATCCAAAGACTCAATAAAGAAATTGAGCGCTACGAGTCAGCCAATGATTTGCTCAATTTTGCTCCTGACATTCAAAGTCTGTCTGACCAGAAAATCTGGATAGCCGATCTGGAACAGCAGCATCAGCAAGGTGAATCTCAGAGAATCGATGTAGAACAGGAATTAAACAAGCATCTCACGCAGGATCTGACTTTGAGTGACATCAGGCAGATTCAGACAACACCCGATAATAATCAATGCCTCATTCAGGCAGCACGCGCTTATCAACTTGCCTGCACGAAACGCAAAAATGCACATCAGCGTTATAAAAAAGTTTCCCGGAAATATCAGCAAACATTAGTCCAACTACAGGAACAATCAAGCGAGTTACTTAATGGGAATTCGATTGAACAAGAAATGCAAAGAGCCCGCGAACGAATGAAACACCTGGAACGTCTCAGCCAGTTGCGGGTTCGGGAGTCTGAAATTCTCACTCGCCATGAAGCGATTCAAGAACAGTTGTCGCGACTACGATCTCACGCACGTATCCCCAGTTGGGCTAAAAAATCCTTATTTGGTTTTGCCCTGGCGGGAATGCTGTTGGTTGTCGCCGGCTTATGGCGTGGTGTTTCAGATGCGGTTTTCGTCGGTTTGATTTATTGTCTCTCAGGAATGTTTTTAGGTGGAATTGCCTGGGCTCTTAAAAAACATTATGAAATTGATATCGACGATCAAGCAGAAGAATTACAGGATGAAAGCCGGACGTTAGAGGTTCACTTACGAGAAACACAACAGGAAATCGAACTACTGCTGGAAGACGAATTCTTTGCCCTCAAAACAATTACTGAAGGTCACTCGCTAACCAGCCATAGACAGCACAGCAATATTCCTGCCCTCAATTTCAACGAAGAAAACATTCTCCGTACAGATTTGCTGCATGAACTGGCTCTCAAAATCAGTCAACTGGAACAGTTGAAAACCGAGCAAGAACGTGCACAAAAAACACGTCAGCTACTCGTAAAACTGAGAAATCGTTCTCAGGAAATACAACGTCAATTTAGCAGCAAGCGGCACGACTGGTGTGAATGCCTCAAACAATTAGGTTTAACTGAAACGCTGAAAACCAATGAAGCATTTCAAATGTGGCATCGAGTTTCTAATGTGAATTTATATGCGAACCAGCTCGATCAGATAAAACGTCAAATCAAACCGACAGTTGAACTAGTCAACCAGTTCAACCAGCGCGTACGTGACTTAGGGTTACGTATGGACCGCAGAAACCATGATTTCAATAAACCGTTCGATGTCATCGCAGAATGGGAACGCGAACTCAACACACTCTCCGTGCATCAAAAGGAGTGCTCTCGCCTGCGAAAAGAAGAAAAAGAACTAAGACTGCAATCAGACTCCATCCAATTAAATATTCAGGAACTGAAGCAGAAACGGTCAAGCCTGATGATTCAGGGCAGCGCAGCAAATCGCGAAGAATTCGTCCAACGAGCAACCTCTCTTGAAGAACGGACCCTGATTGAAAATCTCCTGGAAGATGCACAGAGTGAATTGGAACATATCAGCCGCACCGAACAGGAAATGGCCATTGTCGAAGAAGATCTGCTGAATTTCAATCTGGATGACAACACCGAGCATCTCGAAATGCTGAATCTGGAACTGGAAGACATAGAGCAAGATCTGGTGAGAACCGCCGAAAATATGGGTCGGCTAAAACAGGAATTTCAAAACGCCAAAACCGATCGCAGCTCGGCTCATTTGCGTTTTGAACGAGAACAGATTCTCCAACAATTAAAACAGATCAGTACAAACTGGTTCGCAAATCAACTTTCAAAAACGGGATTGAAGCAGTTACGTCTAGAATATGAACGAACCTGTCAACCAGAGACATTGGCGATTGCTTCTGAATATCTTAGCCAACTAACTAATGGGAAATACACAAATATCTGGACTCCTCTGGGTGAACAGTTCCCCAAAATTGACGATCAACAAGGGCACACGCTCACCGTTAGTGAGCTCAGCAGTGGCACGCGGGAACAACTCTTTCTGGCAATCCGCCTGGCAATGGTAGAGCGTTTTCGTAATAACGGTGTAGAGCTCCCCATGATCCTGGATGACGTGCTTGTTAATTTTGACCAGGAGCGAACGATCGCCGCTATTAAAACTTTAAATGCCGTTGCTGAAAAAGGACAGCAAATACTGTTCTTCACCTGCCATCTGCATCTATCTCACCTGTTTGAAGAACATGGTGGCTCTCCCATCTTACTACAGGATACGAAGACTCAGCCCACTACAACAACTTCCTTGACGCAGTTGACTCCCGAAATTGAACGAAAAACCAAAAAAGAAGTATCCCACGAGCGACGAGCATTTCGCAGAGACAATTCGCATGATGCTTCATCCTGTCTCAGCCCGACGATCCCGCCATTTTATCTGAATCGTTCTATGCCCATAGAATCAGCCCCGTCCATTGGCGCCAAAACAGCACATCGACTGGAAAGAATTGGCATCTTTACTATTGATGATTTTCTGGAGTGTAATCCCGAATTCGTCTCCGGAAAGTTGAAGAGACGCCACATCAACAAACAGAAAATTCGTCAATGGAAAAAGCAAGCGAAGCTGGTTTGCTGCATTCCTGGTTTACGAGGTCATGACGCACAGGTTCTGGTTGCTTGCGGCTTTATTGAGCCCAGTGCAATCGCACGATCTTCACCGGATGAATTATTCGAAAAAGTACAGGCATTTGTAAATACTTATGAAGGAGAACGACTTCTCCGAGGTGCTAAAAAGCCGGACTTCAATGAAATCACAGACTGGATCAATTGGTCTCAACAAGCCAGAGAACTACATGCCGCTTGATCATGATGTTTTACTGTTCCACTTCAGAGGCGCGTCAGATCACTTCGTAATAAATTGAGAGCCGCTTTCGTAACGCGGCTTTTCGCAATCGCCCGGTTGACTGTTAATCCAATTTCTTCCACTAACTCAACCCCCTCAGCAACCAGGGCAATAAAAGCCTGTGGAATATTTTTTGCATGTTGCCAGGACTGATTCACGTCCAGAACGATCGAAAGTGCATAGTCGCTGGCATATTTTTCTCTTGTTTCTTTTGCCAGAGAAATAGCGCCAGATGCACTAAATTGATATCCGTCGTCTACCAAATTATTCTGTTGGTCGGCTGGCAATCCAGGCATTCCGGAAATGGTTCCTCCGGCATAGCAAGCAGTCGAACCTGTCACATCCGTCAACCGGTAAGACAGTAGACCTCCCGTTCCACATTCACAAGTTGCCAGCGTTTGTCCCCGTTTGCTGAGCAGCGCTACAACCACATGTTCCAGTTCTTCATCCTCATATCCATAAATGTAATCGCCGATCCGTTCATGGATCAGGTCACAGGTTTCTGAAATTTTCTGTTCGCAGACTTCTACTGAATTGCCAGTGGCTTTAATCCGTAAAGTGATAGTCGCCTCATGTGCTGTGATTCCGACCTCGGGATCACGTCCACGGCTGGTGATGTCTCCCAGAATTTCCTCTGTTTTCGATTCACCCATCCCAAAACAATTGATGCGGGCAAACCGAATCACGTTCGTTCCCGTGGAAAGACGGGGAAGAATTGATTGCGTAAACATCGGCTTCATTTCCGAAGGTACACCGGGCATCGCAGCGATACAGCAGTTCGCTTTCAAATCGTCACAAGGCACTTCCATCCAGATTCCAGGCGCAGTTCCATGCCTGTTTTCGATGGGCTCAGACCCTTGGGGAAACATGGCTTGAATCCGGTTTCTTTCAGGCATCTCTCGATCGCGTTGCTGGAACATGCTTTCAATAATTTGCAGCGAATTTTCATCCAGAACCAGATCTGCTCCGGTTAATTCCGCCATTACCTGTCGCGTCAAATCATCTAATGTTGGACCCAGTCCTCCTGTAATCAATACCAGATCAGACCGTCGTGTGGAAAGTCGCAATTGTTCCACAAGCTCGTCGAGATGATCAGCAATGGTCGTATGAAAGTGTGTGGATATTCCTACGGAAGCTAATTGCGTACTTAACCATTGACTGTTGGTATCCAGTTTTTCTCCATTCGTCAGTTCACTGCCGATCGCTATAATTTCTGCTCGCATCGTCTCTTTCAGTATAGGGTATTTACAGCACGAAACCTGATATTCAAGCCAAGACATCATTGAGTGATGATGTCTTCACGACGCAACATGCAAAGCCAGTTTATATTGTTCAACAGTTCTCTCAACCATCGTTTCCACACGAAATTCTTGTCTGACTAATTCCCGTGCCGACTCACCCATCGCACGTGCTTTGAGTGGATCTTCCAATAACGTGAGGATGCTGTTGGTTAAAGCCTCACTATTTGAAGGAGGAACCACTAATCCTGTCTCCCCATCACGGATGACCGAATAAATACCTCCCACACCTGTTGCGATGACCGGCTTTGCTAAAGACATCGCTTCCAGCATGATCGTTCCCAGCCCCTGTCTCAAAGAAGACAGACAGAAGATATCCATTGCTTCGAGCGAAATTGAGAAATCGTAAAGATTCGAGACAAAAGTCACATTCTCCGAAATTTCCAAATCACGTGCTAAATAACGAAGATTACTTTCCTCGGGACCAGCGCCTGAAATCAAAAACTGGACATTCGGATTTACTGCTAACACACGGCTTGCAGCCCCTAAAAAATAGGGGAGTCCTTTGATGGCCTCCAGCGGACCGGCTGTCCCGACAACAGGCTGATGGTCTTGTGACAATACCGGTAAAAGCTGTGAATGATCGGGTACATGCACGCCACTGGGAATCACTAATATCAACTCCTCTGGCAAACTGGTTCGAGCTAATAAATCTTTTTTGACAGATTCACTGACGGTGATTATCCCTCTGCACCATCGCAAATCAATGCGGAGCTTTTCATCGCTCTGCAAATAATCATTCACGGTCAGAATAAAAGGACGTTTGATTTTTCTGGCAAGCCATTGCCCTTGTGGAAGCACATGCCTGGATTGGATATGAATCAGGTCTGGTGGTTGTTTCAATAGTTCCTGTTTTACCAGCCGTAAAACAATTTGACCCAGTAACGGTACATTCAAATTTCGGTATTCTCGCATCTCCAGATTTGATCGTATTCTGGGATCAACTTTGGCAGCATCAGGACATACCACACATGTATTGATTCCATAATTGATCGCGTGTTGTGCCAGGCGCAAGGTATAAGCCGAGGTTCCTCTGACTTCAAATGGACCTGCAAACAACAAAACATCAATCGGGGAATCTGCTTTACTCATTCGCTTTTCTTAGCATTGACCGTTTCAAACAAATTCAAAGCGAACTGCTGTGAAAGTGTATTATCAGGAACGGCGGAGTGATTTGGGAGGGGAGAGAATTTCATTCAAAATTATTGCCTGACGTAATGATTGAGGATTTTTTATCAACCCTCTGATGACTTTCACTCCCTCTGATCTGGAAGCACGTTTTTCTTCATCATCATGAGCCCCAAAAGATCCTACGAGAGGCTTGTTGACTTTGCTGGTAAGATGACCGTGAATACTTGGCGAGATATGAGATTGATGCTTTTCCTTGATGCGATCGCGCAGAGTCCCTCCTGTTTGTTCCTTACGTTCTTGCGCCACAATATCTGATCGCTCCCTAAGCGTTAAATGCTGCTTGGCACTTTGAGTTTCAGTCGAACTGCGGACAGACTTTGGGCTTTGCCTTTTTTGTTGAGGACGCGAAGGCTGTGACTTTTGCTGTCGACGTCTGCGACGTTGGGGAGCTTGCTGGACCGGAGACTCCGCTTTAAAATCTTGTTCGTCAAGTTCAAAAACTTCGACGTTGCCAGGTTTTTGTTTTTTCTCCTGCTGAGGATTAATCGCATCCTGTAGAAATTTCTCTAATTCCTGCTGAAGCGCCGCCTTCTGTTTCTGCTTTCCGGGCTGGGGTTTATTTTTTTCCTTGGCAGCATTCATGATCGCACTCCCAATGCTGATCAGCACGAAGATGATGCCAAAGATAACCCCGACAATGTCGGCTGCAAAAAGTGGAATATCCATAAACTAACCCCGGTTGATGATTCTCATTTCTTAGTCTGGCTGCAGTCGTTATCTGCTCCTGCTCGATCTCTAGGTTGCAGAAGTCGATTCCCTTTCAGGCGTGGCTATTGAATCTCTCATCTTGGTGTCCGCCTGAACGTTTTTCAGCTCGTAATAATCCATCAAACCAATATTTTTTGTGCGAAACGCATCGGCAATCGCCTCAGGAACTTTCGCTTCCGCCAACACAACCTTCGCCCGGTTTTCCTGGGTCAATGCTACCATTTCCTGTTCTCGGGCCTTCTGATCAGCACGGCGCTGCTCTGCTTTCGCTTGAGCAACACGCATTTCTGCTTCTGCATGATCAGCCTGCAATCGCGCACCAATGTTTTCACCCACATCTATGTCGGCAATGTCAATCGAAACAATTGTGTAAGCCGTCTGTTTCTCAAGGCCTTCATCCAGTACGATCTGTGAGATCTTATCAGGATTTTCAAGCACCTTCTTATAAGACTCGGTCGAACCGATGGCTTGCACTATTCCCTGGCCTACGCGAGCAATCACGGTTTCTTCCGTTGCACCACCTACCAACTGTTTTAAGTTCGTTCGCACGGTGACGCGGGCACGTACATTCAACTGAATTCCATCGCCGGCCACAGCGTCCAATGTGCTGTTACTTTTTCGTGGATCCGGGCAATCAATCACTTTGGGATAAACGCTCGTTCGTACCGCATCCAGAATGTCCCGCCCCGCCAGATCGATTGCCTGAGCGGCCTGCCAGTCGAGCTCAATCTTAGCACGCTGTGCAGCAATTAATGCACGAATCACATTTGGCACATTTCCACCAGCCAGATAATGGGCTTCCAGATCCCGCGTGGAGATATCATAGTGACGAGTGACCCCTGCTTGAATCGCCATAATTTTACAGCGGACAATGATCGTCGGATTCACTTTTTTTATTGTCATAATGACCAGATTTGGAAAGGAAATCTGAGCATTCGTCATTTTGCACTGCACCCATAAACCAGCATATCTGGCAAATACGGCGAAAAAGACCAACACACCAAGAAACACAACAATTCCGACAATCCAGGTAATTGTCGAAGTATTTTCGGCTGCCAAAAGATTCAAGGCGTTCATACTGGCTTTCCTATCCTAAGAAAAATGTAGATCCAAGGTTGTTCTCAGTCTGCTGAATCTGTCTATTAAAATTCATTGATGTCGACTAATTGATGATTGTAAAGAAAATTCTTCTCATCATCCAGAGACTACTTAGAATTATCAGGATTCCGGGATTTCAAAATCAAGCCTGTCATCTGTTGTAGAATCACTCAATTGAGCGGTTTCCGAATCTGATTTTGACTCTTCGGCGGGAACTTGTTTTAACACCTTCACCACCAGCCTGGCTCCTTCCACAGCAATCACTTCTACGTCCACCTGAGATTCTATTACCATCCCCTGACTTTCACAGTGGAGTCTTTCATTATTAACGAGTACAAACCCGCTGGGGTTCAAAAGAGTTTGTGTTTTTCCAATTTTACCTAGCAGTGAACGCAGATGTTCAGATTCTTCCTTGAAACCGGTTACCTCTTCCAGTGTGGGAACCTCGTGGATAATTTTTTTCCCCCAGGTCGTGTTGGGAAAGAATCTGACTGCAAAACCCAGTGTCGTTGGTATCAGAATCACCACACCAGCGATGTAAGACCACCAGAGGCTGGGGTTTGTATCCCACCAGGCAAACCAGGCAGCCCAGATAGCTGACCCCAGGCTTAACAAAGCCAGTACTGCAATAATCCCCCCTGAGGGAATAAAAATCTCTGCAACTAACAGGATCAATGCTACCGCTAACGCGAGGATTGCAATCAGTGAATAATCCATTAGATCAATAGACTTTCCATGTGTTGTCCTTCTCCCGTTTGTCTCAAACTGGAAAAGTACAATCCTGAGAAGAAACCAAATAGAAACTTTGAAGCGCATACCTAATTACAACAGCATCTTAAGACGCTTCACACCTATTGTAACTGCTTTAAAAAGCAAGGCAAGACGCGAAAGGAAATATCCGGCTCTCGATGTGCTTCGTAAAAAAGCCGATCTGAGGCAACTCTCGGTTGCTCAGCGATCACAGAGAAGCGACGGGCATGGATGGCAATAAACCGGATCGGGCTGGTCGCTGAGATCAACTATCCAGATATTACGAAAACGTACCGGATTCGAGTGGTTCTGCAGTTTAATAGGAAAGAGCTCTGGCCCTTCCTGCTTTCCACCACCTGTTTTGGCAATGATCGAATAATCCTGATGAATGGGAATACCATTATGTAAAACGGTAATGAATGCATTTTTCGTCTTTTTGCCTGCTGAATCAAACCTGGGAGCCACAAATGCAATATCATATGTCTGCCAGGAAAGAGGCGGAAAACACATGTTGACGTCGGCACGTTTTTGCTTGTAAAGCCCGCCGCATTCATTTTCAACACCCTCCAGACCGAATGAATCGAGGACTTGCACTTCATAGCGACTCTGGAGATAGACCCCGCTGTTACTGCGTGCCTGTCCGGTTGCATAAGGCATATAAGGCAGACGAAATTCCAGATGCAGTCGAAAACTGCGATACTTGTTTTTGAACTCCGTCCCGACATCCAGCAGGCCTTCATCGGTAATTTTACCATCTTTAAATTGGTCTGCAGAACTACCATCAAATAGAACCGTGGCATTGACCGGTGGTTTGGCACCCAGGGTAAGACTCGTGCGTTGATATTTGGAAATCTGCCCCAGCAGATGACCAGCCAGATCGTGTACATCAACACGCCCCCCCCTTTTCACGTGGAGCAGCAGTTCCTCTCCTTTCAGAGTCAGCACATCCCCCTCACGCGTGCCGGTTAATTCACGTCTCTCAGAACGATCCCAACCATTTCCCGGAAGTCCTCCGTTATAGAGGGATGCAACAAAATTGCCATCGCCGCGGGCAACAACCTGCAGCCCAATCGTACAAGACCCACACCAGGAACAATCAGTTCCTATCAAGCCATAATATTCGCCTTGAAAATGGAAATCTTCATCGACCTGTTTGATATCAAGAATTGCAAAGTTCTTGTCACCTTTTTTCGCCTGAGCGAATACTTCCGCTGAGAAAATACTACTGACACAGAAGAATCCCACAAGTACTAGACGATACATCAATTCCCTATCCTCTCCAGAAACCTTAATCGAAACAGATCGATAATTTTATGCAAGCCACCATTCTGAGGACAGCCTACACCATTTGCAAGCCTGGATTTCCTGTTTGATCTTTTCATAAGTGCCTGATCCCCTGAACTATAAGTTTGTAAACGGAAGTTAACGCTGAAGGCTCGATTTCAGGTAGATCAGCAGGTTTATTGACACAATTCTGACCGTTACGTTGTGAGTCATCAGAAATTTTGTCACAATAGTCGACCAGTGCGAATCAGTGGAATTTCCTTGAATTCCGCTTCCCGCCAAAATCATTGCTACCACATGGTTTTTGCAAACCCACCTGTAACGACTCTGTCAACATAGTTGCGAATTGAATTCCTGTAAGGATCGAAGACATTTATTCCTGATCAAATCGTTCGCTATAGAAAAGATGCATTATGAGATACGCCATTTATGGATTGGTTGTCGTGCTGATCGTTCTTCACCAGGACAACTGGTTGTGGGATGATACAAGACTCATTTTTGGATTCATGCCCATCACTCTGCTGTATCAAGCCGGGATCTCCATTGGTGCGGCCATTGTCTGGTTTCTTGCTACAAAATTTGCCTGGCCACACCACCTTGAAGAAATTGCACAGGACTCCCCCGCTCAGGAAACAGGAGAAACAGAATAATGACCCAATTGGTAATCATCGGAATTTATTTGGGTATGCTGCTCTGCCTGGGCCTGTTTTCGAGCCGGCTGTTTAAAGGAACCAGTAAAGACTATATGCTGGCCAGCCATTCCATTGGACCTTTTCTGTTATTGATGTCCATCTTCGGCACCACAATGACAGCATTCGCTTTAGTCGGTTCCAGTGGAGAAGCATACAAAGAAGGCGTCGGCGTTTATGGCATGCTGGCATCCTCCAGTGGAATTATCCACTCACTCTGTTTCTTCCTGCTGGGAATTAAACTCTGGTCATGGGGGCATAAGCACGGTTACACCACACAGATTCAATTTTTCCGTGATCGTCTCGAAAGCGACCGTATCGGAATCATTCTGTTCCCGGTGCTTGTCGGTCTGGTAATTCCTTACTTACTGATCGGCGTGATGGCGTCGGGTGTTGTTATCAGTAGTATTACGGAAGGGGCTTTTGAAAGTTCTTTCGCCGCTTACGACTATGGCATCCCTCCCTGGCTGGGATCTCTGGTCATCAGCATGGTCGTTCTGATCTATGTCTTTTTTGGGGGAATGCGAGGTACCGCCTGGGCAAACACCTTCCAGACTGTCGTTTTCATGATTTTGGGTGTTGTTACCTTCGTTGTGATTTCAAATAAATTAGGAGGGTTGGAAGCGGCCAGTAATGCGGTCTTGGAAAAGAACCCGTCCAAGCTGATGCGAGACGTCGCACCCGCGGATCGCGAACGATATTCAGAACGCTATACGAGCTGGGTAACGATGGCAAAATACAACTACGTCACCAAGGTCGCCAAGACCCTGACATTGACTCCCGATCAAAAGGAAGAAGCTTATCAAGCATTCAAACCACGGATGCCCAACTGGCAAACGAAGGCTCAAGCCGTCTATGCCGCTAAAAATAAGCTGTATGAATTAACAAGCGAAGAAATCAACAAAGCCATGTTGATTCAGGACGACCGAGTCATGCCTGACCCCTTTCCGGAAAAGTGGAAAATGGGTTTGATGACTCACCATGATTTGAAGGAATATCCGCGAAAGGCGAATGCTGAAAAAGAAAAGTCGATGCTGATATTTGGAGGAAAAATTGGTCACCCAGAAAAAGACCTGGATCCGAATGACCCCTCCAAAGGAAAAAAATGGACCATCAAAAAAGCCCGCGGCGTTTACCGCGCCAGCAATTGGGCTCCGGATGCGCCACACCCCATGAGTAAGCTCGTCTTCCTGACTTACTTCTTCGTGCCTCTCTCGGTTGGCATGTTTCCACACTTATTCCAACACTGGCTGACAGCTCGCAGTGCTGCTACGTTTAAACTGCCCGTCGTCGCACATCCACTCTTTATTATGGTCGTCTGGGTACCCTGTGTTCTGGTAGGAGTCTGGGCGACTTCTGCAACACTGAATGGGGCGCCCATGTTTCCACCTCACTTCCCGGCAAATGCCGTGCTGGCGGCGATGGTCAAAAAAATGACGTCACCCGTACTGGCCGGTTTCTTAACTGCCGGTATCCTGGCAGCAATCATGTCATCATTGGATAGCCAGTTCCTCTGCCTAGGCACCATGTTTACCGAAGACATCGTAGTGCATTATGGCGGAAAAGATCGATTTACAGATCAACAGGTTGTCTTGATGGCCCGCCTGTTTATTATTCTCATAGTCGCAATCACTTATGGATTCAGCTTACTGGAACCGAGGCGCGTCTTTACGCTGGGTGTCTGGTGTTTCAGTGGATTCTCCAGTCTGTTCCCGATCATTTTTGCCGCCGTCTATTGGAAAAAATTGACAAAAGCCGGTGCCTATGCGGGAATCCTGGTTGCCATTGGTTCCTGGTTGTACCTATTTAGAGAGGCCGGCTATGCCTTAAAACCAAACTACACGTTTCTGGGAATGATGCCTGTCGCAACAATGGTCGTCTGTTCTGCCGTTGCCATGATATTGGTTTCGCTCATTACAAAACCACCCAGTAAAGAAACAATGGCTCGATTCTACCCGGAAGATTAATTCGGCTGAGCATCTACTAATTACTTTGGAAACGCGACAGGCTGTGATCATTATTTTTCGCAGCCTGCTGCTTACTCGCTTCATTTGAGTTTCGCATGTCCTGTACTTTTAAAACAACGCGCCGTATTGAATTCCACGAGACCGACATGGCGGGCATTGTTCACTTTTCCAATTTTTATAAGTACATGGAACAGGCCGAACACGAATATTTCCGCTCGCTCGGACTGACAATTGTAGATACCCAGCCAGATGGCTCGGTCGTGGGCTGGCCAAGGGTCTCTGCCAAATGTTCGTTTGAGTCGCCCGTGTATTATGGAGATGAACTCGAAATTCGCCTCGTTGTAGAACGCATCGGTGTCAAATCGCTGACCATTGCTTACGAGTTCTGGAGAGACCAGACCAAAATTGCCAAAGGAAAAATGAAAACGGTTTGTTGTCACTTCACACGTGGTAATCCTATGACTTCCATTGAAATCCCTGAGTGGATTCAAAGCAAACTCCAGGAATCCCAGGATCACACTGAATAGTTTGTCTGACAGGGCTGATATGAATGACTCCACTGAACAATTAATGGTCCGCGAGTTAACGAAAACATTTTCGATCACCGCGGAATCGCTGCCGATTCTTTCCGGAGTGAACCTTGTTCTCAATCGCGGAGAAGCACTCGCCATTACCGGCCCCTCCGGTTCGGGAAAAAGCACCCTGCTCTATATACTTGGAGTCCTCGACCAGCCAACCAGTGGTGAAATCATCCAGTTCGGCGAAAACCCCTTCGAGTTCAACGCAACACAACAGGCCGAATATCGCAATCAAAATATAGGATTCATCTTTCAGGATCACCATCTGATGCCACAGTTTTCCGTTCTGGAAAATGTCCTGATCCCCACGATGGTCCACCAGGGAATAACCGATGATGCCGAAGAACGTGCCCGAAACTTACTGGAACGCGTAGGCCTGCACGACCGCATGCATCATAGACCCGCCCAAATCTCAGGGGGCGAACGACAACGCGTCGCTGTCTGCAGAGCACTAATCAATAACCCCCGATTATTACTCGCCGATGAACCAACGGGAAACCTCGACCGGAGTAATACCGAATCAATCGGAAAACTCCTGCTCGAAATCAATCAGGAACAAAATACTGTTTTAATCTGTGTGACTCATAGCCGCGAACTGGCCGCCCTGTTCCCGAAACATCAGGAATTACGTGATGGTTTACTGGTATCAGAAACCGCCTGATTTTCATTCATTTTTTAATCGTTAGAGTTCCTCCGATGAATCAAGCACGATTTGTGATCAACAGCCTGAAATATTACTGGCGAACAAATCTGGCCGTGCTTCTGGGGGTGATTGCCGCTACCGCTGTGATAGGTGGCGCGCTCATTGTAGGCGACTCTGTCCGTGCCAGCTTAAGACAAATGACATTTGATCGGCTCGGCGAAATTGATTACGTCGTCTCTGGCCATCGTTTCTTCCGCGAGCAACTGGCCCTTGATCTCACCAACGCCGCTGACCTGCCTGCAGACATCAAAACCATCGCACCAGCGCTCGTACTCAGAGGCAGCCTGACTCTGAATCAGGAAGATCAGAACCGGCGCGTCGGACAGGTCAACACCTTCGGCATCGATGAACGTCTCTGGTCTCTTCTGGATCACAACAATCTGGAACCCCCCACCGGTGACCAGGCCATCCTCAATTCACGGGTTGCCCAACAACTACAGGCCAAAGTCGGCGATGAAATTACACTCTGGATCGAACTTCCCACCGCCATCCCCCGCGACTCCCTGTTAGGCGAAAAAGAAGAACAGTCCGTAGAAATCACACTCACCGTCAAAACGATTCTCGACGAAACATCCAAAGCTGGCCGACTGGCCCTCATGCCCAATCAGCAATTGCCGTTGGACTTGTTCGTCTCATTAACTCATCTGCAGGCAGCCTTGGATCTTGATGAAATCAAAGCCTCGCGCCGCGATCCAAAATCGAGACCCGCCCGCGTGAACTCCCTGTTCTTCAGTTCCAAAAACAAAACCACAGGCAGCTCCTACCAGGCAATGCAAACCGCACAAGACCTGGAAACAGTTCTCAAAAGCACGTTGAAACTGGAAGATTTGAATCTGAAAATCGCCCCCAACGAACAATTCCAATATCTCTCGCTGGAAAGCGAGCAAATGATTCTTGACCCGCAAATCGAACAGGCGGGAATCAAAGCCGGGAAATCACTGCATCTGACGACGTCTCCCGTTATGGTTTATATCGCCAACGAAATCAGTCATACTCCCCAAAAACAACAGGACACGAAGTCGCTTTTCTCCATGTACTCAATCGTCGCAGGAGTCGACTTTTCTGAAAAAGCCCCCTTCGGACCATTTACCTTTCAGGGTGAAAAACCAAAACAGCCACTGAAAGAAAATGAAATCGTTCTCAACGAATGGCTGGCGAAAGACCTCAATGCCAAAGTCGGCGATAAAATCCTCATGAACTACCACACGGTCGGCTCTCGAGGGGAATTGCCCGAAGTCGAAAAAACATTCACCGTTCGCGGAATTGTTTCCCTTGATGGAACTCCTGCCGCAGACCGAAAACTGACACCCGACATGGAAGGGATCACAGACGCAGATACCTTCGGCGACTGGAAACAGCCTTTCCCCATGGAACTGGATCGCGTCACCGACCGCGACGAACTCTACTGGGAAGACTACAAAGCCACACCCAAAGCCTTTGTCGCTTTGAAAACAGCTCAGAACTTATGGAACAGCCGCTTTGGAAATTTGACGTCTCTCCGGTTCAGCCCTTTACCTGACCAATCTTTAAAAGCGTCTGCGAATGAATTGGGGAAAGCATTACTTCATGATATCGATGTCTTAAAAATGGGCCTGGCCATACAACCCATCAAATTTTTCGGCCTGGCCGCTGCCAGCGGAACCACTGACTTCACAGGCCTCTTCATCGGCTTCAGCTTCTTTATCATCCTGTCAGCCATCATCTTAATCCGCCTGCTGTTCAAGCTGGGAATCGACCGCCGCGTCTCTTCTATCGGTCTTCTGGCCGCCATTGGCTTTACGCCCAAACAAATCAAACAGGTCATTTTCAAAGAAGCATTCTTTGTCATTCTCATCGGAGGAGTCCTCGGAATCGGCGCAGCCATCGGCTATGCCTGGCTCATGCTGTATGGCTTAAAAACCTGGTGGATCGGCGCCATTGGAACACGTTTCCTGTTTCTCGATATCACACCTACCAGCATTATCGTGGGCATATTGATCTCAGTATTGTTCTCCTGCTTTGTGATCTGGCGCGCAATGGCCGAACTCAAACAACTCTCAATCCGCAGCCTCCTGGCAGGCGTGAACTCACCGGAATCAGACAAAATCAAAGATGCGCGGCGGGTCAGACACATTTATCAATTTTCATTCGGCCTCGCACTCCTTCTGGTGCTGGCAGCGGTCACTGGAATCGTCCCACAAAAAGAAGCCTTTGGCGGCTTCTCCTGGCAAACCGTTTCCTTCTTTCTCGTCGGCACTCTTTCACTCATCGCCAGCCTCTCTTTCCTGTCAAGCAGGCTCAGAATCGAATCCGCCATTCCCATAAAAGGAAACGGCAATCTGGCACTCATCAAACTGGGCATCCGCAATGCAGGCCGATTCCGACAGCGCAGTGTCTTAACAACGGCACTCATTGCTTCCGCAACGTTCGTATTGGTCTCCGTCGCAGCCGGGCACCGAAACCCTGCCGTCGAAGCACCCGATAAAAATTCCGGCAACGGCGGTTTTACGCTCATTGCGGAATCGTCTTCGCCTCTGATCTATGATTTGAATACACCCAACGGTCGCGCGAAAACGCTGGTCAACGTTCCCAATGACCCAGCAACCCAACAACTCCTGGAACAGATGAAAGTCATTCCCTTTCGCGTCAAGCCGGGAGAAAATGCAAGCTGTCTCAATATATATCAAACCACAGTTCCCACCATTCTGGGAGTTCCTCAGGAACTCATCGAACAAGGCGGCTTTAAATTTGCAGATACACCCGGCAAAAATCCGTGGGAACTGCTGAATCAAAAACAGGACGATGGCACCATTCCCGCACTGGGCGACATGAATACCTTAATGTATAGCCTCCATAAAGGTGTGGGTAAAACCGTAGGCATCCCCTCTGATAAACGACCCGATCACAAACTGAAAATCAAAGGCATGCTTGATGGCAGTATCTTTCAAGGCGTGTTATTGATCTCCGAAACCAATTTTCAAAAACTCTTTCCCGAACAGTCCGGCTTTCAATATTTTCTCGTGGAAGTTCCCACTGAAAACGCCTCTCAACTGGCAGGGGTTCTCGAAACCGGGTTAACCGAATTTGGATTCGATGCCGACCTCGTTTCCAATCGACTCGCGAATTTTCTCGCGGTTCAAAATACATACCTCTCCACATTCCAAACACTGGGTGGCCTCGGCTTACTACTGGGAACTCTGGGGCTCGCAACCGTCATGTTACGCAACGTGGTAGAACGACGCAGCGAACTGGCTCTCCTGCGAGCTATCGGCATGACGGGCTCCAATGTCGCTTTAATTGTACTCTCTGAAAATGCCTTTTTATTAATCTGGGGACTGATCTCAGGCACCCTTTCTGCTCTCCTGGCGATGCTGCCGCACCTGTTGTCAACGGGCGCGGATCTTCCCTGGGAAAGTGGGATCTTGATCCTGGCCGCGGTTCTGGTCACCGGGATGCTCGCCGCATTTATGGCTGTCGCCGACGCAATACGTGCTCCGATTTTGAAGACGTTAAGAGCCAACTAACAGGCTGTACAGAATCGCTTTTCTCTGATTCACATAAAATATCCTCTCTATCGGGTGCTGAGAATTCACAAAGTTACTATCATGAAGGCTCGAATTTCTCACCAAACGAAATGATCCTCCCTCTCCAAAAATTCAGGAGCTTTAATAATGTCGAAATGGGCTGTCGTGTTAATGTTTGTCATCGGCGCTGCACTTTCCTGGGGCGTTTATGTTCCGTTGGTACACGTCGCTGCCCAAAAGTTAGGGAGTAACCTCCGCGCGTTTTTGTTTGTTGGCGTTGCCTACTTTCTCGTGGCCGTTTTGATTCCCGCTGTCTTCATTTTCGTACTGGATAAAGACCCAACAGCAAAAGCCCATACCAACTTTAATATGGGCCCCATCATGTGGGGCATCGCTGCAGGAACCGCCGGTGCCATCGGTGCCCTCTGTGTTATTTTTGCGGTCACCGCTGGAGGAAAAGGAGCCGCCATTTATGTCGCCCCGCTCGTGTTTGCCGGCGCCCCCATCATCAATACCCTCGCCACAATCACTATTTTCCACCCGACAAAAACCATGCCCGATCTGCGATTCTTTCTCGGCCTGGTTCTGGCAGCCGTCGGCGCAGGCATGGTCATGATCTATAAACCCGTCGACAAACAAAACACCATGCCCCCTCCTGCAGCCGAAAGTCAAACAGCGACCCCCACTCAATAGTTCCTGAAACCGGGTACCATTCATCATCAGTGTCAAATTGCGCACTCCTGAATCCTCGTTACTTCACCTGAAACGTTCCCGCGTTCACTGCTCACTTTCGCTCTTGACTCGGTCATCGAAAATCTCAATATGCGTTATAAGCGTCGCGCGCGAGATGAGCTTTTTGCGCACTGCTTTTCGAGAACACTGAAGATCTCACTACTATAAAAGTCTCTCTGTTTTGAAAATCTTCACCTGTTAATTCCTCACCGGTTCCCGATGTCTCGTACTTGATCGACGCGTTTCGGTCACGCTTCAACGCATATAAA
>JAHZKX010000071.1 GCA_022600195.1 Planctomycetota bacterium
CTGGGATACCGGGCCCCGGTGCCGGAGGCAAAACTGTTCTGTTTGCCTGCTTCCGCTCCGCTCCAGCAGACAAACAGAACAGTCATTGATACAATCGGACACTAAGTCGTATAACTGGTGTCATACTTGGGGGCACGTCACTACGATTCCCCAAAAAACAGTTACTGTTTGTACCTCTGATTAAGAAAGAAATCTCGTTTCTTAAGAGAAAAATAGTCGAGTTTACATTAGTTTTTCCTGATCTGATTTGTATAGAATATTGATAACCGAACCAGAACTTAATCATTGTGGCTGTCTGGTGTTCGGTCATCTCTGAATTAATCTAAGAACGACTCCGGGAGTTATTGCATGTCAGGAAAACAGATCAGCAGACCGAGCCAGTTCTCGCGATGCTGGAAAACAGGAAGTTTATGTATTGCTGTTGCGTTATCAACTTTGATCATTCAGGGGTCTACCGATTCCGAAGCAGCACCACGAAGAAAAGTCAAGAAGAAGCCGGCTGTGAAAAAGGAAGAACCACTGCCTCCCCGCTTTATGGTGAAGTCCAAATCTGTTAGCACCACGAAGCTTTCCAGTGCGTTAAAGTCTGCCGAAAAAATTGACAAACTGGTCGAAGCAAATTATTCGAAATACAAAGTGAAACCCAATCCGATGACGACGGACGAACAATTCCTGCGTCGCATCTACCTGGATATTACTGGAACGATTCCCACCTATCGGGAAACACGCTATTTTTTGGCTTCTCGTCATCCGGACAAACGTAAAAACTTAATCGATCGTTTATTAAATAGCGATGGTTATGCCAGCCACAGCTTCAACTACTGGGCTGATGTTTTACGTTACACCGATCGCTTAAATAATAATGTTGATGGCACCGCTTATCGCCAGTGGATTAAACAATCACTGGCAGAAAATAAACCCTGGGACAAAATGGTCCAGGAAATGATTTCTGCAGAGGGTTTGATCTGGGAAAATCCAGCGACGGGATATCTGCAACGAGATTCTGGAATGCCCCTGGATAATATGAATAATACAGTTCGTATCTTCCTGGGAACACGCATTGGTTGTGCACAATGCCATGACCATCCCTTTGATCGCTGGAAGCAAAAAGAATTTTACCAGATGGCTGCGTTTACCTTTGGTTCATTAACTCGTGCCAACGGTAGAGACAAACGATTCTACACAGGTAAGGATCCGAACGGTCGTTTGCGAAAAGAATATAAAGAACTCGATCAGGAAGAAGAAGACAGACGGCGAAACCAAGGGCGGTTTAACCGCATGATCCGCGTGAATATGATGGTGGTGAATGACCAGATTAAACGCAAAATCCAACTACCTCATGATTATGCTTATACAGATGCAAAACCAAAATCAGTGGTGCAACCAAAGACGATCTTTGGAAAACCAGCCGATATCAAACCGGGAGAAGCCCCACGGAAAGCATTCGCCCGCTGGATGGTATCTAAAGATAATCCCCGTTTTGCTTTAACGATCGCCAACCGATTATGGAAGCAGGCTTTTGGACGTGGCCAGATTGAGCCCGTGGACGACATGATGGACAGCACTGTCGCTGAAAATCCGGAATTGATGAAATACCTCGAATCCGAAATGAAACGTCTGAATTTCGATATGAAGGAATATCTGCGAATCATTTATAACTCGAAAACCTATCAGAGACAGGCTTCTACTAAGGACGTGCCTTTAAGTGAATTTTATCACTTTCCAGGGCCTGTCCTGCGTCGTATGACAGCAGAACAAGCCTGGGATTCATTTTTGACATTGGCAGTGGTGGATCCGGAAGAGTACCGGGAACTTCCTTCTAAGATGAAGTCAGAAATCATTGCAGTAGACTTGAATACAGCAACCGCACAGGAAGTCCTGGAAGCGGATAACAAAAAACGCGAAGAAATCGACAGAAAACGTTATAAAAGAGAAAAGAAGTATCGCTATAAAGGTCAACTGCTGGCACGTGCTTCTGAACTCCCTTCTCCCGTTCCCGCAGGCCACTTCCTAAGGACTTTCGGCCAATCGAATCGCGAATTGATTTCAGCCTCTTCTGATTCTGGTTCTGTACCACAGATCTTGTTTATGTTTAATGGTCCTGTAACTCATATGATGCTGGAAAAAGGTTCCACGATTTACAACAACGTCATCGAACAGAAAAAGGTGAAAGACGGCGTCGATGTTATCTTTATGACGATTTTGAATCGTAAGCCTGATAAGGATGAATCGCAGATTGCCATGAGCGAAATTGAAAAGAATGGACCAGCAGGTTATGGAAACGTGATCTGGTCGCTCGTAAATACACGCGAGTTTCTGTTTATTCAATAACGGTCTAAATTACATAATGACCTGACAAACTGATTTGGGTTCTAATTTAATCAACATAAATTGAAATTTAAAAATATAAAGGCATATCAAATGCAAGATGTTTTATCAAAACTCGACGGACAGCATCGACGACAGTTTCTCGAGTATGCAGCTAAGACAGCCCTGGGAGTCAGTGTTCTTCCGGTTTTCAACCAGATGGTTGAAGCAGCTCCAGCTCGATCCAAAAAAGGGGGAGCAGCCAAAGGCGGGAAAGCCAAACGCTTGATTTATCTCTATATGGCCGGTGCGATGTCGCACCTTGATACTTTTGACTTGAAACCCGGTCATAAGAATCAAGGGCAAACCAAGGCGATCAAAACTAATGTACCCGGCAAGAAAATGAGTGAATTTCTACCCACTCTCGCTGAAAATTTTGACAAAATGGCCGTGATCAATTCCATGTATACTGAAACCGGCGCACATGGCCCGGGCGAATACATGATGCGTACCAGCTACAAAGAGATTGCTTCCACGCGACATCCTTCGATGGGGCCATGGATTCAGCGTTTCAACGGTCGGCAGAATAAAAATCTTCCCGACACGGTTCTGATCAGTGCACCTGCTCGTCACCCGAGTGCAGGATTTTTTGATCCTTCATTCAGTCCTTTACCTATCGGTGATCCTAATCGGGGTTTGGAAAACACAAAGTCTCCTGCATATATGTCAGATAATTCATTCGAAAAACGAATGGAATTAATTAACAAATTCGACAAGAAGTTTCAAAATAAATTCAAGACGAAAGATGTGCTGGCTTATACGGATTTCTATTCACAGGCATCCAGTCTGCTTTCCAGTGATGAGCTAAAAGCATTCGACCTGAATGAAGAGAAAGCAGAAGATCGTGATAAGTATGGTCGCAATACTTTGGGTCAGGGATGTATGCTGGCACGTCGTCTGGTAGAAAACAACGTCCGTTGTGTGGAAGTCTCCTTTGGTGGCTGGGACATGCACCGCGACATCTACGATGACAGAATCCTGCCAACACGAGCTGGAATGCTGGACAAAGCTCTGGGGAATCTCCTGAAAGATCTGGGGGATCGCGGTTTGCTGGACGAGACTCTTGTGGTTCTGACGACTGAATTTGGTCGTACCCCTGTCATTAACCAGAATGCAGGCCGAGACCACCATCCCGGTGTCTTCTCTGCTGCCCTGATGGGTGGTGGCATTAAAGGCGGCCAATACTATGGCAAATCTGATGAAGGTGGCGTGAGTGTCGAAGCGGACGGCGTTTTACCAGCCGACTTCAATGCAACCATTGCCTCTGCATTGGGACTGCCTTTGGACAAAGAAATATTCTCTTCCAATGGTCGCCCTTTCAAAGTGGCCCACGATGGCGAAGCCATCACAAAGCTGTTATAAGTTCTGTTGTAACTTGAAAATGCATAAAACGACTTCCACTTTGGAAGTCGTTTTTTTGTGAGATAACACACAATAAATATTCAGCGATATTTTCGAAATCTTGTAATAATAGTAGCTTCCCAAATTTTCGGGGATTATGATCAAACTATAGATTCACGGTAAATCTATCATGATATCCTTCCAAATAGACCAGAATCCTTCGAACTGCTGAGAACATTGAGTCGCTAATTTAAAACTTGAGTCCCTCCTGCTTTGCCTCAAAACTGCAATCTGAGAAAGATCATTTAAATGACGAAGGTTAGTCGTATTTCACTGCTGGTTCAGGTATTCCTCAGCCTGATTGTGTGCTGCACGATTGCTGATGCAGACGATAGCTGGCTCCAACTGAAAGGCAATAAACAGCGATCGGGAAACGTTTCCCATATCTCTATTAAGCCACCTCTTACAATTTCAGCAACGATTCCTTTAACAGATGGTATTTACACATCACCGGTTGCCAGCAATGGAAACGTTTTTGTAGTTGACGGGTCGGGCGTTGTCTTTGCCATTGATGGCAAGACAAATCAGATCCTCTGGAAATTCGCTACACGAGGTGGATCAGGAAACTGCAGCAATGTGGCATCACCGGCAATCATAGACCAATATCTGCATGTCGGAACCACCGCCGGTTACTATTATGTACTTGATCTAAAAAACGGCGCTGTCGTGAAAGAAATCGACTGTGGTGAGCCGATTTTTTCCGCACCAGTCGTCAATAAAAACCGAGTTTATTTCGCTACACTGGGTGCCCAGGTTTATGCCGTGGAACCAGATGGTGCAGTTGTCTGGACCTGGGACTTTGTAAAAGAAGTCGTTCAGTTCAAGGGAAATCGCTGGAGTGGTGCAGACTGGCTCGCCCATCGCAAAGATCGAGTTACGTGGCGCGATCACTTTGTCTGCTCGCGTGATATTTGCCTGGCTGGAAATACCATTGTGATCCCTGCTGGAGGCCGCACAGTATTTCTCGAAGATGCCGGAACAAAACCACGCCTTCGTTCGGTGGGTGAAATCCCCAAGTACGCGGGTTCCGAATATCCTGCAACTTTCGGTCAGAGTGCCGATGAGGCTGGCAATGTCTATGTGCAATGGCATCGACGCGACAACGCTGGCCGTGTCGAAAAGCTGCGACTCGAAGGAGACAAACTTCAGGCAGACTATATCAAAGGCACACAAACTTCAATTCGCGATCCCGGATTGTTGAGTTTTGCTTCCGTCAGTATCCGTGGCAATGATGTGTATCGCGTTCGCCCGGAAGCAGGTCTGGGATTGTGTCGCCATGCTATCGGTGAAGAAAAAACCGAAGTTCTCTGCAAAGCCGCTTCCATTTGCTCCCCCGTTTTAACGCGGGATCATGCCATCTATGGCGGCCTTGATGGGAAACTGTACGTTGTCCCTCTCAAGGGAGGTAAGACGTTGACTTTCACGACTACCTATGATGCCCCTATCACAGCGCCCGTCGCGATAGCAAATAACAAGATCTATGTTCCTTGCGAAGATGGATATCTCTATGTTCTGAATGCAGATTCTACATCGTCTCAACCAGAGACCTTTCTGACTCCTCAACGGGACTTACAGATCTGGAAAATACGCAGCCCGCTGAAAGGTCCGCTGGCTGATCCTAAATTTGACTGGTACACGAACTATGGTGACTTCGGTGGAACCAACGCCAATTCTCAGGGATTGAAACCACCACTCCGCATGCGTTGGGCACGCCGACTGGAAGGAACCGTAAAACATCTCCCAGTCTGCGGAGGCGGGCGGCTTTATACTCATACTGCTGAAGGTCAAATTATTGCCGTCGAGCAGGATACGGGCCGACTGTTATGGAGACGCTATTGGCCAGATGTCTATTTATCTTTCACATCACCGCTTTACATTGATGGAAAATTGCTGATTCCGCAGGCAGGGATTAAAAAATCACGAATGCGCTGTCTGGATGCGGCAACCGGGAAACTACTCTGGGAAGCCCCTTTTACAGGTTCTCCAAGCTGGAGCCGACAATTCCCACCGGTTGTTCACGGCAACATCGCAATCTACGCTTCCGGTTCGGGAGAATATGCAACACAGGGAACAGAAAAAGCATTCACCTTCGGGGGCAAACCAGCAGTCAAATCCGATGGACGCGAAGTGATGAGCTGGATTTATTCGAACGATAACCCCTATTACCCGAAGGATCACCGCCCCCGACTCTGGGCCTGGGACTTGGATACGGGTAAAGTCGTCTGGGAAAAAGATTTTTCAAAATATGGGCGGGGCGGCAATGACTGTGGTATCGCAGTACTTGATGGAAAACTGTATTACTCAACATTCTTTGGCTATGCATCCAGTCAACGCAAGCGGCGTGGCCTGCCTGTTGAAAATAACGGAATCACTGCTTGCCTTGACCCTAAAACAGGCAAGGTTGTGTGGTTGACGAACAAATATTATGTCACATCCAAGTGCACGCTGAGTGCACGCGACGGCCGAATTTATATCGGCGGTTATAATCGTGCAAACGAAAAAACGCAGGATCGGTTTGTCTGGTGCCTGGATGCGAAAGACGGATCGTTAGTCTGGAAATCAGATGCGGTTACGTCGGCACTGAATGTCGTCACCGTTGGAAAAGACTATATCTTCTCGAACGCGTTGCGAGGCAAAGGTAACGTATTTGATCATCAAACCGGTAAGGTTTTAAACAGTATTGGTCATAACTATGCCTGCTGTCGCTTTACCCTTTCCGAACCGTACGTTCTCGGAGCGAATATGGACATGATTGACCTGTCTGACAACGGTAAACTGGTTTCAACGGGACCTGCCATAGATTCTCGTGAGTGTTTGGGAGCCGTCGTTTCGAATGGGCGAATTTTTTATACATCGCAGGCGAGTGGTTTTATCGTCTCACAAACCTTCGGAGAGAATTCAAAAAAACTGCCCGCTGTCTGGGAAAGACCCTGATATTGAAAGGATCGTTTTTTACTAAATACAGTGTCCAGGTTAAGAACTGATGAAAACCAGGCCTGAATCAAGAATATTGGTAGTCGTGATTGACTAAGAAACATACAATTTGCCAACCTCGTGAGAGAAGAAAAAGGGCCCAGTGGTTTGCACTCCTCTTTCACTCACATTAAAATTCATGGATACGTCAGTATTGACGTATCCGCCCCTGCCTCTGCAGGATTTTTTGTCAAGTATTGGAACCCTAAGGAGAAATACATGAAAAGTCTGCTTACACTCTCAGTAGCGTTGATGTTCGTTGCCGCCAGTTCTATTAGTTCTGCAGCAGAACTGAATTCCGGTATCGAAGTTGGTGGAAGACCAGGAGCATATACCGTCAATGATTGCACGGGTCCTAACGCTGGTAAGTCACTTTGCTATCGTTGCAGCTATGGTGGACGACCTGTGGTCAATATCTTCGCTCGTGAAATGAATGGTGATGTCCAGGAATTGATTGCGAAAATTGATGCAAAAGTCGGCCAAAATCGAGATCAGAAAATGGCTGCATTTGTTGTGCATCTGACTGACGATGCAGACGCTTCCAGCAAAACTCTCAAAAAGATTGCTGACAGCAAGAAAATCAAGAACACACCACTCACTAATTTCGAAGGTGAAGCTGGTCCCTCTTCGTACAAAATCTCCAAAGATGCCGACATTACTGTTTTAATGTGGGTCAAAGGAAAAGTGATGGTCAATCACGCTATGAAGAAGAGTGATTTGTCCAAAGACAAAATCAGTAAAATCGTTAAGGATACTTCCAAAATTCTAAACTAATGATTTTACACGATCATCGATAGAATGAGTAAACCCCGCTTTCCCAAAATGGTTAGCGGGGTTTCTACTTCCCGCCACGTCAGACCAATACGAATTCTCACATTTCGTAAAGGGGTTGTCATGTATCTCAAGCGTAAATCCATTCGGTTTTTCCAGCCTCTGGCCATCCTCTGTGTAATCTGTCTGTTGATAAATATACAACGTGTAAACGCTGGTCAATCAAACAGCCTGATGGATATCTCAACTGACGGAAAACTACTTGCCTGTTCCAATCGTGATAACGGTTCGGTCAGCATTATCGATTTGCAATCACATAAATTATTAAGCGAAATTAAAGTCGGAAAACATCCCGAAGGCGTCAGTTTCCTGGGTAAAACCCATCTCTTGGCAACCGCCGTCTATGATGAAGACCTGGTTCTGTTTCTTGATGCTGACACTGGTAAGCAAATTGGCCAGACAGAAGTATTTGATGAACCCTATGGTATTGTTTCCACAAAAAACGGTAAAAAAATATTCGTCACATTGGATTATCCAGGACGGATTGTGGAAATCGATACAAATTCGAAAAAGATCACTAGGGAATTTTCGTCAGGAAAACACTTGCGCGGCATCGCCATCTCCAATGACGACCAGAACCTTTTTACAACAGAATATTATACAGCCCTGGTTCGTCAAATTGATTTGGCCAGTGGAAGTACGATTGACGAGTGGCCCGGCGGAAGTACAGACAACCTTTCACGGCAGATCACGTTACATCCCCATAGGGCGAAAGCCTACCTGCCACATATTCGCTCCCGGATTACGGTAGCACACGGCGCCGGCTCCATCTTTCCCATTGTTTCGATTGTCGATACAAAATCGGGGGAAGGAAAACGACGACGAAAAATACCCATGGACTCTTTTCAAGGAGCTCGCGTCACTTCAAATCCATGGGATACTGCCATCACTCCCGACGGAAAAACATTCTTCGTAGTCTTTGCAGGTACAGATGATATGTTTGTCTGCAATGTCATCGATGACGATTATCGCGAATTGACATTTCGCGCTTCGCTCAGACTCGGACACAACCCCCGCGCAGTACGTGTGGCACCCAATGGTAAAACTTTTTATGTCTACAACGCACTCGACTTTAATGTTGTTGCATACGATACAAGAACCCTTCGCCCACAGGCGATAATTGATGTTGCAAGCAATCCGCTGGGAGAAGAAATCCTGCTGGGAAAACGACTGTTTTATACTGCTCTGCAACCCATGTCCAGCCGCCTCTGGATTTCCTGTGCGAGCTGTCATCCGGATGGGCAACCAGATGGAAAAACCTGGCATAACCCTGAAGGATTAAGAAATACTCAATCACTGGCCGGCATGGCCTGGACTCACCCTATCCACTGGTCAGCAGACCGTGATGAAGTTCAAGATTTCGAACATACCATCCGTGGACCTTTGATGCAGGGAAAGGGATTGGTGAGAGGAAGAATCAATCCTTCGCTGGACGCTCCTAATAGTGGATTGTCGCGGGCCTTGGATGCAATGGCCGCTTATTCGAACACTCACCAATTTACCTTAAGCCCTCATGCCAAAAAAGGACTCAACCCGTCAGCGAAACGAGGACGCACGCTGTTCTTCTCAAAACAGACTCAATGTGCAAATTGCCATACTGGTCCCTTTTTAACAGATTCCGTTCCCTCAAAGAAATTCATCCGCCACGATGTCGGCACCGCAGTTGACAATCCCGGTGAAGAGATGGGACCCGCCTATGATACCCCGACGCTCCTCGGCGTATATCGCACTGCCCCTTATCTTTCACATGGTAAAGCACAAACACTCGAAGAAGTTTTCACCAAATATAACCATGACGACAAACATGGGAAAACGAGCCAGCTTTCAAAGCAGGATATTTCAGATCTCGCGGAATTCTTAAAGGCACTACCCTACGAAGACCCGATACCCAAAGCCAAAGCCGCCGGTCTGGTCAAAGTTGAGAAGTAATATCGAAAGCATTTTTTCCAGCCAGTATATTTCAAGAAAGAGTTTTCAAATGCCTGCGAAATTAATCTGTTTTGTAGTCAGCCTGATCTTGCTGCACGGTTGTAATCAGAATTCAACCGAACCCACAGCTCCTCCAAAAACTGAAGCGGCTCCCGAACCTGTCTCAACAACAGCGGAAGCGAAACAGCCCGCTATTCCCGGAGCACAATCATTTAAAAAAGATGGCGTGACGGCGGAAATTGCCAGTTGGGACGAGACTCAAAAGTTCATCGCGAAACAAAAGGGGAAAATTGTTGTCGTTGATCTCTGGTCAACATGGTGTGAACCCTGCCTGCGTGAATTCCCACAACTGGTTGCATTACAAAAGAAATATCCTGAAAAAGTCGTCTGTATCTCGTTCAATTTAAACTACGATGGCAGCAAGAATTCTCCACCCGAATCAAACAGTGAAGAACTGATGGAATACTTCGCTAAACAAAAAGCGGATATCATCAATATCATATCGAGTACTCCGGATGAGAAGCTTTATGAAAGTATCAATCTGGCTGCTATCCCGGCAGCTTACGTATACGGAACCGATGGCAAATTGATCAAACGATTCGATAACGAAAAGCAGGAGTACGGCAAAGAAGGTTTCACATATGAAAAAGATATTGAACCGATGATTGACAAATTGCTGAAAACGAATCAATAGCCAGAATCGTATCCAGTGTAAGAGACCGATGCGAATCAGCAGCCCAGGCGAAATCGTTATCGTTGCACAACCCCATGTTCAGAATGTAGCTGCGAGACAACATAATCCATCAGTTGTTGTGCTTCCCCGGAGGTGAGCGTGTGAGTCTCATCGCGGAACAGCATTCTGATCGTCAAACTCTTTGCATCCGCGCCGACACTTTCGCCGACGAAGGTATCGATGCAGATCACACTTTCGAGTTTTGGTTGCAAAGAGAATGATGAGTCAGTCTCTTTTCGTGCTTCTGCATCCAGATTCGAAACAGCAGCCTCAAATGCGTTCTCCAGTGATTTCGCAATTTCGGCATAGCGTAAACCGATGGGAACGACGATGGAAATATCGCGGGCAACTACTTGCGTTCTCGCAAGACCGGCAAATATTTTCGCAGGGGATTTGACTGTCATTAAAGTCGAAATATCTAATTCCATACCATACAGGGGCACACGCGCCCGGTCTTTGATTCCTAATGCATTCAGATCAATTCTTCCAAGGGCACCGATTCGCTGACTACCATGTTTGATGACGGCATATTCCTCGCCACGATATCCCTTGGCCGCTGAATCACTTTCGTAAGTAATTCCTTCCACAGAGAGATGAGCGAGAAGATTTTGTACCAACCCTTTTGCCCGCAAGAAATCAATTTCCTTTTCGGAGGCAATCCAGGCAGAGTCATTGACGGCCCCTCCAACCACGCCACCGATCATCCAGCGTTCATCAATCTCACCATCATTCGATCGAAACGTGCGATCGACTTCAAAGAACCGAAAACTACTCGCACCACGCCGGGCATTTCGCTCTACGACTTCAACTAAACTACCAACCAGACTTTGGCGGAGCGTCGTCATCTCCTTGGAAATCGGATTCTGAACCTGAATCGATTCTCCCTGCCATTGACTGAATGACATGGCGATTTTTTCTGTCGTAAGTGGAGGCGTTCGACATTCCAGAAAACCGTTGGAAGTCAGGAAAGAACCGACTTTCGTTCGAAGTCCATCCGTTTCTGAAACACGACCCTTGGTGGTCGTCGCCACCATCGGCTTCATATCGATGCTATCGTAACGTAATAGCCGTGCCACATCTTCAGCAAGGACCACTTCATTATTCACATCCACGCGCCAGGTCGGCACTGATATGGTTAGACTATCATCGTGAGTCATTTCCAGTTTGCTAAGACATTCTTCAATCTGTCGATCACTGATCTCTGTCCCCAACAACTTTGAAAACCGACGGGAATCCAAAGCAAATGTTGTCCGCTGTCGAACATGGGGATAACAATCGGTTACACCGGAAGCAGGTTTGGCACCCGAAAGTTCTGCATCCTGAAGCAGCTCACTTGCGCGGTTGAAAGCACCACTCAACATATCATTCGGGTCTGTCCCACGCTCAAATCGATAAGAAGAATCCGTACTGATACGTAACTTGCGTGATGAAGTCCGGATACATACGGGATCGAAACAGGCCGCTTCCAGCAAAATCCGTTTTGAATCACCGGTCGTTTGGGAATTCCAGCCTCCCATGATCCCCGCCAAGGCAATCGGATTCTCGGCATCAGCTATCACTAATGGCTGATGTGCGCCATCGACTTCAGACTCATCCAGCAGCTTCAGTTTTTCGGCCGCACTCATGCGTCGTACTTCGATCCGATTTCCTTTCAATGCATCGAAATCGAATGCGTGCAGTGGTTGTCCCCATTCCAGCATGACAAAGTTGGTAATGTCCACCACGTTATTAATCGGACGCAAACCCGCTGTTTGCAGACGGCTCTTGAGCCAATGTGGTGAACTGCGTACCTGAACTCCATCGAATACCTGACAGGCATACCGGGTACATAGTGAAGCATCGTCTATTTCGACTGCTACGGTTTCCCCTTGTTGAGCAGACGCATTCATCTCACGGCTAGAGGGATATTTCAATTCCATATCAAGCACCGCAGCGACTTCACGGGCAACACCAATCATTCCCAGACAGTCGGGACGATTCGGTAAAACGGAAACGTCGACCAGTGTTTCCTGAATGGGTGAAACAGCAGACAGACTTTCTCCTAACGTCGCTTCATCTTTAAAAATCTGTAAGCCCGATGACCTGGCAATCAGCCCCATTTCACCATCCAGACAGATCATGCCTTCCGAGCGAACTCCTTTGAAATTCCCTTCCGCGATCAACGCGCCACTGGGAAGCTTCGTCCCGGCAGTCGCCACGGGAATCCCCCAGCCGATTTCGACGGGATGCTCCGAGGCACAGACGACGGTAATCAGCTTCCCTTTTTGAATTTCGATCTGGCATTCATACAGTTTCCCTGTGTCGCCTAAGGCTTTTTTTTCCCGGATAAAACCAATGCGGATCGGTTCCAGGGCACGCGACAGATCATGCTCTTCTTCGACTTCCAGACCAACGGTCATGAACGCATCCAGCAGTTCGCTCTCTTTGCAATCCGCCGATAAATAATCGCGCAACCAACCAGTGTTAATATACATCTTAGTCTCTCTATGCCAGAAATATCGTGCCAGTTTCTATCAGGAAAAGATTATTAAAACTGACGCAAAAACGCTTCTTCATTTTCGTACATCAGCCTGATATCAGTGATCCCATGTCGAATCATTGCCATGCGATCCAACCCTAAGCCAAAAGCAAAGCCCTGCCATTTTTCCGAGTCCACTCCGCCGGCCTGCAGCACTTCAGGCCGGATCATTCCCGCTCCCAGAATCTCCAACCACTTGCCATTAAACATGACATCGACTTCAGCACTAGGTGTCGTGAAGGGGAAATAACTGGGACGAAAACGGAGTTGAACATCTTCGCCAAATAACGCACTGGCTAATTGATACAAGACCCATTTCAAATCAGCAAAACTAATATTCTGATCAATGGCAATCACATCCAGTTGATGAAATATGGGAAAATGCGAGGCATCGATTTCATCACGACGATAACATCGTCCGGATGTCATAGCCCGCAAAGGTGGTGGCCCGAAATTCTTCATGGCCCGTGTTTGAAAAGCAGAAGTATGCGTTCGTAAAACATTCCCCACCGTTGTGTAAAACGAATCATGCATATCTCGCGCGGGATGCCAGTCCGGCGTATTGAGTGCATCGAAATTATAATATTCAGATTCCACCTCAGGATAATCGTCATAGCGAAATCCCAGCCCGACCAGAATCGCTTTTACCTCTTCCATCGTCGCGGTAAGTGGATGACGATGTCCGGGCAGTGCGCTCACACCGGGCAAAGTGACATCAATCGCTTCGAGATCAGGACCCGAATTTTCGCTTTCTTCAAGTGCGGCTTTCTTCTCACCCAGCGCACCTTGAATACTCTGCTTGATCCCGTTAAGGACTTTCCCAAACTCTTTTTTTTCTTCAGGAGACAATGACTTCAACTGGCTTTGCAGCGCTTTGATTTTCCCCTTCTTCCCCAAATAGTGGACGCGTACTTCATCCAGTTCGGAAAGAGTTTGTGCCGCAGCGATGCTTTTCAGAGCGTCTTCTACCAGCTCGTCGTTTTGATCGGACATTTTGATTCTTCAGATTCTCGAATTCTCTGTTAGTAGATTCGTTACTTCACGAAGCCACAATCCGTCCATATCTCATGAATTGATAACGAGTTGCGCGCAAAGTTCACTCAAGATCGGGATTGTAACTATTCCGATGAAATTCTGCAACCACCCTATAAAAACAGGCGGATTCAGTTTTACCAGAAATCAAGTGCAGAGCTGTGCTTATTGATTCCAGATCATTCTCAAGAGAAAGTAGAAATCAATACTTAAATATGACAGAAAAAGAGTGCGCCGGGTTCTCTAAATAACCGGCTCTTTTTACAGGTCCCGATTTAGCCATCGATGATTCCGTGCACCACATCGCCGTAAACATCGGTCAAACGGAAATCACGGCCCGCATAACGATACGTCAGCTTCTTGTGGTCCATGCCCATCAAATGCAACAACGTTGCGTGCAGGTCGTGAATATGAACTTTATCCCGGGCGGCATAATAACCGTATTCATCAGTGGCACCATGGACGTGACCCCGTTTCACACCCGCTCCGGCCAGCCACATCGAATAACCTTGAGGATTATGATCGCGTCCATTTGTCCCTTGCGCAATCGGTGTGCGTCCGAATTCGCCACCCCACACCACAAGTGTATCTTCCAGCAATCCCCGCTGTTTCAAATCAGCCAGTAAACCGGCGATTGGTTTATCCACACTCTGAGAGTTACGTTCGTGGCCTTTTTTCAAACCACTGTGTTGATCCCATTTGTTGTTTCCCAAAGCGACTTCAATATAACGCACACCCGCTTCCGCAAATCGACGGGCCATCAGACATTGACGACCAAAGTTTTCCGTGGTCTTCTCGTTGATCCCGTATAATTCCTGAGTCTCCTTCGTTTCCGATGTCAGATCCATCAAAGCGGGAACTTCCGATTGCATGCGGAAGGCCAATTCATACGAATTGATCACGCCTTCGATTTCATTATCGACTTGAACCTGTTTGAGATGCCTTTGGTTCATCGCCTGCAATAAGCCAAGCTGTTTGCGTTGCTGATCCTCTGAAGAAATATTATTCGACAAAAAACGAATACTGGCTTCCTTGGCGGCAGTATCGGCATCGCCAATGGCCGTCCCCTGATAGACGGCTGGCAAAAACGCACTTCCAAAATTCCTGACGCCTCCATGACCCCGTGAAGGACAAATCGAAATGAATCCAGGCAGATCATTATTTTCCGTTCCCAGACCATATACCATCCAGGAACCCACAGAAGGACGCACCAGACTGTCCGAACCGGTGTGCAGCTTCATCACTGCCTGCCCATGCGACTGACCATTCGTGTGCATCGAATTAATCACACAGAGATCATCTGCATGTTCGGCGACCTTATCAAACAATTCCGAGATCCAAAGCCCACTCTCTCCCCGCTGCTTGAACTTCCAGGGAGACTTCATCAATCGCAAGTTTTCCTGGGATGATTGTTCAATGTTCTTCGCCGCTTTGAAAGGCAGTCGCTTGCCATCCTCTTTATTCAAGCGAGGTTTGTAATCGAACGTATCTACCTGGCTCGGACCGCCATGCATGAATAAAAAGATCACTCGCTTGGCGCGTGGCGCAAAGTGCGGCGTTTTTGACAGCAAGGGGGACTGTGACTTCAAAGCCGCCTCAGAACTCAAACCCGCCAACGCCAGATAACCAAATCCGCCTGCCGATGACTTCAACATTTGCCGACGTGATATATTGAGAGGTTCCATAGTGGATCAATCTTTTTCAAGTTGAGTATTAACCGATATTAAAAAACGAATTTCAATTTAAAAAACGAAATTCGGTAGAGGCAAACAGTATCTGACAATAGGATGTCCAGGCCTGAAGTTGCACGTCAGCTTTGTTCGAATTCTCCTTCGATTTCGAACTCATCAACGATTGAATATACTTCAACGCTTCTGCCTGTTCGCTCCCGTTTGCTTTACGCCCCATACAGGCAAGGTATAACTGGGATATTTTCTCTTGATCTGTTTTATCGACTGCTTTTAAGATTCGTTCTGCCGTCGCCTGAGCCTGCGTTATCACAAACGGACTATTCATCATGAACAGCGCCTGTGCAGGAACCGTCGTCACCGGACGATTTCCCACCAGCATTTCCGGTGCAGGAAAATCAAACACAGCGAGCGCCGCTGGCACACTACCTCGTACAATGGGTAAATAAACACTACGACGAAACTCTGATGGATTCTGCTTCATTTTCGTGTTTTTATTCGGATTGACGGCCTGTTCCGGATAATGTGAAACAGAAGAGCCCCCCTGCTTCAAATCAATCTGACCTGAGATGGATAAAACCGCATCCCGAATACTTTCTGCAGATAATCGCCTGCGATTCATTCGCCAGAGCAATTTATTACCAGGATCGCGTTCAAAATGAGCCGCACTGAATTCTGAACTTAAACGGTACGTCTGACTCAGCATAATTTCATGGATCAATGTCTTGATTGACCAGCCCTGTTCTACAAATTGCTGCGACAGATAATCCAATAGCTCTGGATGGGTCGGCTGTTCTCCCAGATGTCCAAAATTATCAACGCTGCGCACTAACCCTTTTCCAAACAGATGCTTCCAGACCCGATTCACTATCACGCGACTGGTCAACGGATTCTGTGGACGACTCAACCAGTTCGCCAGCTCCAGACGCCCACTCTGCTTCGGACTGACTTCTGGCGATTCCGAAATCGAAGCGATTGTCAGAAAACCGCGATCGACTTTGTCACCCAATTGGTGAATGTTTCCCCGCCTGGCAATCCGATAATCTGCTGGATCGGGTTGTTCACCAACGGCAAGTGCCATCGGCTTGGGGGGAGGCGCCGTCTCTTTTAATTTCGCAATCTGTGTCTTCCGATTTTTAACGTTTTCTTTCAGCAATTTAATTTTTGCTTGCTTGGTCGCATCAGTGGCTTGAACGGGCTTTTCTGCTTTCGCGATTGCAGCATCTTTTTCAACTGGTTGGTCTTGCGGTAGAAATTGAATCGCATCGACGACAACATAACCTCGAGTCCCTTTAGTCGAAATCTCAACCGAACCGACTTTACCTGCTGCGAATTCAAAGTGACCCAGTGACAGGAAGAGGCTGTCAATGGGCGCCTCCTTAGTCTGATTTACATAGACCGTTTTTGTTCCTTGCTTTGAATGAATCGTCACAGGCACACGTTTGGCACGGCCTTTACTACCAGGAAATGCAAAACGAACTTCGTATTTTCCCGAAGCAGGTAGATCGGGAACAAAGCGAATCTTCTTTTCCCCCTTCTCTTCATTTTTGTCATGCACGTAACCAGCACCCAGATAATTTTTCGAATACACTGAATCCTGCCACGCGCCGGTTTTCACAGCCTGGAGATCATCAACAACAATCCCAGTCAGTTTCTTCAAACGCTTCTGCTGATCGGTTTTGTCCTCAAGCAATTTGATCTGGCTGGAATCTGCTTTTAACTTATCTTCCAGTGCTTTCAATTTTGCTTCATACGCTTTCAGAGCAGCCGCATGCTCGGGCTTAACAGGCAAAGGACGCGTCATCCACCCCGATACGAACTGGTTATTCAAACGAATTCCATGCACGGTTTCTGTACTGCGAAAAATTCCCGCCAGTGCATAATAGTCGGTCATGGGAATCGGATCGAATTTATGGTCATGACAGCGGGCACATCCCAGAGTCATGCCCATAAACGCTCGGCCGGTGACATCAATCTGCTCATCAACCACATCCATGCGCAATTTTTCTTTATCCCGTTCGCTGAGCATTTTGGCGCCCATGACCAGAAAACCCGTCGCGATGATATTTTGAGTCTGCTCCGCATCATTTTTATAAGGCAGTAGATCGCCGGCAATCTGCTCGCGGATAAATTGATCGTATGGTTTATCTTCATTAAATGCCTTGATCACGTAATCGCGATACTTCCAGGCATTGTAAAATGTCAGGTTAATATCCAGACCGTTTGAATCGGCATAGCGGGCCAGATCAAGCCAGTGACGTCCCCAGGTTTCACCATATTGCGGCGAAGCCAACAACCGATCTATCAACTGTTCATAAGCCTGCGGAGATTGATCATTCAAAAACATCTGAATCTCTTCTGCTTTAGGAGGTAATCCCGTTAGATCAAAATAGGCGCGACGAATCAGCGTTAGCCGGTCTGCAGCAGTAACTGAAGTCAAGCCAGACTGTTCCTGCTTCGAAAGAATAAATCGATCGATGGCGTTTGCAGGCCAGTTTTTATTTTTAACATCGGGAACCTTCGGTTTTTTCAATGGCCGAAACGACCAGAACTCGCGCTCTTTTGTAAAATCGATCGCAGCGGCCGACTTTTTCTTCTGAGAATTATTTTTCGATTTTCCTTTTCGAGGATCAGGCGCCCCCATTTGAATCCACTTTTGAAAATCTTGAATGATATGCGCAGGTAATTTCTCATCCGGAGGCATTGCGTAAAAATCAGGATCATGCTCAATTGCTTGCAGAATCAAACTCTGCTTGAGGTTGCCGGGCACCACCGATTTTCCCGAATCACCGCCCTGCAATAAACCTTCGCGCGTATCAAGCACAAAGGATGCACTTTCCTCATCCGGTTCCCCTGAATGACATTCATAACAGTGTTTCACCAGAACCGGACGAATTTTATTCTCAAAAAATTCGATGCCCGCCTGATTATTTTTCAGAGCTGCCTTTTTTACCTGTGCAGGTGCTGACTGACCGTTGAAGAAATTCAACGCCACCATCACGAGAATAAAAAATGAGGAATATCGGAAAGAACGCAATGCAGTTCTCCTTCTCGAAGCTTTTCGATGAAATCCGTAATCAACACGCTCACCGAAAGCGAACTCTTCAGGGTTGAAACTCAGCCCGGGAGGGAGTCGTTGGGCTACGGAAGGAGCTGAGTTTTACAACAGCTTATTATAAGCGAAAAATGGGAATCCATGAACTAAATTACCTCGATTTTATCTGTTTTTTCGACACTTCTCATTAAGAAATCTCGCAAACTCGGACGGAAATGAACCAGTAAGACAATAAAAACCGAACACCCCTGCTAACCGGACCTGAAACCAAAGTGAATCCAGCACCGTATCACAAACCAGTTGCGAAGCAATGTTGGTGTAAAACATGCCGTTACCACTTCGCGCGAAAACAATACAGGCACCGATATCTCCAGCTGATCTTTTCCAGAACCCGTAGATAAAACCATTAGATAAATGTTGGGACCCCTTCCCTCTGCTGCAGTTTTCAAAAATCAGCAAAATTCTTTTTGCACCCGGAATCCTGTTTTCTATAATGTACAGCATTGATTGTAGTACTCTGATCACTGTCGTTTTACTCAAAAGGGATCCAACCATGGACCGCCGAAAATTTTTACAGGGTTCTGCTTTGGGGCTCGCCAGCGTCTCGCTCGAACAGGTCGCCAAGGCCTCCGCCAGTGAACGCGTGCGTGTGGGCATGATCGGCGCATCGGGTCGGGCTTCTGCTCTCAATCAATATTTCGCCGCAAATTCGAATTCAGAAATTGTGGCCATCGCCGAAATTGATACCGCTCGTCAGGGAAAAACCCTCGAAACCGTCACCAAAATTCAGGGCAAGCAACCTCAGGTATTTCAGGACTTTCGAAAACTGCTCGACAACAACAGTCTGGATGCCATCGTGGTGGGCACCCCCGATCATTGGCACGCCATCCCCACCATCCTCGCCTGTCAGGCCGGGAAAGATGTTTATGTCGAAAAACCGGACGGCCATAATATCATCGAAGGCCAGCGGATGGTCGCCGCGATGAATAAACATAAACGCATCGTGCAGATGGGCTCACAACATCGTTCCACCGATCGATTGAAATCGGCCCTTGACTACATTCGCACGGGCGCCCTCGGTCGTTGCCTCGTGGCCAAGGCCTGGGAAAGCACCCGTCAGGGAAATATCGGATATCCCCCCGACAGCACGCCCCCCGAAACTGTAGACTACGACATGTGGCTCGGCCCTGCCAAAAAACGCCCCTTCAACAAAAATCGCTTTCATGGACGCTGGCGCTGGTTCCATGATTATGGCACCGGAGACCTGGGTAACGATGGTGTGCATCGGCTCGACATGGCATTCGCCGCGTTGAATGCCGCCTGTGAAGCCCAAAAGGACGATGCCATCTCGCTCCCCACAAAAATCTCAGCAATGGGCGGAAAATGGTATTTCGACGACATGCAGGAATGGCCTGATACTCTACAGGTCAATTACGAATACACAAGCAAAACGCCAAAAATCCTGACCTACGAAATGCGGGTCTGGGCTCCCTATCAGTTTCATGGCGAATCCGAAGGCGCTGTCATCTACGGCGACAAAGGGTACATGGTCATCGGCAACAGCCGTTGGCGTGTATACGCAAATGGGGGTCGGCTCACGAAGGAAGTCAAAGGCAACAGCGACGCCGCCCCACACGTACAAAACTTTTTAGACTGTATCAAGACTCGCAAGAAACCAGCCTGCGATCTGGAAACAGTGGGACACCCCGCGTCCGTCCTCTGTCACGCCGGCAATATCGCCGCCCGCGTCGGTCGCACTCTAACCCTCGATCCACAAACAGAACTCTTCCTCAACGACAACGAAGCCAACCAACTGAGAGGCCGAGAAGAATGGCGCAAACCCTGGATCTTGCCCGAAGTCTGATTTTGATCACATCAACCCATTAAACACTTACAATGGTCAGTGCACTAGATTCAACCGAGTTTTTCAAAACCATACAGACTACAATAACTATCCAAAGCAGCTATTCTCTCTTATGACTTCATCACTAGCTCAAATTACAGAACTTGTCGAGCCTCCTACCAAAGCAATAGGATTGGATCGTTCATGGGAAGCAGTCGAGAAAGATCTTGGTTGTGTACTCCCCACAGATTACAAGAGTTTTATCGATCAATACGGTTCTGGGCTCGTTTGTGGCTTGATTGCCGTTTGGAATTTTAGAGATGAATCTTTCTTTCCTTCACCTTTGCAAGAGGTGCTTTGTGGAACTGGAAGCGTTATAGAATCATATAAGAAGGAAAATTTCTTGGCTCCGGAGGCGTGGACCACGTTTCCAGAGCCGGGAGGTCTTTTACCCTTCTGCACTGTCATCGATGTACATTATCTGAATTGGAGAACTAAAGGTGTAGCAGAAGAATGGGATTGCGTGTTTTGGTTTGCAGATGGAATTGAGTTTATCCACTTGAAAGGTGATTCGTTTTCTGATTTCCTTCTGAAGGTGTTGAGGAAGCAGTACAACAAAAATGAAATTCCAATTTTCGACGAACCTTATCAGTTCACCGACTTCTCAAAATGGTAAGTCTAATCAATTCTGCGTGTTCGGTGAGATTTCGTTTATATTTGGTTATTACAACTATTGTAACCACGCCAGCGTTGGCCCCGTAAATGATTCATGACGTTCACAGTCCCTTCACCTGTGACCGAAAATTGCTCCTCTTGACAGAATACATATATTTAAACTCCTTTAAAACTCTTCATCAGTTCGGATTTAGACGACCAAGCTGTATCCACGCTTCATACCCTAATGATCAAATATTTTTCGTGCCTTTCGTGTATTTCGTGGTAGTAATAATTCCAATCCAAAAAGTCACGGCTGATGGATGCGCAACGGGTTCGTTTCCAGAATAATGTCATTGATACCGGTTTGATTGAAACCTTTGAATCCGTCTTCGCGTTGCAATATCTCCAGATGCGAACCAATGGCCCCTTTCGAACGAAACTTGTTTGCTTCCTCGGTCGTGATCAATCCATCATCCAACAGTGATTGAATCCGACTTTCCTTTACAGGCCAAATCTCCCCCGCGGTAAAGGCCTGCTTAAGATGTGGTAAATCCGTAAACGGGTTCATCGTCTTCACTCCGTTTTCTTCGGCCAACTGATCCCGAGCCGCAGTAAAGTCAAATAGACATTCCAGGTGATGCATGCCCGCCTGCAAAAACGCTTCGCCATGCAGACGACACCAGAGACCCACGGTTCCCAGTTCAGAAAGTTCGGACAAAGGCTCATGCGCAAAGTCCTGGGAGACTTCCTCGGGTGAAAGATCCACATCGGCAAAAATCACAACACCCGTTGAGTGATGCTCCAACACCTGAGCACCCCAGCCCGCTTCTTTACCGGCATAGAAACGTTCGCGCAGATCAAAACCCAGTAACTCGAATACCGAGATCAATCGCCAGAAATGCTGACGGCTGGAACGATACGTATGGTGGTCATGATTCGACCAGCCCAGACCCATTGAATCCTGACGGGCTTTTTGAATGCGGGCAACAGAATTCCGCTGTTGCCAATAGGCACGCTCTGCAGCAAAAAACAGATCGCATGTACGATCCACGCCCAAATCCGCTATCGCAGCTTGAATCAGAGTTTCGGCATTTGCAAATCCCGCTGCTTCATCGGAAAAATTACGCGGACGTAAACGAAAGGCTTCAGTATGATATAACAGTTTTTGCAAATCAGGCTTTGGCAATTCCGTAGTGGCATCAAGGCGAGCACCATGTCGTTCGATAACATGCAAGGCGACATCATTTTCCTGAAACACCAATCGCTGTCGAACAGCAGAACCGATGGCCCCTTCTATCGGCGTTGATAACGCACATTGATGAACGGCTAAAAATTCAACTACCGAATCTACAATCACAAAAAGGCGTTCTGTTTTTTCTGAAGTCAATAGAATCGCAGGAAACTGGGCAGAAGGATGCTGAAACAATGAGTGTTTCGTATCGGCGGACTTCTCGTAGCCTAAACTGAGTAATATCTCTTCCAACTCAGCCGACCCGTGCAATTCCAGATGATCAATCCAGTCAATCAACCGGGTTCCCGTCTGCGAATGCAAATCTTCTGAAAACTTCCTGAGAATTGACGATTGTAAATAATAATCGCCAATACGCTCATTCAGGAAATCCGCAGTTTCCGGATATCGTTTCCAATCAAATGTCGCAAGCTGTTCACTGGTCATGCCTTATCTCCTTGTTTCTTAATTCTTTCCATATACAGCTAAGAGTCAAGCAGTATTCCAATTTGTACTACGAATTTTTCTCCGAAAACAAGAACTCAATCAGAAAAGACAATTCCTGCGTATATAATAAAAGCAGAGGTCTTTCTATTCTTAATTCTCACATCTTGAAATCCACTTCTGAGGACCTGACATGTCTCAAACCATATTATTAATTGGCGCGGGAAAAATCGGACGAATGATTGCCTCGATGCTTCAAGGTACCGGCGATTATCATCTGCGAATTGCAGACCGTGTTCCCGCTGCATTAGAAAGAATACAAAAACGGATTCCGTCCGCGGAAATCCACACTCTCAATGCAGACTCGCATCCGGAATTACTTCACCTCATGCAAGGCTGTACCGCCGTAATCTCGGCTCTGAGTTTTAGAGAAAATCCAGGAGTTGCCCGGGCCGCGCAGGAAGCAGGCATCAATTATTTCGACCTCACCGAAGATCGGCAAACGACAGCCGCCGTCAAAGAAATTGCCGACGATGCCGTTCCCGGACAGGTTTTTGTTCCCCAATGTGGACTGGCCCCCGGTTTCGTCACCATCATCACAAAACACGTCATGGAATGGTTCGACGAGATTGATACTGTCCGCATGCGCGTGGGAGCCCTGCCACAACATCCAACCAATGCACTCTCTTACAACCTGACCTGGTCGACTGACGGGTTGATTAATGAGTATTGCAATCCATGCGAAGAAATCCATGCACATAAAATAAAAAACCAGCACCCCCTCGAAGGGCTCGAACAGTTCACGCTGGATGGAAATGTCTACGAAGCCTTCAATACATCGGGCGGACTCGGAACATTGTGCGAAACCATGGATGGCCACGTGCGCGAACTGAATTACAAAACCATTCGTTACCCCGGCCATCACATGTTAATGAAATTTCTCTTGCAGGATCTCAGACTCGCAGATCGGCGTGAACTCCTGAAAGATGTAATGGAAAATGCCATTCCTGTCACATTCCAGGATGTCGTAATTGTGTTTTGTACCGTCAGAGGAAATCGAAACGGACAGTTTGTTGAAAAGAGTGACCTGAGAAAACTGTATGCCCAGGAAATTAACGGTGAACAGTGGAGTGCCATTCAATTAACGACGGGAGCGGGCATCTGTGCCGTTGTTGATCTGGTTCAACAAAATCTGTTAAGCGGTACAGGATTGATCCGACAGGAAGAGGTCCCGTTTGACATGTTTATCAACAACCGATTTGGAAGTTATTTCGAAACAGAGAAATTACTTTCCGAACCTTCGACATTCATCAAGTGAGCGCTAACCATGACGCATCCCATACATGAAGTATTACAACGCATCGGCGTGTCCGGTCAGCCCGCGGCTGTCGCCATTGGAACAAACTGGCAGAACGGCGCCGGTGACCTCTTGACGGGAACCTCTCCCATCGATGGAGTATCGCTGGTCACACTGCAGGAAGCCACACTCGGCGATGTCGGCTTAGCCGTCGATACAGCAAAAAATGCATTTCTGAAATGGCGACAAGTTCCCGCACCCAGACGTGGTGAATTCGTACGCTTACTCGGCGACGCACTACGCAAACACAAAACAGATCTGGCGACGATCGTCAGTTGGGAAGCAGGCAAAATCACACAGGAAGCATTAGGCGAAGTTCAGGAGATGATCGACATCTGCGATTTCGCCGTCGGTTTAAGTCGGCAACTATACGGCTCTACCATCGCCAGCGAAAGACCGGGGCACCGGCTCATGGAACAATGGCACCCTCTCGGTCCGGTCGGAATTATCAGCGCGTTTAATTTCCCCGTCGCTGTCTGGGCCTGGAACTCGATGCTCGCCTTTGTATGTGGAGATTCCGTCATCTGGAAACCTTCTGAAAAAACGCCGCTCTGCGCGATCGCCTGTCAGCAAATCGTCAACCATGTCGCACAGAATTTCCCCGAAGCCCCCGATGGAATTTCAAACTTGCTCATCGGTCGCGCAGCAATCGGAAAAGCACTGTCTGAACACCATGAAATCCCGTTGATTTCAGCAACTGGTTCAGTGCCCATGGGTCGCGCCGTCGCCACGACGGTCGCCAGTCGACTTGGACGATCCCTGTTAGAACTCGGCGGCAACAACGCCATGATTGTCACGGAATCGGCAGATCTGGAAATGACCGTTCGCTCTGCCCTCTTCTCAGCAGTCGGCACATGCGGACAACGTTGTACGACTCTGCGTCGTCTCATCGTACACGAAAATATCGCAGACCAGTTACTGGCGTCGCTTAAAAATGCCTACCAGCGTTTGCCCATAGGTAATCCACTTACAGAGGGAACACTGGTCGGCCCTCTAGTCGATCAGGCGGCCCTCGATGCCATGCAACAGGCGCTGAAAACTGCAAAAAAACAGGGAGGCATTGTTCATTTTGGACATCAACTCGTCGAAGAAGATACCGTAAAAGGCTACTACGTGCATCCCGCGATCGTTGAAATGGAGAGTCAAACTGACATCGTACAACAGGAAACTTTCGCCCCTATTCTATACGTCATGCGCTACCAGACTCTAGAAGAAGCCATCGAAATGCATAACCAGGTTCCACAAGGACTCTCTTCCGCCATCATGACCAATGATGTCCGTGAAGCAGAACTCTTCTGCTCGCCCGTTGGTTCAGATTGCGGCATCGCCAATGTGAATGTCGGTCCCAGTGGTGCAGAAATCGGCGGCGCGTTCGGCGGCGAAAAAGAAACCGGCGGCGGACGCGAATCAGGCTCCGATTCCTGGAAAGCCTACATGCGCCGCACCACAAACACCATTAACTACTCCACCGAACTCCCCCTCGCCCAGGGTATCAAGTTCGATCTATAAACCGAATTCAACTCAACACGCTAAAACACCTCACGAATCACTTCACCACCTAATACCGTGGCGATTTCTTTCCGGTTATTGTGCAGGTAATACAACTTATGCTGATCGATACCCAACGCGTGCAATAAAGTCGCATGCAGATCCGCAGGAGAAATCGGACGTTCGACCGGCGTGTATCCCAGGTCATCAGTTCTGCCGATAATCTGCCCCCCCTTCACTCCACCGCCGGCCATCCACATGCAATACGTTGTCGGTAAATGATCACGACCCCGCCGATCGCCTTTCGCAGATCCCTCGGTCGTCGGCGTGCGTCCAAACTCGCCACCCCAGATCACCAGTGTTTCATCCAGTAATCCACGTTGTTTCAAATCCTTGAGCAAACCGGCTACCGGTACATCAGTGGCCTGCGCTCGTTTTGTATGATTCGCCTTGATCGCTCCGTGTGCATCCCAGCCACCATTCCGCAATTGCACAACGCGCACTCCCCGTTCGACTAATCGCCGCGCGATCAAACAGTGCCTGCCAAATTCTGCGGTCGACTTGTCATCCAGACCATACAGTTTCGCCGTCTTTCCGGTTTCACTTTGCAGATCAAATACTTCCGGAGCCGAGGTCTGCATACGAAAACCCAGTTCATAAGAAGCAATCCGCGCTTCCAATTCCGAATCCTGACCGAGTTGGGATAAATGTTCCTGATTCATCCAGTTGATAAAATCAAGTTGCTGGCGACGATTTTGATTCGAATAACCGGCGGGCATCTGTGTATAGGGAATCCCCCGCTTACCATCCACGAGCGTTCCTTGAACCCGCGATGGTAAAAAACCGGCGCCCCAGCCCGGCGTTTGTGGTGCAGGTCCCGTACTGTTCGAGAGCATCGAAATAAATCCCGGCAGATCACGACTTTCACTTCCCAGACCGTATGTCATCCAGGCCCCCAGACTGGGACGATCACCAATCGCAGAACCGGTCAACGCAATACATTCACCCGGTCCATGCACGGGTACACGATGATTCACAGATCGCAACACACAAATGTCATCAATCATCTGAGCCGTCTTGGGGAAGAGATTCGAAACCGGAATGCCACTCTCGCCATACTTCTTGAACGGGAACGGCGAGGCCATCAGCTTCGAATTCAAACCTGCCCGCGGAATGTTAGGCACCCGGGCCGCAATACTGTCAGGCACCCCTTTTCCTTCGAGTTTCGTCAGCAACGGTTTCGGATCAAATGTATCAACCTGACTGGGTGCCCCCGACATAAACAGAAAAATCACATTCTTCGCCGTCGCAGGAAAATGATTCGTCCCGGCACCTTTATGACCGCTATCTTCCGCACACAACAAACCTTCATCAGCCAGAAGCGACAGCAATCCCACCGCACCAAAGCCAAGCACACTTTGGTCCAGCATCTCCCGTCGACTCAAAACCTGCCGGGAATTTGCATGAGGTAACAGATTCATTTTTCTTTGATCCGGTAACATCAGAACCTTCGAAACTATGGGATATAAATAAACTCATTCAAATTCAGTAACGCATGACATAACATCGACAGACGCCGATTCTGCTCAGTAACAGATCCATCTCTCTGATAAAAAGACAGAGACCGCGAAAGCTCATCCCTGTTTGGTGCGCGTCCCAGGACTCTCTGAAACGCCTGTTCCACCTGGAGACTTTGATCATCCCCCGCACTCTCCACAATCTTTTTCGCCAGCACCTGTGCCCGGCGATCCATGAATTTACTGTTCAACATAAACAAGGGCTGCAGTGCGACCGTTGACACCTGCCTGCGCGAACAACTGGCGATACTGTCCGGCGCATCAAACATCGTCATCACAGAAGGCATTTCACTCCGACGCTGAAACAGATAAATCGTACGACGTAAGTTGTCCTCTTCTCGCTCCTGTGGCACACTCGGCCCGCCTGTATCACGTTTTAATTCCCCTGTCGCACATAAAATGGAATCACGAATCGCTTCGGCTTCCAGTCTGCGACGAGGCCAACTCCACAGTAATCGATTCTCGGGATCGCGTTTCAAATTCGCCGCATGAACCATGCGCGACTGACGGTAGGTGGCTGAAAGCACAATCTGCCTGTGGATGTGCTTCGTACTCCAGTTATGCTCCATCAGTTCAACCGCCAGCCAGTCCAGTAAATCAGGATGCGTCGGCTTTTCTCCCTGCACACCAAAATCACTGGGTGTCGAAACCAGACCACGTCCGAAATGATACTGCCACAAACGATTCACCCACACCCGCGATACCAGCGGATTTTTGCGATCCGTCAGCCACTGTGCCAACACGTTCCGAGACAGATTCTCAGATGCATTCGATGTTGCCCCCAATACCGCAGGCCAGCCTTTGCCCACTTCCAGACCCGGCTTGTGAACATCACCGCGAATTAATATCTGAGACTTCGTTCGCTTCAATCCTTCCGCAGAGTATGGCAGCGGATCGCGGTTCACCACCGGCAAACGCTCTATTTCTGCATGCCCCGTTAAGGGTGAATAAAAACCCCACGTGTGGGGCGTTTTCGTATGCTGAAACCGTTTTCTACTGATCAGCTTCTTGGCCTCACGTTGATAAAAATCAAACGTCCCTTTCGGCATCCATTGTTTCATATCCGTCGGATTGGGCAGCGTCTTACTTTGTAACGATAAATTCCCCAGTTGACCGTTCACAAAAAAACCTTGCAGCCGATAGTAATCACGTTGTGTCAATGGGTCGAATTTATGATTGTGACATTGCGCGCATTCCAATGTCAGACCCAGAATCGCGCTACTGGTCACATTCACGATATCCACCAGCACATCGTTCCGCTGCATTGCTTTATCCATCTGGTTGCCGCTGATCCGGGCCGACGCTAAAAACCCGGTCGCGATCAAACTCTCATCTGAATATGGTTCCAGTTCATCACCCGCCAACTGCTCTGCCAGAAAACGGTCGTAAGGCTTATCTTCATTGAAACTCTCAATCACATAATCACGATACCGCCAGGCATAAGGTCGCGGCAGATCATGCTGATATCCGTGGCTCTCTGCCCACCGCGTCAGATCCAACCAGTAACGCGCCCAGCGTTCACCATAATGTTTCGATCCCAACAAGCGATCCACCAGTTTCTCATAGGCACGTGGATTGGTGTCATTCACGAAGCTTTCAATCTCTTCTGCCGTTGGAGGCAAACCGATCAGATCCAGATACAAACGCCGCACCAAAGTCGACTTCTGTGCTTCTGGTGCAGGCTGAATCCCCTGCTTCTGATACGCCTGCTCGATAAATGCATCCACGGGCATCCGCACGCGCTTTGAATCTTTTCTGACCGGAACCTTCGGACGCGTGATCGACTGAAAGGCCCAGTGATCCGACTCTGTCTTGGGTGTCGGCAGTAATTGATGATCCCACTTGGCTCCCTGATCGATCCAGGCACGTAACAACGCGACTTCCTTTTTCGACAAGGGTGGCGCCGAGTCAACAGGAGGCATACGTTCTTCCGAATCGGTGGAAGAAACTAACTGCATCAGCTTACTTTCCTCACTCGCTCCCGGCACGATTAACTCTTCGCCAGTACTGAACCCGCGCAGCTCGTCATACACATCCAGGCGATAGCCGGATTCCGGATTCGCCCCCGCATGACACGAAAAACAACGCTGCTTCAGTAGGGGATAGATCTCTTTTTGAAAATGTACCGGCTTATGCCAGGCCATCTTTTTCTGTGGAATCATCCAGGGAATTTGAGAAGGCGATAAATCGAGAACGTCATTCCAGGTGCGACTCAATACCAGATCACTCACATAAATCCGATCTGCGCGCTCGGTTTTTAAACCGGTTGCAAATCCGACCCAGCGCACAGCATTCACACTTTGCGGATTCACTGCCGTAGCCACCGGCTGCTTCAGATCGTTCGGCTGAGGATCAACCCATAAATCAAACCGCGTAAAACCGGCACGCAGCGATTTTTCAGGCTTCGATAATCGACCGACAATCTGATAGTCCCGATCGCGTTCCAGCTCCACCGAACTCCAGGCCGTCTTATGGCTGCCGATCCGCACCATAAACACGACCTTCCCCTTCTGAGGGCCGCTTTCATTAATATGAATGCCGATATTGGGAATATGCGAAGCATGTACCGCCTGATCAGAGCCTTCGTATCGATCCAGCCAGAACACAAAAAACTCGCCTTGATCGCGCAACTTTTCATCAGCCGCGTAGCGGAACCGAAACCGGAGAAACAGTTCCTGCCCCTGATACGTTTCCTTTAACTCGCGCCGCAAAGGATTATTCCGTTTGGCGGTTCCCTGAATTAACGCTTCATGTTGAATGATCTGTTGTTTTCCGTTGGGTGTTGCCTTTTGCTTTGCATCGACAAACAACGCCGGCTGCTCTTTCGAAAGAACCCAGCCCCCCTTCCAGCCAAAACCCGGTTGAGCTTTTTTGCCCGGTTGGCCTTTATGAAGTGAATCGAATTTCTGATTCACCAACCCCTGCGCCAGCCGCGACTCCTGCCCCTGCACCTGCGCAACCAACCCCAGCAGCATCACCAAAGCCAGCAACCTCTGCAGCAGTCGCAAATGAAAAAGAATAGCCCACCCAGCATTAAACATTGCAAAACTTTCAGATCAAATGTCTTCACATCCAAGGCAAATATCACACAACGTATACACAGTGTCCTACCCATAGCCACAAAGATCAATGGGAATTTGAACTCAAATTACGATCATTATTTAAGAAGTCCATTGTCCCGAAAACACTCAGTATGTTTACTTAATGTGCATCATAGGTAAATACGCCTAACACCCACACAGCTTTGTCCTGTGCCTGCAAACGAACGCGATGTTTCTCGAACGACAAACCTCTAACACCACGCCGGTTCTCAATAAAATGTTTGCGCCCCTTCGAATCGGTAAACGCCACATTCGTCGGCTGTGACCATGCAGCTTTTCCATCTACTGTTGTAACGAGTGTTCCCCCTTCTGCCCGGTCGAGCCAGGCAACAGACAGATCAGACCCCTCAACTTCAATTTCCATCGATTCACCAGCTGCCAGCAGAAACGCCTTTTCCCCATAGGGTGCGCCCCACTGAGATGAAAACGATTTGACTTCAGGAGTGCGTTTCCACTGTTTCGCATCGACACCAAGAAAACAACGATTCGGGCAGACTTTATTATCAACCACAACCAGCTTCGCGTTTTCGTTGGGAATCTCAATAATGTGCCGATCTCCCAATGAGAGTCGTCCATGCACGAATGTTGAATTCCGCGGATTGGGTGTGGACCAGCTATGCCTGCCATGCCCCGCATCTTTCGCAGGCTTTCCATCAATCAATAACTTCGTCATCTCTTTGTGATTATCCGACCAGATATTAAACGCACAATCTTCAATGATCATCATCCGCTGGTCCACAAACCGCGGGTGAGGCGAAGTGAAACGCGTCATCTCACCTTCCCAGCCATAACTGTAGTCGTTCATCCGCGCGGGCAAACGCTGTTGGGGAATGCCCACCTCAGCATTCTCCGGAATTTCAAACACACGCTCCAACTGCTTATACCACAGATAATGACTGGCAGCGCCAGGATGCCCGCCATCCGGGGCCATCGCATAACGATTGCATGTCGTGTTGAGATCAATCAACAACTGCCCGACATCGACAAACGGAATTCCATAATGTCTGCACAGCTTCTGCATCGGCTCACTCATGGATGTCGCAGACCCTTTATCGCGAATCCACATGCACGAGACAAACTCCACCTCCGGATAATGTCGCTGAAACCAGCGAATCGCACCCTCATAAGCGGCGATTTCATCGGGACGATCAATATGCTCGTTATGTCCATGTCCAAAAATCACGACGTCAGGCCCCGACGCTTTACCATCACGAAATAATTTCGGATACAGTTCTTTCCACGACTTGCCCTCAGGATGCCCATTCGGATTCGGACTCGGCCGAAGTTCCAAAGCCGCGTACTCACGAAACCCACTATGCGATTCCCCAATCGACGAACCATCGCAGGCCATCACATTCAATAACATCTGGTCGACCGGGTAGTTGAACTTCCGCAGCAACTCCCGCCGCATTCGTCCCGTATACATGAAATAATGTTGCGACCAGCCAACGTAATCCTGCAGGTCTGGCCGACCTTCACGTTCTGCCAGAAACGTTTTGAATGTCTCCGCCTGAGAGGGACGAGACGAAGTCAGAGGTTCTTTGTATTTCGGACTCTTCGAATCTTCTTCATAAAAATAGAGCCGCGGATTGGCACTGCCCCGATCAATACTCGACCCCAGCGTCAAAATGGAAATCGGTTTCCCCTGTGATAACTTGGCCAACGTCCGTGGAATCCGCCGATAAAAATCAGGCAGCGGACGCGAAGACGCCACATCCATGACCGCATGTGTGCCTTTCACCAAAGTCGGCGAATGAATCCAAACCGGTTTCTCCGATACATTCGCAAACTCCACCAGCACCCCCACCACATTCCGAAAGTCAGCAGAAGATTCCTTCTGGTGCTTAAACTGCGGATCGATCTTCAGTCCTTCCTGCACCAGGACAAATTCGTCAACCACGTTTTGTGATGACGTTTCCCGTTGAGGCGAACGAATGAGCTCCCCGCGACCATGCCGGGAAAAGGTCCGTTTATCAGACATTCCAAAGTCCCTGGGAGACCAGGTACCATCCGCACTTTCAATCAACATCAGACAGAGCCGAGCCTCCAACGCACCACCAGTATGCTGATAACCTTTGACACCCAGACTGACCGTGTCTCCCTTCACCAGTCCCAGTTCCGGCAAAGTCGCAAACTGCCACAACCGCTTGCCCGGCTCAATCGAAACTAATTTCGCTGACGACTTCAAAGAAGGTGTTCCTTCCGAATCAGCAGAGACCAATTTCACATCGCCCCACGCATCCGTATTCCAGCACAAAACAGAACTCCCGCGTTCCGCTTTCTTAGACGTCAGACGCAATGCAAACTCCGGATTCTGCAGCAGATTCTCAGCTCGCGCTTCCCCCGCAGCCCCCAGCGGCAATCCACAGAGTACAACAGCCATCAAAACAAATATCGATTTTAAATTCACGGTCTGTCTCACTTTAGTTTCAATGCGGAATGGGCTTGAGTAAGAAAGGCCCGTTTTGTATGCAACAACTCATATGGTATCGATTCGCGAATCATAGAAAAAGTGTCCCCCACATCTAACCATAATCCCAGTGCACATTTTCGCTCTTGACTTCGTCTTGAAGAATCCCAATATGCGTTATAAGCGTCGCGCGCGAGATGCGTTTTTTGCGCACTGCTTATTACGAACACTGAAGATCTCACTACTATGAAAGTCCCTTTGTTTTGAAAATCTTCACCTGTCCATTCCGCACAGGTTCTCGCTGTCTCGTACTTTTTATATGCGGTTCGAACACGCTTCGACGCGTATGAACCACCGTTCGAACACGCTTCGCCAGCTTTCAACCACCGTTCGAACACCGATTTCCGCTTGACTCCTGCCTGCCCTTCTGCATGATACAACCTGTCCGTTACCCAACTCACAGCACAGCGAAATAAAACAGAAATCAAATTCATGAACACAGCAAACCCCACTTCCCAATCCAGATAGTTTCTGAAAACAGAACAACCACCATCAACCCGGCCCCTCAAAAAAAATGAGGAACCTCCGAAGAGATTGTAAGCGATAGCACCACACGCCCCTAACTGAAAATCAGGAACTACTGCAAAGCTCGTTTCGTAAACCCCAACACATACGGGATCGCTTCGCGTACCACAGCAAACGTGTGTCCCCCTTCAAGCAGGATCCACGTTTGTGGCACGTTGAGCTGGATCAGACGATCACGAAAATGTTCGTTCATCGTCCGGTCAAAGGCCTGATGGGCGGTAATCATCTGCACCGACATGCCCTTCAACTTCTCAGCACCATGCAGGGGATTAAACTCTTTCCAAACCTCGGGATCTTTACCAAACCGATCTGTGGGAACCTGGTACGTCTGCCCTTCAGGCAAACCGGTGCGCGGAAAATCGAGTAATCCAATGATCGAACTGACGGAAATAAACTGTTTCGGATGGCGTTCGGCAAAGTTCACACAACCAAAGCCCCCCATTGACCAGCCGGCAATCGCCCATCGTTCCCGCTTCGTTGGCAATTGATACGCCGATGAGGCAACAGACAGAACTTCTTCCAGATACGTCTCATAAATGTCCGCCTTGCGGACTGGTGAATTAATATACCAGCCATCATCGCCGTCCGGCAGAATCACAAACAGCCCCGAATCGAGCAACTGCTTTCGAATGATCTTGTCTTCAATCAATGACAACTCATGCCGACCGCGACCATGCAGTATCACCAGCGTCCGACGTTCTGCGGGTTCGATCGTTTCCCACTTTTCAGGAAGTACAACGACAAATCGTTTCCGTTTCTTAAGATTCTGACTCTCAAACGTCACACCCTGAATGCGTGGAAACAGTTCTACAATATTCCGTTTCTGAATGGCCGTTTTTTGATCAGCCGCTAAACCGCCCCCCATATCAAATAACAAAAATACAACCAGAGCCACTCTCATCAGGAATCTCAAAACTAAGTGTTGCGTCATCACGAATCCCCTCTCAATAAACCCGAACTTCACAAATACGGGCATGGTCCACACCATTCGTGGCCCTCACAACAACACGTATCACACTCACCGCCGAGTTCACTTCAATCGGATGCACACGACGGCGTTGATAATTCCCCATCACCTCAACCAGCGGAATCCAGAGTTCACCATCCAGAACTTCAACACGGTAATCACGCACCGTTTCCGGCTGTGCCTGCCCCCACTGCATCTTGGATGTATAACCATCATGATGACTCAGCGTCAGGTGCCGATGCAAGCCCGTATCGAAAATGAGTTGAATCTCTCGCGGCTCAATCGGCGTTCCCCATTCCAGTTGCAACGTCGCCGGTAATCCGTCCACAGGATCAGACATCCAGCGATGACCGCCAGGAAACGCGCGGCCTTGCGGCGCCCCCGCCGTTCCATGCACGCTCCTCGTCTGTCCTGAAACCACATTCATCGCTGCAAAATCAGCCAGTTCACTACTGGCAGTGATTGTCGCCGATCGCGCGAAATCCTGAGAATCCTGATTCACAAGCCCCACCAGAAAAGCATCATCCCGCAATAACCGTTGCTGAACTTGAGACATCACTGACGCGCTGGCAGCCAGTTCCCCAGGCGACAAATCTTGCTTCACCGCAAAAGCCGCCGCGGTTCCCACACCCTGCCCGATCACCGCACAGGTCGCCATCACACGTGTCGAAGAAAAAGCAACATGCGTCGCCGATATATTCCGTCCCGCGAACATCAAATTATTTCGGTTCTTCGAAACGCAGGCAGAGAGCGGCACATTATATAACGCGGGAACCGGATGCTGCGTGCAGGGCTCCAGATCCGGCGCGTCGATCCCTTCCGGCGGATGCAGATCGAGCGACCAGCCGCCAAAGGCAATCGCATCGGGAAAATCACGCGACGTCAACAGATCCTGCTCGGTCAGAACATGCAAACCAATGAAACGACGGCTCTCTCGTTTTCCCGGAAGAAATCCAAACCAGTCCAGCGCCCAGTGAGCCGCTTGAAACGGGTCTGCTCCTTCGGGAGTTCCCGAAGGCCCATTCTTGACATGATCCCAGATCCCCATCACAACCGCCAACAGTTCGTCGCGAATTTCTTCATTCTGTTTAATGGTATCCAGCGTGCCGCCCCACTCGGCCCACCAGTAACCATATTCATGTGTCGGCTGCTCTTCCCCCGGCGTTGCATACAGCCGTAACTTCAAATCACGTTGCTCAAATTTCCGGGCCCACTCAGGCGCAACAAATGGCATCGGTCGATCATGTCGCCGCGCCTGCATCAGAATCGTAGAGCCCAGCCGCCGATTGTCTGCCGTATCGGGTGCCAGCGATTCCTGAAACTCATCCTTTCCCTCCCGGCCTTCCATGAACAGCGCACCCGCTTCAGCCGCCAGACGTCCATCGCCGGTGCAATCGATATAAATTTTCGCACTGATTTCAAAACGGTCCTCGGTACTCTGTCGCTCTGCGATCGCCTGCTCAATGCAATCACCATTCAATTGAACGCTGACAACACTCGTATTCAGCAAAAGCGTCAGATTGGGTTCCGCCACACACTTCTCAAATAAAATGAGATCAAACATCGAAGCCGACCGCTGGGGATTCCGCACACTATTCTCAAGTCGCAGCTCTTCGATAATCCCCCCTTCACGGGCCTCAGTCTCTAATTCCGCTCCCCGATCAAAGCCCCCCGTTCCATTGGCGCCCACAATATGCATCCGAATTTCAGAAGAGGCATTACCACCCAACACCGCACGATCCTGACACAATACAACGCTGGCTCCCAACCGCGCTGCCGCAATCGCGCAACAGCACCCGGCCATCCCGCCACCAGCCACCAGGATTTCACAATTCAGTGCATGATCTTCTAACATCGGACTTTCATTTTTCTTGTCTCTGAGTTTGACATGCCGTTTAAATGTCATATAATATTCGTTTAAATTGATTTTTCAAGTATATTTCACTATTTAAGCACCATGTTATGACACTTGTCAGCAAAGATTCCCCGCATTCGTTGACCATGGATCTGTCGGAACGCATCCGCCACCGGATTCAGTCGGCGGAATTTAATGACGGCGATTTCTTTCTTACTGAAGCAGAACTGGCAGAAGAATACAACGTCTCGCGCCGAATTGCCCGCGAAGCCGTCAATCGACTCTGTGCGTTGGGACTGTTGGAAGGACGCAAACGCATCGGGTTGATCGTCCGACATCCCGACCCGGTGGAGGTCTGGGCCAACTGCCTGCCCTCGCTGGCAAGGTCGCAGGAAAAACTGGCGGAACTGGCACAGTTTCGATACGCTTTAGAAGTCGGTGCCGTAGAGCTGGCCATCCAAAATGCCAGCGAAGAACAAATCGTACAGCTGGCATCTCTGGCGAAAAAATTCAAACAAATCGCCAATAATAAAAAAGAACGTAAAAAACGCATTGAGGTCGAACGCGAGTTTCACGGCCTGATCCTGAAAATGTCGGGAACTCCACTCATCGCCGACATGCAGAAATTATTGTCGACACTCTTTGAAACTTCTTATCCCCCCAGAGAGTCCCCTGTCCTGGAGGATGACGTCAATGACCGCATCATCTGGCAACACTTTGAATTAGTCAGCGCCATTCAAGACCGCGATGTCGAACGGGCACGGTCTGTAATGCGCGCGCACTTGAAATATTTATTGAATTCCAAACCCGATCTCTCCTGACAAATAATTTACATCACTTGTTTTTGAGGCTCATTAAAATGAAGAAACAGATCCCCCAGTTGATTCAGATTTTTGTTTTATTCCTTTGCTGTCTGTCAATGACTTCAGTACTCTTCGCAGGCGAAGACGCCGCCTTGCCCGAAGTGGAAGTCAGCAACGTTCGCAAAGTGTTTGATAACGGCGAGCACAATGCGTTTACCGATATGATCGAATTCAAAGGCAAATACTATCTGACGTTCCGCACTTGCCCGGGCGGACACATGCTCTTTCCCAGCTCCAGAATTCTGGTCATGCAGAGTGATGACACCAAAACCTGGAAACAGGTCGAAGAATTTTCCGTTCCCAAACGCGATGTCAGAGACCCACATTTTCTGATCTTCAAAGACAAACTATTCGTCTACACCGGCACCTGGTACTGTGGTGACGAGCCACCCAAAACAAGAACCATCAACCAACATCTCGGATACGGCGTCTGGACAGCCGACGGCACCAAATGGTCGAAACCCATCATGCTGGAAGGCACCTACGGCCATTATATCTGGCGCGCTGCCGCCTATGATGGCAAAGCTTACCTCTGCGGTCGCCGCATCAAACATTTCACTGAAGGTGACAAAGACCGCGCCCTCATCGAAACCGCCATTCTCGAAAGCGATGACGGACTCGTCTGGAAAACCGCCAGCCTGTTTAATGAAAAACAGGGAGACGAAACCGCGTTCCTGTTCGAAAAGAACGGTGATCTACTCGCCATAGGCCGTAGTGGCTCAAGCCCCGCCTGGGTCATGCGTTCGCGACCTCCTTTCGAAAAATGGGATCGCAAGCAACTCGACCGCTATATCGGCGGCCCCTTACTGGCAAAGTGGGGCAAAAATTATCTGGTGGGAGGCCGACAGAGAAAGAAAGGAAAATACGTCACCTCACTCTACTGGTTCCAGAACGACCAACTACACGAATTCGCCTCACTCCCCAGTGGTGGCGATAATTCCTACCCCGGCTTTCTCTTATTGGAACCCGATCGTGCCTTGATCTCCTATTACTCCAGCCACGAAAAAGACAAAGAAGGAAAAACCATCACCGCCATCTATATGGCCGACCTGAAGTTGAAGAAAGCAAAATAATCAAGTACAAGTAAGCCTCGGTAACTTTGACACGATATCATCCTGTGAAGGGATACGAGGCTTATGCAACTTAACAACCTGAAAACCGGCACCCTCTATAAAAATGAGAAACCGCACGTCAAAAGCATCCATGCCTACTTTCCTTCAGTAGCCGTCTTACCAGATGGCTCACTGTTGGGCATGTATATGCTGGGCGAAGCCTTCGAGGCAGATAACCTGCAGGTGCACCTCTCGCGTTCGAACGATCAGGGAAACACATGGCATTATCAGGGACAACTCAATCCCGATACCACAGACCGCACAACATCGACATTCGGGCGCCTAGCTCTCACAGAAGATGGGGAACTCGTAGCCAACCTCATTCGCCTCGACCGGACCGCACACCCAGGCCAGGGGCTGTGTAACCCTGAAACCCTGGGCATGGTTCCTGCCGAATTACTGATGATGCGCTCCCACGATTTGGGACACACCTGGACCGAACCGGAAACCGTCACACCCCCCTTAGTCGGCCCGGTATTTGAAATGTGCAGTCCGATCACATTCTTAAATGACGGCCGCTGGATCTGGCCCACTTCCACCTGGCGCGACTGGGACGGCCATCAGCCCAACGGCAACCGCATGATCGCCTTCGTTTCCGAAGATCAGGGACACAGTTGGCCCGAGTACTTCGACATCATGCACAGCGAGTCCAACAACCTGATCTTCTGGGAATCGAAGATCATCGAATATCCCGATGGCCGTCTGCTGGCAGTCGCCTGGTGTTACGACGAAGAAGCCAAAGCTGATCGCCCCAATCAATATTCTGTGAGCCATGATGGGGGTGCCTCCTGGACAACCCCCGCTTCGACCCAACTAACCGGCCAGACCTTAACGTCCCGTTTATTAGACGACGGCACACTCCTCAACATCTACCGCCGCCTCGATGAACCAGGACTCTGGGCCTGCCTCTCGCAATTAGATAAAAACGGACAGTGGGAAAACCTCGACCAGCAACCGCTCTGGGGACATCAATCACAGGCGGGCACCACTACGACCGGCGAAAACATGTCAGAAAATTTCGCAGTCCTGAAATTCGGAGCCCCCCACATCACCCGCCTCCCCGATGGCGATCTGTTCGTCACCTTCTGGTGTTACGAACAAAACATCAGCGTCATCCGCTGGTTCCGCTTTCGTATAGAATAGAAGGATCTGACTGATTAGTATTGAGGGGATACCGTCAGATAATGAAATGCAGATGAACCTCCCCTTGACTGGCTGTCTTAGTTTGGTAAGTTTTTTTTCGTATCTTGAAGCAGATGAATTCCCTTGACATCAGATCTGGAATAATTCTGAGAATAACTGGTTAGATGACAATAGAAAGTCAGGAAATGTGCCCCGAGTGCAATCAATTTGGCGCACCGATTGACATCTTGAACGGCAATGAAATGGACGAACTCCATGAGAAGCTATTCTTCAACGGTGTCAAACCGGGTCTTTTAACAATTTTCGATGGGTCACTTCAATATGGCGATGACATTGAATGTACTTTGGAATGTCAAAAATGTGGCCAAAAGTTTGAGTTATATTGTAACATTTATCATGGTCGCGGTGGATACTTCAGACCAACCACATAATAACAAGTTAACTGCATGGCAACTGAAAGAAACAAGCGATTATCTGAACGAATTCTACGGCCAGAAGAGATTTTTCTTTACGCGAAGCTACAATAACCAGTGAATTGAATCAGTCTGCCTGACAACCATTTCATTGAAAGCAATCATACGATGACCAACCAAAGAGCAATCAGCAAAACATTGGGAATCTCGCTGCTCTTAATTCTCTTCGTAGTCGCACCCCCTTCGCTGTCCGCCGCGGAACCCACCATTCAAATCGGGACATTCTCGGTCGACATTACCCCTGAACTGAATCAACCCATTGGCATGGGTTTTATTCCGATTCCCAAAACGGTCGAGCATCCCCTGTTAGCAAAAGGGATTCTACTAAAACAGGGAGATCACGCTTACGTACTCTGTGCCCTCGACTGGATGGAAGTGCATAACGAATCGTACGACTTCCTCAGAGCAGAAATCGCCAAAGCCGCAAACACCACTGCATCCTGTGTCGCCCTGCAGTGCCTGCATCAGCATACCGGGCCCGCCATTGATTCCACCGCGCAAAAAATTCAATTCCCCACTAAGTCGCCTCGGCAAATGGCCTCTCTCAAATATGAACAGGATGTCGCCCGGAAACTACAGGCCGCCATTAAAAAAGCAACCCAAAACTTAACAACCGTCACACACATCGGAACCAGCAAATGCAAGGTCGACCGCGTCGCTTCCAACCGACGTATCAAACAACCCGATGGCTCCATCAAAGTCCGCTCCAGTAGCACCAAAATTCCAGAACTGCATGCAGCGCCCGAAGGCATTATCGATCCCTGGCTCCGCACACTCTCCTTCTATGCACAATCAAAACCCCTGGTGCAGATTCACTACTACGCCACGCATCCTCAAAGTTTTTACGGCGACGCCCGCATCAGTTACGATACAGTAGGAATCGCTAGAGAACAGCTGCAACAGAAAAGCAACGTCTTCCAGGTCTACTTCACAGGTTGTGGTGGAAATACCGCAATGGGCAAATACAACAACGGCTCCCGAAAAGCCCGTAATGAATTGACGAACAGACTCTCGCAGGCCATGGAGGGCTCCCTGGATCATATCGAGCGAACACCCATCGAACCTCTTCAATGGCAGACAGTCGATGTAAATTTCCCCGTGCGTCGCGCACCCGAATTTCTGGAAGAGCGCAATCAACAAATCCTGAAAAACCCCAAGTCAAAGTATTCTCAAGTCATCAAAGCAGCCATCAACCTGGCCTGGATCGAACGCGCAAAAAAGAATGAAACCATCGAATTCAGCTGCCTCTCGTTCGGCAAAGTAAAAATTTTACACTTGCCGGGAGAACCCTTTGTCGAGTTTCAATTGGCCGCTCAAAAACGGCATCCGGAACTCTCCCTGTTTGTCGCCGGTTATGGTGATTGCGGCATGAGCTATATCGGCACCGACAAGGCCTATTCAGATCGCGGAGGCTACGAACAAACCTGGTCCTTCATTGACCCCAGCGAAGCATTATTCCTGGATTCAATGTCGCAACTACTGAATGGTAAGGGAAATAATCACTAGCCAGTCGGCCAGTTTGATAATCTCAAGAACGCAGCGTCTCGCAACAGCTTGGAGAAATGAGCGAATTCGACTTCGGTTGTCGGTGACAAGCCCCACTGCAGGCATTACCATTAATAGACTTGATCACCCAGCAGATACTCACTGAGGACCCTCCATGAAATTCCTGCCCGTTCTTATTGTTCTCATTACATTCTCATTCACTTCCGGTTACACACACGCAGACTGGGCTCAATTTCGTGGAAATGCAGCCCGCACCGGCTTCACGAAAGAGCCCCTGCCCACACGCATGGAATTACAGTGGTCATTCAAAACAAAACTAGCTCCCACCCCCGCCTGGCCGACACATACCCGTATTAAATTTGACGAAGTCTTTCAGCCCATCATCGCGGAGCAAACTGTTCTGTTCGGCAGTTCCTCTGATGACCAGCTTTACGCACTCGATTTGAAAACGGGACAGCTCAAATGGAAATTCTTCACCGAAGGTCCCATCCGCTTCGCCCCCGCAGCCTGGAAAGACAGAGTCTTTGTCGCCAGCGATGATGGCAATCTCTACGCACTCTCAATTAAAGATGGCTCCCTGCTCTGGAAAAAACGGGGAGGTCCAAAGAAAAAAGTGATCATGGGCAACGATCGGCTCATCTCACACTGGCCTTCACGAGGTGGCCCGGTGGTCCTCGGCGATCAGGTGTATTTCGCCGCAGGAGTCTGGCCTTCGGATGGCGTTTATCTCTATGCCCTCGATGCAGAAACCGGAAAGGTTCTCTGGAGCAATCAGAATTCCGGACAAATGCTTTTGAATCAACCGCATGGCGGCGCCAGTGCCAAAAGTGGTGTCTCGGCGCAGGGATATCTAGCCGCCAGTCAGGATCAGATATTCATGCCCACCGGACGAGCCGTTCCCGCGGCCTTCGATCGCGCCACCGGAAAGTTCCAATACTACCACCTTCAAAAGAACCAACAGCGCGGCGGTTCTGACGTTACGTTGGCAGATCAGTTTCTCTGTAACGCCGGCATCCTCTACGATCAGAAAACAGGTGACCTGAAACAACAAACGGGCACAGGCGTAATGGCCGCAACAGATAAAGGCATCTTGCGCGGCAGTGGTCAATCTCTGGTTTACAGCCAATGGTACGACACACCCACCCGCGACCGAAAAGGCAAAGCAATCTCTGTCAAACAGTTGAAGGAAAAACGAATCATCCCGCTCGATTATCAAATCACGGATGTGATCATTGCCGGCAGCGATGCCTATTGCGGATCTCATAACAAAGTCACCGGCGTGGACTACAAAGCGCAAGCCAATACCTGGTGGTCACATGAAATCGAAGGCACCGTCCGCGGCCTGGCTGCCTCCGATGAATGTCTCGTCGCCAGCACAGATCAAGGGGTCATCTGCTGTTTTGCAAATAAAACGCCACCAGAACAAGAAGAGACACCACCGGCCGTCAAGAAAACGAAGGCAGCCTCCACGTTTGACTATCAGAGTGCCGCTAAAGAAATCGTTGAAAAAACCGATGTCAAAACAGGCATCTGTATCGACCTCGGTGCCAACAATGCACAACTCGCTTTAGAACTCGCTCGTTTATCAAAGTTCCAGATCTATGTCGTCATGCAGGATGCAGACAAAGCCGCAACAGCACGTGAAATGTTACATGACGCGGGCGTTTATGGCTCACGCGTCGCCGTGCATCTCGCCGATCCGAATCAGACGCCCTATTCGAAAAACTTCGCAAACCTCATCGTCTGCTCGTCATCATTACAGAATCAAATGAGTCCCAAACTACTTAAGGAAGCCCGTCGCCTTCAGCGACCCTATGGCGGTCAGCTTTGCCAGGGACCGCTCGAAAAAATGCAGGTCGAAACCAAAACCGAACTGAAAGGGGCCGGCAGTTGGACACACCAGTATTCCAATGCCACCAACACGGTCAATTCCGATGACGAAATCGTCAAAGGACCACTCAAAATGTACTGGTATCGTGATATGGATTTCCAGATTCCTAATCGCCACGGACAAGGCCCCGCGCCACTTGTGAACCGGGGCGTCATGGTCGTCGGCGGCCTGCATGGCTTATGTGGACTCGACGCCTACAACGGACACACGCTCTGGAGATATCAGTTAAAAAATAATCTTACCGACTTCAACGGCATTCATCATGACGTCGGCACCGCAGAAGTCGGTAGTAACTTTTGTCTAAGTGATGATTATGCTTTTGTAAAAAAAGATAACTTCTGCCATCAAATTGAATTGAAATCCGGAAAACTGGTGCGAAAACTTTCCACTCCCGTCAGTGGCGATGATCCCAACAAAAACTGGGGATATCTCGCTCATCATGATGGCGTGGTCTATGGCACCGTCAGCAATGACGCCCACTACACGAGCCCCCGATATAAAGGCTTGAAGCTCCGTAACGAATCGGTCCTGTTTTTTGCCATGGATGCCAAAACAGGTGAAGTCCTCTGGACGTATCAACCGGAATACTCCATCCGCAATAACGCGATTTCGATTGGAAATGACAGCGTCTATCTGATTGATCGCGAAATCGCCAAAGCCGATGCGATCAAGGAATCACGACGCAACGGTCGCCCCAATAAAGCCCTGGCAGAGGACAAACTCCGCAAAGGAAAACTCAAATCCTTCCAGGCCAAAACCGGCAAAGATCTCTGGCAGGCTGATCAGGATGTGTTTGGTACGCAGCTTGCCGTCTCTGAAGAAAATCAGATTCTGTTGATGTTCTATCAGGGAGTCCGACACAGTTTCTTTCAACTCCCCTCCGAAGTCGGCGGCAGGATCGCTGCCATCGATTCCAAAACCGGAAAACGGATCTGGGATATCAAAGCAAAATACCAGTCACACCCTGTCATCAACGGCGATAAAATTTACGCGCAAGGCGGTGCCTGGGATTTGAAAACCGGGAAGAACATCGATTTCAAATTCGATCGCTCTTATGGCTGCGGACAAATTTCCGCCAGCAAACATATGATGGTCTTTCGCTCTGCCACTCTGGGATATGTCGATCTCACCCGCAAAGCAGGTGTCGAAAACTTCGGCGGGATTCGCCTGGGTTGTTATATCAACGCAATCCCCGCCGGCGGTTTGGTGCTCGTTCCCGATGGATCCTCACAATGCAACTGCTCCTACCAGATGCAAGCCTGGTTTGCACTGGAAGGGAGCGAATGAGCAGAGTTCCATACCCTTCCTACTAAGCTGTAACTTACGTACAGGACTAGCAATTTACACTTTATCTGCCATGTTTCACAGAAACATGGTAGTGATCCCCCAATGCATGCGTTAAGTCTCGTGACGTTTTGTTTTTCTCATGACAAACTGTGCTTAGGCAGAGATCATGAAAAACATTTTACAGGGCCTTCAGTTTCGTTCGACGGAAGATCTTTTCTGATGAAACAGTTTTTTGCGATCCTTGCCATTCTTGGGTTAATCACAACCAGTGTCTCCTCTCAACAGCCGGGAAATAAGAAAGATTCACCACCACGGGGTGAAAGAGGTCATCGACCGCCGGGTGAACGAGACCATGACCGAGGTGGACCACATCAACAAGGCCCACCACCTCACGACCCCATCTTTATGCTGTTTGATACAGATCGAAATGGCGAACTCTCTCAGAAGGAAATGGAACAGGCGACTGAGATTCTAAAAAATCGAGATAAAAATGAAAATGGAGTTCTCTCACGCGATGAAATTCCCCGTCCTCCTCGACCACCACATCGAAGGGGTGGAGGTCCACCACATCAAAGAGCAGATCGTCCACACCATCCAAGAGGAGAACAGCCACCACACCGAAGAGGTGGAGGTCCAACACAACAAAGAGCAGAACGTTCACACCATCCAAGAGGAGAACGGTCTCCACACCGAAGAGGTGAAGGTCCAACACAACAAAGATCAGAACGTTCACATCATCCAAGAGGAGAACAGCCACCACGTGAGAGAGGAGAACACCCACCGCGTGAAAGAGGAGAACGCCCGCCACGTGAGAGAGGAGAACACCCACCGCGTGAAAGAGGAGAACACCCACCGCGTGAAAGAGGAGAACGCCCGCCACGTGAGAGAGGAGAACACCCACCGCGTGAAAGAGGAGAACACCCACCGCGTGAGAGAGGAGAACACCCGCCACGTGAGAGAGGAGAACACCCGCCACGTGAGAGAGGAGAACGCCCGCCGCATCAGAGAGAAGGTCGTGAAATTCCACCGAGAACTCGGGAACCGCAGGCACAGGGTACAGAAAATGCGCCGGCAGGTAGTCTGATTTTTACGGGAGGATATGAAACTGATCCCCGCGATCATGGAAGACCAGTCAAACTTATCGCAGCTGCACTCGGTGTAAAATCAGAAGTGTTTCGAGAAGCATTCAGCAATGTCAAACCAGCCCGCGGCGGAGATCCAACACCCGCGCGAGCAAATGCCAACAAAAAAGTGCTGATGGATGCGCTGGGCAAACATGGTATCACGAATGACCGACTCGATACGGTCTCAAACTATTACCGCTATCAACCGGGCAGAGGCAATCTCTGGAAACACACCCCCGCCAGCGCGAAAGCGATTATCAAAGAGGGAAAAGTCACCGGTTTCGAAATTACAAACCCTGGTTCCGGGTATATGACACCACCCTCTATCTCAGTCGTCGGCCATGAAAAAACTCAAGTCAAAGCGACACTGCAATTCACGAAAAATTTCCAGACCAACGGCAGTATTGAATCACTGACGATTGTGGAATAAAACAGCTGGTTTTCAAACGGTGTTCGCATGCCAAACACGCAATTCTTGATCAACGTGGTAAACCAATCAGTCGAACAACGATGACCCGTTTACTACGGGACTGCTCTGGACTATAAGGCTTCTGCCTTTTGCTTGAGCACATCCAGCTGTGCTTTAATTTTATCCTTCGATGCCGAACTCTGATAAAGGGATAATAGTTCTTTGGCAGAATCTCTGAGAGCTACATAAGACCCTTCATATTCTGTGGCATAGGTATCCAATGATTCCATCAGAATTGTGAGTTCCTGGGCTGCATCCTTGGGCGTTTTTTTAGCAGAAGCAATAAAATCTTCAATCGATTTTTGTGCCATTTCACTCTTACTTGTCTCAGATGGAGGCGGTGCGGAAGGAGCTGAACCACAACCGACTAACGCCGTGGTAAATAAAAACAATACAGAACAGCAAATCAGCCGTTTACTAAACTCGATACTACATTTCATCGCTTTATGTCCCCTAGGTATCAGATAAACAAGCAGCCCCAACCAGAATGATGGGAGCTGCTTGTTTTTAAATCAGATATTAAAACGTCTTCAATTCGGTAACTACAATATTTCTATTACCATTCACCCAGAACATTACCATCTCCAATCGCTAACAGATTGAGATAGGTGGTCTGATCGATGTTTTCAGAAGCAAAACGAACTGATCCGTCAGCCATTGCGACATGGACGCCACCGACATGAAAACTGCGAGCAGCCTGACCTGAATTATCATTCGTGTCATCAGGGTTATTACGTCTGTTGGGATCCTTATCCGAAGTATTATTCGAAGCATAAGGTGTGCGGTCAGTGATCGCGCTGACGTTGGGTGTCAAAATACCGTTTGAATTCTGTCCGGCAAATAATGGCCCGGTACACCAACCCCAGGCTCCTTTATCATCACCCGTACTAAGACTGGTCACAATTTCACTCAGCATAATTACATTCGAAGTACCATCGTCAAAGTCTCGGATTTTCGCGCCATTCTGTGCGATCGCGCTAAAAACTCCTCTGCGAGCGATATTTCTGTAATCAGCGATATCCAATGTGGAACCACCTCCAACAGATCCGGCGTACGTGATTTTTGAAAAACCATTATGGTCCTGCGTGAGATTGGAACGATCAATTTTTGGTTGAGAGGGGCAACGCAAAACAGATATTTTTGCACGTAATACACTATCTCCCGCATCGGAATTCGCACTGCGTGCAGGTAACGACATGTTGTATCTGTTGTATAAGTTAGCCTGATCAATAAAAGGCAGAACTTGAACAACCCAGGTCGTTCCCCAGTTTGCTTCACGACCATTTGCAGGTGCTGAACCAGTTCCATACCAAACTGCTCCGGGAGGAAACGTGCGGTGCGAATCATGGTAATTATGTAAACCCAAAGCAATTTGTTTCAAACCGTTTTTACATGTACTGCGACGTGCCGCTTCACGCGCCTGTTGCACAGCCGGCAGTAAAAGGGCAATCAGAATCGCAATAATGGCTATCACCACCAGCAATTCGATCAGCGTAAAACCTCGGTTCTTTTGTAAGTCTTTAGATCGCATAAAATCGTTCCCTGAAAAATTAAAAAAATTGTTTATTGGCCCAAAAATAAAAAATGGTCACAAGTAAACATGACCGAACAGATACTTCTAGATAGGAAGAAGCCGGGCCCAAGAAGGCTTACAAACATTGGGATCAAAATAACAAAACTTTATGAGTGATGCAAAACATTGATCACCCTTACACCCTCTATTATAGGTAATTCATGCCTCTTTGCAAGAATCAGTTTTTTTTGTTTCTGAAAATCAATACTGGAATAAAATATTATAACGAGCTGACAGCTTGACTCACATTCACGCACGAGAAGTTCTATCGGCATAGACATAACTATTGTATTCCCAATTCATATCAGTCCCACCAACTTGCCATTTTCCATTTGTAAACTTACATTAGAAAATGTAGTTGTAAACTTACATTAGAAAATGTAGCCGTATCGATCTGTTACCGCTGGGATAATCGAATCACTACAGGACCTCACTTTTGTGATCACGGTTCATATTCGATTTAAATGCGCTTGTTCTATACAAAAGGAAAACATCACCATGAATTGTGTTCCAAAACCAGGATTAATTTACCATTTCTCGCGATTGGTTTTCCTGCAGATGTGTTTGCTCGCCGCCAGTCTCTCTGGACTCGCACAAACAGAAGTGGATGCCGCCACAAACTGGAAAGCAGGCATCGCACGTCAGGTGATCACTCCTGAAACAGCGGTCTGGCTCGCCGGATATGGATCTGAACGCGCCCCCGAAGAAACACTGCATGATATCTGGATGAAAGCTTTGGCGTTGGAAGATAACAAAGGCAATCGTGCCGTCTTGATCACCAGTGACTTTCAAGGCGTTCCCAAAAGTATGAGCGACCGGGTCTTTGCTAAAATCAAAACAAAATATGGCCTGGAACGTAAACAGGTTATGTTTACCTTCTCTCACAACCATTGTGGCCCACGCCTCGGCGATGATCTTTATGATTACTATCCCGTCGATCTCGCGCAGGTCAAACTGGTCAACGAATACACGGACCTCATGGTCATTAAAACCGTCGATTTGATCGGCAGGGCACTTAAAAATCTTGCGCCCGCCACCCTGAACATGGGAAACGGACACGCCACCTTCGCGGTGAATCGTCGCAACAATCGCGAAGCCGATGTTCCCGCAATTAGAAAAGCAGGCAAGGAGCTGGTGGGCCCCGTTGATCACAGTGTTCCCGTGATGACCGTCAACCGCCCTAACGGAAAACTGGACGCCGTCCTCTTTGGCTATGCCTGCCATCCTACAACACTCAGCTTTAAAAAATTCTGTGGCGACTACCCGGGCTATGCACAACTGGAAATCGAGAAGAATCATCCGGGGGTGACCGCCATGTTTGTCAATACCTGTGGTGGAGACCAGAACCCGCTCCCGCGCAGAACAGTTGAACTCTGTGAAAAATATGGCCACATGCTGGCAGTGGGAGTGGAAGAAGCTCTGCAGAAACCACTCAAGCCCATCTCTTCGGGACTGAAAATGGAATTTGAGTATGTAGAACTTCCCTACCAGAAGGTAGTCACGCGCAAGGAACTGGAAGCAGATTCCAAAAGCAGTAATGCGATTTTAAAACGCTGGGCAAAACGCTTACTGAAAAAACTGGACCAGGGAGAAACCTTTGCTCCCTCCTATCCCTATCCCCTTCATGTCTGGAAACTGGGTAACGAAATGTTGATGATCGGCATGGGTGCGGAAACCGTCGTCGATTATGCACTGCGCTTCAAAAGAGAATTCGGACCAGGGACCTGGGTCTGCGGATACGCGGATGACATGATCTCTTACATCCCTTCCAAACGGGTCTGGCTGGAAGGAGGCTATGAAGGCGGGGCAAGACTTTACGAATACGGCCGACCCGCTTACCGCTGGGCCGGTGATATGGAAGACATTATTTCTACCTCGGTTCACAAAATGGTCAAACAGGTTGATCATAAAAAAGATTAATCGAGCCGCTTTATGGTGGCAGCATTCATACTTCCGCAGACGAGATCGTTTTGCCCGCGAAAATTTTCTGAACGATAGGAAATTCCACGAGCTGTGCGTGCTCGACCGAGGTCAGGGAACGTATCGGGCGGGGTGCAAAATTCCCGGGAATCCCCCGCATGTTTAACAACGCTGTCACGGTCGCAAACAGCGGGGCTGAAAACGATTGTAAAAGTCGTAATAACTCGGACAGGTCCTGCTGCACTAAAGTCAGTTCTTCCCAGTTCTCTGATTCGGTTGCCGCTACCATTTTCTCAATCCACTCTGGTACCAGAACATAAATTCCATCCAGATGCTCCCGCACGCCGGACCGTAAAAGAACATCCATTAAATTTGGTTGCGCGACAATCACGCGAAACTCATCACCGGGAACATCGATCACCGGTCGTATCGTCACAAAATGATCCGAACATTTAATTCCATGAATGTTCCCATGTTCGGCCAGCTTCATGACTGTTTCCACTTCAAGTTTCGTTCCCGTCGTCTGGGGCAGATCGTAAAGATATAATGGCTTAGAACTCACATCTGCCAGAGCATGAAAATAATCGATCAAATCTTCCTGACTGAATTTGACAAAATAAGGCGAAATCACAACCACCCCGTCAATGGCGAAATCCTCAACCATGCGTATGCGATCGCAGGTCCTTACAAAACTGGTGTCACCCACTCCCACAAGCAGTTCTGCTTTACCGGCATTCAAACGCACACTCTGTTCGACCAGTTGTCTGTAGGTCTCATCAGTCAAAAGTTGCATCAAGCCCATCGTACCGGCCACTAAAAATCCGTTGATGCCATGCGCCAGCTGATCGTGGATCTGTGCTTCCAGACCGGGCAGATGTAATTCTTCATCAGCCGTTAAGGGAGTTCCCAGCGCCGTGATCATTTTGAGTGAATTCATAATCTGATACAACTTTCTCTATTTTAATTTGAATTTAAACGGTTCGATCCATGAATTCTGACAATGTCACCACCGGACACGTTCTGGAAGACAACATGCGATCAATCGAGGGCTGATCTTTAAATCCCGTACCTGTGATCAGACAGACCACAGTTTCCTCGCGCAGAATTTTTCCTTCAGACGCAGCCTGCAAAACACCCGCCAGGGATACCGCAGCGGCAGGCTCGCAGAAAATCCCCTCCTCACGAGCCAATTGCGATTGAACCTTGTAGACATATTCATCTTCAACAAGATAACCGGAACCGCCAGATCGTCTGCACGCTGTGATCACTTCATTTCCATCGAGCACACTGGCGACCTGCAGACCACCAATTCCGGTAGTGCTATGACAGGCTTGCGCGTGATCTGCCCCCTCTCGTAACGGACCCGCGATCGTATTATTTCCTGAAGGTTGAACGCAGTGCATCGCAGGCAGCATCGCTATTTTTTCCTGCTGCAATGCCGCCTGAAATCCACGTACAACAGCCAGAAGCAGCCCCCCTCCTCCCGCACAACTGAAGACGTGATGAATAGGACAGCCGATCAAATCTGACTGAATCACCAGCTCCCGGCCGATGGCTTCAACCCCCATCATGCTGACAGGACTGTATTGATAACTGCTGATTTGAAGTTGCGTTTCAGAGTCTGACCCGATCTGCTTCAGATACTCAAATGTGTCTCTGGTAATTTCAGGGTCCACTCCAAAATCCTGAATCTTCCAGATTTTTGCCCCATAGGCCAGCATCTGTTTCAGTTTATTCTCTGGTGCACCATCAAACACGGCAACCTGACATGGCATGCCCGCTGCTGCACAGTAAGCAGCCAGTGCAGAGCCGGCGTTTCCACTGGAGGAAGTCACAACACATTTTTTGCCATTCGCCCGCATGTCGGAAATAGCAGCTGCCGCAAAGCGATCTTTGTAAGACCCCGTGGGATTAACCGTTTCCAGTTTAAAATACAAATGGTCGAGCCCCACATCAGGACCGATCCGACGGGAACGCAAGAGTGGCGTTTCCCCTTCACCCAAACTGAAATGTTCAAAACTCATCAACCAGTCCCGGGAATGACATAAATCATCAAAAAAGCTGACACCACATTGAACCCAATCCGTACAGAAAAAGGAAAACCACTTGCAAAGCTACGGATTTCCAGAACGAAACACCACGAATTATCTTGACGCTCAAACTGCCGATTATATGATCGTATTTATAATTGTATTACAATCTACTATTTTATAGTATAAGAGAACATCGCAGAGAATCAATCAATTCCACCTTTTGTCAATCAGTTAAATGAAATTGGAATTGGCTTTTTGAACATGACGAAACCCATCGATCAGAAACGATGCTCACAACAGGAAGGTCATTTATAGATGAAGATTTCACAGAATGAACGTTCCCTTGATCCTGCAAAAACATTAAGCGCAGAACTGGCCGACCACCTCTGTGAACGAATTCGAAAAGACCGCCTGGTACCGGGAGACCGACTGGGAACAGAAGCAGATCTGGCTGATGAATTTGGTGTCTCACGAACGGTCGTGCGTGAAGCAATTGGATCACTCAGAGGTCTGGGAATTGTGACAGGCAGGCAGGGACTCGGGCTCTGCGTTGCGGAAGCCAGTAACTTTTCGTCTGTTCTGAGAAAAGCCCTCGTGCCACAAGTTGCCAGCCCACAGGGATGGCGCGAATTACAGCAACTTCGGGCCGTGATTGAAATTGGCTCGATCGCACTGGCGGTAGAATTGATCTCGGCTGAAGAAATCATTCGACTGCAAACGATTGTGGTCGAAATGAAACGCGTGATGAAAAACTATAAGTCAGACCCTACAGCAACCAGTAAAACATATAAAGAAATGGATTGCATGTTTCACCAGACCATTCTGGCCGCCTCCCATGGGAATTTTGTGAAACAATTCCATGGAGTTTTACTGGATTACTTCCATGCTGGAGACAAGCATGGCCATCCCCCCACAACAAAAGGTCTCCGGGAGCATGAATTCATTGCGAATGCCATTGCGGACCGGGATATCGATAATGCAACCAAGTATCTGACAGAACATCTAAAACCGCAATTGAAAGCGCCCTGTGAATGATACCGGATTGAGGACTTTTTTACCTTTGATTTTTTTGCTTAACCTGAGGGAGTTCGTTCAATGCTACAAATCAACGTCGAGAAAAATAAACGGGGATTTACGTTAATTGAATTGCTGGTGGTGATTGCCATTATTGCGATCTTAATTGCGCTCTTGCTGCCCGCTGTACAACAGGCACGCGAAGCAGCACGACGCTCCACTTGTAAAAACAACTTGAAACAAGTGGCGATCGCATTACATAACTATCATGACACACATCGCACGTTTCCCATCGGAGCGGCGATTAACGGTGGTTGTACCGGGTATTCGGGAAGCCATATGTTTTCCTGGGGTGTGCATATCCTGCCGTTCATTGATCAGGCGAATCTGTATAACAATCTCAACTTCTCCGGATCTACGGTTTTTGTTCCACATAACTTTTCTTCAAGCACTTGCCTGACAGCAGTACAACCTTACCTCTGCCCCAGTAACCCCCAACCTAATGTTGTCGTCAATACTGCGGGAACGTTTGCTGGTGCCTTACCGGATGGAATGGGAAGAACCGATCTCGGGGGCGTCGCAGATTCTATAAACTGGAAATGCAGCACTGCAGGGGTTCGTCCGACCACAAGAGGAAACGGCGTACTCTACGGCATTTCCAGCGTCAAGTTTCGCGATATCACTGATGGAACCAGCAACACATTGCTTGTGGGTGAAATTACAGGCTCCCGTTCGCCATCGGGACTCAATGGAAACTCTTATACTGGATACGATGTCTTTGACACCAGTAATGGCATTAATAGTATCGATACCGTTCCCGGTGGAGGGACTTTTGCATTTCGCCCCCAAGGATTTTCCAGTTATCACGTGGGTGGCTGTCACTTCGTTTTATGTGATGGCGCGGTCAGATTTATCTCTGAAAATATCGATCAGGGAACACTTTCCGGAATCAGCACCCGCGCCGGAGGTGAAGTTGTCGGCGAATTCTAATTTTACTCTCGCTCAACTCAAAATAGATACATCAAATATTATGATACGCTGACAGCTCTAATCTAATCAGCGGCCTCAAAGGAGACTGTAATGTCTGGCATAAGAACTATTCTCTGCGGTATTCTGATTTTGGCCGTCGGTTGTGGAGGTGTCAGCGATGCCCCTGACCGTCGGATAGTAACAGGAACCGTAACACTGGATGGCGTTCCAGTAGAAGGCGCCGCGATTCGATTTCTTCCCCAACCAACGGGCCCCATTGCCGCAGGTAAAGTAATCGATGGCAAATATGAAGTGACCAATAAAGGAGGGGTGCCTTTGGGAAAACATCGTGTTGAAATCAAAGGCATACCGATTCTTCCCGCTGATACAAAAGGTATGTCTCTCGGTGAAATCGATGCCGCCACCAGACCCCCGGTTCCCATTCCTGAAAAATACTTTAAGAACTCAAAACTGGAAGCGACGATCGAAGCCGGAAGCGGTCCGCACACCGTTAACTTTGAACTGAAAAAAGAATCAGATTGAGCTGACTGCTCCCTGTGTGTATCCACACATGATTTTGAATTATTAGTCAACCCCGACAACAAAAGGACTACGGGAGTATGAACTCATCGCGAATGACATTTCTTACCGGAATCCTGATAAAGCAACCAGGTATCTGACAGAACATCTGAAACCGCAATTGAAAGCACCTGCTGAATAAAAACAAATCGTGTGATGCATACAAAACAGGACATTCTATTAGCAAATACTCTTTGAACGGTGTGAACTGGTCTTCTTTTTGACATGAAAGAAATACCATGAAAAATATTGAACGTAGAGATTTTCTCACTCAGCTAGGTGCAGGTGCAACAGGTTTGGCGATGGCTAATTTTGTGCAAAGCTCATCGAATTCACTTGGTGTTTCACAAGCAAATGCAGCAAACAATGAGTCCCAAACTCGTACATTCAGCACGGAACGTGACGATGGTCGTTTTGTAGATACCGCTGGCTATTTGCAATCAACTTTAAAAAACATGCGTCCGAAACTAGCCTTCGATCCGAAAATGAAAATCGAAGACTTTCCCAATTGGAAAAATGCAGTGCGGGAAAAATTAATCGAACTGCTCTGTTTTCCTGAGGGAATTCCTGAACAGCCTGCCCCTCAAAAAATCTGGTCGAAACCACGTCAAGGATATCAGCTCCAAAAATGGGAAGCATACCCTGAACCTTTCAGTGTGGTTCCGTTTTATATTTTAATTCCGGACGGAGTCAGCCAGCAATCTCCCGCTCCCACAGTCATGTGTTTTCCTGGTTCCACATCCAGTAAAGAATCGCTTGCCGGTGAAGTGGAACTTGATACAGGTAAACTTTCAACCTGGAAACATTTCAAGACGAATCAACAGGCACTCTATTTTGTACAAAAAGGATTTATCAGTGTTGCCATAGAAAATCCAGCGACAGGTGAATTGACGAGCGATCAAGTTTCGCGAAGTTCCATGTCCAACGCCGCACTTTGGATGGGGCGTAATTATCTGGGTATTTCTGTCTTTCAAAAAACACGCATTCTCGAATGGCTCAAAGATCAAGCCTGGGTCGATTCCACCCGCATCGCCACATGCGGTCATTCACTCGGCTCCAATCCAGCCGATATTCTTGGTGTCCTGTACCCCGATGCCATCAATGCCGTCATACATAATGATTTTGTTTGCAACTGGATAGAACGAACAATCTGCGCTAATTTTCATCCACCTGGTGGATCGCACCATACTGTCCCGGGCTTATTTCAATGGTTTGACCATACCGACATCGAAGCGGCTTTGGCTCCTTGTCCACTGCTGTTTACTGAAGGAGGCCGCACCATGCAGATCGACAAAATCCGGCAAGCTTACAACTTAAACAACTCTGCAGAGAAAATTGAAGTTCACTACTACGCGAAATACGCCACACCCGATCTGCGACCCTATGAAGATAAGGAAATTCCCGAGGGTGTATCCAATGAGGAATATTTTAAATATGTCAATGTCGATGTACCCAACCACCGCTTCCGACCAGAACGGGTTATCCCCTGGTTGGCAAAACAATTTGATGTAAAATAAACGATCGTCAGCCCCTGATTTATCACTGAAAGATCAAGCCCCTTGAGTATAAGGCAGAGAAAAATGAAGCAGATATTACTTTTGACTGGAATCATTACAGCAACATTATGTTCCCCCATTGATTTACAGGCCGAGTGGAATCATCCCCAGACAAAAAAACTACCTCAGCAACATCTGGGACCATTTCTGAAACTATCCAATGGAAGCCTCCTGGCTCCGGATGCCAAACAGGTCTTAATCAGCAAAGACACTGGAAAAACATGGGATGCCAGACCCTTATACAAACATCCTGAAAAATTCCTCACCAGCAACGAGAGAGCCCTCATCAAAACGCGCAAGGGCACGCTGATCCTCTCTTATATGAATCTGGCAGAACGGAAGTTCAACTGGAACGATAAAAAAGGAGGCCCCCAGCCCGACTGCTATCTGCCTGTCTATATTTCACGCAGCACTGATCAGGGACAAACCTGGTTGGCGCCCCAGATTCTTCAGGACCATAGCTGGTGTGGCGCGGTGCGCAGTATCATTCAGACAAAATCGGGACGCGTGATTGTGGTTGTTTCCAAAGCCATTGCCAATCCCGGTCGACATGTGATGGTCACCTATTATTCCGATGACGAAGGCGCCACCTGGAATCACAGTAACATGATCGACCTCGGAGGCTCCGGCGATCATGATGGTGCGATGGAAGGCACCATTGTCGAATTGAAAGACGGTCGAATTTATGCGCTGATTCGCACAAAATTTGGACGCTTCTGGGAAGCCTTCTCCACCGATGAAGGCGCATCCTGGCGCACGATTAAACCGTCTCAAATTCCCGCCAGTAGCTCACCCGCAATTTTGAAAAGACTGGAAAGCGGCCGCATCGTCATGCTCTGGAATCGCTTCCGTGATCCCAAACTCAAAAAAGGCCGCCGCGAAGAACTCTCCATCGCGTTTTCAGAAGATGAATGCAAAACCTGGAGCGAGCCCATCGTTATCGCACGCGACTTAACTCCCAAAGGACAGAAACGCGAAAATCGCGTCTCCTATCCGTATGTCACAGAAGTGAAACCCGGAGAACTCTGGATCACCACGATGCAGGGACCAGTCCGACTCTCTTTAAAAGAAAATGATTTCCTGGAAAAATAGCAGGATTGCTGTCTTTGAATCCGTTTTCAAACTTCGACAGACTGGCGCGAGAGCGCTAAATCACGTCAAAATGATGGTCTGCAGTGAGCGATCCTGTTATAATCAAACTCGATCGCTGGCGGGTCGGTGCGCCAGTCGTAGTGGTAAACTTCCTCCCCGCCGTGAGAGTGCATCATATGAATTCGTTAACAAGACGTCAGTTTCTTTCCACAGCCAGTGCAGCCACCATCAGTCTGGCAGGAATCAACAGTCTACAAGCAGGAAAATCAGCCAGGCCCCATCTCACTCTGGGCTTCAGTCTGTACGGCATGCCCCATTTAAAAACCGAACAGGCACTTCAAGCCGTCGCTGAGATTGGATATGACTCCGTTGAACTGTGCCTCATGGATGCATGGGATGCAACACCTTTAAAACTCAACGCGCAACGTCGCAACGCGGTTTCAAAAAAACTCAATGACACTGGCTTAAAACTGACCTCACTCATGGAACACTGCAGCCTGCCCGGCTCGAAAGCCAGTCAGCAAAAAGTCCTGGATCGCCTCAAGCGAGCGGCCGAACTGGGGCACGCTTTGAAACCAATGCAGCCGCCACTGATTGAAACGACGGCTGGCAGCGGCAAATGGGACCAGCTGAAAAACGAAATGCGAGATAACCTCGGAGCATGGGCCAAAGTGGCAGAAAGCACAAAAACTGTCATCGCCGTCAAACCACATCGGGGAGGCGTCGTTGATCGTCCGGAACAAGGCGTCTGGCTGGTTCAACAAATCGATAGTCCCTGGATTCGGCTTAACTATGATTACAGTCATTTCACACATCGGAATATCTCGCTGGAAGACTCCATACGAACGATGATGCCGTTCACCAGTTTGATTCAGGTAAAAGACACCGTCCAGAAAGGCAAGAAAGTACACTTTGTTCTTCCCGGCGAAAGTGGCGATATCGATTATGTCCAGTTTCTCAAGCGGGCTGTGCAAGCAGGTTACCAGGGAGATATCTGCTGTGAAGTCAGTAGTATGGTTTTCAAACAGAAAGGCTACGATCCGATTGCAGCCGCGAAAACCTGTTATCATAATCTCGCGCCCGCTTTTAAACAGGCAGGTATTTCACGAGGCTAAGCTACAACGTTTCTTCATTGCATGATGTAAATGGTTTGAACATGTTTGAGAAAAATCGACTTCAACCACTGATAATCAGTTTAACATTGGTAACACTTCTATGCCTGCAGGTCCCTGTTTCCGCGGCCGACACATCAAAACCATCCGCCAGACAAATCGAATTCTTCGAACTTCATATTCGTCCCGTACTCATTGAAAAATGTGCCGATTGCCATACAGGCGAAAAAGATGCGGAAAGCACATTGGCCGTTCATTCTCGCTCTGCCTTAATCAAGGGAGGGGATTATGGTCGGACGATCATTCCCGGAAAGCCCCAACAAAGTCTCTTATATCAAGCCATTCAGCGGACGCATAAAGAGTTGAAAATGCCCCCTGACGTGGATGAAAAATTAAGCACAGAAACCATCCAGCATTTCAAACGCTGGATCGAATGGGGTGCTCCCTGGCCTGAGGAAAAAACAAAACCCCTCACCAAATCACAGCCGAAGAAAGCACAGGAAAAGAAGACCCAATCCCTGACGACGTCCCACTGGTGCTTTCTCCCGCGTCAACCGGTCACACCTCCCGAAGTAAATATGCCGGAGTGGTCACAATCACCCATTGATCGATTTATCTACGCACGCCTTCAGAAAGAAAAACTGACTCCCACCTCTCTGGCATCGCGCCGGACATTGATCAGACGGGCCACTTTCGATTTAACAGGCCTACCCCCTACTCCACAGGAAGTGAAAGAGTTCCTTAACGATTCCGAAAATGATCTTCACGCGTTTGCCAAAGTCGTCGACCATTTATTAGCATCTCCCGCTTATGGGGAACGTTGGGGACGCCATTGGCTGGATGTCGCAAGATATGCGGACACACAGGGAGATGTCGGAGACTTTCCGATCCCTGGTGCCTATTTATATCGCAACTGGGTCATTGATGCACTCAACGCCGACCTACCCTATGACAAGTTTCTGCAGGCACAACTCTCTGGAGACATTCTGGCGAATCAGGAAGACGATCCGGAACGTGCGCGTCAACTCAAAATTGCCACTGGCTTTATTGCTTTATCCCGCCGATTCGGGAACACACGTTTTGAAGACCAGCACCTGACGATCGATGACACCATTGACACCATCGGTCGCGGCATCATGGGAGTCACTCTCAAATGCGCCCGCTGCCATGATCACAAATTCGATCCGATGCTGGCCACCGATTACTATGGCCTCTACGGCATCTTTGAAAGCACGCTCTACCCCACGATGGGTGCATCCAATGCACCTTCTCCAACGCAATTGGTCTCAGCCGAAAACAACCCTGACTCACAACAAAAAATCAACGATTACTGGGATCTCCTCAGCCGTTATCAACACCAAATTCGAAATCACTTCCGCCCCTGGTTAAAACCCATTCTCAAAGAGTACGCGGAAGTGGCTGCCAAAATCAAAGTAGCAAACAAAACAGGACAGCCAACAGAAAAACTGGAAGCACGACGACAAAAACTTCTAGCAACACACAATGGAAAATTCCAACAGCTGATGGAACACGGGTTGCCATGGCTCAAACAGGAAAAGGCCAGACTCGTCAAACAACCTCCCGCAGAAATGCTGTATGCAGTCATCGATGGCAAACCCCATCATGCCCAGCTTCATCGCCGAGGTAATCCCGGCAATAAAGGTGAAGTCGTACCACGTCAGTTCATTAATGTCATCTCCAAAACGAAACCGGATTTGGATCAGAAAAAATCCGGGCGGGAAGAACTGGCAAACTGGATCACCGATCCAGACCATCCGTTAACAGCACGCGTTATAGTCAATCGACTCTGGTATCACCACTTTGGACAGGGTCTCGTAAAAACCGTAGATAACCTGGGCGTCCTGGGTGATGCCCCCTCGCATCCTCTGTTACTGGATTATCTGGCCAATCAACTCATTGAACATCAATGGTCACTCAAGGCCTTACATCGCCAGATGATGTTAAGCCGCGTTTATCGGTTGGACAGCACTGATCTCATCGAGAACAGAATACGTGATCCGGAAAATGTTTCTCTCTGGAAATTTTCCCGAAAGCGACTCGATGCAGAATCGCTACGAGATGCCATGCTGTTTGTTTCAGGTCAACTGGATCGTGAACCGGGAGGGCCTCATCCCTTTAAACCCTGGCATAAGAAAGGCTATAGTCTGAACGGTCCATTTCATGAAGTCTATCCATCAAAAAAACGCAGTGTCTATCTCATGACACAACGATTGTTCAAACACCCGTTCCTCGGCCTGTTTAATGGCCCCGAAACGAATGAAACCACTGCGACACGGAATAGCTCTAATCTGCCCACTCAGGCACTTTACCTCATGAACTCTCCCTTCCTCCCCGAATTGGCGGAAGCATTTGCAAAACGAACTCTTCAAGCAAACACTACCGAACAGAAGCAAATTCAGTCTGCTTACCAGATTACATTTTCCAGAAACCCAACACCCACAGAACAAGCTGATTTTTCACAGACTCTCAATGCGTATCGCAAACTATTAAGAAAGGAGTTCCCGGATAATCCTGCTGCTGTCAATCTGAAAGCATGGACCGGGTTATCCAAAGTTCTACTCACGAGTAATGAGTTCTTTTTCATCGATTAATACCAGGACTACAAAAAGCGGTTTCCAATGAGGAATGAAAAAATGCACAACCCCGCATTCATCAATCGCAGAGATCTGCTGCAAGTTGGACTGGGCTCGACGGCAGGCCTCTTGCTGCCTTCCGCTCTACCAGCGGACCTTACCAGCCCTCATCATCGACCGCAGGCCAGGCATGTGATTATGCTCTATATGTCGGGAGGGTACTCGCACGTCGATACATTCGACCCCAAACCCGAATTGACGAAAAGGCACGATCAATCAATCGGCAGCGAAGAGAAAGCCGCCGTCTCAGGACAACCGATCAGCAAACGTTTTCTGAAAGCACCATTATGGAAATTCCGCCCGAATCAGGCTTGTGGAACTCAAGTCAGTGACCTGTTTCCACACATCCGTAAAATGATGCATGAAGTCGCTTTAATTCGCTCCATGAACAGTGATCACCGCGATCATGGTGAAGCCACCCTGCAACTTCACACCGGTAGCACCACAACAGCCATGCCAGGTATAGGCGCCTGGCTGAGTTATGGTCTGAAGTCATTTAACGAGAATCTCCCCTCGCACATCGTCATCTCTGAACATCGCCCTTACAATGGCCCGCAACTTTGGGATGCCAATTTTTTACCAGCAATCAATGGTGGTGTGCAGGTCGTACCCGGCAATGACCCCATTCCCTTTCTAAAATCTCCCACGTCACATGCAAGACAACAACTGGAGTTATCGCTGTTGGAGAAAATGAATCAACATCATTTAAAACAACGCAAACATGATACACAATTAGCGGGAAGAGTCGCTTCATTTACCGCAGCCGAAGGCCTGCAACAACAGGCGCCAGAGGCCCTCGACCTAACTAAAGAAACACTGACGACATTGAAATCCTATGGAGTCGAACAAGGAGACCAGTCCAGCTATGCAGCCCAGTGCATTATGGCACGCCGCTTGGTTGAACGGGGAGTACGCTTTGTTGAAATTATTGATGCCGTCGGTGCCTGCCGTGATAACTGGGATGCGGCTCACCGCGATATTTCCTCACACGAAAAATATGCCCGTCGAGTTGATCAACCCATTGCCGCCTTAATGCAAGACCTAAAACAACGAGGACTGCTCGAAGACACGCTCCTGGTGTTCTGTACGGAATTTGGTCGCTCTCCCTGGGCACAGGATGGAAAAGGCACCAAATCACGCACACATCACCCGAACGCATATTCCTGCTGGTTGGCCGGTGGCAGTGTGCGCGGGGGAGTCGTTCATGGAGAAACAGATGATATCGGAAACTATGTCGTGAAAGACCTGGTCCACGTTCACGATTTTCACGCCACGATCTTACACATCATGGGACTTAACCACGAAAAACTCACCTACCGCCACGCCGGTCGAGATTTCCGACTGACTGACGTGCATGGACATGTCGTTAAGGACATCCTCACAACGTAACCCATCTTCAGATTTAATCTTTCTGAGATGAAATGAGCGACCGTTGGCGGAACCAGTCTTCTGCTCGTCTGGTAAATGTATCAACGTTAGAATTTTCAACGGGACGCATCCCGTAACCGTGACCACCCGTTTCATAAATGTGTAATTCGGCAGCCACACCATTCTTTTTTAACGCGGTATAAAACTGGATACTGCTTAAAGGTGTGGCGCTGTCGTTATGTGCGTGGGCCATAAATGTGGGTGGCGTATTTTTTGTAATCGTGACCACATCCCGCAGCTCTCCCGATTTCTCATCGAGTAAACGCCAGGGATAAATCAATAAACTGAAGTCCGGACGACAGGAAATTTTATCAATCGAATCTTGCCCTTTGTAAGACCGTTCTTCAAACCGGGTCGTCACAAGCGCTGCAGCCTGTCCGCCTGCCGAAAAGCCGATCACACCGATCCGGTCAGGCTTGATGTCCCATTCAGCAGCTCGCTTGCGTACCAGACTTAATGCACGTTGACCATCCTGCAATGGTCGCTCTGAATAGGGAGGTAACTTGGCATTCGTCTGTGTCGGCGGCGTCTTCGATGGTTTCGTTCGATAATGCACCACGAATGCCGTAATGCCCAGATCATTCAACCACTGGGCTGCTTCAGACCCTTCCTTGTCCGTCACAACATAACTATAGCCACCACCGGGAAAAATGAGTATCGCCGTTCCATTTCGCTTACCTTTCACCGGTTGAAAGACTCTTAACTGAGGCCGCGTGATATCTTTGACACGCGTCGCGGGAGGATTTTCATTGGCACGTCGCGCTAACTTTGTACCGGTCTCAGCTGTCGTCTCACCCGGGGCAAGTCCCGGCCAGATATCGATCACGGCATCGGGCTCGCGCGCTTCGACATTACAGAGCATGCTCAGGCTCAAACCCAGAATAAGTAAACATATTGTGAACCGTCTCATGCCAGAATCTCCTTGATAATATTAGACGGTTCAACTCCCGTCAGTTTGAAGTCAAGTCCCTGATGTCGATATGAAAATCGCTCATGTTCAATGCCCAGCAGATGCAATACCGTCGCATGCAGGTCGCGCACATTCACTGGGTTTTCTGCGACGTTGTAACTGAAATCATCAGTGGCACCATACGTCATGCCCGACTTAACGCCCCCACCTGCCAACCACATTGTGTAACAACGCGGATGATGATCACGCCCCCCTTCAGGACTGTCCCATTTTCCCTGGCCGGCAACTCCTCGTCCAAATTCACCACCCCAGACCACCAAAGTTTCATCCAGCAACCCACGCTGTTTGAGATCTTTCACTAAGGCAGCACTCGCTTGATCGGTATCACGACAACGGGCAACACACCACGATCCCAGTCGGCTGTGATGGTCCCAATCGGGATGAAATAACTGCACGAATCGCACACCACGCTCAATCAACCGTCGCGCCTGCACACAGTTGGCAGCATAACTCCCCGGACGTCGTGAATCCGGACCATAAAGTTCAAACGTTGATTCCGGTTCATCACTCAGATCATTCAGATCCGGAACACTCGACTGCATCCGCCATGCCATTTCGTATTGACGAATCCGCGTCTCAATTTCAGGATCACCCGTCTTTTCTAATCGCATCTGATTCAATTCCGCGATCCCATTCAACATACCCCGTCTTACGTTACGGGGAAGACCTTCCGGATCGCGCAGATAAAGCACCGGCTCTTTGGAATTACGAAGCTTCACTCCCTGATAACGGGAAGGCAAAAAACCACTTCCCCAGTAATGATCATACAACGGCTGATCACTGGGACGCTTCATCTTCGAAATCAGCACCAGAAAATCAGGCAAATTACGATTTTCGCTCCCCAACCCATAACTGGACCAGGCACCGATCGAAGGACGACCCGCCAACTGATGTCCCGTCAGAAATTTTGTCATCGCCGGTGCATGGTTAATCTGATCTGTCTGCATCGACTTGATAAAACAAAGTTCGTCGGCCACTTCACCATGATAGGGCAACCACTCTCCCAGAGTCGCGCCGCTTTCGCCATAACGCTTGAACTTGGTACGAGAAGGCATGATCAACTGCTTCTGATTCGCAGTCATCGTCGTTAACCGTTGCCCACCGCGAATGCTTTCCGGAAGTTCTTTACCGGCCCACTTCTTCAATCCCGGTTTATCATCGAAGAGTTCTATCTGCGAAGGGCCACCAGACTGGGTCAGAAAAATCACATTCTTTGCACGAGGAGGCTTGTGTGGTAACCCCGGCAGACCAATCGAATTTGTTTTCTCAGCAGCGGAGCTACGCGTGCCTTCTAATAAACCCAGCGCCATCGCTCCCAGGCTGACGCCGGCGCCACGCCCTAAAAAATAACGGCGCGAAACATCCATTGCCCTGTTTTCTGCCAGATTTTGGATCTGATCATTCATGAGTGATTGCCTCATCCAGATTAAAGACCATACTCGCGATTACCATATAAGCGGCAAGCTCTTGGGGGGCGACCTCGCTTTGATTCGGCGGCTGACCAACGGCAAGCAAGTTCAGTGCATCGTCAGGTTGTTTCTGGTAATGTGCATGCGATGCTTGAAATTCACGCTCCAGAACCAGTCGTTCCCGTTCAGCCAATGGTCGAGAGAGAATCTGTCGCGCGACAAAATCAAGTCGCTCGGGCAATGTGGCCTTCTGCTTGATTGCCGTTCGTGCCAGTTCACGAGAGGCCTCCAGAATTGTCAAATCATTCAGCAATGTCAGAGCCTGCAAGGGAGTGTTCGTTCGCCTGGGAAGCACTTCACATACACGTCGTTGGGCACTGTCAAACAAAAATGTGGGTGCACTCGAACGTCGCCAGAACGCATACAGACTCCGCCGATACTGGGCTGCACCCTGGCTCGGTTGATAGCGATACCGTCCCATAAACATTTCCGCCCATACCCCCTGAGGTTGATAAGGCATCACCGTCGGGCCGCCTGTTGCCTGGTTCAACAAGCCACTCGCCTGTAACGCGGCATCGTGAATCATCCAGCTGGGTAAACGGAACCGCGCGCCGCGGGCAAGTAAACGGTTTTCGGGATCGCGCTTTAATAATTCTCCTGAAACATCACTCCGTTGCTGATAGGTCCGGCTGCTGACGATCAAACGCAAAACGTGTTGCAGATCCCAATTGTGTTCCATTAATTCGACAGCCAGCCAGTCAATCACTTCCGGATGCGTCGGCCGCTCTCCCTGCAAACCAAAGTCTCCCGGAGTGCGTACCAGTCCCACTCCAAAACAGATCTGCCACAAATGATTCACTACCACACGCGCCGTTAACGGATTCTCTCGGGAAACCAGCCAACGTGCGAGATCAAGCCGATCCTTCGTTTTTTCTTTCGGCATCGGGAGAATGGCTTCGGGAACAGAACGGGAGACTTCCTTACCATGCTTATCCCAGACACCACGCTCCAATAGAAACGTTTTGCGAGGCTCTTTCCGTTCAGCCAAAACCATCACACTCAGTTCGCCCGCAGCTTTCTTGACCAGAGAGAGTTGCGTATTCGCTCGATCCAGGTTCGCTTTCATTTTCTGAAAGGCGCCATGATCGGTAAGAAACTGATCCAACAGCCGCTTCCTCAACTTTGGATCCACTTTCGACGCCGTATTGATTTTGGCTTTCGCCAGATCTTCCAGAGGCATCCGGTCAAGTGATCGAACCGCCTGTCCCGGCTGGTCTGTCAGCATCATGCGAAATCGACCGATGTTCGCATCCCCTGTCGTAGATCGATGTAACATCACAAAGATCAACTCTTCAAGTTCATCAAGCACTAAAGGCTCTGCCAAAGCGAACACAGCCACATGTTTCTGTTTCGGATCATGCGATTCTGTCGTCCAGCCATTCCGGGGATCATCATCAAGTGTGTCTTTGATTTTCCCATAGTTGCGGCCTTTGGCTTCTTTTTCGACATCAGCCACAGCAGATGCAATCTCTATATCCCGCAACTGTGAACTTCCCTGACGTCGAACCTGCAACTTCACATCCGTCAGAATGAATTCACCACTGGCACCACGGGATAATTTCCCACCCGTATGAGAAGGGTGGGGATATATTTCCAAACGAATGCCAGTCACTCGTGGTAATTTGGTCGCAGAAATCAAACGATAATCATCTTGTCTGAGCTTCGGCCCGCTGGCTTGAATCACACCATCTGTCCCTTGCGTCAATTTCGTCCCTTCCACCGACTTGAGAGATTTGGTTTGCGGCAGATGCCAGGGCGTAAACCCTTTTTGCACTCGCTGAATCTGCTCCACCAGCCACGGCTCAAATTCCTTTTCGGCCTGTTTTCGCGCCTGCTCTTCTAAAGGTCTGCGATCATTGACCACCTGTTGCGCTTCCTGAATGGCACGCTTAACCAGCGGCGATTTGTACTTCAGATAAGGCTTGGCACGCGTGCCGGCTTTTCCGTCTTCATCAATACTGTTAAAGAACGCAAACAAACTGTAAAAGTCAGATTGAGAGATGGGATCAAACTTGTGAGAGTGACACTGACAACAACCCAGTGTCAAACCCAGCCATACGGTGCCCGTAGTGTTAACACGATCGATAACATAATCGATTCGTGATTCTTCCGGATCACGGCCCCCTTCACCATTGGTCATGTGGTTACGATGAAAACAGGTAGCCAACTTTTGCTCTAACGTCGCATTCGGCAACAGGTCACCAGCGAACTGTTCGATGGTAAACTGATCGAACGATTTGTTTTCGTTGAACGACTGCACAACCCAGTCCCGCCAGGGCCAGTTCGTGCGCGTCGCATCACCTTGAAAACCATCTGTATCGGAATAACGGGCAAGGTCAAGCCACCACATCGCCATCCGCTCGCCATAATGTTTCGATTTCAACAAACGATTCACATGTTTCGAGTAAGCACCAGGAGATTTATCTTTCAAAAACGAGTCTACTTCTGAAGCGGTGGGCGGTAAGCCAGTCAGATCAAATGAAAGTCGGCGAATCAGTGTCTGCTGATCCGCTTTCATTGAAAGTGACAAGCCTTCAGCAGCCAGCTTGCGCTGCACTAACACATCAATTGGATTCTGTTTCTTTTCCTCTGGACTGAGGGACGCTTTCACGGGTTTCTCAAACGACCAGTGTTTGCCCCACCTGGCTCCTTCCGAGATCCACTTTCGAATCGTAACAATCTGATTTGGTGTCAGCTTTTTACGATGGGAGTCCGGGGGTGGCATTAAGAGATCCGGATCGTCACTCGTAATCCGCACCAGCATTTCACTTAATTTCGGTTTTCCCGGAACAATCGCAGCGGTACCATCTCGATCCGCAGTCGCAGATTCGCGTTGATCCAGCCTTAGCTCTGCTTCGCGATGAGTAGGCTCGGGACCATGACAGTGAAAACAACGGTCGGAAAGAATCGGCAGGATATCACGACTGAAATTCAATTCATCCGCTGCGCATACCTGAGAGGACGCACCGAGGACAACAGCCAGGAGAATGAACTTGTTAATACACGACATCAGTTTCAAAGGATTGCTTTATCTATTCGGCTTGAACTCGGAAGGCAGGAAAATTGTGATACAGCGTGCTCGTTTCAATGGTACTTAGGCCTATCACGAAGGTCCAGAGAAACCCTTGATGTCTCCCAAACGAAATGCCATTGAATCCTCAGTTATTATGTTCTTTTCTATGATTACCTGATTTCTTTTAAGCAAAAATCAAATGAAACGAATGTCAATTACAAGTGAAACAAATAAATGGATTTCTGTCCCTGATCCAAACAGGTAAGAGATCAACTGTGAGCAATTCACGGAATCAAGATTGACATACAAATTTACAGGACTATAATTTATTAGTCATCTTAATTTAATACTGTAACACCAGTTTACGTAACAAAAATTTTCAGCCACTCAGAATCTTAGTATTCCCATATTATCGTTAGTTTTTACGGGGCAAAGAACAATGAGCCTATATTCACGCCGAAAAGCATTTACCTTAATCGAACTCCTGGTTGTGATCGCTATTATTGCGATCCTGATCGCGCTACTCTTACCAGCGGTTCAACAAGCTCGAGAGGCAGCCAGGAGATCTCAGTGCAAGAATAATATGAAACAGCTTGGCCTTGCATTCCACAACTATCACGACACATTCTCAAGCCTACCGAATGGAAGTCACCCCACTCCCACATACCTGGGTGGTGGGTATCATATGGGATGGGCGCCTAAAATATTTCCCTATCTCGACGAAACCAATCGGGTCCAGGCCATGCAGGGATTCTCAACGAACCCGATTACAGAACTCGGACCATGGAGGCTGGATAGCGCACCGCATAACGGTTCAAGTCAGATCTGGGGACCTGTCCCGGTTCTGGCTTGCCCCTCTTCGGTTTTGGGTGACCGCTCTCCAGACATCACTGTGTTCGCCTGGACCTCCGGGCATGGAGCATTACATTATCGAGGATGTGCAGGACGCATTGAAGATGTCACCAACCCAACAGATGGCAATAACTGGAGGTGGGCCAATACCGGATTAATGTACCCTCTCAGCAATACAAAATTCCGCGATGTCACAGATGGACTCACAAACACGATTTTACTCGGCGAATCATCCTCATCCCAGGGTTGGTCTTCGGCAATGAAATCAGGCTGGGGAGGCATCCAACCCTGGACTTGGGGGATCTACTGGTATACCGATACGCGACGCCTGACTCTGGACAGCAAGAATATTCAATTCCCCATTAACTACCGTGGTGATTTTGGAACGAATCATACGCCTTACACCAGCTACCATGTCGGAGGAGCACATTTTATGATGGCCGATGGCTCTGTCCATTTTATTAGCGAAAATATTGACCTAGGACTTCTCAAATCTCTGGGGACACGTGCCAGAGGAGAAATCCTCGGCGAGTGGAATTAAACCTTACTCTCCTCATCTACCCTGAATGAGCGTAATGAAGAAGATGAGGTTTAAATCACTTTAACAAATGGCTCCCTGACGAATTCGATTAGAGTTTTCAGTATGCCGTTCGTCTAGCATCACTCTACAAAATAAAAGGTGACTTTGATGATAGAGAAAGTAGCAGATGACAGTTTCCGATTGATGTACCTGCCTCGTTTGATCCTGACTTTATTCTGTGTTGTGTTATTGACTATGTCTGGGTGTGGCGATGGTCACCCTAAACGTTCGGCAGTAACTGGCACAGTTTCTTATAACGGGAAACCATTGAGCATTGGGTCTCTTGTATTTATTCCTGTCGGTGGCGGCCCTTCAGCGCAAGGGAAAGTAGATCGGAATGGATTCTATGAAATGGGAACCTATGATGATGATGATGGCGTGATTCCCGGTGATTACAAAATCATGATCACCGCGCTCACCAGCCCAGGAGGATCGGGGCTGCCGGAAGACGCTGTCGATGGAAATGCAGGACCAGTTTCTGTGATCCCGGAATGGTATGGCGATCTGGAAAAATCAGGACTGCGGGTAACAGTCGTGGCAGACAAGGCGAACACCATCGATTTTCCGTTAACCGATGATAAGCCCAAAGAGCCAGTAACAAAGTAGCAATTGCACTCCGCCTTCTGACACCTCTTGCATAGGCTGGACTCCATGGTTCGGGCGCCGTTCCCTGGTTATTATCCGTTCGCATAACTCTACGACAATTCCATTCCACGTTCAAAAATGTGATTTGTCTCACTGTCTAATCCAGAATGAGCTGGCGAAATGTGAAAAAAGGCCTTCCACACTAACGCATTCCGTCTCCTCTGTTCTCTCAATTCGCATTAATTTGTTGATGCGGATATACTTAAAAAGTGAATTGTTACAGACGGGGAATGTCTATAATAGAGACAAGTCTCTTTCTGCAACTAACCCCTTGCCTCTCCTCCAACATTATTCGAATTATAATATCGTTTCTTCATAAAGATCATCCATGAGTACGAATTCACACTCCAGTCGCAAACAATTTGAACAGTTCAAAGCCGAATTTCGCGATAAACATTCCCCCGCAAAAGGAAAACATGCTTCGAAGCGCGAACGCTCCTCCTGGGAACTGGTACGCAGTTTTCTCGGATTACTGAAAATCCATCGCAAGTCGGTCATCTTGTCTCTGTTGACGCTCACCATCGCCACTCTGCTGGCATTAATCCCACCGGCCGCCACAAAATTTGTTGTTGATTACGTTCTCGATAAAAATCCCCTGCCGGCGGGAATGCCTCAATGGATTCCACGCGAACCCTGGCCACTCTTGGTATCAATTACAGTAACGGTGATTGTGATCTCATTCTTTCGGATCGCGTTACAGATCTGGGGACGCTGGCATGCAACGCGCGTGACAAAAATGATTCAGATGAAAGTCCGCAAGGCAGTCTTTGCACAAGCAGTCCGTCTCCCCTTACATCGCGTTCAGGAACTCAAATCCGGAGGCGCAACGAGTATCTTACGCGAAGATGCAGGCTCCGTTGGTGAACTCGTTTTTGGAATGTTATACAACCCCTGCCGCGCCATCATTCAATTACTGGGCAGCTTGATCATCCTGGCATGGGTCGACTGGCGGTTGCTGCTGGGTGCGTTATTCCTGGGTCCAATGGTTTACCTGACACATCGCACCTGGATCAGTCGTATCCGACCACAACACCGAAAAATTCGTGCTCAGCGCGCAGATGTTGATGCCCTGGCAACGGAATCGTTCGGAGGCATGCGAGTCGTCCGTGCGTTTGGCAGACAGCGTTCTGAAACCAGCCGCGTCTTGCGCGGCAATCACCTCATGGGACGACAGGAATTGTATGCCTGGTGGTGGTCTCGACTGATTGAAATTGTCTGGGAAACCGTGATCCCGGTCGCTTCTGCCTGCCTGCTACTCTACGGCGGATGGCAAGTGCTGCAAAGTGAATTGACTTTAGGTGATCTGGTCATGTTTCTGGCCTATCTACTAATGCTGCTCGGCCCGTTGGCCATTCTCGCGCAAAGTGCGGCACAGTTCCAAAATAGCCTGTCCGGGTTTGACCGCGTTTTGGATTTATTGGAAGAAGAACGCGAGATGGTATCATCCACAGCAAAATCCATCAGCCAGGCGGAGATCAAAGGTCGTATTACATTTGAGAATGTGAGTTTCCAATACCCAAACACACAACAATATGCGCTGGAGGAAATCTCCCTCGAAGTCGAATCCGGTGAAACGATTGCTCTGGTCGGTCCCAGTGGTGCAGGTAAGACAACGTTCTGCAATCTGGTGGCACGCTTCTATGATCCAACAGAGGGACGATTACTGCTGGATGGCCGCGAATTGAAAGAATTCGACGTAGAAAGTTACCGTCATCATATCGGCGTCGTCGAACAGGACGTCTTTCTGTTTGATGGTTCCGTGGCTGAAAACATCGGCTACGGAGACCGTAGAGCCACATTGGAACAAATTCATCGAGCTGCAGAAATTGCCAATGCCGATGAATTTATCAAACTGTTTCCTGACGGATATCAGACTGTAATTGGCGAACGGGGCGTCAAATTGAGCGGCGGACAAAGACAACGCCTGGCTATTGCCCGCGCGATTCTGGCTGATCCACGTATTTTAATCCTGGATGAAGCAACCAGTAATCTTGATACCGAAAGTGAACGGCTCATTCAAGACAGCCTGACAACTTTGATGCAGGACCGCACCTGTTTTGTCATCGCGCATCGATTAAGTACCATTACGCACGCCAATCGCATCGTTGTGTTCGAAGCCGGTCGCATTATTGAGGTAGGTACTCATGATGCACTGATGGAAACAGGAGGCAAATATCATGAAATGGTATTATTGCAGACCAGCCCTGCAACCGTTACTTGAGAAAGGGATTTAGCGTGTCGGATTCCAATCCATCAAGAACGGGTTCCCCTGTCTGGAAATCGCTCGAAACATTGATCGCCCTGTTTACGATCATCATGATCGCCGCTCATCTGATCCTGCGTTTTGGAATCGTCAGCTCAGACTTCGCGCAAAACATTCCACTCTGGGCAGTATTGGCTCTCGGGGGAACCCCTCTGGTCTGGGGGCTGCTGGTCAAAATGGTACAACGAGAATTTGGCTCTGATCTACTGGCCGGCATCTCCATCGTTGTCTCTGTTTTACTCGATGAATATCTGGCGGGATCTCTGGTGGTTCTGATGCTTTCCGGAGGGGAAGCCTTGGAAGCGTACGCCGTTCGCAGTGCGTCGTCAGTACTCCAGGCGTTGAGTAAACGGATGCCTTCCATCGCACATCGCAAAATTGACTCGCAAATGGATGATGTCCCCTTAGATCAAATTGCCATCGACGACACGTTAGTGATTTTTCCACATGAAATCTGTCCCATTGATGGAATTGTGGTCGAAGGTCACGGCGTGATGGACGAATCCTATCTTACCGGTGAGCCCTATCTGATGTCCAAGACGCCGGGATCTCAGGTACTTTCGGGTGCCATTAACGGTGAATCCGCACTGACAGTCCGCGCAGAAAAACTCGCCGTGGATTCACGCTATGCCAAAATCATGGAGGTCATGCAAACTTCGGAAGAACATCGACCACGCATGAGACGCATGGCGGACAAACTGGGTGCCTGGTATACTCCTCTCGCGGTTCTCATCGGGCTGGGCGCCTGGATCGTTTCCGGAGATCCCGTAAGATTCCTGGCTGTACTAGTCGTCGCCACGCCCTGCCCGCTTCTGATTGCCATTCCGGTAGCCATTATTGGTTCCATCTCGCTGGCTGCCCGCAGAGCCATCATTATCCGCGACCCCACAGCACTCGAAACCGCTGACACCTGTCGCACGATCATCTTCGATAAAACGGGAACACTAACTTATGGAGAACCACATCTGACCGAGCAGATTTGTGCTACCGGATTCAAACCAGACGAAGTCCTCTCTCTCGTAGGCAGCATTGAACGATTTTCCAAACACCCATTGGCACAAGCCATCTCGAATGCCATGCAGCAAAACAAAACGGCCATCCAGGAAGCGACGGAAATCAGCGAACCCCCCGGCCAGGGACTCCAGGGAATCGTAAACGGACATTCGATTCAGATCACAAGTCGCAAGAAACTACTCAAACAACAACCCGAACTCAAAGATCAATTACCGTCCCAGGCAGGTGGCCTGGAATGCGCCATTCTGATAGACGATCAATATGCCGGTATCTATCGTTTTCGCGATACGCCGCGCACCGATGGCCAATCCTTTATCGATCATCTCTCTCCACGACATCATATTCATCGTACAATGCTTGTCTCCGGTGATCGGGAATCGGAAGTGCGTTACCTGGCTGACCAGGTAGGAATCGAAAACGTCTTTTTCAGCCAGAGCCCGGAACAAAAACTGGAGATCGTCAACGACGAAACCACCCGCGCCAACACCATTTTTGTCGGCGATGGAATCAACGACGCACCCGCCCTGGTCGCAGCAACCATCGGCGTCGCCTTCGGTCAAAATAGCGATGTGACGACCGAAGCCGCGGACGTGATTATCATGGATAGTTCTCTCCAGAAAATCGACGAATTTCTGCACATCAGCCGTCGCATGAGAAACATCGCACTGCAAAGTGCATGGGGAGGCATGGGCTTGAGCATGCTGGGTATGTTGCTCGCATCAGCCGGGTACTTGCCCCCTGTTGCCGGGGCACTCACTCAGGAAGTCATTGACGTACTGGCGGTACTCAATGCCTTACGTGTTGCCCTTCCCCCTAAGAATTTAATCGACTTTAAACCGGGAAGCTCTGCTTGAACAACAACGCTTTGAAGCAGATCCCATTCACTTCGCTTCAAAGCGAACAGTCGGCATACCAGAAGCATACGAGACAACATAACGTCCATCTGAAGTGGGATAAATCACATCCTGTTTAAGAACAAAATCAGTCGGGGACTTTCGCAGACGATATTTTTCTCGTCCTGGCAGCATGTAATCACTACCAAATTTGACCATCATTTTTGTCCGATCACCTAAGCCATGACCAATGGATCGAAAGATCACATTATCAAGATCTGCCTTCGTCACAAATTTGGCATCCACATCCAATCCAGCGCCTTTCATATTTTCATACATCTCCCGCGCATCTTCGTAGGGACAGGTCGTGTCCCCCGTTCCATGAATGATAATAATCTTTGCTGCATGTCCTCTCTCTTTCATGAGCTTTAAGTGAGCAGGATTTCCTATGAATCGTATCTCCTGCGCCCCAGGTGCCAGATAGTCGGCAGAATTTTTGTCCCGACTGTAACGTGCATTTAGACTACTCCCTCCCGGTAAATTGAAAGCAATATCATCCGTAAGACGAGGCATGCCGCAGATATCAATCACACAAGTAAATGTATGAGGCGCAAGCTTATTGCACATCAATGTCACATTCCCTCCGCCAGAGCCTCCGCTGGCATAGATCCGCCGAGGATTGAATGCGATTTTTTTCTCGATCAATGCGTGATACACAAACGATAACGAACGCAGCGCATCAATGGCCTGTAAATATCCATAATCATAGGGAGCCCCTTTTTGATCTCGCCACGAACCACTCTGGAGATAATCCACCGAGATCGCAATCACATTCAATTCTTTCGTAAGCACCCCCGGGTTTCCAGCTCCCGAGTTGTTCGTACCACCCCAATTATGCAAGTTCAGCATCAAACCCGTCTCAGCGTTCACATTTTCCAGTTTGTTGCCCGGATAGTAAATATAGACTTTCACGGAACGTGGTCCCGGTTGAAACGGCCATTCCTGAGTTTCAATCGAAACACTTCCATTCTGGGCCGGTAATTCCGCAGCGTGCAAAACTGCGTTCCAAAGTCCCACACAAAACAGACTGAAAATAACAATGGATTTCTTCATTATGAATCGACCTTATGTAGTGAAATTGTCATCAAGGGCCCACACAGGAGGCTCTCATGAAAAAATGGACAACCGCAGTGTTTTATTTTTGGCTCGGAGCGATCTTATCATACATGGATTCGCTTGACGGGCTCCAGCATATCGATCATGGTGAATGAGTTCACTTGAGTCAACACAGACCCTGTTTTTTGAGGAACTCTCAGATGACTTCGCTGCCCATCGTCAAACCACAAGAGATCAACCTTGACGGAACACGTCTGCAACTGGCGGGAAATTTATTGAAAGAGTGGACAGACGCCGGCACCGTTCCCGGTGCTGCCATCGTCGTTGGTCGGCATGGAAAAATTGTCGAGCCGCAGTTCTTCGGAAAACAGGGACCCGAAAAAAATGCAGAAACGATTCGAAGGGACGGCATGTTTCTCCTGGCGTCCATTACCAAACCCATCGTTTATATGAGCGCCTTAAAGCTGGTTGAACGGGGAGAACTGGTTTTAAGTAACCCGGTCACACATTACATCCCCGACTTTGCCGCCCACCATAAAGAATCAATTCTGGTACATCACCTTTTCACACATACTTCTGGTATGCCGGATATGCTGGAAAACAATGTGGCCCTGCGCCAATCACTGGCTCCCTTAAATAAATTCATTCAGGGAGCCATCTACGATACAGTCCCCCTCTTTCAACCGGCGGGAACGGGGCTCAGCTACCAGAGCATGGGAACCCTCGTTGTTGCAGAAATCATACAACGCATCACGAAAAAAAACATCGCCCAGCATGTCAGAGACGAAATCCTCAAACCGCTCGGATTACAAAGTACCTGGTTAGGTCGCGGAGAGTTCCCACGAGAACGTCTGGTGCGCGTCGAAACACCAGAATATCAGATCGATTCCAATTTCGGATGGAACAGTCCTTACTGGCAAGACCTCGGAGTTCCCTGGGGAGCCATGTTTAGTTCCCCCGAAGACATGGCTGTCATCTGCCAGTGCATGCTTAACTACGGCGAACAAAATGACGTACGTCTGCTTTCAAGGTCGATGATGGAAATGGCAACTACGAATCGACTCAATGATTATCCCAACCTGCCCGAACCCATCCGACGTTCTCAACCCTGGGGATTGGGTTGGCGAATGAATCATCCCGGCCAGAGTGGTAGCTGGGGCAACTTACTCGACCGAAGTGTCTTTGGACATACAGGCTCGACAGGCACTATGGTCTGGATGGACCGCCGCCGTGATGGCTTCGCTGTGATCCTGACAACGGCAATTCGTTCCAAGGCACCCTGGCGCCTCGTTCAATTATCAAATATCATTGCTTCGGCATTTAATTAAATCTCTTCCAGCACAAGCCGCTCGCATAGTGAAATAATCACCACGCGTTCGACACTCAAAGGGCGTGGTGTTACGATGGGTCGTGAAAAGGTTTGGAGAAATTTCGGGCTCTACCCAATCAGAATATCCCTGTTAAAGGAGACTGCCATGTTCAAGCGGACTACTGATCTGCTGATCGGTATTGCCTCAGTCTTTCTGGCAGCCTTGCTCTTTTCTTATAGCTCTACATCGCTCCAAGCGGCTGCGGATCAACCACCGAATATTGTGTTCATCTTCGTCGATGATCAGGGGTACTACGATCTAGGATGTTATGGCGCCACCGAAATCAAAACACCAAGGATCGATGCGATGGCAAAGGCGGGGACCCGTTTTACGGACTACTATGCAGCCGCACCAATTTGCAGTCCATCACGCGCGGGCTTGTTAACCGGCTGCTACCCGCGCAGAGTAGGTAACGAAACCTGGGTACATCGCGCCGACTCGCGATCGGGCATTCATCCTGACGAATTGACAATTGCCGAGTTACTCAAAAACAACGGATACGCCACCGCCTGTATCGGCAAATGGCATCTCGGATTTCACAAGCCATTCCTTCCCCGCAATCAAGGATTCGATCACTATTTCGGCCTGCTGCACAATCTTGATCCGGTTGAGGTCGTTTTTTTTGAAGACAAGGGAGGCGTACCCCTGATCCGGAATGGCGATGTCGTCAAACGACCCGCCGATCCCGCAGAATTGACAAAGCTCTATACGGACGAGGCAATTCAATTCATCGAGAAGAACAAAGCAGGTCCGTTCTTCCTCTACCTCCCGCACACAATGCTCCACAATCCGCTTGGCGTGAGTCAAGAATTCAAAGGCAGCTCAAATTGGGGCGAATACGGCGACGCCATCCAGGAACTGGATCATAACGTCGGTCGCATCTTTGACACGCTAAAACAGCTAAAAATCGATGACAACACAATCGTCATCTACGCCTCAGACAATGGCCGGGGTCCCGGACGCACCCCGCAACAGAAAATTCGTGGACGCAAACTTTCAACGTACGAAGGCGGCATTCGCGTACCGGCAATCGCCTGGGGGCCGAAACGGGGATTGCAGAAAGGAGCAGAATCGGCGGCGGTCGTCCGAGCAATGGACTGGTATCCGACTCTCGCTACGTTCGCTGGAATTAAGATCCCAAAAGACCGTGTCATTGACGGGCGCGATATCAGCCCTTTATTGAAGGGCAAAACGAAAATTGTGCCACACCCGGGAATGAAAAAATCACTGAATGCATCAGTCCCCCTTCAACGTCGCTGGAAGCCGGATGGCGAATGGGCATCCTTGATCCATCGCAATGAATACAATAACGCCTTCTTCTATCACGGCAGCCAGGGCGCGCTGGCCGCCGTCCGCTGGCGCAACTGGAAACTCTATCTCAATCCGAGCCTGGAGCTGTATGACCTGGCGAAAGACCCGGGAGAATCCAGGCTCGTGCGCAATCGCGAGATTATCCGCAAACTGCGCGGCATGGCAGTTCTATTCCAGGAGGAAATGCGACTCGACGCGCGTCCCGCTGGAGAAGTTTCAACGTCTCATCGCGCCGACGGCCGAACCGAAATCCCACAAGCGACGCGGGAGAGCCTGAATGCGAAACATGGTGTAACCTACGCGCGCTATGGTGATCGCACGCTGGAGATGGATATCTATCGACCAAAGGGGGTCTGGGGAGAATTACCCGCAGTTGTCTGCATTCATGGCGGAGGTTGGGCAAACGGAAATCGGGTCAATCACGAAAAAGTCGCTCAGGCGATTGCGGCGCGCGGATACGTCGCAGCAACAATTTCGTACCGCCTGAGTGGTGAAGCGCCGTTTCCGGCTGCGATCCATGATTGCAAGGCCGCAGTACGATTCCTGCGGGCGAACGCAAAAGCATACGGCATCGACACAGAAAACATCGGTGCCATCGGGCTTTCCGCTGGCGGACACTTAACGGCGTTGCTCGCGACGTCAGCCGGAGCAAAGGAACTGGAAGGAGATGGGGGAAACGCAGAATTCAGCAGTGCCATTCAGGCCGCCGTGCCGATGGGTGCACAGACAGATCTGCTATCCACACGTACGCGGAATATTTCCAAGGTTAAAAATCGAGGACAGATCTGGAGACAGTTTCTCGGCGGTTCGCAGGATGACAGACCAGACACGTATCGCCTCGCGTCGCCCCTGCATCACCTCGATAAAAACGATCCACCCTGCTGGTTGATTACAGGCGAAAAGGACGATCCCAGCACGCACGCAGATGAATTTCGACAACGAATGGAAGAGCTGGGCATCCAGTCCGGCCTCACTGTAATCAAGGACGCACCGCATCCGTTTCTTAACAAACAAATCTGGTTTGATGAGATGATCAAAGCCGCAGATACATTTTTTGGAAAAACCTTGAAGTAGGAATATTCACGGGAATACAGAGCGGTTCACATTAAATAATGGAGTGCATCAGTATCGATTGATTTCGCGATATTTTTTCATGAAATCTTTGATTCGCTTAGATTCGATCATTACTGGGATCTGCTGGCATACTCAAACAGTTTCGCGATTCGTTGAAACAGATCCGTAATCTTGAAGAAAAGCGTACCACTTTTAGATTCACTTGGGTAATATAGTCCATCTGGGATCTGCAAAAATTAGTTTTGCATTCATCTCTAATTTTTTTCTCTATAGAAATTGATCAATTCACCTTCATTAATCACACTATACCGTGTAGCCACATGATTCCAGTTGTTCTCTCAACTCAAACTGCAGATTCCATTGAATAACAAATTCCAGGCATTGATTATGAACTCTGTCATTCCTGTTCTTGACCCTGCGTCTCCACAGGCAGAGTCTATCAACAATCTATTCATGCAGGTTCTCGTAATCAGCGCCATCATCTTTACGATTGTGTCAGGATTAATTCTGGTCGCCATTTATCGAGGACGACGCAAACACACACTACCCGAACAAGATTTTGGTAGCGAAAAAGCAGAAATTGCCTGGATGGTGGGGCCTGTCATTATTGTAATCTGGCTGGTCGCAATTAGCGCCCATCTGGTCATCACGCTCAATGCCTACCCACCTGATACCCACGATGGGAATACAAATCACAGTGAGATCGACCTGATTGTGACTGGTCACCAATGGTGGTGGGAAGTCGAATACCCCGACTCTGGTGTGATCTCAGCAAACGAAATTTATATACCCGTTGGCAAAAAACTTCGGGTACAGATTTCTTCAGCGGATGTCATTCATAGCTTCTGGGTCGCACAACTCGGCCAAAAAATCGATGCCATTCCCGGACGCGAGAACTATATTTGGCTCGAAGCCAGCAAACCAGGCTCGTATCAAGGACGCTGTTCGGAATATTGCGGGGCGCAGCATGCCTGGATGAACTTCAAAGTTTATGCGGTATCCCAACCTGAATATGAGCAATGGATCGCGAGTGAGAAAAAAGATACCAGCCAACCAAAACTACTTACTCCTCTGGAAGCTGCCGGCAAACAGTTCTTCATGCAGGCCACTTGCCAACAATGCCATACAGTGGCAGGGACAACAGCGAAAGCCAGGATAGGTCCTGATTTGACACATTTTGCCCGCCGTAAGGAAATCGGGGCAGGTGTCATCGAAAATTCACCAGAAAACCTGGCTGTGTGGCTTAAAGATCCACAAGCACTCAAACCAGGATGTAAAATGCCAAACTTTAAGTTGAATGATGAGCATCTCAAACAACTTGTAGCTTACCTGGAGACACTCAAGTGACGACAGGCTCGATCAACCAATCAGAACTTACCAGCCTCGATACTCCGGTCACTTCGACCGTGATGCTCGATTGGGTGAGTACGCTCGATCATAAACGTATCGGCATTATGTATATTCTGACCGCCGTCTTTTATCTGGCAATCGGCGGTTTTGAAGCGTTACTGATGCGTATCCAACTGGCGTATCCCAATAATACGTTTCTATCACCAGAAATGTTCAACCAGTTATTTACCATGCATGGTACAACGATGGTCTTTCTGGTAGGTATGCCAGTGTTGACCGGCTTTGCCAATTATTTTGTGCCGTTGATGATCGGCGCCCGTGATGTGGCATTTCCCCGCCTGAACGCCTTCGGATTCTGGATGTTATTTTTTGGGGCGCTGTTGTTGCATTACAGTTTCTTGACAGGATCTGCCCCGAATGCAGGCTGGTTCAGTTATGTGCCGCTTTCCACCAAAGCCTATAGTTCATTGCAGGGTGTCGACTATTGGATTATTGGCTTACTGATTATGGGGATTGGTTCCGTCTCCGGAGCGATTAATATTTTTGCCACGATCATCTGCATGCGCGCACCAGGTATGAGTTTGCAGCGGGTTCCACTCTTTGTCTGGATGATGCTGATGCAGGTCATTCTGATCATCCTGGCATTACCGGCATTGAACTCAGCACTGTCAATGCTCTTACTCGACCGCTGGCTGGGGTCCGCTTTTTTTGACCCTACGCGCGGCGGATCTGCCGTTCTCTGGCAACACTACTTCTGGATCTTCGGACACCCTGAAGTTTATATCTTGATCCTTCCCGGCTTTGGGATGATCTCCGAAATCATCCCCGTGTTCTCACGCAAACCAATCTATGGTTACACATTCGTGGCAGGCTCTTCGGTTGCCATTGTACTGCTAGGCTATGGTGTCTGGGCACATCATATGTTTGCCGTTGGCCTGGGTATGTATGCCGATATCTTTTTTGCCGTCGGTTCACTGTTAATCGCGATTCCCACAGGCATCAAAGTCTTTAACTGGACCGCCACACTCTGGGGCGGTGAACTCCGATTCAATACCGCTTTGCACTTTGCAGTAGGGTTTCTTTTACAATTTGTCATCGGCGGCTTAACGGGAATTATGTTCGCAGCCGTCCCCATCGACTGGCAGTTGACTGACACCTATTTCGTGGTCGCTCATTTTCATTATGTATTGATTGGCGGGCTCGTGTTCTCGCTGTTTGCGGCCGCCTATTACTGGTTTCCTAAAATGACCGGTCGCATGCTCAGCGAACGTTGGGGAATCTTCCAATTCTGGCTGTGGGTCCTCGGCTTTAACATGACGTTTATGGTGCAGCACTTTCTGGGATTGATGGGCATGCCCCGAAGAGTCTATACCTACGCAGACAACCCCGGCTGGGCACTCTTAAATGGAGTGGCGTCGATCGGTGCAATTTTCATGGCTCTGGGCACACTGGTATTCCTTTGGAATATCTGGATCAGTTTACGCAAAGGAAAAATTGCCGGCGATAATCCATGGGATGCATTCACACTGGAATGGGCGACGACTTCTCCGCCACCTCCTGAAAACTTTAATACACTTCCTGAAATCAAAAGCCGTCGTCCTGTTTGGGATAAAAACCATCCCGAATTCGCAGACTGGAAAACGGCACAGACACCTCCCGACAATGGCAAACGATTCAATTTACCCAAACTTGCCGCATGGGCATTTATTGCTTCTGAAGCAGTCTTCTTTCTATTATTACTGATCGCGTTCGTCGTATTTAATACACGCCATCGTGGTGGCGAGGTGACCTCTTCCGTTCTGGACGCTGAACGAACTGGTATCTTCAGTCTGTTTCTCATATCCAGCAGCGTAACGTTCTGGCTTGCAGAACGGTTTTTGCAAGCCGGCAAGCGGTCTATGTTTATTTTCTATCTGGGTATCACAATCCTGTTCGGAACAATATTCCTGGCAGGACAGGTTTGGGAATATGCCGGTTTGTTGTCAGATAACGTGACAATCAACACCGATTTGTTTTCAGCAACATTTTTTACAATCACCGGATTCCACGGAATTCACGTCACTGCAGGCGTCATCGCGTTGCTCATCATGCTGATTATGGGAGTGAAAGGAAATCTGACTTCCAAAAAATCACACGTGTTCGGCGCAGTTGGCATCTACTGGCATTTCGTTGATATTGTCTGGCTTGCTGTTTTTGGAATTATTTATCTGGGACTTCTGCAATGAGTTCGTATTTCGATCTGACAAGCGAATTATGGAAATGGGCTTCTCCAGTCTGGTTACTGGTTCTGTCACTGACCCTGATTTTCTTTATCGTTCAACGGGGCGCATTGAGCAGGCGTGGTCTCTATTTCGTGGTCGCCATGTTCGCACTGGCAATGGCATACGTTTCTCCAATCGGCGTTTTGTCTGATGGTTACCTGTTTAGCGCACACGTCATTCAGCACCTGTTACTGTTACTCATCGTCCCGCTCTTTTTATTATTGAGTCTTTCAAAGTCGGCAACAGAAGCCATCTTTAGCCATCCCTTCATGAATCGAATGGGACATGTTTTGGCCGTTCCTTTCTTAGGCTGGCTGAGTGGACTGGGAGTCATGTGGTTTTGGCATATCCCCTCATTTTGCAATGCGTCTACGGAAAGTTATAGCTTAGGAATCTTTCGCGATGCTACTTTTTTACTGGCAGGTCTCGTCTTTTGGTGGCCTATCTTTTCGCCAGTGAAACGCTTTCATCTTCCTTCGCCTCTCGCAATGATTTACCTCTTCTCAGCCTGCCTGGGATGCACTTTGCTCGGAATCTATATTACATTTACAGTCATTTCCATCTGTCCCGCATTTGCCAACCCCGTTGATCGACTGGGAATTATGCATCTGCTGTATGATCAGGGAATGACTCCCGCCCTCGATCAAAGATTAGGCGGGCTTTTAATGTGGGTCCCCCCTTGCTCACTTTATGTCTGTGCAATCATGGTCGTACTCAGGCGATGGTATTCGGATATGGGGCAACTAACACCGCAATCAACGGGAGCAACAAACGCTCTCAGGGAGGCACGCTCATGAATCATGCGGACACACAAGAATCTCCTGAGCCAGAAAATACAGAACAGGAAATTGAGCAAGAATTAGAACCCACGTATTCACCAGCTGCACTCGCGATGGGTATTACATTCATGCTTTGGGGAATCCTGACACATTGGAGCATGTCCCTGATTGGAGTAGCAGTGATCGTCGGCGCACTCTGGTCCTGGATGAACGAGATTCGTAGTTCATGGAGTGAAACACATTGAACAATCAAAACGACCAATCTGAAAAACCATGTTGCCAACAGCCGCGCAGAACATTTCTAACCCGACTTTCAATTGGATTGTCCGCGGTAATAGGCTTCGTGATTACCCTGCCCGCAATCGGATTTGTACTCGCACCCGTTTTCAAAAAACCGAAAGCAAAATGGAGATCGGTCGGCAAGCTTGAAGATTTCAAGGTCGACGGCTTCGTGCTGGTCCAATATGAAGATCCCTCTCCCGTCGCCTGGGCGGGTGTTACTGCAAAAGCGGGTGCCTGGATTCGCCGCGCGAGTGAAACAGAGTTTATCGCATTTTCAATCAATTGCCGACACCTGGGTTGTCCTGTCAGGTGGGTCGATGATCCAAAGCTGTTTATGTGCCCCTGTCATGGCGGTGTTTATTATGAAGATGGAACTGTAGCAGCAGGACCGCCTCCCGAGCCTCTGGAGAGACTCAGTGTGCGTATAAATAAAGGCATGGTCGAAATACAAACAATACCAACTCCGCTGACATTAACGACGCTAACATGAAACTACTTTTGAGAAATAGCGAGTATCCGGCTGAATGAGTAATAACTTCATAACTCGTACCTGGAACTGGATCGACAATCGAATCGGTTTTACCGATTATATTGTTCCTCTCATGGTACACCTTGTACCCAGCAATGCACGCTGGTGGTATATCTTCGGAAGCGCGACGCTTTGCGCGTTCATCGTACAGGTTGTCACTGGAATCAGCCTCGCCATGTCATACGTTCCTGGCGGAGAAGACACTTACCAGAGTCTAAAATACATTACCGACATTGCACCACTGGGAAGCCTCGTGCGCGGCATGCATTACTACGGCGCCTCAGCCATGGTCATGCTGGCCGTCATCCATATGGTGCAGGTCTTTATGCATGCTACCTATAAATATCCACGTGAAATGAACTGGATGAGTGGCGTCGTGCTCTTGTTCGTCGTGCTCGGCATGGCATTTACCGGTCAATTATTGCGATGGGATGCCAATGGCGTCTGGTCCGTCACCGTCGCTGCGGAAATGGCAGGCAGAACTCCTATTATCGGGCCGACGCTCGCACATTTCATTCTGGGCGGTGAAACCGTCGGCGGTTCCACAATCACTCGCTTCTTCGCCATGCACGTTTTCATCATGCCTGCGCTGATTTTTGCGGGTATCGGCTTACACATGTTATTAATTTTCCGACATGGTATTTCCGAAATGCCCGACGTCAAAGAACCCGTCGATCCGGATACGTATAAAGAAGCATACGAAAAACGAATTAAAAAAACAGGCGTGCCCTTCTGGCCTGTCGCCATGTGGCGCGATGTTCTCTTTTCAACTCTCATCGTCGGCGTGATCATGGCCTGCTCCATTTTCCTGGGGCCTCCTGCGCTGGATCCCCCGCCCAACCCCAGCAGCATCAATGCAAATCCCCTGCCGGACTGGTACTTCCTGTGGTACTTCGCAGTACTCTCAATGCTGCCTCCCCAATTGGAAACCTGGGTGATCCTGGGAGTACCCACGATCGGCTTCATTGTATTATTCTTCCTGCCTCTCATTTCAAATAAAGGACACCGTGCTCCCTCAAAACGCCCCTGGGCAGGTGGCACAGTGATCTTTGTCTCGATGGCCTTCATCGTGCTGACGATCTATGGATACAAAAAACCCTGGTCGCCTGACTTCGGCGTGAAACAATTACCGGCCTCAATTGTAGGCACCGACCATGGACCACTGGCAGAAGGCGCCAAACTGATGCATATCAAAGGCTGCCTCTACTGCCACGATATTGGTGGTTATGGTGGTCATCGTGGACCCGAACTGACCGAAATAGGAAAACTGCTAACACGAGATGATATCATCATCCGCATAAATAATGGCGGTCACAATATGCCTGCGTTTGCCAGTTCCATGTCATCTGTTGAACTAAACCTGATTGTTGATTTTCTTTTAACACGCGGTGTCACTCCAGATGAGGACGTTCCTAAAAACCCAACTCAGTAAGTCGCCTGAACTGTTCGTCTTTTAATCTTTTTATTATCACTTTTTCTCACTGTCCTTAATTGGTGAACTCTATGCGATATCTGGTTTACATTCTCACAATCGTTCTCACTCTGGTATGTCTCATTCTGGGTGTCACGGTAAGCCATCATTTTTATTGGCCGCTGCTGGCTTCCATCCCCTTGGCGCTGCTGGGTAGTTGGGATTTACTACAGACACGCCATAGCATCACCCGCAACTACCCGATCATGGCCCACCTCCGTTTCTTTTTTGAATCCATCAGACCGGAGATCCGTCAATATTTTGTGGAAAGCAACATAGATGGTCGTCCTTTCAATAATGATGCACGCTCGCTGATTTATGAACGCGCGAAAAATATTGATGGCCTGAAACCTTTCGGTACCGAACTGGATGTTTATGGTGAAGAATATGAATGGCTCAATCATTCACTGGCACCCCGACCCAAATCGAAAGATCTGTTCCGTGTAACAGTCGGTGGCCCCGAGTGCAAACAACCCTACTCCTGTTCTGTCTTCAACATCTCTGCCATGAGCTTTGGAGCACTCAGCCCGAATGCACTCCTCTCTCTGAACGCCGGAGCAAAGAAAGGAAACTTCTACCATTGCACCGGTGAAGGTGGCGTCAGCCCTTATCACCTGAAAAATGGTGGCGATCTCGTCTGGCAAATTGGTACGGGATATTTTGGCTGCCGAAATAATGACGGAACTTTCAACCCCGATCTATTTAAGGAACAGGCTACCCTTCCCGCCATCAAAATGATCGAAATCAAAATTTCACAAGGGGCCAAACCCGGTCATGGAGGTGTCTTGCCGGCTTCCAAAATAACGGCAGAAATCGCAGCTACCAGAAAAATCCTGATGGGTGAAGACTGTGTTTCCCCCCCCGGCCATACAACCTTTGATACCCCCATTGGCTTATGTGAATTCATCGCACAACTGCGTGAGTTATCAGGAGGCAAACCGGTCGGCTTCAAACTGTGCCTCGGACATCCCAGTGAATTTCTCAGCATTTGTAAAGCCATGTTACAGACAGGAATTCTGCCCGATTTCATTACCGTCGATGGAGGCGAGGGAGGTACCGGAGCCGCCCCTCTGGAGTTTTCTGACAATATGGGAATGCCCTTGAAGACGGGACTGATCTTTGTGCATAATGCACTGGTCGGCTGTAATTTAAGAGACAAAATCAAAGTTGCTGCTGCAGGAAAAGTCAGTTCGGCATTTACGCTGGCCCGAACTCTGGCCATCGGCGCGGACTGGTGCAATGCCGCACGCGGATTCATGATGGCGGTCGGCTGTATTCAAGCACAGGAATGTCATACCAATAAGTGTCCCGTCGGTGTTGCAACCCAGGATCCACGACGCCAGCAGGCACTGAATGTGGAAGACAAAAGCGAACGTACTTTTAATTTTCACCATAATACGATGAACGCGCTCACAGAAGTGATTGCAGCAGCTGGACTGGATCACCCCGATCAATTACGTCCCTGGCATATCTACTTGAGATCCAAACGTACCGAAGTGCTCTCTTATTATGAAGCCTTTGATTTCCTCAAACCCGGCGATCTCCTCGACGATTGCCCTTACCCGGTTTACAAAAGGTCCTGGGATCGGGCCTCCGCAGACTCGTTTCAAACAGACAAAAGTTAAGCGAAATAGCCCCCACATTCACAGACGCAACCACCAGGACTCGCCGCCTCACAGTCTCCTCAAAAACCAAATACTGTTCACTGGTATCATACAAAAATCATGATACTCTGCCCGCATGGGCACTAGATTCATCGGACATATCGACTCAGATTGCTTCTATGTAAGCTGCGAAAGAATAAGATCTTACAGCTTGCGCGGGGTTCCGTGTGGCGTACTGGGAAACCAGGGCGCCTGCGTGATCGCCAAGAGCTACGAGCTCAAATCCTATGGCGTGAAAACCGGACATCCGATCTGGGAAGCAAAAAAACTCTGCCCGCATGCCGTCTTTGTGAAGCGGGATTTTCACTGGTATGAAGTGATTTCCAGACAGCTCCTGGACCTGCTCAAAACCGTCAGTCCACAGGTCGAATACTACAGCATCGATGAAATGTTCTTCGATGCCTCCGAACTCCAACGCTACTTTCAACTCCCCTTATATGAAGCCACCCGCGCGCTGCAGACGCTGGTCCAGGAACAGGTCGGCGTTCCCGTCTCCATCGGTATCGCCCCTTCACGCACACTTGCCAAGCTCGGCAGCGATGCTTCCAAACCGTTCGGCGTGCGCGTGATTGAAAAAGAGTGCGAACCCTTTCTACGTTCACAGCCGGTCGGCGAACTGTGTGGAGTCGGCAGCAAGAGTGCCAGAAAACTACACGACAGAAATATCCACACCTGCTGGGATTTTCGCAAAGCAGATCGGTTGATGATTCGTAATCTGCTCACCATCAAAGGCGAAGCCCTCTGGTGGGAACTGCAGGGAGACGCCGTCAATCCGATTCAGACAACCCGTCCCCCTCATAAGGCCATTGCGCGCGGCGGGTCCTGTGGCGGCAAGACAACAGACCCCACTCGCATTCGCGCCTGGGCCGTCAGAAATATCGAACGACTCATCGAAGCCCTCGACCATCATCGCGTCTACGCCAGACACATCAGCTTACAGATCGACGCAAACAAAACCGCACTCTGGCTGGGTCGCACTCCGCTCATGGTGCCCTCTGCCTCATTTCGCATGATCTACGATGCTGTTATTCCCATGCTCGATGCAGCACCCACAACTCACCCGGTCAGCCACATGCACATCATCGCCGAAAACCTGACGTGGCGAGACAAAATACAAAGATCGCTATTTTTCGAAGAGGCACAAAGCCCCCTCGACCAACTCAAACGCAATATCAATCAAAAACTGGGCCGGTTTGCAATCCGCAGTGCCGAGACACTGCCGCTGCATGAAATTTATCATGACGCGACACATAACTACGATATCTGTGACGTTTCAGGAAAGATGTGTTTCTAATGTGTACCGGAATTACCATTGCCTGGCGGGACGTACCTGCCAAACTGATCCAAAAGCATCAACTGGAAGAACGCATCATCCAGCGTTCGGAAACAGCGGAAAAAGAAATCCTGTTCATGCAGCGCCATCGAAGGCCGTTGCTGCCCGTCTTTTATCAGGGAGAACTGCGCATCCTCCCCTGGGGCAATCGCCAGAGAAACATCAATGCCCCACTCGCCCAGTGGTGTGATCTCGCCACCCTCGAATCAGGCGCCTGGTCGATGTATCACCCCGAACCCGCAGAAATTCAAGCGAACTTCGGTCTGGAACGCGGTGTCTGGTTTCAAATCAGAGAAGGCATCAAAGCCATCCTCATCCACGACCAGCACGAGCAACCCCACGTCTACATGCTCCTGCAACCTGCATCACACTACTACCAGGTCATGACCGGCTACGAAAAAGAACCCCTCTTCCTGGGTGAACAGATTTGAAAACACTTAATAAATTGCACAGTTCCTACATTCAATCCATAATAAGACGAGTACACCTTACAATAATTCAATCAATGCTGAGAAAACAATGACGGATCCTGAAGATGAACACTACATGGATTCTAATCTGGAGAGCATACTAGCCTGGTCAAGAAAAGCCACAGATACGGAATGGCCAGATGAAGATTGGAATTGGGAACTAGCAAGCGCTGAGGAGGCGGACCTGATCTTGTCACTGACCAGTGAAGACTGCCCTCAGTGTGATTTCTTTGTCGATTGCCTGTATATACTCGTCGGCTCATGTGTTGACACAGACGGGGCATCCATTTCACGCGCCAAAACAGACGATTTACTGCTTGAGGGAGAGAAAAGTTCCAATAAAAACGTACTACACTGGGTGGACCGCTCACGTGCCTTTCTGAAGAACCCGGAACAGTATGATCGAGGTACTTGGGGCTGGACATTAGACGATGAGATCTGGCGTTTTCCGGATGAGGAAAGAGTCGCCATTATCGAAGAAATCGTAGATGCATTTCACGGAGTCACATGTGGAGAAATCACCCTGCACGAAGCCGATGTGTATGATGACGATGGATCAGACGAAGACGCTGAAAAAGCACGTAGTCTGGATACTGAAAACCAGTGGGAAGATATCCCGGGCGAATGGATAGAGAACTGTGGAGGTGCACTGTCTTTCTATGACCCGCAAAGTTGGCGGTATTATATCCCGGCTTACATGATATGGGCTCTGAAATACTTCCAGACCAGTGATTCCATCACTGCTGACTGGACGATTTATACTTTTAACTATGAAGAAAATGATCCTGAATCGAAAAAATTTAATATGGAACGTTTTCACCTGCTGGATCAGAAACAGTCGGCAGCCGTCTGTCTATTTCTACGTTACATGTCACAGGATAACCTTCGAGTAGACGGCCGCGTTGCTGCTGAAGCAATACAAAAATACTGGGGACAATTCTGCGTGGTCAAATAGAACCTGAGAGGTCAAATATAAATCGAAAACGCCACTATACTAACTGAGAAAGATAGTCTCACCTATTACTAGCGAGGAGATCCATGACCGAAATCACTTACCTAAAAGGTGATGCCACACAGCCAGATTCAATCCAAAATATCTCCCAGTTCCCGTCTTAAGCGATGCAGCACGCGCGATTTGGCGACGCGGACAGTACCGGGGCGCATTGATAAATCTTCGCCGACTTCTTTAGGAGTCTTCCCCTCGACAACTACTTGCCAAAATGCTTCCCAGGTTTGTTTGGCAAAATCCTGGCGGATCAGTTCTAGAGATCGCAGAAACAACTCGTTGTGGGCGTTGTTATCATCATCACTTTGATCGTCATCGATTTCGACATCGGGAAATTGGGACAGTCTTTTCGTTGCGTCAGTACCGCCGATGGCTCCCGGTTGGCGACCGGTTTTACGGAAGTGGTCATAAGCCTTGTTACGCGTAATCGTCCTCATCCAACCGCGAAACGTATCGCCGGGCCGGTCCTTGTGGAACTTATTGATGTTCTTGGCGAGTGACTGAAATACGTCCTGAAAAATATCAACGATATCCTGTTCCGGCACATGAAGTCGACGACACCAGTGAAATACCAGAGGCGCATATAATTCGACCAGACGATCCCAGGCCGCCGAATCATTTTCTTTTAGCCCACACAGCAAACTTCGAGACGTTGAGACAGAACCGGATCGCATACTAACTTTTTGTGAGTCGTCGGATCGAGTCATATCGTCTTCTACTTTACTATGGAATTCTGATGAGGTTTCGTATTATACCCTAAACGAGCGGCTGCGTCGGGATTTGGCACCTATCACACAAACACCTATCACCATCAGTACCACAGCGATGCAGGCCATCAACACAAACGCCCCGCGAAGGCCAGTTCGCGTGGTTTCGATATCGCGGTCCAGACGACGTCCAATTTTGAAGACGCCGCCAACTTCACCAACCTTCCAGTCTTTCTTGGGGCTTTTGCCTTTGACGTCGTTATGACAATTGAGACAACTTTTTTCCATCAAACGCGGCTTGGCAAATAATAACCAGCGATGCCCGTCGATCTCACGGAATTCATAATACTCTTTAAATTGCTGCTCAGAAGCATTCCTGTTTTTCTCCAGCCAGTCTAATGCTTTCCGTTCAAAGTCGTCTTGAGGACCGCCACCCTTTCTATTCGGCCATGGGTAAGCGCTGTAAATTCGGGCACTGAGATTTTCATCTGTGCGGCTGATCCGTTCTCCCATGTCGATGGCAAATGTTGCCGGCAGAGGGAGCGTTCCATCTTCGGGAGTGTAGTGCTGTGAAATTCCCACCTTCACTTTATTTCGACCTAAACCATCGATTAATTCACTATAAAACCGCCAGGTCTCATCCAGCATGGCTGCTTCCATCCGCGCCCCTTCGAGCGCTGTCTGCCTCACAAAGTACTCAGATAAACTCGATAGATAAATGATCCCGACACCCGACCCTAATGCGACTGCCAGAAACAGACTGACCGCGAAAGGATAACGACGGCACCAGCGCCAGAATCGTTCTCCTGATCCTTCCGGGCGCGCGCGAATTGGTTCCCTGGCAAGGAAACGATGCAAATCGTCAGCGAATTCGCGAGAACTTTGATACCTCCGCGCAGGGGTTTTTGCCATCGCTTTCAGACTGATTGTTTCCAAATCATGGGGAATCCGGTCGTTCAGTTGTCTTGGAGAACGCGGTTCGTCTTCGAGCACTTGCAGCAAAAGCATCCGTCGATTCCCCTGAAAAGGCCGTTCACCAGTCAGCATTTCGTAAAGGATCACACCGAGACTGTAAATGTCGCTGTGAACGTTAACCTGATGCGATTCACCCCGCGCTTGTTCCGGAGACATGTAGGCAGGGGTTCCCATCACTCGGCCTTCGGAAGTCATGGTATCAACGGTGTCACCCGTGTCACGTTTAGCCAAACCAAAGTCCGCAATGTGCGGATGACCTTCAGCATCAAGCAGAATGTTCGATGGTTTCATATCCCTGTGGATTACACCGTTTTCGTGCGCGTACGCCAGAGCATCTGCAATCTCAGCAACCAACTCGGCAGCTTGATCATGATTGATATCATCAGCCTGTAACCGACTTTCCAGGGTTTCACCTTCAATGTACTCGGTAACTAGATAACAGATCTCTTCTTCGGTATGACCTGTATCGTAGATTGCGACAATAGCGGGATGCTTAAGCTGAGCTGCACTGCGCGCTTCGCGAAAGAAGCGTTCGATTTCTTCATCGTCGGCGAAAATTCCAGCGCGTTGTACTTTGAGGGCAACGATCCGATCCAATTCCATATCCCTGGCTCGGAAGACATAACCAAACGAACCAACTCCCAACTCGGCTTCCAGTTCGAATCGTCCCAATCGGCAAGGACCTTCAGCCAGTTTGCGCGCCAGTCGATATCCAGAATCAAGTAAAACGTCAGAATACTCATCATCTCGATGTTTTTGCCCGAGACTTCGAGCCACTTCAACAAGTTTCTGCGGAACATTCAGAGATTGATCATCGGCTCGTTCTGAACTCAAATACTTTAGCTCAGTTACAAGGCCATCAGCATATTCGTCCAAATTCTGGAGCGAAGATTCGCAATGCTCACAATCGGTGACATGGGCTGCAATCTTATCCAATCTCGCTTCGGGCAGATCACCTACAGCAAAGGACTTCAATTCATCTGCTTTCGGACATATCGATGACGACATAGATTGACTCCTTAAGTCCGATCATACAGAACTCGTTCGTAGTACTCCATTTATCATAACGCACAACCGTTACACATCCTGAAATAATCAATATAAATATCTTATACAATTAAACTTAAGCCAATGCACCTCTAAGAGGGATGGCTGAATATCTCGATGAGACAGAATCAGGAATATGGTACAAAATTCCCCAAAACCCGGATTGGTGTAACGCTTCTACGTTATCTTAATGTAACCTGAAAGTTGTGAATTTCGACTCCATTTACGGCTACAGAAAGATCGGAACTATGCTTGTCACTTTTGGTCCATCACGTTAGCAGGAGAGACAAAATGAACTCGAACACTCGACGCGAATTTCTGGCAGATATTGGACGAGGCATGTTGATCGGAGGCGTCGGATCATCGCTCGCTTTCGATCTTGGACTGGCTCCCGCTTTCGCTGGCGAGGACGCAAACAAGCTGACATTTGGTGATATGGAACCACTGGTTTCAGCCATGCAAGAGACACCGTTGGACAAACTGCAACCGATGCTGGTCAAGAAATTAAATTCTGGTACTGATTTGCAGACTTTAGTCTCAGCTGCGGCTCTCGCCAATACCCGATCATTTGGAGGCCAGGATTACATTGGATTCCATACCTTTATGGCGCTTGCTCCTGCATACGAGATGGCTCAACAACTGCCGACAGAGCTCAAGCCACTTCCCATACTGAAAGTGCTCTATCGAAACACAGCACGCATTCAAGACACAGGGCATCACAAAAACGAAGTCCTACACCCTGTCAAAGCAGCGACTCTCCCTCAAGGCAAACCCGGTGGACCACTTCTGCAGGCGGCAACCCGCAGCGGCGATTATGACAAAGCTGAAAGGACATTCGCCGCTCAGGTACAAGGGTCTGTAGGCGAAGCGTATAACCATTTACAATTCGCCATTCAAGATGAACTCAACGTCCATCGTGTTGTCTTAGCCTGGCGCGCATGGGCGATGCTCGATATGGTAGGGCAAGAACACGCACACTCTCTATTAAGACAATCAGTTCGTTTCTGTGTCAAATCGGAACAAGGCAACATCAATAGGAATCGACCACCATCCAAAATTCGGACGGTGCTTCCTATGCTGCTCGACCAGTACCGATTGCTCAGTAAACCGCTCGGGAAGCGAAAAGCCGATGATGCCTGGGTGGAATCGCTGGCCCAAACGATCTATCGCGGCAACTCGGAACAAGCCGCCGATGCAGCCGCTGCTGCCCTGGCGGAAGGCTTTGATCCTGAAGCGGTCGGCGAAGCGATTTCACTCGCGTCGAATGCGCTGGTGCTGCATGACCAGGGACGAACCAAGGGACAGACGCGCCCTGGTAAGCCGATTGGTAGTGTGCACGGGGACTCTGTCGGCGTACATGCTTCGGATTCAGCCAATGCCTGGCGGAATATCGCCCGTGTCAGCGACCAGCGAAACACCATAGCCAGCTTGATCGTCGGAGCCTACCACACAGTCACCGGCAGATACAGCAGCAAACTGAATGCACTACCCTATCCGCTCAACGAGCAACTTGAAGAGATCACATCACAAGATCCAGCAAAGTTGATCCAGGAAGCAGGAGCAGCAATTCGTAATAAAGATCAGTTCCGTGCTGCAGCCGTGGTTCATCGGTACGGAGAATTAGGGCATAACGCTCGCCCCATATTCGATCTGCTAATCCGATACGCCACCAGCGAAGATGGTGCTTTACACGCTGAAAAGTATTATTGCACTGTAAATGAAGAGTTCCGAAAGACACGCGAGGCTTTCCGCTGGCGTCAACTGGTGGCACTCGCGCGTGTGACCGCCAGTGAATACGGAAAACCCTCACCCGGCTACGCGGAAGCCTGCGGCTTATTGAAGATCAATAGTTAATCGCAGGACACCTTTCAGATATTACGATTTAGAATGCCTTAGTAACGCAAGTTTTGTTAAACTACTTGCGTTACTACGGTGGACTCCATTCTACTCTTCCAGGGAGAAAACGTAATATGAGAACGGTGAGTCAGGTGATGACTGAGCTCAAAAAGAAAGGCAGCGCACAAACGCGAAAGACTTACGCCCGGCACGGTATCCCCGACGAGATGTTCGGCGTCAGTATTGCTAATCTCAAAGTCATCGCCAAAACAATCAAAGGTAACCAGTCACTGGCATGCGAGTTGTACGAAACGGGCAATTACGACGCCATGTATCTTGCAGGGATTGTGGCCGATGGTTCGCAAATGACAAAGAAACAACTGGAATCGTGGGTCAAAAACGCAACATGCGCCATGATCTCTGAATATACTGTTCCCGGCGTAGCCGGCGAGAGCCCACACGCAGAGACACTGGCAATGAAATGGATTGATTCCAGAAAAGAGTCGATCGCCAGCAGTGGCTGGTGTACCTACGCGGAAGTGTTAGCAACGAGGCCCGACGAAGAATTAGATCTTGCAGAAATCAAATCGCTCCTGAATCGCATCGCTAAAGATATTCAAAACGCACCGAATAAAGTGCGCTACACGATGAACGGATTCGTGATTGCCGCCGGAGCCTACGTCAAACCACTACTGAAACAGGCGAAACAGGTCGCAAAAAAAATAGGCGCTGTGTCAGTCGATATGGGAGACACAGCATGCAAAGTGCCACTGGCCTCGGCATACATCGAAAAAATTGAGAAAGCAGGACGCGTTGGCAAAAAACGAAAAACAGTCAAATGCTAATCGTTACCTCATGCGGAAAAGCTATTCAGACTCGCTCAGTCCGCAGCGCCAATATCATTATTGAAGGCGTCCTGGACTATTCGACGTTCGTGTCGCTGATGGGCGATATAGCTCGTGATCCAGTCGCGGAGTTCATGCCGTAGCTCGCTGGCAATTTGACGCATCTGTCGCAAAGGAATCGAATCTTGCATGCGCATGCGCAAGTCGCTTAAATTGACGAGCAGTGTACAACGTTCCTGGTAAAGATTTCGAACCTGGCCCTGCCAGTTGGGATGCTCTTCCAGAACTTCTTCCAGATAGCCGCCTTCATCCTGTAATTCAAACTCACGAGGCATCGTTTTCAATAATGTATCCAGTACCTCGGAAATCCACTTCCAGGCACCCACATCACCGTCGGCTTCTTCCAGTAAATCAAGCAGGTCGCCCATCAGGATATATTCCAACGCGGTTATTTCTTCCAATGCGCCATTCATTATAGATGAGTTTCTTCTGGCCATGCTGAGCCCTCCTTAGATTCGCAAAGACGACAACCTGTAAGAGTCGACCTCTTTGTTGCTGGATAGATTGATTCTCGTAGGCAACTCCTGTTTGAAACTTGCTCAATCAATCGAATATAAAACTAGAACGGTTGAAAACACCCTTACTAATTTACCATCTGAGATTCAGCGGGTCAAAAAAACTTTTTCATTCAGAACCCCTTTTCTGACGATTTATTTTTTTATTATTTTTTTCAAAAAAAACAAAGATTATAAAACGTCTTGAGTGTACTGCATTTATGTAAATTTTGGTTTTTCTATTCGCCGAGCAGATCTGTTTCCCATTGTTTTTGACGAAATCAATGTGTGTTACAGAAACCCTGTGCATTCTTCCCCATCTGACTGGTTACTCTTATCCACTTTTCACAGGACGCGATATTGCATTTCTGGAATCCCAGGCCGAGATGCGATACACTATGAGAAGAGTACTTCGGAATAATTTTCTGACGAAAAAAAGCAATCATTTCTTCGGCTGACAGAACCATTTCACCTACGGGATTTAAGATCATGCCTACCACTACCGGGATGAAGGGCAGTGGCTTTTACGATGCCAACTCGAAAGAACAACGATCCGCGCTGGAATCATTTCTTCCCTGGCTGGAAGAAGCCATTGCAGATTTGCCAACACCAGACGCTCAGCAGAAATCGTGGAATGTGCTCGATATTGGTTCGTCGGAAGGCGGAAATGCAATCTATGCAATGAACCGCCTGACAACCGCTTTGCGACATCATTCCGATTTACCTGTCTGGGCGCTGTTTGATGATCTGCCAACGAATGACTTCAACCAACTGTTTTCCAATCTCTTCCCACAAGATCGATCCGCGTTTACTGAAACCGATATCTTTCCCGCTACCATAGGCGGATCGGCCTTTGGCCGCCTGGTACCGCCGCGTTCTCTGCATCTGGCAACCACATTTAATGCCATCGGTTTTTTTGAAACGAAACCAGACGCCAGTCTTCCCCATTTCATTCTGGCAATGCAACCAAACCCACATGCGCCACGAGATGGAGTCTCCGTCACGGAAAACGAATTGAAACCGTTCCGCGATCAAGCTCATCAAGATCTCTCTCATTTTTATGCGGCACGCGCTGAAGAACTGGTCTCAGGCGGAAAACTGCTCGTCCAAGTTTTTGGCAGAAATGAAACCCACTCTACCGGACATGGCATTTGTGATGTCCTCAATGATGCGCTGATCGATTTCGTGGAAGCAGAAATGTTACCACGCAGTTTTTATGAGGACTTTATTTTTCCCGCTTACTATCGCAGCCTGGAAGAACTCATCGCACCAATTCAGGAGAATGATCAATTAACATCCGCTTACCGTATCGAACAGGCAGAAACCCGTGATGTCCCCGTTCCCTTTAATGATGCGCTCGCTCAAACCGGCGATCAAAAAGCCTGGGCTCATAGTTATACCGGCTTTCTACGTGCCTTTACGGAACCGGTCATTGCTCTCACGATTCCAGACGAATTACCACAAGAAAATACCATTGATAAAATTTACGAGCGTGTAGAACGACTGCTCCTGGATCATCCGGAACGCTACGAATTTCATTTTATCTCGATTGCTACTTTACTCACACGCGTCTGAGCGGCAACTTTAAGTTTAACAGGACTTCTCTGATGGAATCAAAACCAACCAACACGAACTATAATGAGCTCACACCCGAGGAAGCCCGCGTCATTCTACACAAGGGAACCGAAGGACCTTTCATCGGCGAATACACTAACCTGAAAGCAACGGGCACATTTATCTGTCGTCAATGTAACGCGCCCCTGTATCGTAGCGAAGATAAATTTGAGAGCCATTGTGGCTGGCCCAGCTTTGATGATGAACTGCCCGCCGCCGTCGAACGCTGCCCCGATGCAGACGGCTCTCGCACAGAAATCGTCTGCCAGCATTGCGAAGGTCATCTGGGGCACGTCTTCCTCGGTGAAGGTATGACCGAAAAAAACACGCGGCACTGCGTGAATTCCATTTCCATGAAATTCATTCCCGCCGAACAGCCCCTGCCAGCAGTCATCAAATGATCGCCAGCCTGATGCCACTACGAACTGCAGGAGAGCATGGAGCAACCGGCTCGGCTACGCGCCCATTCCGGTCGCTTTTCTGCATGCTGTTCCTGGCCGGGTTGCTCATCATAGGGATGACGCAATAATTCCAGCAGCTCATTGACCAGAGAAAAATCGCCCTGCTCTGCTTTATCGATGGCCAATTGTGCCAGATAATTTCGCAGCACATATTTCGGATTCACGAAATTCATTTTTTCCCGTCGAGCAGCATCCAAAGAGTGTTCATCGCGTAATCGGTTTCGATAGTTGCGAACCCAGGCGCAGATTTTTGTGCGAACGTCTCCCACTATTTGTTCCGGCTGGTAATAGGCATCCATTATAGGTGCGAGTAACGACGCTTCATCAATTTCTGCGGACTGATTCCCTTCACTCTCCAATAACGAAAGCTTGCGAAAGAAAATAGTCATGTCCGTTTCAACCAGTTGCAAAACTTCCTGAAGTGATGCGATCAATTGAGGATCTGTGTCTGATTGAAAAGTAGACAATCCAATTTTCTCAGACATCATGGTTTGACTGTCTTTCTCAAAGTGATCAACATACTGATCCAGCGACTCCTGTAATGGCTCGGTAGCTTCAATCAACGGATAAAGGGCATTCGCAAACTGCATTAGATTCCAGAGTGCAATCTGAGGTTGATTTCCAAACCGATACCGTCGCCCTGTCGCGTCAGTCGTGTTCGGTGTCCAGTTGGGATCATAATCTTCCAGCCAGCCATAGGGTCCATAATCAATGGTCAAACCAAGTACCGACATATTATCGGTATTCATCACACCATGCACAAAACCAACACGCATCCAATGTACAATCATATCTGCTGTCCGACGACATACCTCTTCGAACAAGCGCAGATAAACGGCGCGACTCGGTTCGCCAAGATGTTTAAAATCGGTCCGTATCGTATAATCGACCAGTGCGCGTAAGTTTTTAATATCTCCCCGGGCTGCGAAAATCTGATAGTTTCCAAAGCGAAGAAAGGACGGCGCCACGCGACATACAACGGCACCCGGTTCCAGTTTGGGATTCCCATCGTAAAACATATCGCGTTCAACCTGTTCGCCGGTTAATACCAGACTCAACGCCCGCGTGGTAGGAACTCCCAGATGATACATGGCTTCGCTACAGAGAAATTCGCGGACGGAAGAACGCAATACCGCCAGTCCATCTGCAGTTCGCGAGTAAGGAGTCGGGCCGGCGCCTTTCAATTGCAAAGTCCAATGCTCACCCTTCTGATTCAGAACCTCACCTAGATTAATCGCCCTGCCATCTCCCAGTTGACCGGCCCAGTTCCCAAACTGATGCCCGCCATAACACATGGCAAACGGTTCCATGCCTTCCAACACACGATTGCCTGCAAAAACGTCGGCAAAAGAATCAGGCTCATCAGGATTCACCTGCAGGTCCAGAAAATCTGCGACCTCTTTTGAATAGGCTACTAATTGAGGACGCGCCACTTTCGTAGGTAGCACTGGTGAATAACACGCTTGCATCACTTGGCGACGATAATTTTTCGTCTCATCATCCGCAGGCAAATTCCGTGTAAACTGATTATCGAATTGAAGTTCATCCAGGTTTCGGGCCGTTTGTTGACTGTTCATTGTGAAATTCTATCACTTGAGCAGGCAGATGAAAAGACAGGAGACTCTTCCCGATACCAATCCGATCATCGGTTCTCACATTTCCAACCGCTGAATTTTTCGCGAAGCCAGATAAGTTGCGAACAGCGTAATCATGCCAATCATTCCGAACACAAACGGAAAATGAAAACTGGTCGCGTTGTTCCTCCATTTGTTGCGAGTTCTCTGTTACAGCAGATTGAGGCAGAACAAACGTCCCTTCTCCATGACGCATCTCAACCAGCCCTTCGGCTGACAGTCGTTCGTAATCGCGTACCACAGTATTGACATTCACCGTCAGTCTCTGCACCAGCTTCCACACTGAGGGCAGGTTATGCCCCGCCTTCAAAGGCCCTGATAGGCAATGAGCTCGGATCTGTTCCATAATCTGCCGGGAAATCGGCGTCGAGCTGCCTCGTTCAATTCGAATATACAGGACAGGTCCCCTGTCGAGTACACAGTACTATTACAGTAATATTTATCACGACAATACATTTTCAACAAGAAAGGAAAGTTGATTATCTGTGGTGTGATTCTTCTATATGTCATCGATTTCCTTGAAGAATTGCCCTGAATCCTGCATAGTTTATATCAACAAACTCTGATTCATCTTCAGAGGTTCGATCTTTTTTCCTTTGTGATAGATGAAAGTCATTCGCATGGAATGGAATCAAAGAAACAGGAAACAAGATATGGCACGCATGAATCGACGCACCTGGCTGGAGCAGACTTCTGCTGCAGCACTGCCTTTGCTGATGACAAACGTAACCAGCACGGCTGCACCTGCTGCGCGTAAAAAATTACCCGTTGCTGCAATCGTTACGGAATACACTCCCACGTCTCACGCTGACGTACTGGTGGGAAAGATCCTGCAGGGATTTGAACAGCAGGGGGGAGCGGGTCCGGATTTGTACCTCGCCTCGTTGTATACCGATCAGGTCCCCGAGCGAGACATCAGCCGCGAGTTGTCCCGTAAATATCAGTTCCCAATCGCTCCGACCATCGAAGAAGCCATTACATTGGGAACGGGGCAAGTTCAGGTAGCCGGTGTATTGAGTGTGGGCGAACATGGAAAGTATCCACACACTCCGAAAACGAATCAGCATATGTATCCACGGAAACGTTTCTTTGATGAAATCGCTGCCACCTTTAAGAAATGCAGGAAATCAGTTCCCGTTTTTAACGACAAGCATCTTGGTTACCGATGGCGCGATGCCAGAGAAATGGTTGACACTTCCCGGAAAATGGGATTTCCTCTGATGGCGGGATCTTCATTGCCGCTGACCTGGAGAAAACCTGCGCTGACCTTGCCCGAGAATTGTGAAATCGAATCCGTTCTGACCATCGGGCGTGGCAACTTCGAAGCACATGGTTTCCATGCCCTCGAAGCACAACAATCTCTGATTGAACGCAGAAAAGGCCCCACAGGCGTAACAGCCGTGCAAACGGCGCGGGGCAAACAGATCTGGGAAGCAGAACGACAGAATCTTTGGTCCAGACCAATGTTACAGGCAGCCCTGGATGTCATCCCCGACGTTGCCAAAGGAGATTGGGAGAATATCCTGCGAGACGACAGTGCTTTCTTTTTCCTGGAACATCAGGATGGTCTGAAAAGCACAGTCGCAATGGCCAACAGACTAAGTCGGTTTTACTCCGTGGCGGTAAAATTACGGGGACAAAAAACTCCTCTGGCCACCTGGTTCAAACTCGACTTGAACCCGCCCTTCGGCCACTTCGCTTATCTACTCAAAGCTATCGAACATATGATTCATACAGGTCAGCCAGCCTATCCCGTGGAAAGAACATTATTGACAACGGGAATTCTGGACGCTGTCATGCACAGTCTGGCCGCCAATGGCAAACGCTTGGAAACGCCGCAGCTGGCGATTGACTATCAATATGGAAACTGGACTTTTGCCAATCAGCACACCAAACAGGGAACTTGAGTCTCGTTATTTCAGTTCCGCACACAATCGCTCAGCCAGAACACGTGCGTACTCTGCTGTGAGACAGACCGGATTGATAGTCAGCATACCTTCCTGCAACCGCGCATGACCTACGTAGATCGGCGGCGATCCCCGGCGTAAATTTTGACAAACGTCAAATGCAGACCCGAGTGCACTCTCATCGATTTGGATTTCCAGTGAAGGATAGCGCTCACTCCCCTCCGGAGTCACCAGATAACAGGTGGCATTGACATTCGCTAACTCCAGCTCTTCGCCAATCATCTCCAACCACGACCGAAATTCCAAATTCTGCGCATCGTAGGCTCCTGAAGCAAACATTTCCAACGCAGTTAAAACGGCAATGATCTCCTCTTTGGAAACTTTCAGAGCCCTGCCGATTCCATGCCGGGGCAATCCCCGAAAGAGAGAAGTATCAATGAAATCAGCGGGAGGTTCCCAGAGTTGACCGTGGTCGTCCATATCCAGCATTTGTAAAGCAGCTGAAGAAATCAATTCGCGTTTACCACATAATATTCCCGTCGATTGTGGCCCTCGAATGGCCTTGCCGCCACTGAAAGAAACCAGGTCGGCTCCCGTGGCTGCAATCGCTTTCAAGTTAGACCGCGGTGGCACTTCGCCAGCCGCATCAACCAGAACCGGCAGACCATGCTCTCGCGCGACTTCAACAACTTCCGTTAAAACGGGCTGTGAATCTGCAGCGTGGACATACACGATGCCTGCAGTATTCTCATTAATGGCCGCCGCATATTCCCAACTCTCGGTACGACGCACGCCCGCATTCGATACGATTTCGTTGAAGCCCACTTCAACCAGTCGTGCTCCGGCAGCACGGACCGCATGATCGTAGCCACTTCGTTGTTCGCGCGCGATAATAAATTCATCTGGAAAGTCATCACAATGTGGTAATTCTTCCATCCGTTTTAAATTATGACCTGCAAGAATTGCAGCCGCCCCCAGAGTCAGAGCACCAGCGGCTCCTGAGGTCACCAGACCAGCCTCCGTTCCTGTATGCTCAGAAATTTTCCGCGATGCAGCAGCCTGGAGTTGTTCTAAAGGAACCCACTCAGCAGCAGCTTCACGAAATGACTCCAGCACTTCAACTGGCATCGGCGCCCCGCCAAGTCGAGTCACACTTCCACAAGCGTTAATTATCGGCTCAACGCCAAATTTTTGATAAATACTCATCTACAATTTTCTTTCTTGAAATACCCGGACACAAAGAGGTCGGCTTCCCTGATACTCCATACATTGCAAACAGAAGGTGGGACGTCAACCAGAATAGACCAGCTCATTTACCAAATTTCTCAATGGCCCAGTTACTAAACACGCCCTTAGCCTGCGCTCCCTTGCCAGGATAACCACTGTGCTGCACCATCCAGATAACAACGATGCCTTTACTGGGATAGATTTCCATGTTTGTGGCACGCGCGCCAGCATGCCCGAACGAATCTGTGCTAACTGAAAATCCTAGCCCATAACTTCGATTTACCGTATCTGGCGTTTGCCGTTTAGTCAATTCTGTAAAAGCAGCTTCACTCAAATAGCGTTTACCATTCAGCTCGCCACGATTGAGTAGCATCCGGCAGTAAGTCGCAGTATCTTCCGCTGTGGAGAATAAACCACCGGCTGGCATCGGAAATCGACGATGGCGGTTGGAGAGAGGACGACTAAGCTGATTCAATGGACTATTGATAAGATTCTTTTTCGCGGCGTCTGGTCGATACGCTTTCGCCAAACGTGCGACTTGCTTCGCGTCAGGCCAGAATATTGTATCTTTCATTTCTAACGGATCAAACAATCGCTGCTGCATGAAGTCTTCGTATTTCTCTCCTGTCACAACTTCGATGATTCTCGCTGCCGTGTTAATGCCGGCATTCGAGTATTGGTAGTGTGTACCCGGTTCGGTCAGTAAAGGTGTCATTGCATAACTGCGCACGACAGCAGCCAGAGGCAGACTATCAAGTGTCGGGGTTTCAATGGCCGACTTATAGGGGAGTCCACTCATATGGCTGAGCACCTCACGAATGGTAATCGCATGCGCTGGTTTACGAAGTAGTATGTGATCCGCATCTTTCTCTGCGATAACCATCTGACCGCGAAATTCAGGTAGATATTTTTCGACCGGATCATCAAGCGAGATCTTGCCTTCATCCACCAGAATCATGACTGCAGTCGCCGTCATCCCCTTCGACTGAGAGGCAATCCAAAACAGGGCGTCAGTTTTCATTGCTTGTTTACCCGGCACGTCTGCAAAACCAACAGCCTCAACCGAGAGAACTTTCTCCTTGTCCGCAACCAGAGCAACAGCCCCCGCAAGTTCCTGTTTGTCAACAAAAGGTTGTAGCGCAGCAGCGGAGGAAACTGGTTTCTCAGCGAAGAGAGAACCCGACAGGCAAGATACAAAAAAGAGAGTCATTACCGTCAACAAAGATTGCGCGAGTTTCATGAGTATCCTTTGTTTATTGAGGAGCCTTCATTCTATCTCAACTTCGAGATTCGGGTAAAGGGGCACAGTCAAGCTGACAGTGTTACCAGTTCTTGAGCCACTTGCCAGCTGGTTTATATTGAATGGAAATCATTTTTTTCTGAATCCCGAGATTTCTGAACAACTGCACCATAGTCTACTCCTCTGTTTAGTCTATGATTGTTAATGTTACTCTTCTGATTAATCTCGATTATGCTAGAAGCCTTGGCAGTCGAGAGATTTCATCAATCACATATTGAGCTGCCCAATAGCAAAACTATTCATTAAATACTTAATATTAAACCGGAATGAGAAATTTTTATGAATCGGCCCACCAATCTGGCAGAGCTTCGAGAAAGCGGCTGGAAAAGTAAAACTGTCAAACGTGAAATCTACGATAACTTAATGTCCGCCCTGCAGCGCGGCGATGACCTGTTTCCCGGCATCGTCGGCTATGATGACACTGTCATACCCGATATCGTGCTCTCTCTGCTCTCGGAACATGACATGCTCTTCCTCGGAGAAAAAGGACAGGCTAAAAGCCGCATCATGAGATTGCTCGTTCGATTTCTTGATCCGGAAATACCCTATCTTGATATCCCTGACTCCCCCGTGCATGACGACCCATATCAGCCAATCACCAGCGCAGGGAAAATGTTTCTGGCAAACACCCCTGAAGAGGAAGTCCCCATCGGCTGGTGGTCTAACGAAGACCGCTATGCAGAGCGTCTCGCGCCCGGGACCAAGTTTGCCGATGTCATCGGCGAAATCGATCCTGCTAAACTTGCACATGGCGAAAGCATGTCTGCGGAAAGTGCGCTGCACTTCGGTCTGATTCCCAGAATGCATCGCGGCATTTTTGCCATGAATGAACTGCCCGAACTGGACGAGCTCGTGCAAGTCGGCCTGTTCAATATTCTGGAAGAACGCGACGTTCAAATTCGTGGCTATCCTATTCGCTTCGATCTGGATATGCTGATTCTGTTTTCCTCCAATCCTTCGACTTTTAATCGTAGCGGGAAAGTCATCCCTCAGTTGAAAGACCGCATCGGCTCTGTTGTTCACACGCATTACCCCCGTGAGCGAAGTGTGGGTATTGAAATTATGGAACAGGAATCAGGCGTTGACCTTGCTGGTGAGGTCCCTGTCCTCATTCCCTATTTCATGCGTGAAATTATCGAACAAATCACGATCGCCGCCCGCGCTTCGAAATACGTCGATCACGATTCCGGCGTCAGTGCCCGGTTCAGTATCGCCAACTATCGCACGATGGTCGCAGCAGCCCGGAGACGGGGCGCAGTCCTCGACGAAAAACCAGCCGTACCACGAATTAGTGATCTGGGACATCTCTACTCTTCGTCACTGGGTAAACTGGAACTGGATCTGATGGGTGCCAGCCAGATGTCCGAAAGACAGGTACTCGACGCCATCATCGCCCAGGCGATTCAGGATGTCTTTCAGGAATATATCGTCGAACATGGTCTGGCTGAAATCAGCGAGATCTTTTCACAAGGCATTAAAATTGAAGTGGGAGACATGCTGCCTTCCTCAGAGTATGCAGATCGACTCAAACGCGTGCCTCCCGTCTGGGATAAAGCGTTCGAAGTGAATGCATCAGGTGATGCTGCCATTCGCGCGTCTTGTATTGAATTCGTGCTGGCAGGTCTGTATGCCAACAGTAAAATTTCACGCTCGCAGGATCATGGTCGCATTGTTTACGAAACCTGATCTACGACATGCTCTCAAATTCCTCTCACCAGAGAGATCGAGACACACTTATGACTGATAAACGACTTACCGGCGGGATTATTCACACGTACCAGAAGTACGATCCCAAACGTATTCCCGACCCAATGCAGCCGCCCCCCGATCTGGTCTCTCCTGCCTTGAATCATATGATGTATTATGGCTCGATGCGCGAACTCACTGAAGAAGAACTCGCCCGCGCCATTCGCCTGGATCCCAGCCAGATTGCGGGCCTTGGTCCCAGTCTGGATGCGCTGATCGCCATGCTGGAAGAACGCAAACGACGAATTCTGGAAACATATGAAACAGAAAGCGTACGCAAAAAAGCCCGCCGCAGTTATCACGATTATGCCAAACACATCAAGCCTCCACGCAGACTCAAAGAATATTTTCAACAGGCAGTCCGGGAAGAGCAAATCTATGAACTGGAACGGATCTGGTATAAATCCGAAGACGACAGCAGTCCCTTTGCCAAAAGCCTTGTCCAGTTGGTGGATCGCCTGGGAGACAAATACGAAATAGACGAGTTGGCGGCAAAGTATTATTTCACAGGCCGTACCTCGCTTACTATTCCCGAAGCGCTGGAGATCAAAGCGGAACTCGAAAAAATTGATGAACTGTTGAAGCAGTTGGAAGAAGCCCGCAAGACCGCCCAAATCGCCATCATTGATATGGAAGCGCTTTCTGAATTTACACAGCCGGGCGATCGAGAGACATTAGAGGCGATTCAAAAACAGGTCAGCGATATGTTACGTGAAATGGCCGACCAGCAGGGACTGGATTTTTCCAAAGGTCAGTTTCGTCTCACTCCGAAAGCATATCGTCTGTTCCAAAGTCACCTGCTGGAACGTATCTTCAGCGACCTGCAGGCATCGCGCACCGGGCGACATACCGGGCCGATTATCGGCGAAGGCGCGGTCGAAATGGCCAGCACAAAACCGTATGAGTTCGGAGATTCCGTCTCCAATATGGACCTCACACAATCGTTCACGAATGCCATTCTGCGTGACGGACCAGGTTTACCGATTCGTCTCAAAAGCGATGACTTAGTCATTCATAAAACACGAAACTCACCCAAATGTGCCACGACCGTTCTGATGGACATGAGCGGTTCCATGCGTTACGAAGGGCAATACGTTAATGTCAAGCAAATGGGGCTGGCCCTGGAAGCATTAATCCACGGCGAATTTCCCGGCGATTATCTGCAATTTATTGAGATGTATACTTTCGCCAAACCGCGCACCGCCAGCGAAATAATTGAACTGATGCCCAAACCGGTCACCATTTTTGATCCCGTAGTACGCTTAAAGGTAGACATGAGTGATGACCAAATCAGCGAGCAAGTCGTACCTCCCCATTTTACGAATATTCAGCACGCGTTACAGCTCTCGCGTCATTTTCTCGCACTTCAGGACACACCCAATCGACAAGTCATTCTGATCACCGACGGCTTACCAACAGCACACTTTGAAGACGAGATGCTGTATCTGCTCTATCCGCCCGATCCTCAAACCGAAGCCGCCACAATGCGCGAAGCGCATTTGTGTAAACGCGAAGGCATCACCATCAATATCTTCCTGATCCCCAGTTGGTCACAATCCAGTGAAGACATCCAGTTTGCCCATCGCCTGGCCGAAGCAACACAAGGCCGCGTCTTCTTCACCGCAGGCAGCGATCTGGATCGCTACGTCGTCTGGGACTACGTCTCGCACAGACGAGACATCATTGGCTAAAGAAATCAGTCCCGGCGATTGATAATCACCGGGACTGACGCATGATGATTTTAGTTTCGAATTCTCAAGCAATATAAATCGCCTGAGGATATCGTCATTTATTCCGCATAAGGACGCATTTCCATTCCCTCTTCCCAGGATACGGGTACGTCGGAAATGGCTTCGTTAATTTTCTTTTTATCAGCCTCAGAGATTTGGTCGACAAAGATGCGAATACAGACATCCCCTGCTGCATTCAGTCCAACGGCACTCTGCTCTACTCCTGGAATTGAATGTAACCACTCCTGTTTTTCATCCAGGATCTCCATTAATTGCGTTTGCGAATACTCATTCATTTGGATACCTGCTACTTACCGGTTTTAAGTGTTGATCGCTCAATTTTATCAATCCACCTGATGACTCGTCAATGCGTCTATCAGCATTGAATATCGTGCTTATCAATTCTTCATAACCCAAGACAAAGCACCCTTTCATTTATAACTCAAAGGATACTTTCTGCATTATTAATTGAATGGCTTTTTAGAAAAACGGATCTTTATGAAACGAATCTTTTGATCCCAACTTCTCTCATGACAGCATGAATAGGATTAGCCAAAGTATATGAATTTGCAGTTGACCCTGCAAATAACAAAGCAACCGGGCGCTTGGTCATCGCACAGGTAATGAGCGATCCGGAATCTCCCGCCATACTGAAAGCATTATTTCCCAAACCCTGAATCATGATCTGGCCGGTAAAGGAAACCAGACCGCTACCGGGATACATAATACTGGTTCTTAATCCAATACCTGTAATGACTCCCATCGTGGCCCCGGTAGTACGTCCATTTTTAACCACTGTCATTCCAAGCTTTGGTAAAACAGGCTCTGGGTCGATCTCATAGTTAACATGCTTGGGACTTACCAAATCAAAATTGGTAAACGCTACGTCAGCATCTACCTGGTATGCTTCATTCCCGCCAGTCGAAAAAGCGGGACCACCATTGCGAAAATCTGTGTAGAGCCCGATTAGTTTCTCCTTTGTTCCTCCATCGAGCGAACCTGGCTGAATCACGCGATCACCTTCTTGAGCGGTTCCACCGGGTGAAAGGACGTGATGATTCGAAAGCACACAAAGGCGACCGTCATCCAGTTCTACTAAACACCCCAATGTTCCGGCAGAGCGTTGCTTTAATCGAAAATCTGCGTCAATATTACAAATCGAGACACCGCTAGGAACGGGACGTGGATAAGACTGTTGAAAGCCAGCTACAGGAACAATATCTCCCCCGACTTCCTCAACATCAACCGGCATTCCATCAATCTCGGAAGGAACTCGTTTCGAAGTCAGCGAACTGGCGCGCATCGCTTTACGGTCAATGTAGACCTTTAGTGCGACTTCACCGGTAGGTACGCCATGTCGCGTCCGGTATCCAATCGCGGTCCCTAATACACGCTCACCATAATTCCGCGGATCAAAGCTTTCTGAAAGCTCATCCTCTTCCTCTGTCAGATAAGATCCATACAAGTTTCCAAAGGGATCGATTCCAGAACTGGCAACCCCCATAAAAGAACGCGCATTTGAATAAAGATTTCCCCAAGGATCAGTTCCTGCACTGGGGGTAAACTCGTTTTCCGCAGCATGAGCTCTTGAGCTGGAACACTCCAATTCGCCTGTAATCGGATTAATGACACAACTCAGTGTATGGAGTTGACTCTGAAGTTTCTCTCGCGATTTGAAATAGTCAGGGTTTTCCTCGTATTCCTTTGCTTCTTGAGTCGCAATACAACTTTGTGTGTTTCCCCCCTGACGTGTTTCTTCAGCTTCTAATACATCAGCGTCTGTCATTTCGGTAACCCGCTTCTTTTTTTTTGATCGCGAGGTCTTCCTGTCACTCTGCTCGTAATCCAACTGACGCAACTTAGATTTCTTTTTCGCCATTACGATTCTCCAATACTGCACAAGATTAAACTGAATAGGGATATCACATAAATCAATTGAACTAAAGACCACTCTTTTATGTTAATATAGAGACTATCGGGAGCTTTTCAAACAGATAATCGACTTTTTAGCCAAAATTCATGCTCACATATAATCACATCGATTACTAAACAAATTATTCCCCGATAGAACAAAAACTGCGATAGAAATACATCCACGATCAGCAAACGGAACTTTTCATCAGAAAATCGGGATTCAGGACGAACCCGCAAAAACCAAAAAGGAGTCAGAAAAGTGTTCAAGGATGACCAAAAGCAGATTTGGATGGGTTTTGTTTTATTAATCCTGCTCTGCGGCCTGACAGCAAGCGAGGCCGCAAACCCATTTCGAAAATCCAAATCCTCTGTAGAATCTCTCGCCCGGGAAATCGACTCTCTGGAATCACATATCGATGAATATGGAAGTGTCGTCGCCAAGAAGCCAGATGTCTGGGGAGAAGCCCGACTCACGCAACATCGCAGCCAGTTCGAACAGATCATGGCACAGCAACTCAATCAATTTGAGTTACTTCTGAATGGAAATCTCTCCCGAAGTGATCAGTCATTCTTAGTCAACGCACTCACCCTGTCGGCGGCAGCCAGCGGTCCTCAAGCTGTGGTGACACAACCAGCCAGCATTTCCACGGTTATGACTCCAGCAACTAATAACAATACGACAGTTGTGGAAGAGACTCTGGACAGTACCGGAAAAGTAACTAAAAGAACAACGACTAAAACAGGACAACCTGCAGGAACGCCCATTAATCCCCCATCAACAGATTCCTTCACTATCCCCACTCCCAACTTTCAACAGCAACCACTACTTTCAAACGCGATTGGTTTCGGTGGATTAAAGACAAGTGGCATCGGGCTGGAGCCAGTCGAAGAGTTAAACCAACTCAAGCGATACCTGGACCACTTGAATCAAATCCGTCGACAAAATGAAGGGGACGACGTCAGTGACAGCCCCGGTTATTCTATCAATCTCGTGCGCATCCCGGTCTCAATTTTGCCCGGCAAGAAAACACGCGAAGGATATGGAGCGGAAATCACCATTACAGCAACCCCTGTACTCAGCGAAGAAACACTTCCACGTACGTTTCGTGAATGGGTGATTAATGATCTAGTCGATGAATTGACCGTCCCCACACTAAGGAATGTGGACCTCAAAACATGGGAAATTTTTGGAAAAATATTCACCACAATGCGTGAATACTATAAAAAAGAACTAAATCAGTGGCCACCAAAAGAGGATGTGATATTAGAAAAACTACATAACAAGATGCTAGTGGATATCACTTGTCTAGAAAAACAATCTCGAAACATTGAGGAAAGTCTCAAACAGAAGGGACTCTCTCAAGAAAAAATTGATTTTAACATTAAAAACTTTAACGAAATCAAAAATGCTAACGATCAATTAAGAATCAACCATGAAATCGATCGGTTACAAAACGAAATTCTCATAACTAAAAATAGTTTAAAAAAAACACAAAAAAAAGTTGATATGCGGAATCTAAAGACAGAGCTTCTCAAATTAAATACTAACCAAACTGCAAAAATCAATCTATTAAAACAAAAACAAGAGATGAAAACACTCGTTGGATATCAAACGAAAGAAAAACGTATCACTAAATACGTTCGTCAGATAAATTCTATTTTAAAAGCACGAAATTTACTTTTTTCGGCGAATGCACTTTCACGTGACAGAAGAGCACGTTACTCCGTTCCTGGTAGCATTCGAGGGATCGTCTACGGACGCAGCTTTAACCACTGGAATGATGGCGGCGTACCATCTCCATTCCTTTACGAAACTAGTATCATGGTTGAGTTGGCTAAGAAGTTGGAAGAAATACAGAACGGAAAACCAGGCCGTATTTCAAATACAGCCGTGAGAGATTTTTTACAGGAAGAACTGAAAGCGTCTTACGATTTATTGCATATCCGCATGAAAGCAAATCCTGATATCTGGAGATCATTCGCCAATCAACTTTATAAAACAGTTCGTAATGGCCAGGATGAGAAGTTATTACAGTTCCAATTACAATTTGCCCGTCTAATCGGTGGCAAAATCCCTGGAGAACACGAAGCTCGTATGGCCCCTTATGACTACCAGATCCAGGAAGGTCTCGCGTGGTGCATTCTGGTGGAGTCGGCGCTGCTAAATCATAAACTCTACGATGACATGAATCGCATCGCCAAAGAGAAAAACTGCCACTGTGTCGTGGCTGACGAAGGTATGGAGTTTTATCTACCCGGCGAGTTAATTCACTTCGAAACCAAACATGCTTTTAATGAGTATGTGAAATGCCGTTGGCCGTTAAAGGTCTTTACGGTCGACCCCATCAGTCAGGATCAAAATATTGGAGACTCTTTCTCGATGCGTCGCGAATTACAACTGGCCGCCTCACTGGCGTTTGCCAATGGTAAAATGAGTGCCCGCAATTTTTCACAGTATTCTCGTAAAATTGCTCTGGACTCCGAAACGATCGCACTTAATAAAACAGTAGTCGGATTCGCACACGGAGATAATACATTTGGCTGGCGGTTTCGCCCCCGCTTCCAGAGTCCGGAAATTGATGGAAACTTGAAGACTTTTTTCCAGACACTAGCGGGAGGTCCCTCACGAGACAATGTCTTGAAAGATCATCGACTGGAACCGGGCATTCGGGAATGTGTGGCGATTATCGTCGCTCCCGGCTTTGTCCCTTATGTGACGTTTGATACTCGTTCCAACTGGTATAAACTAACAAAGCCAAAATATAAAGAGTTTTCGCTTCAGGATAATGTCAGACTGAGCCATGATATTGTGAACCTGCGTCGTGCCAAATCACAATGCCTGAAAGACGAACACCGCTACCGCGATGGCGAAGTCTATCGCCTGATGCGCGCCGTCGATCAACTGGAAGCACGTTTGCCGCTGCAGACCGCTTATGTTGAAATGCCTGTCGACTTTTCCAAAGGCGGTTTCCAGGCTCTCTCCGGCTCCTTAACCAGTCTGGGCCCCGAGTTAGTAGGATTTTATGGTGAACCAGGCTATGACACCAAGAAATCAGCAACGTCTTTCTTCCTGGTAGGAGATAACTTTAACATCATGGAAACCAAAGTGATTGCAGGTAACTCTACAATCGCAAATACTTCCACGAATATGGTCACAACGATCAATACAACCACGACTACAACAAGTAAAGAAACAACAACTGACACTTCCACAAATCCGACTCAAAAAATCAGGATGTTAAGTCGTCAGGTACTGGAGGTAACCATCCCTAAAGACTTGAACACTTACAAAGTGAAGTACGATGGTAAAACAGCAACGGAAGTGATCGGCATTCGTGTTGCCACTCCCTATGGGGTTTCGAATGTTTTGGAAATTCCCGTCATCAAATCATCCAGCAGCTCTGAGGAAATTAAAAAAGCGATTACAAAACATGTCGAAGAGAAACACGTCAGTCGTTATGAATGGCAAACTCCCGCGCTGGAAGCACAACTGGTCTACAGCAGCGGTGGAATTAGCGATGTCCTCTTTGTTGGGGCTCAAAAAGATGCCAAAACTCCACTATTGAATCTGAAAAATGTTTCGGACCCAAATCTCCCTAAGGTGTTTAACCCCGCAATCGCCCAACTGGCCGCCTGGATCGAAGCCACAAAAGTAGACGCCGCTGGTACCAATACGAAACTGGCAAAAGTAACGATTGGCCCGTTTCCTGTCAATTTTTCTTCCAAGAAAAACCTGGCCTTTCCGCTGGCCGATCTCAAAAAAGCGATTATCAAAGCAGTGCCAACTGCTTCTGTCCAGAATGGTGAGAAGATCAGCTCCATTGCCGTCACCGGTTACTTGCGTTTTCACCACGTTGATTCTGCAGAACTTCCAATTATTAAACTGGAAAAGCCGCTCTCAATAAAACCTATTGAATTGAAGAATGTTCCTCAACCGATCCCCGTTGTTTCGTTACATCCCGCTCCAGCAAGAGCTCCTGTACCAGCGCCTGCTGCAACGAAACAGCCTAAATTCGAATGGAAAGAAGCAATTCCTGCCAAGATGATTCTTCAAGGTGGCACTCAATATCCTGTATTGGATGTGGAAAAAAATGCGATCATCTCAGTGAAGAAACCAACCAGTCCAACACCAGTTTTTAATTTTAAGGGTTGGATCTTTCTAAAATATAACGAATTCCAAACTTGCCGAGTTAGAAAACAACTCCTCTTCAACAACCTACCTTTCTCTAGTTTAACTTCTCAGTATGAAATAGAGAAAACAAGAATGGGTAAAGCGATTATTGCAGCAATCAATGCTGATGGTAATTTACCTTGTCAGCTAAAGGAAATTGATGAAATTAGGATAGTAGGAGAACGAACTATTTCAGGCCATCCACCTGAAAAAGTAAAGGGATTCCAGTCAATCACCATTAGTGTAGACGTTAAGAACCCAACAGGTTTCACAAATCCGTTTGCTCCTCAGAAATAGTTTTCACTCGGAAATACGATTGATGCGCCCGTCGGTAATTTCTCCGACGGGCTTTACATTTTCTCTGTCAGCTTGGCGCTATCATTAAACGGTTCTCTATTTCATTTTCATTTGTTTGGTTTTTGAATCCAATGATCATGAAACTTAATACCAACAGTCCCTTCGACAGCAGGCATGTTACAATCGATGCAGAAATTTACAAAAACTCGATATTTCTCTGATACGTTTTGAGACCCACGCTTTCCAATCAAGAACCAATAGCAGCACCACATTCACAAATTGCGATTGCGACCCTGATCTAAAATTCATAAGACTCGAGTCATCCTACCCCGCAGGTTGTGCGGGATTAAAACCTTTGATGTTTTTGTAGTTGGGTTTCACGGCAGAATTGTCATCCGCGACACGAAAATGTGCTGATGAACTTTTGCCTGATGCCAGTTCTTTCACATGCACGCGCCAGACACCGGCTGTATCGTTGGGAGCAATTTGAATCTGGAAATTTTGCTTGCCATCAACCAAAGCGCGATAACCAGACATTTCTGCAATACGTCCTTCCGAGTCCTCAAGGGTGACTTCCACGGGTATGACAGCCGAAACGGGTTTCCCTTCTTGATTGGTTACTTTAATAGAAACGGTAGCCGTCTCACCGCGCTTGATCTGCTTAGGAACATCAATTGCCACCAGTTCAATGGGCTCCTTTGTTAGTGCATAAATCCCGCCTGCTCCCGGCCCTAATTGAACTGACACCGTTTGCTTGTCTCCCGATTTCCGGGTTGTTACCGGTTGATGATTCACCAGATCGTAAAGATAACCATCCCCACGATTAATCGTCAGCGCTGTTTCAGAAGGCAAGCCATTTTCCATCACCCTGCCATGATGTCCCACATACTTACCAAACTCACGATGATCATTCACCAGAAAAATATAATCCGCATTGTTTGACCGTCGAGAATAATGAACCACGTTCTGGTTCGAAGAATCAACAAAGCGAGTGTATTTCCCTACCAATGCTGTTCTCAATTCCTTGGCTTTTTTCAGAAACTCCTGTTTATCAACATCAGCTTTTCCAGTTCGCTTGTAAGATGTGATCCTTATGTCGGGTTTAATTGCAGGTGTAAGATGTTCATCCGCAATCACAAGCCCTCCACGTTGCTGAAACTCCTGAATTTTCTTCAACACGGATTCCGTAACCACATCACCGTGCATCATGACCAGAACCTTGTACTGGTCTAACCCCTGTTGTGTAATTGTTTCGTCAAACACGACATCATTTTGTAAACCCGCCCATTGCAACATCTGGTGCGAATCGCCCAGCCAGTATCCGTTCCAGCCTAAAGTACCCCGATGAGCAAATACCTGCGATGCAAAACTCTCATAAAACGCGATATCATTTTTTGCAGCGGGAATATTTTTTAAAGCAGGGCCCAACGGCTGAACCACCTCATGAATCAACCGTTCGAGTTCATGTTGTGTTTGCGTGTTCGTATAGCGATACGCGCCTGTCCCATCGGTGGGAACCAAAGATTGCCAGCCATGATACATAATCCCTTTAATTGGCCGCGATATCTTTGCCCAGAATGCTTCTCGTAATTGCATTGGAGAAATCGTGATAAAGTCCGCATTAGGCTGCTCTCTTTCCCAGGTCGCCTGGATCTCAGGTGCTTCTTCAGGCTTTTTAGACTTTGGTGCTGTTTGTGAACGATACCAGATGATTTGAGTCATCTTCATCACATCCTGCTTCTTCGAAGACCCTCGTGCCATCGCAAATAATTCATCGAGCACGACATTAATCCGAATCGGATCGGGGTAACTGTAGGTCCAATGTGACAGCACATCGACATTTCCACCAGAACCGAACACAGTCGCCACGCGCATCGCAGGATCATACCACGTCCAGATTTTTTTATCGGTGGAACTCAAGCCACGTTCAAGATCACTGTTCAAGTCGTTCCAGCCATCCCCTTTTTTCCAATGCCATTTGTAATAGACATAGAGCGGATTATTATCTTTCACAACCCGATCTTTGGGAAAATTTTTCAGCCGAGTATAAGAAACACCGTGGGGAGGCCCGGCCTCTACAGGAATCTCAAAACCGGAATACTTTTTAAACGCCTCAACGTCATGCTGATGAAAACAGGGGCGAGAATGACCGCGCACCTCGGTATGCAGCAAAGCCGAATCGAAGGCCGGATAATCTTGATAGGTTTGTGCAACAGAAGCTCCAACATTATAGCAGTACTCCTTAATCTCCGGAATCACCGGACAGATATCTTCACGCCCTGACTTTTTCGTTCCGTCGCGATTCATACGCTGAAATTTCTCCTGGCTTCGTAAATAAGAACCAGGAGAGAGTGCAGCATAAAAGGAAACACCATTGGCTAAACCTCGATCCAGACCTGCCCGAATCTCTTTCACTCTCTTTTCTGTATCAGCGAGTGTTGGTTTTCCTGCTTTTAATATCTTTGTGTAATTGGCTCCTAATCCTGTGGCGTGAGTAAAACCAATTTTTTTGAGTCGATCAATTTCATTGAGTCCACCACCCCACATGATCACCGGAAACGGATCGGGTAATTTTCGGGACACAATTTGAATAGGGAACGATTCTTCAGCGGAAGCAATCTCTGGCCCCACAGTTTTTAATTTGGCAGTGAGGAGATACTGATCAGGACGTAATGTGGTATTCAAAGGAAACAGAACTTCCTGCGGTTTACCGGATTCCAAGTTTTTGAGCGTCGAAGTCCCCTGCACTTCTCCGTTCAGCAACCAGGTCACTGTCGCTTCACGCAACACGTTCGGCTGCAAGTTCGTCACTTGAAAAGTAAGTGCGCGATCTTTCTCCATCCGAATGAAACAGGCACGCTGAGAGATTCGGTCAAAACGAACCGGCCGAAACTCCAGCTCTCCCTGACTGATACGTACCTGATCAATCAAACCGGGAAAACCACCATAGTTACTACCATTACGATCGCCAATGGTCAGAGGTTTTGTACCCGCTGCTATAGAGCCAACACTATCAATCGTTTTTTCACCATGCGGAATTCCATTTACCAGATATCGTCCCCGACCTGCGCCATCATAAAGAAAAACAATGTGATACCAGGTGCCCGGCTTCAAAAGTAATGGATCAGAATACCATATTTCCGAGGAGGCACCAAAACCGAGAACCGCTTTCAAAGTGCGTGTACCCGATCTTCCCGGAGGAGAAAATACAAGCTGATAATCAGTGTGACTCACATATTTTTTGTCTAACAGAAATGCCGACGATGACTTGTTGAAATCTTTATCAGGGTTGATCCACATCTCGAGCGTGAATGGCCCGTGCGGAGAAAGTTTGGGGGAATCTTTGATCGTCGCATAATGGCGTTTGTCTTCCACAGGAAATCCGGGAAACGAACGCAAAGCAGCGCCAAAACGTCCTTTGGGATCAACGACCGCGCCGTCAAATTTCGCGGTATGCCCGTTTCCGGAAAGATCCTCGCCAGGATTAGATCCATCGAAGGTCCACAATCCAAGAACATGTTTCCCGGCGGCATTGGCTTTCGTGTATTGTGATCGCCACGGTTCCTGTAATTCGGTTGACTGCGGTTCGGCAGAATGAATGACAGTACCAGTGCTGATAAAAAGAAAGAACAAAGCCGCAGTTCGAATGTATCTCAGCGTCATCATAAGTAAGTACCTCTCGACATCCAGATCATACGTGTATATTTAACTTTATTTATTTAGTCTAGCAATTACACAAAGCGTTGAAAATGCTATGACAGGAATATTACTCGATCCATAGAATTCCACATCCAGCATTCGATACTAACACGTCGATCGAGAAACAGATCTAATTTATTTCTGTTGTGCTCTGTATTTGTTCTGCACTGGATATTTAGCTATGATACTTTCCGCTCAGCATACTGTCGGACGATCCGGTGGTTCCTCATTTTTTTCGAGGCTCTCATAGTTTTTACTCACTACTCGTCCGGTCATGTCCAGTAATCCACATTATACGCGCGCCTCTCTACCACCACTGGTGGTGATGACCGATTTGGATGGAACCTTGCTGGATCATGACACTTATTCTTTTTCAGCAGCAACCTCGGTGTTGTCGCGTCTGAAATCTGCCGGTATTCCAATCATTCTGAATACAAGTAAGACTGACACGGAATTAAAGTCATTGCGAGAATCATTGAGGAATTCCGATCCTTATGTCGTGGAGAATGGTTCTGCAATATTTGTATCTGCAGATTATTTTGGTGAAGAAATAGAGAGACCTGCCCAAAAAACAGGAATCACCAAGCACATTTTGGGAGCACTCCGGTCAGAAATCCTGACACAAATCCAAAAAATTCGCACTGACGAAAATTTCCTGTTTACCGGATTTTCTGATATGGAAGTCCCTGAAGTCATTGCATATACGGGACTATCGGAGATTGCCGCCTTGCAGGCTATGGCACGAGATTTTTCAGAACCTTTAATTTGGCAGGACTCGGCACATCAATTGCGTAAGTTTGAAGCACTGATTGCCAATCATGGTCTGCGGCTGCTGCAAGGTGGCCGGTTTGTGCATGTGATTGGCGCGTGTGACAAAGGAAAATGTCTGCATTGGTTAAGGAAGCGCTTTACCGACTCGTATGGTGCGACACCGCTGTTTGTGGCACTCGGCGATAGCCAGAACGATGTTGCCATGCTCAATGCAGCAGATATTGCCGTCATAGTGCGCTCTTCTCATCACGAACCTCCCGATCTTGAGAAGCAATCTTCGGTCATGATTACTGAAGAAACCGGCCCACAGGGATGGGCCGACGCGTTAACCCAAATACTGGATGAAACACTGACCTGATCATTCTGGTTTTGGCGCTCAAACAATGATTACGGAGATCCGGAATGGGAGACTTTTACCAAAACGGTATTATTACGACCTTACATAATCTATCTTCACGCTCCATTGAGGAGATGGAAGCAGAGTTAATTCGGTTTTCTGAAGTGCGTCCGATGAGTCTCGTACTTCCCTGTCTCTACAGCGAGCTGGAAGGACCGGCGCTCGATAAAATCGTAACAGAACTGGCGAAAGTCGAGTACCTGAATGAAATAGTAATCGGCCTTGATCGGGCTGATGAATCGCAATACAAGCACGCGATCCAGTTTTTTAGTCGCCTGCCTCAGAATCATCGCATACTCTGGAATGATGGTCCACGAATGCAGGCAGTCAACAGGATGCTGCAAGAACAGGGCCTGGCTCCCAAAGAACTGGGAAAAGGCTGCAATGTCTGGTTCTGTCTCGGGTATATACTCGCACAGGGAACCACCTCGTCGGTCGCTCTGCATGATTGTGATATTCTGACATACGACCGCAGTCTGCTCGCACGACTGATCTATCCTGTTGCAAACCCAAGCTTCAACTATCAGTTCTGCAAAGGCTACTACGCACGTGTCGCAGACAGCAAGATGAATGGCCGCGTCACACGATTATTAGTAACTCCCTTGATGCGTGCTTTGAAAAAAATCCTGGGATCATTGGACTATCTCGAATATCTAGATAGCTATCGCTACCCCCTGGCAGGTGAGTTTTCATTTCGCGTCGATGTGATAAACGATATTCGAATCCCCAGTGACTGGGGACTGGAAATCGGTGTGCTCTCTGAAGTCAAACGGAACTTCTCAACGAACAGATTATGTCAGGTTGATATTGCTGACATGTATGATCATAAACATCAGAATTTATCTGTTGAGGATGTCCAGGCTGGCCTTTCTAAAATGTCAATCGATATTTCCAAGGGAGTCTTTCGAAAGCTGGCAACTAATGGTGTCGTCTTCTCCACGGAGACATTTCGTTCGATCAAAGCCACTTATTATCGAATCGCTCTGGACTTTATTGAAACATATCGCAACGATGCCATCATCAATGGTCTCAAGTTCGATGTACACAACGAAGAAAAAGCGGTAGAGCTCTTCGCCGAGAATGTATTAAAAGCAGGACTGCATTTTCTGGATAACCCAATGGAAACTCCTTTCATCCCCAGTTGGAATCGTGTGCAAAGTGCGATTCCTGATATCTTCAAACACCTGTGTTACGCCATTGATGATGACTACCGGGAGTTTTCCTAAAGCGATGATCGAACCAGTTGAGCATTCCGCTATCAGCGAATACCGTTTTCTCGTCGAAAATCATTTGAGGGTGATTTACCCCGATTTAGACCATACCACGTTTGCCCGGAACTTGATTGACATCATGTCTCCCGAGGGAAAATGTCACACGCCCGAGACGCATCAAAACCACTGGGATCAAAACGATGCCGTTATGATTAGCTATGGCGACAGTCTGTTCAAAATGGGGCAGCAACCTTTGGAAACATTACTGAACTTCTCAACAAATTTCCTGAATGAGACGATCAATGGAATTCACATTCTGCCTTTTTTTCCCTACAGCTCAGACGATGGCTTTTCAATCATCGATTACAAACAAGTCAATCCTGAACTCGGAGACTGGAGCCACATCAACGCGATTTCTGACAAATTTCAATTGATGTCAGATCTGGTCATTAATCATTGTTCAAGTCAAAGCCAATGGTTTCAACAATTCAAACAGGGCGTTTTACCGGGTAAAAATTATTTTTGCTGCGCAAGCCCGGACGATGATCTTACTGAGGTAGTACGACCAAGAACAAATGAGTTATTGCAACCGATCGAAACAACCGAAGGCACGCGTTATGCCTGGTGCACATTCAGTTCTGATCAGGTCGATTTGGACTTTGCCAATCCACAGTTACTTCGTGAAATTGTCAAAATCGTGAAATTGTATCTGGATCAAGGCGTGAAAATATTTCGTCTGGATGCGATTGCTTTTCTTTGGAAAGTACCTGGTACAAACTGTTTAAGTCTGCCGGAAACACATGAAATCGTAAGATTATTGCGGACATTGATTCAATTTGTCTCACCTGACGCCATGATCATTACCGAGACCAATCTTCCCAACCAGGAAAATCTGTCTTACTTTGGAAACTCGAATGAAGCCCACGCGATCTATAATTTCTCACTCCCGCCCCTGCTGGTGAACGCACTGCTATGCGGCAGTTGTCAGCATCTAAAAACGTGGATGATGAGTATGCCTCCCGCCTTGCATGGCACAACTTACCTGAACTTCATTGCCTCGCACGATGGCATTGGACTCAGACCGGCAGAAGGTCTGATGAGTGAGGAGGAAATGAGCCAAATGGTTTCCATGATGGAACAGTTTGGCGGACGGATTTCAATGCGAGCCCTCGCCGGAGGTTCCATGCGACCTTATGAAATTAACATTTCGTTATTTGATGCCATGCAGGGAACACTGAATGGACCGGATGAATGGCAAATCAAACGGTTCCTGTGCGCGCATGCCATCATGTTTGCACTGGAAGGAATTCCCGCTATTTACATTCACAGTTTTCTGGGCACACACAATGATCTGGCAGCCGTTGAACAGACGGGGCAGAACCGTTCGATCAATCGTCATTGTTGGGATTACGATCAACTATTGAAAGTAATGGCCGATAAAAAATCGACACACGCTCACATATTCCAAGGCATGTGCCACCTGCTGAAAATTCGTAGACAGCAACCCGCTTTTCATCCAAACGCGACACAGTTTACACTCCACCTGAATGACAGCGTATTTGCTTTCTGGCGTCAAAGTATGAATCGGCATCAAAGCATTTTTGCAATCAACAATGTCACGAAGCACGAACAGATTGTTTCCTTATCAGAGATCAATCTGATCGGCACCGATTCGTGGGTTGATTTAATCAGCGGTGAACTCTATTCGGATCTGCATGCTGATCTGGTTCTCAAACCCTATCAAGTCATCTGGCTGACAAATTTGTGGGAGCAATCATAGCAAACCAAAGAGGCATCTGCGAACACTCTACTCCACCGTCGGAATTTCAACCTGATTCTGAAAACAAAGTTCATAGCCATCAGGGTCTTTGAGAAAAAGCTGATTCATCCCATAGAAAGCGACTTTCGGCGGTTCCAGTGTGAGACCTCTGGACAATAATTCTTCGTACATCGCCTGGGCATCATCACACAGGAAAAAGAAGCCAACTCCCTTGCAGCGTTCCTCCACAGCGCCGTCTTCTTCAGGAACAGCCAACTGTAACATGATCGCCGCATTTCCACGCTCCAGACGACACCAGGCAAGTTTACCGTCAGGCTCCCATTTGAGTTTCTGTTCAAAACCAAGCCCATCGCAATAAAAGGTAGATGAATGGACGATGTCATCAACATACAATAGAGGCACAAGTTCTTGCATTTCTGTGGCTGTTTGTTGCATGACATTCTTCGCTTTCTGAACAAGGAAGCAATTAAAAACGCCTCTATTACAATCGCATTTAACACAGTTTTCAATACGTATTGGCAGACTAAATCCTGTCTTTTTTGCTAGCAAGAACAGCACAAGGACTCAGACAGTCTCCTCGTAACCTTTCAATGAAGAATAAATATCCCTATCATGGAATTGAGTTCTACAACAAATCTCTCTGTTAATTTCTTCTGACCACATTCCCAGAACCTGACCCAGGAGTAATGACATGTTAACGAGCCTGCTTGTGCCAATCATTTTGTCAGCGATCGCTTTATTTTTTGCCAGTTTTTTGTCCTGGATGGTCTTACAACTCCATCGCAATGACTGGAAAAAAATGGAGAAAGAAGACGAGTTTCTCAAAACCATGACCGACCTGAATGTTCCACAAGGTAATTATATGTTTCCAGGCTGTGATACTCCCGCAGAAATGAAAACCGAGGAATACCAGCAAAAATGGAACAATGGTCCAGCAGGCGTGATGACTGTGTTTCCGAAAGTGGGCATGGGAAAAAAACTGGGACTGACGTTTGTTTATTTTTTAATCGTCAGTTTTTGCCTTGCCTACCTTTCGACATTAGCAATTGCCCCTGGCGCAGAGTTCAGGGTTGTCTTTCGATTCATGTCAACAGCGGGACTGTTGGTTTTTTTATCGTCAGTCGTGCAACACTCCATCTGGTTTCACAATCGTATTATTGGGCACATCATCGAATCGATTCTCTACGCCGCGATTGTTGGAATCATCTTTGGATTCATGTGGCCCGTCGCTTGAAATCAAAGTCCTCAGAGTTATTAATTTGCCACTAAGGAAATAAAACATGACTGATTCACTGCCTTTATCAGGTAAAAAGTTTCTACTCTTCGTTGGCGAAGATTACGAAGATCTCGAACTTTGGTATCCTAAGTTTCGCCTGGAAGAAGCAGGAGCAGAAACCACACTGGCAGGCTTGGAAGCGGGTAAAACGTACCTGGGAAAACATGGATACCCGGCGGTCTCAGAAACCACAATCGATAGTATCAATTCTACTGACTACCAGGGCGTGATTTGCGCAGGTGGGTGGATGCCAGATAAACTCCGCCGTTTTGAAAAAGTTTTGTCGCTACTCACCGAATTTCACGCCAGCGAAAAATTGATTGCCGCCATCTGCCATGGAGGCTGGATGCCCATTTCAGCGGGTATTTACCAAGGAGTAAAAGTCACGGGATCACCGGGCATCAAGGACGATCTAATCAACGCCGGTTGCATCTGGGAAGATGCTTCTGTTGTCGTTGACCGACACTTTGTATCAAGTCGTCGACCGGGAGATTTACCTGACTTTTGCCGAGGAATCCTGGAAGTATTACATCCCACGAAAACATCAGAATCATTTATGGATTAAATACTTTTTTTGCCCGTCGCTGCAATTTAGCATTCGCATGTGTTTTTAACTGTTTTTGAATTTCTGAGTGAACCAGTTCTCCTGAGAATTCCTGCATCTGAACAGCATCCAGCAATGCCACTATGCGTGATTCGGTTCTCATGAGCGACTCCAATGCAATCTTACGGTTTCGGGGAGTCAGTATGGGAATCGCCTTGATCAATTCCTGTGTTGCTTCTGAAGAATCAATATCGCCGATTCCACTCACTGCCCCCATCTGTAATTCTGCCTGCTTAGGATCTACCAGATATTTTTTCAATTGTGCTTTGCAAGTTTTATAATCAAGCATGGCAATCATCCTCAGTGCATCGTAACGCGTTCCTGCTTTGATTTGTGGATCATCGGCCATCTTGACCGACTGCAGTAGTGCATGTTTCCAGCGAGCCGTCAGTTTCTTGTCTCCTTTTACTATCCCTTCAATCCGGGCACGTGGCCAATCGCCTGCAATCGTAATTCCATTGACGATTCCTCCACCAATGACAACTGCCTGCCAACGTTGCAGCGTTCCCTGCTCTTCAGGCAATGAGGCATCCAATAACTTTTTGATTTCTTCAGCCTGATTCCGTTTTCCCAGGGCGACCGCTGTGCGCCAGATTTCTGGAATTTCGCGATACTCATCTTTGGTTCCCACCTTAACACGGGCCACTAAAGATTTAATCTTCGTGATCGGATCAATTGTTTCAGAGGGAACCTTCACCTCTGCCGGCTTCACAGGAACAGCCTGATTAGGACTCTCTACAGGATTACTGGTAATCGAGATTTCTGAAAGGAAAATCCACCCTTGCTGACTTTGAAAATCGATACGAACAAATCGAGTCTGCTGAGGAGGCAAATTGACCTCAACGGTACGAGGATCAATCTCATAGATCCCGAGACCATCGGGACGATCATCGAATTTTGAGAATTTAACGTGGTTGCCATACTGCTGACCGTTATTACTGAAAGATACCACAATCGAGGAGGGAGCATGGATAGAACCGGGGTCATGATTCACGCCATAAACAATTTTCAAGGAACGCAGTGGTATTTTTCTCCCCATATCAAAGTCGAGTCTTGGTTGTGGCTGAGAACCGGCAAATCGAAACCCCATCCATTGACCATCATTAAACCGTGCGGAACCCAGTGATTGATTGACAAGCTTCTTGCGATTGGGATCATCGGGATAATTAACATCCGGGCCAACGGCTCCTGTGTACTTATAACTCACCGGAGCACTGTTCTCCTGAATAAAGACCAGTAAATCAGCCATTGCTTCCGGAGAGATTTCCCGTTCCAGACCTTCTGGCATCAAAGATTTGCCAGTATTGACAAATTCTTCGATCTCAGTCCTGAGAATGGTCTGAACTTTTCCCTGCTGCCCTTTCAAGGTAATACTGTTACTTTGCTCGGACACAAGAATTCCGGTATTAATTCGCCCGTCTTCAGTAACGGCCAGATATGAGGCATACCGACCATCTACCGCTTTGTTCGGATCAAGTAACGAAGTCAGTAAAAATGATTTCGACTGATCCGTCAACGCAGCCAGATCCGGACCGACCACATGCCCTTTGCCATTCAGTCGATGACAGGCGGTACACTGTTTCTCAAAAACCACGCTTCCGCGCGTGATGTTACCCTGCTTCAAATCTATCGACTGATATTTCTTAAGGGCCGCCTCCCGACTGGCACTGGTTGCGACAGTAAATAACTTTCTGGCCCGTTGACTGATCTTTTTATTTTTATGATCTATCAGTCTTTGGCGGTTGGTAAGATCGATCTGAACAGGTTGAATCAACTTCTGTTCAATTCTGCTTAATAATTCCATCGTTGTAGTTTCACGTATCAATAATTGACTGAGTACTTCCGCTTGTAACGCGGGAGTAAACTGCTTCCAATTCTGGAAAACCAATTCAATGGCTTCAGCGCTCCGCGTATTGATTAAACCACGTATCGCTGCCATTTGTACTTTCAATGAACTCTGAGGCGTTAACAAACCAGAAATCAACTGAAGATCTGCCTGGCGTTGACCTGTAATTAATACAAATTCAATGGCGGCAATTCGGTCAGATTCAAGACGCTCAGTATTCGTAACCAATTGACTGGCACGCGCGTGTAATGTCTTGACCTGCTGCTGAAGAGTCTGGTCTTCTCTCTTTTTGACAGCGCCTGTCACCGTGAAAATCCGAGAGAGGGCAGTCCATTCCCATAAAGGGATTTTCTCGTTCTGTACAGCATGAGTGAGTAATTCGTTTGAGATTTCCCCTAAAATCACAGGATCTTTTACCGCGATTGCCATTCCCAGGAGTGCATCGAATACTGACAGCAATTTTGGTTTTTGGCTGATTTGCGGGATCAATACTGCAATGGCAGATGCTAAGCGATTTCGTTCGAAACTGGTCAGCACAGCCGATCTGATGTAGACATTCTCAGAGTGCCCTTCCATCAATTGTAATAACGCCTGAGTAGCAGCTTCACCTTTCAAATAACTTAACGAGTAAGCCAACTGCAATATCACGGGCAAACTCTTTTCCTGACTCACTCGTTCCAATATAGAATTCGCCAGTTGAGTTGACTGGTTCAAAAAGGGCTCCGACAATCGGATCGCCTCTCTGCGAACTCCCTCATGGGGATCAATGATCCGTGGCAGTAGCAGCGAAGCGTCTAAAGCTTCCAGTCCCTCCAACGTGCACATCGCCTGCAAACGCGACTCTGGCAGCGCTTCGCTTTCGGTGATCAATTTTAATGGAGCGATCGTTGCTGAATCAGCGCGCAAAATAATCTCCTGCTGTGCCATATCTCGTAATGTACCATTACTGCTTTTCAAAAGATTGACAAGGTCAGTCGAATTCATTTGTTTCAGATCAGGCACAGGTTTCAGCCGCTGATCTTTTCGAGAGATCCGATAAATTCGTCCGCGTGTGTCACCAGCGCGCACATTGAGCTTTGCTACTGCTTCGGGAGACAGCCATTTGGGATGTTCGATCAGATATCGGTACATGTCTACAACAAACAATGATCCATCGGGACTCATTCGAGCCTGCACAGGACGAAACCAGTTATCTGTGGACGTTAAAAATTCGCGATCCTGTTCTTCAGAAGCACGAGTCCCGAAAAAAGTGACACCTTCCGATTGAAGTACCATACGATGCACAAGCTGATTGACAGGTTCACATACAAAAGCATTATTATTAAAAGCTTCACCGAGAAAGAGGTCACGGTAGAGTCCCAGGCCACAAACGGATGTCGGGCGCCCGCGAGGCCCACTTAAATGGAATTGAACCAGTTCACCCACCGGGAAAAGTTGACTGGAATCAGTCCCCCGGGGAACTGATACTTCGGGTGGGGGAGAAACGACAAACGGGTTCTTACGATAGTACGATTCATTGACCGGATAGTGCACACAGAGACTCCCATTCCGACAGCCGAACCAGTTCCCCCAGTCATCACGAACACGGCCCTGTTGAGTTCGTCCGCTTACTGGCTCCAGTACTCCCGTCTCGGGCTGAAAACGAAAATCTCGATTTGTAACATTCACAGTCTGGCCATTAAAAGATTTAATGATTCCGCCAAACAAACCACCTGAAGCATAGACCCAGTTATCAAGGCCAGGAACCAGACTATTGACACGCGCCTGAAAATTGTGTGTCGCAAAACCAGTTAAAACTTTTCGTTTGATGTCAGCCTTCCCATCTCCATCTGTGTCTTCCGCATAGAGGACATCCGGAGCCGTACAAACCAGAACTCCCTTCTTCCAGACCATCACACCAGTTGGAAATGAAAGCCCATCCAGAAAAACAGTCGCACGATCATAAACTCCATCCTGATCCAGATCTTCCAGAAATTTGACGACGCCCCCCGGTTTCATATTCCCATCCATGCCAGATGGATAATCACGCATTTCAACAACCCATAATTTTCCATCCGGACCGAATTCAACCGCGACAGGATCGATTACCAATGGCTCTGAGGCAACTACTTCGACCTTGAGATTGTGTGCATAATTCATGCGCGAAATCGATTCCGCCGGAGACAATGGTCGCTTGCCACCAGTCTGGCTCACGTTTTCTGTCACCCGAAATGACTTCGGAATTTGTCGATTGACTTCGTCAAGAATTTTTTTCTCCAACCCGGGAGCAAAAGGGCCAGGCAGATCATACCAGACCATAGCATTTCGGCCTTCATAACCGCCTTCCTGCAGAATTCGCTCGGAAGGAATATAACAGGGTACATCATTAGAATATGATGTCACCCACATTTTCTCATCGAATTGATTCTTGATCGACTGAGAATAGTCGATCACCACTTCACCACCCAGAAAGACCATTGCCAGGTCATTCCCAAACACCCATGATTTTATAGGGTAATTAATCTTTTCGGTTAAAGCCTGCCCCTGTTCTAATCGCTTTAGATTCTTTTTCGCGTGATAACCGGTAATCCCTTTTTTCTGTGCGCGTTGCCTCCATTCATCCTCGGTCGGTAATTTATCCAGAGCGAGAGTGATCTCTTTACTTTCCGCGATGAGATTTCCAGAAATCGGCGTTAATTTTGTTTTAAGTCGCCGACGCACACCTTCGGCTATTTCTTTTCCATTTACGCGCGCTGCACCTTGATCATCACCTCGGAATTTTGGATTCTGATCGGCGCCACAACCTATCACCACCATCGCCATACTTCCCGGGAGATCAGCTTCGATACCCTCCACAGCACAACCGGCCCAATCTCCAGACATGAAGGGAACTCCCCCCAATGTAGTACAATGGCAAGCATAATTGACAAGTATGGCACGAGTCTGACCTGCTTCATTTTTCACACGCAGGATCGGAAGGCTATGATCTTTCGGGCCAGTAATCTGCCGTCGATTTTTTGCAAAAGTTGCAGATCCAATTCCCCAATCCAGAACTGAAGGTTGCGCGTCTTTGATAGCATTCACAGCAACTTGTGTGAGCTTTGTTATGAGATCCTGTGTATATCGATCGATTACAGCCAATTCTTGCAAGGAGAGATCTTTAATATACAAATTCAACAAAACCCCATTGAGCATCGGAGCAGAATGTGTATGCGTAGAACAAATCACAAGATTCTCAGGCGCGATTTTATATTTATCTTTCAGATTCGCGACAACCGCTTTTGTGACTGATGCTGACACGCCGCAATTATCGACTGAGATCAGAACATGCGATTGATTCTGCTCATCTTGTACTGCGATCGCACGAGCCCACAACTGCTGTTCCACTCGGGAAATCAATTCTGTACTGCGCGATGCATATCCACTTAACAACACTGGATAATCAGGAGTAATATCTACTTTGGCGATTCCTACTGAATGTGTGCTCCGATCTTCTGCCATGAGACTGGGTATGTAACCAGCGAACACAGTAACTACTAAGAAAAAACGGATTAGAATTATCTTCTGCATCTTAGTCTCCATATACTTTTATAAGTCAGTAGCGCATCAAAGTGATCGAATTCGGAACCTGGATCAATTGTTACTGATCAAGGACGTAAAGTGTACCTGTTTAGCTCGTTGTGTACCAATCCACACAACGGCATGTCTCTTAAATATGACACCACACTAAATAAAAACCAAAGCCGGATTCCCAATCACACGCTTAAGTGTTTCTCTTATGAAAGAATGTTGCCTTGCTTTTCCTTGTTTATTAAGGATGTCTCAAAGGCCTGAAATGCAAGCGTGCAGCCTATTGACCTTACAATAGTTTACATGTAAAATGATTGCTGATTCTTTTTCATCTGCTAGGGACTAAGATGCCACACAGCAATTTGCAACAAGAGATTAGAAAAAAACAACCTTTCGATTCCCTCGAACAGGAAGCCATTCTAAACATCTTGCGTACCAGCGATATCTTCCACAATCAATTCGGAAGGCTCTTCAGAGAATTTGGCGTGACACCATCCCAATATAATGTACTGAGAATTCTAAGAGGAGAAGGAAAGCCGATGCCTTCTCTGGAAATCGCGGATCGAATGGTGCAGGTTGTACCAGCGATTACCGGCTTGATTGATCGACTTCAGGCACAAGATTTCGTAAAACGAAAACGCTGTACCGAGGACCGCCGCGTTGTATTTATTGAAATCACAGCAAAGGCATTAGCTCTGTTAAACCAGATGGATGAGCCTGAACTCAATCTACACCAAAAGCTTATAGGCCATTTGAGTGCCGAGGAACTCTCTGATCTCTCACGGCTGCTGGAAAAAGCACGTACCTCTCTGACAACAGATAATTAAAGCCGGGCTTTTTCAAACACGTCGATTGCATGATAAGATTATCTGCACCTGATTCGAAGTGTCTCGATAATCTTGCTTTAACCATGAAACTGGAAACAGAGAGCCCTGACCTTCATTGATGGCAGTCTTTTTTGATGGCTGTCATTTTCCTGGAAAGCTTGCCAATGAGAAACGATTCCTGCTTCTCTCTCAAACAAGATATTTACTGAAAATTCATTTTGTGTGGTATCTTGTAGTATAATTTTATTTCATTCTGGACATTGATTGAGTAAATTAGTGTATATATTGATATTCTTATATCTGTTTTAATAAACAGTCCATCCTATTGAATATGCAAACCGGCACATTTGAACACAAACTCACGGAGCCTGATAACCGACGGAATTCTGTTAGTTCCATGCTCGAAAGAATAAATCAATGAAGTTCAGCTCCGAATGGCCATCCACTCATATCACGCTCTTGGACCGTGTTCGGGTACCTACAGATTCAGAGGCCTGGCAGGAGTTTGTCAAAATTTATGGTCCATTTGACCTTCCCCCGATGTTAGTACCAGCCTAAGTGAGAGAATCGGGGTTCATGGGGTCGGTGTTCTTCTGGAGTGAGGCCGTAGGCCGAACGGAAGAAGAACACCGCGCGGCAAATGCCGCAGGGGTTTGGTAATTCAA
>JAHZKX010000072.1 GCA_022600195.1 Planctomycetota bacterium
CGCCGCAACTTTCCAACAGCAAAGCCTGGGCCAATGCTCAATCTCACAACCCGAAACCTGACCGGCGCAACGCCGATCGAATCACGCTGCGCAGAATTTCCAGCTCAGCGATTGCTCGCAGTACACTTGATTAAGGTCTAGGGATTGCAGCCTATCTCTATTTCATTGCATTAAATTATGGTGCCTCACCGAAGGTTGCTGTTATCTATGTATTTGGTTGCCTGTTCGGAACTTTTCTCTGGAATTATTTAAGAGCACAAACATTTGAGATATTTCAGTTATGTTTCTTCCTGGGACTCTACTATAGCCTCGTGCGGTATACGCGCCTGGTCAAGAGTGGTGAAACCAGAATGACAAAAACACATTTCTGGTTGATTCTATTTTTTACCAGTTTGCTGGTTTTAGAGAAACTGGCATTTGTATTACTGATACCCATCGTTTTGGCTTGGATTTTGTGGATAGATATGCAATTTAAAAACTTGTATGAATCCAACAATATTTCTTTGTGGAAGTATGCTTTCAGAAAAAATTTACTCTCGTTTACTGTTTTTCTAGCAGGATTAATGATGTTGGTTTTCTGGGCAAACTGGCATCGGTTTGGTTCTCCTTTTAACACGGGCTATGCTCAATGGGAGCAAGAAAAACACTTTCTCACAGGCAACCCAGCCGATGGATTGTATGGATTTCTTTTTGATAAACAGAAAAGCATTTTTCTCTATTTTCCATTACTGATTTTTGCGTTATTCAGATTCAGATCATTCCTCAAAAAGTATACTGTCGAATTCGTGTTTGTATTAACGGTGTTTTTTACCTACTACGTTTTCAATTCGTTTTTTATCAACTGGCGGGGAAACTGGTGTTATGGACCACGTTATTTGTTATTTATTTTACCCTTATTGAGTTTGCCGGTCCTGAATTTATTTGAGTCTGAAAAAAATATAAAAAGCCGGCCGGTTTCACGTATCTTGAGAGGTACTTTGATTTTGACTTTATTGATGAGTGCCTTTTGTCAGACTTGTGTAAATATGATGGCATTTGAGGCGACATTTAGTACCATTGACTATTATGCCAAGGCAAAAAATGAGCAAATAAATTCTTATCTCAAATCACCATTCTGGATTATCAATCTGGATTTGCTAAGGCACAAGATGGGGCAAAAAGTATTTCCTCCTTTGCGTATTCTCAAACCGAACATTTCAGACAAATCTTTCCAGAAACATTCGGCTTTCATCAATTCTCAATGTGAGTCAAATTTCTTCTTCCTGCATAAGTCTCAATAGAGACTTCCCAGCTCTCCTCGGGACGTGGTGCTTCTAAAAATACTGCTTAAACCTATTCTGCAGGCGACTTTAATCTTGGCACCATTGTTGCTCTTTAACATGAACTACTGACAGAAATTAGAAAACTGGATCAAAGATCCTGTTCAGGCACGTAATGCCTGTTTAACAGGTGTTTACATTTGGATACACTTTGTATGAATTCGTTAATCCCATTCAATAAGCCGTACATTGCGGGGAAGGAACTGCATTATATTGCGCAGGCAGTCACCCTCGGAAATATCTCCGGTGATGGCGAATTTGCACGTCGTAGCGCTTCGATCATGGAAGAGCGATTTAAGATTCATAAAGTACTGCTCACTCCCTCCTGCACGGCGGCTCTCGAATTGTCTGCCATGCTGGTAGATATCCAGCCGGGCGATGAAGTCATTATGCCCTCTTACACCTTTGTCTCAACGGCGAACGCGTTCGCCAGAATGGGAGCAAAGCCTGTCTTCGTAGATATCAGACCAGATACGCTGAATCTGGATGACAGGCTGATCGAACAGGCCATTACGGAAAAAACGAAAGCCATCGTTCCCGTGCATTATGCAGGTGTTGCTTGTGAGATGGAACTGATCTCGACCATAGCAGAGAAATACAATTTGAAGGTGATCGAAGATGCCGCCCAAGGCGTGAACTCTCTCTATCACGATCAATATCTCGGATCGATCGGCGAACTGGGCTGCTATAGCTTTCATGAGACCAAAAATTTCATATGCGGCGAAGGGGGCGCGATTTGCCTTAATTCCGAGGAACTCGTCGATCGCGCACACATTCTCCGCGACAAAGGCACAAATCGACAAGCCTTCTTTCAGGGGCTCGTTGATAAATACACCTGGTGCGATATCGGTTCGTCGTTTGTTCTAAGCGAAATCAACTGCGCTTTTCTGTACGCACAGTTGGAAATGTTTGATCAAATTACACAGAGACGTCAACAAATATTTGATACGTATTATCAAAGCCTGCTCCCTTTAGAACAAAATCAGCAATTACGCCTGCCTTGTATTCCTGAAGACTGTACCAGCAATCATCACATGTTTTATATTTTGTTACCTAATAAAACAGTCCGTGATGGTTTAATGAATCATCTGAAACAAAAACAAATTACAGCCGTCTTCCATTTTGTTCCCCTGCATACTTCACCAATGGGAGAAAAATGGGGATACAAGCTCGGCGATCTCCCCATCTCAGAACAAGCCGGTGATTGTCTCTTAAGACTTCCGTTTTACTATGAAATTACTGCTGACGAACAGAAACGTGTTATCAGTGAGATTCAGGATTATCTTTCACACTCTGTCAGTCAAATAGATCGCGCGATACCCCTCGCGTTCCCGGCAACGGAACTGTAATGGTTGTAAATCAGCTTGATACATTCGTGCTAATATGATCGCCTATCGTAATGCACTATCGCGGTCCTGAGATAACCCAATGGTGTTGAGATGAACGACAAAACAACAATCACGTCTGCCCCAGAGGCACAAGCACTTGCGTTAGCTGTCTTTCGTATTTGCTATGGGATGGTTCTGTTGATTGAAGTTTGCCATCTGTTTTATTTCAGGCATCTTATTCTGGATCCAGTACCATATCTGCAGCCAGCACCTACCTTGTTGAGTATTCTTCTGTTGGCCTGGCTGGCCACGATTCTATGTGTCATTGCAGGAATCAAGACCACATTGTCTTGTATCTTGAACTATGGATTTACTGTGGTCTTTCTCGGCACTCTTTTATATCCTTTGTTTGAGTATCATGTCGATTACGTTTACACCGGCGTCAATTTCCTTCTCATGTTGATTCCTGTTTCCGATCGGCTCTCTCTGGATTCCTATTTGCGAAGTAAAAAGCAAACAGAAACGCAGCCCGCAAGAAATTACTCTGTTTTTATCAATACGCTCCTCTTTGTGGGAATCACGCTCGTTTATGCGGACTCCGTCTTTTTCAAGGGGACTTCGCCGATGTGGTGCGGTGGTTTGGGAGTCTGGTTACCTGCTTCTTTACCACAAAATTCGTGGCTTCCCGTACCACAGTTTTTACTGGATCAAAAATGGTTAATGCTGTCTCTGGGTTATCTAACCCTGGTTTTTGAAACTGTGTTCCCTATCCTGATGTGGTGGCGTCGTGCCCGTCTACCATTGTTCGTCATCGGTGTGGGTCTGCATTTCTCAATTGGGTTGGTTTTTCCGATCCCGTTTTTTGGCCTTACATATCTGTCTCTATATTTACTGTTACTGCCTGTTTCATTCTGGCAATCTGTGGATCGTCGAATTCAAAGATTTTCCCACGAAATCAAAACTGTGGTGGAAAGTGGAGAACAAACAATTTTTCCGGAACGATCTCATTTGGGTACGAGAGAGAAGTTGACTATTGCGACTTTGTGTCTTGTTACTACACTTCAAGTCTGTATCATCATCGGACGGTTTCCTGTTTTCTCCAATCAAATCAAACCAAATGTTTTGAGGCAAGTCCGTGTATTTCTAGGTGCGACGGATCATGGAGTGTTTATGGATAGTCATTTTCGTAATTTCAATCGTCTTTACGCCATCGTATACAAAAAACCTGATGGAAGTTCGTTTTTTTTACCTGTAAGGAAAAATGATGGGAGACCGGGAGCATATTTAACGGGACGTTTTTGGGTTTGGTGGAATTGGCGAGTCAGTGGTCCTCGGTTAACAGGAATGGGCTTTAGGAATGGGCTCCAAAAAACATCTTCATTCTGGGCATATAAAAATAATGTATCACTGGATCATGCCGATTTTGAAATACTGTCTCGACCAGTCCAAACACCAACGGTCTGGGGGGCAGGGCATTTAACAAAACAAAAACAACAAAAGTGGAGTGTTGTAGGGCATGCCACGTGGCGCGATCATAAGTTTAATATTTCAACTAAAAAATAGAGTTTCCAATTCTCTGTTTACACAGCCAGGCGAAACTCGAATCTCGACTATTTTTATGGTCTAATGTAGTCCAAAAGGTACTTTGATTTTTTACACACACCTTCAAGTCGTATCTCAAACACATAGCTAGAGAAGTGAATCAACAATGAAGTCTCATCGTGTTGCTATAACAGGTGTGAGTGGAGATGTTGGCTATGGTGCGGTCAAGGGGTTACGTGTGGGATACCCCTTGACAGATATTCTAGGATTAGATTCTAGTTATGATCGTGCTGCCTACTCTTTGTGTGACAGGTATGAAGTCATGCCGAGAGTCGATTCTGATGCTTATGTTTCATCTTTAAAATCTGCTCTATCCAAACATAAAATTGAATTGCTCATTCCGGGTATCGACAGTGAACTAGAAATTCTCAGTAAAAATCGAGAGGAAATCGAACGTGATACACAAGCCTCGATTTTACTTTGCGATGAAAATTCGCTACTCAAATGTGTTGATAAGTACGAAACCGCTGTGTGGCTTCATGAACTTGGTTTACCTGCGCTGCATACAATCAATTCAAGCGACATCCCCGACACCGAACGCGAAGAGTTTGTCCTCAACGAATTTCAAGGTGAATTTCCGATTGTGATAAAACCACGCAAGGGACATGGTTCTGTAGGAATTAGATACGTTGAAACTATTGACGAATTGAAGTGCCATCTCCAGACCCTTGCCTTAGATGACTGTCTGCAAGAATATGTGGACGGGGATGAGATTACTTGCGGATTACTTTTTGATCAACAGGGAAACCTGGCTGATTCGCTGGCCATGAAACGAACTCTGGAAAATGGTCGAACGGTTTCTGCTTCCGTTTATGAAAATTCTCAGCTGGATGAATATATCAGTTTATTCGCTGAAAAAACAAAACTGATTGGACCAATCAATCTACAATTAAGAATTAATCAAGCGGGGCAACCACGTGTGTTTGAGATTAATCCTCGGCTATCTGGTTCAACTCTGATGCGTATCGCCGTTGGTTTTAATGATCCCGCTCGAATCGTAGAGCATTTTCTTGATGGCCTTCCCATTCGACGAGCAAATGTCAAAAAATCCAAAGTCTATCGAATTGATGTGACTGACGTTCCAGGTGAGTCAGAAATCAGACTCGAGTCGAAATAATGCGGTCAGAAAATATAAAAGGTGAATGCATAGAATGACATCTACATGTGAAGATATTCCTGATCTCTCTCTCGTGGTGCCTTTATACGATGAACAAGAATGTATTGTGGAATTCATTAGCCAGGTTCGATTGTCAATTGACCATCTTCCTTTCACGTACGAGTTCATTTTTGTTGACGATGGCAGCCAGGACCAGACAGTTCCAATTGTCATTGATCATTGTGAGAAAGATTCACGTATTGCGCTAATACAATTAACACGTAACTTTGGGAAGGAAGCAGCATTAACCGCGGGAATTAGTCATGCGAAAGGTCAATATGTGCTTATCATGGATCCAGACCTTCAGGATCCACCTGAACGAATTGTTGATTTTTACAATAAAATACAAGAGGGATACGACTTGGTATTCAGTACTCGTCTCGAAAAATCTGATAGTCTTTTGCGAAAGTTGACATCACAACTGTTTTGGAAATCGCTTAATGTTGTTACTGGATTGAAGATTCCTGCCAATCTTGGAGTCATGCGAATATTCTCCCATAAATTTGCTCAAGAGTTCCTACGCTACCCGGAACGCGTTCGCTTTATTGAAGGTCTTTTTATGAGCATTGGTATGAAAAGGACTGCCATTGAAATCGAAAATAGACCTCGATTCGCCGGGGTTTCTAAATTCACTTTAAAGCGTCGTTTTAAATTGGCTACAAATGCCATGCTTGCCTTCAGCGATCTTCCTCTTCGATTTGTAGCCTCACTCGGGTTGGTTGGAGTTCTTGCCAGTTCGTTCTTCGGAATATTTTTTGTGTTGAGAAAGATGTTGTTTAATGAAGGTCTCTTAGGATGGACATCTACAGTGACGATGATTATCTTCTTCGGGAGTTTGCAATTGCTTGTGCTTGGCCTGATTGGGAATTATATCGGACGAATCTACACGGAAATAAAAGCTAGACCGATTTACTCTATCTATCACACCTTCAACCTGAAACATGATAAAGGTGAAAAGAATGTTGATGCATCATGACAAGGACAAAGCCATTGACCGTCTCGCAATCATTGGAGCCGGTGATTTTGGTTATAGCGTTCTTCGACTGACAAAAGAAATTCAATACCTCGACACCGTTGGCTTCTTTGACGATACCTGTCAATCAAAAACCATTCATGGTATTCCCGTATGGGGCGCACTCGAATCCATTGAAGATCACTGGGAGAAGAAATCATTTGACGCCATCGTTATCGCCATTGGTTACAACCATATGAAATTTCGGAGCGAATTATTCACTCGACTCAAAGCACTCGGCATCCGATTCGCAAGTGTAATTCATCCCTCTACAGTCATGGCCACTGATGTGGTTGTAGGAGAGGGGGCGATTCTCTTTCCCGGTTGTGTACTTGATATTGGTACTCGTATCGGAAACAATTGCGTGTTGAACAGTAGTGTCACTGTTGCCCATGATTCACGCATAGACGACCATTCAATGTGTGGACCAGGTGTCACACTTGCAGGATTGACGCACGTTAAACACAGTTGCTTTCTAGGCGTTGGAACCAACGTGATTGATAATATCACGATAGAACCCCATGTTCGCACTGGTGGGGGAACAGTTGTTATCGACAATCTATCAAGTCATTATCTTTACGTTGGTGTTCCAGCGCACCCTCTAAAATCAGTTCCATTGGAATAAATCCTTGGCATAGCTCAGTTGCTATTGAGTAAAGAACGTAACCAGATCTCATTACGCAGTAGACGCAAGGATGTGTACCTTGTTAAAATAGCAATCCGTCTGAGCTTGGGCCGAATCCAGGCTCTCGTCCTCAGAAATTTTTACAGAATCGATCGGCGGCATGCGTACAACAGGGTATCGACTATGATTCACAGGTCGTCAGGCAGCCGATTGTCACGCCGCGAATTACTACGCGTCGGCGGACTAGGTTCACTCGGCATTTCACTACCTCAATTGCTGGCTTCCCGTGCCGTGTCTGCAGAAAGTAGTACCAGCCAGCCCGTTTCGAAAGCGGATGCCTGCATCGTCCTGTTTTTAAATGGCGGACCCAGTCACCTTGATATGTGGGACATGAAACCATCGGGACCGATTGAAATTCGCGGGGAATTCAACCCCATTGCTACATCTCTGAACGGAGTCAACGTCTGCGAACATCTACCTCGACTGGCCCGCCAGATGCATCGAGCAACTCTAGTGCGGTCAATGAACCATAGCGTCAATAATGCA
>JAHZKX010000073.1 GCA_022600195.1 Planctomycetota bacterium
ACCGACCCGCAAATCGTCCTTTTTCGCGTCACCCATTGGGTTCCCCTGTCTCCGTGGCATGATTTGGCAGAATATCCTTGTTTTAAAGGGTCTGGCGCAAATCGCATGCCAAAGCGAAGGAAGTCATCTGGGAAATGCGGGATAACACTGGTTGTATCCCCGCGGCGAACGATAACTGGGATAATAGCGATGGCCAGCATCGGCGGTTGTCGGCTCGAACAGCTGTGCTCCTAAAACCAGACCGCCAATGAGTGTCAAACAACCCAATAGTCGTTTGCGACGCGATAGATTTTTACTTTGTAATAAGTTGGTTTTCATAACAGCTTCTCTTTCTGAAAAGATTCAAAAAACACGTTCTGAAGACAGAGAAACATCTGCCTGCAACGTTAGAAATTCGATGGCCATCACAGAATTCCCTCTCCTGCTGGGAGAACGAACGCGCCGTCAAAATCTTCCACTCTTTTTTAAAGAAAATAATTATTTTCGAAAATGAGCTGGTGGAAAAGCACCATACAGTGGCTCTATACGAAAACAAGACGAATGAAAGGCTCCCGAAAGAATAAAGGAACCAGATGGGAATCGAACCCAATAGACCAACTTTGCAAAAGGCAGTCGTCCCGAGGAACATGCCAGCCTCAAAATAGCAGTGTCCGGTATCGATTCGGGTGGTACGTATTGGAAACTCTACGACAAGGGTAATGTTTGGATCTACCGCGAATACAACGGTCTAGTCGGTAAGCTAATCAAAAAAGATTGGGGTTATGTTCAATCCAGGACTATAATAGGAATCGGGTACTATAAGATTCCATGTCATCAATTAGGAAAATCAGTCTGGAATCGATATGGAACAAAATCAAAACAATTCGCAACGATGCAGGCGACGCTTCCGACCTTCACGTCGGCATTTTTTCCTGATCTGCCTGGCGGGTACTCTATTCTGGGTCTATAGCGTGCTGTCATTCTCAGACTTGACCTATTTTTTTTGCGGGACTGTATTGCGTAGGCCATTTGAATCAAAAGCAGAATATCTTATCCGCTCGCTACTGTTCCTCAGCCATGAGCATATGCACAATCCAAAGATGTATCAGTCCTACCGGGATGATCTGGAGAAAATGGAATGGGAAGATGTTAAAGGGGAGTTAATTCGCAAGTATGTGGAGCTTGGATTCGGAGTCCGTTCTAATTATGGTCCGCGACAGATGGTCTGGCTCTGGCCTGATGAGGTGAAGGCTGAGTGTGAGAAGATCATGGAAGATCCAAAATTACAACAGCAGTTCACCCCACGCGAATACGTCAAGCTGCTCTTCCTGCATCTGACGATGTGTAATGAAGACCCGCCAGGAGAGAAGTCGATTCAGACATGCCGAAAAATTAAAGAGGTCTTCAAGACTACCGGTCTGACCTATGATTCATGGGATCAGGATCTATGGATCATCGAGTACACTGCCAACGAAATCTGCCCAGACCCGGAAGACAAACAGCACATATTATTGAACAAAAGATTCAGTCCGTTCGGTACAAATAGACTGTCACACTTTAAGTCCCGCGGCCAATTGATCTTTAAAACAAAACCGGGATTAGTAGAAAACCTGGTCCTCAGAACAATTTTTCGATCCGCCGCTCCATTTTTGGAGTAGCGGTATGCGTCATTTTGCTGATACTGATGATTGCCGGACTATTGAATCGACAACATCGAATGAAGTTCCAGTCTCAACCTGAAAGAACGTTCCGATGACGAGAATATTTACGGGAGCAATTGCTACTTCGATACATCTCGGTGGATCGTCGGTTTCGACATAATTCGCACGCAGGACCAACAGCACCTCATCACTTCTCCTGCTTTGGATAAGGTCTCAAACCGAGCAGCATCTCAGCTCTTTCGGTGAGCGGCTTGTCAGCGAACTCTTGATCGGTGTACTCTGCGAGGTTGCTGGCGACGAGAGAATAAACGCTCTGACGATCTTGACTGGTATCAATTTCAATGCACTTGTTTTTACTCTTGAAGTACTCGACGGTGGGCAGTGTTTCTGCCTTGAAGGTGTCGAATCTCAGCTTGATACTTTCTACATTGTCATCACTTCTGCCGGAGTATTTGGCACGGCCCAGGATACGCTTCTCGAGAATCGGATACGGGCACTCGAAGTACAGAAATTTCGGTAGTTCCGCTTCCTTGCCGAAGATCTCGTTCCACACGTCCAAATTGGAAAGAGAACGCGGGAATCCATCAAGCAGGAAGTTGTTCTTGCCTGTCGTTCTGATAACCGTCTCCATTTTGTTCTTCAGCAGGGTCACAACAATATCATTGGATACCAACTTTCCCGCTGCCAGGGATTCTTCAATTGAGGCAGCATTCGGGCCTCCCGCCTGAAGCGCGGCACGGCATAATTCACCCGTGGATAAGTGAGTCCAGCCAAGTTGAGACTCAGCAAGCTCACACATCGTTCCTTTTCCAGCACCGGGACCTCCGAGTACAAAAACGACGTTGGGCTTGGGACAGGGTTGTCTCGGGTCGTAGTAGTGGATTGTGACATCAGGCGCAGGTGCGACTCCTTTTTTGTAAACGTGCCATTCTCTGTCGGTTGGTGGCAGCGCATCTTCGCAGGTGATGTCGTATGCGAGATGACCATCGAGACGGCAGATTCTCCAGGACGTGTAGCTATTGGAGTAGGAGAGTGCTGGGCTTCTGGCAGATTTGCCATCTGCACGATCCCACGCCATCTTGCCGTTCCAGTAGCCGAGACTCGATGTGGTTCCCGATTCAGATTTGGCTGGCGGCGCCGTCGATGGAACGAAGAGACCATCTACTTCAGGAAGTCCGGATCCGGACACTTCGATAAAAAAGGTGTTGGGTGTTTGCTCGTTTGTTTCCACAATAATATTTTTTCCTAATAGAAGTCAGACTTCAGACTGTGATGTATCGTCAACGCCTGCGATCAACCATCGAGTCCAGACTCGCCCTTGAGTTCAGATTGGTTCTGAACCGCCTGTGCCGTGGTTCCTTCTCACTCTTCCAATCGATACTTCAACCACGAATAAATACTGTCCCCGATTTGCTCGTAACCTGCTGTGTTGGGGTGGACGCCGTTGTTGACGGGGTAGCCGTCAACGATGTCGAGGTTTAACTCGGTAGGAATGATGAACAGATTTTGCTTTTCACGGCCTGCGAATTTTTCGATTTGGCGTTGCACCAGCCGATGTTGAATTTTCTTCCAACCCCAGCGGCTATAACGGTCTTTGTAGTTGGCGAAAAATGCTTCCTGGCGTGAATTCCCGGGCGTGGTCAAACAAATTCCGATCTCTGCCTCTGGTGCGGCAGCTTGCAGGGCTTTGATTAAGATATCAGCCTGAGTGAACATGCCATCGATTTTTTCATCGATGGCATCCTGTTTCGCTGAGAAACAATCGTTGATGCCCAGTTTAATGATCACAACATCTGGCGTGTGGTCGTTGCATTCTTCCTTGAAGTAGCGTTTGACGTCGAGGCCCGGCTTGCCGTCCTTGCCGAGGTACACAAAGGGGCTGCTGCGTTTACGGTGAGTACCATCGGGGTTTGGTTCGTACTTTGAAACAAACCGTTGCCAGGTCCAACCGCCATAACCTTCATGGGCGACACCCGCAGCAGCGGATTTCGGTTTGTGTGTTCCCAGCATTTGCCATTTCGGATTGCAGGGTTTTGAGAGGAGTTCGGCGATTTTGTTTGAGTAGATCGTATTGTGCGTTAAGCTGTCGCCGATAATTAACAACCGATACGTGTCGCGATGGAAGCCCGAATAGGCCGCTGAAACATGCAGGATTGTTTTCGCTGTCCCCAGGACCGTTCCGTCAGCGTCAATCACTTTGACCGACAACGGATGCTGACCCACATCGCATGGTGTAGGCGTAATGGTCCAGCGATCGTGCTCGACAGTGCCGATGTTACAATAGACTTCAAAACAGTATTTTTCGGGTGTTTCGGTCAGCACGATGTTGTCGTAGTAGATATTCATCTCTACGCCGGGCACTGCGTAAAACGTGGGCGGTAACGTCAGTTGCAGAGATTTCGTTTTCTCTGCAGCGCCTGCGGGGATCGACGACAGGAGTAAGAGGAGACATAAATGGATCAGCAATCGGGGGGAGTTCATTTTTTGCACGGGTCACTCAATCTGGTATAAGCCGGGATTTCCCATTTGGGTTGAGCCTGAAACCGCTCCAGGCATAATCCGAAGCCTATCTTAACATCGCCCCCCCCCTCCGAGTCCAGCGCCTGGCGATTTTTCTGACAAATTCTTACCGCTGCGGAAATTCGTGACTCTACTTTGGTCCGTCGAACTGCCACGTCGGCTTTCATCCCGCTGATTAGCAAAAATGTGATACCGCAGCTAATACGGGTTCACCCAGATATTCGAACCGATTGAATCGATCAGCGGTGTCGCTGTTATCTGCTCATTTCCCAGACAGATTAAAGTGCCCGAAAAACAAAAGTAGTAAAAACCAAAGAGTGAATCTTAACTCTTATTGTCATCTGGGTTGGTCACTAGCTCTCAGCCGCCAGCGTAACAGCAGCTTTTCTGCCTCAACGGCCCAGAACACAACGCTGCTTAATGCAATGCACAATAGAAGTTCTCCGCCAGTTAAAGCTGTTGTCTTGAGAATACTCTGCAGCGGTGGCCAATAGATCACGGCCAATTGCAAGCCGAAAGTCAACGCCACGGAACCGATCAGCGCCCGATTTGAGAAGATACCGATTTGAAATAGCGAGTCGTGGGACGAGCGGATGGCCATGGCATTACCCATCTGGGCCAGCGTCAACACCGTGAAAATAATTGTCCGCCAATGGGCTTCGGTCTCTGAACCCGAGGCCCAGTACCAGTAACCCATCGACAAAGAGATGATGCCCATCAACAGGCCGATCCAGGCGATGTCACGTCCCATGCCTCGACCAAAGACGTGTTCCTTCGGCAGATGAGGCGGATGTCGCATCGTATCGAGTTCCGCCTTTTCAAGGGCTAAGGCCAGACCAGGCAATCCGTCGGTTACCAGATTGATCCACAAAATCTGAAGCGGCAACAAAGGCAGAGGCATACCCATGAGCGGGCCAAGCACCATGACCCAGATTTCTCCCGCGTTGCTGGTCATCGTGTATTTGATGAACTTACGAATATTGTCATAGGCAATGCGACCTTCCTCAACGGCGTTTACGATCGTAGCAAAGTTGTCGTCAAGCAGCACCATCTGCGACGCTTCCTTGGCAACGTCGGTGCCAGTGATTCCCATTGCCACACCGATGTGAGCCTGCTTGAGTGCCGGTGCGTCGTTTACGCCGTCACCGGTCATTGCAACCACTTGACCATTTTCCTGGAGAGCCTGAACCAGTTGCAGTTTATGCTGGGGAGCCACTCGCGCGTATACCGAAGTTGTCTCGACAGCAACTCGCAACTCATCACCGCTGAGGCATCCCAACTCTTGCGCTGTGAGCGTCTGGCCGTTGTCAGCGATATTCAACTGTTGGGCAATGTGACTGGCGGTAAGTGGATGGTCGCCGGTAATCATCACCGGACGAATACCTGCTGAACGACAGCGTGTGATGGCCTCGGCAACTTCCGGCCGCGGCGGGTCGATCATGCCGAGCATGCCAATGAAGATCAGATCCTGCTCGACCTCTTCCGTGAGACAGATTTTCAACTTATCTGGTTGGCTGTTGGCTGCTGCATCGTTTGACACATTATGCGCGCGAAACGCCACGCCCAACACCCGCATGCCACGGGCGGCCAGATTTTCGTTGGCAGCAGCGATGCGGCGTTGCCAGCCATCATCCATAGGTTTCAATTCGTCTTTGTCCCAGACATACTGACAGGCATCAAGGAGCGCATCAACGGCGCCTTTGGTAAAAGCAATGTGGTCGCCGACCAGTTGAGCAATGGCATCGAGTGCTACCCTGACTGGCTCATCGCTGGCGTCATGAGCCGAAGGTGTGACCTGATGAACCGTAGTCATAAGTTTGCGGTCGGAATCGAAAGGTATTTCGGCGACGCGAGGGAATAGTGCCAACAAGCGGTCTTTGCGAAGCCCCAAGCGTGCTGCGGCGACGATCAACGCACCTTCGGTGGGATCCCCCACAGCTCGAAACCTGTGGTGTGCCTCATCCAATTCGAGTTCAGCGTCGTTACACAAACCAGCTCCCAACAGCAGCAACGAAAGCGATGAGTTATCAGCCGCCGTGTCCCACATCGTAACCTGTTTGTTGGAAACATCGGATTCAGTAAATGGCTGGCCCTTTTGTAATATCTCCGTTAGATCCATCCGGTTACCAGCAACGTCGAGCACTGTGACCGTCATTCGGTTCTCGGTCAGTGTGCCAGTCTTGTCCGAGCAGATCACAGTGACTGAGCCGAGCGTTTCAACGGCAGGTAGCTTGCGAATCAAAGCCTTCCGCTTGAACATCCGCCTCGCCCCAAGCGCCAGCGCAACCGTTGCCACGGCTGGTAAGCCTTCGGGCACGACAGCGACAGCCAGGCTGAGTGCCGTTGTCAACATCAACCGCAGGTCTTCGCCCCGTAGCAGGCCCATCACAAACACCAACGCCACGATCCCGATCGCGGCCAGAGCAAGTGTACGACCAACCTGGGCAAGCCGTTTCTGTAGCGGGGTCATTTCGGTTTTGACGGTTTGCAGTGAGCGAGCGATATGACCCAGCTCGGTGTTCATACCAGTTTCCGTCACGATAGACTGTCCGTGGCCATATGTCACAATAGTTCCCATGTAGGCCATGTTAGTTCGGTCACCCAACGGCAAGCCATCGCCTTTGAGTGGCTCGTTCTGCTTTTCGACCGGCTCCGATTCACCGGTCAGTGCCGCCTCTTGAATCTTGAGATTGACAGACTCCAACAAGCGGCAATCGGCCGGCACATAGTTGCCGACTTCCAAATGCACAATATCACCAGGCACAAGTTCGCAAGCGGACATCTCCCGCACGACACCACTTCGCCAAACTCGCACAACGGGCACCGCCAGCTTCTTGAGTGCCGCTAACGCCTTTTCGGCCCGATAGTCTTGGATAAATCCCAGTGCTGCATTCAGGACTACGATGGCCAGAATAACAGCGGAGTCGGTGTATTCATGCAAGAAAGCTGACACTCCTGCTGCCACAATCAATAGGAAGACCATTGCCCCACTGAGTTGCTCCCAAAGAATTCGCCAGGGATCGCGTCCGCCCATTTCCACTAATTCATTGAGACCGTATTGAGCGCGACGTACCTCGACCTGGTCGTCAGACAGCCCATTTGTCGCGTGAGAATCAAGCTGGCCTAAGGCGTCTGAACCCGTCCTTTGATGCCAATTCGTCACTGGTGTCCCTTCTTCAGACTAGCAGTTGCTGCGAACAAACCAATTGCCTGACCTGCCTCCATTGGTAACACCAGTCACATGACATAGTGTCCGGTGATAACAACGGCTATTCTGTGCGTCTGCTGGAGTGAAAAGAAGCATACAAACAGAACAGTTTTCCCTTGGTAACCGTGGCACGGTATCCCGGGGAATTGTGTAATCGAATCATATTATAATTCTTCCGTCAATGCTCTCTCAGAATTTTTGTTTCCAATAAAGTATCGTAGTGCTCTCCTTTGAGCAATTCACCCCACAACATTCCATTGGATGATTCAATGTACTTTTTAGCATTAGTTTAGAGAGGCAACGGTATTTTTCTATCAAATTATCAAACAGACTTCATATAAGATGATGTTCTCCCACTCGCATGGGGGAATCCCCTATGCAATATGGTTATTGCCATTTATCGTTTAAATGAAATAAAGAAAAGTACGCGAAATTGTTATTAATATTTTCAACAACATACCCGTGATCTCCCAGTCTATAGACGGTATGATTAGTGAAAGATAGAATCAAACAAAGGCAGCAAATCGGTTACTTGTACCGGAAAGAGAAACCGTTATGGATGTTCAACAGATTCAACAAATCCTGATGAAACTTCGTTTCACATCAGGGTTGTCGGATGAGGATCAACGGAACCTGGCGCGTATTTCACATGCTCAAAACTTTCCCAAAGGTGCTACTGTTTTTACAGTGGGAAGCGACCACAAGGATATTTATGTCATCCGAAGCGGGCGGGTCGAAATTTGTATGAGTATACCCGCTCGTGGTTGCTTACCGGTTCTGACACTTGAAGCAGGTGATCTGGTTGGTTGGTCTTCTATCCTAAAACAGGGGGAAATGACAGCAACCGTTATAGCTGTGGAAGACACACAAACGATTGCCATTGATGCCGCGAATTTGAGCGAGCTATGCGAACAGGATCATGATATCGGATATCAAATCATGCGACGGGTTGCCACCGCACTTTCACAACGGCTCGTAGCCAGCCGATTGCAGGTGCTCGACATGTTTGGCGATGTCAATTCGAATAACAGCCAGATCGGGGCATCGGAATGAGCGAAGGACTTCAGGCTGCAAATGCCCCTCCTTGTTTTCTTTCAAAAGAGCAGTTTGCGAAACTATTCAAAGTCTTACGCGCTTTGGAGTACGATGTCATTGGCCCTACGATTGATCAGGAAGCCATTGTCTATGATCGTATTTCCTCGATTGATGATTTACCCCGCGGTTGGACTGACATTCAGGAACCTGGAAAATATCGCTTAGAGAAACGCAACGATGATGCATTATTCGGGTATGTCGTCGGGCCACATTCCTGGAAGCAAAATCTCTTTCCCCCGGTAACCACACTCTCGGTTGCTGATCGGACTGACGAAGGCTGGCAGTTTTCCGAACCGGAACAGGATGCACCAAAGTTCGCATTTTTGGGCGTACGCGCATGTGAACTGGCGGCGCTCAAAATTCAGGATCGCGTATTTCTGGAAGGCCCTTATATTGATCCCCAATATCAGGGACGCCGAAATCAGGCACTGGTCATCGCAGTGAATTGCACGCAGGCCGCATCGACCTGTTTCTGCACTTCGATGAAAACAGGCCCGCGTTGCAAGGCGGGTTATGATCTGGCACTTACGGAGCTACCAGAGGGCTTTGTTGTTGAGGTGGTCACCCCACAAGGCGAAGCGGTCATCAATGCTCTGGAAACTCAGATCGCAACAGAGGAAAATCAAAACCAGGCAGAAGCCGCGCGGCAACAGGCGGTCGACCAGATTACACGCACGATGGATACGACGGATATTCGTGACTTATTAATGTCGAATCTGGAACATCCGCAGTGGGATGATGTCGCGGAGAGGTGTTTGTCCTGTACCAACTGCACGATGGTTTGTCCGACCTGCTTTTGCAGTTCTGTTGAGGAAGTAAGCGACCTCACCGGAGATCATGTTGAAAGAGAGCGTCAGTGGGATTCGTGCTTTAATGTTGATTTCAGTTATATGAACGGCGGTCTCGTGCGAAATAGTATTCGCAATCGTTATCGTCAATGGATGACTCATAAGTTGGCCACATGGATTGACCAATTCGGGACGTCCGGTTGTGTCGGATGCGGTCGTTGCATCACATGGTGTCCCGTCGGGATTGATCTGACGCAGGAAGTCGCCGCCATTCGGGAAAAACAGACATGAATTCGTCATGCGCAACGGGAGAAACCAGCAATGCACAACCCAATCCCTGGGTGCCGCAGACCGCACGCATTCGTGAGATCACTCCCGAAGTGGATAACGTAGCGACCTATCATCTGACGCTGGTTGATCCTGCTGCAGCGAATGCGTACCACTTTCAACCCGGACAGTTCAATATGTTGTATGTACCGGGCGCAGGCGAGTCGGCAATCTCAATGAGCGGCGATCCGGACTCACCGGAAACTCTGGCTCATACGATTCGGCTTGCTGGAAATGTAACGAAAAGTATCTCCGAGATGAAAGTCGGGGATACACTGGGATTGAGGGGCCCCTTTGGTACCAGTTGGCCATTGGAAGCCTGTAAGGGACGCGATGTCATTTTGGTCGCAGGAGGCATTGGATTACCACCACTGCGACCACTCATTTATCGTCTACTTGCAGAACGGCAGCAATATGGTCGACTGCATTTGCTCTATGGTGCACGCTCACCCGATATGAGATTATACACAGCAGAGCGTTCGCTCTGGTCCGAAAGAGGTCTGGAATTAAAAGAAACCGTGGATCGCTCAAACCCTGGCTGGCTCGGTAATGTGGGAGTGGTTCCCTTGTTGCTGGAACGTTTGGAATCGTTCGAACCCAAACAGACAACGATGATGATTTGCGGGCCAGAACTCATGATGCGATTCACCGCCAGAACGGCAATGCAGCGCGGAATGACTGCCGAACAAATTTGGGTCTCCACAGAACGAAATATGCAATGTGCTGTCGGTTTGTGTGGACATTGTCAGTTGGGGCCAGAATTTATTTGCAAGGACGGACCAATTTTTCGCTACGATCAGATTTCACCTTATTTTAAAGTGGAAGGACTGTAATCGTGGAAAAACCAAAACTCGGTGTGTTCAAATTTGCTTCCTGTGATGGCTGTCAGTTATCATTGCTTGATGCGGAAGATCAGCTGTTGGCGGTTGCCGGAGCAGTTGATATTGTACATTTTCCCGAAGCCAGCAGCCGAATCGAATCAGGGCCCTACGACATAGCCCTCATCGAAGGTTCGATAACAACGCCACACGATGCAGAGCGAATTCAGCAGATCCGCCGTGACTCGAAGTTTTTGATGACAATAGGCGCCTGTGCGACCGCAGGTGGCATCCAGGCACTACGCAACGGAGCCGATACCGACGAATTCATGCGCGCCGTCTATGCGACTCCTGAATACATTCAGGTGTTAAACAAATCAACGCCCATTGCAGAACATGTGAAAGTGGATTTCGAATTACGTGGTTGTCCGATCAATCAGTATCAGTTAATCGAAGTTATCCAGTCATTATTGGCAGGCCGAAATCCGCGAACACCCAAACATAGCGTCTGCCTGGATTGTAAACGCCGTGGAACCGTCTGCGTGACCGTGGCTCAGGGAACCGCCTGCCTGGGGCCTGTCACACAGTCTGGCTGTGAAGCAATTTGCCCGAGCTATAATCGGGGATGTTATGGCTGTTATGGTCCTGCACCGCAGCCCAATCTGGTGAGTCTGAGCACACATTCGCTCAAAGAAGGAACTTCCCCGGCAGAGATGGCACACAGTCTGCAAAACTTTAACGTGCATGCACCTGCCTTTCACAATGAAAGCCAGCGGTTGACAGATCAGATCGAGGAGCAAAACTGATGGGCAACCGTACGATCAAAGTCGAAACATTAACGCGCGTGGAAGGAGAAGGAGGTCTTTATATTCGTTTGAGTGGGGATGCTGTTACTGAAGTCCGCTTGGAAATTTATGAACCGCCGCGCCTGTTCGAAGCCTTGCTCCGAGGACGACCTCTGGAAGATACTCCAGATATCACCGCGCGCATCTGTGGAATTTGCCCCGTTGCTTACCAGATGAGTAGTGTGCATGCACTGGAAGCAGCTCTGGGAGTGACCGTTTCACCAGAGATTCGTCGTCTGCGGCGGTTACTCTATTGCGGTGAATGGATTGAAAGTCACGGTTTACATATGCACTTGTTGCATGCACCCGATTTCCTGGGCTTCGATAGTGGACTGGAAATGGCGAAACAGTTTCCGGACGAAGTGAATCGGGGACTGCGATTGAAGAAACATGGCAATCAGTTGGTTGATATGCTGGGAGGCCGGGCCATTCATCCTGTCAATGTTTGCGTTGGTGGGTTTTATCGGTTCCCAAAAAGGAAAGAACTCCAAAAATTGATTCCCGACTTTGAGTGGGGACTGGAAGCAGCAGTTGAGACCACACGTTGGATTGCCCGTTTTGAATTTCCTGATTTCAAAACCGATTGTGAATACATCGCACTTTCACATCCCGATGAATATCCGATGAATGAAGGAGTCATGAAAACCAGCAGTGGTGATTTGGTCGATGTAAGCAATTATGAGTCAGAATTTGAAGAACGACAGGTTCCGCATTCGACGGCACTGCATGCGATTCGAAAGTCAACGGGACGTCCCTATTTGCTGGGCCCCCTGGCGCGAGTGAATCTCAATCGGGAAAAACTTTCTCCCACCGCACAAAAAATCGCTGACGAAATAGGGCTGGAGTCTTTGTGTCGCAATCCACACAAGGCGATTATTGCGCGAGGACTGGAGTTGATTCATGCTTTTGAAGAAGCCTTAATGATCCTGCGAGATGAACCACCAAAAGGCAAATCGCGTGAGTCATACGAGTACCAAGCTGGTACGGGGATGTCTGCCACCGAAGCACCCCGTGGAACGCTCTTTCATCGATATGTTGTGGATGAAAATGGCAAGATCATTGAAGCGTGTATCATTCCTCCGACTTCACAGAATCAAGCTCAGATTGAAGCGGATCTGAAACGATGGATCAAACATGTCATCAGCGACAACGAACAGGAAACGGCTCGAAAATGTGAAAACCTGGTACGTGCATATGATCCTTGTATCAGTTGTTCAACTCATTTCCTGAAAGTAAAAATTGAACGCACTTAATTCAAGCTACGAAAGCATCATTGACATGACGCATCCCTCTCAGGTCTTAATTGCTGGCATCGGCAGTCCTCACGGAGATGATCAGGTCGGATGGGAGACGGTGAAACAGATTCAAAACATGGGCAGTGACCTGGTTTCTACCCATCTGGCTCGGACCCCCGATGATTTACTGGATTGCATGGAAGGGTTTAGACTGTTGGTGATTTGTGATGCCTGTCAAGGTGCAGGAGATGTGGGTAGTTCTCATCACTGGGAATGGCCTTGCAACCAACTTGAATCCATCAACTGGTCGGGAACCCATAATGTTTCGTTACCTGCAGTACTTGCATTGGCCGAGCAACTGGGCAGACTTCCTGCAGCGGTTCACATCTGGGGGGTCGAAGTGGAACAGGTCCTTCCCGGACATCCCATGTCCGAACGAGTTTTGGCAGGAGCAGCTTCAGTAGCGCAGGCGATTTGTAAGGAATTGTCGATTCCCATGAAAACAGCGGGGACACAACATGCATGAACGGTCTCTGGTCCAGAACTTATTACGGCAGGTAGAACAAATTGTCGCTGCAGAGGGTGGCGGAGTTGTTTCCGAAATTCGTGTGCAGGCCGGAGACTTGTCCGGAGTGGAACCACTCTTATTTCAGATGGCATTTGATGACATGGTTCCTGCTGTATTCTCTGCAGACTGTCAATTGACGCTCGAGGTAGTACCCGTCACCGCGGTTTGCAGCGAATGTGATCACAAGTTTGAAATTATTGATTTTCAGTTTCGTTGTCCTGCCTGCCAGGCAGGATCGGTGCAGGTCATACAGGGAGATGAAGTGAAGTTGATCAGCGTCACTCTCAATTCAAATCATACACGGGAAGGAGTCACATCATGAATCAGCGTACAATTATCGTTCAGCGCGATGTGCAGGCCGATCAGAAAGCAGATGCAGCTGTAGAACGCCAGCGGTTGGGAAATCGGGGAACTTTGGTAGTCAATCTCCTCTCATCGCCGGGGGCAGGAAAAACAACCTTGCTGGAAGCAACGGCCCGCCATTTTGCCGGTCGTCGCAGTATGGCCGTTCTGGTGGGTGATCTTGAAACCGATCGCGATGCACGGCGATTGGCGCCTCTGGTTCCGACGGCTCAGTTAACGACAGGAGGCGCCTGTCATTTGGAATTACCACTGGTGCAGCGCGGACTGAAAGCCATTGGCGATCCGGCTGTGGACTTTTTGTTTATTGAAAATGTAGGCAATCTGGTTTGCCCGGCGTCACACGATCTGGCAGAACACTTACGTGTGGTACTTCTTAGTACGACCGAAGGGGACGATAAACCCGGTAAGTATCCGAAAATGTTTCGTACCAGTCAGGCGATGCTGATTACCAAGCTGGATTTATTGCCGCATGTTCCTTTTTCAGTCGAAGCAGTGACAGAGGATGCGCTTCGAATTCAACCAGAACTGGAAGTGCTGACGAATAGTGCCCTGGACGGTTCCGGAATTGCGAACTGGTGCGAATTTCTGGAACAGCAACATCAACAACGATTGGCCATGTATTATGAACCGACAGGCAATCGCTAATCACCAAAAATCAGTGGTAGCCGTGCAGTTGACATTGTGTGGTCGCGTACAGGGAATCGGTCTGCGCCCCGCGGTAGCACGTTGGGCTGCACAATTGGATTTAGCGGGTCAAATCAGTAATACAACGCAGGGAGTGGAACTGATTATCGAGGGGCCCGTGAATAGGGTACAACGTTTTGAAAAGGAATTAGACGAACATTTACCAGACGAGGCCTCTATCAGTCAAAGGCAACGCACAATCATTGAGTCAAGTGAGCGAACCAGCTTTGAAATGATTGAGAGTGAAACGAGCGGTCCCCTGGCCACACAAGTGCCACCCGATATCGCTGTTTGCCAGCAGTGCCTGGCTGAAATGACAAAGCCGGAAGACCCTCGCTTTCAATACCCCATAACAAGTTGTACAAACTGTGGCCCCCGTTATTCAATTATCAAATCGATGCCCTATGAGCGGGCACAAACCAGTATGTTGGAGTTTCAATTATGCCCCGGCTGTCAAAAGGAATACCAGTCTCCCGGTGATAGACGCTTTCATGCACAAACCAACGCCTGTCCGAAATGCGGTCCCCACATATGGTGTAACGATACAAGGGGACAACGACTCAACTCGCAGGGTGACGCCATCAAAGCAGCATCAACCGCTCTGCAGCAGGGAAAGATTATCGCACTGCGTGGATTAGGCGGTTATCAGTTGCTCGTCGATGCGACGTCAGAAATCGCAGTTGAAAAGCTACGACAGCGAAAACATCGCTATGGGAAACCGCTGGCGGTGATGGTGAGTTCATCAGCAGCTGCCGAGAAACTGGTTTACATGAATGAATCCGAAAGCTGTGAACTCAACAGCCCCATTGCCCCCATTGTCCTGTTGCAATCGCGAAGCAATTCCGGATTGGCAAACAGCCTGAATGCAGGCTTGAACACTCTGGGCTTAATGCTCCCGACAACACCCCTGCACTGGTTGTTACTGCAGCATTGTCCTTTTCCATTAGTCGTGACAAGTGCAAATGGAGAGGGGGAACCTTTAGCCTGGCAACGGGAAAATATCAGTGCACAACTAAAATCGGTAGCCGATCTTTGGCTGGAACACGACCGACCAGTGGAACGCCCCATTGATGATAGCGTCGTACGCCAGATAGCGGGACGAAGAGTGACAATCCGTCTGGCACGTGGCTTGGCCCCCCTGCCCCTCAAATTGGAAAGTGACATTCCCCAAATCGCATCAGGCGGACATCAGAAAGCAGCGTTTGCGCTAGGCAACGGTCGTCAAACGGTTCTGGGGCCTCATATCGGAGATCTCGATAGTCTGGCAACATGCGAACGTTATCAGGAACAATTACAATCACTCAAACAGCTTTATGGTATCTCAAATTTTTCACTGGTCTGTGATACTCATCCGGATTATTTCACTTCACAATGGGCGGCTCGAGAATCGGTTCCTCTGGAAACAGTCCAGCATCATCATGCGCATGTTGTTGCAGGCATGCTGGAACAGGGATGGATGGATCGTCAGGTCTTAGGAGTGGCCTTTGATGGCACGGGTTGGGGTGACGACAGAACCATCTGGGGTGGAGAATTTTTATTATCGACCGCCACCAGTTATACCAGAGCAGCACACTTGAGACCCTTCTGCCTGCCTGGGGGAGAACGTGCCATTCGAGAACCATGGCGTGTTGCTGTTTCATTAGTAACACAGGCCGTTAGCAAAGATGCGACCTCCCGCTTAAAATGGGACACAGAACAAATGGAACCGATTCTAAAAATCATGGATTCCAAACGCCTTGCACCTCAAACTTCCAGTGCCGGGCGTCTGTTCGATGGCGTGGCAGCGTTGGTCATGGGAATCACACATACTGATTACGAAGGCCAGGCGGCAATGTTCTTGGAAGCGATCTGTGATCTATCTGAATCTGGAAGCTATGATATTTCACTCAAGGATTGTAAACCCGTTCAACTTGACTGGCGACCGTTGATCTCCCAGATTTTAAAAGACCGTACTCTGGGTGTATTACCGGCAGTGATGGCGATGCGGTTTCATCGTGGATTAGCACGCGCGATCGCCAGACTTTGTAGTCGATATGCCCCCCTGCCTGTTGTGCTGGGGGGAGGCGTCTTTCAGAATCGATGTCTGGTTGAACTGTTAGTGGAAGAATTTGAACAAAACGAACAACCGCTCGGCTTGCCCGGCATGATTCCCCCCAACGATGGCGGCCTGGCGGCAGGTCAACTTGCCATCGCGATTAGCAGACAGAAACAGACCGGAAGAAAAAAGAAAGAGGCAAACCAATGTGCTTAGGAATTCCCGGTAAGATAGTTCGCTGGCTCGAACGGGAGGGAGCGTTTGCACAAGCAGAGGTAGAATTCGATGGAATCCGCCGCAAGGTGCATATGGCATGCGTTACCGAAGCCGAAACAGGGGATTATGTCGTGGTTCACGCGGGAATTGCCATCAGTCGGATCAATCCAATGGAAGCAAAACGTATTTTTGAAACACTGGCCGAATGGGGTGAAGATGAGGGTTGGCGCTCGGATCTGCCCGAAGACCCAGAGGCGTCCCCATGAAATATCTTGACGAATATCGCGATCCCGGGGCGGCACAATTATTACTGGATGAAATTCGCAGAATCTCAAGTCGCTGTTGGACTCTAATGGAAGTCTGCGGCGGACAGACACATAGCCTGCTAAGGCACGGCATTGCAGCAGAGCTACAGGGAACCGTTGAGTTAATCCATGGCCCCGGTTGTCCGGTTTGTGTTACGGATCAGGCAGCGATCGATTTTGCCTGTCAACTGGCACAGAAAGAGGATGTCGTTTTAACCAGCTTTGGTGACATGCTGCGCGTTCCCGGCAGTCGTGGATCTTTGTTAGATGCTCAAACCGCGGGTGCTAATATTCGGATTGTCTATTCTCCCCTGGATGCTGTGGAACTCGCACGAACGCACCCTGAAAAACAGTTTGTCTTTTTTGCGGTGGGATTTGAAACAACAGCCCCCGCAACAGCACTGGCCATCAAACAGGCGGGACGATATCAATTAGAAAATTTCAGTTTCATTGTTTCACACGTACGCGTGCAACCTGCGATGGAATCACTGGTGCAGGCACCCGATCATCGCGTACAGGCATTTCTGGCAGCCGGGCATGTCTGTACTGTCATGGGTTTTGAGTCGTACGAACCATTTGTAAAACGATATCAATTGCCCGTCGTTGTGACCGGTTTTGAACCACTGGATTTGTTAGAAGGAATTCTGGCCTGTGTCAAACAGCTTGAAGCGAATGAAGCACGATTAGAAAATCGATATGCACGTACGGTAAGGTCAACAGGAAATCTGGCAGCGCAGGATCTGGTGCAGGAAATCTATCAAGTCTGTGACAGCGAGTGGCGCGGTTTTGGCATGATTCCTGAAGGAGGTTTGGAACTGCGACCGGAGTGGCAGAACTTCGATGCCCGAATGCGATTTACAGAGCCGGCTTTACGAGTAATCGATCTGGATGAATGCCGCAGCTTTGAAGTGATGACGGGACACATCAAACCTCCCGAGTGTCCTCATTTTGGTAAGTCATGTAATCCGGAATCTCCGCTGGGAGCCCCAATGGTCTCTTCTGAAGGAGCGTGCGCAGCCTATTATCGCTATGACGTGACAGCCAGTTGATGACCGATGCACGAACGAAACCTAAAAACTCAGGAAAGTCGCTGAAAATGATGCCAGACAAAGAGAAAAATGAATTTGCATCCTGGCAAGTCAACTGTCCCGTTTCAGTCACAGCAAATGCTGACTGTGTGACACTGGCGCACGGTGAAGGAGGCCGACTTTCTCGAAAACTGATTCAGGATAGGATCATACATTCTCTGAAGAACGAATTTCTGATTGCCATGAATGATGCGGCACACCTCCCCGAAATACAGGGACCTCTGGCTCTGACGACCGATAGTTTTGTGGTCTCGCCATTGTTCTTTCCAGGGGGTGACATTGGTTCGCTCTCAGTTTTTGGTACGGTCAATGATCTGGCGGTCAGTGGAGCGAAACCACTTTGGATTACACTATCGTTGATCATAGAAGAAGGTTTGCCTCTGGTGGTTCTGGACCGTATTCTGGAAAGTATAGCTTGCGCTGCACAGGAAACGGGCGTCAAGATTGTTGCCGGGGATACAAAAGTGGTTCCCCGGGGAGCCGCTGATGGACTGTTTATCAATACCACAGGAGTGGGTGAACTCATCAAGCCGATTCCTCCAGGTCCGCAAACGTTACAGGAAAAGGACGAACTGATCGTCAGCGGTCCCATCGGCCGTCATGGGATTGCAATATTGACAGTACGTGAAGAACTGGCAATGGAACCGGTGCCTCAAAGCGACTGTGGTTCATTAATCCGCCCTGTCAAAAGATTACGTGAGGAACTGGGGGATCAGATTCGATGCCTGCGTGATGCAACCCGCGGAGGCGTTGCCGCTGTAATGCATGAATGGGCGGAAGCCTGTGGATTGACTCTCAGCTTAGACGAACGCAGTATCCCCGTTTCACCGGAAGTACGGGGGGTTTGTGAGTTATTAGGCCTCGATCCTCTACATGTTGCCAACGAAGGGACAATGCTCATCGCCGTGAAACAAGGGGCGGGTGCTGCCGCCGTCGAAGTGCTACAGTCACTCGCCGAAACTGCTGAGCCACGGTTGATTGGTACTGTGAATCCCAGAGGCATCGCTCCGGTCACGGTTCGTAGAACACTGGGTCCCGAACAACCCCTGGATGACCCTTTGGGAAGCCCACTACCACGAATCTGTTAATACCGATGGACTTTTTTTGCTGGTATTTGAAGTGGTTGAAACCGAGTAATAAATATTTGCGTCGTCAACTTCGGTCTATCGTAAATCTGAGGTTCATAATCTGAGACGTATCACGCAATGAACGTTCATGATCACTGTTGTGGACAAGTTGCTTGTAATAGGTTTCCATCGCTTCCAGGATGTCCCGTCGACTGACAATACCAAGCAGGACGCCCTTCTCTACTACAGGAAGGTGGCGAAGATTATGGCACGTAAAAATGGAAACGATCGCAAACAGCTCCGTATCCGGGGAAATACAAATCGGGTGCGAAGTCATAATGGTTTTAGCGCACTGTGCCGGACTGGGATTGCCGAAAAATAATTCATTTGAAACAGCAGACAAACAGTCTTTTTCGGAAACGAATCCCACCAGAAAATGTTTTCCGTTTCGTGTTTCCACGACTGGCGCATTTGAAACATGGTGTTTGAGTAAGAATCGAATAACTTCCGAGAGAGGCATCTCCGGCGTGACTACTTCCACATGGCTCGTCATAAAATTCCTGGCATGCGGTGATTCTTTTGGTTCATTCATAGGTTTTGTCTCCAGTTACAATCGTACTTTAATACTATCATTTTTGATGACACAAATGGTGCCCTTGACATGGATAAGATCAATCACAAATCTTTAAGGGCTTCGAAGCCGGTGACTACGTCGAGTAATTCTTCCGTGATGGAAGTCTGCCTTTGCTGGTTATATTCTGACTGCAGGTTCACAAGCCGTTCCTTAATATTGCGTTCAGCAGCCTGCATGGAAGCAATACGACTGGCGTTCTCACCCGCCAGTGATTCGGCACAGGCGCGAAATAATGAAACAAATAAATACTGACGAATCAGACGCGATAACAAGATACTTCGATCCATCGTAAATGTGGGAAGTGTTCGCGAAGGCCAATTCCTCTTTTGGTAACGAAAGAAACGCCCGTCATCGATAGGAAGCAATTGCAGGGCATGCGGTTTGTATGTCGACGCTGAAATTCGCTGATTATAGGAAATATAGATTCTCCCTAATCGTTTCTCGCTTCGCCATTGATCAATCCGAGCTAAAATATCGATCACCAGCGGCGCGATGCCTGTGGCTGATCCCGGTAGTGAAAAATCAAAATCGACATGGGCTCCCGCGTCCAGTAATTTTCCCAAAAGGCGTGAGCCAACGACCATCCAGGATAATTGCTTCTTTTCAGATGCTTTGTTTGAAAAATGCTCCCATGCATACGTCCCTATTTGCTCATTGAACTGGCCACACATTCCCTGATCGGATCCAAAAATAATGATGCCCGTTGCACCGTCAGCCTGCAGTTCCTGCAGACTCGATACCGGTTGACTCTCCCAAAGCACCATTTTGAGACCCAGCTCGACGGTTTCGGAAAAGTCTGCCAGTGAGTCCACAGCCTGTTCATACTGTCGGATACTGACCGCGGCAAGTGTTTTCATAGTGCGGACGACTGATTCAAGATCTTTGGTACTATCGATACTTCGTTTTAAGGATTCAAAATCTTGCATCTGATTTATTTCGTGAGATTGTGAGATTGAATAAGATCACGTGCTGTATTAATAATTGCTCGTTGATCCTCTTCAGAAAGGATATGTCCTTCGAGTAATAGTTCACTCAGATCAGGGAATTCGTCGATCAGGATCTTCCTGGTTATTTGTTCTGCTTTTCGAATCTGAGACATCTCTGTTTTGTCAAACACGCCTGCTGCCATTGTCAGCAATATGGCAATTTGCTCGGGAACGGAAAGTGGCTCAAATTGGGACTGTTTGAAAATTTCTCGAACGCGTCGACCCCGTTCGAGTGTGGCAAGTGTTTCTTCATCCAAACGGCTGCTGAAACGGGAAAATGCTTCCAATTCTTCAAACTGCGAATAGGACAACCGTAAGTCTCCTGCTACTGAACGGTAGACAGGTAATTGTGTTTTACCTCCGACACGAGAAACGGATCGACCAACGTCAACTGCCGGGAGAATTCCTTTCTGAAACAACTGTGGAGAAAGGTAGATCTGACCGTCAGTAATCGAAATCAGATTTGTGGGAATATAGGCTGACAGATTTTGTGCTTCGGTTTCAGCAATGGGCAATGCCGTCAAAGAACCTCCGCCCAGGGAATCATTCAAATGAGTTGATCGTTCCAGCAATCGGGAATGCAAATAGAAGATGTCACCAGGAAAAGCCTCGCGACCAGGCGGACGTCTCAAGAGAAGAGACAACTCTCGATAAGCGCGCGCATGTGATGTCAGGTCATCGTAAATCACCAATACATCCCGACCCTGATCCATAAAGTACTCACCAAGCGTCGTAGCCGCATAAGGTGCCACGTAATGCAGCCCCGGTGGGGCATCACTCTCTGCTACCACAACAGCCGTATATTCGAGTGCATCATGTTTTCGTAAATCATCTATCACTTTGGCAACCGAAGTATTGCGCTGGCCGATCGCACAATAAATACAAACCACATTCTTATTTCGCTGGTTTATAATGGTATCGATGGCAATTGCCGTTTTTCCCGTTTGTCGATCGCCAAGTATTAACTCTCGCTGTCCTCGACCAATGGGAATTAAAGCATCGATGACTTTGAGGCCCGTTTGCAATGGGACGGTAACCGGTGAACGATTAATAATAGACGCGGGTTCCCGTTCGTAAGGTCTGCGCTCAGCTGCCGATATGGAACCACGTCCATCGAGGGGACGCCCCACAGGATCAATCACTCTTCCAATTAATGATTCTCCAACGGGAATGTCAAGCAGGCGATGAGTTCGCCTGACTTCGTCCCCGGCGGCGATCTGATCACTATGATCAAGTAACACCACACCTATCTCATCGGCATCCAGGTTTAACGCCAACCCCAGTACATGATTGGGAAACTGCAGGAGTTCTTCCACTTGCACATTCGGTAAACCATTGACACGTGCGTTACCACGGCCCACAGACGTAACCTCGCCAACCTCAATCAGTCGTGCCTTGAACTCATGTTGAGCGAGTACCTCATCAAACAGATGAAATGTGTCATCGATTAATGAATTGACACTCAAATTCGTGACCATACTTTCACTCTCAATCGTATTTCATCAATCTGATTTGATGAATTCAAATTTCTATGACGTCGATGGTACGTCAGTTTCTGATTCCACTGTGATTGCTTCATTCAACGAGCGAACAAATTCTTCTTCGAGTTCCTCAAGTGCTTCCTGAACATTCCACGCGATTTTGTATCCAGCGACATGCAATTCGATTCCACAGATTAATTCGTGTTTCTCACGAAAATCAATCTCAACTTCAGAACCCAGAAAGTCGTGCAGGAACACACGAACTTTTTCCAGATCTTTTTGATTTAGTGGAAATGCGCTTTCGACCAATACACGATGCTGTGTTGAATCGAGCAGTGAAACTATTCTACTTTTTTGCTGTTCGTCAATCTGGCCTATCTCATTCAGAAACACATTAATGGTTAATTCCTGTAAATCGGCATTAGATAGTTCTGTCAGAACACGGCGACTCATATGCTGAATATGATCTGCCATTCGGAGACGAGCCTCACGGATGAAAGATTGCCTTTCCCTGGTAAGTGTCCGATACCATTCTGCCTTCGCTACATCGACTTCTGTCCGTGCACGCTCCAGATGCTCCTCACGCCAGCTCTGAATCTCTTTCCCTGCCACAGCCAGTAGCTCCTCTTTGGCATGCACCAGCTCCTCCGTTTTCTGTTTAAAATTCGCTGATTCAGATTCAGCCTGTTGTTGAAACGTAATGGCTTTTTCATGCTCTTGTGCAATTTGCTTTTCCCGTTCATTCATCACGTTAATGATCGGGTTATACAGGAAGTGTGTTAACAACCATACGAGCACCAGAAAATTCAGAATCTGTGCAGTAAAAGTAAACCAGTCAATGGACATTAATCGATCCTATGTTCTCGTTCGAGTTGGTTAACCACCAGATGACTGAAGAAAGTGATTCCAGAACGGATTCGCAAAGATGAGAATCATGGAAATCACAAAACAGTAAATTGCCGTTGATTCCACCATAGCCAGACCGACAAACAGGGTACGCGTGATTGTGCTGGCTTCATCCGGCTGTTGAGCAATCGCACTTAATGCCTGTGCCAGTGCTCGCCCTTCCCCTAATGCAGGTCCAATAGAACCGATGGCGATGGTGAGACCCGCCGTGAAAATTGAAATTGCTGCGATAATCGTATCTGAATCCATAGAGAACTTCCTCTTTTTAGTTTTTCTCTGTTTGAGGTGGTCGCGAGTCTTCTTCTAAATCGTTTTCTTTCACACCCGGACCGTGATTAACTTGTGTGGCCGACGCAATATATACCATAGCCAGAACTGAAAAGATGTAAGCCTGAATCATACCTGTCAGTAACCCAAATGCCTGCATCAGAATGGGGACGAATAGTGGAACAAAGCCCAAAAGAATAGCACCGATGACAGAACCGCTCATCATATTTCCGTAAAGTCGAACTGCCAGCGCCAAAGTTCGAGAAAGTTCACCGATAATATTAAAAGGCAACATTAATGGGGATGGACTGATATATTGTCTCAAGTAACTGGCAATCCCTCGCTGCGCGATTCCATAAATGGGAACAGCAACAAAGACGCACATTGCCAGAGCGGCTGTTGTGGAAAGTGAACTGGTGGGGGCCTGATATCCCGGAACAATTGATAGTGCGTTTGAAACGACAATAAAGATAAAAAGTGTCCCTACGAAAGGTAAATAAGAGCCCGGATCTTGCTGGCTGACCTCTCGGATCTGGTTTTGAAGTCCGAGTACAAGTACTTCCAGCAGATTTTGACCACGAGACATCTTCGTACTGGAAGTCAGTCGGCGTGTAATCAGCCATGACCCGAAAACCAAAAACCCCATCACAAGCCACGTAAACAGAATGGTCCGGTTGAGAATGATGAATTCCCATTGCCAGAGCGGTTCATCAGGTAAATAGTTCATCAAACCGATTCCCTGTGTACAGATCTGTTTTCCGTTCCCACTAGACGTGTGCAAATATGTCTGGCAATCACAAATCCGATAAGACAGAGCGTCATACGTTGCCAGCGTCCGGCCTCAGACAGCCAGATTCCGACAAACCAGAACCCGGTGAGTGTAATCAGGGTCCTGCTCAAAGAACTCACCAGAAACAACAGCCAGGGCTGACGTACTTTGTCTATTTTTTTGACGGTCATCCAGAGTCCGCCGAAGAAGATTGCTCCCAGCAGCATGCCGGTTCCCAGACTAACGATAAGCTCGATCATGAAATTGAGGTTCATTTATCAATTTTCCCTTCTTTATGTAACCATTTCCAGGCATTGAAACAGCCCAAAGCAAGTCCACCGATCAATAACATCAGACTCCATGAGTATTGTGTAGGCCAGCGTGTGTCGATCCATACTCCGACGATGGCACCGAGAACAGCGGGAATAGCGACAGACCAGCCAATCAATCCAAACATACCCAACCCAAACCAGATGGTGTGATGTTTCTCGTTTTTTGCCTTTAGCTTTCGAATTTCCTGGGCGGCAATGCGTTGTTGAATCTCTGTCTGATTCCGTAGTAGTTCGTTTGGTTCATTTTCGCCGCTGGAAGAATGGTTACCCTCCTCATGTGTCTGATCAAACATCGGCACTCACTCCCTGTTTAACAAAATGCCTGAGAATGTCTGCCTCCAGTTTCGCAATCGCAGAACGGACAAGTCGTTCTCGTTCATTTATAGCTGCAAATTCTTCAACCACTTTTTGACGAAGTGTTCCCAGATCATCGCCTTGAACCGCATAGATCGTTGAGATACGCACTTCCGATCCCGTTTTTGTTAATATTCCTCCACCCACTCCCAGATAATATTCGCAGTGCTCTTCATCCGTAAAAGTTAAAATGCCAGGTAACAGCGCAGAAATAAAGTCAACGTGTTTTGGTAAGAGGCAGAAAGAGCCATTTTCACCTTCAGCGATGATTTTGGTCACCGGCTGATCTAGAAATATTTCAGTAGGCAATAGAATTTTCAAGTTCATCAAAGGACCACCTTTTCCGCTTCTTCAATCACTCCAATCATATAAAGAGCACGTTCCGGCACATCATGAAATTCGTCGTTTAAAATACGTTCACAGCCGTGTAAGGTGTCATCCAGCGATACGAATTTTCCCTGGTAGCTCGTAAACTGTTCTGTACTGAAAAATGGTTGTGTCAGAAACCGTTCCAGTCGGCGTGCCCGGTTTACAATCCGTTGGTCCTCGCGCGAAAGTTCTTCCAGACCTAGCATGGCAATAATGTCTTTGAGGTCTTCGAAATTGGCCAGAGTCTCGCGTACATCCTGCGCGACTCGATAATGTCGTTCTCCCACTAGGGGAGGCATCAGCATCTTTGAACTGGAATTTAATAAATCAATGGCCGGATAAAGACCAGCGGCGGCCCGCTTGCGGGATAGCACAACTGAAGTCGAAAGATGTGCGAAGGTATGAACCGCGGAAGGGTCCGTAAAATCATCTGCCGGTACGTATACGGCTTGCACTGAGGTGATCGACCCATTCGTTGTTGTACAGATTCGTTCTTCCAGTCCTGCTAAATCTGAAGCGAGTGTCGGTTGATAACCTACGCGTGAGGGAAGTTCACCCATCAGACCCGATACTTCGGTTCCTGCCTGAATAAATCGAAAGATATTGTCTATCAACAGCAGAACATCCTGTCTTTGATCATCGCGAAAATATTCTGCCATTGTCAACGCCGCGTGTCCTACGCGATAACGGGCTCCCGGTGGTTCATTCATCTGACCGAAGACCATCACCGTATTATCCAAAACACCGGCTTGGTTCATCTCCCGGTACAGTTCTTCTGCTTCGCGGCAGCGTTCACCGATTCCACAAAATAGACTGACCCCTTTGTGTTCACCGACAACATTATGGATTAACTCTGTGATTAACACTGTTTTACCAACACCCGCCCCACCAAACAGACCTGCTTTGCCTCCCCGTTCGAGTGGCGAAAGAAGATCAATGGCTTTGATACCGGTTTTAAATATCTCCGATCGGGGAGGGCGTTCCACCAACGCCGGTGACTCATGATGAATTGATCGAAGATTCGCCCCCTCAATGGGTTTTCCCAGATCGATTGTCTCGCCGAAGACATTCAGCATTCGTCCCAGTAATTGTCTTCCCACGGGGACCCTCAGTGGATGCCCTGTATTGATCACTTTAACGCCGCGCGACAGACCCCGTGTTGACGTCAATGCAATCCCACGGATTGTATGACTGTTTAACTGAGAAAGGACTTCAATAACGATTTCATTATGTGCGCCTGCATGCAGCTCACTTTGCATTGGTGGCAATTGATGAGGAAAGTACACATCGATCACACTTCCCCAGACCGACAGAACTGTTCCCGGGCAGAGATCTTTTGTCTGGATATTCTGCTGCATGAGCAATGTCACCCTTCCTGCAATAAACAGATTTCTCTTGACCTTTACCTGCATGATAGCAGAAGAGAAACTGTCTAGAAACTTGATTTCAATGACGAAAATGATTCATTTCCAGAATGAATCCATGAGTATGAAATTTCAAAATCGTTTCTTTTTCGATACCGGACAGCAACCATGCATGGGACCAGTCACCCGGCTAATGGTTTTCCCCATACAGACACAGGGGTTTATCTCCATAGGATTTCTGTAGCTCCCCGGTACTAAATAGATTGGAGGATTGTCTAAAATATTTAAGAGGCAGGGATTTGTACATCGTCGCCAAAAATTAATATATATAATGGACACTGGTGATACCAGCATTGTTGATGGAATTCATCACAGGTTGGAGCCAGGAGTATTACGGGCGAGTCTAATCCGCGATGCATATTAAAATTTAGAAGAGAAGGAACGGGTCAATGACGACGGAGAAACCTCTGATTCTTTGGTTCGATCAAATTGGAATCAGAGATGTTGCCTTAGTGGGAGGGAAGAATGCATCCCTGGGAGAAATGTATTGCAATCTGAACTCAAAAGGGATTTCCGTTCCCAACGGGTTTGCGACGACAGCCGCCGCTTATCGCTTTTTTCTGTCGGAAACAGGCCTTGATCAACAAATCCGGGAGATTCTCCAGGACTTGGATACTTCCGATCTCTCCAATCTTCAACAACATGGTCTTAAAGTCAGGCATGCAATTCTCGCTGCCGTGATCCCCCAATCCTTTCAAGATCTTATTCAAAAAGCTTATGAGAAACTGAGCGATAATCTGCCAGGAGGCATCGATGTGGCAGTCCGTAGCAGTGCGACAGCAGAAGACTTACCCGACGCCAGTTTTGCCGGGCAGCAGGAGTCGTATTTGAATGTGCGGGGCGTCGCTACGTTGCTGGATACCTGTCGGCGTTGCTTTGCCTCTTTGTTTACGGATCGCGCGATCTCCTACAGGACTGAAAAAGGATTTGACCACTTTGAAATTGCCCTATCTATCGGCGTTCAGCGCATGGTGCGCTCAGATCTCTCCTCTTCGGGAGTCATGTTTACCATCGATACCGAATCAGGATTCAAAGATGCCATATTAATTAACGCCGCATATGGATTGGGAGAAAACATCGTTCAGGGAAGCGTGAATCCAGATGAATATTATGTCTTCAAGCCCACTCTTAAAACCGGACATGAACCCATACTGAAAAAATCTTTGGGATCGAAAGAATTTAAGCTCATCTATGATATCGGCGGGGAAAAAATGACCCGAAATGTTCCGGTTGACGTGAAAGAACGAACACGGTTCGCCATAAACAATGATGATATTCTTACGTTGGCACGCTGGGGCTGTCTGATAGAAGATCATTATTCCCAGGTCCAAGGGCGTTTCTGCCCGATGGATATTGAATGGGCGAAGGATGGAAACACACAGGAACTTTTTATCGTACAAGCCCGACCGGAAACCATTCATTCGCAGAAACAGGGAACACTGTTAAAGACCTATCAATTGAATCAGCGGGGAAGAATTCTTGCTTCCGGGCATAGCGTGGGGGAACGAATCGGTCACGGTATCGCACGTGTCATTCAAAACGCCGAAAATCTGGATGAAGTTCAACCGGGGGATGTGCTGATTACAGACAAGACCGATCCGGACTGGGAACCCATCATGAAAAAAGCTTCTGCGATTGTAACCAATCGAGGAGGACGAACCTGTCATGCCGCAATTGTGAGTCGTGAACTGGGATTACCGGCAATTGTGGGAGCAGAAAATGCGACCAGCTCAATTCTTCCTGGATCATTGGTGACGGTTTCTTGTGCAGAAGGTGACACCGGCCATGTTTTTGAAGGTCAACTCGACTATGAGGTCAAAGAAGTTGACCTGTCACAATTACCGAGTACCAAAACCAAAGTCATGATGATTGTTGGAAATCCAACCGAAGCTTTTCGTCTTTCGATCCTGCCAAGTGATGGGGTCGGACTGGCGCGGATGGAATTCATAATCAACTCGTTTATTCGAATCCATCCGATGGCACTTTTAGAGTATGACAATCTGAATGATCCGATATTGAAGGCTGAAATAAATCGTCTGACTCCTGCTTATGACGATAAACCCTCATTTTTCGTGGATACTCTGGCGCAGGGAGTGGCGATGATTGCCGCGGCCTTTTATCCGCGTGATGTCATTGTCCGGATGAGTGACTTCAAAACAAATGAATATGCCAACTTGCTTGGCGGAAATCTCTATGAGCCCAAAGAAGAAAATCCCATGATCGGCTTCCGAGGCGCCTCCCGATATTATCACCCGCATTATCGCGATGCCTTTGGCCTGGAATGTCAGGCGATGCGAAAAGTCCGTGAGACGATGGGGCTGAAGAATATGAAACTGATGATTCCGTTTTGCCGTACGGTAGATGAAGGGAAAAAAGTGCTGGCAGAAATGGCAAAACATGGACTGCATCGAGGAGAAGAGGGTCTCGAGATTTATATCATGTGTGAATTACCCAGTAACGTCATTCAGGCAGACGCGTTTGCAAAAATCTTTGACGGCTTTTCGATTGGCTCCAATGACCTGACTCAGTTAACGCTGGGAGTCGATCGGGATTCTGAAATTATCGCGCACCTCTTTGATGAACGTGATCCCGCTGTCATGGATTCATTGGCGGCTGCTATCAGAAAGGTCAATGCAGCCGGAAAAAAAATCGGTATCTGTGGTCAAGCACCCAGTGATTATCCCGAAGTTGCTGAATTTCTTGTAAAACAGGGAATTGATAGCATCTCTCTGAATCCCGATTCCGTATTAAAAACAGTGACACGCATCGCAGAGGTCGAGGCAGAAATGGAATCCCATTTTTTCCGTTTATGAATTAAAAGCGAATTGACCTAATGACCGATGTCCTAAACTTGAACATCAAAGGAGTTAGCGATGAACAACAATGTGAATCCTCATAAACATTTACAGTTTTTGTTAGATGAGCACGAAAAAATCATTTCGCATATAAGGGAACTGAAGGATTGGTGGGACCAACTCAATGAAAAAGGATTACCTAAATTTGAGGAGATGGGAACACGGGTGAAGGGCTTTCGTGATCTGTTAGCGAAGCACTTTGTCGATGAAGAACAGGAAGGATACTTTAAGCCAGTATTTGATGAGGCTCCTGGATTTTGTATCATGGTGCCCGACTTCAAAAAAACGCATGCTGAGATTTTATGTCGTATGGATGATTTCATTACACAATTGAAAGAAACAGAGCATCCTTTCCAGAGCTGGGGTGAAGCATTACAGAAACTTGAAGAGATACTGGCTGATCTTCGAAAACACGAAGATCAGGAAATTAAAATGGTTCAGCAAGCATTCAACCAGTCTGTCTCAAAAAAGGCAGACATCCAAAATCAGTGATTTTCTTTGAAACTGTCATGGCTGATAACCGCACCAGGTATTTCCTTTCAGTCGGTGTTTTGAAGAGATATCCTGTCCTCTCATCTTCAGGTACAGCAGGTTCCGAATTCAGAAAAATTAGGACCTCAGTCGAATCAGTGATATCGCTTCATACCTTATCATCGAGAGCTTTAGATTCTTCTGAATCGGTAGGTGCAATCATCCGTGCAATTGTTCCATTACCATTAGAAGATTCCAACCAAAATTTGCCTTTGATAAGTGATAAGCGAAACTCGATGTTACTGAGACCGATTCCACTGGCTTCTGAGAGCTGTTTATCAAGCTGCCGGGGATCAAAGCCGATTCCTTCATCGGAGACGACGATTTCAATTTTCTGCTCGGAAACGAGACTCATTCGGACCTCTGCCTGAGCTGTTTGAGAATGCTTGACGACATTAAATAATAACTCGCGGATACATTCATATAACACAATATTTGTCAGCTCATTGGAAGAGTTAGCACGACGATCAAGATCCAGCGTGACGGTTAAGTTATATCGTTCTTTCATATTGTGGGAGAGCCACTCCAGAGCGGTTGCCAATCCTTCTTCGTGTAGTACCACCGGATTTAACTCTGCCGTTAATGACCGTGTCAGTTCGATGCCTTGATTCAGCAGTTCATCCGCACGTTCCAGAGTCTGTTTGATAGCTTCTTCGGGAGTATCTTTTTTTGCAATTTCCAAATGGATGCGAACGCCAACCAGTAACTGTTGCAGATGATCATGCAGAAGATTCGCCAGTTGACGACGTTCCTGTTGTCCTGCAATTGCAATGGCTCTGGTCAATTCTTTCTGTTTTTGTTCTGCCTGTTTGCGTTCACTAATGTCGGCTATAATTCCAGCAAAGACACCAAATTGAGGCAGATCGGTGACTGAGAGTTCAATCGGGAAGATGGTTCCGTCACGACGGCAACCATTCAGTTCACGCCGGGCTCCCACAGTATCTGAGATACCCGTTTCCAGATAGTGGGAGATGTACTGATCATGTTGTTCTCGAGTGGGAGAACGGGTAAGTAAACTGACGTTTTTATTGATGATTTCACTCGCAGAATAGCCAAACATTTTCTCGGCCGCCCGATTGAAAGATTGGACCAATCCTCTTCGGTCGATTGTGATTACTCCCTCAATAGCCGTTTCTACGATCGCTTTGAGTTGTGCCTGTGTTTGACGTAATTCACTTGAGATGGTCTGATTTTGAAGAATGCGCTTTAATGAGGATCGAAATAATTCCGGATCGATGGGTTTCACAAAATAGTCAGCAATCTCATTGCGAAAAGCAATGACCATATTCTCAATTCTGGATTGTGAAGTGATAATCAACAACTCTGCATCGGGCGCCAGTTTTTGTAGCCTGGGGAGAAGCTCATCTGTTCTTCCGTCGGGCAGTTCGTGTTCGAGAATGATTAGAAAATAATCAGACCAGTTATCACGGTCCATCATCTGAGTAATCGTTTCCGCTGTATCAATGCGATAATTTTCACTCGAGAGGATCTGTATGATCTGTGAACGTGATTCCGGATCTGCTTCTACCAGTAAAACGGGTAAGCCCTGTACATCGCGCATGACGCTCATCTCATTTCTGAATGTGGTTTCCAGTAGGGTATCCTTGATCCCAAAAGCATCCTTGAACATAACCATTGGCTGTGACTAAGTAAATGCCGGAGGGAGTGTCGTTTCCCCAGATAGTACCTGGGGAATTTCCCTATCAAAGATTGGTCAGATTTCCGATTTTCGAAGCAGTATGCGTTTAGTAATATAGTACACAACGAAACATTCATTATTCCAAAGCGCCGTGATGATTTTGGTTGAGAACTAATATATGCGTTTTAACACAAAATAACGGCAAATTTCACAATGAGAGTCGGATTATGGAGATGGCACATTGAGGGGAATATCAGTGTGAATGAGTCTTGTGACCATCAATTGACAGGGATGTTTTTTGAGATGGTTTGGTTCAGATAAAAACTCTCTTTTCAGGAAGTCAAGCTGATGAAAACCACAGAAAAATGGCCTGTTTCAAAGAATAGGCAGGCTTCTGCCCGAATTCAGAATAAAGTGGCGCGGGCAGAGCAGGAAGATGCGTTAGATCAAACGCTGATCGCTGATTTGTCGAATGAACAAATCCATCAGATGACACATGAGGAATTAGCACGAGTAATTCGGGCTGCCAAACTGGATTTTTTGGATCTGGATGGCCGACTCAGGGTCAACCATTTTGAACGGAACACATTGGAACGACTGGCATATTTAGCACGTTTTTGTTGTCAGAATCAGATGTCGCGTACATTCTAATCACGGAAAGGCTGCCATGCTCGTTCTCACACGAAAGAAAAATGAACAGATTCGGATTGCTGAAGACATTGTATTGACCGTGGTCAGTATCCGGGGAGGAAAAGTGAAACTGGGAATTGAATGCCCCCGCAAAATACCGATTCGTCGAAGCGAGATCCCACTGAAACCAGTTACCAAAGAACAGTATTTGATAGAGCTACATCGGAAATTTGATCGAGTTACATTATAGATGGCACTTTACTGGTCGATTTCGTTGTTCTTATCAGGAGTTTCCCGAGATGGATGCAAGGGGAATCCTGCATCATTTTAAAGTGGATTCTCTGATTTATACCTTGCTTGGGTTCTCTACGATGTATCTGAGTTGAGTCTTCTTTCAGGATTGAAAAAAACGAAGCATGCCAGAGTCGATTTGAAAGGCATGCGAAAAAGAAGAATTGTTGTGTGTTGTTGCCGTTGATGGAACCGCCTGTTGTATTTTGATGGTTTAATCTAATTAAGGAGAAACGTTGCGATGACCGTTGCACAAGCCGTTAAAGGAACAGTTGCTAGACCAGATCAATCATTAGTCAAGTCTGGTCCATTTGGGAGCCGGGCACCATTTTGGGTGCTTCGTAATGAGATGGACAATTTGCTGAGCCATTTTTCCGGCGACGGGGGGCTAACGCATGCTTTTGATGCGGTGCTCGACATGTCGGAAACCGACCATGAGATCGAAGTGCGGATGGATGTTCCCGGTATTCAACCTGAAGAGATCGAAGTCGAGGTGACCGGAAATACCTTGATCATCACGGGAGAACGAAAAGAAGAGAAAGAGGAAAAAGGCAGAACCTACCATAGGATTGAACGAACGAGTGGCAGTTTTTCCCGATCGATGACACTTCCCTGTGAAGTGGATCGTGATCAGGTTCAGGCTCTATGTGACAATGGTGTTTTAACGATTACCTTACCCAAATCGAATTTAAGTAAGGCACATAAAATTACTGTCAAACCTAAATTCTAATGAACACATCCAGATGACAGTTATTAAGCTGGTGTGCCATAGAGGTTCGTCTGTGGCACACCTTTTTATCTCTATTGTTGCACAAAAAATGAAAGAAGGAGGAGAGCATGGTGGACCTGCAAAAAGAGCCGAGAATCGTTTTGCCTCCCAATCCAGACAATCAACTCATCGCAAGGATCAGGCGGGTTCTACGATCATCGGGGTATGCTGCCTTGTCTCAAATCCGGGTTTCAGTAGAACAAGGAAACGTGCGCCTTGAAGGGCAGATTCCTACTTATTTCTTAAAGCAGGTTGCCCAGACTCAGGTCCTGGCCTTGGAAGAAGTCCGATTCGTGAGTAATCATTTGATTGTTGAAGACCATTGCAATAACCATTTGTAATTTTGGTGATGTTTTTTAATCCGGATTGCAGGTCTCTCAGTTAAGTAAGTCGGATGCTGTCACATACCAACTTTCGCCTTCAACCGTAACATGAGGGGTGTGCCAGCATACTTTTAATGAGCCGAAATAAAAACGCACATGCAGTGACCAGAGCCATCAAATCGATTATTCAAAGAAAGAGAGAAACCCTTGTTATTTCTCTGGTGAATTCAATTCGGAGGGACCATGCGCGATGGGGAGTCGTGCAGCGTTCCAATCGATTTTTCCTGGTTCATAATCGTAGACACTTTGGTATCCCAGTTTCAGGAGCCACTGGACTGCCTGCTCTGAAATCTTACATTCAAAATTCAAACTGTAGACAATGATGGTTTGATTTTTATCGGGGATTTCTTTCTGGATTTGTTCTTCAAACCGATCGCCCAGCGGAACATTGATGGCTCCTCGTAAATGAAACTCGCGATAAGCGATTTCAGGTAGAACTTCGACAAGTTTCAGATTAGGGCACGACGCCAGGAGCCCTTGTAACTCATTCCTGCTGATGGTCACCATCGCCTCAACCTTGTGCTAATATGGCAGTCTGCTTTGGCTTCAATTCATTTTTTACACCGATTAAGAAATTACAGAATGCCGAGAAAACTAAAGCTATTTTAATTCAATCAACAAATAGAGCACTATCAGGTCATAACTTAAAAGTTCTGGGGCAAAATTCTCAAGCTGCCATCGGGGATTTTCCTAGTGGCAAAGTGATTCTGAATTGATATTTTGGTTGAGACAGGGTTTGCTGAAACTTTCTTTCATGCGAAGTCAGGCAGAGTAGCGTGTTCAGCTTTTTTCCAGAACCCATTGGATCGCATGTCGAGTCAATGCGGTCGCATTTTCCAGATTCAGCTTGTGTTTGATATTTTCCCGATAGGTTTCCACAGTTTTGGGGCTCAGGTTCAATTTATCAGCAATTTGGCGTGTGGTTTCGCCTTCACCAATTTGCTCGAAGACTTCCAGCTCGCGGTCTGAGAGACTTTCGATGGGCGATTGGTCTGTGTAATTGTCTGAACCGATAGAGCGGCAGATCATGCGCTCTGTAACCGCAGAACTAAGAAACACTTTTCCTTCCAGAACCCGGTAAATAGCTTTAATCAATTGCTCTGGGGCCTGCTGTTTGTTGACATATCCCAAAGCCCCCGCACGAATCGATCGCTCGGCAAACAGAACTTCATCATGCATTGAGACCGTCAACATTTTAATCTGCTTGAATTGGGATTTAATATCCTTGATCAGCTCCAGGCCACTGCCATCTTTCAGGGATATGTCAACAATAATGAGATCAGGAGGATCATTCATGATTTGCTTGATAGCATCGACTTTACTGTCTGCTTCAGAGCAGACTTCCAGGTCTTCTTGCCGCTCAATCAATCGCGAATATCCTTCCCTGACGATGGGGTGATCATCCACAATCATGACACGCGTCTTTTGCTGATTTGATTGACTCATCATTATCATCCTTTAATCCATCTTACTTACATCATGGCTATCTACCTGACGGATACGTAATCCAGAGATTAGGTCGCATGTCGCGTCTTTTGCACTGCGCCAGCTCTCAATTATACAATCAGACATCGTTGTCTGATAGGAGTACGCTGAGTTTGGAGCCCTGCTCTGGTAAATCAAGCTTGGGGGTTGGGCCACAGAGAATCTGAGTCCAGTTTTTATTGCTCAACATATTGGTGTCGGTATTCTATCTAGTTGTCGTGGAAGGGATGCTATCAGAGACTCAAGCCGTGCGATTCAAAAAGTGTTTTGACAAAAAATCCGTTTCAGGATTACACATCGCAGCTAATCTCAAGCACTTAAAACTGTCTCACACCATTATTCGTATCTTCCAACCAGAACAGAATGATTACGAATCAGTCACAGAAACCTCGGATCATACCTGATACCACGAAAAGCTATAAATTCTTCGTGTACGCACGACGTCCGTTTTATGGGTCGTATACTGCACTCTGTCGAAACTCGTACGGAAAATGACAACTGACTCCATAGCTACTTATCTATCTATTTCTCGAAAAACAGGACTTAAAGGTCCGGTTTGATTGACCTTTGTGGTCGCAATATCCAATATGAATATAGGTGATCTTGGAACCAAAAGTGCCTCTGGAAATTCAATCCGTGGCGTGGCCGATCGGCAAGTTTCAGTGCCAGGGTCATCATAAGAGGTACACAGCTGCCGGGGTCACGTTCAGCTCGAGAAGGAGAGAGAACTATGGCAGAAAATTTATTTGAGCGAATCGGTGGCACAGACACTATCAATGCAGCAGTGGATGCTCACTATGTAGCGATACTTGCTGATGATCGAGTGAAAGAGTATTTCGATGGTGTAGACATGGCTAAGTTGGCGACGAACCAAAAGGCATTCCTGGCCAGGGAATTTGGTGGTCCCGATAATTATGCAGGGCAGGAAATGCGACCATCCCATCTGCAATTCGTGTCACGCGGATTGAGCGATTCCCATGTGGATGCATTCATCGAAATTATACTTGGAGCATTTCGGGCACAGGGAGTTGACGATTCACTGCTCAATGAAATTAAGGAAATCTTGGAAGGCCATCGTAAGGACGTATTAGAGAGGTAAATTTCAAAAGCAAAATCCTTGATCAGCACATTTTCTGATCAAGGATGTAAACACCGGCCAGAAAACGTAGCGCCTGCCGGGAAGTGGTAAATTGTATTAAAAGCGTAGCGCCCAGATGATCACCTACTGATTTATGAGTCAAACTCTTGGTAGTCGAGAGTTCTGATTTCTGAAGCAGCGGGGGA
>JAHZKX010000074.1 GCA_022600195.1 Planctomycetota bacterium
CTGCGGGCCAGTAAACAGCGTCTGCCAAAACTGTCTGTCTCTTTTTCATCAATGCCGTACATGGAAAGAGTTTGCTCAGTCTCTTGTGAGATATCCAGCGTTTGTGTTGCTTCAAGCTGCATGTTAGCAGCCATCTCATAATTGCGAATTCGCGCTTCAAGATCCTGCTGGCCGGGGCGTTGCTTTTGATGCAGGCGATCCAATTGTTTTAGTAACTGCTGTTTGGTCAAAGTGACCTGTTCCGATTCGGAATAATCGGGGGCCAGATTCAGCAAAGGCGAACCCGTGGCCCGCATCCGCGTTCCCTGATACAGGGGTGAAAGATAACCTGACATCCAGTTATCGACATTATTTACGGGCAGACGGTTACTGGGGTCGGCCAATACCACATACGCGGGCAGATTTTGATTTTCATTTCCCAGCCCGTAGGTGATCCATGAACCGAACACCGGATGTCCGGGAAAGGTTTGCCCCGATTGCATTTTGTAAATGGCTGGTTCATGATTGGGATGTACGTTATACATTGACCGGATAATGGTTAACTGATCGACCTCCCCGGCGATATGCGGCATCGCATCGGAAACCCAGGCGCCCGATTTCCCGTGCCGTTTGAACTGGAAAGGACTCTGCATTAATTTTCCGGTACGGTCATTTTCGAACACCGCATTCTGGGTCAGTTCCCGCGGTGCTGTTTTTCCATGAAATTTTTTGAGAGCCGGCTTGGGATCAAACAAGTCAACCTGACTGGGACCGCCCTGCATGCAAAGATGAATCACTGCTTTTGCACGCGGCGGAAAATGGGGACGTTTGGATGTAAGGTCTTCGGGAATGCGTGCCGCATGATGCTGTTTCTCTGCGGCGATTAAACTTTGCTGACTCATTAACGAAGTCAAAGCCACGCCGTACAGTCCATCTGTCATACGGTCGAAAAAGTTTCGACGCGAAATCGCGGACTGGACTAATTTTATTTGCGGCTTTGGTTGTGGAAGTGCTGACATGGACTTTCAATCGATATAAAGAAATTCAGCTGAGTTCAACAATACATGACAATAATCGGATAAACCATCATGGGGTGACTTACTGATCTGCTTCTGCGTGCCGGGTTGACCGGGCTTACTGGCAACCAGAGGCGCTGTAAACTGATTCTGAATTAACCGCTGTAGCGATGCCAGTGCGATTTCTTTTTCTGCGGGTAAGGGATCACGTTGAAACGCAATTTGATATGCGGCAACGATCTGTTTTTGGAGATCATTACCTGCTCGGGCTCGAACCTGTTGCGCAAACTGGTTGGCGAGTTGATATACCAGCTGATTATTTACCAGAAGTAACGGCTGAGAAACAACGGTCGAATTTTTTCGGGTTGTACAGTTCGGGTTCATCTGAGGCAGATCAAATACTTCCAGAAACGTTGGCATTTCTTTACGACGATGACGCACATACACACTGCGCCGCCAACCTTTATCTGTTCGTTTTGAAGTCACCAGTCCATCGGGCCGTACATCGACATCGACGGGTATTCCAAAGGGGGTTTCATCCAGTTCACCAGCTGTGAAGATGAGCGAATCGCGGAGTTCTTCTGCTTCCAGTCGGCGTAATGGCATACGAGAAATCAGTCGATTTTCAGGGTCTGATTTTTGATGGTGCTCTGTGATTGCGGAGGATTGTCGATACGCCTGCGACGTCATAATGAGTCGGTGTAATTTCTTGAACTGCCAGCCTTGTTTCACGAAATCGACAGCCAGCCAGTCGAGCAGTTCGGGATGACTGGGAGGCGTTCCCAGGGCGCCGAAGTTATCGAGGCTTTTTACAATTCCGTTTCCGAAATGTTTATGCCAGATGCGATTGACAATCACTCGCGATGTCAGCGGGTGATCGGGCTGAGTCAGCCAACGGGCGAATGCGAGCCGACGACCGGTTTTTGAATTTGTCTGCTTTACCGGTTCAATATGATACGGCGAAATTCCATCTGCTATGACAGATAGTGTTCCCGGCTGCACAAGCCTTGTAGGTTGTGTTTCATCACCACGACGATAAATGTAAGTGGGTGAAGGTCGACCACGGTCCCATAACGCTCTGATCAGCGTGGGAGATTTGAGTGACGCGGTTAATTTTTTCAGTTGCTTGTTGAGCGAGTTCTTTTCTTTTTTGGGCAGATCTTTCTTTTTCAGTTTGGTTTTGACTTCTGCAATCTGTTTTTCAATGGGCGCGTTATGCCGTTCGATTTCCTGCTGTTCCTGTTCTGGAATCAGTGTCAGAAATCTGCTGCGGGCTCTTTTCCACTGATTGCTGAACGGTTGCGGTGTCATCCAGTCGTATTCATCATAGGCACCTTTGAAGATGGCCATTGCGCGATAATAGTCGCGTTGCGGTATCGGGTCATACTTATGGCTGTGACAGCGCGCGCAGTTAATCGTTAATCCGAGTACACCTCGATACAGGACATCGAGTTCATCCGAGATGACTTCCATACGGTCTGAAACTCGATTAACGGGATTTGCGGAAGTTCCATCCGGGGCCATCCGCAGAAAGCCGGTTGCCACCAGTTTTTCGATCACTTCCGGAATCGCATTTTTGGGATTGCCATAATCAACCAGTTCGTCACCTGCTAACTGTTCGGTGAGAAAGACGTCATACGGTTTATCTTCACCAAACGATTGAATCACGTAATCGCGATAGCGGTAGGCGAACTTACGAATCAGGTCGGCACTGCGTTTCCCTTCGGAATCGGCATAGCCGGCCAAATCCAGCCAGAAGCGTCCCCATTTTTCAGCGTATCGCGGGGATTTCAACAGGCGATCAATCAACGTCTCATAAGCGTTTTCGCTTTTGTCGTTCAGAAACGCGCGGACTTCCCTGGAAGTCGGCGGTAATCCGGTCAAGGCAAACGTGGCGCGGCGGATGAGCGTGCGTCTGTCTGCCTCCGGGGCATAAGACAATTTTTGTGTTTCTAATTTTCGCAGGAGAAAGGCATCGATCGGATTTTTCACCAACTCCGTCTGCGCAACTTTAGGAGGCGTGGTTTGCTGCGGCGGTTGAAATGACCAGAACTGACGATCGGATTTTGAAACGAGTGGATCCTGATCGTTACTGAAATTTTTTGGCTCCACTTTTTCAACTGGTAACCCCTGGCGAATCCATTTTTTGAGTGTCGCCAGTTCTTCAGTCGTCGTCGGTTCAATTCCTGCGCGACTGATTTCTGCTTTAGGCGGACAGGTTTTTTCAACGATATACTTAATCAACAGACTTTCATCCGGATTGCCTGTCCTGACGCTTGCACCTGCCTTGCCTCCGGTGAGCATGCTCGCTTTCGTGCGGACATCAAGACCACCTTCCTGAAATTCGGGTCCGTGACACATCACACAACGGCGGTACAGAATCGGTTGGATATCATGTTGCGTGAGCGCGGTCGTCGCAAGAACTTGCGGGTTCTTCCTAAATTTCAAGCCGGCGAGGATCCACAGACGCACCTTTTCCAGTTCATCCTTTGATAAAGGTTTCGAACCTTCGGGTGGCATCTGGCCATCATGCAGGTATTCAAACAGCAGACTTTCATGGGGTTTCCCAGCAACCAGCCCCGGCCCTGATTCGCCTCCTTTGAGCAGATTTGCGGTTGTCGTCAGATCAAATTCCGCTTTCCGTTTTTTCTTGCTGTGACATTTCACACAATGCATTTGGAAAATTGGTTGAATCTCGTCTTCATAGACGATACTTGTTGGCTGAGACGATTTCGCGGGCGCTTCTGCAGAGGAAACAATGGCAGGACTGCTGAGTAAGACCATCAGACAGTTGAGCAGCAAGCAAAAGATTCTACGCCGGGAAACGACCATCGCTGAATGTTTCTCGTCATTGAGGAAGGAAGATTGAGGAATGTCAACCAGGCTTGGCGATTTGGACGTCTCTGAAAACAGTCCAAATGTCGGAACTGCATCCATTATAACAGGATACCGAGCATCAATGTCAAGTGCGTGGTTCTTTTCTGGCGTTAAACGCTGTGAGATTAAACGACTCTGAATTGGACTTCAATTGCAGAATTCGTCGATCAGGCAACCTGCGAGTTCTGAAGAGCGTCTGTTTGGACATCGATTTGATTTTCAGTCTGTATGCCTCACTCTGAAGAATCTATGCAAAACCATCTTAAGCTCACATTTTTGTTGACTCTCAAAATGGGAAGATTTAGGATTGAAGCTTGTTGGATGGGGAGGACTCCCGGTATTTCGAGTGACTTTATTTCAGGAATCAGTTTGATGATCAGATCACAAATCAGGCAGATGGGTGTTGGTGTTGTGGCACTGATACTGCTGCTGACAGGCGGCATGGCGGTCGACGCCGGTGTGACGAAAGATGGCGCGAGCAAGTATCTCAAAAATGTACAAAAAGGAAATCCCAATCTGAAGTCGGTCGGGAAAATTACTTTTGGACCCGGCGGATTGCTGGTGGTGGCGGACCCTGCGAAAGCGACGATTACAGTCATTGATACTCACGATCTCGGGCCGATGAAGAAGCTCACAAAGAAAGTTCCCAATATCGATGTCGCCGTGGCTGCCAGCATGGGTGTAAAACCCGAGCAGATCACCATTGCAGATATGGCGGTCAATTCTCAAAGTGGCAAAGTTTATCTTTCTGTAGTTCGCAAAACAGATCGACAGCCAGCAATTCTGGTGATTGATGCAGCAGGCAAGGTGAAAAACTTTGATCTGTCTGAAGTTGATTATATCCAGGTGGCTCTGCCCGGCGGTAAAAATTCGAAAATCCGGAACATTACCGGTGTGGCGCTGGCCGACGATCGACTGCTGGCGGCTGCGCAATCGAATGAAGAATTCGCCAACAAGATTTACTCGATTCCACTTCCTTTGACGCATGGAACATCGGCTGATATCTACAGCGCTGAAACTTACCATGTGGCACATCGTCGCTGGGAAACGAAAGCGCCCATTCAATCCTTCGTACCTTATTCCAATAAAGGCAAGAATTACATTGTTGGTGCGTTCGCCTGTACTCCCATCGCCAAGTTTCCGTTGGACGAATTACAGTCGGGCAGCAAAGTCAAAGGGACCAGCATCGTCGAGCTCGGTTCCGGAAATCGTCCTTTGGACATGCTGACCTATGAAAGCGATGGCAAGGAATGGCTGCTGACCAATACGTTCCGCTTCCACTGGAAAAAGAGTATGTATGGGCCGAGTAAGTGGTGGGGCGTTCGTGTGAATATGGACTACCTCGACGCAGAAAACACTAACGAAGAAGCCGCCCGCCGCAATGTGAAACAGAAACAGGGCCCGGACGGAATCGAAATTGTCGATCAGCTTTCCGGTGCGGTTCACATTGATAAACTGCAAAAGAAAGAAATCGTCGTGCTGCGTGATAACGAAGGGCATCTCGATCTGGAAATTTCACAGCTTCCTTAATGGTTGTTGAGAGTAAAAACACAGGCTCTTTTCTGTTCTGCTTCAGGAACGGGAAAGAGCCTGTTGTGTACTTGAATGTTGAATTAAATCACAACGGCGACCAGCGCCGTTCCGCACACTCAATTTGATCACGAATCACTTATCAGGGCGCGTCTGTCATGCGAAAACGGTTGATTGAATTGATACAAAAGCCACTCTGGCAAACGGTGCTTCTGTCTTTGATCTGCTGCAGCGCGGAACCCCTGTTGTCTGGTGCGGAAATCCAGGATAAACCCTTTCGATTAACCATCGAAGCGGACAGCAAAGACCCCCGTCTGTGTCGTGTTGTAGTACAAGCCAAAAGTGCGAAACTCTGGGAAGCTCTCAAAGGGGCTAGCGACGAACAATTTCAGCGCGTGCTTTCTTTAAAGCTGCAACAGACTGAGCAGAGCCTGCCGGCCATTCTGGGTCGTTATCAAGTTAAAAAAGATCGTCTGGAATTCAAACCTGCATTTCCTTTAGTACGAGATACCGGCTATCGAGCGGTCTTTGATCCACGCTCGTTGGGGTTATCTGCCGACATCAAGGCGACATCGTTAGATGCCACGTATTCCATTCCGTTGCCCGATACCAAGCCGCCGCGCGTGCTGGCGATTTATCCTTCGGGCAGAAAGTTGCCCGCCAATCATTTGAAATTCTATATTCAATTTTCGGAACCGATGCAGCAAGGGGATATTTTCCGGTACTTTTCGCTGTTTAATAAAACGCAGAACAGACTGGTGCCCCGCCCGTTTCGTCATACCGAACTGTGGTCTCCCGATGGCAAACAGTTAACGCTCTGGTTTCATCCCGGCAGACAAAAAGTGGGTGTCAATCTGAACGTCGAACTGGGTGCAATTTTGAATCGAGGCGACGAATATGAATTACAAATCAGCCAGAAGTGGGCCGGGTTATCGGGACTTGCTTTAGGTGTTCCCTTCAAAAAGGAATTCTCGGCTATCGCTATGGACGAACGGCAGCCTGAGATTGAGAAATGGATTCTCTCTACCCCACAAGCGGGAACGCGTAAGCCTCTGATCTGTCAACTGGGAGCGCCTTTGGACTACGCTTTGCTTCACAGCCAATTGACTGTGCAGACGGAAGCGGGCGAGAAACTTTCAGGGAAAATTCGGTTGAACCAGCATGAATCGATCTGGCGTTTTATTCCAGACGAAGCGTGGCAACCAGGTCGCTATCGTCTGGTAGTGGGTACGGTTCTGGAAGATCTGGCAGGCAACAGCATTGCGCGTCCGTTTGCCATTGATCTCACGAAAGAAAAAACCAGCTCTTCAGCTAAGGGCGTATTTGTCTCGCGAGAATTTCTGATTTCGAAATGAAGTCGAATGGAACGCGTTCCGTGATTGAGACACTCTGCACTTCCATTACTGGCGAACGATCGATCGTTGCTTAACCAAGTTCAGCGATCGGGCCGGAAGGTCCTTCGACCAATGGGGTGGGTCGTCCGCCGGGTTTGATCCAGTGTCCATAGGGGTCGATGCCCAGCTTCTTGAAGACGGTGGCACCGAGGTCTCCGGGTCCTACGCGTCGTTCTGCGATTTCACCGCCACGTCGATCTGTAGCACCGATGACTTGACCGCCGGGAACGCCTGCCCCTGCTGCCAACATCGACATGACCGGAGTCCAGTGGCCACGACCATTGGTTTTGGTCAAAACAGGACCACGACCAAATTCGCCAAGCACCAGCACCAGAGTGGAATCGAGCAGCCCCCGTTCCTCCAGATCGCCGACCAGGGTTGTAATGCCATGATCGAAGACTGGTAGCATTGGCTTGAGTCCTTTTTCAATGCCGCCCCATTTGACTTCGTCGCCATGGTGATCCCAGTGCCCCCAGGCATCACTCATCGTAATGAATGTCACGCCGGCTTCAACAAGTCGGCGGGCCAGTAATGATTTTTGTCCGAACGAATGTTTGCCATACTTTTCGCGCGTCTGTGCAGATTCCCGATTCACATCAAAGGCTTTCGCGACCTTACCCGAGAGAACCATGTCGTACGCTTCCTGCACGTAACGATCTTGCAACTGGAGATCGGACGAGAGATCTGCATGTTTTCTGAGTTGGTCAAACTGACGGCGTAAGTCGTTGCGGTCATTTAAACGGGAGGCTTGAACGCCGGCGGGCATACCAAACTTGCCTGCCGATTTCATACCATCCAGTGGTTCATAGCGATGCCCCAGATGACCGGCTCCATAAATATCAGCGACCATGCTATCGGCGAGTGCAACAAAACCAGGCATACCGGGAACATTCGGTCCGCGGAATTTGGCAGCCACTGAACCCATTGAGGGATAGCCACCGCCATCGCGGTTGTCATTCGTGCGACGCGATTTGGGATTCGCGGCCTGGAATGTGGTTGGTGTGTGATTACTGGAAGAGGCATCCATGGAACGGATGATGGCAAACTTATCCATCATGGCGGCCTGCTTGGGTAAATGCTCGCAGATCTCAATTCCATTTACGGAAGTCGAGATGGGATTAAAGGGGCCCCGAATTTCTCTGGGTGCCTGCGGTTTTAAATCCCAGGTATCTAGCTGACTGGGTCCGCCCGAAAGCCAGATCATGATGACAGACTTTGCCTGGACGCGCTGATTTGTCTGGGCCTGAGGCGCTGCAGACGCTTGCTGCTTGAGTAATTCTGGAACGGTCAGTCCTGCTAATCCCGCCATTCCCATCTGGAGAAACCAGCGACGGCTGCCAACCTGAATCAGATCGGAACCGGGAGCGAAAGCAGAAAAGGGACTGCCACTCTGGTGATGTCTTCCGTGTGGATTGTCTGGAAAATTAACTGGTCGGGACATCCAAATTCTCCCATTTCAAATCGGTGATTCGATTATTACTTAGGGTTAGATAAAAAACAGCTATTCGATAATGAAAGCCACTTTTACTCTGTTTCTAATGTGGTGAGCAGCTCAGGCAGGATCTTTTAATATGTATCAGCATACACAATTATGATCGGAAAGAACAACGCGAAGTTCTCACTATTTGTTTGAAAAAAACAAATGTATATACATTAAATCACTACCCAAGCCACATAAGAGGGAAAATCGGCAGTAAAACCTTATGTCAGCTTGAGGAGTTTGATCGCATTCTCTCGATAGATTTTGGTGCGGACTTCCGCGGGTAATTCCAATTTCCGGAAGAGTTCGAACTGCGGGACCTGCTGTCCGGGTGCCAGATAATCGGTGCCGAACAGAATTCGATCCTGACGACGCACCAGGAATTCCTGACCGAATTCCAGATCACGGGAAATCGAATTTGCACCGGAGCCTGCAGAGAGATCGCCGTAGATATTCGGATAACGGCTCATTAAGTCATCGATGGCGCCTCCCGGTTTGACTTTGGATTTGGGATAGCCGCCCAGTTCTTTCGGCGTGAGTCCACCGGAAATCGAAGCCCACCAACCAGGGCCATGTCCGATGAAGTTGAGTTCGGGAAATGTTTTGAGTGCATTTTCCAGACGCTTGAGGCCGGGCACATCTTTACCCCGAATGGTATCGATGTGAAACAACAGGGGAATGCCGACTTCCTGACATGCTTCATAAACGCGCATCATCAGCGGATCATCGAAATTAAGGCCCACTTTGTGTTCGCCAAATCCTTTGGCGCCCTGATTGACCCAACGCTGAAGCATACTGACGAGAGATTTAATACTGCCGGCGTGGGTCGTGCGTGGATCAACCGAACAAAAGGGAATCAAGCGATCCGGGTATGCTTTGGCAGCTGCGAGTGCCGACTCGGTCGTTTGGAGATACATGGTGGATTCTGGTGAGGTCAGAGGCAGGACCACTGATTTTTCGACCTGGAACTCATCCATCCACTTTAACAGACCCTCGACAGAGAGATTTTTCTTTGGATCGGTATAGGTGCCAATATGGGTGTGGACATCAATGAAGCCTGTGCCTGCTTCAAGTTTAGGTTCAGCTGCAATTGTCTTTTTTGTAGCCCAATGACCGGTAACACAGCCAGCTCCGGCGAGTACCAGTGATTTTGAAAATTCTCGGCGTGATAAATTTCTGCGTGATAAATTCATGTTGTACTCCAGAATTCTTTATGGCTGACAGTCCAGTTTGGTTGCTTCATTACATTCAAAACAACAGGCGCAGAATTTACAAGGATCGCGCCTCTTTTATTTGGGCACGCGCCTTCGGTTCTCGAATTGAATCTGTTTCACGCCCGTGGGTTTCTGGTTAGCGTGTTTAATTCTGGCGTGAAGTATCTGGGATAATTCATCGCGTAGCTGTTTAATTTCTGGATCATTGGCAAGATTTTTCATTTCGGCAGCATCGGAGTTGTGGTCATAAAGTTCCACTCCCTCTTTGCCTTTCTCGCCCCATTCCGTATAGCGGTAGCTGGGTGTGCGAATACTGTAGCCGTTCGCGTATTGTGTCAACGCGGTTTTGCGGGGGGAGACTGTTACATCTTTGAGTGTCGGTACCTGACTCACACCTGAAATGGAAGGTGGCGCTTTGAGGCTGCATAGTTCTGCCAGTGTTGGATAGAAGTCGACCATTTCGGCTGGTGCGGATGTCGATTTTCCTTTGTCTGCGACTCCAGGACCAGCGATGATTAAAGGTACGCGCGCCGCATTTTCAAACAAGGTGGTTTTCTGCCAATGTCCGTGTTCGCCCATGTGATAGCCGTGATCTGATGTGAAAACGATGATCGTGTTGTCGTCGAGTCCCGTTTCTTTGAGGGCTTTCAGAATGTGCCCGAGCTGTGCATCGGCGAAGGTAATCGAAGCGTAATACGCCTGAATGGCCTGACGGGCCAATTTGTCGGGCAGATTGATTTGATCTTTTTTGCGGTTCACCGATTTGCGTGCCGGTAGAGGAATGGTGTCCAGATAACCTTCCGGAATTTTTGGGACTTTAATCGACTGCGTGGGATACATTTCGAAATACTTTTTCGGTGCGACATAAGGCGTATGTGGTCGAAACAATCCCACAGCCATAAAGAAGGGTGTCTTTTGTGCGGCATGTTTTTTGAGTTGCCCAATGGCAATCTCCGCAGCGATGCCGTCGGTCTGTTCGGCGTCGGTTCCGTCGGCAGCCAGCCAGCTTAAGGTGCCGCCAAAACTGCCAGGTCTGAGGCTGAAGATTTTGTCTTCCTCGTCGACATCTCTCCCGCGCGGATTGAATGTCTGATTCCAGGAATACGGGTCATCGTGTCCGCTGGTTCCGATATGCCTGGGAACATTGTAATGATAGATTTTCCCGACGCGTGTGGCGAAGTAGCCGTTTTTGCGAAACATCTGAGACATCGTTTGCACATTGGGAACATGTTCGCGAATGTAGATAGCGTTGCGGTGAATCAAAGTTTGATCGGGATAGAGGCCCGTCATAAACGAGGCCCGGCTGGGACCACACAGGGGATACTGACAATAGGCGTTCTGAAACCGCACGCCCTGCTTTGCCAGTTGATCAATATTCGGCGATTTCACCTGAGGGTGACCATAACATCCCAGATCACAGTTCAAGTCATCACAAATCAGAAACAGAACATTGGGTTTCGTTTCTGCCGCTGATGTGACGTGAGTGGTGCATAGAAAAAAGAAAACGAGACAGAAAACGCTGGAGATGGTTTGACCAAAACTGTGAATCATGAAGACGCTCCGCTGAGATGATACGAGTATGGTATTAATGCCAATAGCCATCTTAACAGAGGCGTGACTTAAATTCAGTAAAGAACCCCAAAATCAGCTGGAAGTTTTTTAACAAGCGAATGAACAGCCGAGGACTAGCGGTGGGCCTTCGAAATGAAGTCTTCCATCACGCTGAGCGTTTCGGGGCTGACGTGGTGCTCAATGCCTTCGGCGTCGGTCGCTGCGGTTTCTTCACTGACTCCCATCGCCATCAAAAAACTCAATACGATTTCATGACGACGGCGCGAATTTTTTGCCAGTTTTGC
>JAHZKX010000075.1 GCA_022600195.1 Planctomycetota bacterium
AGGTGAACCTCGGCTTCCCGGAGTTTAGAAATAATCTGTTCGGATGAATGACGTTTCGTGGGCATAATCGCCTCCTTTTAATGGTCCAGAAACCTGAATTGTATATCAAGCTCTGGTTTCGGTTAAAGGGGGCATGTCACACTTGGTTTTCAATTCCTGCTTTGAATCAAGGCAAAACATTTCATTCCAAACACAATAAATAGAATCACCAATTAGAATCGGAGAACTCATATCGGGATTCAAATCTTCGTTGATGGCAATGGGCTTTGGTTGAATAATGCCATTGGTATCGAATGCATACAGGCGCGTACCGTTGTTTTCGGTGGTGACCAGCAGATTTCCGTTGACAGCCAGCGGCGTCGGAACGTTAAAATCTCCGGTAAATTCAGGAATCACTTTCCACAATCTCTTTCCCGTTTTGACATCCCACCCACCAAGCGAAATAGCATCGTGGCCCACAATCTGTAATCGTCCACCAAATTTCCCTGCGATAAGAGAACCATAGCCAGCAGCTTCTCCTGGAGTTTTCCATAAGGTTTTCCCGGTTTTGGGATCCAAGGCAACCAGAGAAGCTTCTTTAGCACCAGGATTTACAATAAGCTTGTTTTCTACGATGAGTGGCGAAGAGCAAGCTCCCCATGTAGGTTTGGTCTCCAGTCCATACTCATCATACAGATTTTTTTTCCAGACAATTTTTCCGGTCGATAGTTCAACACAATGCAAATGACCAAATGCCCCCAGCAGAAATACCAGATCGTTATGGATCAACGGAGTTGCTCGTGGAGAAGGCCCATAGTCAAGCTCACCCGATGCGAAATACTCGAGGCGCCACTGTAATTTCCCATCGCGGGCCGATAAGCTACGAAAGACATCTTTTTGGTCTGTAAGGTCACGATCACCAAAAACGATATTTTTGGAAGTAGAAGCAATCCCTCCCAGTCCTGGAAAAGCAAGTGCGTAATTCCAGATTTGTTTTACTTTGGAAGGAAGCGACGCTGGTAGTTCCCGCGTCGATCCATCTCGGCGTGGTCCGCGCCAACCGGGCCATATCGGTTCCGATAGTTCAGATTGCTTACTGGTTACTTTTTTTTTACATCCACTACTTTATTCTGTTTCGAAACCTGACTGGAATTCTCAGGGGGTACAAAGCCAACAAGTGATTCTAACGCGACACAGAGTTCTGGATTCTGCCCCACATTCATGAGAGTGGACGTTAACTCTCGGCGTTCAGTGGGAGTGAGATTCCCGCTAGCAAATGCGGTGATGAACGGAACGGGTTTTGTTTCTGCAACCACTCGTAAATCACCTTTTTTGATTGTACCACAGCCTTGTAACAACGGTTTCGCATAGCTGGAAATGATAGCGGCAGCACGAACGTCTTTACCAAACTCCAGTATTTTACAGGCACCATCACTGCAGGCTGAGCTGATTTCGAGCTTCTCAGGAAGTTTCACGTTGGCATTTTTTAGAATTGCAAGGGCGGCAAGATGCTTTTCATCACAGTCTGAGGGGCCAAGTAATATTCGATAGCCGCTCAAGTCTTTCGCTGCCTGAGCAGGGTCTTTGGCCGGAACGACAATCAACCCAGTTTGCGTCGTTTCCCCCTTTAGATCAGAAAGTCTACCGATGGCTTTGACCTTCATCTTTAATTTTTTTGAATCAGAGCGAACGACAGAATCTTTGCCAATGATTAAATAGGAATTCTCTCGTTCATCATCTTGAATCGCTTTTGCGAGTGATTCAGAAAATACGAGATTCACTTTATATCCCAAACTCTTTTCAAGATATTCGCCTAGTTTCTCATATTTACGTTGTGCATACCCTTTGACACAAGGGCAGGAAAGAGGAGCCGCCAATGGGTCCATGACAATCAAAGAAAGACTCTGCTGATTGCCTTCAATCGACGGCGTTTTTTCACCAGTGAAAGCCGGCGTAACGCTTAAGAACAGGCACACTGTCAGAGACATCAGTAGAAACGAGTTCTGTTTGAAAGTCACTTTTTCTCTCCCCCAATTGATGAGTGATATCAAATTGAAATTCAGCTGCAAAATACAGTACGAAGCTGACACGTGCCTGCAAGTCTCAACTTTTTTTCTTAGAGGTACTTACAGTTGCCGTCGGTTTTTGGGCCATCACAATGATATGATTTCGTGTCAGATCCATCATGTAGACCCGACTCCCATCAGGAGAAACCATAATCGATACATTCTTGCAGCCCGGTACCAATTTTACTTTTCCAATGAAACCAAGGTATTTCCCCTCGGCTGAGTAACGTTTAATATAACCCAGATTCGATTCTGCTGTATAAACTTCGCCTTTTCGACCAACGGCAACATTCATGGGATTACAGCAACTTCCAAATCCTTCAACCCCATTTCGATCCCTTTTACCCCAATACTTAATCAGTTTTCCGTCACGATCATAGTGATTGACGCGGTGCCGTGAATTTTCTGCGACGAAAATCCCCTGTTGGTTACATTGAACATCCATCTGCCCACAACAACCGCGAAGCCCCTTAACAATAATTTTTCCATTATCAAAATTTTTATCAGTCCGCCAAACCTCATAGCCATACCCGGTTGCTGCTGAACAGGCTATGAAAATCTCTTTCTCGTTAGCAGACAGTGAGGAAACCTTTAATTTTCGTTTTGACATGGCTTCTACCTGAGCGTCAATCTCTTTTTCAGTCGGTTTTTTTTGCTTGGTCTTTTTTTCCATCTTTTTATAATGTGCCATGATGCTTTCATAGCCAACAATTCGTTTCTTCTCTTGTTCAGATAACGTCTTATTTTTTCTTTTTAGATCGTCGATCATTTTTTGGAGACGAGGCACCATCGTTACATAGGAATTTGAGCGTGACTTCATTTGTTGCACGACCTGTTCACGTAATTTCCCGCTATTCTCCTTAACAGCTTTGGCGTGAGGAGCATCTTTGGTCATGAGCAATTTCCCGTGTGGGTCAAGTTTGATCAACTTCCCACTACCGGCGACGTAAACCATATCGTCTTCATCTATATTAATCGCATCTGGGGCGATGGGAACCTTCCATGTTTCAAGCAGCTTCCCATCACGATTGAATACCCGAATTTCTCCCGGGCCAGAACCACAGGCGGCTAAAAGATTTCCTGCTTGATTCATGCAAAACGTATTGATACGCATTTTGGGATCAGATTTACTGCCCACTTCAATAATCGCAATTTGCTCGTGCGTGCCTGTGGGCACTTTCACAGTTTTTTTCGTACTCAAAGTTTGGAGGGCGGAAGAAGATCGGACGGTGGGAGATGATAGTTGCTTGCCTCTAGTAAAAGTTCCCGATACCTTCCCCACACTTTTTTTAGGCTCGACGGCTTCAGCACTACTCATTGATGCTAGACAGCAAAAACACCCTAGAAAAACCGTCAGCAACATCCAGAAAAAAGAATGAAAGTCGCGCATCGCTGTACTCCGTTATAAAGAGTGATTTGATTCAGGGACTATCTTCGTACTACACTTTGAGAAATCCCGGTTTTCTACAGAAAAAACATCAATTCAATATCCGTAAAACCATGCGCATAATGCACACGATTGTTCAGTCTTCGAAGTTTTAAAAATTCTGATATGTCTGGATAAGAAGTAACCAAAGAGAGAATACCCCTTAGATATACTGACGTGCAAGTGATCTATACTGGTGTATAATACATCTGTATTTCCCAGAATGAAATACTCGATCTCAAAGAATTAAGAAATCGAGGCATATTATTAGACGATCTGTTTGAGAAAAGGTTTCAAAAATTAACCGACAATCTTAGCAGGAATTCAGCCGCGTTATGGATACAGAAGTCTCATCGTTTGATAGACAAAAATATAAACTTTTTCTGCTCAATTATTCCAGATTATTCCGAAATCAATATTGGCTCAGAGTGGGACTCCTTACAGTAACATGCTTCGAGAATTCTACTTACAATTTATCTAAATCTTTTTACGATCAACTTAAATCAGAGACCGTGATTGCTTGAAGTGACATAACGCCCCTAACGAAATGGGGCCACTAGCAACACAAAGTATGTACAATCTCTGATTGCCCACCTTCTCAAAACTCTGGAGCGACTCAAATGGAAACTCTTCAGCAGCGAATATTCTTCCGTGTTGCTACAGCGTTTGTGATTTGTGTTTATTTGGCTGCGACCGCAAACGGTATGTCTCCCAAACGTCCGATGAATGTCGTATTTTTTCTAGTTGATGATCTCGGCTGGACAGACCTGGGTTGCTATGGCAGCGATTTCTATCAGACTCCCCATATCGATCAGCTCGCCGCTGATGGGATGAAATTCACGCAAAACTACTCGGCCTGTAATGCGTGCTCGCCAACGCGTGGGGCATTGATGACCGGCATGTATCCAGCTCGTACACACCTGACAGATTGGATTCCCGGCTGGGGGAAACAGTATAGCCAGTTCGCACTTCTCCCACCCAAGTGGAAGCAGCATTTAGAGCAAAAACACACTTCGTTGCCGGAAGCACTTCATGCCGCCGGCTACTCGACCCTGCATTTAGGAAAATGGCATCTTGGCGGTCCGGGGAATCTTCCCGAGGATCACGGCTTCGATATCAACATCGGAGGTTCCAAACGCGGTTTGCCCGCAAGTTACCACTTTCCCTACGGCGGTGCTGCAATGCAGTGGTACAGCAATTTGCCTGAGTCACAGCGCAAGGAGCGTTACCTCACCGATCGGCTGGCTGACGAAGCGGTCGCACTCATCAAGCTACAAAAAGAGAAACCCTTTTTTATGTATTTCTCGTTTTACTCGGTACATGCCCCTATTCAGGGTCGGAAAGACCTAATGCAGAAATACAAAAAATTGCCTGCTGGAAAAAATCATAAAAATCCGGAGTACGCCGCGATGGTGCAATCCGTTGATGAAGCGGTGGGACGCGTCCGAGCCCAGCTTGAACAAAGCGGAATCGCAGATCAAACGCTCATCGTATTTACATCTGATAATGGCGGCGTCCGGCGCAAGACAAGTAGCAACGCTCCACTTCGAGGTGAAAAAGGACAGCATTGGGAAGGTGGTACGCGTGTTCCCGCAATTGTGAATTGGCCCGGCGTCACGAAACCTGGAACAGTCTGTACCGAGCAGGTCATTACAATGGATTTCTATCCAACCATTCTTGAAATCGCCGGCGTAACGGGTAATGCAGACCACAATAAGAACGTCGATGGTGTCTCGCTTGTGCCATTGTTGAAAAACCCGAAAGTATCTCTGGGTCGCGAAGCCCTTTTTTGGCATTATCCTCACTACAATGTGTTTGTTGGCATTCCCTATAGTGCAATTCGAGCCGGCGACTACAAACTGATCAAATATTATGAAGATAACCACACAGAGCTATACAATCTGGCTAATGATTTAAGTGAAGAGCATGATCTGACCGCATCGCAGCCTGGCATCTCCGCCAGACTCAAGAAACAGTTGCAGGAGCATCTCAATCAAGTCGGAGCGCAATTGCCTACACCAAACCCACAATTCAAAACGCGGAAATAGACTTCTGTATTGGACGTGACTAACCTGAAACGAAAAATATCCTTAGCTTGTGTTGCGCTGAAATGAACTTCACTTGCGACTTCCGCAATTATCAATCGATCATAACTCGGCTGAGTAAAAGACTTCTAATTTGCTGGGCTACGCCATACTGTGTTTCGTTGATCAATAAAATGCTAACCGGTGGTTTGTGTGCCAATCCGGATCATGCCTGACCCGAGGCAAATGGCATGTTTTCGATCATCATTGACCGAAACTTATTTAGTTCTACGAATGAGTTCTTTCCCGACAATGAACGTTTTGTTACATTCGTTAAGAGTTAAAGGACCCTCAGCAAGAGTAGTGGCATTCTTATCCCAGACGAACTTGAACAGAGCACGAAAGCCTGGCAGATAGAATACGGAATTAAGTTAGACGATGTTACCTGGAATCAGATCAGTGCAAATTATTGAATATCAATAACATTGGAGTGTCTAATCCGGGCTGTCACACAGTACCGAACAAACCAGGAAGTCACAAACATGAATATCACACAACATCAGGGACGGCTAGAATTTATTACATCAGCTGATTCACTTTCAAAGATTGATTTGGCAGAGGGAGTTCATTTCTCACCACTGGCAGTAGGTGCAATGGGAGCCCAAGAGCTTGCAACTGGAATGGCAACATTACAACCAAATGCAATATTACCGGCTCATGTTCACCCTGTCAGCGAAGTCATCATTCCGCTTTCAGGAACTATTCATATTTTTGCTGAAGGACGTCGCTACAAGGTAGGACAATACGACGCATTCCATGTACCTGCAGGATTATCTCATTGGATTCAGAATGATTTATCTAATGAACCAGTCTCCTGTTTCGTCAGCTTTGCCACTGATCAACCCTCTAGGGACTGGGTGGAAAATAATTTCACTGTTAAAGACTGTTTCGAAACTGATTCGAATGTTGCCGAGCATCTGATACGTTTTAAATCTGCTTCCATTTATGAGTTATCGCAGGGGACTCTCTTTCGCGATTTATTTGCAGGTCGATTTGGTTCAAAAGGAATATGTGGTGGCTACGGTATTTTCCAGCCTGGTGCTTCTCTGCCGTGCCATGTTCATGAATTTGATGAATCGATTACAATTGTCGAGGGTGCTGCCCTTTGTCAGGTAGCGGGGCGTGAATATCCATTGTCAAACTATGATACCGCGTGTATTCCCAGAGAACGCCCTCACCGATTTATCAATCGTTCAGAGAACCCGATGGCGATGCTTTGGGTCTACGCCGGCGATGAGCCAGATCGGACCGAGTTGGAACAGTGCTGTTGTGAAGAATGTCACCCTGAGAATCAACACGAGATGAAGACATCATAAGGAAAACAAAATGAATTCATCTTCGAAACAGCAACCAGAACCAATGCTGTTCGGAAATATTGCTCCCTGGAACGAGAGTGATTTGACCGCACCTCCTCCGTTCACAGTGCGCAATCTTTTCCGCACGATTGGTCCCGGAGCGATCTTGCTCGCCGGTTCGATCGGAGGAGGTGAGTGGATCGTGGGTCCGACGATCGCAGTCAAATATGGAATGGACATTCTCTGGATCGCCACCGTAGCCATCGCATTACAATTGCTGTTTAATCTGGAAGGAATCCGATACACCTTATACACGGGTGAGCCGATTCTGGTGGGCATTATGCGTTTGAAACCTGGTTCAGGATTTTGGGCCGGGGGTTATGTCTTCGCTACGATTGCGCAGTTGGGCGCGCCCGCTTTGGCCGCGGGTTGTGCTTCCGTTCTGTTTGCCTCTTTTGCAGGCCATATGGCTGGTGAGGGGGATACAGCCATCCTGCAATATTTAACTTACTTTGTAATCGCGATCACTGTCTGCATCCTGCTCTCTGGCAAAACGATTGAACGTATGCTGGAGTATTTTTCATGGATCATGATCACATTCATTTTTTCATTCCTCATCATTGTCAACATCCTGTTTGTGCCGTTTGATCATTGGATCAAAACGTTGACCGGTTTCTTTCAGTTTGGAAGTATACCCGCTGATATGGACCTGTTCTTGCTGGCAGCGTTTGCTGCGACAGCCGGTTCCGGGGGCGTTGGCAATCTTGTGATCACCAACTGGTATCGTGACAAAGGATTTGGCATGGGTGCAAAAGTGGGATCGATCACGAGTGCGTTCAGCCAAAGTGAAATGCAGCTCTCACCGGTCGGAACGGTTTTCCCCATCAATGAAGAAAACCTTCGGAACTGGAACTCGTGGTGGAAATACGTTTCTGTCGATCAGATTTGGCTGTGGGGAGTGGGATGCCTTGTGGGAATGTTCCTGAATGTAAATCTTGCGACGTCTGTCATTCCGGAAGGTACTAATATGGACCATATGGCAGCAGGTGCTTTTCAGGCGCGTTATATGGCAGATCAACTTTGGAGCGGTTTCTGGTGGCTGGCACTTTTGAATGGATTTTGGGTCTTGATGTCAACACACTTGAGCAACACGGACGTCCTGATCAGAACAGTCACGGATATTGTCTGGGTTGCCAGCCCGCGCCTTCGCGAACGTCGCAGGATGAATATCAGCAGACTCTATTATGCGTTTCTGGCGATTGTCACCGCCTGGGGGTTGTTTGCAGTCAACTGGGGAAATGCCATCAACCTGTTTAAGATTCTAGGCGCGGTTGCCGGACCGGTTCTGGCAATTGCCGCGATTCAGATTTTAAGGGTGAATACGAAACTTCTTCCGAAGGAACTACGACCTGTGATTTGGCGTCGTTGTGGCCTTGTATTGTGTGCCATTTGTTATGGATGCTTATCTGGTGCACTGCTATGGGAATTGCTTTCGTCAAACTAAGAACGTACACCGAACCAGGGAGAACCAAGATGATTGATAAAACGCGAGGCAATGAAGATCGCCAGCCTTTTATTAATCACACTGCGATATTCAGCTATTGCACTATAATACTTCTCTGCGCTGTTGGCTCAGGCAAGTTACAGGCCGCGGAAAGTGAATCAACAACAAAGACCGTTTTCTATGAAACTGCCGTCAAGGCGATCTTTGATGCCAAATGCATTCGTTGTCATGACTCTAAAACGAAAAAATCCGGGCTGGACCTCAGTCATGCAGAAGGAATTCTGAAAGGCAGCGAATCCGGGCGAATCATACAGGCAGGGGATCCGGACGCGAGTCTGTTATTCCAGATGATCGATGCGGACGAAATGCCTCCAGACGAGAAAGACCGTCTCAGCAAGACTCAACTGGAAGAGATCAAAAAATGGATCGCAGGTGGTTCGAAGTTCCGAAAAGCAGTCCAATCTGAGCTGGCAGTAACTCAGCATGACATTGTCCCCCTGCTTCACTTAAGGTGCGTTGCCTGTCATGGAGGTCGACGCAAAGAGGCGGGCCTTGATTTACGAACAAAGAAGTCAATCTTAAAAGGGGGAAAATCAGGACCTGCCGTTGTTTCGGGAAAGCCGAACGAAAGTCTAATCATTCAGCGAATTAAATCCGGGGAAATGCCACCACGCAGAAAACTGGTCTCCGTCAGTGTAAAGCCTATGGAAGACAGCGAGCGGGAGATGATTGAAAAGTGGATTGAACTCAATCTGACAGAATCAAAAGAGACCGCGACCAGTACTAAAATTCTGCCCAATGATCTAATAACCGACAAAGATCGCGAGTTCTGGTCATTTCAACCTCCTGCGTTAGTGCAACCTCCAAAAGTGAAACATATCGAGCGTGTAAAAAACCCGATCGATGCATTTGTGTTGCGTTTACTGGAACAGCGGGAGCTCAGCCTGTCTCCGGCGGCGAGTAAGAGAATCATCATACGCCGACTCTATTTCGATCTCATTGGTTTGCCACCCACGCCACAAGAAATCGATCAGTTCATCAATGACACTGATACTCGAGCATATGAAAAACTGGTCGACCGATTGTTAGCTTCGCCACAGTATGGGGAACGATGGGCGCGACATTGGTTGGATGCAGCAGGTTATGCAGATTCTGAAGGTGCTCAGAATGAGGATAAGTTGCGTCCACATATTTTTCGATACCGCGATTATGTCATCCGTGCGTTTAATCAGGACAAGCCTTATTCACGTTTTCTGATGGAACAAATTGCCGGTGATGAACTCGTAGATTATCAATCTAACGAAATCACACAAGAGGTCTACGACTGTCTGGTTGCGACTGGTTTTCTGCGGACGGCTCCAGACCGCACTTTTGCCAACATTACAAATTTTGTACCTGACCGCCTGGAAGTGATCTCCGACGAAATGGATATCCTGGGATCTGCGGTCATGGGATTGACCATAAAATGTGCGCGATGCCATTCACATAAGTTTGATCCGATACCTCAACGAGATTACTACCGCCTGACAGCGATCTTCAAAGGGGCCTATGATGAACACGACTGGTTGAAGTCTCAAGGACCGCGGACACTGGCATATATCACACCCACAGAACGCAAACAGCACGAGCTATTTAAGAAACAGTTAGCTGCCCAAATTCAGAAAATCAACGAGAAGTCAACGAACTTAACTGCAAAGGTTCTAAAAATACAACGTGAGAAAAAAGCCCATACTTTATCAAAACACGAACGAGAACAAGTCTTAATCGCCTTATCCAGAAAACCGAACCAACAGACTTCTGAACAGCGGAAACTATTGAAAACGCATGAAAAACTGTTGAAGATATCGCCGACTGAACTAAAGAAACTTGATCCAGAGTACAAAAAAGAAATGGATCGTTTCCAGAAACAGATCAAAACACTCAATGCAAAACAAAGGCTAAGTCCCCGGATTCGTGCGTTGTGGTCTCGTGGAACTCCGTCACCAACTTATATTCTGAAACGCGGAAATTATCTCACTCCAGGGCATCCCGTTGATCCGGGCGTACCAGCGGTTCTGACAAAGAACAACAAGCCTCTGGACATCATCAGGCCCGTCAAGAATAAGACATCAACGGGAAGGCGTCTCGCGTTTGCCAAATGGTTGACCCAACCCGATAACCCGCTGACAGCGCGTGTCATGGTCAACCGCATCTGGTTGCATCATTTTGGGAGAGGAATCGTCAATACGCCTGGCAATTTTGGAAAAGCGGGCGAAAGACCCTCTCACCCACAACTTCTGGATTGGCTTGCGAACGAATTTGTGCGTCAGGGTTGGAGCATCAAAGCCCTTCATCGGATTATCGTTAGTTCAAACACATATCAACAAAGTTCATCCGTAAGCGAAAACGCCTTGAGACTTGACCCCGACGGAAAACTCCTCTCACGAATGCCTCTGAAACGCATGGAAGGGGAAGTTCTCAGAGATACTTTGTTGTCTATTTCTGGTCAACTGGATTTAACACCCTTTGGGCCTGCTGACTCCGTTGATGTTCGTGCAGACGGTTTAGTGACTTCGATACGATCTGAACGCGGGTGGCGAAGAAGCATTTATGTTCTTCAGCGTCGAACACAAACCCCCACGCTTCTGGAGAATTTTGACTATCCACAGATGGGCCCCAATTGTCTCGTTCGTGGTAAGTCACTTGTTGCTACTCAGGCGTTACATATGTTGAATGATCAAATGATCTATCAATTGGCCGTTCATTTCGCTGCAAAAATTCGTAGTGAAGCAGGGACTGATCAATTAGCTCAAGTGAGACAAATCTACTTGAATGCATTAGGCCGGATCCCGACAGAAGAAGAGATCAGGATGGGCATTGCGGCACTGAACCAACTGGCTGAACAATGGAAAGTGACAAACCCTGAAAACAGTACTTCATCCGACTTCGCTCAAAAATCACTCGAAAATTACTGCCATGCCATATTCAATCTGGCAGAGTTTCAATATATCGATTGACCAAGGACACGCAGAAACAAAAATCGTTAAACATAAAGAGTTGTCGCATGTTAAATGAAAACTCAATTGATAATAAAATTCCAAGACGCAGTTTTTTCCAGCAGGTCTCCACGGGGGTTCAGGGTGCCGCGTTAGCCTCTCTTCTCCAGCAAGATTTATATGCCGATACAAAACCACGTAGTGAAACTCCAACATTGGGACCTCACCACAAAGCACGAGCGAAATCAGTCATTCATTTATTCATGAATGGTGGGCCGAGTCAGATGGATTTATTTGACCCTAAGCCTTTGTTGGACAAATTTCATGGAAAGGAGTACTTTGATAAAATTGCAGGTGAGGTGGAATTTCCTGAACAAGCCGGTGCCTTGATGCGCAGTCCGTTCAAGTTTGCTCAACAGGGAAACTCTGGAATGTGGGTTTCTGATGCGATGCCTCATTTAGCAAAACAAGTGGATGAAATCACATTAATTCGTTCGATGTACACAACCAATTTGACTCATGAGCCTGCGCTTTACAAAATTCAGTCTGGCAGCGAGTTTACCGGGCACCCGGCATTAGGGGCCTGGGTCTCTTATGGTCTGGGGAGCGAGAATAAAAACTTACCGGCTTACGTGGTCTTAGATGACCCACGCGGATTACCAGTCAACGGGATTGAAAATTGGCAGTCAGGATTTCTCCCCGCACAACATCAGGGAACTCGATTTCGGGCCACGGGTTCGCCTGTTTTAAACTTGAAACCTGGGTACAAACAACCCGAGGCAGTTTCGAAACTCGAACGCGATTTGATCACACGCTTAGATCAAATTCATCACCGAAAACGTCCTCATTATCATCAACTGGAAGCACGTCTTTCCACTTATGCTCTCGCTGCACGGATGCAGATTGCAGCCTCTGATGCGCTTGATCTTTCTCAAGAGACCGCTGAAACGCAAAAGATGTATGGAATTGATCAGCCCATCACCGAATCTTATGGTCGACGATGTCTGATAGCCCGCCGACTTGTTGAGAGGGGCGTGCGTTTCGTTCAATTATTTATCAATAGCCAGATCTGGGACACGCATAGCGCCATTGCCACAAATCTGAAAACCGCCTGCCAACGGACCGACCAGCCGGTGTCTGCATTACTTCAAGATTTAAAACAACGAGGTTTACTTGACGAGACACTTGTGATGTGGGGCGGTGAAATGGGAAGGCTGCCGATCGCCCAACTTGCTGCGAATAAAGATGAACGTAAATCAGGCCGTGATCATAACAAAAACGCGTTGTGTACATGGATGGCTGGAGGTGGAGTCAAAAGAGGCTTCACCTGGGGTGAGACCGACGAACTTGGTTTTGCCGCAGTTGAGAATCGTGTCAGCGTACCCGACTGGCATACTACCATGTTACATCTTCTGGGACTAAACCACGAAGAACTATTCATTCCCAGAAACGGATTGAACGAACGCCTGACGGGTGTGGGTAATCATCCACGGGTTATAAAAGAAATCCTGGCGTAATCGACTACCAAATCAATTTAATCTGCTGCTGCGTGGTACATGCTATCCATACGATATCATGCAATGATTTCTTTAATCAATTCCCCGCCCAGGTCGGTCAGGCGATAATCCCGTCCATTAAATCGATATGTCAGTTTCATATGATCAATACCCATAAGATGGAGTAGTGTCGCATGCAGATCATTGACACCCACACGATTATGAACGGCTTTGTAACCATAATCATCACTGGCACCATATTGAACGCCCCCTTTAATGCCGCCACCCGCCATCCACATGGTGAAAGCATTCGGATTATGATCTCGTCCGTTACTTCCCTGCGAATCGGAAGTTCTACCAAACTCGCCTCCCCAGACAACAAGTGTTGTGTCTAACAGACCACGTGATTTCAAGTCGGCCAGGAGTGCGCCAATCGGTTGGTCGACGGATTTTGCAGCAATGCGATGATTCAGACCAATATCACTGTGCCCATCCCAGGGTACATCGGCTACTCCACCACCGCCACCATTGGTGCCAGCATAGATTTGTATAAAGCGGACTCCCCGTTCGACCATCCTACGGGCTGTGATACATTGTTTCGCAACCAGTTCCGTTTCTTTCTGGTCGGTACCATACATTTTTTGAATCGCCTGTGATTCATCTTTCACATTCAGAGCCTCGGGTGCTGCGGTCTGCATGCGATAAGCGAGTTCAAATGATTCCAAACGTGCAGCCAGGTCTGCTTCATGTGGCCGCAATTCCTGATGTTTTGCGTTCATTTGTCTCAACAAATCAAGCTGAGTTCTTTGTTGTCGATCTGTCATCGTCTTGAGACGTGATAAATTCGATATCGGTACTGTACCTCTGCCATCAATGGCTGTCGGTTGATACACTTTGGGCAAAAACCCGGGGGCCCAAATGGGATTACCACCTCGTGGCATTGCACCATGCATGACGACAAACCCCGGAAGGTTTGAATTTTCACTCCCTAATCCATATGTGAGCCAGGACCCCATACAAGGCCGACCTTGCAGGAACGCTCCTGAATTCATCTCTAACATGGCGGGAGTATGATTATTAGAACGGGAATAGCAGGAGTAAATGAATGACATGTCATCAACGTGATTGGCAACGTTCGGAAAGACCTCAGAGACCCACGCACCCGATTCGCCGTGCTGCTTAAACTTGAATGGTGACTTGAGTAACTTTCCGCTCGTGGTAAAGAATCCGGTTTTAGGATCTGCTCCTTCCAGTTTTTCTCCACTTTTCTTCTGCAACATTGGTTTGTAATCGAACGTATCGACCTGTGAAGGGCTGCCTGGCATAAACAACCAGATAATCGATTTTGCCTTGGGTGCAAAGTGAGGTTGCTTAACTTGCAAAACCCCCTTATCAGCTGCATCGGCTGAATTCAGAACACCCTGCTCTTTTAACAAACCTGTTAATGCCAGACTTCCGAACCCTAAACCTGCGTTTTTGAGAAATGATCTTCGAGCCTGAAAATCGAAAGGTCTGCCTGGTGCTTCTGCAGTGTACTTACTCATTGTGTCTACATCCCTATTTAAAACCAGCCATCGATTATTCACGATTAGTCAACAAATACAAACTCATTCATACAAAGAATAAGCTGACAGAAATCTGCGACCGCCAATTCACCTGCTTTAGGATTATCACCATAAGATTCTGTTTGATAATGAATAAATTTCAGCATCTGCTGTTGTTCTTCCGAACTCGGTTTTCTTGAAAGTGCAATGGTATAAACATCGTTTACTGTTTGATCCAGGCCTTTCTTGCCATCGGGGCGAACTCGTTTTGCAAATTTTTCAGATAATTTACGAATGAAGGGGGAATTCATCATCGCAAGTGCCTGTGGAGGCACTGTCGTAATATTTCGTTTTCCCACACTTTGAATGGCATCTGGTGCATCAAACAACTGCAATATGGGAATCAGTTTATCTCGTTTGACAGTCAGGTATATACTGCGACGATTCTCTTCCTGATTGAGGATCCCTTTACCATACATCTTCTTATCAAGCGTACCACTAACAGCAAGCAGATCATCTCGAATCACTTCGGCGTCCATCCGAATTGCAGGACGCCTCCACCACAAATGATTTTCAGGGTCATTTTTAAAGCCACTCGGATTTGATTTTCCAGACTGTTGATAAACAGCGCTCATCATCATCATTTTATGAATTGGCTTCAGATTCCAGTTATGATCGATCAACTGCGTTGCCAGATAATCGAGTAGTTCAGGATGTGTAGGGCGAAATCCTTGAGTACCAAAATTACTGGGGGTCGCAACGATTCCGTGACCAAAGTGATGATGCCATAATCGGTTCACCATCACCCGCGCTAACAAGTGCCCTGCTCCCTGTTGCGTATCAGTTAACCAATCTGCAAAAGCGATTCGTGGATGACGTGGTTTTGGTTCTTTTGTTTTTTCAAGCATCCATTGCTTTTCCTGCGTGTCATTTGTCATTAACACTTGGAGAAAACCTGGAGAAGCCAAACCATTTTTTCGATTGGAATTCCCGCGTACTAGATAGTAAACCTTGCGAGTATCGGCTCCAAAATTGTATGTTGCCCCTCCCTTACGGGCCGCAAAAACAGGCATCAAATCACGCTTGGGATGTTTTTTCATATTTTCCTGTTCAGCGTCATTCAGTTTTACCCAGCCAGCATCGTAAGGATTATACCATTTCAATAGTTCCTGTTGCTGTTTGTCGTTTCGTTTATCACCTGGCAAAGCAATAATCGTTTGAATATTCTGGGGAGGTGTCGTTTCTTTTGCCTTAAAATAAAACCCTGAAGGTCCTGTTGCATTGACGATTTTAATCAGCAATTCGTTTTTCCCAGCCTTCAATGCAAGTTTGACTTGATCCTGATCGGCGATAACGCCACCCATTACTTTTTTCGAATAGACCTGTTTCCCGTTCAGCCAAACTTTAATGGCATCATCTTTACCGAGTGAAATGTCTAGCGGTCCTGCAGCGGGAACTTCAATCGTTCGAAACAGATAATTCGCTGAATTATTGCCTTTCAATGTATTATGAATTTTCCCATCTGCCCAAGTCGGCTGAGGTATCCATTTTAGTTTTGCAGGCGTATACGTTTTCTTCAGATCGACTTTTCTTTCAGGCGCATTACGTTGATTGAATGCCTGCTCGAAATTTGCTGACTTGAACGGTCCTAAGGAATGCCAATTGTTTAGTTTGGGTTGGATAGACTCTTTTGGTTTTGTTTCCAGCCAGATCGCCAATTTGAAAGGGATCACTTCTTTCTCGTACTTCAACCGAGCGTCGATAAATGGCTTGTGGGTAATGTCGAAAGCAGCTTTCTCTTTTTTGTATTTTTCCGGATTACGATCATGCTGGTAGTCCTGGAATCCCGTTTCTGCGAATGCTGCAATCATGCGGTAATAGTCGTGACTGGAAATGGGATCGAATTTGTGATCGTGACATCTTGCACATCCCAGAGTCAAACCTAAAGTTGCTGTACCTATGGTGTGAATCAAGTCATCTAGCTGTTCGTATCGACTGCGTTCCCGTTCTTTTTGTGTCTGCTGGGAAGTGAACGGGCCTGCTGCTAAGAATCCGGTGGCTGCTTGCGACATATAATCCGTGGGCCCTAATTGATCACCGGCAATTTGCAGCTTGATAAATTGATCATAGGGCATATCTTCATTTAACGCTTTAATCACAAAATCACGAAAGTGATAAGCGGCCGGGCGATCTCTATCAAACGCGTAACCATTACTCTCTGCAAACCGAGAAACATCAAGCCAATGACGAGCCCAGCGCTCGCCATAATGTGGACTGGCCAGTAATTGATCAATCAGTTTTTCGTAAGCATTTTCCGCCTTGTCATTGATAAACGTTTCAATGTCTTCTGGTTGAGGAGGCAGACCCCACAGATCAAAATAAACGCGCCGAATTAATACCTGTCGGCTGGCTTGCTCATTGGGAGTAATTCCCCGTGCTTCTTGTTTTGACAAGATATAATGATCAACGGGAGTTTTAGCCCATGATAAATTTTTGGGAGTAGGCGGCGCGGATTGCGATAACGGTTTAAACGACCAGAACTCACGAGCTTTCACAAAATCAATTTTTTCTTTTTTTGTCTCAAGCACCTTTCCGTCGCGTGGGTCAGGTGCGCCCATTTGAATCCACTTCTCAAAGTCCGCAATCACTTGTTTCGATAATTTATTCTTGGGCGGCATTTCAAAGGACTCGTGCCGAATCGCTGCAATCAACAAACTGTTTTTAACATCGCCTGGAATAATGCTAGGGCCTGTGTCTCCCCCTTTCAGCATCGCGGCGCTGGAATCCAGTAATAATTCCCCTTCGAGCTTGTTGTTCTTTTTTGCCTCTAATGAATGGCACGCATAGCATTCATTGACAAGCACTGGCCTGATTTTCGATTCAAAAAACTGTAAACCCTCTTTGGTTGGTTGAACTTTCTTCGTTTGCTCTGCTGAAAAAACAGAATTCAGAAACAGCATGATTCCCATACTGGATAGCAAAACGGAGCGAATCATAGTAATCATCCAATGTCATTTAGGCGGGATACACGGAGAGAATAATATCATTCCAAAGAATCAGGTTATTCTATTGGAGAGGCCTTCGATTGCGTAACGTCAACACAAAATGCAGGAACTTCATTGTACCAAGAACAGAAGGCATCGCAAGGATTATATCATAGCGCACAATACTTCAGATCACTCACATTTCTGTTTAATCCTAAGAAATCATCCCTCTGGTTTAGAAAGTGATTTTTCACAAACAGGTGAATCTGAACGATCCGAGTCTTCTGCAGGATTTGAACCATAGTTCTGTCACTTTTCAAGTTTAACTATTCGAAATCGATACTTGATTATTTTCTGTTCACAGGTCATGCTGACACTGCTTTTGCTCTCAAAAAAAGCCAGCGACTGTTATTTGATTCATTAAAGTGATTCGGATTGAAAGATCCCTCTGATGAGAATAAGACCACTTTTAATACTTCTCTTCACATACTTGATCTGTCCGGTACAGTCACTGTTTGCTACGGAGCGTCCAAATATCATTCTGGTTTTCATTGATGATATGGGGTGGGGTGATTTTTCGTGCTTCGGCAATACTGACGCAGCCACACCGAATATTGACTGGCTTGCCAAAGAGGGTATCAGCTTCCATCAGTTCTATGTAAATTCGCCAATCTGTTCTCCGTCCCGTGTTGCCATCTCCACCGGCCAGTATCCGTATCGCCACCGCATTTCATCCTATCTTGCCGACCGAAAAAAAAACAAAAAAAGAGGATTGGCAAATTGGCTCGACCCTGCCACTCCCATGCTGGCACGCTATCTGCAAAAATCTGGCTATGTCACAGCGCATTGTGGCAAATGGCATATGGGCGGGCAGCGAGATGTAGACGATGCACCGCCTATTACATCTTATGGGTTTAATACATCATTAACCAACTTTGAAGGGATGGGCGCAAAGCTGCTGCCTTTGACAGAAATTCCGACAAAAAACGGTGGCGTGAAAAAAGGGCGAATTTGGGAGAATGCCACTCGCCTGGGAACCCCGGTCGAATGGATGCTCCGTTCAAAAATTACCGGTGGTTTTGCAGACAAAGCAATTGAGTTTATCGATCAAGCCCAAGTAAAAAAACAACCATTCTACATCAACGTCTGGCCAGATGATGTGCATACCCCACTCTTCCCGTCTCTGGGACGCTGGACCGACACCAGACGGGGCCTTTATCTGGCCGTCTTAGAGGAAATGGATCAGCAACTCTCACGCTTGTTCAATCGAATCAGGAACGATGCTGCCCTGCACGACAACACGCTCATCCTGATTTGCTCGGATAACGGCCCTGAGGAACACGCTGGTTCCGCTGTTCCCTTTACAGGACTGAAAGCAACCTTGTTTGAAGGTGGTATCCGTTCGCCTCTCATCGTCTGGGGACCAGGTTTAATAGTCCACTCACAGCGAGGTACGATCAATAAATCATCCGTCTTTTCTGCGATCGACCTAGTTCCTTCTCTATTACATCTATGCGGAGTGTCAGCACCGAAGGACGCACTCTTCGATGGTGAAAATATCGCTGACACCCTCATTGGAAAGTCAACGAGCTCCCGGTCGAAACCTCTCTTTTTTCGTCGTCCACCAGATCGAAAGAACTTTCGCAGTTATAAGAATCTGCCGGATCTGGCAGTCCGTGAGGGTAAATGGAAGCTTCTGTGTGACTATGATGGCAAACGCCCTCGACTGCACAATCTGGAAACCGATCCCACCGAATCGAAAAATCTTGTCGACCAGCAACCAGAACTGACAAAACGCCTCATCGCCGCAACACTCCGGTGGAATGCGACGATGCCCGCGGACGCCGGAGATCCTGACTACAACATGAAAACCAGAGCCAAATCAACAACAAATTGAAGTGTCATTTGATGATTTTTTCGACTATGGTTTCCATGACATTGAACCAGAAAATAACACTATATAATAAGAACGAACAGCCAACTCGCTTAAATTTTTCCCATCAGGTAATATCTCTGTCGGACAGAATGACGCTGGTAAAAGTTGAACGAAACAACTAAGCTGATTCAAGCTACCAGAATGCTTTACAACAGCTCATCCTGCCAGAAAACCTCACCAGGTCATTCCTTTTTTGCTAGATTGTATCAGATCTAGAATCGATTCTTGCAGTCTTGAGTTCAATGAGAGACTGAACTACATCACCGTCAATTATTCGCTCAAACTATCTTTTTTATCTGGAAAACATTTCGTGTGGTCTCAGAAGGTTGCCCAACGAGGCATCATTGTCGCTGGTTGTATGGCCATGATCTACACTCAGCTGACGATGTCACCTGCGACCATTCAATTTGCCCGCTCTCTCGGCGCAACAAGCTGGCATGTTGGTATTCTCGGGGCGTTGCCTACGTTAATGTTATTCATGCAATTTGTATCCGCGGTACTCGCTAATCACATCCACTACCGGCGCTGGATCTGGTTCTCTTTTACGATCATCCAAAGATTAGTACTCATTCCCGTAGCCGCTGTCCCATTGTTGTTCCCGAACCTTTCCGATCAATGGTGGCTCTGGTTGCTCATAATTCTCACAGCCATCAATCATGCTTTAATTCATTTCACAACTCCCTTATGGCTTTCATGGATGGGAGATTACCTTCCGCATCAAGGGCTGAATCGCTATTGGGGAATTCGTCAATTGTGGATGTACTGGAGTGGAATCATTTCCTTACTGGGAGGAGCCATTTTCCTGTCAGAAAGTGGGCTAGATATTCAGCAAGGGTTCGCAACATTGATTTTTTTAGGCGGCATCTTTGGAATCATTGACATCCTCATCTTTCTCAAAGTTGATGAGCCACCTGTCACAAAAATGAAAGAACCCAAACTGAAAACAGTACTATTAACACCATTTCAAGATCAAAATTTTCGATCATTCATTTCTTTCACTTGCTTTTGGCATTTTGCTGCAATGCTCGGGGCACCATTTATCACTTTTTATCTACTCGACTATATCGGCATGGACGTCTTCCGGCTTTTGTTACTATGGACGTGTGCCTGGGTCGGCGGCGCGATTTTTTCGAAACGCCTGGGGCATTTGGCCGAACATTTTGGCAATCGCCCCATGCTGATTCTCTGTACCGCATTCAAGTCTACGAACATGTTCGGTCTGTTATTTTTGCCGCGCGATCCCATCATTGCATTTTGGGTTATGGTTCCCATTTTCATGCTTGACTCGGTTCTCAATGCGGGAATTGCCATTGCCAACAATGGATTTATGCTCAAAAATTCGCCTGCAGAAAACCGTACGATGTTTATCGCCGCTGGAACAGCAGTAGCTGGACTTGTGGGAGGTTTCACTTCAATCGTCACTGGTGGCTTCCTGGTACTCAGTACCGGGTGGAGCATGTCAATCGGGTCAATCGATTTCAATAATTTTCATATCATATTTGCAGCAAGCTTAATCATGCGTCTGGTCGCTGCATTTTTCGCGCGCACAATCCGCGAACCTGACTCTCACTGGACTGCACAAGTAGTGGTTCAACTGGTAGGTGTGACTCCCTTACGAATCCTCCGCTTTCCTGTCGGATTTTATCGGTCGTTTGTTTCTGACGAGAATGTATCCCCCTCCCGCAAAGAAAAACGTAATCGTAAAAAGAATTCGAACTTAGACGAGCCCGAGTCACCTTAATTCCACAGAGGTACTCTTGAAATGTTCTCGACTCGTCCACGATCAGAACGATTCTCAGACCAAGTTACAAAAACCTTGATCCCAAACGCGTAGGAATGATTGCATTTCGAGTTCTTTGTAGTTCGCTTCTTTATCGAGCACCGTTCCCCAGACCTGATTCGATGCCTGATACCGAGAAGGACCAAAATTAATGATGGGACCGATCCCCAGATCAAGATTGTCAATCTTCTCCAAAGCATTGATCACATTTTCGGTTGCACAGTTTCACCGGCTGCTTCATCCTTCTTTAAAACACTCTACGCCAATATATCCTTCAAGTCAGACAAATCCCGGTTTTGACAGGGGGTAGCCTTTTCGCATAGCAGCGCAATACTTCAGTTGCATTCGAAAGATAATAAGGCACTACCTGCGAGACGATAACTCCTTGAATCGAATAATCAGCTACTTACTGGAAACGCGTAATCTCACCGTTTTCAAATCAAACAGAGCATTACGGATTTTTCCATCGCTGCGGAGTGCCAGCTGTGCCTTTCCTGAAGGCAATTCGATGGTTCCTATTTTTTGGCTTTGATAAACGTCCCAACTCCCCGTACTGGGAACAGTCCAGGAAAGACGCTGGCCTTCCACTTCCAACAATAGATGATTACCTGCTGTTGCTTGGGGACAAGCGAATTCCAGATAAACATCATATTTCCCCCCCTTCGGAACGTTGAGTGTCCATGCAGCACGATCGTTTTCACTTTGCCAATACCCGAGATTTTTGTACTTATTTTCAAATTTAAGGGAAGCACCATAAATTTCGGCAATTTGTGGAACCAGAAAGTAATCCCCCCGCAAGGCTTCAGGCTGGACGATGGCTGGTTCGTTGCCAGCAAACGTTTTCCGTGGCATTTTCGTCGTATTCAAATAGGCAATGATATCAGCAAACTCCTGAGGGGGCATATCCTTTTCCAAACCCTCCGGCATCAACGACTTGCCTGTGCTCTGAAGCTCTTCCAACTCATTGCGAAGTAAAGTGACAGGCTTACCATCGTTTTGAATAAGTGTGATACTCTCCCCGCTCTCGGTAGCAAGCAATCCACTATAGGTCAAACCATTCACAGTCACAGCAAGATAGCTAAGGTATTTACTTTCAATCGCCCGGTTCGGATCGAGAATTGCCGTTAATAATGCCGTCGTTGACTTATCGGTCAAAGCAGACAGATCGGGTCCTATCGGTTTTCCTTCCTGATTCAGTTGATGACAAATCGAACACCGCTTGATAAATATTTTGTGCCCTGCTTCGACATTGCCTTTGATTGTGGATACAGAAGAATATTTTTCGATCACTTTTGCACGATTGGAGTCGATCGACGATGCCAGTAATTTTCCTGCTTGCTTGCGCAGCTGGTTATCTTTGTGATTGAGCAAGACCTGTCTACTGGATACATCAATTTCGGAAGCCAGAATCGTTTTTTGTTCGATCCCATTTAGAACCAATTTCACCCATGCTGAACGGCTTAGCAACGCTTTCAAAACTTCTGCACGTAATTCGGGCCCAAAACTTTTCCAGCGTTCCAGTAACATCTGAGGCGTTCGCTGATTCCCAAATTGAGTCAGTGCTTTCACAGCCGCACTTTGGAGTTGGCGTGAATTTCGCGGCGAGAGCATCTCAGCCAGAATTTCGAAATCCTGGTCCTGTTTATCAAATCCGCGACCTAGCAGCAGCATGGCCATTTTTCGATTTTCAACTGAAGCAGTCTCGGCGTTTGCTAACTCTCGGGCCTGACGAAATAACGGCTTTAGTTGATCCAAGGCTGAGCGTAAACGCTGATTTGATTTTTGATAAAATTGGGGAAGTGCCTGATTGCGACGTCCCAGCGAATTGAGCAAAGTGGAAACGGCCTGAAATTTCCATGCCTCGACTTTTTTTTCCTTTGCCCCTTTCCCAACCACTTCATAAATTTGCGATAATGCATCCTGGCGATTCGCAGAAACAGCCATTGCCACCAATGAATTGAAGATTTGCTCGGGTGGCTGTTTGCCATTTAACTCCTGAAAGAGTGCATTCGCAAATGCATCGAGATTCGCTCCCACAGAACTCAAAATGGCTGTACGGAGAAAGTGATCGCTATCGTTTTGCAACGCCATCCGAGCCAAAGCCACGCCTGCTTGTGGATTGTTCCACTCTCCAAGCGAGTAAGCTAATTGCATTTGAATTTGAGGATCTTGATCGCTGACAAATGTTAATAACTTCTGCCCGATATCAGGGGACTCATTCACGATTGATTCACTGATACGAATCGCATGACGGCGTACTCCGGCATGTTCATCTTTCAAAGCAACCAAAACTGTTTCACTCGAAACCTGGCTCAAACCATCTAAGGCACACAGAGCATGCAGGCGTGCTTTGGCGGATTTTCCCTGCTGGACCATTCTCTTTAAATCAGGAACAACGGTTTTATCCTTTTGGGTGACCAGGAGCTGATGTGCCATGTCTCGTAATGTGCCGTTCGGACTTTCCAGAACTTGAACCAGTTCTTCGTGGCTAAGCTGATTAAGGTTTGGTATCGGGCGGAGCGGAGTCTTGTCGCGCACAACTCGATAGATTCTGCCCTGCTCTTTTCCCGCACGCAGATCGAGTTGTTCCTGCATTGCTTTCGGGATCCACTGAGGATGTTCAATCACATGCCGATACATGTCCGCCACCCACAACCCACCATCGGGACCCGTGCGAGCCATCGTCGGGCGGAACCAGTTATCTGTGGAAGCCATAAACTCGGAATCCTGCTCACTCTCTGCGCGACGGCTGGTAAATGTGCTTCCCTTCGGAGAAACAATTTCTCGATGCACCAGATTGTGCACAGGTTCACAGATAAAAGAATTACCGATAAATTCCTGCCCCAGTAATTGGTCTCGATAGAAACACAGCCCACAAGCAGACGTAATTCGATTTACTTTATTGAAATCATTAAATCTCGTTTGCGTTCGACTGACTGGAAAAATGGTCGCAGCTCCGGGTCGAATCGAAACTTGAACTTTCGCATTCGGTGCAATGAGATTTTTATTTCTGCGCAGATAATGGTCTGCCAGGGCATAATGAAAGGCGGGATTACTGTTATTACTGCCAAACCAGTTCCCCCAATCGTCTCGTTCCCTGCCAAACTGGGTTTGACCTGATTGCGGATCCATTAAACCAGTATCAGGTTTGATACGTAAATCGCGACGTCCAAATTTTAGTTTTTGTTTTGATTTGACAGAGACCAATTCTCCGCCAGAATCTCCATTTGCCAGATAAATCCAGTTATCCAGTCCCCAACGCAAGCCATTGACCCGATGTTGTTGATTACCTTCTCCAAAGCCCGTATAAAGTGACTCATGTTTATCCGCCTTGCCATCGCCATTCGTATCTTCCGCATAAAAAACTTCGGGCGCGGTTGTCACAATGACACCTTTTTTCCAGGCCATCACGCCGGTAGGGTACCCCAGTTTCTCTAAAAACAGGGTTGATTTATCATAGGTGCCATCGCCATTCGTATCTTCCAAATAACGGACACGGCCTGCGAAAGTACCTTTCTCATCAATGCCCAACGGATAGTCGGCCATCTCCGCCACCCACAGTTTTCCATCCGGGCCCCAATCAAAGGCTACTGGATCTTTCACCAGAGGTTCTGCTGCGACAAGCTCGACATGAAATCCCGGTTTGACTTTAATCGTTTTCAGAGCGGCATTGGGAGACTTGGGTTGAGGGCCTTGCGCTTCAAGTAATTCATCGAACGATTTACCATTAACCAGATTTTTTAATTTATCGGTGTCTTCATTCTGGACCCATAGATGTTTTGAATGAAACCACGCACCGTTGTTAGTGCCGTTTCGAGAAATCATCGGCATGTCATCGCCATCCTGACGCTGCTTCTGGAATATTTTGTTCCATCCCTTGTCCAACGAGGCAAATAGATGCAATGAATAGCGGCTCTCATTAGAAAAGAGGGCATCATCAAATCCATCTTCATTCACGTCCACAAACCGCAGACCCGCATCCTGCCCCTGGGCATCAACAACGGTCGCATTCTGAGGAAGCGACCAGGGCAAACGTTTCCAGAGTGAATCTTCATCTGACCAGGCATAAATGGCCTGTTGCGATGGATTCGAAACAATCAACTCGCTTAAACCATCATTGTTGAAATCTCGAAATCGAACCCCCTGGTCAATGCCCTTCTTAAGTGTAAAGACCGCTGACTGATTCCTGTGAAGACCGGCGAGTAATTTTTTGTCTTCGACCCAGGCCTTGCCATCAAATCGAAAGGCCGACGATTCATCGGACGTTAAAGTCAAAAGCACGACCTGATTGTTCAATATACCAAAACGGCTGCGTGTCGCCTGAGCTCCATCGGAATCGGGCTTGGAAACCAGACGTGTCGGGAAACTCATTTCGCTCCATGTCTGTTGTTTCGGGTTCCAGATTCTCGTTTTCTGAACGTTTTCATTTCCAATGACGACATCCATAAAACCATCGTTGTTCAAATCGAGGAGTCTCACGCCGTTATCGGCACCGCGTTCATTTCTTAACGGCTGCCCGGCCAGGAGATGCTGATTCATCCGTTGCAGAACATCCTGAAAAGAAAGAAATTGCACTGCAGAACCGTGCTTCACAACAGAATGATCTATTAGCTTGATCACCTGCTCATTGCTGATCCAACCATGGGGATGATACACGAGGTTGAATGTCCCCTGCTTCACAACAGTCGCATCCAGAACGGCAGTCCAGTCTTGAACGGTGAGTGGGTTCATCGGTTTTTGACGATGCTGTGCAGACCAGTCACTGGGCGTCACACAGGAAAACTCCCAGCAGAGACGCGAGATCGGATATGGATAAGGATAGTCAAATATCGTATTCACAAATCCACGATCGGTCGGTACATACTTTTCGATTTTCCCCTGCCCATCCGCGTCAAGTACATACTTTTTTGGTACTTCCGGATCATTGGGAGTGAAAACGTGAAAAACGGACGTATCAATTTGCAGATAATTTCCTTCGGGAGATCGTTGATTGAAAATCTCAGTGAAAAAACGGGGGCTCACCGTATTAAGCGAATCACAACAAGGCATGCGGTAAGCGACAGGCTGGCTGTTCGGAATCTGGTTGAGTAAGTCTAAACATCTATCAACGGTTCCCTTGGCTTTTGTAAAGTCTCGGTCCTTTAACAACGGACAAGGATGATCATATGTATGAACTTCAATGCTGACTCCTTCGTTGATCCATTTTTGTATATGCGGATCATTGGGATCGACACGACAGGTCATGATGCTTGACCCGGCTCGACCATCGATCTCTTTGAGTCGTTCCAGGATCGGACGCAAATACGCTTCATATTTTTTTATGTCCCGCATGTCATCAATGGCTAATACGCAAACCGCTTTGACTTGCGTATCTCCAACCCATTGGGGTGTTACCAACTTGGGGAAATTTTGTGAGACATAAAAAGGATCATCCTGATCTAAATAGACTAGACGATTTCCCGTAACCTGCTTCTTCTCAGCAGCGGCCAAAGGTGATAACCAAATGAGACCGATCACCAGCAAAAGACCGCTCACCAAATTGCAACGACCAGTACAATTACGATCTATTGAGTTTTTTGCAGGTGTTTCAGCGAACGAATTAGTCATCTTAAAATCTCCTCAGGCATTGCAAATGAAACCGAAATATCTGCAGGAGCCATCACAAGCTGGAGGACAGCCTCTTATGACTCGATCTCTTTCAAGTCTGGCTGAACACCTCGTGTGTGTCAACCAAGACTTCACTTATTGCATACAATTCAAGCATATCCTCATGTAACCAAAGATGACTCAACCAAAGGGGAGCACTCTAACAAAACCCCTATATAAATCAATAAAAACAGACTTTATTTACCCGTCAACAATTCAGAAAGATCCCTGCTTCACAAATATCTGCTGGATTTTAACCATCATATTGTTTACAATTCATCAAATTCGTAGAACATACGCATGCCTGAGCGACCTGCAAGCCAATACAATCAAAAAAGGAATCCTGATGAGTCAAACCGAATTAGCTCAGAATCAACGACAGCAAATTGTTGACCAGCTGCGGATGGAAATCATCACAGGACGTTTCGAGGAAGGCATGCCTTTGCGTGAGGTCAGCTTGGCCGACCGCTTCCAGGTCAGTCGCGCGCCGATTCGCGAGGCTTTAAAACAACTCGCTCATGAAGGCATGGTCGAATCGAAGCCAAATTGTGGTATGCGCGTGGCCCCTTCCTCATCCGATTCTATGCAGGAACTCATCATTCCACTGCGGCAGACGGTGGAATCTTTTGCGTTGAAATCAATCTTTGCCGACCTGAGTGAATTGGATTTTGAAGAATGGGATCTTATTCTGAGCGAAATGAAAACAGCCTGTGAATCTCAAGATTATGCTTCTCTAGCAGAATTAGACATCAAGTTTCACCAATCTATTATTGCGAAATCACCGGAACAGGGATTAATGTCGATCTGGATCACACTGGTTTCCCGTTTACGGCGCCACTTTCTTGAGGGATTCCAGAAGCCCCTTGATCCAATGAAAATTTATTTTGAACACGTTGCTATCGTGGCCATGTTTCGATCGGGAAAACTCGAACCTTCAATTCAAGCACTCGTTTCGAATATGGATTAACGCCCGTTAAGAAGCATCCTATCGAATTAAATAAACCCCCACCATCATAGAACTTTTCTATGACCGCAGGGGTTTGGAACCGGACAAACTAAAACAGTTAGAGATTCGACATGCTCGAGTAGGCATGATCCAAAGCATGGCGTAAGGTCCATGCCTGTTGGGTCGGGCAAGATTCATGCTTCGCGTTTGTCATCGCGTGCTCAAGCCGATTACGAACTGACTTGGGCATCTGGTCACCGTAATCCAGCATTTCACTCATGGTCTTCATGTAAACTTTAGCACAAGCACTATGATGACCCGAATTGTAGAGCTGAACACCATTGACGACCGCTTGTTTAATTTTGTGACGTGCATCAGTTGCACTAAATTTTTTGTCGTCCGAAGGCATAATGACCGTGTCAATCACGTGAATGACACCATTTGAGGCATCGATATCAGTTGCCAATAATTTGGCTTTATTGACTTTAGCAACACCATCCTGAATTGTAATTCGAACACTTCCCCCTTGTAAAGTTTTGGCTTTTCCTGCTGCTAGTGCATCCTCTGAATAAACGCGTCCTAGTACAACGTGATACTTTAAGATTGCTGCCAGTTTATCTTTATTTTCAGGCTTCAGCAAAGATGCCACTGTTCCTTCAGGTAGTTTTGAAAATGCGTCATCAGTAGGTGCAAAGACTGTGAGAGGACCTTTACTTGTGAGTGCTCCTGCAAGTCCCGCTTCCTTCGCTGCTGCAATCAATGTCTTAAAGGTTTCTGCTTCAGCAGCCGTAACAACGATGTTTTTATCACTGGGGAGAATCACACTATCGATCACATGAATGATACCGTTTGCACAATTGATATCGACAGCCTCGACAGTCGCTCCATCTACTTTTACTTTGCCGCCTTTTGCTTGAATGTCGACACGTTGACCATTTAACGTTTTCACGCCCTTTAATTTGACTACATCTTTCGAAGCGACTTTACCAGGGATGACATGATAACTCAGAATGGCGATCAACTTGTCTTTATTCTCTGGTTTGAGCAGTGTTTCAACTGTACCCGCAGGTAATTTTTTAAATGCTGCATCCGTGGGAGCCAAAACGGTAAATGGCCCTTCACCCTTCAATGCTCCCACAAGATCGGCTGCTCCCAGAGCAGCGCCCAGAGTCTTAAAGGAACCGGCTGAGACAGCAGTGTCTACAATATCTTTTTTCTCGGCAGCCTGAGTGAGAGTGGACGAAAACATGAATGCCAACAAGGTTGCTAGCGCGGCTGAGTTTTTTGAAAAGCGTTTCATCAATCTGAATCCTTGGATACTTGGAGGTAATTGACTCGATTATCTGTTTAGTTGAGCTGAAACATGAGTGGCCACCGCAGTCTCTTTGTTATTAGTACCATAGAGCGGCGGGCTTTTTTGACCACCAGATCTATCGAAAATTTCTCCAAGAATTCTTTCGCCAAAAGTCGGATGAGAATGGCGTGGCACCATTTAGGGGCTGAAACAGACCAACTTAAAGCTTCATAAACGGTAGAAGCATGAAGTGATCACTGTTCTATACCAGAGAAGAACAAAGATCGATCTATAGAGATTTGAGGGGAAGAATGGACAAGCCACAATCTTCCTTGCCAATGGAATACACAACATAGAGTTTTCCATCAAACTCATGCGCGTAGGGGTAAGACCATTGTTTGCCTTTTGCAAAACCGGGAAAACGGGGAGGTCCGGATTTTCCATGCCGAATTTTCCACATCCGACTTAACGTTGTTTCACCGGGCTGACTGACAGAAATCACAAGCGTATCCCGATTCTTCAGATTGGAAATCAGGTACTGTTGTCCCGTGCTCAATTTTCCTGAATAGGCTTTGGATCGTGGCATCGGCAGATTACTTTGCCGTGCGCGAGACCAAGTCTTTCCATTGTCGTCACTGGTTGCAACCCAGGCGACATTGCCACCTCCACGGATGATGGCTACGACAGTTTTTCCTACAGCCGCCACTGTCGTTTCAGCAAAGGAAGGAGCCAGTTCCGGCGGATAAGGAATAAGCACAGTATCCCATTGTGTCAGGTCATCTCCATGACTGATCGCCACTACAGGTAGGCCATCTTTATCCTGACCTCCTGTAATCAGATTGCCATTCTGCATCCTAACCGGTTCGTCATAAGGCCAGCAGTTCTGCATCACAATCCCCCGTGATTCCCAACGATTGGCGTCTTCATTCAAAACAAACGCTTCGCCTTTAAGACCGGAAAAACGCTTCGCTGGTTTGCCCACTCCAAAACGACTGCAAATCGTCCACAACTCCCCCTTATGCTTCAGGAAGACTCCATGACTATGACGATCGGGGCCTTCAAATCCCGGGCCAATTACTTCCAGATCAGACCATGTCTTTCCGCCATCGCGGGAACGACGACCTTGCAGGGTTTCATGCGGACCATTTTCATTCGTCGGACTATTAGCCCAATTCGCATACAATGTTCCCTTGTGCTCAATGATGGCAGCGCCGTGCAAAAACTTAAATCCGTCTTTCTGGGCGCGATGGATCGTTTGATGAGCCATACCAGGTACTAAGGGAATCTGATTCAGGTCCGCAGGAATAGGAGGCCCGTTCCAGAGTGTCACCGGTTTCGGTAACGGTTTAATCTTTCCAGGACCAGGAATCTGACTCCCCCCCAGCACGACAAGATCGTCGATATAATATTAGGCACCAGGAGCCAGACGTTTTCCCGAAACCAGAGCGATTCCACCGAGATCCAAATTGGTGCGGTATGCGTGCAGGGTTCCGCTCGGGGATTTGGGAAGTGCGAGTTTACCCGGTTTAGATAACCAAAAATCGATCCCTGGCTGCCGAGCATCAACAACAATCCGCAGACGATGCCAGACAGGATGGTCACGATCCGATGATAGCTTCACTTTTTTTGAAATGATACGCCAGGATCGTGTCCGCCCATCGTTCTGCTGTAATGCACCATTCTGGATACACAAATTCAGCTGGCTTGCATCACGACCACTTGGTTCAAACGACCATAAATTAAGAGAACGTCCTGCTCCCGACGAAAATGCAAAAGTCAACTCGACCATGATTCTCTGTTGGGGTTTTGCGAAACGGTGCGCAATTGCAGTCAGCCCTGCCGAACGGGATCGTTTTCCCATCAGACAGTGCATAGACTCTTCCGACCCTTGCTTGACGACTTTCACATCAGGCGCGGTCTTCGGCAAAAAAACAGACCAGTTTTGTGGTGTGGAATTTATATGGTCCCGTTCAAAATCGCTTTGATAAAGAACCTCTTCAGCTGCGTTGCCTGTAAAAGGCAGGAATAACCAGACCAGCATTGCCAGAAAAAACTTCATGAGTTATTCCTTCGATCACAGATTTTGAACCTGACATTTCATCTCTTATTTTGTCGCGTTCAGATAGGCCAGTAAATCCGCCATATCCTGTTTGTTGATCTGTTTTTCCAGACCTTCAGGCATGAAAGAGAGCTTGGAACTGATCAGCTCTTCGATATCAATTCGCAAAACGGTATCGCTTGTTCCATCTGCGCGGGCAATCGTAATACTGTTGGCATTTTCTGATTTAATCAGCCCGGTAATGGTCCGCCCCTGTGTCGTGAGAAGTAAATAAGTGACGTACTGTGGTTTGACTTCGCGATTCGGATCGAGAATGTTTAACAAGACTGCTTCCGTGCCACGATCCTTGATTGCCTTCAGATCGGCCCCCAGTTGAACTCCCACATTTTCCAGACGATGACAGGCAGAGCAGGCTTTCTTGAAAACCAGTTTTCCGTTAACCGGATTCCCCTTGAGCTTCAGGGAGGGCCGATATGCTTTCACAATATCAGATCGACCAGTGAGTCGTTGCTTATGAAACAGGGAATCAGCCAGTTTCCTGATTTTTTCGTCGGAATTTTTCTTCAACAATTGCACACGTTCCGGACTGATATCTCCCGGGTTGACTTTGCCATTCTTAATGGAATGCAACATCGTCAATAACCAGACTTTTCTGGAAAAAACCGTCTCGACGGCGCTCATTCGTAATTGTGGACTCAAGCCCGGCCAGGCTTCGAGGATTAAATCAGCGACACGATCGTCATTGACGAGTCCCAACTTGGCAAGCGCGGCCTGACGAACCTGGAGTGGTTGTTGTACGGATAATAAATCTTCAAATACATCTTTTGTGTTATCAAATTTCCCAATACTCAACGTATCAATGGCATCAACCCGCGCCTTAACAGCCAATTTGGAGTTCTGAGCTTGTTGAATCGCAGTCTGCATCATGCCCTTCAGTAATAAAGATGTACGCGGACTGGTTGACTGAGCCAATACTTTTTTGGTCGAACCTGAAGCGCGTGAGAGTAGTCTTCGGAATAAAATCTCTGAAAAATTCTGGTCAGCGGCAGGCATTGACTCAAGCGATGACATAAACAACTTCACATCCTGGGCATTCTTTTGTGCTCCAATCTGTACTGCTAACGCGATCAGAAAATTCTTCCCCTGCTGTTCTTTAATAAATCCGGGGTTCTTCACCAGGATCGAAAAGACCTCTGCCGCCCCCTGATCCAGTGAACTCTGAACGGCCATGCGTATCCATTGATTAGAAATATTGCGTGTCAGTATTTCGACCAATGCTTGATTACGGGCCGAAGATTGAAAGGCACCCAGCGAGAAGGCTGCTTGATACTGCACTTCTAGAGAGCCATCATTTGCCAGCGCCAGCATTTGTTCCTGGATAGAAGACGAAGCCGCATGCTGTTCTGCAATTTGCAACGACTGTTTTCGAACTTGGAAGTTTTGATCCTGCAAACCTTTTAACAGAGTCTTTTCGTCTAATGATTTCAGCCCTTGTAAAGACCAGAGCGCAGATGCACGGGTAATGGGTTTGCCTGATGCAAAGACCACTTGTTTTAACTCGTCGCTGACAGAATTATCCTGCCTTTCGAAGAGTAATCGCTGTGCAGTATCGCGAGTCCAGCCATTATCGCTCTCCAGTAGTGCGACCAGTTTCTCAGACGAAAGTTTCCCCAAATTGGGAAGCGGCGATTGTTGAAATCCTTTCGGGACAATTCGATAGATGCGGCCTTTATCCTGTCCCCCCACGGGGTCGAGGTGTTTAATCACTTCTTCTGGAATGAAGGGGGCACCTTCGATCAATTCCCGATACATGTCTAACACGTAGAGTGCCCCATCGGGACCATTTTCAAATTGAACCGGACGAAACCAGACGTCTGTGGATGCCAGAAATTCCGCATCCTGATCAGCGCGGGGTGCGACCAGGGATAATCCATCGGACTGTGGAGCGGCACGATATACCAGATTATTGGCTGGCTCACCAACGAATACGTTTCCCTGATATTCAGCAGGCCAGGCACTGCCACGATAAATCGTGATCCCAGTTGCTGCTGTAAAAAACCCTGAAGGTTTGCCTTTTTCAGAATCCCCCTTTGCACTTTGTGACCGAATACGGGACCTCAAGATACGCCATGGTTCCACTTGGCTGATTCGTAATAGCTTTGTGTATTTGCCACCTGGTGCAATTGAAACCGGTGCTGAAGGAGGAGCCAAATAGGGATTGCGGGCAATGTAACGATCATCATACATGAGCACCTGCATCGGAACACTATTCGCACATACAAAAACACGATTCCAGATCCCCAGACTCATACCGTGCTGGCCACCGCCTGTTGTTAATTCTATGGTGCGCGTTTCCGGGTCGAGAATAATATTACGACCTTTGGTGTTATATTTTCGTTTTTGATCATCCGAGGTAACTGTGACCAGACCGCCATCAATGCCTGTGGAAAAGTGAATTTTGTTATCCATACCCCACCGAAAAGAATTGATCATCCCTTCATCGCCACGATCACGACCGAAACCAGTCATTACGAGTTCTTTCACATCAGAAACCCCATCACCGTTGGTGTCTTTGCAATAATAAAGGTGTGGCGGTGCTCCCACAAAGACGCCTCCTTTGTAACTGAAGACCGCAGTCGGTAATGTGATATTACTTAAGAACGGAAAACTTTTATCAAACCTTCCATCTCCATCTGTATCTTCCAGAAGTTTGACAGAGCTATAACCCTCTTTTTTGTCATCGTTATACTCGGGCATCTCTACCACATAAGCGCGGCCGCGTGCATCAAAGCACATCGCAACGGGATCACGGACTAAAGGCTCAGCGGCAACGAGTTCAATTTGAAAATCTTTATGAAGCTTAAACGACTTTAATGCTTCCTTAGGAGTTCTCGGCAGAATCCGCGGCATTTCAGATGAATAATCGACCTTGGGTTTTGATTGCTTCTTGTCCGCTGACATCGCCGTGACTGTCAGCCCCACAACCAAAGTGGATATCGTACTTAACAGAACAAAAGTCAGTCGAAAACGTTTCACAGTTTTAAAGGGCAGCATGGAATTATCCCGTTGAGGGTTCAGGAGGCAGGAACCGAAGCGTGATGGTACACTCCGGTTATTGTTCATTGGATTTTACATTATAAAGGACTGTTGCGGAGCTTATGAAGGAAACTCTACTGAAACTGGCAGAAATAAAACGAATCTGCAGGAACGGTTAATTCGCCAATCGTTGTAACTCGGCCTGGAGAGTTTTCACGATGGCCCGAGATTGCGGCAGATCGATCAGGTTTTTCATCTCATAAGGATCGTTCTGCACATCATAAAGCTCATTCATTCCTTCTAGCTCATTATAGCGAATGTACTTCCAGTGCAGAGTTCGGACAGCCTGATAGCCCATTTTGACGAGACGTGGAAACACAGTATCACTGTTGTATTCAATCAAGAATGATTTACGCCAATCTTTCGGCTGCTCTCCCTTGAGTAAAGGTACCAGAGACTCTCCATCATATTTTTGGTCCCCTTTAACATGTGCCAAATCCAAAATGGTCGGAGCCAAATCCACGCTGACAGCAAACTGATCAATCACCGTACCTGCTTTAACCAAGGGAGGGTAGCGGACTAACAAGGGAACCCGAATACCCTCTTCATACGGAAGTCGCCGCTCGACGCTTAAGCCATGTTCGCCGTACCAGTAACCATGATCGCTCGTAAATATAAAAACTGTGTTATCGAGTTGCCCCTGGTGATTCAGGAGTTTCCATAACATACCAACGCCCTCATCTATTCCGGCCAGCATCCTCAGACGGTCGCGAATCACTTCATCACTGGTTCCCGTTTCCCGGCTCAAGGGTGGCAGACCGGAGATGGAACGCTGTAATGCGCGTTTACCTTCGAGGTTATCCATCACGTTCAACCGCCGCGGTATGGCGTCATTTGTGTATAAGCGATTGTGTCTATTCGCAGGCATAAATTTTGCTGCGGAGGGGTCGGTTATACTGCCATCATCTCGCTGAGTGAGTTCCGGGTGTAAGGCTTTGTGTGCTATATAAATGCAGAACGGCTTCTCTCTTTTCTGCTTTACGAACGCATTGACTTTCTGATTGAGAACATCAGTGGTATGCCCTGTGTGTTTGACTCGTTTGCCGTTCTCGTTTAACACAGGATCAAATGATGTCCCCTGCCCTTTCATACTGACCCAATGATTGAAGCCGGGACGGGCCGTATCATCATTTCCCATATGCCACTTGCCGACATAAGCAGTGTCATAACCGGCTTTCTGGAGCGATTGTGGAAATGTTTTCAAAGTGTGACTGTGCTTGCTTCGATTAATATTATCAAAGATGCCATGATTGTGCGTATATTGCCCGGTTAACAGACAAGCCCGTACTGGAGAACAAAGAGGTGTTGAACAGAAGGCATTTCGAAAGCGGGCGCCTTCATGGGCAATGCGATCGATGTGCGGTGTCCGAACGAAAGGATGCCCCATACAGCCAATTTCGTCCCATCGCAGATCGTCCACCAGGACAACCACAATATTGGGTCTTTGCCTTTGATCAGCAGCCCTTAGCAGGCCGACTTGAAACAGTACGACGCAACAAAAACAGACAATCGTCTGAAGTGATAGTAATCGGGTGAGTTGATTCACGTGTTCTGTTCCTGGATGTTAAGTTCGAAATGTGATCGCAGCAGGCTCCCTGAATGGTATTGAAGACCATTCAATGTATCAGACTGACAGGCTGATTCAAGTATAGCGTTTCAGACTACAATGAATCCGAAATGATCTGAAGACTCAATTTTATCAAGTATGCTATTGAATTTTGGATATTTATATCTCATTCGAAACCTGTCAGGGTAAAGTGAGTCATGGCTATTTTATATCTCAAACCCTTTCGATGAGATACTCTTCCACAAATCATTGTAACGCTTGTTGCTACTGACATGCCCCCTTTAACCGAAACCAGAGCTTGATATACAATTCAGGTTTCTGGACCATTAAAAGGAGGCGATTATGCCCACGAAACGTCATTCATCCGAACAGATTATTTCTAAACTCCGGGAAGCCGAGGTTCACCT
>JAHZKX010000076.1 GCA_022600195.1 Planctomycetota bacterium
ACCGTAAAGCTCTGACCTTCCACATCACTGTCGGCTGTCGTCGGATTCGCAGTGAATACACTACTCGCACCATTCAGGACGGTGTTTTCGTCTGTTGTAAACGCATCATCAACGGCTACCGGATCATCGTTCACACCGGTAATCGTCAGATTGACGGTTGCTGAATCGGTGCCACCCTGGGCATCAGTAATCGTATAAGTAAAGCTGTCGCTGCCATTGTCGCCGTCAGTCAGATCTTCGAAAGCACCGTTCGGATCGTAGCTGAACGTTCCATTTGCATTGATTGTCAACAGAGCACCCGAGGCCAATGCGAACTGACTGTCTACCGTTCCCCCTGCCACTGCGGTCACTGTAAAGCTCTGGCTTTCAGGATCACTGTCAGCTGTTGTCGGATTTGCAGCAAACACATTCTCACCACTCAGGGTGGTATCTTCGTCTGTTGTAAAGGCATCATCAATCGCGATGGGATCATCGTTCACACCGGTAATCGTCAGGTTGACAGTTGCTGAATCGGTGCCACCCTGGGCATCAGTTATCGTATAAGTGAAGCTGTCGCTGCCATCAACGCCGTCAGCCAGATTTTCGAATTGACCATTCGGGTCGTAGCTGAACGTTCCATTTGCATTGATTGTTAACAGGGCTCCTGAAGTCAGGGCAAACTGACTGCCAACCACCGGAGCAGCACCACCAGTAACGCCGGTCACCGTAAAGCTCTGACCTTCCACATCACTGTCGGCTGTCGTCGGATTCGCAGTGAACACACTACTCGCACCATTCAGAACGGTGTCTTCATCTGTCGTAAACGCATCGTTGATCGCTACCGGATCATCGTTTACACCGGTAATCGTCAGATTCACGGTTGCTGAATCGGTGCCACCCTGGGCATCAGTAATCGTATAAGTGAAGCTGTCGCTGCCATTGTCGCCGTCAGCCAGATTTTCGAATTGACCATTCGGGTCGTAGCTGAACGTTCCATCATCGTTCATCGTTAACAGAGCACCTGAAGGAAGTGTGATCTGTGAACCATGAATAACCAACTGACCATTTACTTCTGCAACACGAAGCCTTTGGCTTTCCACATCGCTGTCAGCTGTTGTAGGATTCGCAGCCAGTACACCTCCACCGGTCAATACCGTATTTTCATCGGTTGTAAAGACATCGTCAATCGCCACAGGGTCATCATTCACACCGGTGATCGTGATCGTCACAGTAGCGGTGTCTGTCGTTACCAGACTGCCTGTGCCATCATCGATCGTATAGGTAAAACTGTCGCTGGCATTGTCGCCGTCAGCCAGATCTTCGAAAGCACCATTGGGATCGTAACTGAAAGTACCATTCGCGTTCAGCGTCAACAAAGCCCCCGATGATAATGTGATTTGATTACCAACGCTTGCGGCCATTCCGTTGACTTCAGTCACCGTGAAGGGATCATTTTCGACATCCGAATCCGGCGTTGTTGGGTTCGCAGCAAATACATTACTGGCACCGTTTAACACTGTGTCTTCATTGGTCGTAAATAAGTCGTCGATGGCTACAGGAGCATCGTTGAGGGCATTAACCATAACGTTAAACGAATTTGACAGAACGAAATTCCCAGCAACGTCTGTTGCGCGAATCACTATGTCAGCCGAACCATTCGCATGAAGAATTGATTCTAAAATCAAATCACTAGTAGCGTCATCGAGAGTGACAATCGGACTGGTAATGCTGTCAAATTGAAAGCTGAGTGGTGTCCCGCCATTCTGATTAAAGAATGTGGTCTTTGGCCCCAGGTTCGAACTACCAAAGTCTTCGTCCTCAGTCACATTACCAAACGAATACATGGTAGTTGGTGCAGTCACATCCAGTTCAAAAGTCAGATCGTAGAACGCGCCCATATTGTTATTATCATGCTCATCCTGTCCGAAGAAGTGGAGAGTATGAGTGCCTCCTTCCAGAGACGCGCCACCATTCAAATTGGTTTCCAGCCAGCTACGTGTTAAAGTAAATGAACCACCATTCGCACCGCCTGAAAGCTGAGGAAGGATATCCACAAAGCTACTAAAGGCAGCACCATCGAGACCCACCTTAAACTGAGTGATTTGACTTTCGTCGGAGAGAGTACCCACGACTGTTAAATCATTGGTAATCCCGTCTGAATCAGAAATACCCGAATCCAACTGCAATTCAATGAAACTCGCTGGTGCATCCTGATCGCCGATCAGTTCGAACTGAACTGTGGGAATGTTCCGATTGGCATTCATCAGGTTCAAGTCGTTGTTATCGACGTCACCGTCCATATCACCATCCAACTCTGGTCTATAGAAGTTGGTGCTGGGATCCAATCCCATTTGCTGAACAAGAAGCTGAGTGGTGTGATGGTTATAGCCAAACAGATGCTGGTAGCTGGCGGCTAAAGCATGCCGATATTCGTCATCATTAACGGAGCCATTGCCATCTGAGTCACCAGGCAGGAAGACGTCCACGATGAACCCGCCGATTGCGGAACTTTGTCCCTGAACTTCGACTCGGTATTCACCGGGAGATAAAGTTGCCAATACCAGAGAGTTTGTCGAGCCAGCATGGTCATGTTCTGCCAGATTCAGCGGAATGACTGCATTCGTATTGGCGTCGAAAATTCGAATCGCTGCAGGATCAAACACGGATCCGGGAGCCGCTTTGACTTCAAATCCGAGCGTGGGAGAGCTGCCTGATCCCACGTTTAAAACCAGATCTGTCGTATCGTTAGGCTGATTGACTGAACTTTCCAGCGAAGCAAGGATATTGCTGGCCAGGAGAGTTCGATCCTCTAACCGTTCGACATGACTTGCATATCCAATTGGACGCGAGAGCCGAAATGGCGTACGACGAGTGACTTTGCGAGTAGATTTACGGCCAAACAATCTTTTCAGGCTCTTCATAATGATTTTTACTCGTAATTGATTAAGATTTTTACTCGTAATTGATTAAATAGTGGTCAATTTATTTATTACTGGCATCAACAGCTAGATTTTAGTGTCAGAATAGTCACTTACTTTGACGATTAAGCGAATTAAACCTAACAGTAAGCCTCGCGTAGGCTCAAAAGGATATTCTTCTATGCGTACGCGATTTTGGCTAAAGAATGCAGATATTAATGCAGTTTGTAAAATATCTTTGCCCACGCAGTAACCAATTGCAATCAATAATAAAGGCAATTTACGCTGTTTGGGACATCCCGTTCAGGTTATAGGAGCATCATAGAGATCATCACAAAAGTGACAGTCTTGTTCAGTAAGCGGGATGAGCGGTAATGATGCTTTAACTCAACACATTTGTTTAACTTAGGAAACATTTTTGTAAAATTTAATGTACAATTTCCATAACAAATGAAACTTGATTATTGGTGTGTGGTTGATGAACGAGATCGTATTTCAATCACGTCAACATCGACCCACATGTAAAAATAGAGACCATTCACAGATTGGAACAATAGTGGTTGAGATTAACGTTTAAACTGCGAAATCCGAGTGAAGTAATCACTTTACGAATAATTAGCATATGTCTCCCAATTCTACCCAGCCGAAAAAGAGAGATAGAAGACCCTTCCACCACCTTCAGATTTTGTCTGTTGAAAGCCTTTTTCAGCGATATGTGAACATAAGATTCGCAGTTTAATAGCAATGTTATCGCACGAGTTGGAATCAAATGCGGATAAAAATAATCTCACGATGTATTGTGGTTGGCCTGATCATGAGTATTCCCGGCCTCCTTTTCGCGCAGACAGACCGGCTGGGAAATTCAGACTTCGAGAATTCCTTTCTGGCTGAAGATCAAAGTCTTTACCAACCAGTCTCTTTGAATGTGTCGGACTCATCTGACTACGATACAGTGAATAATGATGCCGATCATTGCATTGATTCGATTTGCTTACCTGAATCGCAGTGCAATAATTTTCTTGAACAGTTTCTGATGCAAAATTCGCCTGTTTACCCCTCCATGAATTCTGAACGAGTCAGAGTGGGTGGCTGGATCGACCAGGGTTTTACCGGGAATTTTCAAAAGCCTTCCAATAATTTCAATCTGCCGGTCACATTTAATGATCGATCTAATGAATATCAGATGAATCAGCTTTATCTGTTCATGGAACGTCCTGTCGATTTTGGTGGGGATGAACTGGACTGGGGATTCCGTGCAGATCTGCTGTATGGTACTGATTATTTCTTTACTACCGCGACTGGACTGGAAACACACACAAATGGTTCAGCTCGCTGGAATAGCTCGAATGGACCGAGAAGAAATGGGGCCAATACCTATGCCATGTATGGCCTGGCAATGCCTCAGCTCTATGCCGAGTTTTATGTTCCCTGGCTGGCTGGAGTCAGTATAAAAGCAGGACATTTTTACACTCCCATCGGCTATGAAAAAGTCACAGCTCCGGACAATTTCTTCTACTCACACTCTTATACGATGCAATACGCAGAACCATTTACCCACACAGGTTTTCTCACAACATTTCAAGTCAATGACCAGGTGCAATTACTTGCGGGTCTTACACGCGGTTGGGATACATGGGAAAATACGAATCATGATCTGAGTTTACTCGCGGGAATCGGATGGACCAGCAGTGATCAGGCTACGACAGCTAATTTTGTAATGACCACGGGAGATGAGGATACTCTCACAAATCCAAGCACCAACCGTACGTTGATCAGTTTAGTGTTATCACATCAAATCAACGACTGTTTGACATATGTTTTCCAGAGTGATTTTGGCATTCAGGATAACGGGCAGATTAATAATCAATTTCAAGTCGTTCCTGCCAAATGGTACTCAGTCAATCAGTACCTGTACTATGATGTGTCGGAAACGTTTGCCTGGGGCGCCCGCTTTGAATGGTTCCGGGATCAAGATTTTTCACGAGTCACGCAGTTAATACCCGCGTTTGCTACAGGCGGGAATTATTATGAACTCACAGTGGGAGCCAATTGGCGTCCGCACCCGAATGTCACAGTTCGACCAGAACTCCGCTTTGACTGGTCTGATACGACTTCTCCCTTCTTCAACATCCAGGGGCCATATCGAAATGGCCAGGCAGATTATCAGGTGTTGCTGGGTGGCGATGTGATTATTCGGTTCTAAAAAACCAGCTTTTAGACATCCTTGATTGCCCGCTAGTGATCAGCCTCATAATAGGGCTCCACGTGCACGACCACTTCTCTGACGGTTGGCCAGTCGAGTTGAATCCTTTGGCGCACCTGTTGTGCAATTACGTGGGCATGATCGACGGTCTCCTCAGGATTGACTTCAATATCGATATTCACATGGGCATCCGGGCCAGCAGTCTGAATTCGAACCTTTTCCACATCCAGAACCCCCTCTACTTTCAAGGCCGAAGATTTGACTTGGTCAAAATAATTTTGATTTGGAATCTTATCTGTCAGTTCATTTAAATTTTCCCTCGCGGCGACCCACCCCAGATAGATCATAATTACAGCAAGAATCATTGCTGTAATATGATCAATCAAGTGACCATATCCGGGAATTTGACTGGCGATAATCAAACCAAAGGCTGCGACAAAACTTGTGATCGCATCGACTCGATAGTGATACGCTTCAGCGATCATAGCAGAACTATTTTCCTGACGTGCCATTTTCAATACAATACGACAGGTCAGCTCCAGTAGAATAGCAGCTGTTAATGGGATGGTCCAACTGACCCAGCCTATGACTTCAGACTGAGGGTGACTGATGGCGGCAAATAACTGATATGCAAAGGTGCCCGTACCCACAACCAGAATCAGCAGCCCCAATTGAAATCCTGCCAATGGCTCATAACGCCCGTGGCCGAAAGGGTGATCTTCGTCAGGTGGTTGTTCCGCTAAACGGATCGCAAATAATATGGCCAGTGATGTTAATACATCCGCGCTACTTGCCAGTGCATCAACAAGCAGAACAGAATGTCCCAGATACCATAAACCGATCAATTCGATAACGATTACAAAACAACGAACCGAAATCCCAAGCCAGGAAACTTTGATCAGCCTGGATGTTCTTCTGTGGCGGATACGCGAAACATCATCCGATAACGCCAGAGGTTTCGGAAACATGTCTAACAAAGGAACTTCGGGCAAAGGAACTTCGGGCAAAGGAACTTCAGGCGGCAAATTTGAATGATCTGTTGATTCGGAAGCAGCCATGAGAACGACATCACAGTAAATTGAATAAGATAGAAGGAATGCCTGAAATGCCCTACAAGATAATTTCACCAGTCATTTTGGTTAAGAATTATCTTGATTTGATTGTGGGTATTTAACAAGTGAGAAACCAACTGAACGAAAGAAACTTTTCGGTTTCATGAATTTCATCAAACTTGAAAACACTCTGTCCCTTCTTCAATCGGGTAGGATTAGAATATCGGGCAAAGCGATTTGATGTTCTTTGACCTTAATTTTCGCTGCTGGCCATTGTCCCATGGGCGTGATCAAAATTGTCTGATCCTGTTCTATCAGAATCGTATCACCTGTCATTGCCGGCCCTACTGAAGGATGCCAGCACGCAGCCATACCCGGCGAGAATTTGAATTCACTATTCATCAATATTGAGGTTTCCTCGGGAAGGTACCCCATGATGTCTGCCTGATCGGCGTGCTGCCATTCATCAGCACAATGGTATTTTTCATAGATTCTTTTGACACGATTCCAAGTATCGAACAATGCCCAGTCAGGTTGGGAAAAATACATGCCTGTCGCCTGCATTAACAATGCCAGATGATGTGACTTTATAAAACTTGATGGTGGCTTTCCCAGTGAAACAGTTCGTGTTGCTGATGCATGGAGTCCATTTTGTGACCCCACAGCAGATATCACACAATAGCGTTCCAGACGATCTTCACCATAGCTCCAGTGACGGTAACGAATACTTTGACCGTCAACCATGACCTGCAGTCGTTTGGGAAGAACTCCATGCTTCAACAGTCGATGTGACAGGCTCCCTGCTATTTCCTGCTCTGTCAGACCATGTTCTACTCGTCTGGCAGTGGCTTCCACTGCGTGCGCTACATGCTTTCCCAGATCCCGCATACGCACGCTTTCTAAATCGCTAAACGGGAATCGCATCGACTTTAATTCTTCAGAAACGTTTCGTGTCTGTTCTATGCCGCTATCACTGGCCACTTTTCTGCCCTTGCAGAGATCTGTGACCAATTGCGATAAAGGCTCGTACCACGGTCGGGTTTTTATCTGGAATCCAAGTCCGGGAAGCGCCCGGTCAAAGATTTGATTCGCATCTACATTACTACAGGCTATCAGTCTGGCGTCTTGTGTGATAAAGACTGCAGCGCAACTGTCTCCTGATCCAGCACGCGTCAAATCGGCACCGGTTGTGAACCAAGCGATATTTTCAGGTGACTGCAGAAGCAATGCATCGAGTTGATTTTGTTCCAGAAAATCAACTACTTGCTGTTGCTTCTGATCTACGTCAGTTGTTCGTCGTGGGTCTGTGGTAGGAATTTCTCCTGATGAGATAGGTGCCTGCGCATTCACTGCCACGATTGTCATATAGGACTCCCGACTTGAATAATTACATATGACATTTCAGACACACGTAATAAACCACTCAAAATCCGAGTGTTTGAACGTTGAACTCAATACCGAGTTTTGTATCGAAAATTGTTTAAGTCAAGTGTTTCTCGATGATCTCAATCAAGAAAGCCAAGTTTCTTCTCGATTGACTCTACGACCTCAATTTTCCGACTTTGAAAAGCTGAAATGATTGAATAATAATGATGTGATTCTGAACGATTACGATCAGTGGACAGGAGGGTAGCAGCCAGAAAAGGCAAAATAAAGGCAAATAAAAGCTTCCTGCATTGCACTCCGTTCCCTGTCTATAAATGATATCACAAATCGAGAGAAATCAAGAGGAATTTAAGCAATTCAGAAGAATCAGTGCCTTTAGATCGCTAAATGAAGAAGGTATCACACCAGTAGGCGATTCTGCTAACGGAGCAATCTGCGAATATCCAAGGGGCGGTTCGAGACTTTTTGAATCACCGCCTGTACTTTTACTTCTTCCTCTTCAAGGTGGGCAAGTACCTCGGAATATTGGATGTTGAGTTTTTGAATCAGCTTTTCGCGTTCCTGACTTGCTAACTGTTCAATTTGCTGAGACATTCTCTGTTTTTGTCTTGAAATTTCAGCTTGAAATGCCAGATGCAAACCACGCGCAATTTTCTCTCCCAATTCTGACTCCATTCTCCATTCCGGTTGTTTATAAGAACCGGAACAATTTAGTGTTGCAGAAATCGAATCGATGGAAGCGAGTGTCTGAGTCAGAATGCTCGCCATTGCCTGATACTCAGATTGGGATGCTGCAACTTGAAAATGAACAGGAGTCTGGGTGAATACTAGCTGACATTGAAAATCATGTTCTCTAAAGGAAAGCTGAGATTTGCATTCTGTATGTTCTGCAATCAAATCCAGCGAAAGCTGTTTAGAATTTTCAATTGTGATTTTTTTCTGATGGGGCAGCTTGAATAATACGACAAAATCGTGAGTGGGATTGTCTTCATAAAATTTAAGTTCTCCGGCAATCTTGATGTCAGCCTCAGCCTCGATCTGGGCTTGGAGAACAATCGGTTTTCTATATGTACTGGGAGATGAGGAAAGTTCTTTGATGGTCCCGATAAAAGGGTATTTCAGTTGATCGACTCGCGCTACACCTGTTAAACGGATCTTTTTAAACAGAGCGTCCGGTAAACTGGAATCACGTCGAAAATTGATCCATTCTCCCTTAATTGGTTCAGGTTCCTGCTCATCACGGAGAGTTTTAACGGATTGAAGCATCAAGTTCGACCAGCCTAAGACCTGTTCCAGTTGCTGGGACAGGTTTTCGCCTATTAATGCATGCAGAATTTTTTGTGGATCAGGCGAAACTGACTCTACCAGCTGGTCGAGGTTTGCTAAATCATGCTCTTTCGCCTGCTCGATTCTTTTGTAATCCTGTTGTGCAATCTGAGGGAGTGTTTTGAGATCTTTACGGATCTGTTTGCCTGCTCTGACAAGTAGATCTACACGCTCGGCTGACTGAGTATAAGTTCTGATTTTGTCAATCGTCTTTCCTGCGGCATTTTTAACGTTATTTTGTACCGAATCTACTTCCAGTTTGACTTGTTTCAGGCGCGTATCGTATTGTGCAAAGCGCTGCTTCCACTCCTGTTCAATCGTTTTTGAAACACGCACTGTTTCCAGACGATTCGGGTCCAGCTCTTCGACTGCCGATTTTTTCAAGACACTCAACCAGGAGTTCCCCAGTTCTTTTGATGTTTGGCGAAAGAGTTGGGGGCTGAACTGAAATCCTTTGCCCTGTTTATCTGAAGTGTTTTCCGACTGATGATCATCATCAGATCGGGGCGAATCAAATTCCATCCCCGAGACTGTTGCTTCCTCTACAATCAGATTGCGATACATCAAAGGTTTGCCGGACAATTTCATTTTAATTTGATCGAATGAAACCAGATTGCGTTTGTCATTAGTTTGACTGGCAATTCTGATGGGTCCTGTTTTGATCGACGGTGGAAAGAACCCTGTTTGTAGACTTACGACATCCACTTCCGCTCCAGTAAGCGATTGTCCGGTTCTCACTAAACACATACGGACCAGAGGATCAAAGGCGAAAGCAAAAAAAGTCCAGATAATAGCAGCCAGTGCAAATCGAGGCAGCAGGTAATTCCACTTCATGAAACTTCCCCTACGATCGCGCCCACTTGTGTACCCCAGAGAAGTTGCACGATTCGATATTTTTTCAATTTATGGGTAAGCAGAGGTGTGTACTTTTCAAACTGTGGTTTTGAGATTCGGAAAACCGGGTAGAACATAAATAACCCCAGGATCAGACTTCCCATTACGATAGTGTTATTGAAATCGGTCCAAGGAGCCAAGGGCACTTCATAGACTGAAACCCAAAAACCCTGTAAAGATGACGCCAAGAGCACACTTCGACCAATTAGATGGCTTAACGGATCGATCAGAATTGCCAGCCAGGAGAAAACTATGGTTCCCAGTGAGGCTGAGCAGAGATTCACTTTTGAACCTGCCAGAATGAATAATAAAATCACAGCCGTCAAATTTTCTTTGGGAACCAGTCCAATCATCATGCCCATACTGAATCCGAGGGCTAGTTGACGAGGAGAATTGGCACTACTAAGTGCGCTGGCAAGAAAACGGAGAGAGCGAAGCCAATAAGACATTTTGAGGGGAACTCCGCAATATTTCTGGAGTTAGAAATGGAAAAAATAATTCTGCCCGCCTGAGAAGGTCAGGCAGAATCCCCCCTGTTATGAACTTGTTATCGGCCAGAATTCAACTTCACCTTAACCGTTATAATCAGAATATCTTAACAATATGATATTTTTAGTTCATAAGCTGAACTGATTGATTTCAGAGACAGGAATGAGTCTAGACAGGTCTGATACATTTCAGCGAAATCAGTCAGCCATTAAAATCATTTTTCCAGCCAGAACATGACAGAAGCCCAGCCTACCCATACAGCTATCAGACCGACGATCAAGTTTCCAGAGATGTTGAGAAAAGCGTGATTCAGTTCAGAATTTCTTAACAGGCTAACAGTATCATGACCAAAGGTGGAAAATGTGGTTAATGATCCCAGAAACCCTGAAATCAGAAACAGGCTGGCATGTTCGTGTATACGAATGGAAGAATGAAGCTGCTTGTGGGTGACGATGGCCATCAGAATGCCGATCAACAAACAACCTGCGGCATTCACGACAAGGGTACCGACAGGAAAATTTCCCGGGTATTTCCGCGCAAGTAGTTCCGTAATGCTATATCGAGCTACGGCGCCTACAAATCCTCCTAACCCGACAGCCAGCAGTTGTGACACAAATGATTCCTTTCTATTTTATGATTCATAAAAACCGCCGACAAATTATTTGGAAGAGATTTTCCAGAGATGTTTATCACTACGAAGAAAGAGTGAATTATTTGAGATTGCCGGCGTTGCCAGAATCGTCTCTTTCAAATCGATTTCTCCGGTGACATCTCCCTTCTCTTCACTTAATTGAACGACCTGTAACAATCCTTTTTCACTGATCAGATAAAGATGATTAGCGGCGGCAATCGGGGTGGCACTGAATGGACCTTTCAAGCGTAGTCGCCAGATAATTTCACCGGTCTGGAGACTTCCACAAGATAAGACTCCAGCACGATTCACAGTATATACCCTTTTTTGATAGACCAATGGACTCGCGGTCGCTGGAGAGAGTTTTTGTTCCTTCCAGAGCACTTTAGGGGGATCGCTGCTAGTGCCGGGTTGGAGCGCTGTCAGACCATTTGAGGGTACAAACAAAATATTTTCGCCAACAGTAGTCGAAGGAATGCGTCCCGCCCCTTGTTCATACTGCCAGGCTGTTTCACCCGTATCGGGATAGATGGCATCGACGCCTTCACTCGACTGCAAAAGCACCAGTGCTTCCGCTTCGGGTGCAGATTTCAGAATCGCAGGCGATGTCCAGTTTGCAACACGTGGGCGTTTAATTTTCCAGCGGGCGATTCCCGTTTTAACGTCGAGACCGGTGGTAAAAGAATCATCATCATTTTCGACTGGAACAATTAAAGTTTCGCCTACAACGACTGGAGAGGATGCCATGCCCAGACTGTTGCTGGCGTTGGGAAAATCGTGCGATAAACCTCTTATCCAAAGCAGATTTCCATCCAGATCCAGACAGACAACATCATTACTGGAAAATGTCGCAAACACGCGTTTGCCATCGCTGGCAGGAGTTGAAGTGGCAACACTCATTTTATTATGACATTGAGTACGACCTGTTGCCCAGAATTGTCTTTCCCAAAGACGTTTTCCTGTGTTGAAATCAAAGCAGTGAACGTGCAGTTGATCCTGTTTGAAACCTGTCGTACTGGTAATAAAAACTTTATTACCCACGACAATCGGACCAGACGCGCCGCGCCCCTTTAAATCTGCTGACCAGGCAATGTTTTCCTGATCGACTTTCGAAGGAGGCGTCTCTGAAGTCGCTACATTATTCGTCAGTGGTCCTCGAAATTGAGGCCAGTCAGCGCCACAACATAAACAGACCGCGATCAGGGGCAGTACTAATTTAAGGAATTCATTTTTCATAAGATCATCCATTTCAGGAAAGAAGCGTATCATCAATCGTAAAAAAATATTGATTAAACATTATGGGCTAAGCTGAGTCGTCGACTGTGGTTTTTGGGATTGTACTCCCGTTCCCGAAGGATGTGCAATTCGGAGTTGGAACTGGTAGCGTTGCGCCCAACTGTCGTCTTGCTCGTTCTGACAAAGTTTGAGAAGAATCACATTCTTGCCGGGTTGAACCGTTACTGGCACGCTATACTGATCTAATACCATTCCACGATGATATTCGTTACGTGCAAACAGTAGTTTACCATTTACCCAGATTTTCCAAGCGTTCGGAGTACCCAGTCGGATTTCCAACGATTGTTTCTGAGGACTATGGAAGTCGGCAGCGCAGTACATGACGGCTCCCTTATAGGGAGAGATTGATTTCGCGACATCGAAGATTCCGTAGTCATCTTTCGTATTAACGGATTTCCAGTTAACTTTACCTTCTTTGCCTTCCAGCGCTGCAGCGAAATCGAGTTTTTCTTCGGGGGCATAGACGGTATCGTACCCTTTTTTCTCGCGATTATCGAAGGGGCCAACGATCATCCATTCAGACAGAAAACCGAAATGTTTTTGTAAGTCGATTTTCTCTCCCAGACTCCTTAAGGGTTTGACAATGTTTTTGACCTGATCAGAATCAGTCGCACCAGAAAGTGCCTGCTGATACACTTTCTTTGCCTGATCTTTTTTACCTGACTTTTCCAGATTTTTTGCTTCATTGATCAATCGCTGAACAGCGTCACGACGCAGAGTAACACTCGTGTCATTAATCATACCGGGAATAATTCGGTCAGCTGCAGCTGGATCAACTTTAATCAATGTTTCATACGCGAGGCGTCTTGCCCGTGGATTCCTGGAGGTATCCAGAACAAATTCTTCCAAGTTCTTAACGGGAAGTTTTTTTTGTTGAATTGCCCTGGCAGCAATTGCTTCAAATGCACCACGCAGCCAGTTGACGGCCAGCGGATTGGCTCCTTCAAAGCTGGACAGAATCGGAATCAAGGCTGAGGCATCTGACTGAGAAAGTTGCTGCACGGCTTTGGATGCGGTGAGATTCCCCTGACCTTCTTTTTGAACCTGTTTGATTTTTGCAATATTTTGCGCTACGTCATTCGCCTGAAGGATCGTCAGCGAACTGAAAAGGAACATGAGGCAGAATAGAAAACGGATTCGCTGCATGGGAATCTCCTGAGACTGATCGATGCAATAAAAATGATACGCCAATGACTTTAGGGCCAACTGGTGATAGTCGTACTTTCGTGGAAAGAAATTGTACCAATTTCATTCCGACACCAACAAGTATGACGGCTATATTCCCATTAATTTAACTCCGGAAAGCCAGAATGAGTCAGTGTTTAATTAAAATTAACTTCTCGCATTCAAAGAGACTTTGGCTGATTCTTTTTTAACTACCTGATATAATTTCACTCTAAATTAGAATATTACGACTTTTTGAAAATTCGGATTCACAGCTATGACAACAGTGCTCAGCAGAACCATTGATCGATTACTTCAGGGAGAAAATCTGGAAAGCGAAGCCGCGTATGAGGCGATTGCTTCCATCATGCGCGGTGAATGCAGCGAAATACAGATCGCAGCGTTACTGACCGCATTGCGGATGAAAGAGGAAACTTCCGATGAACTGGTCGGCGCAGCCAGAGCGATGCACGAACGGGCTCTGGCAATTCCCACGAAGATAACCGGTCTTCTGGACACATGTGGGACGGGAGGAGATCAACTCCATACGTTTAACATCAGTACCGCCGTGGCGATCGTAGCGGCGGCAGCCGGAATCCCAGTCGCCAAACATGGAAATCGAAGTGTTTCCAGTTCCAGCGGTTCCTCGGATGTTCTCGAAGCATTAGGAGTCCGGTTGGACTTAACACCAGAACAAATCGGGCAATGTCTGGAAAAAACCGGTATCGGTTTCTGCTTTGCTCCTCTGTTGCACTCTGCAATGAAATATGTTGCTCCTGTTCGTCGCGAATTGGGAATTCGCACCATCTTCAATTACCTGGGGCCTTTAACGAATCCAGCCAATGCAGAGTATCAGCTTTTAGGGGCTAATTCTGTACAGGCCGCAGAAAAAATTGCTCAAGCCTTATTAAAATTAGGTCGAAAACATGCATTGGTTGTTTGTGGCAATGGTGAACTGGACGAGATTAGCCTCTGGGGAAAAACATCAGTTTATGAAGTAAATGGTTCGGATTTGCGTTATTATGAATGGACTGCCGCTGATTTCGGATTACCAGAATGTGACGTAAGTCAATTGGTCGTCAAATCCTCAGAGCAGAGCGCTCAAGTGATTCTAGACATCTTTCAGGGTGAACAGGGACCTGCTCGGGATATGGTAGTAGCCAACGCATCGGCTGCCTTATTGGCAGCGGAAAAAACTACAAATCTGGAGCAAGCTGTTCAAAATGTCTCTTCACTGATTGATGAAGGTAAAGTATTAGAGAAACTCAAACATCTCATCGAGTTTAGTAGTAATATAACTGGAGAATGAATAAACAGGATTTCTGTCCGGTAATCAGAAAATGTAAGTCTCATCATTGGTGTTGACTTGCCGAATCTGAGTATCCTCTTATAATTCCTCAGGACAATGACAATTGAAAACAGTAGAAATCAAAAGAAGTAAGGTCGCTACTTATTTGATTTGATTGCTGGCATTAAGAAATAAAGGTCTCATCATGAATGCTGAAGCGCAAAGAAAGCTGATTTTCACAACAGAAGAGGCCAATCTTCGTTTACCACTCGTGCAGGCGATTGTCAAAGACATCGTTGCCCTTTATCAGAATTTGCATGACCGCCAGGAACGAATTACAGAAATTAAGCAACTACCCGGTGCTTCCGCTCGAGATGAAGAGTCAGCTTACAGCGAAGAACTTCTCCAAGCTGAAGTCGATATCGAAAACGATATGGAGCAACTCAAGGGATACGTCACCGAGCTCATTGAGCTGGGCGTCGAATTGGAAGACCCTGCTCTAGGAGTTGTGAACTTTCCTTCCCTGCGAGGAGGCCAGGAAATTTATCTCTGCTGGAAATCTGGCGAGGAAGAAGTTGCTTTCTGGCACAATCTGGAAGAAAACTTTTCCGACCGACAAGAGTTATTTGAAGAATCATTGAATAATGACATCGAAAATAACGATGAGCCACTAATTTAGTCAACGACTTCTTTCAACTTCTCTCTTTACCAGTCCTTCGAATTATTTCGAAGTAGTTTCATCTATCCAGGATTCATACGCCTGCTTTAATTGCCTGGTGATTTCAGGGTGTTTGGCAGCTAAATCTGTTGATTCGCCCAGATCCTGTTTCAGATCGAACAGCATGAATGGTTGATCGTGCTTTGTACGAAGTAATTTATATTTCCCTTTTCGAACAGCGCTATATTTTCGATATTGAAAATAGAAAGACCTTTGCTCTGATGTTTCTGGTGCTTTGAGAACCGGAAGAATATTCTGCCCATCCAGAATTCGGTCCTGTGGAAGTTTTCCACCCGCCAGTGAAACCAGAGTAGGCAAAATATCAAGGCTGATGATTTGACTGTCATTCACAGTCCCCGCTTTGATATGACCAGGAAATCGTACAATCGCAGGAACACGAATTCCTCCTTCCCACAAAGTAACCCCTCCGTCACGCAGAGGTTTGTTACTGGCCACTTCCAATCCACGATCCTTCAGCATGAAAGCCCCATTGTCCGAATACCAGATAACGATCGTATTTTCGCTCAATCCACTCTCATCCAATTTCTTCAGAACCCGACCAATGGCGGTATCCAGTGCAGTAACAACCGCCCGATAACGTTTCTGAGGATTTTTGGTTTGTGGAGAAATGCCATACGCTTCGAAAGCGCTGTCCGGGGCCTGCCACTCATTACTTTGCCCTGGTTGTTTATTTCTCTTTCCTGGAAAATGCGGTGCGTTGAAAGGCAGATAGATGAAAAAAGGATGTTGTTTATTAGCTTCAATGAATTGGCAAGCTTCGTCAGCAAATAAATCAGTCGAATACCCTTTCACGAACACCTCTTTCAAGCCACGCCACAAATCATGGCGACCAGCGTAAAAGTGATAGTAATAATCAATATTACCCGCAGCAAACCCGAAAAATTCGTCAAAACCGCGCTCTGTCGGACGGCTTCCTGGCGAAAAACCGATATTCCATTTTCCAAAACAGGCAGTGCGGTATCCCTGTTGCTTCAGATACTGTGGAATCAGTCGTTCACTTTTTCGTAAGCCATCTCCATAATTTTCCACAGCGTTCAATTGATGATTTAAACCAATTCTCTGGGGATATCGGCCTGTTAACAACGTCGCCCTGGAAACGGTGCAAGTGGGAGATGCGGTATAAAAATCAGTGAGCCTTACTCCCTGTTTTGCCAACTGGTCAAGCTGAGGCGTCTTTATATTTGGATTGCCATAACAACCTAAGTCGCCGTATCCCAGATTGTCAGCGGTAATCAGCAGGATATTCGGTTGTTGACGAATCTGTTTTTCACTGGCAGAAACCTGAGCCTGGAATAAAAAGGTGAAAATACAGGCCACAATCAAATTAATAAACAGTCGATGATACATAAAAGATTCTTTTGCTATCTTGGATTTTGGGACCAGGATCTTTCTCGAATGAACAGTGGCAGGAGATTGATACTCTCTCTGGCTTTATCTGAACAGTTCAGGAACTGCGTGTCAATCAAGAGCGAGAAAACTTGGTAAGCAATGTTTGTTTTACGATTTTGTCGAGAGCTGTTGCATTAAGTACAAATATTCCAATGAACTTAACATTGCTTCCTGTTCCTGGTTTGCATTTCCTTTGTGTCCGCCTTCGATATTTTCGTAATAATAAAATTCATAGCCCATCTGTTCCATTCTGGCTGCCATTTTTCGAGCATGTCCCGGATGGACACGATCATCTTTGGTGGAAGTAAAGAAATAGACCTTCGGGTAGTCCTGCCCTGACTTTAAATTCTGTAGGGGAGAGTACTTTTTGAGATAGGACCATTGTTCGGGAAGATCAGGGTTACCATATTCCGCCATCCAGCTGGCACCAGCGAGAAGCTTATTGAATCGTTTCATATCCAGCAATGGAACGCCGCACACAATGGCATTGAACAGATCCGGTCGTTGCGTAAACGCCACTCCCATTAGCAGACCGCCATTACTGCGCCCCATTGCCCCATAATGTTGCGGAGAACTAAATCCCCTACTTTGAACAGCTTCGGCAACAGCAAAAAAATCATCATAAGCACGTTGCCGATTTTCAAACAAAGCCGCATCATGCCAGCGAGGACCATATTCACCCCCTCCCCGAATATTGGCAAGCACATAAGCACCTCCTTTTTCCAGCCAGAGCTTTCCCATCAGAGCGCTATAATGAGGTAATATCGATATTTCAAATCCACCATATCCATACTGCAGAACGGGTGTAGAATGATCTAACTTAAGGTCTTTCTGATAAACTATGAAATAAGGAATATCCGTGCCGTCCTTGCTGATCGCAAAACTTTTCTCAACTTTGAGGCCGCTAGTATCAAAGCGTGCTGGAGTTGATTGGACAGTCTCTTCTACTCCCTCTTGAAAATTCACATAATACAGGCTACTTGGTTGTAGAAATCCATCGCGCGAAAGCAGCAGGTGATTGCTGTTTTTATCAGAAGAACTGATTGAGATGACATCATCGCCTCCCCAGGGAATCAGATTTCCGTTCCATTTGTTTTCCTGAAACGTAAATTCTCGAATCTGACTGGAAACATGCTCGAGGCATGTAAGATAGACAGCATCTCTGGCATACCTTACTTGCGAAATAGTGCCTGTCAGTCCCGGATCAAAAACGGGAAAAAGATCATTGATTATTCCCGTCTCTCGAAAATTCGTCAATGAAAAACTAACGAGACTACCTGCCGTAAAGCCTCGCCAGTCCTGTTTCAATTCGATTAGTATTTGATCCTGAAATAATCCAGACAAACTGCATTTCTGAGGAAGAGGCAGTTGTTTCAATACACCAGAATCAGTAATGAGATAGAAGCTGAAATGATAAAAGTCATGTCCTCGAAGGACAAAACAGGTTTGACCATTGTCATGCTCGATATTGATGGGATAAACGAAGGTCTCTTCCGGTCCCGTTTCCAGAAGCGTCTCAGCAGTGGAAAGGGGCGTCCCACGTTTCCAGCGTTTGAGTATTCGGGCATAGCCGGAAGTATTCAAACTCCCCTCACCCCAATCGGTGGCGATCAATAACTGATCGTGGTTTTCCCAGCAAAGATTTGTTTTCGCGAGTGGAACTTCAAAACCTTTTTTGACAAATGTTTTGGACTCAAGATCATATTCGCGATAGACGGCGGTATCCGTTCCACCGGGTGCAAGTTCAAGAATGCAGCGTGCATAATCAGGGCCAAGACAATCCACGCCTTTATAGATCCAGTTTTCACTTTCTTCTTTTGCCAGTTTGTCGACGTCCAGTAATGTCTCCCATTCAAGCTGCTGTTTTCTGAATTGAGTTAAACTGGAACGACGCCAAAGGCCCCGTACGTGATCCTTATCTCGCCAAAAGTTATAGACAAAATCTCCGCGCAGGGTTCCATAAGTAATCCGATCTGAAGCAGTCAGAATTTGCAGTGCTTCCTGCTGATACTGTTTATAGAGAGGATCGCCTGTCAGCGCTTTCAGAGTGTTGGAATTTTGCTGTTTCACCCAGTCTAATGCTTTTTCGCCTTCGATTTCCTCAAGCCAGAGTAAAGATTGCTCTGGATTATTCTCAGTTTGCGAATTGTTTTCAGAAAGTATTTCCGGTGAATCCATGACCAGGCTCCCGCTAATGGTATTATTCGAAATCAGGACAAAGTTTATTGTAGAACAAACCTGGAATCTGCCTTAAGCGAGTTGAAGGGTTTTATCAGGTTTTTCTGCGGAACCGGGTGAGATACAACATATTCTTCGAATTTCCTGTATCAGAGCGTGCATTTAAAGCAGAGCGATGATACAATCTTCGGCTGTTGAGTAGTCAAAATAGCAGGTACAAGAAAGAACGCCTGGCAAAAATTTTGACTGATCTCCAGAATCTCTTTATAAAAGATTTCGCTGTTTGCTGATCTTTTCGTGTTGTTTTGGCTACTTTTGCCGAGCTCCCTGACCGGTGTTCCGCTCTTGAAAGTAGCAGCTGGGTGATACGAGGCAGAGCTTCGAGGAGAACTGTTTTCAGGAAGTAACCTGAAAACAACCCCCTGAGTCCGGAATAATCGACTCTCACCTATTTCTTTCATTACACGACCCAATTTCTTTTTTTACGCGACGATTACACTCAGTCTCTAGGCTGAATGTTCGTCTAAAGGTTGATGCATGTTAACTGAAGCCTCATCTCAGGCAAAATTTACGGATTTAGCACTCTGCCAGCCCGTATTGGATTCACTGGAAGAGCTGGGATATCAAACCCCGACACCGATCCAGTCACAGACGATTCCCCTTTTACTGGAAGGAAAAGATCTGGTAGGACAAGCCCAGACCGGCACGGGAAAAACAGCAGCATTTGCGTTGCCTTTACTCTCGAAAATCAATCTGGAAATCAAGGCTCCCCAGATTTTAGTACTAGCACCGACGAGAGAGCTGGCGATTCAGGTTGCCGAGTCGTTTAAAAAATATGGTGCAAAGCTGAAGGGACTACAGGTCTTACCGATTTACGGGGGTGCAGATTTCAAAAGCCAGCTACAGCCCTTAAAACGTGGGGTACAGGTGGTTGTAGGAACTCCTGGTCGGGTGATGGACCACATGCGTCGCGGAACATTGAAACTGGATGCTCTCAGCTGTCTGGTGCTGGATGAAGCAGACGAAATGCTGCGAATGGGTTTCATTGATGACGTGGAATGGATTCTGGAACAAACGCCGGACAACCATCAAACCACTCTGTTTTCCGCCACAATGCCACAAGCCATCCGTCGAATTGCTGGAAATTATCTAAAGTCACCAGAAGAAATCACAATTAAAGATAAGACTCGCACAGCTGACACTATTCGCCAAAGACACTGGTTGGCAAAAGGTCATCATAAATTGGATGCACTGACTCGCATCCTGGAAGCAGAAGAGACTGATGGTGTACTTATTTTTGTCCGAACTAAGACGATTACGACAGAGCTTTCTGAAAAACTGGAATCACGTGGTTTTCTGGCCGCACCATTAAATGGTGATATTCCACAGAAACAACGCGAGCGAACCGTGGGGCGACTCAAGGCTGGGCATGTTAATATCGTGATTGCCACCGATGTCGCTGCTCGAGGATTGGATGTAAATCGAATCAGTCACGTCATCAACTATGATTTACCCGGTGATTCAGAGGCCTATGTACATCGCATCGGTCGTACCGGTCGCGCAGGGAGAACGGGTGAAGCAATTACTTTTGTCTCTCCTCGTGAAACTCGATCACTCCAAAATATTGAACGGTCCATCAAACATAGAATTGAAAGGATGGAACTTCCTTCCATCAGCAAGATCAATGAACGCCGTAAAGAGCGTTTCAAAGAATCGATCACCAAAACAATGAAAGGGCCAGATTTCGAACTTTTCCAGAAGTTACTGAGTGAGTACCAATCGGAAACAAATCATTCTGAAATCCAGATCGCGGCGGCATTAGCCTGCATGTTCCAGGGGAAACGTCCTTTGTTTTTAACTGAAGCCCCACGTAAAGAAGTGACTCAACGACAACGGGAAGTCTCTTCTGGATCGAGAAAAAATCAGGCCACTTCGCCATCTGAGCGAAGATTCCAAAAATCAGCTACACCTCCTGAGCGTCGATTCCAAAAAGAAGAGAAAGACCGTCCTGCTCGAACTCGTACTACAAGCGAAGCTCCGGAAGAAGGCATGGAACGTTTCCGTATCCAGGTAGGACACAGTCACGGCGTTAAACCAGGTAAGATTGTAGGAGCGATTGCCAATGAGGCTGAACTGGACAGCCAATACATTGGCAGAATCAATATCTTTGACGATTACAGTACCGTTGACTTACCCGAAGGGATGCCACGAGATATTTTCCATGCCTTGAAAACCGTCTGGGTATCTGGCCAACAATTACGGATTTCCCGCTTTGAACAGATTGATGCTTCTTCACCCATCAAACGTAAACGATTCAAAGGTAAGCATAAACACAAACAACAGAAAGTTTGATTTCTGTTGTCTATATCTTTGACTCTCCAACAAAAAAACCGCGGCCGTGAATCACGACCGCGGTTTTTTGATGTAATGAGTTCTGCTTAATTGTTGCTGCCAAACACTTTGCTGGTTTGACCTGAAGAAGTCTGTGCTTTGAGCCGTTTTCCACGGGTATATAAACCAGAAACGGTACCAGACGAAGAGGCGTTCACACCAGTCTTTTTTGCCCCCAGTTTGATCTTGGATTTAACACCCGAACCAGGAGTATGCAAACGACGCTGTGGCTTATAGCCAATGTAACTCAAAAAGTCGTTAATCCCAACCACTCGAACTGCTTTCAAGCGAGCCTCTTCCCGAATTTCTTTCATCTTGGCGAGAAGCTCCTGCATCTTGTCGCGTTGTTCGTCTGTCTTAGCATTATCAATATTTGGTGATTCACCGATCACAAGAAATTTGGTATGGACAGTGAGTCCATTTCCGAGACGCTCACCATTTTCTGTTACTTCATTATCGACCTTGGCGTTCGCATTTTCAACAATTTGACGAAGCTGATCCATATCAGATTTCCCGTCACCATCCAGGTCAATGATACCAGAAATGGCAAATGTTTCTGGACGACCTAACCCCCAAAGTGGCGTATAAATCGGGTCCCCGGGGCTAATCGGTTGGTAAATATCATCTCCTACAATACTCGCTTCTGAGAGGTGTGGCCCTAAGACTTTAGTCACTTCAATGGCCCCAATGATGTCTTCTTCGCCGCGCCCGATTCCCTGATGAGACTTGCGATACACACTGAATGTCATGCCTTTGGGAAGACGGTCTGCTTCTCCCAGATTGATCCAGACGACTCCGGTGCTGTTGTCTACTGTTCTGACCAAACCATCTGGTTTTTCGAAACTATCCTTTTGTATTTGAGACAGGCGGCTGCGAAGAGTATCAATCAGGCTGGCATACGTATTATTTTTATTTTCAAGATCTTTTATCTTCTTGGCATCTGTTTCTCGCAATTGATCCAGCTCAATCAGAATCTCTTCATTTTCTTTCTGAAGTGCACTAATTTGTTGATCCTTCGCGGAAACTTCTTCTTCTTTGACTTTCTGAGTGTCTGCTAAATCTTTTTCCGAATTATCACGGGCCTTTTTATGTTCATCAACAACTTTATCCAGCTCGCCCTTCAATGCCAGAAATTGAGCTTCCAAATCATTTTTGGCGGTTTGCTCCTGGGCCAACTGGTTTTTGGTCTGATTTAGCTGCCCCGAAAGTTTAATGAGAGTGTTTTTGATCGTGGGCTCTGCCAGAACGTTAGCATGGGTTTTGATATCCTGCTCGGTCGCTCCAATCACAGTATTCGGAGTTTTACTATCCAACCCTACATCTTCCTGCTCATTACCGATTAATTTTTTCAAAGCTTGCAGCTCTTCATCAAGCTTGCGAACAGCAGCACCATCGCGTTGTGAATCTTTTTGAGCCTGTTCCAACTTGGCGTTCGCTTCTCCCAGATCTTTAAAATTCAAGTAAGCAATCACACCACAAATCAATGTAGCCATGACAAATAAGATTAATGAAAAGTGAACAGCAGTTGGTTTACTGGCAGCCATGTTATTAAACCTTAAGGATTTCTAAGTGATAATCAGGTACAGCTCAGTACCGTGACAGTTGTAATCTGAAGTGAATTTTCATCGAAACGAAGCCTTATCATCCCTGATGACTTACAGGAAAGACCAGACGAAGTGGTATTGAATCCGTTGAAGTACTTAAATTCCTGTACTAAATCATTTTAAATGCAGGAAAAGCCATGTCAAGAAGCTTTCTGACTCTGTTTGTTGGACTGCCAATTGATTCCAGCATCACAAATATAAATAACCACACACAAACATATACATAAAAGCATTACTCAAGTCTGATAAAACACGAAGATCTTTAAGGATAATTCGATAAAAGATTTCGTAGAGTTCCGAGTTAAACCGGCCTGTTGATGGTAGTTCAGTCCAGTCTCACCAATAATAAGTGCTGTTTGAGCAGAATTCCAGCTTTTAAAAGTTTGAGCTTGCAATCAAACCGTGGTGAAAGCCTCCTCATGTTTCAATTTCGGCTATCTCATTTCAAAATTTCAGGTAAAGCTAAATCTTTATGAAAGAAACACTTTACATCATTGATACGTTTTCTCTGGTATTTCAGGTATTTCATGCTGTGCCGGCGATGACCGGGCCCGCTGGCCAGCCAACCAATGCCATTTTTGGAATCACCCGAGATATCCTTAACATCATTAAAACCCATTCCCCAGATTATTTAATCTTTGCCATGGATTCGAGTGGTCCTGGAACCAGAAATGAAATCTACCCGGATTATAAGGCAAATCGCTCGGAGATGCCTGAAGACCTCAAAGCACAAATATCTTCTATTATGGATGTTGTGAAAGGGTTTCAAGTTCCGATTATCGAACAGCCCGGTTGGGAGGCAGATGATGTCTTTGCCACACTCGCTCGCTTAGGAAAAGAACGCGGAATAGAAACAGTGATTGTGACCAATGATAAAGACGCCCGCCAACTGATCAATGACTCTGTCCAGCTCTATAACATTCGTAAAAACACATTTATGGATGCTGAAGCGGTCGTTCAGGATTGGGGAATCCGTCCTGATCAAGTAATCGATTTTCAATCATTGGTGGGAGACAGCGTAGATAATATTCCGGGAGTCCCCCTTGTAGGACCAAAAAAAGCACAAACCTTAATTGAGAAATTCGGCTCTCTGGAAGAAGTTCTGGCAAATGCGGATCAGGCAAAAGGTCCGAAACTGCAACAAAATCTGAAAGAGTATGCAGACCAGGCTCGTATGTCGCGTCAACTGGTAACTTTGAATAACGGTCTGGAGTTGAAGGTAGACTGGGAAGCTTCGCGGTTAACTCATCCTGATCGGGAACGCTTACGTCAATTATTCATAGATTTTGGCTTCCGTCGATTTGCTGAAGACATGAAAGATAATTTTACGAAGCAGGACACAACTCCCACAGTAGATCGCATCTGGGAAACGGTTGACAGCAAACCGACGTTTGAAAAATTCATGGCGCTGATACATCAGCAGGATGAATTTTGTGTTGACCTGGAAACAACCGGATTAAAACCTGCAGAAGCAGAGATCGTAGGTTGGGCTATCAGTTGGCAGGAAAATCAGGGCTACTATATACCAGTGGAAGGGCCAGCAGGTCAAAAAGCTCTGGATCCACAGTATGTATTAAATCATCTCAGACCTTTACTGGAAGATCCGGATATTCTGATTGCCAATCAGAACATCAAATACGATATGGTTGTGTTAATGCGGGCGGGTGTCACACTCCAGGGAGTCAGCATTGATCCGATGGTAGCCAGTTATCTACTGAGTGCAGGCGAACGAGGACACGGCCTGGATAAACTGGCCGAACGGTATTTGCAACATACAATGATTCCGATCTCGGATCTCATTGGATCAGGAAAACAACAGAAAAAAATGTTTGAAGTCGATGTCGTGAAGGTTGCTGAATATGCCGTAGAAGATGCTGAAATCGCGTGGAAGCTATCTCGAATCTTGAAAGAAGAACTCAAGCAAGAAGGTTTGTGGGATCTTTACTGGGATCTCGAGCGTCCTTTAATTTCCATTCTGGCAGAAATGGAATTTACCGGTATCCGCGTAGATACAGATGAATTAAACCGTCAAAGTCAGCAACTTCAGGAACGCCTCACCGAACTGATAAGCGAGATTTATGAAATTGCGGGTCACGAATTCAACATTGCTTCGCCACTGCAACTGCGCACGGTTTTGTTTGAAGAGCTGAATCTGCCTGTCTTTAAAAAGACAAAAACTGGCCCGAGTACTGACCAGAGTGTCCTCGAGAAATTAGCGCCGTTGCATGAACTGCCGGCCAAGATCAGCGAACATCGGCATCTTTCGAAACTGAAAAGTACCTACCTTGATGCGTTACCGGATTTGGTCAATTCAGATACGGGTCGAATTCATGCCAGTTTCAACCAAGTGGTCGCTGCGACAGGCCGGTTAAGTTCCAGTGATCCCAACCTGCAGAACATTCCGATCCGAACGGAAGAAGGTCGACAGATACGCAAAGCCTTTATTCCGAAGAATGAAGACTGGCGACTGTTGTGTGCGGATTATTCGCAAATCGAATTACGGGTTCTGGCGCACCTGAGTCAGGACGAAGCGTTGAGTCTGGCATTCCGAGAAGGTGCCGACATTCATACTGCCGTCGCGTCTGACATTTTTCGCGTTTCCCATGATGACGTTGACAGCAATATGAGGCGGACTGCCAAGGCAGTCAACTTTGGTGTGATCTACGGTCAAAGTCCTTTCGGATTATCAGAAACGATTGGTATTCCACAATCAGAAGCGGCTGGATTCATCCAAGATTACTTTGAACGCTATCGCGGCGTCAGAGAATTTCTGGACCAGATCCTGGAAGACTGCTCCAAAAATCGTTTCGTCCGCACCATCTGTGGAAGAAAGCGGGAAGTCCAGGGTGTCCGTGCAGGAATTCAGAAGCAATTAAATATGCCCGAGCGAACAGCGATTAACACCGTGATTCAAGGATCTGCTGCTGACCTGATTAAACAAGCCATGATCAATGTTACGGAACGCCTGAAACAGGAACAACATCCAGGAAGAATGCTGATGCAAATTCATGATGAACTGGTCTTTGAAGTTCCCACATCAAACCTGGAGTCTCTGAGCCAAATCGTGCGTGAAGAAATGGAGTCTGCAATGGATCTGGATATCCCGCTGATTGTAGACCTTTCTTCTGGAAGGAACTGGCTCGAACAAAATAGTCTGGAGATACCCAGCCTCTGATTTCTGACCATTTTACCTGTAAAGTAATTGGTTCGGCCGACAGATCAAATTCCCTTGATCTTTCGAACAAAAAATCCGAGCCAGTTTCACAATTTTAGGTCGAAAACAGGGAAGTTTGTTTTTTTTTGTTGACAACTGGCATGACATCGGTAACGATATTACTGCACTCCTATGTGTCTCATCTAATAGTTGCTAAGGATTCAGCAATCATAAGCCTCCTGTGTGGTAAGTTTCTGTTTCGAAGGAATGTGTAAGAAAACCATTTTCCACCAAATGCAAGTTGTTACAACCTTCTTGTGTCTTGTCATAAAGCCATACCTACTATTGCCCTGATTGGAGGAATCGGATCAGGCAAGAGTGCGGTAGCGAATAAAGTCAAATCATTACGACCTGTAAAGGTAATTGATGCCGATCAAATCGGACATGATGTTCTCGAATTTCCTGAAGTACAACAAAAAATTCGGGAGCATTTTGGAAATGCAGTGTTTAATGAACAAGGAAAAATAGAGCGTTCACAACTTGCGAAAATTGTTTTTGGAGAATCAAAAAAACATCAAGATTCATTGAAGAGACTCGAAGAACTAGTTCACCCCGAGATTCATCGCAAACTTGAGCAGGAAATTTTGTCCGCCAGAGCAACAAAAAAGGTTGATGCAATCCTGATTGATGCAGCGATAATTTTAGAGGCAGGCTGGAAAGATTTGTGCGACCTGATCGTATTTATTGAATGCCCTTTTGAACAACGGTTAAAAAGGGTGATTCAGAACCGAGGGTGGTCGTCAGCAGAATTAGAGAAACGGGAGAAACAACAATATCCTCTCTCAGAAAAACTAAAATTGACTAATTATATTGTTCATAATAATCATGATCTGGATACTGCCGCACAAGAGTTATCCAGTTTCATAGAAACTTTATAGACGAGATAAAAAACAGACAAAAAATTTAACATTGAATGTCTTTCCAAAATAATCTTTGATGTTTGAACTTCACTCTCATCCCAGACGATATCCTGAACATCTCATGATAATTTTCCCTTGTTTATGAAAACCTTCCAAAGGTTAATTAGTCTCCACGTTCAACATATCTAAATGATTCAAGAACTCCACGCTATTTCATCTCATTAATTTAGTAATTCGGAAAGTTATTGACATGGCCAAATCCATAAAACTTCAGACATCTGAAAATGACGGAGTTGTGGCTTCAAAAGACAAAGACATTGAAGAGTTTGATCAAAAGTCAAAACAAGAAAAAACTCCCGCTACGCGCCAGCAACGAGAATCTGCCATCACCCGTGCAGCAGATGAGCGTTATGAAAAGATCAAGCAAAGCGAAATTCATATCGCCGACCTGCAACGGCTGACAATGAAAGATCTCATGCAGTTGGCGAAAGAGGAGAATCTGACAGAATATACCGGCTTGAAAAAGCAAGACCTGATTTTCAAGATTCTAAAAGAGCGAACAAAAGTGAACGGCCTGATGTTCGGGGAAGGAACATTGGAAATTCTGCCAGACGGATTTGGCTTTTTACGAAGCCCCGATTACCACTACCTTCCGTGCCCTGATGACATCTACGTCTCTCCCAGCCAAATACGCCGTTTCGGATTACGCACAGGTGCGATCGTTGCTGGCCAGATTCGGCCCCCCAAAGAAAATGAACGCTATTTTGCGTTACTTCGTGTTGAGGCCGTTAATGGCTGTGATCCTGAAATCCTGACAACAAAGGTGTTTTTTGATGATTTGACTCCATTGCACCCGAAAGAACGTTTAAAGCTTTCATCAACGGCGGGAAACTTGAGCACGCGAATTGTTGATCTAGTCGCACCAGTGGGTATGGGGCAACGTGGCTTGATTGTCTCACCACCCCGTGCCGGGAAAACGGTGATGTTACAGGAAATGGCAAAGTGTGTGCTAGGTAGTCACCCAAATGCCTATGTATTTATCCTGTTGATTGATGAACGACCCGAAGAAGTAACAGACATGGAACGCCAGGTTGGTGGAGATCGATGTGAAGTTGTCAGTAGTACTTTTGATGAACCACCGAGCCGGCATATACAGGTTTCGGAAATGGTAATTGAAAAAGCCAAACGGATGGTTGAGTATGGTGAAGATGTTGTCATTTTCCTGGATTCTATTACGCGATTGGCCCGTGCCTGGAATACGGAAGTACCACATTCCGGAAAAATTCTTTCTGGTGGAGTAGATGCCAATGCCTTGCAGCATCCGAAACGATTTTTTGGCGCTGCCCGGAATGTGGAAGAGGGCGGCAGCTTAACCATTGTTGCTACAGCCCTGGTTGATACTGGAAGCCGTATGGATGAAGTGATCTTTGAAGAATTCAAGGGAACCGGGAATACCGAATTACATCTGGATCGCAGAATGGTCGAAAAACGAATCTGGCCAGCCATTGATGTCAATAAATCAGGAACACGACGCGAAGAATTATTGATGGATGAAGAGGAACTACGCAGAGTCTGGATTCTAAGACGTGTGCTCAACGACATGAATCCGGTGGATGCGATGGAACTTCTGACTAACAGAATGCGTCGTACAAAAACCAACGAAGAATTTTTACTGAGTATGAATCTGGGTTAGAACTTTACCAAAGTCTGGTCCTGGTTTCTCAATATACTTGAGCCAAATCAAGTATTGAAGAATCGTAGACTCAACGATTCTTCAATACTGAGATATAAATTTGGCGATTCATGAGGCGTTTTTTTCTTATTTCCTTTTGACAATTTTTTAAGTTACCACTTCGATGAACCATAAACTGATAGAAGGTGATTTACTTGCTCGCGATGCGAGCTTTGCCATCATTGTTTCCCGTTGGAATGAGTTGATTACCAGTAAATTACTTGCAGGGGCGCTGGAAACATTTCGCCGACATGGTGGTCTGGAAGAAAACATCACAGTGACCTGGGTACCCGGATCTTTTGAGTTACCTCTGGTTGCTGATCGCTTAGCCAAAAGTGGTCGCTATCAGGCAGTATGCTGTCTGGGTGCTGTGATTCAGGGAAGCACCATGCATCATGATTATATCAATCACCAGGTCGCTGCTGGAATCATGCGTAGCAGTCAGGAAAGTGGTGTACCAGTTTTATTTGGAGTGTTGACCTGCGAAACCATGGAGCAGGCGCTGGACCGTGCTGGAGGAAAAGTTGGTAATAAAGGAAGCGAAGCCGTTCTGGCTGCGATTGAAATGGTAAATCTTTTAAAATCGATTGATCAGGAACAGACATAATTTAGTTTTGAAGGCAGCAACCAGAGTACATTAAAACTCTGATCCCCCTATTTGCGTTAGTGATAATCTATGTCTCTTCGAAATCAGGCACGACAACTGGTTGTGCAAATGCTTTATCAAGTTGATCTGAACCCTGAAATTACTGCGGGTGAGGTTCGCCGTATGATTGAAGAGCATGGTCACAATAATACCAGCCGAACTTTCGCCTGGCAGTTATTTACCGGTGTAATGGAGTACAAGCCACAGATCGACGCTGAAATTGTACGTGTAGCGGAAAACTGGAGTTTGAAGAGGATGGCTGTAACGGACCGCAATATTCTCCGACTTGGCGGCTATGAATTACTCCACACTGAGACTCCTTCAGCAGTCGTGATAGATGAAGCAGTCGAGTTGGCTCGTGAATTTGGCAGCGCACAATCGTCCCAGTTTGTCAATGGAATTCTCGACAAACTGATTCCGCGTACAGACAATCTGGTTACGCCATTAGAAGACAAGCCGGTCCCAACAAAAGAAGAACATCAAGTTCCCTCCTCAAAAGATCAGCCTTTGCCCGATCAGCCGCCTCAGGACAAAATGCTACCACAGCCACCATCCACGCCCTATCGCAAGTTGAATAATCCCTGGGCTAAGTAGTCCCAAATCGATGCGGTGTTCGATCATTCCAACTGAAATTCATATCAATGGCGACCTGGGATAAACGGGTCAATAACTCTCTGTCGATATGAGGACAGGGCAGGTGAGGTGCCGCAGTTTGCGTATTCGTACTGTCAAAGACTGGATCATCACGCCAATACGAATTATAGACCCGAATATGATCATAAAAGAGTCGTTCTGCTTCAGTGGGGTCCTTCAATTCTACACCCCCTCCGGCAAATTCCGAGCCGTAAAAATTGCATGTCCCTTCGAGAACATCATGCACAAGCCTGGATTGAACTGGGTGTAGCGGTGTCAGATGGTAGGTTTTACCATGATGTTTGGGATGTGTCAGAATATATGACATCACAGCAGAAACCCAGTCGACGGGGATCAAATTCTTTGACTCATCTCCATCGAGAGTAAACCGGGATTTTGCATAGAGACGCCCCGTTTCATCAGGTGTCTGCATTTGAGTCAAAGTATACCCTAGTTGTAGAGCAGCATAAAAACCATGAAATGTATTGGTAAATCCGGTTTTCGAATCACCAATAATGATAGCAGGTCTAAAAACAGTTAATGAGTCAAATTGATCTGAATTCCGAACCAGTAACTCTGCCTCAAGTTTACTGCGTTCATAATCGTTTCCGGATTCCTGGCCTTCGTCAACATCTGACTCCATGATTCTTCCTGTACGCAAACCGCAAACATAAGCAGTCGATACATGATTAAAGTTTTTGATCTCTGTTGTTTTACAGAAATCAAGAACTTTTTTCACACCGCCTACATTTGATCTCCAAGGCTCGCTCTCCTGGCTGGTACTATAAAAGGAAAGACTGGCTGCGGAATGAATCATATGGTCCACATTTTGAGTTGCCCACTCTAACTGTTCCTGACTTAGGCCCAGATTGTCTTCATTGATATTTCCTTCAAGAATGACAGGCCGGGTTAATTCACGTCCCATCTGGTCATCCCAGAACCCCATGATCATGTCAATGCGTTGATCAACCGTCATGCGTCTTGTGGGACGAACAAGCACTGCTAAAGGGACACCTGCCGATGCTAAGTCCCTGATTAAGTATCTTCCCAATAATCCTGTGGCACCTGTTATCAGATGATATCCCATTTTTGATTTCCGCTGTGTTTTTTTAAAAAATAAAGTGAAGGTAATTTGAGGTCAGAAAAACGCTAAACCACCCGTTTCCACCAGACATTTCTGCTATTGTAAAAAGATAAAGAGAGAGGGGATCTGCAACTTATGAGAAGTGGGAACCCGACTGAACCAAGGAGAAATCCATGATAATGAACTGGCTTCATATATCAATCAAGGGGTGCTGAAAAGCGTAGACTTTAACAGAGCAATTGGCATTGTTTCGGAACTGATTCTATGCAACTGCTTTCTCTGTTTGATCTTTTGTTCCTCTTTGATTCTGCTTGAGGTAATGAGGAGCACCAGGAAGTTGTCTCTCAGGCGAACCATTGCTGTTATTGCGATCAGTAGTTTCGTCTTCGATAGATTTCTTAGGACGGAGCGCAAGCAAACAAGGGAGTAAAACCAGATCGCCAATCAAGGCCGCCACCAGCAGAGAAGCCATCATATATCCAAACCGAGCAGTGGGAACAAAATTACTCAAAGTAAGAGCAATCATACCCACACCGGTAATGACAGCCGCTGTAAAAATCGGCTCGCCTGTCATCAATAGAGAATCTCGAGACGACTTGGCAGAATCACGGGTCAGTCGAAATTGACTCTGATAACGAACAAGGAAGTGAAATGTCCCATCGACGGCAATACCCAATGCAATACTGGCCGTCATCATTATTCCAATATCAATTGGAATTTGAAACCAGCCGAGGATGCCGAAGACGATACAAATCGGCGTCAGATTGGGGACCATTGCGACTAAACCAGCTTTGATGGATCGCAATGAAATAATCATGACTACGGTAATGATGAGAAATGCCATCGAAAAGCTTTCCCAAAATCCAATAAATATCTGACTTTGGGCCCGTCTCAATAAGGGAGCGACACCGGTCAGAATGATATTAGGATCATCAATCAACGCAGTCAACTCGTCATAGACTTGATCCTGAGGCATATCTGCATTGCTGTGAATTCTTGCTGAAATTCTCCACAAACGATCGCCATCGGAGACAAAATCATTTTTCCCATGTGCAGATTGTGCATGTGATAATAAACGGGCAGTCTCAAAAGGACTCTCTGGAAACTGTTTTGGAAAAAAACTGGCCAGAGACATAGTATGTCTGACCGCTGAGTGCTGTTTGATCGTATTTTCCACTTGGCGTACTCGATCGATTTTTTTGATAAAAGGAATCTCTTCGTCACCAAAATCGATGATGGCTTCAACTGAGTCCAATTCGGTCAAGTTATTCTGAACAGAGCGAACGTCCTGAATGACTCTTCCATCTGACGGTAGAAAATCGAGTGGATCGATTTTTGTTTTGAGACTGAAGAGTCCGATACCAGTTATCATCACAAGAATGATAGTCGCAATTGAAACTCGACCAGAGTGATCAATGAGCCAGTTCGCACACCGCCGAAAGTCCCAGCGTTGTTCCCCAGCATGCACTGTTTTTGGATCAATGGGCCAAAGAGTTAAGACTGCTGGTGTAAGCCCCAGACCCGTAATCAAGGAAACAAAAGTTCCAATCGAGGCTGCGTAACCAAATTGAATGACCGGCCCTATTTCGCTGACTGTCAGAGAAAACAGACCAATCGTCGTCGTCAGAGTTGCCAGACAGCAGGGCTTCCAGGCGATCCGCAAAGCGGCAATCAAGGGATCATCTTCGTCAATACAACTGGCAACATAGTGATGTACGTGAATGGAAATCGCCAAGGTAAAAACCATTACCATCACTGACAGGGCACCCAAGATGAAATTCATTTCACCTCCCCCCAGATAGATCAACGCCGTTGTCAGATTAATGGCCCAAATGGTCAGACCAAGAGTGGCAAGAGTTTTCTTCCATTCCCTGAAAGAGTAATATAATAATACCAGACTGATCAGCAGGGTGATGATAAAGAATTTTTTATTGTTTTTCTGACTTCCCAGACGATCCAGTTCGGCAACAACAACGGGGGCTCCTGCCAGTTGAACTTCTTTTCCTGTCAACTGATTATATTCGAGCTTCTCGCGAATCCCCGCGACCGTTCCCGCACGATTTTTAATCCCTTCATCGGAAAGTAATACAAGAATGCCCGCGACATTCTTTTCAGAATTCATCAGCAGGCCATTCAAACGATACTCAATTTGCTCTGGTTCGACTTTGAGTTCATTTAGAATATGTTTGAGCCGTTGTGGAGTCCAGCACTGACGGACCGTGGGTAATGTTTCAATCCGGCCAGCGGTCGCTTCGACCAGCAAGGGTTGATTGAGCCCATCCTGCAATGCAACCAATATGACTTCTTCTGCTCCGAATTCTGCTTTAAAACGATCGTAAACGATTCGGACATCAGAATCACTCGGCAGCCAGGTTTCAATGTCATTATTTGAGGGCAGCAACTCTGCCAGAAATGTCAGAATTGGTAGCGTACAAAAGACACCCCAGATTAGTTGCCTGCTATATTTTTTGTAAAAAGAAGAGATCATCATAAGAGTTGTTAGATCAATCTGTTTCTCTTGCTTGTGCCTGTTCAAATTCTCTCTTCAAAGAAATCTAGAGAGAGAAACCAAATCTAGTTGCGATAATGAAAGGTTGGTCTGATTGAACAATCTTGGACTATGATTATTGAGATCACCCCAAACTCATATCGAACCAGTTTTGTGCATGAGGTCATGAGGATTTTATAAACAACAAACGTTATAGCAGAATTTGCTGGAGTCTTAGGAATGATTGATACAATACGCACCATCAAGGGGTGAATAATCGTTACAACTCCTAGCAACTCATAAAATTCTGTTACTTGGTCGGACGTTATAATTGTTAGCGTTTAACATGTATCAGTGCAGAAACAGTCTGGCTTATCAAATAACGAAATGTTCACAGGCAAAAAACACCTCATCATCTGCAATCTGAAAGTAAAATGAATCCGGGAATATTTTTATATCCTATATTTCAGTATCAGGTTTGAATGAGAAACCAAAAATCCTTACCGTAATGACAGCCAGATCAGGAGTAATTTCAATGGAAGAGACCCCGTGGAGTCGTCCATCAATGGATGACCTTAAACACGTATTGGAAAGTTTTGGTAATAATGACGCTGTCAATCTGAGAAATGTGGACCGCCTTGAGTTATCGGTTCCCGCAGAAGTGAAAACATCTCGTGGCAATACCATTTCTGCCATGACACGGGAAATTAGCCGTCAGGGTCTCGGACTACTGCACAAAGGCATGTTGAATCCCGGTGAGGTCATTGTAAAACTCGCCAGTGAGACTCGGGAATTTGAATACCGCGTGAACATCATGTGGTGCACGCCGTGTGAGAACGGAATGTTCATCAGCGGGGGAGAATTTGTAACCAAACCGGAAAATTAATCAGACAGATCCTTCAGGCTGGTACTGAACTGATAATTCAGGACGGTGAATTACTCCGTCTTAACAGAACGACAATGATCGTTAGCAGTAGCAGAATGATCACCCCACCCACCATTAACAGGACTGTAGACATACCCCACCAACTGCTCTTTGGCTGTGGCTGACGCTTCTCCTCCAGATCCCATTCAATTTCATCTAACGTCAAAGTTGATTTTATTGCTCGTCCGTTTTCTTGCTCCCTCGCAATTTTTTGATCTACAAGAGTCGATTGTTCATTCTTCACGTCTTCCTGTTTTTTTGATCGAAATTTTACAGGAGCCGTTTGGGTCTTCTGATGCTTTCCGGATTGATTGAGCATCAAATTTTGATGTGTCTGATTCTGTCCAGCTTGAGACGTAAGGTCCTGAGGCACGGAAGGTAGTTTAGGCAGCATCAATTTGGGACCGGGTGACGTCGACTTCTTAACCTCTTTTTCTGATTCCTGCTGAACCGGTTCGGGACCACTGATCCTGATTCTGGCAGGCGTCTCATCGGTAAACGTATTTGGATTTGGTTTTAGATCTGGATGCAGGGCGGGGTTTGATTTCTGTGGCTGAGTTTTATCAGGTACAGGAAATTCCATTTGTTCTTCAGGCTGCTGATCAAATGCGGGGGGTTCCAGTGAAATCCCATGGGAAGGAGCATGCGGTTCCTGAGTCCTGGAATGACCTGGTAGAATTGAATTTCTCTGCCTCTGTATTCCCAAATCTCGGGGTGTGATTATCGGCAATTCCTGATTCGGTGCGGATGCGTTTCCAGGTAGTGGACTTCTTTTAGTGGGTTTTGCCACCGGACGTTTTTTTAATGGATGAACAGTTGAAGGTGAAAAATGAAAGTTTTGTACAGATTGACCTCCATTAGATTGAACTTTGGACTTTGTATGTTCAATTGGCTTCACTTCTGTATCCCGGCGACCAGAGGCGATGCTCTTGATATGTTGCATTAATTTTTGGGGTGATTCCTCTTCAGGTCCAAAAGCAACATGTCCGCGGTAACTCGACTCCATAGCCTGCTCTGCTAAAAAGAGAGCATACTCATAGTTTTTGCGTACTAATTCCTGCCTGGCACGCTCCATGATAGTATTAATTTGCAATCGACGATTGTCATGATCCACATCAACTAATGTTGGCTTTGCCTGTTCCAGATCACGTTTCAGGTCTTTCCCAAGTTGTGAGATTTGAGAGTGGGCATCTTGACGATCTGCCTGATCATAGTAGCGGCTTAACTCTTGAGTTCGAAACTGATCTGCCACAGAAGATTTGGTATTTGAGTTTTTGCTTTCAATTTGGCTCTGTTTTGGAGGAGATGAAACCGTTTTTGCAATCTGTTGGATACCGTTAGAAATCTCCTGGACCATCGAACTGGATGCGACCTTGATTCTATCTGATTTCTGATGATATGATTTTGCAACTTTCGACTGATACCTCTTTGCTGATTCTATCAATGATTTAGAGCGCCAGCTCTCGGGTCGTTTTCTGAGTGTTTTCCCAGGATTTTTTTGCGAGTTCTCTACAGCGTTCTCAAATTTTGAAACCGAATCACCTGAAATCTTGACGCGTCCTGGTTTTTCTTCCTGATGCCCGACTTGCTTGATGACTGGGGTAAATTCATCAACTTTGCCATTTACGACAGCTTGAGTTGAAGAATATTTCTTTTTCGAATCAAAATAGTTAAAGCTGGAACTGGTTTTGGAAGAGAGCAGAGCATCTTTTGAATTTTTATCGGATTGAGAAATGACTTCTCCTGGTTGACGTAGGCACCCCACAAGCAAACAAGTGAGAATCACTACTAACGAATAAACCGTTATCAGGTTTCGTTTTAACAGACCGATCTTCACAACCACAAATCCTGTTCTCTGTCTGGGTCGCGGGAAGTAACCTCAATGGGTGGCTGAGGTCTTGAAGAGCAAATTAATCCGGCGCAACCACGCTCGACCAATTGCCTGTATTCATATATCGACGAGGCTATTTTGATAGCATGAGAGGGTATTGAGGATTTTAGTAGTCTTTAGGAAAATATCAGCCCTGATAGAGCTTTCGTAAGGTTTCCATGTTGATTTGATCCAGCGGAACACCATCTTCTTCATCTTTCGGTGTTTCCAGATACATTGGCCGATCCTGAAACGTCGAATCATTCAGAAGATGCCGAAACGGCTCCAAACCCAAGCACCCTCGACCAATATTTTCATGCCGATCTTTGCGACTACCAAACTCACATTTACTATCGTTAATGTGAAATGCGCGCACGTTTTCGAAGCCAATTACATTGTCTAATTCTGCCATCGTTGATGCATATTCTGATTTTTTTATTAATGGGTAACCCGCGGCAAAAATGTGACATGTGTCAACACAAATCCCTAACCGCTGTCCCTCTTTGACCTGTTCCAGAAGATATGCAAGCTGCTCAAAACGAAAACCCAGATTCGATCCCTGCCCCGCCGTCGTTTCCAGCCAAATTTGTGTGGCGAAATCCTCAGTCTGCTGATGAATCAGATCGATGGCAGCTACAATTCGATCCAACCCTTCCTGTTCACTTGAAGTGACAAAACTGCCGGGATGCATCACAGCTCCCTCCAGTCCCAATGCTTCAGCCCTTTCTAATTCGATTACCACTGAGGCAATCGATTTGTCCCACAACTCATCTTTGGGGCTCGCCAGGTTGATCAGGTAGCTCATATGAGAACAGGGATGCCCAACCCCCGTTTCAGCCAGTCGCTCCTTAAACAGACTAACATCTTTGTCCGTCAATGGTTTTGCCCGCCATTGATTATTGTTCTTGGTAAAAATCTGCACACAATCCATTTCGAACTGGGCTGCGGTATTCACGGCTTTATAATATCCACCAGCGATCGACTGATGTGCTCCTAATATAGGCATTTATCAAACCCAAGCATAAACAAGAATTATTGAAGCGAGCCACTACTTTTGAAAAGTAGCCTGGCTCGGAATAGAGTAAATTTGCGTTGAAACGAATTCAATACTTACACTGGATACAATTATACGCTGTATTGCATAGTCCCTCCAGCCACTGTTGTGAGCAATAATCACTTCGGAAGATCGAGTACTGTGTACTACGATCGACAGCGGAAACCCACGCGGGTATTGTTGAGCTTTATGGATAGTATTCCCAGTAAAGATTACAATCATTTTATAGTAGTCTTATCACACCAATAAAACGCTCCCAAACATTATGAGCACTAAAGTGACGTATTCAACGATTTCATTGCTTTATTTAATCGAGTCCGGATAAATCATGTATTCAATCAAATTACTCTCACTCTTTTTCTTTTCTATTATTTTTACTGTTCTCGTACAAGCGGCTGACCAGCCTAACATTATCATATTAATGGCAGACGATCTTGGTTACGGCGAGTTGGGATGTCAGGGGAACCCACAAATCCCAACTCCTCATATCGATTCAATTGCAAATGCAGGAATCCGCTTCACTCAAGCATACGTGACCGCGCCGAATTGTAGTCCGTCGCGTGCGGGCTTACTGACGGGTAAGATCCCCACCCGCTTTGGTTACGAGTTCAACCCGATCGGTGCTCGAAATGAAGATCTGGGTACAGGCCTGCCTCCAAAGGAACAGACCATCGCGGAATTGCTACACGATCAAGGCTATACAACAGGACTGATTGGAAAGTGGCATCTGGGTGGCGCGGCTGATTATCATCCTTTCCGTCACGGCTTTGATGAATTTTTCGGCTTTGTACATGAAGGCCATTACTTCGTCCCACCACCTTACCAAGGCGTCACCACAATGTTACGCCGCAAGACAATTCCCGGAGGTGGTAAGGGACGTTGGATAAGCAATCATCTAATTTATTCAACGCATATGGGGCACAACGAACCAGATTATGACGCGAATAACCCCATCATTCGTGGCGGACAGCCAGTCGTCGAAACTGAATACTTGACCGACGCCTTCACTCGCGAGGCTGTCAGTTTTATCGATCGCCATAGTGACAAGCCATTCTTTCTATATCTTGCTTACAATGCAGTTCACAGTCCGTTACAGGGCAAACTCAAAGACATGCAGCGATTCAAGCATATCGAGGATATTCATCGACGGATTTTTGCTGCGATGCTGGTATCATTAGACGAAAGCGTCGGCACAATCCTTAAGCAAGTAAAAGATGCACAACTTGATAAAAAGACTCTTGTAATTTTCCTCAGTGATAACGGTGGTCCCACTCGCGAACTGACATCCAGCAACCTTCCCCTCCGTGGTGGCAAAGGAACGATGTACGAGGGCGGATTACGGATACCGTTCATGATGCGTTGGACTGGCACATTGAAGCCAAACCAGACGTTCCATCGCTCAGTGAGTAGCATGGATCTCTTCAGTACTTCAGCAGTACTGGCGGGTGCAGCCTTGCCTGAAAACATTGATGGTCGCAATCTGATGCCCTACTTGCTAAATGAGAAAACAGGGTCTCCTCATGAGGAGCTTTTCTGGCGACAAGGTAACAAAGCCGCACTGAGAAGTGGTGACTGGAAGATTGTCAATATGCACAGAAATCACAAAAGCTCCACATGGGAACTTTTTAACATCGCCAATGATCTCGTTGAGGAACGAAACCTTGCCACCCAGGAGAAAGAAAAGCTAAATGAGCTACAAGCACGCTGGAATGAACTCAACTCGCAAATGAAACCATCGCTTTTTTAAAGGGTCAATCAGATAGTCTGCTACAATTCATTCCTGCTCGGCTTGCACAGTGATTATTTTTGTGATGTAGATTTTGAACCGGGACGGCTGCTTCCCTGCTCTATGATTTTGGCAAGTTGTTTTTTAAGTCGACTCATTACCTCAGTATGCTTTTCAGACACATCTCTCTTTTCGGCGGGATCATCTGAAAGATTGAAAAGCTGATACTTAGGCACTTTGGTATTGGCAAGCTGAGTTTCAACAACTACATTTCGCGCAGTCTTTCTGTCGTAACGATGCAGTTTCCATTTGCCAGTTCTTAGGGCGTAAGTTCCGTTGTTACCATTATTCTGTTGTACGATGTGATCGCGGCCTTTGGCATTATCATCACCCAACAAGGCTTCCAAAACATTGAAGCTGTCAAGGCAGCTTTGTTTTGGCAGATTTTGTTTTGTGAGGGCGGCAAGACTGGCTGCCAGATCAATGGTACAGACTAATTCGTCACTCAGACCTGGTTCAATGCGACCTTTCCAGCGTGTGATAAATGGAGTTCGTGTCCCCCCTTCATAGACACTGTATTTGCCGCCTGAATAGGGGCCCGCAGCGCGGTGCTTGCCGATCTTTTCAATGGCTCCGTCTTTATATCCATCATCGAGTACCGGACCGTTATCAGAACAGAAGACAACGAGTGTCTTCTCTGCCAACTCCAAACGTTCGAGCGTCTTCATTAATTCGCCGACGCACCAGTCGAGCTGAATGATAGAATCGCCTCTAAATCCGAGTGAGGTCTTTCCCTGGAATCGTTCGTGCGGGATGCGCGGAACGTGGATGTCGTGTGATGAAAAGAAGAGAAAGAATGGTTCAGATTTGTGTTTTTCAATAAATTCGTTAGACTGCTCAACCCATTTATCCGCGAGGTCTTCATCGCGGAAGCGCGCTGCATGACCGCCGGTATAGAAGCCAATCCTGCTTATCCCGTTGTGAATTGTCGAGTTGTGCCCGTGAGACCAATCCATTTTCAGTGTATGACGATGAGTTTTCCCTGTGGGATGATCAGGGCTTGGTTTTTTTGTCCCCACCCATAACGGGTCAGCGGGGTCGAGATTTAGAACACGGTGATCCTGAACATAAACCTGAGGGACACGATCATTGGTGGTCGGTAACAGGAAGCAAGTATCGAATCCTATTTCGAGTGGTCCTGGCTTCAGTTGTCCATTCCAGTCGGGCCCCCCTTCATCGCCAAGCCCAAGATGCCATTTGCCGATGACTCCAGTAGCATAACCGGCATGCTTCAGAATTGAAGCAATGGTTTCAGTACCCGGTTTAATAATCGCAGGCGCATTGGGTGGTGCAATACCAGTACGTTCACCACGAAAGGCATAAGTCCCTGTCAACATCGAATAACGCGTTGGCGTGCATGTGGACGCCGAGCAGTATCCGCTTGTAAAACGCAGCCCCTCTGCAGCCAGCTTGTCAATGTGTGGCGTCTTTAGCGCAGTCGCACCGTAACAGGAAACATCACCATAGCCCAGGTCATCCGCCATAATGACAAGCACATTCGGTTGCGCTGACTTCAATTGCCTGCTCCCCAACAACAGAATCATGGCCATGAAGAATATCAGGGATAATCGAAGCATTTGTTTTTCTTTCAGTCGTATATCTGAATTGTGTTTTAAATCACTACATTGGTTCGCAAAGGTGAGATAATTTCTCAGGAATCCTCATCTTACATTAATTTGCATTTTCGCTTTTTTGCTTTACGGAAGAAATACCAACCCCTGATCGACTAAAACTAATCGCCTGCGAACCGGACACTCCTACCATCACTGTTTCAATCAGGGGTTTATCGACCTCGATCTCTGCCCCCCATTCAACGAGGAAGTTAGCTCCCGATCCTCCTGAACTATCACGATCTTCTACTAAGAATTCAATTGTTTGAAAAGGTGCTAATTTGATTGTTTGATCTAGGTACTTTTTAACCAGCTTACCTTGCGTGTTAAAATACTCAATCGAGTTCAAGTAAATCGAATGACTTTGATCTATATTACGAATACTAAGCGTCGTCTCAAGCAGCAACGGTGCCCCACCGTGATAGTAAATATGTGAATAGGAGGGTACATAGACCAATTGCCGAGTAGAGAGTTTGTCAAGCGAAATATTTTCCGCCTGATATTCAGTCAACTCAGGAGGTTGATAGCTCCGTGGCGGCACATATTGAAGTCGGTCTTCAATTTTTGCAAGACGGTAATCCAGGAAGACCGCCCCTCCAACAATGACTGCAATTAATAAGAACAGAACCAGAAACAGGCCAATCCAATTTTCCCACAACCAAAGAGACCAGTCTGAATGCTCTTTCTTTTGCTGTCCAATCATCTACTTAACTTTCACTCAAAAATGTCATTAAGAATAAACTGCACGTCTTGAACCACACATTATGATCAGAACCGGTCGAGAAATCTGAGCTGGCTGACAGAATTTCAAAGCAGTGTCATTAATCGCAAACTTTATTCAATCGACTAACAACCGGCAATAGTTTCTGGAACCAATAGTGAATCCAGTTTATGAAATGCATTCTATTCAAGTAATTACACAACCCCATAGTGTGATAGAACCGGCCCAAGTTTAACTAAGATATTTTTTCAATTCAGTGAGTCTAGCGTTACAATTGTTGACCAGCAATTCTAATTGTTGATCAGACTGACCAGCGGCCTCAATCATGGATTGATAATATTGTACAATCTCTTCCGAACTGGCACCAAAGTGCCCCCAGAAATCGTGCTTGTCTTCTGTCTGCAAGTCAAAAAGCATGGCTTCCAGATTATGCAGTTTATCAGCTAATTCTATCGCCCGTGCTCCCAGAGTCGCTTGTTGCATGACCTCAATATGATCCTGTTTTCGGTCATGCCAACTTCGTTTTTCACCCTGGCTGGTTTCTTTTTCCTCTGTCATTTCTTTGACATATTGAATCACTTCATCGGAAAACTCTTCTGTCAGTTGTTCGATTGTCAGGTCGGTATCTTCGACGACATCGTGTAGAACCGCAGCAGCAAGAATTGTGTCATCATGAAATCCGGCCTTCATTAAGATCAGGCAGACACTCATAGGATGAGCTATATAAGGGACTCCAGAAGACTTTCTTTTTTGTGATTTATGAGCAACAGCGGCTAACCGTATTGCATGCTCGACAACAGGAGAGTGAAGTATTTCCATGAATATTTCTTTAGTTCAACGTTCGCTCGCGGGTTCCTGAGAGTGTCGGAACTGATTAAACCGCGTATACTCCCAATGTCGATACAAGGCGGATTTCTTTAAGAGATTCGACTGACTGTCAACTGCTTCCACTTTTCCCTCATGGATCAAGACAACCTGATCTACCCGACGAAGTGTCGTAATTCGTGTAGGCACCATGAGGATCGTACGGTTTTGAAAAATCCGTGCATAAGCATCTTCCAGAAGAGTTTTCGTATCATCATCGAGCACTCCCTCTGGCTCTTCAATGATCATTAAAGCCGGGTTCCTTAATAATGCTCGAGCCAGACCCAAACGGAATTTTTCACCTGTCGTCAATTCTTCACCATGTTGCCCCAGTACAGTCTCGTATCCTTGAGACAAATTCTGAATGAATTGGTGAGCGTGCGATTCTTTTGAAGCAGCAATTATTTCCTGCAATGAATATCGTTCATCACCACACTGAATATTCTCTTTGACGCTTCCCGTCAGACTGGGGTCGTTTCCACTCACATAAATAGCTTCAGCCCTCAATGATTCCAAGGTCACCCAGGCAGTATCCTCCCCATCCATTAAGATGCGTCCCGACTTTGGCTCTATAAACCGCGGAATCAGATAGGTTACCGCGCGTGGCGCAAGTTCTTCTAGTGAAACAAAAGCCATGCTGATTCCTGCAGGAATTTTTAAATCAAATCCATTCAGAATTTTTGAATTCTGCCCAGAGAGATTGTAGCTGACATTCTCAAACTGTAACGATTGTGAGAGAGGCTCTAAAAACTTGGCACCCACTGCCTGACTGACTTCTGGGATCTTGCTGAGATAACGATAAATAGAACTGGCAGCAATATTGGCTTCTGAGCGAATCTTGATGAGTCCATAGAGACCATTGACCGGAATATAAAAAAAAGCGAATATGACAACAATTAATACCGCGGCTGAAAATGGCAGGCTTGCTGGATTCACTAACACCTTATAACCCACAAGGAACAACACAAGACACGAACAAAAAACTGCGAGTATACGGGCAATGCGATGCCCCCAGCCTTCAACGCGTTTCAACTTTTCAATATGTTCGGTATATTTTTCGAGATGTTGCTGAAAATGTGCATGCTCTGATGTTTCCATGCCATACCCTCGAACCAATCGCGTGCTGCGGACATTTTCTGCCAGCAAAGCCAACTCGGTTTCAATAGATATTAACGTTCGAGCATGTTGAAATTCATAATCTTTTCGATGTTGCTGTAAAAAATACCAAGCAGCTGTTAGTGGAATCATACACTGGAGTGTTAATCTCCAGTCAACTGAAATCGTAAAAAACAGTAGAATCAACAGTGTGGAAGCATGTTGAGAAAGTCTATAGACCCACTGAAAAACACCATTTTGCACTACCCCAACATCTTTGGTGAATAAAGAAAAGGTCTCGTCCGTTTCTCTACCTGATAAATCACCAGGCCCCAGTCGCAGTGCCTGACGATGGATCATATTTCGTAACGTCATAGAAACATGCTGAGAAATTTTCAAACTGCGTTGCCTGACTCTCCAGCGAATCATCATACGGATGAAGGAAAGTATCAGTGCTACGAAAATGAGTGAAAAAAAGGCAGACTGATTTTCCTGAAGAACAGGAAAACGCTGGTAGAGTCGGTTCAATACATTCGAAGGAAATTTCGAATGTAACCACCACAAAGAAGGCAGGATTCCGGAATCAGTCAGAACAAGAGTATCTGAAACGATTTGAATGGGTTCTGCAGATTTCGCATTATCCACACTCGGTTCCGATTTTTTTTCTGCTGGCTCCTTATCGGATATTTCGGGAGTCTTTTCTGACTTCGCTTGATCCGAAGCAATCACAAGCGGCGGAACATTTCTCAATTCCTGAATTCTCAGGACATTCTGTTTTCCGTGAACGGTGATCCTGCCTCGATGGCTGAGTAAGTCAACCATCAGAAATAAATTAACCACCAATAACGCAAGTAACAGACCATTTACTAGAGACCAGATCAAGACTGACCTGGCGGAACCCCGAAAGAATTCCCGCGCAGGAAATGCGCGGTGGAAGGCGTTGGGCTGACGATTTGACACAGGACCCACCGAATCTGTTTAAATGATTGATAAATGCAACCTGCCCCACGTTGCTCAGGCAAGGTCACGGTCTTCAAAAAGGATAAAGGCAACCAGAATCGCGATTCCGGAATAAAGCAGACAGCTTAAAGCCGAATAACCGATATAGATTGGTGGAACCACTGTTCCTGTTGCAACCGCTGGTGACATATTAAAATTATCCAGGTTGGGCAGAACTGTGGCGATCAACTGTCCTGTGAACTTCACAAACTCCAGCCCTTCTGTTTTGGCCTGAACCAGATTCGGTGTCAGGTGGCCTATGATGTAGACCCCAAAGCAGATAATCATATTCACCATCATCGGCAGACGGGTTGAAATGGCGACACTGATTGCAGTCAGGATAGCAACTTCCATATAAATCAGAAGAATACCCGGAAGAATCAGCCAGACAGCTGCCATTTTTTCTGCATGGCTGGGAACATCTTTGGAAGCTTCCCGCGCATCATAACCTACCTTGAAATAAACAAGTAACAGGAAGGTAATCACCATCGGGAGCATCAACCAGACAACGGCTTTTAGAATGCCTAGGTATTTTCCGACTATAAATTGACGACGATTGATCGGCTTCGACAGCAATGTCATGGCCGTCTTACCTTCAATTTCATCTGCGATACTTGTGCTGGCAGACCAGACCGCAAGCAACAGACTGCATATCAAAATCGTGGCTAAGCCGCAGTCCATCAGCATTTTTACATCATCGCCCATCGAAAAGAACGGGAGAAATGTGTTGAGCAGCAGCAGAACCAGACCCAATGCCATTAGCAACATGAAGACTGGTTGGCGAATCGCCTCTTTCGTAGTGGCTTTGGCAATCACTCCTGCCTGTGAATAAGAAACCACTCCAAATAGAATCACAAAATATATCAGGACACCAATTCCGGTAATCCACCATTGCACCGTCAAGTCAGTATTTTCTGCAGAAAAAACCAAGAGGCTTTCCATTGTAATATTCACCGATCAAGAAGTTTTATGAACTAAAGAATAAATTTACATAATATATGTGTGCCATTAGCGGCGCATAATCATTCGATGGTAGTACGGAGCAAGCTGCTCCGAATGTTGGTTTTATTTTTTAAAGTTCTGAAAAACAAACCATTTATGTTCGGAAAAAGAGGCCTTTGGCTCCAGACTCTAGTTACTTTACCGCGAAAAGGTGATCAAAGTAAAGAATACGGAGCAATTCAGAACATGATTTCCCTAATCTGGTATGAACGTCCGCTATAACTTGCCAGATTCGATTCAATTCAATTCAAACTTGCTTAGCTGCTTAGAGTTAGCGTTTGATTGAAAAGTTCAAACAGTTTGGATCGGGAGCGGCTTCCTGAATCGATACATCTGTTACATTTGTTGCAAAAGTCAGCATCATTTCATCAAAAAATTCGTCCAGAATCGATTTGTCACTCGCCTGGACCATCAGTTCAACAGTCCCGTCTGACAAATTTTTGACAAAGCCACTAATAGGATGCTGCCTGACAAGCCTTGCAGTACGATAGCGAAAACCAACGCCCTGTACATGCCCCTGAAAAATAGCATGCAAACAGACTGTGGCTGCTGAAAAATCCGAATCGTGGGAATCAGCACACATTGTACGGGCTTCTAATATCGAAATATGCAATCATGAATTAGAAACGAATTTTTATCGACAATCGTCCGATCAAGAAAACTTGAGACGGAAACCAGGAAAGGCAGTTCGCATTAAGGCGAGGAGGCACCTTCTTTACATTGACCAGCCTCTGGAAGATCGGAAAAGTCAATACACAACTCTTCTCGGACGATACTCATGCTCCGTGGAGCATCAATGCCTAGTCTGACTGAATTGGGGCCAATTCGAACAACCGTCAAGGTTACGTCATCGCCAATCCGAATTCGTTCGCCGGGCTTACGTGATAATACAAGCATTTCTTTTCGAATCCTTCGTTATCTGTTCCCTCATACTTCCCTGTAACCTTTCCAGAAAGGTTGAAGCCAAATTGTAGGATGAGGGTAATTCAAGAGTACTCATTTAGGCAGTTTACTGAAAACAATCTCTATTTCCTCGACAACTGCCATCACTACGATGTCGACATCAGTATGATAACACCTTTTGGATTAACGTGTCTAGCCCAGACCTAAAAATATAAACCCGCAACCTGCAACCACATAAACGCCGCCCTGCCCGACATATTTACCCCATTTTATTGCACAAAATTCAGGCAGCCTGAGTGTTGCATAAAAAACAGGCAGCAACCGGGCTTGCTGACCACATGAAGCGTTGGTTCTAGCGAGGTTTTTCAGTTCAAAGTTGCCTCACAAAACGAAGAGAATATCGCCTTTCCAGTATACCGGAAACCGGTTCGCTGAATCACAACAGCGCACCGATTAAGTTGGAACTGACCATTTCAAATTCCGATGAGTGCCAAAGACGCATGGAATTCGCAGAAGATAGAAAAAGAAGCGTGAAAACCTGTTGGCAACCGCTTGACGATTTCAGCACGGATCGTCAGTCTTTAGCAACAGTATTTACCAACCCAAAAGATCAGCCTCATTAACGGGGAAATATTATGGTTCGAATCGGAATTATCGGTATTGGTTTCATGGGAATGGCTCATTACGAGGGAGCCAAGAAACTCAAAGGCGCCAAAGTCACTGCCATTTCAACCCGAGATCCCAAAAAACTAGCGGGCGACTGGAGCACGATTGAAGGAAATTTTGGTCCTCGAGGTGGTCAGGTTGATTTATCTAAAGTCAAACAATACGCCGACTATCACGACCTTTTAGCTGACCCGGATATCGATCTGGTTGACATATGCCTGCCCACCCAGATGCACGAGAAGGTAGCCCTGGATTCTATCCGAGCCGGCAAACATACGCTTGTGGAAAAGCCAATTGCCCTGGATCTCAAAGCGGCAAACAAAATGGTAAAAACTGCAGAGAAGGCAGGGGTACAGTTCATGGTAGCACAGGTACTTCCCTTCTTTCCTGAATTTCAATTTGCTGTAGAATGCGTTCAGAGTAACAAATATGGCAAACTTTTAGCTGCTCATTTTCGACGAGTCATGGCACCTCCCAAATGGTCTGAAAATATTGAAGATTTTCAGAAGTTAGGAGGCTGGGGGGTGGATTTGCACATCCATGACAACCATTTGATCAGCCTGATGTGTGGAGTTCCTCGAAAAGTGACTTCACGTGGCATCGAAAACAAAGGCTATGTAAACCATGTTCATACCGTCTATGAATTCGAAGATCCGAATCTGGCGATCAGCTGTGTCAGCGGAGGCATAGCGGCACGTGGTTTGGAATTTGCGCACGGCTACGAACTCTACTTCGAAAACGCGACCGTCCTATTTGGTGCAGGAACAATGGGAGTAGGTAAGAATAAAGAATGGGTCGTCAGCCAGCCGCTCACACTAATCACCAAAAAAGGTCAATTACAACATCCAAAATTAAAAGGGGGAGATGCCTGGTGTGCTGCATTTACTCTGGAAATTCAAGCAGCAGTGGACGCGATTCGGTCAGGTAACGAACCAGAAGCCTTGTCCGGTGCACTGGCCAGAGATGCTCTGAAAATCTGCTATGCGGAAGCAAAAAGTATCCAGACGGGCCGATCCATAGCGGTCAAATAAGTGTCTCACTTTTAGAAATTTCATCTTTACAACAATCACACCGCCGAATCTCGAACTGTTCTTCGATTTCCGGCGGTGTATTTATTGGTAAGTCAGATAAATTGAGTTAATCTGGCTTACTCGAGAAAACTAACATTTCTAATCCACCAATCGTAATATTTCCATGCTTGAAAACTTACCTCTCCAAACCCTGAAATACAAAGGACTTACTATCGAGGGGTATTCACGTGCCGCCGTTCAGAGTTACTGGAGAATTCCTGAACTCAAACTGGGCTTCGACATGGGTGCCAGCCCCTGGTCATTTATGGGCACTTCAGTATTTTTTATTTCGCATGCCCACCTTGATCATATGGCAGCATTACCCGCATATGTTGCCCGCAGACGTATGATGAAAATGAGTCCGCCCACGATTTATATGCCTGAAGAAGTCATCGACCCAGTCTGGAATATGCTGAAAAGCTGGCAGAAACTGGATCGTGGTCGCATGGAATGTGATCTGGTTGGCTTGAAGGATGGGGAAGATATCCAGCTTTCACGCGAACATGCCGTAACTGCTTTTCGAACCAAACACACAGTTCCCTCTTTGGGTTTCCAGGTCTGGGACTGCCGCAAAAAACTGAAACCAGAATTCATCGGCAAGCCAGAATCGGAAATCCGTGATGCGCGAGTTGCCGGAACCGAAGTCAGCGAAGAAATTCGCGTGCCTCTCGTTTGTTATACAGGAGATACCGCTCCTGCTGGCCTGGATCGTTTCGAAACCGCCTATGAATCCAAAGTACTGATTACGGAGATGACGTTTTATCGTCCCGATCATCGGCGGGAGAAGATCCATAAATTTGGCCATATGCACCTTGACGATCTAGTCGAACGTGCAGAACGATTTCAAAATGAACTGATTATTCTCGCACATTTCAGTACGCGGTATCATGATAATCAGGTGATGAATGCCATCAAAAAACGCCTGCCAGCAGAATTACAAGAACGAATTCACCTCTGGATGTAGAGTATTAAGTCAGAGCAACAAAAACAGCCTGAAGGAAATGGCTTCCTTCAGGCTGATCGTTTTTTACAGATTAAGCAATTAGACTACGCGTTAATTTCGTACCCTTTACGCTGCTTGCGGCTCTGCCACTGATTGGCATCGTCATCGCCGATAATCTGCTCTGTTTTGGGATCCCATTCCAGTGAGCGATTCAGACGAATAGCAATATTAGCCAAATGACAGGTCGTAATTGCTCTATGGTGTGTCATGACATCGGAAATTGGTTGTTCCCGCGCATCGACACATTCATAGAAGTTTCGCATGTGATCGCCAGGCTGACGCCCTTTGTAGAGCTTCTTGATGGTATCACTGGAAAGTGGGTTATTCTTCAGGTCTTCGACTGGTTTACCAGTTAAATCGCCACGGCTGACGAACATCCGACCTTCAGTACCTGTAAAGAGAATTCCATTTCGCCCATCGCTTTTGATCGTCATTTTTACTTCGTTCGGGAAAGCGCACTGCACTTCGAACTTGGAAGCAACGTTATAAGCGTCGTCTTTGGTAGGCATACCGTCCTTGAGAGGAACCGGATGCACTGCCGAAATGGGAACGACCTGGGTGGGGCCGGAATGATCCATACCGATTGCCCATTGAGCGATATCAACATGATGTGCGCCCCAGTCGGTCATTTTGCCCCCAGAATATTCATACCACCAGCGGAATTCGTAATGTCCGCGTGTTTTGGCTCTAGGCTTCTCGCCTTCGCCTGCTTTCCAGCGATAATCTGTGACTGGTGCTTGTCCAAGCCATTTTTCCCAATTCAAGGTTTTAGGAACGTCAGCGACCGGAAGAGGACCACTGGGAGCAATGCCACCGATGACACATTCCACTTCTGTGATTTTGCCTAGCCGACCTTCTTTAATAACAGCTACGGCGTTCAGGAAACGCTGTCCCATTTCACTGCGCTGTTGCGTACCAACTTGAAAAACGCGACCGGTTTCTTTTAACGTCTTGATGATCTGCTTGCCTTCATCAATCGTCAAAGTCAGCGGTTTTTCGCAATAAACGTCTTTACCGGCTTTCATCGCTTCGATTGCAATTTTTGTATGCCAATGATCGGTCGTGACGATGGTCACAATATCGATTTCGGGATTTTCGAGAACTTTCTGATAGTCTTCGAACACAGCGACTTTTTTATTATTCCCTTTTTTGCCCTGAATATCTTTCACTCGATCGTGGGCTTTATTCGCATGAGCGGCATCTACATCACATACGGCAATTACATCACCATATTTCATTGCATTGGGTCCAACGCTATTCCAGCGACTACCTGTTCCAATACATCCTACTACAGGACGATCATTGGCTGCCTTGAATTTGTATGCACTGGCAGGATCAATATCAAACCAGAAAGGGACACTACTGCCAGCCACAACAGCGGCTGATGTTTTCAAAAAGTCACGACGATTTTGATGAGGTTTACTCACTGAAGACTCCTTATCAACAAAAATAATTGCAAGATGATCCAGTTCATGGAATCATCCAGATGCAGGATGATTGATTGTGAACGGACTATTATAGTAGACCTTGAAACAGCATTGCAAAGATCAAGCGACTTTTATCTCTGTTTTGCTTTCTATTCTTTTCAGTACGTATTTGATGTGATTCCTGCTAATATGAAACCCAAAATAGAATTTCTCGAATAGTGAAACAGTGAATAGTTCAGTTCTTCCTCAACCACAAACGGTACACTCTACCAACAAAAAAGTAAACGACCTCTTTGTAAGCGAAGTTAATTAAATCAGCTGAGTAATCGATTGATCCAATGCGCACGATCTTACACGTTGATATGGATGCATTTTATGCGTCGATTGAAGAACGGGATCACCCGGAATTAAAAAGGGGACCGATTATTGTTGGCGGTCAAGCTGAACATCGAGGTGTTGTTTCAGCTGCCAATTATGTAGCACGCGAGTATGGTGTGCACAGTGCCATGCCAATGAAAACCGCGCGTCAACTCTGCCCTCACGCTCACTATTTTCCGGTACGAATGAAAGACTATGCTGAGGTCTCTCATTCCATTCAGAATATTTTTCGCAAGTATACTCCTCTGGTTGAACCCCTCTCACTAGATGAGGCATTTCTGGATGTTTCCGGCAGCCAATTATTATTTGGAAGCGGTCCAGATATTGCCGTCTCCATCAAACAAGAAATAAAAGAGTCATTAAACTTGATTGCATCTGTGGGGGTGGCCCCCAATAAATTTCTGGCTAAAATCGCCAGTGACGCTGAGAAGCCGGATGGGATGGTGATCGTGGAGCCGGACAGCATCCACGAATTTCTTGATCCATTGCCCATTTCACGCGTATGGGGTATTGGAAAAGTTGCCAGTAAACGCTTTGCCAATCTGGGAGTTCAAACAATTGCACAATTACGGGCTCTTGACGCGAAATTGTTATGCGAGTTATTTGGCGAGCAAGGCCAGCATTTGTGGGAACTCTCACGGGGCATTGATGATCGGTCCGTCATTTCCGATCGACAGGCAAAATCCATTTCACGCGAGACTACATTTTCTCAAGACGTGACCGATGTCGAAGTTCTAAAAACGGTATTGATCGAACTGGTAGAGGATGTAGCCCGGCGACTTCGCAAAAACGAACTGCGAGGCAAGACCATTCAGCTCAAAATTCGCTACGATGATTTCTCTACCTTTACTCGCGATCTCACCTTAAATCATCCGACTGACATTACAAATGAAATTGAAGAATCGGCTTTACATCTACTAAAAAACCGACTGCCTGAGCGTGCATTATCAATCAGACTAATCGGAGTCGGAGTCACCGGCTTTGATACAGGAGCATTACAGCAACGCTCTCTCTTTGAAGAAACAGATCAGCAAAAACATTCTCGCCTCGATGAGGTAAAAGATCAGATTGCAAACCGATTTGGTACCGAATCGTTAAAAAGAGGAACGCGGATTTCATCGGACGATTCTGATACTGAGGCAGCTGATGAATAACATCATATTTTCAGTAATCCCCATACATCTTGTTAATAATTAATGTTATGAGGCAGGTGCCCAACGTACTTCCTGGCTGATATCGAATCGAACTTTCGTGTCATTGGCGCCTTTTTGCCCCGAACGACTGCTACCCTGATCAATTAACTTTTGCAGATCGACAGTCATCTGCTTTACAACCTCCGGATGTTTTCTGGTCAAGTCATTCTGTTCGCTGATATCGGAATCCAAATTATAAAGTTCCGTTATCGTTGGCTTTCCTCGTGATTGTTGAAGGTTTTTACCACTCATTTTGAAAACGATTTTCCAGGGACCATTTCGGTAGGCAAATTCGCCGTGGTTCGAATGGCTCACGAGTGAGGTACGCTGTTTGTCGTTTTTCTGATTCAATAAAGAAGGAAGAAAACTGATACTGTCCTCTGCTCCGATTGAGGGTAATTCGACTCCCACAATTTCCGCGTTCGTAGCAATTAAGTCTGTCAGACAGACCATCTGGTCACTGCGTGTGCCTGCCCCAACCTTTTCAGGCCAGCGCACAACAAGTGGAACTCGGTGTCCGCCTTCCCAGATATCCCCTTTGTGTCCACGATAGGGTCCACTGGGCTGATGGCCTGCTTTGATTAATTCATTCCACCCTGTGTAGTGTGAATGACCATTATCCGCAGTAAAAATAACAACCGTGTTATCGGCGATCCCCGCTTTATCGACGGCCTGAATAATCTGTCCGGCAGACCAATCTGTCTCCATCACAAAGTCTGCAATGGGAGCAATTCCACTTTTACCGCGAAATTTTTCCGAAGGCACAACTGGTTCATGTGGTGAAGTCATTGAAAAATAAAGGAAGAACGGTGCATCTTGTTTTGCTTGATCATGAATATATCGAACAGCACGTTTAGTGATCTCTGGGAGAATCTTTTGCATCCTCCAACCTGGTGCTGTGGGTGCACCAACAAATCCTTTGGGTAAGACAATTCCTTCACCGGGGTCCAACTGAAATTTTTCAGTTGGAAGACTCGTAACATGATCATTTTCAATAAAAGCAAATGGAGGAAGGTTGGGAAGATCAACCCCAAAGAAGTAATCAAACCCGCGTTCAGTCGGTCCACCTTTAATCGGTTTTTTGAAATCCCATTGCAGTTTCCACTGTCCGTTTTTTTTCTCCATCATACGACTGGATTGCGGGCCGGCCCATTGCCAACCCAGATGCCATTTTCCGACGCAGGCCGTCTGATAACCCTGTTTTTTAAGTAATCCCGGTAAAGTAAGCCGGTCTCTGGTGATCAGTGGTGGCTCATAAGCGGCAACCACCCATTCCTGCAAACGTGTCCGCCAACTGTATCGGCCTGTCAATAATCCATAGCGTGTAGGCGTGCAGACAGCTGATCCACTATGAGCATCAGTAAAACTCATCCCCTGTGACACGAGGCGGTCAAGATAAGGTGTGGGAATTTTGTTTTTGGGGTAGTGTGCCTGAATATCACCAACGCCAAAATCATCGGCAAGAATCACAACAATGTTGGGGTGTTCCTGATGAGCGGCTAATAGATTTGTAGCGGGAATGATACAAAACAAGAAAAGCAGGACTATTTTCAGAGGCATCGACGACTCCCATCAGTTTATTGTCTCGACCAGTCGGGATTTCACCAGAGAATTTATTGAAACGGTTGTAATTAACACTGCAACCATATCGTAATCAAGTTAACTCACGAAGGAAACCATGCTTGATTGATCCTGGGTTTGAGAGGGAACTCAGTAGCAATGCTATTACAGATCAGGACTTTCATCAGGTTGTCGGCTATTTCCCACACGTATCAGGAAGAACCCCATTATGACGATCAGTAACGAACTTCCCAGCCAGACTATGGGTAAGTGCTTCTGATTTTCCAGATTGATTTTCCAAGTGGAAAAATAATCCTGATAATTGGCGAGAGTCAGTAACAGTCCATTGTGAATCATATGCAGCATGATCCCGGGAATCACACTGCGAGCAAGCACGTTCACATAACCCAGAGCCAGTCCCATAAAAAAACTGGGAAAAAATCGCTCGATAAATAATGAATCTCTCACGATCACATGAAATAACGCAAACAAAAATGCAGAGATCAGGATCGCAGGCGTACTGGAAAAACGATTTAAGAGGGAGCTTAGTAAATAACCTCGAAAAAATAATTCTTCACAAACCGCAGGTAACACGGCCAGAGAGATTAATTTGACCCACAGGGGGACTGCCCCTAATTCCAGTTTCAATGACTCAAACAATTTTGAAAGCGACTCTATCCGTTCATTACTGAGTGAGAGAATTTCGATTTCATAAGCAAATGGCCAGAGAGTGAAGCCCAGTAGAATGGCTCCCAGGCAAGAGAGAATTCGAGGTCTAAACCAACGAAATCCGCTTTTAAGTTTTACACCACCCATTCGAGCGAACAAGAGTGGAATCAAAAGAAACAGGCTGAATGTAAGAGTTCCCGAAATCAGCAACCGTTGCGATATCGACATCTCGCCCAATCGGCTCACAAATGATGCAGAGAGAATAAACACAGGAAATAGTACTGCCAGACAAAGTATGGCATTATTTAGGGCGGGCACTGCATGCGTCTTTTTTGATCGCTTGAGTAAATCGGTCCAGGAAGCATTGCTCTGATAGAGAATGGTATCAGTTCCAAAAATCCGTGCCGCCAGACTTAATGCGACAATTCCATAAAACAAAGTTGAAAACACCGACACAAAAACCAAGAGTGGCTGTGCATCGTGAAGTAGAAAATCTCGACTGAGTAACACGATATTCGCCAGCGGAATAACAGCCCATAGTGGAGTCATCTTCAAATCGGGTACCATCCCCAGAATCCCAGGTGCCATTGAGATCATCATTAGCGGAATCAAATAGGCCTGAGCTTCTTTGAAACTACGGGCAAAGCTGGTAATACAGAGTAGAACCGCTGAAAAGAAAGCGGCAAAGATCATCAGTAACAACAAGATTTCCAATAATACAAATGGTGTCATACCCGTGCCAAACAAGACGGTTTCCAAGCCGTTGGCATATGTGGTCGCCAGCATAGCCATCATATTGACAAGTGCAGTCATAATAGCAACCACTAAAACCGCGATGAATTTGGCACTCAAAATCCACATCCTCGGTAATGGAGCCGCCATTAAAGTTTCAAGTGTACCTCGCTCTCGTTCTCCCGCCGTTAAATCAATTGCCGGATAGACGGCTCCCGTCATAGTCATCAAAATCAAAATCAGAGGCACGATAGTCACTAGTGAGAACGTCTGACCTGACTGCGTATTGACTGCTGAAATAGATGTTTTGAAAGGAACGGCGTTACTTTCCCCAAAATCTTTGAGAAGTCGATTCCTGTATTCCCATCTGACTGCCAGTAAGCGTTTTTCAACATAGTCTGCAACGCGTCGACTGTGTCTGGATTGTGCCCCGTAGATGATCTCAAACCGGCCTCCCAGCTTGTTGCGATTAAATTCTTCTTCCTGTTTTTTACTGGTAATAAACTGAACGCCTACATCAACGTCCCCATCACGCACAAAAGATTTTAAAGTTCGATTTTTGTTTGCGTCATCCACAATCAGGATCTTAATTTTCGGCTTTTGCTGCTCGAACTCTTCGAGCGTCTCATCGGGTTTGCTTTTTTCTGATGTCGAGAACTCTTTATACTTTTTTAATTTGAGAATTTGTTGTCCGTGGTTAAACGCATTACGAAATAAATCTCCTTCTGATTCGTTTGGCAGAAGGATGCGATATTCTACTTTCCCCAGATTTTCCATCTGACTCATAAAAAACTTCTGCAACATTAATCCCAACAGAGGATAAACCAGCAAAGGCATTAAAACCAAGGTGATAATCGTGCGCCGATCACGAAGAATTTCGCGCAATTCTTTTTTCAACAGACCTGAAAACCGGAATGTTCCTGCGTAAGAATGAGTGCGTACGTGCAATTTAGATGAATCCGACATCAATTCACATCCTCTTGAATCGAAGCCCTAGACTCCTGGCATACAACAGGCGCGTCGAGTAACTGTAGAAATATTTGTGTCAAAGTCTGACACATTGTACTTTGCTTCAGTTCTAACAGAGTTCCTTCGTAGCGTTTTTTCCCTTGATGCAATAAACCAAACCGATCACAGAGCAGTTCTGCCTCATCGAGTCGATGAGTGCAGACAATTACCGCTTTGCCAGCATCGCGCAAATGATCAATGTAGTCAAAAATGACTTTACTGCCGACTACATCCAGGCCGCGGGTTGGCTCATCCATCAACATGACAGGTGGATTGTGGATGAGCGACCTTGCCAGATTCACTCGCTGTTTTTGTCCGGTACTCAATGTAGCAGAACGACGATCTAAAAATGGTGTCAGTTCAAAGAGTTGAGTTAGATTTGCTATACGCTCAGTGGCCTGATCTTTCGGCACACCATAGACGTCAGCGAAGAAAAAAAGAATTTCACGGGGCGTTAGCCATTGGTAGAGACCCGCGCTGGTTGAGACCAGTCCCACGCGACGTTTGATTTCGTCAGGTTGACGTGAAACGAGAAAACCTTCCACTTCCGCATCGCCACTGGTTGGTTTTAATAGCCCTAAAATCATTCGGAGCGTCGTCGTTTTACCGGCTCCGTTTGGACCCAGCAAACCATAGACCTCGCCTTGCGACACGGCAAAAGAGACATGATCCACGGCTAGAACATCTTCATTCCCTGCCTCGAATATCCGCGTAAGATCATTTACTAGAATCATTCTGGATCTGCCCTTGCTCCCACCCGCTTACGTTACGCACAATCCACCTGTCTTGAAAAAGACAAACCAACCAACAATATAAAATCAGACTTTCTATGGATTGCTTTGCTTCAGAAAGCGTTGATATCACAAGAATTGTGGTTTGGAAATGCTGGCGCATGCTCAACGCGTCTTGGAACACTCGCATTGTAACAAACGAATGGCCAGCCTGTCACCTGTTAAAAAGGGAACCGAGAAAAGAATCTCCATTGATCCATCCTTCAGCCAGAATTTATGTCTTTCAATAGAAAACCATTTTCTAATGAGTGAAAGAAGATCCCTCAGACACCTTGCACACCGGTACTGGCTCGACCACAATAAATGGTAGCAATGTGATTCCCCTATGCCGCACTCCTCCTGACATTTTTCGAATCCTTAAAGGCCAAACGATGAAATTATCGATTCCTCTCGACTGGATCTATTGCCTGCTGCTGACTTGCCTGTTCACCACTTCTTCCCAGGCGGAAGATGATTGGCGTGTCTGGCGTGGTCCCCATTCCAATGGAATTGCAGATGGGGAGATGCCACCTGTGAAGTGGAATGAATCCCAAAACATTCGCTGGAAAACGCCTCTTCCCGGACGGGGTCATTCCTCTCCAATTGTGGTGAATGAGCGTGTCTTGATTTCCACCGCGGATAAAGAGAAACAAATTCAATCGGTGATTTGTTTTGATCGTGCGACGGGGCAGCAGTTATGGAAAACCGATGTCAACCAAGGTGATTTTGCCCCTAAGATTCATCAGAAGAATACACATGCTTCGCCTACACTGGCCTCGAACGGTGAAACCATTTTCGCCGTCTTTCCGCAATTTGACCGAGTTCAGTTGACGGCGTTAAATCTTGGTGGGAAACAGCAGTGGCAGATCAAAGCCGGCGGCTATCTGCCTCGCGCCTATCAATTTGGCTATGCCCCCTCACCCATTCTGTATGAAGGGAAAGTAATTGTCACTTCAGAATACGAGAAGAATGGTTTTATAGCCGCCTTTGATCAACAAACGGGTGGCGAGGCCTGGCGCATCGAACGGCCTGAAAAAATGAACTTCTCAACCCCGATCGTGGCACAGATCGCGGGCCGCGATCAAATGCTGTTGAGTGGTAATTCCAAAGTGGCGAGTTTTGATCCCCAGACCGGGAACGATCTCTGGTCAGCCCCCGCGATGTGGATCGTCAGTTGTGGAACCATGGTCTGGGATAAGGACCTGGTCTTTACGAGTGGCGGTTTTCCCTTAAAAGGGACAATGGCAGTTAAAGCCGACGGTTCAGGTAAAGTTGTCTGGACGAATCGTGTGAAATGTTATGAGCAGTCGATGCTGGCCTATCAGGGATACCTCTACGCCGTCGACGATAACGGCATTGCGTACTGCTGGAATGCCCAGACCGGAAAAGAACAGTGGAAAAGTCGCCTGGGCGGAAAAGTCTCTTCCTCTTTGGTTCTCGCCAACAATTGCCTCTATCTTTCCAATGAGCAGGGTAAAACGTTCGTCTTTCGTACCAACCCAAAGAAATTCGAACTACTCGCAGAAAATCAGCTGGGCGATGAATGCTTCGCATCCCCTGCCCTCTGCGGCAATCAGATTTTCCACCGCGCCGCAAGCCGCGCGTCTGGTAAGCGCCAGGAATATCTATATTGTATCGGTAAGTGAAACTACATTATACAAAACTTCAAGGTAGAGAACGGATCGAATCTAAGCACTATAAATCCACTTAAGTATAATGCAGGCAATCGAGAAAAGTGTCATTACCCAAGCCAACCCTGAAACAATTTGACTACATCATAGTAGGGCAAGGATTGGCAGGAACGGCATTGGGTTGGACATTACTAAATCGTGGATTCAGCGTACTTGTGATCGATCGGTGTGAACAAACAACGTCTTCAAATGTAGCCGCGGGCTTGATTACTCCCATCACGGGGCAACGACTCGTTGTTTCCTGGCGACTTGACGAATTCCTGCCCTTCGCAACTGACTTTTATCGTCGAATTGAACAAGAAACGGATGCTCGCTTTTTCGAACTGAAGCCTATGCTGCGGCTGTTTTCTTCTGAACAGGAGCAGAAACAGTATCGGCAGCGTTCGCAAACACACTTTCCAGAACTGGTTTCTGAACCGCAACCGCTGGCCGATGAAAGAGCGTTTGAGATGAGTCGGGGAGGCTTTGAAATGACGCAGGGAGGACAACTGGATGTGCCGACTTATCTTCGTGTCTCCCGCGAGCACTTTTCAGAACAGAATTGTTTTCTGGAAGTAGACATCGACCCGGCCAGCGATCTTGAGTTTGAATCAGACCGTGCGATACTGCCACGCTGGAAGATCACTGCTGACAGAATCATTTTTTGTGAAGGTATCCACAGTCAGCAGAATCCCTGGTTTCGAACGGTGCCTTTTGAAGGGGCGAAAGGAGAAGTCCTCACCCTGAAAATACCGGGACTGACAGAGAGACGTGTGGTACATCGGGGAGTCTGGCTGGCGCATTGGAAGGATGACCTCTATCGCGCCGGTTCAACTTATGATCGCGAAAATCTTAATTGTGAACCGACGATCGTCGGCCGCGAGGAAATCTGCGCGCGACTTGTCGAATTTCTCAAACTGCCGTTTGAAGTTGTTGACCATCGCGCTGCGGTCCGGCCGGTCATTCGTGGCCGCTTACCGATTATGGGGTTTCATCCCGCGCAGACCAAAATCGGATTTTTTAACGGCTTCGCTTCGAAGGGGAGCCTGCAGACTCCGTGGATGGCAGATTATTTTGTAAACGTTCTGGAAGGCAAACAGTCTTTGGATAAACAACTGGACCTCAGCCGAAAAATTGATCTCTCCCCATGACGCGTTTAACCGATCAAGCCCATGAACTCATTGCCGCAGTGTTAAAGCCGGGCGAAACTGCCATTGATGCCACCGCCGGCAATGGCCACGATACCCTCTTTCTCTGCCAGACTGTGGGACCAACGGGGAGTGTTTTTGCTTTTGATATCCAACAGAAGGGACTTGACCAGACGATCGAAAAACTTACGCAGGCAGGATTTTCGAACTGTAATTTAGTTTGCCACGATCACAGCCAGCTTGCGGAGATTATTCCCTCGAACCTTCACCAGAGGATCGGCGCAATCATGTTCAATCTGGGTTATTTACCAGGCGGCGATCATACCATCATCACACAACAACACTCGACGTTGACTGCCGTCAAAGCAGCATCGAAATTGTTACGTCCTGGTGGAATCTTAACCATTATGGCGTACCCTGGTCATCCTGGAGGTGCTGCGGAAACTACGGCTGTTTCTGAATGGATAAACACTCTTGAAGAGAATTTATTTAAAACGGATATCTGTTTTTCATTATCAGATTCAACTCGCGCGCCCCGATTGTTTGTTCTCAGAAAACAAGAATAACAGCTCTCGAATATCACTCTGCTTCAGGAGAATCCTCAGCTGATTCGGAAGACTCGCGTATCTCATCAATAATTTGACGGGCGTGATCCACATTGGAGGACATCACATCTACTTTGACTTCGAAGATACCCGTATAACCAGCTTGAAGTTCATTTTCCAACATGCACCGAATCCCTTCCCCTTCCAACGTCATTTTGATAAATTCGGCTTCCATCACATTCGTTGTAGAATACACTGTTTCCAGGCTTTCGCTCATTGAATAATTCCTTAAGACAAACGAACCATGTAAACGAACTCGATAAGGGGAACGTTAAACAATCGGGCACAGTTTAATATTTCATCTGTTCAAGTTAACTGGAATATTGCTCAACATCAATACTGTTTTGTCTGAAGGCTGAGATACAACAATGAGCTGATGCTATATACTCTTTGTTTATAAACAGTTTCCAACTGAAGAACTTCACTATTCCATTTTTCCGAAGAGAAAAGGGACATTATGAAATTCGTTTTTTCACTACCTGTTTCCATGTCAAATCATTTGTTTCTGGGACTTGTATTTTCATTTATCATCGCTCCAGGTTTCCTGATGGGTGAGCAACCGAACCGCAAACCAGTTGTTCTGACCGAGCGTGCTAAAAAACTACATCAACAATGCCTCGTGATTGATGGGCATAACGATCTCCCCTGGACGATGCGTGAAAAAGCAGCCTCTTCGTTCAAACAGGCTGATATTTCGAAGCCTCAACCAAAGTTTCATACAGATATTCCCCGACTCAAACAAGGCAATGTGGGCGCCCAATTCTGGTCGGCTTACGTTCCTTCAGAAACACGGCTCGAAAGGCGTTCCGCCCATTACACACTGGAACAGATTGATCTGATTCATCGGATGATCAAGCGTTATCCCGATACATTTGAAATGGCTGCGACCGCGGATGATATTGAACGAATTCATAAATCAGGAAAAATTGCCTCAATGATCGGTGTGGAAGGTGGACATGCTATTGAAAATTCACTGTCACTACTGCGTGTGTTCTATGGTCTCGGCGTGCGTTATATGACTCTGACTCACTCCGATTCTCTTGACTGGGCAGATTCAGCCACAGATGTCGCCAAAAACAGGGGACTCTCTCCTTTCGGTGAAGAAGTAGTACTCACGATGAACCAACTGGGAATGCTGGTTGATATTTCACATGTCTCTTCTGAAACGATGGACGATGTTTTGCGTGTCAGTCAGGCCCCCATCATCGCCTCACATTCCTCCGCTCGCGCAATTGCCAACCACGTCAGAAATGTTCCCGATGATATTTTACGAAAGGTGAAGCAAAACGGCGGAGTCGTGATGGTAAATTATTTCTCCGGTTTTGTTGTTCCCGAATCGGCAAAACTAATGACCGACATGTTTCAGATTCGACGGGAACTCAAACAGAAGTTTCCCAAAGATTCGGACTTTAATCGAGAGTATAACCGCTGGAAGAGTAGTCATAAAATGAAACCAGGAACGATTCATGATGTCGTCGATCACATTGATCATATTGCAAAAGTCGCTGGTGTGGCGCACGTGGGTATCGGCTCTGATTTTGATGGTGTTTCGACATTGCCGACCCAATTGGAAGATGTTGCCACCTATCCTCTGATTACTCAGGCATTGCTGGATCGGGGTTACACGGATTCGCAAATAAAAAAAATTATGGGCGGAAATCTGATGCGCGTGCTGCGAGAAGCAGAGCGAGTTTCGAAACGCCTGCAGAATAATACGGAATAAATTGTGATCAACCCCCAGATGTAAGAAATCTACCATTTTCTTCTAATGTGAAATCCGTCCGAACTACAAAAATGTGAGAGCATCCTTTCATAAATCTCCTCGATCTCTCATTGTCCGTTTTACTCACTCAATACAAGTACGTATTTTGGGGAAGCCAACTAGAACTAAGAAAGTCAGTAAAATAGACAATTGGATCATTTCAAAAACGATCTATGTGTTTTTATGAAGGTTTCAATGCCATAAACTGCTCAGGCCACCTAATTCGCAGGTTTTAATAAAAATCATAAATTCTCTGGAATAAAGCATTGGGAAAGTGGCTCTTATTAATAGGGTAGGGTAGTTTGTTCTTGAGAACAGACCTGAATAATAGGGTTTCCTTCAATCAATACTGAATCAAACCCGATTTGTGAAACTCTCAAACTTACAAATCTGATAATCACTTGAAAAATGGAGAACAGAGATGAAATTACTTTCGACCATGTTTGCACTGATGGCCCTTACATTATTCGTTACTGGTTGCACAAAAGCTGAGCCTGAGGCCAGCTCTACTGATGCACCTCCAGCAACTGAAGTTGATCCAGGCCCCTCAGCAGATCCTGCTGCAGACCCAGCTGATCCCGCCGCGGATCCAGCAAAGCCAGAAGCCGCCAAAAAGGATGAAGCAAAGCCTGAAGCTGCCAAAAAGGACGAAGCTAAGCCTGAAGCTGCTAAAAAGGATGCTCCCAAGAAGCCATAATTTGGGTTTCTGTCATCTCAGCATGGCATAAGAAAACAAAAACTCTCCCGAACGTCGGGAGAGTTTTTTTTATTTCTACTCTGATCAGAGAGAATGCCATCGATAGACAATTGAGCCCGCATTTCAATGAGGGGCGATTCCTGAGAGAATTCGGGCGGCAGTCAGTGTATTTTTCAATAACATCGCGATTGTCATCGGCCCAACCCCTCCTGGAACAGGCGTAATCGCGGAAGCAACTTCTTTCACAGATTCAAAAGCGACATCACCAACCAGTTTGTCATTCACGCGATTAATTCCGACATCAATTACAACAGCACCAGGTTTCACCATATCGGCTGTTACAAATTCCGGTTGACCGATGGCGGCTATGATAATATCTGCGGATCGCACGATCTGTTTCAAGTTTTGGGTTCTGCTATGACAAATGGTAACCGTGGCGTCAGCCCCCAATCCACGCTGTATCAACAACATGGCCATTGGTTTTCCAACGATCTCACTACGACCTAAAATCACAGCATGTTTTCCTGCTGTCTCCATTTGAGTCGAGAGGATCATCTGCTGAATTCCATAAGGAGTACAAGGCAAATATCGTGGGCGCCCTTGTACAATCAACCCCACATTTTCAGGATGAAATGCGTCTACATCTTTCAAAGGATTCACGGCATCCAGAATTGCTGTTTCAGTAATATGCTTTGGCAAGGGAAGTTGGACCAAAATACCATGAACCCCCTGATCGGCATTCAGTTCTTCTACTAAATCAATTAGTTCTGCCTCAGAGGTATCAGCCGGTAAACGCTTCAGGGTACTTTGGATTCCCGCTTTTTCACACGCACGCTGCTTGTTACGGACATACACAGCACTGGCAGGGTCATCACCAACCAAAACTGCAGTCAAATGTGGAACAACCTGAGATTCTGCTTTAAATTGAGCCACTTCCTGAGCAAGTTGCTCACGAAATGTGGCAGCCAGCGCTTTACCATTGATAATTTCTGCGGACACTCTGCCAATTCCTTGAAAAGTTTCTGAAATATTCAACGTTGAGCACAACATAACCAATCAGCAGGGAATCTAAAACCACCCTAAAAGAATTAATGTGGTGTAAAGACAAATCGCCGCATAAATGGCTGCTACATAATCATCTGCCATAATTCCCCAGCCCCCATGAATCCGATCAAAATAACGAACCGGCCAGGGCTTCCAAATGTCAAATAAACGGAACCAGAGAAAGGAAATGAGTGAAATCCACAAAAACCTTCCATCGATAGACCGATTTAGCACCGGCAACATTACTACAGTGAATGCCGTGAATTCGTCGAACACGATACAACCCGGGTCGTCCAAACCCAGGATTTTTGCCGCGCGATCACAAATAAAAACGCCAACCAGAAATAAAACTACAGCGACCAGAAGATAAAAGGGCAACGTCAGATTAAAACACAGCAGCCCCATGACCAATAGTGGACCTAACAGGCTGCCAAACGTTCCAGGAGCGCGAGGGAGATAACCTATGCCCAACCCAGTGGCCAACAGCAGAATACATTGCTCTTTGATCTGTTTCATTAAGAATCACCAGCAAATTCGCTGCTGTCAGGGGCGTTTAAAAAGTCACTATTCAAGATAATCGAAGTCGTTTATACTTTAACTGAGATTGATTTTCTCTGGTACAAATGAACAACCCGCGATTTCAATCACCAATATTAGACGAGATCTCCAGAAGCTTGAAAGATCTGATCTTCAATACCAGGAATCATATCTGAACAAACGCCTCTTGCCAATTGGACTCAAATTAAACCTACCCAGCCATTCAGAATCCCTTCCCGTGAAGCCTCTTTCTGAATGTCGTTTTGACTATATCAAACAGGATTGAATATATGACATCTCCAGAAGTCCCCAAGCGTTCTAAACTGGAACTTCTTAAAGATGGTAGCCGACAACTTCGCGGAACCATTGCTGAAGAATTACTGAATGACAGTGACGAATTCACCGGTGATTCATGCCAACTTTTGAAACATCACGGATCCTACCAGCAGGATGACCGTGATCTCAGAAAGGCCAAGAATCCAGATGGAACCCGCAAGGGAAAAGCTTTTAGCTGCATGATCCGCACCAGAGTTCCGGGAGGAAAAGTAACCGCAGAACAGTTTCTGGCAGAATTGGATTTGTGTGATCAATATGGCGATGGGACCGTTCGCCTGACGACACGTCAGGGGTTTCAGTTACATGGTGTAATTAAAGGCAATCTGAAAGCGGCCATCAAAGGAATCAACGATTCCAAATTAACCACTCTGGCTGCCTGCGGAGACGTCAATCGAAACGTGATGGCGTGCCCTGCCCCTTATAAAAATAATGCGATCTTCGATTCCATGCAGGATATGGCCTACGCGCTGGCAGAGCATCTCAAACCCAAAACGACTTCGTATTTTGATTTATGGATCACAGACGAGGCAGGCAATAAAACAAACGAAGCAGAGTTTCAGCCGGTTGAAGAACCAATCTACGGTAAAGTTTATCTTCCCAGAAAGTTCAAAATCGGCATCGCCTTACCTGAAGACAATTGCGTCGATATCTATACACAAGACATAGGCCTGCTTGCGATTGTCGAAAACGAGGAAATCATCGGTTACAACTTCTATGTTGGTGGCGGTATGGGAGTCACTCCCAGTAATAAAAAAACCTACGCGGCGCTGGCCAAACCTCTAGGCTTCGTGGAAAATGATCAGGTACTCGCAGTCGCTGAAGCGGTTGTAAAAGTCCAGCGTGATTTTGGTAATCGTGAAGACCGAAAACAGGCCCGGATGAAATATCTGGTCAACAATCTGGGCATCGAAAAGTTCCGTGAAAAGGTATCAGAATACCTGGGAGGCCCTCTTATAGCTCCTCGCGATATTGAAGTCACCGGCATCGATGATCACATGGGATGGCACGATCAAGGTGATGGAAAATTATTTTTCGGCGTGAACATCGAAAATGGTCGCATCAAGGATGAGGGCGATCTCAGAATCAAAACTGGCCTGCGAAAGATTTTGGAGACTTATCAATTTGATGCACGGATTACTGCTAAGCAGAGTGTTATTTTTTGTGATATTGATCCTGCTGATCGAGATGCCATCGAGCAAATACTTGTAGATCATGGGATGAAAAAAGCAGATGAACTGACTCTGATTCGACGATTTTCGATGTCCTGTCCTGCTTTACCAATGTGTGGATTGTCGGTCACAGAATCTGAGCGGGTACTGCCAGACCTGATCACAGAATTCGAAGAAGAACTGACGCGCCAGGGACTTCAGGGTGAGCGAATCTCAGTCAACATGACTGGATGCCCCAACGGCTGTGCCCGCCCTTATATTCCGGATATTGGTCTGGTTGGAAAAGCCGTCGGCAAATATACACTTTTTCTCGGCGGAAATTCGCTCGGAAACCGATTAGCTTTTATCTATGATGACATGGTCCCGCTGGGTGAAATCACCAGCAGGCTTTCTCCTCTACTGGAATACTATAAAGAGGAACGTCAGACCGACGAATCGTTTGGCGATTTTTGTCATCGAAAGGGCAAAGAGTCACTTCAGGAAAAAGCCGGCCTGACTGCGAAATAACGTTCTGACTCAATTAATTACGTAATTTACCCGAACCCCTGAGCAATGAGGCTGTCCTACATTTTATCAATTTCAATCCAGAACGGGTTGACCGTGATTGATAGAGTAGGTAGATTATTTGAACAAAAGGCAGTCAGACTACTAATAGTGATAAAAAGCAAAGCTAGATGACCTGATGCAAACTCACAATCGACTCAACTTGAACCTACTATTAAACCAGCTTACCCAAGCCAGGTCTTAGGTTCTTTGTACGATTGTTAATCAAAAACAGCGAAACCCTGAGACCAGATTGGCCTCAGGGTTTTTTATTTAACCTGCTGGTACTATTCTGGTCTCTCATTAGCTCTCTTCGACGGGAGTGGAAATTGATTCATGGAGAAAACCAATGTCCAACGACACAGTAAAGATATTTGACACCACCTTGAGAGACGGTGAACAATCGCCTGGTTGTAGTATGACAACCTCCGAAAAGATGAAAGTAGCCAGAGAGCTTGTCGAGTTGGGTGTCGATATTATTGAGGCGGGCTTCCCGATCGCATCACCGGGTGATTTCGATGCGGTTCGCAAAATTGCCAATGAATTCGGCAGCCAGAGTACAATCTGCGCTTTGGCCCGCTGCCGCAATGATGACATTGATCGTGCCTGGGAAGCCATAAAAGGGGCAGAGAATTCGCGCATCCATGTGTTCCTCGCTACGAGTTCGATCCACCGCGAACATAAATTAAAAATGAACAAGGAACAAATCGTGGAAGCAGCCGTGGAAATGGTCAAACGTGCCCGCGATTATTGCCCGGATATTGAATTCTCACCTGAAGATGCTGCCCGAACAGAGAAAGACTTCCTTTGTGAAGTCGTCGAAAAAGCGATTGAAGCCGGCGCAACAACTGTGAATATTCCTGATACAGTCGGCTATGCGACTCCGGCTCACTACCATGATGTGATCACAACGCTGAAAAATAATGTATCCAACATCGATAAAGCCATCATTAGCACACACTGTCATAACGATCTCGGATTGGCTGTAGCTAACAGTTTGGCGGCAGTGGACGCAGGCGCTAGACAGATAGAATGTACAATCAATGGCTTAGGCGAACGAGCTGGAAACTGTGCCTTGGAAGAAGTCGTGATGGCTTTGAAAACACGATTTGACTATTACGGCTTACAAACGAATATTAATACAAAACGTCTGTACCCAATCAGTCACCTTGTCTCGACAGTCACAGGCATGACCGTACAACGTAATAAGGCAATTGTGGGAAAAAATGCGTTTGCTCATGAAGCTGGCATTCACCAGCATGGAATGCTGCAGGAGCGCTCGACCTATGAAATCATGCGTCCGGAAGATGTCGGCTACGTCGGCACCAATCTCGTACTGGGCAAACACAGTGGTCGGCATGCCTTTCGTGATCGTATTCATTCATTGGGACATACTCTGGATGATGAAACATTCGAGCGGATCTTCAATGAATTCATCACGTTGGCAGACAAGAAAAAAGAGATCTATGATTCAGACATTGTTGCCTTGATCGAGAATCAGGTCACTGACACGCCTGAAAAATGGAAAATTGTCCGGTTCCACACCTCTGCAGGGACAGGCACGATTGCTACTGCGACGATAGAACTGACCGATGAGAATGAAAAGATCCACTGCGATGCAGCGACTGGTGATGGCCCTGTTGATGCTGTTTTTCGTGCTTTAGAACGAATCTCAGGAATCCCCGGGGTGCTGGAACAATACCATGTAGGCAGCGTTTCCAGCGGTAAAGATGCACAGGGTGAGGTAAGAGTCGAAGTACGCATTAAAGGAGAATTGTTTACTGGGCGCAGTGTGAGCACTGATATTATCGAATCGAGTGCCAAGGCCTATCTGCAGGCCATCAACAAAGCAATCGCACTACAGGAAAGTTGAAAGTCCTCTCATTTCGTAAAAATGAGTCATCTATGACCATCGCAGATACTGAATCACAGACGAAATTGATCAGAGGCCGGACGATAGTCCTCGGCCTGTTAATCTTTGGGCTATTGATGTCGGGATCTTTGTATCTGTTTCAGGCAGTGAATACATTTCAATTTGCTGACACACAAAACGCATTGGCCAGAGAATTTCCTGATTCCCGTCCACGTGTTGAGGGAGGGCGACTGAAAGGGAAACAAATCAATCCAACTACGTTCCGTACGACCCTGGCAGTTCCCTTCAATCCGAACGACGATGATGTCCGCATCCAGAAAATGGCGGATCGGATTCTGGAAATCGCTTCTGAAAATCTGAATCTCAACGAATACGAACAGGCAGAACTACATTTTTATCAAGCCGTTCCCGAACAAAAAATCATTCTCAGAGAAATCAAACGAGATATCAAAACGTGGCTCGCCCAGCATTAATTGAGTATGAGCCCTGCGCGTCAATGATATCGCCTCCGAACCAAATTCTACATAGACCATAATTTATTTTATCCTGGTCTGGTCTCTTCCAGTACAAAATCTCTTCCGTGCCATACTGACTCTGGCTATTATCAATACGATATTCGTTCATTCAACCCCTGCTCATTTTGAACCAGCGTCTGGATAGCTATGGCATCGTTTCAGAATCTACTGCAAACAAGTAAGGGATTCTGGAGCATCATTGCTTCCATGTTGCTGATTCAATTCTGTCTGGGATTATATTCCGCTCAAAAATTGACCGTCACTCATGACGAATATTGGCATCTGCCTGTAGGATTACTTTCCCTGAAAACAGGAAAATTCGACTACGACAGGCTAAACCCTCCCTTAATTAGAACCTGGTCCGCAATCCCGCTCCTGTTTACTTCGGCTCAAACTGGCTCGCCTCCTCACTCGTCAGATCCAGCTGATTATGGTGACGCCTTCGTCAGGGCGAATCCGGAAAGTTATCACCATTATTATGTACTCGGTCGATGTTCGATTCTATTCCTCTCGGTTATCTCTGGAATTTTGTTAGCCATCTGGGCGCGAGAGCTGTTTGGTACATCAGCAGCCTGTCTAGCTGTTTTTCTTTGGAGTATGAGTCCGAATATATTAGCTAATGCTGCATTGGGAACTCAGGACCTTGCTATTACCGGATTCTTTTTAGCGACCGTTTTCTGTGGCTGGAAATTTTCGAATCACCTTTCCTGGAAGTGGGCCGTGTTCACCGGAGTAGCTCTTGGTCTGGCTCAACTCACTAAATTTACTGCAATCCTGCTGATTCCAATTTTGATCATTCAATGGTTTCTGATTCGCTACAAAAATACGGAAATCAAAAGTGAATTCTCTCAAAAAATGATACTGGCAAGATGGTTAACACTCCTATTGCTGAGTTGTTTTGTGTTGAATGTCGGCTTTTTGTTTCAAGATACAATCCAGCCAATCAGCAACTATCAATTCCAGAGTTCCGAATTAAAAACTCTAAACGAACTCCCTGCTCTCCTTCAGAACATTCCATTACCGATCCCCCGTGATTATCTCATGGGCTTTGATCTGCAACGATTCATCATGCAACAAGATCATCCAACCTATCTGAACAACCAATGGGAGCTGCATGGTTTCCGCAGCTATTACCTTTATGCTCTGTTTTACAAGCTGCCACACTCAGTTCAATTTTTACTCCTGCTGGCGATTTATCAATGGTTCAAACTACGAAACCAATACAGCTACTTGAAGCTCCGAACTCTAGGAATGCTGATCACACCTGTTATTTTATTAATGCTCATTGCCAGTTTTTCTAACAATCAATTGGGAGTTCGTTATATCCTGCCAGTCTTCCCGTTTTTCTTTCTTCTGATTGCCCCCCTGGCTGAAAACCTCGACTTTAATCAACGCAAGTTATTTTCCTACCTGGTCATTGTTGCAATCATATCACTCCCATTGTCATTACGATTTGCCCCTGCTCATTTAGCGTATTTTAATGAATTGTCCGGAGGTCCTGAAAATGGTGACTTGCATTTGATTGATTCTAATCTCGATTGGGGGCAGGATTTGTATCACTTGAAAGAATATCTTCGTGACAACCAGATTGATGATTTAAAACTAGCTTATTTTGGAACGATTCCCCCTTCCACACTAGGTATCAAATACAATTTGCCTCTCGATTTCATCCCTGAGCCAGGACGCTATGCTATCAGTGCCAGCATTCTTCAGGGGCGCCCCTACTCTATCAGAAAACAAGATGGCAGCCGACATAACCTGGGTGCAGATGCATTAGGCTTTTTCCGGTTTTTCGAACCAAAGGCACAGCTGGGATATTCCATTAACTTGTATGAACTAAGTCCACAAGACGTTATTCGTTGGCAAACAGCCGTGAACAGGGCTAATCGAGGATTATTCCCATAGATGATCATTTTCTGGGGATTCCAGTACAGAGAATGGATTCGAGTTAGAAAGGCAATCTCGTTGCCTGTTCAAGCCCCGTTTCACGCAGGAGTTCAAAATACTGTTCTGGCGTATTAATATTCTGCAATCCCTGTAATTGTGGATCAACTTCACGTAGCTCCTCTGCATCGAGAAAACAGGCATTGACCTTGTTTGCCAGATCTATGGGACGTCGTTGATTTAAACTGATTAAATGCTGAATCGATTCCACCAGAGATGTCCGATAAACGGCCGCCAGAGGGTGATACCATTTTCCCTCTCGAACCATAACCAGTTGATTCTCGGCTAACGCTGATATGATCTTTGAAATAAATGAAACGTGAATCAGAGGTGTATCACAGCCCGAGACAAATGCAGCATCGCATTGATCTTGCAGAGCAGCCAGCCCATGACCAATTGCCGAGAGAGCCCCTGCCCCCGATTCTTTGTCATGGATGACTCTAACGAACTCGGGCAGCTCGGGTAACTTTTGTCCTTGTGCTGCAATAACCATTACGGGCGAGACGACAGAAGAAACAATTCGTACAACTCTTGGTAACATTAATTCAGTGCCCAAAGGTAACAACGCCTTGGGATAATTCATGCGGGAACTTTCACCGCCGCACAGAATGATTCCACCAATTTTCAATTCTTTGTTTGTGTTTGACATAATGCCACAGGTAACTTACAAAATGAAATTCAAAATGACAGTCTCATACAATACATAGAAACGATCTGGAATATGAGTGATCAGAATTCTGAACAAATTCCCTGGTATCAGGATGGTTTACAATTTAGCTGTACTCAATGTGGTAATTGTTGTACTGGTGACCCGGGTGTTGTTTGGGTAGATGAGACAGAAATCGAAGCTATTTCAGAACTAACGGGAAAATCTACTGGCGAAATATTGTTAATGCACACGCGACTTTACGCGGGTCGACGATCATTAACTGAATTTGCAAATGGAGATTGTACTTTCTTCGACCCTGAAAAGAGAGGTTGCACAATTTATGAAGCGCGACCTAAGCAGTGCCGTACATGGCCTTTCTGGAGTTCGAATCTGGAAAGTAAAGCAAGTTGGGATGCACTTTCGCCTGAGTGTCCAGGTGCAGGAAAAGGAGCGTTTATCAGTTTAGAAGAGATTCAAAAACGTGTTGAGCAAACGGACTTATAAGTTCTCTTCCAAAACCTGTTAAAATCTTTCTGGCTCCGATTTGATTTTGCAAATCATTTATTGATTCAACTGATACGTCTCACGGTATCAAAAAGATTTCAGTGTTCTAATCCGTAGCTATGGCGACACATCTCAAACCAAAAGCGAATCAATTTCGTTTATTAAGTATCGATTTATAAAGGATTTGGAGCGCTCAATTACTTTAAAACCAGCTCTCCACCTCCCCTTTTCCAAATTTCGTTAGAAGTTTGTAAAAAAATCCTGAAAAACAGAATCAGTCCTTTTTAGACGACAATCATCGTTCAGATCTGATCTCTATACAACGCCTTTAATATCCTCTATCTCTTTAATAAGTATTGCCTTACAGCATTTCTATTTTAATCGATCCTGATCGAATATTCGATTGACCTGAAATGTAAGACTTACTTTTTTCACATCAGATATTGCCTGAGAGCCTTCTGTTTAAGGCTTCCGATCTAAGATCGGTATTGACTTACTGTTCAATTGTGGGAAATAATCTACCATGACACTAAGTCGTGTAACCCATTACAGTTGAGACGGCTCTGTATTGCCCCACGGACGGGCGTAGCTGTCCGACGGCTTCTCAGAATTGGGAGAACCCAGTCGTGACGAAAAAAGAGATTGTCAAAGTGATTTCGGAAGAGATTGGTCTGACGCAACTCAAAACAAAAGAGATTGTGCAAAAAACGTTTGATGCGATTGTTGATACCCTTGTCACAGACAAGCGCATCGAACTCCGCAACTTTGGCGTATTTGAAGTCAAAAAGCGGGCAGCTCGAAAGGCAAGGAATCCACGCACAGGAGAGCGGGTCGATGTAGAAGAAAAATACGTCGTAACGTTTAAACCTGGAAAGGAAATGGAAAAACGAGTGCGCGACTTGGAAGAGGAAGCTGCCAGACTTAAGGCTGCTGCTTCACAACCACAGGCGGGTCCAGCTGCGTCACAAACGCAGCAAACTCCACCAGCGGCTTCTCAAGGTCCAGGTTCTACGACAGGCTCTCCGCAAGTAGGAACTTATAATAACAGTTCCTATACTTCGGGACCGTAGCACTCTCCTTAAACCTGTTTCCTGAAGAGATTAATGTGATTAGAACGGGTATAAACCTTCTCAGGGCCGGTCTGTTTTGAATGTACACAAACAGTCCGGCCTTTTTCTCGTCTCGAAATACTCATTTCTCTTAAAGTGAACTTTTGTTCTGTAATTACTATGAATTGTTCTCGCTCATCTCTCGTAATCACACCCGATAAGTTGAATTATCAAAATAATTAGAATAATCCGCATTTTTTACCAAAGTCCCCTGATCTGATCGTCGATAAAACGATCTAGAGAAGATTAAATGCGGTGTTTATAATCCAGCCTCTTCAACCTCCTCTCTTGATTACATTTCAGCACTTTAACCCCTTCGATATCGGTTTGATGCCTTTCATTCAATGGTTTGAATTAAGGGATCGATGCCTGGGATCAACACCAGCAAATATGGCACAACCATATCATGGAGAAAAAAATGCGTAAGTTCCTATTGGCCAGCATGTTAATCGCATTATCACTAACACAGGTCGGATGCGTGGTTCCCATCTATTCCTCATCGAGGGATGATCGTGCTCGTCAATTGATATTCCAATCAGAAAGTATGCGACATATTCCCAAAATCTGGGAACGCATCTGGGGACTGGATATGCCAGATGTTGCAACCCCCTATCGGACACACGGTGGAGTGATTTAATCACTCAGACTTGAATTCGATCACCATTTGGAAATAAATGGAATCCTGCGTTATATTGAAAATCGTAAACAGTGAAGCATTCATAAGCTGTCGAAATCACCATTTCGGCAGCTTTCTGCTTTTATCGATTCTGTTTCAATAGCACTCTTACTGGTTCTTGCAAAGTGTGCACGCTAAGATGAGATCCAGTGGATCCTGAGTGGTCTCTTCACAGTGCATTGAATCTGCGACCGACCTCAACGTTGCCGTAATGATTGCACTTCTTCCTGTTAGTACAATTGATATAACGAGCATGTGGCCTCCTGGCTACAACGGACGATACCCCGATGAACGCCCCTACTCAAACGGATCTCTTAGCAGTTACGCTGAACCGTCTGCATCTGAAAAACCCGATCCTAGTCGCATCTGGCACATTTGGATATGCTCGTGAGATGCAGCCATTTCTTGATTTTTCCAGGCTGGGTGGCATTATCCCCAAGACGATTACCACAGAACCTCGAATCGGAAATCCCCCGCCACGAACGATTGAAACCAGCGCAGGACTGTTAAATTCGATCGGCCTGGATAATGATGGAATTGATCTGTTTCTCGAGAAGCATCTTCATTACCTCGCTTCGCTTGATACGGCTTTAATTGTCAATATCGCAGGCCGTAACATCGATGAAATGGCAGAGATGGCATCCAGGCTCGATGCTTTTCAAAATCAGATTACCGCTCTGGAATTAAATATCTCATGCCCGAACGTCAGTGGAGGCGTTGATTACGGTACACAACCCGAGTTGACAGAAAAAATGATTCAACAAGTGACAGAGAGTTGTCAACTACCTGTAATCGCAAAATTGACACCTAATGTGACCAATGTCGTCGAGATTGCTCAAGCTGCTTCACAAGGGGGAGCGGACGCTGTCTCGCTTATCAATACTGTTCAGGGCACAGCCATAGACTGGCGACGCAGAAAGCCTGTTTTAGGAGGAGTATTCGGCGGCCTGAGTGGTCCCGCTATTAAACCAGTCGCATTACGAGTCGTCTGTCAAGTTGCGCGAGAGGTAGATATTCCGATTATTGGTGTGGGTGGAATTTCCAATATCGATGATGTAATGGAATTCATAGTCGCAGGTGCCTCTGCCGTGCAAATTGGTACGGCAAATTTTTATAATCCTGGTCTGGCAACACAATTAGTCGGAGAACTGGAACAGATTCTTCTTGAAGAAAAATGTTCACAAGTGAGTGAACTAGTGGGGTCTCTCGTCTATCCCAAAAAGAATTAATCGCCAGACAGATCTCATTTTCACTGACTCACTTTCAATCAACAAAAGATTTTATCCAGATAAAGAGAACCGACTCATGCGAGTGTTATCGGGAATACAACCAACGGGCCGCTTTCACTGGGGCAATTACTTCGGCGCGATCAAACAATATATCGATCTGCAGGATAACGAGCAGGCCTTTTATTTCATCGCTGATTTACACGCCTTAACCACAATTCGAAATGCAGATCGTCTGCGACAGAATACTCTGGAAGCCGCCATTGATCTGCTGGCTTTGGGGCTCGATCCCAAACAGGCAACCCTGTTCCGGCAATCTGATGTACCTGAAATCACAGATTTGACCTGGATTCTCATGACCATCACTCAAATGAGCCTCCTGGAAAAATGTCATGCTTACAAAGACAAAAAAGAAAAAGGCATTGCCGCCGATGCAGGACTGTTTACTTACCCTGTTTTAATGGCGGCTGATATTTTGTTGTATGACAGTGACATGGTTCCCGTAGGACAAGACCAAATTCAACATGTGGAAGTCACGCGAGATTTGGCACAGCGATTCAACAACCTCTTTGGGGAAACGCTGACTCTCCCCAAATCAAGTGTCTTGGATACTTCCGCGAAAGTGCCAGGAATTGATGGCGAAAAAATGTCAAAGAGTTATCGCAATGTCATTGAAATTTTTGAAGATCCTAAGAAACAGCGCAAAAAGATCATGTCGATTAAAACAGATTCTGCAACGCTCGAAGATCCAAAAGACCCGGATTCCTGTTCGGTATTCGCCTTATACAAACTGTTTGCTGATGAAACCCAGCAAACAGAATTAGCAGCACGATACCGAGCGGGGGGAATGGGTTACGGGGAAGCGAAACAAGCCGTACATGATGCCGCACTGGAATACTTCGGTCCAGCCAGAGAACGCAGGACAGAACTGTCTTCAGACACTGACACCTTGAACGATATTCTTGCTGAAGGAGCACTCAAGGCCAGAGAAAAGGGCAAAGAAGTTCTCGAGCGTGTACAATCGGCCTGTGGTCTGGGAACGGCACGTCTCTCAAAGTGAAACCAATCCCATGACCGACCAACCTTCAGAGCTCAGTCCAAGCCCGTCGAATTTCAAAACCGGATACATTCAATGGCTGATTGTATCAGCGGTTCTCATCACTGCCCTGTCTCTCCTTGCCGTACATTTGCCCGAACGCCTGAAACTGCTCCTTGTTTATGCAGTTGTGTACGGTTTAATTTCTGGTGGCGTATTGACAACCTTTGCAGTAAAGTTTGGATTATCTATCAATAAGACAATCATTCTGGCGATTGTTTGTTTAGTCATCTTAGGTCAATCTTTAATCTTGTATCTTTCGCACCAGAGATTCAAGGAAGCGACACTGAATCGATTTAAAACGGATCAGACTACGTTTGCCATTGATCGTATGTTTGCTACCGGAGAACCTCCGGAAGATCCCGAATCACGAAAAGAATTTGATCAGGTACTGAAACAGTATCAGGCGGCAAAGTTGGAACGCAAAGAGAAAGAACAAAATCTACTCAAGATTTCCTCTTATCTGCAACATCGCATTTCTAACATCACAAATCTGAAGACTCCCTGGCCTCAACTTTTCTGGATCATAGAATTATTATTCTGCTGTTTTTCAGCCATTTGGGCCAGCCGCCAGATAGAGCAATCTGAGTCTAAAAACAGTTCTTCAAGTGATAGCCCTGATGGAGAGAGTTGAACGAAGTCCGTTCTCTTGTTAGCTTGATATCTGGAGGGAATTTCGTTCCCTGACCTTCTACTGTCATAAAAGCCTAAAAAGGTTCTGATGATGCCGGCTTCTTTTTTATATCAAACGGTCCTGTTTTTTCTGCTTCTATTTTCATTCGCGGGTTCAGCGAGCGCCAATGATTGGCCGATGTGGCGTCTGAATGCGCAGCGTTCCGCACACACAGAACAAAAGATTTCCGAATCGCTGCACGTTCAGTGGGTGCATCAATTACCTCGACTGGACCCTGCATTTAAAAATGCCCGTTTGCAATTTGACGCAGGCTATGAACCGATTGTCAAAAATGGATTCCTCTTTTATGGCTCATCCAGTACGAATTCTATCACTGCCATTGATGTCAAAACCGGCAAGGAACGCTGGCGTTTCTTTACGAACGGTCCCATTCGTCTGGCTCCCGTGGCCTGGAAAAATTCCGTTCTGTTTGGATCAGATGATGGCCATCTTTATTCGCTTTCTAGTCAAACTGGTGAACTGCAATGGAAATTCCAGGCGGTTCCTTCAAGTCGTCTGATTCTGGGAAATCGTCGTCTTGTCTCAGTCTGGCCTGTTCGGGGTGGTCCTGTGATTGAAGACGATACCATCTATTTTGCAGCAGGGGTCTGGCCTTTTGAGGGTGTCTTTATCTATGCGCTCAATGCTGAATCTGGAGAGCAGCTCTGGGTGAATGATCGCCTGGGTTACCTTTACGGACAGCACCCCCATGCGGCGGAAGCCTTTGGTGGAGTAACACCCCAGGGTTATCTACTCATCGCAGAAAAGGAATTAATTGTTCCTTGCGGGACAGCTTTTCCTGCCCGCCTCAATAAACAAACAGGAGAGCTCATTGAATTCAAACTCCCTAAAGCAGGTCGCAAACCGGGAGGTTGGTTCACCGCAGCAGGTAAGTCTGCACGACGAGGAGAAACAGAACTTTCCAAACCAGATTTGCAATTTGATCGCGACGTCAATTCTGCCCGACATGAGAATGGACTAAATTATGGCCCCGACGGGAAACGTGGTCTACGCCAACAGATTCAGGTGGGCCCCAGACAGATATCCTATCAAAGCCAACTCCCAGGAGTGGAGGGAACCATCTATTCTCTACTGGTGGCATCAAACCGCTTATTTGTGGTCACGCTCGAAGGAAATCTCTACTGTCTGGGACCTGACAAAACTCAGCCTGCAACATATCAATCTCCTCTATTGAATCGCACGGAGGCGGTTCGCACTCAAGCTGCTGCTTCCAAAACAGCAACCGTGATTTCTGATCAAACGTCTGGAGGTGGTTATGTTTTTCTTGCCGGAATTCCCGATGAGAAGCTGATTGAAGATTTACTAACGAATAAACATCTTCAAGTCATAGTTTTAGATACAGATTCAGACCAAATCGAGGAACTCCGCCAAACGTATTATGAAAAAGGATGGAATGCCTCTGAAATCTCTTTTCTGAATGGATCTTTGGCAGAATTCGAGCTACCTGCTTATTTTGCTCAACTGATGATTGCTCAGGAGCCACAACGAACAGGATTCGAATCAGTATCGCAACTGGTTTCAAAACTGTATCCCTCGATCAGGCCTTATGGAGGCGTTCTGCTAGTAAATTGCTCAGAATTATCGCATGCAAAACTGGCGAAGGAATTTCAAAATTTATCTCAGGCTCAAATTTCACGCCGGGATGGTTACACGGTCATTAAAAAAGCTGGCCCCATCCCCGGTTCTACCAATTACACCGGAGGCTGGTCGAGCGCTGATGAACTGGTGAAAGCCCCCGTGGGCGTGCTGTGGTATGATGACAGTGTCGGACATTTCAAACGCGCTCCCCAACCTATGTTTGTCGACGGAGTCATGATTTCACACTCGAAGTACTGGCAAGGGTACCCGGCTGGAATCCGTCCCCCCTACAAACTACTCGAAGCCCAGTTTTCCGATGTTTATACCGGTAGAACGCTCACTAAGAAACAAGCTCAAACGTGGGTGGATGAATTACCGACCAGAGACATCACAAAAAAACAACTCAGTCAATACCGGCCCCCTTATCAGAAAAATGACTGGAGCCCCGCACCTCCTGTGATTGGAGAACGTACGAATCCCTTAACTGGTCAAACAGAACCTCGCGTCTTTCCCAAAAGTTATGGCTGTGATGGAGGCGTTGACTACAGCTATCTGTTTACAATGCGTTCCGGAACAGCCGCATTTTATGATAAACGTGTGGAGAGTGGTACGATTCATATCAGTGGCCCCCGCTCCGGCTGCACAAATAGTATTGTACCTGCGAACGGTTTGTTAAACGTACCCTACTATTTCCAGGGATGCACTTGCAGTTACCCGTTACCCGTGGGACTTTCCCTGATTTCAATGCCAGAAACGTACGAGCAATGGATGATCTGGGGCAAAAGTAACGTGAATAATATTCGGCGCGTCGGCTTGAACTTTGGTGCTCCCGGCGATCGTAAAACAGATCGAGGTACACTCTGGCTGGATGTTCCCAGCGTGGGAGGCCCTTCGCCAAAACTCGATCTGGTCGTCAAACCCGAAACGATCCAACCATTCTACCAGCATTCACTTTGGATTGAAGGGGGGCGTGGCTGGCCTTGGGTGGGTGCATCCGGAATTACCGGAGTCGAACGTATTTCACTGAAAAATGTGAAACCTGCTGAGTACACACTCAGACTCTATTTCAGTGAACCCGAATTTTCTGCTCCAGCACAACGTGTCTTCAGCGTCTCGATGAATGGCAAATCTCTGATCAAAAATCTGGACATCTATCAGGAAGCACAATCTAGAAATCACATTATCGTGAGAGAATTTTCGCAAATCCCCCTTGATGGTAATCTCGATTTCACGTTTACCCCTGGCACAGGAAAACCTCTGATTTGTGGTATCGAACTGATTGAGAAATCCCTTCCTCTGGATGACATCATCCAGCTAAGCATTCGTAAAGTGTCCGTTCATACAAAAGAATAAAACACACTCCCCTTAATAATCGCGGAACGGACCGCGTGGATCAGCCTTTGCCATCTCTTTTTTCCAGTTGGCAAAGTGCGCTTTCATTTCTTTCAACTTTTCAGGATGTGATTTTGAAAGATCATGCTTTTCGCTCACATCCTTTGAAAGATCAAACAGACCATTGCCCTTGACTGATTCCACCCATTTCCAGTTACCTACACGAGCTGCTTTATCCGCCCGACGTTGCCAATACATTTCTTTACGTGGGGACTCGACCTGCGTCGTCAATGTAGGCAGCATATCATACCCATCGAAGACAATGTCTTCTGGTAAAGGAATCTGAGCTTCTTTCAGGAAAGTGGGAACCAATTCCAGGGAAGTCAGCAGCTGCTCATTCACCGTGCCTGGTTTAATTTTTTTCGGATATCGCACAAGACAGGGAACTCGTATCCCCCCTTCGAACATCATTCCCTTTTTACCGGTGAGTGGTGAATTATCGGAACCTCCGCCACCTCCATTGTCAGAGAAGAAAACGACTATCGTATTGTCTGCTATTTTGTATTGATCTAGCAGATCCAATACATTACCGATGGCGGCGTCCATGCAAGTAATGGATGCAACATATTCCAGACGACGTTTGTTGGCCGAAACGACCTGTGTAATGACGGGCCCTTTTGGTTTCTCACGAAATTCGTAGCGCCCCGCCTTTTTCCGCGTGATGAGATTATCCTTCAAATGCGGATACATTTTTTTATATTTTGCAGGGGCCTGGGCACCACCTCGAATGCGGGGATCAAGGCTTGAAGCGCCATGCGGTGCGTTAAAAGGTAGATAAAGAAAAAATGGTTTCTGATGATTCTCTTTTAAAAAGCGAACCGCTTCGCGCTGAAACAGGTCGGTGCAATAAGTGCCTTTATCTTGCTCAGTCGCTTGATTATTACGAAACATGGAAGGGACGCCGTAACGTTCATGCGTAAAATAATCGATACCGGTGTTGGTGAATCCATAAAAGTCATCAAAGCCTCGCGCTAGAGGTAGAAAGCGTTTGTGAACGCCTAAATCCCACTTTCCATAGATCCCACTGACATAACCAGCCTGCTTTAATAATCGGGGCAGTAACTTTTCACGAACATCCATACCACCAATTCGCTCGAAGGTCGCTTCGTATTCTGCAGGTTTGTATTGATAGCCGTAATCGGGTGCTTCATTCCGAATCATGTCGTAGACGCCATTCCGCTGTGGATAACGCCCCGTCAGTAAACTTCCACGACTGGGTGTACAGGCAGGCCAGGTCACATAAAAGTTGGTCAGTTTGGCACCTTCTTTAGCCAATCGATCCAAGTGAGGTGTAATCACTTCCTGACTCCCGAAGCAACCCAAATCGCGATAGCCCTGGTCATCACTGACAATTACCACAATGTTGGGAGGCGTCTGTGCCGTCAAATGGTTTGTTGACGTCAGACAGAAAACTAATGTCATACACAAGATGCTGAAAACCTGACGACGCCTTTTTTTGAAATGATTCAGATACATGGCTTGTCTTCTCAAATTAAAATGGAATATACCTTAAGTACGACAACCTGATCATTTAGAATAACAAAAGCATCTAAGAATACACAATTCACTTTTCGGGGAATCAGCTGCATGTTACGCTATTTGAATCTCTTCATTTCTCTCATCTTCGGCCTGTTTCTCATTCAAGACACGCAGCTCCACAGCGCTGAAGATACCGCTTTTGTAGCGTCTGATTTTCAACTCTATTACGGCGGAGACAACACTTTACTTGACAAGCTGCAACATCGAATGCGAAAAGGTCAGGTTGTAGTCATTGAATTACGAGGACTTGATCAGAAGCAAGTTTCTTTGTTAATAAAAAAAGCACATCAGACCGGTGCCAAAATCATTGCCTATATCAGCATTGGAGAATTGGGCCAGTTAGAAAAAGATAACTTTGAAGCATTTCTTAAGCGACGCAAGAATGCGCCTGCTTTATCAAAGATGGTCCTGAGCAAGAATGAGACTTTTCAATCCTGGCACATTGATGTCAGCGAAAAAGCATGGCAAGATTTCCTTTTTCAAAGAATCAACCAGATCTATCAGCAGAACGTTGATGGGCTGTTTTTAGACACAATTGATTCCATTGATCTTTATATTAATGCACAAAAATGGCCAATTCCCCGCAGAGCTAAGAGCGTCAGCGCCATGATCAATCTGATACGTAAAATAAAAGCTCATTCACCAGATAAATTCATCATGCAAAACCGCGGGTTGAATCTGATTGGAAAATCAGTATTTGTAGGAGACGCGACTGGTATCTTCATTCCAGGTCTGAATCTGGCAAAATCACATCCAAATAATCCGGATGGCCTGCTTTGGGAAACAGCTTATGCTCATACGGGTAAGTGGATTGAAGGCAAAGAAAGAGAGATGATCCAGATTCAAAAAAATGGATTCACATCGGTATTCACTCTGGGATATTCCGACACGAAAGCAAATCAAAAACAATTCTTTGAGCAAAGTCGGGCTGCTGGATTTATCCCCGCGTGGGCCAGCTCTTCGAAGAAATTACATACTGAGTTGACGCAGGGAATAACAGCAAAGTGAGAATGGCTAAATCATAAAGTCCGTTTCGCGTCCGAGAATTCGATCCACCAAATGCTGTGATAATTCGATGGCAGGTGCTTTTTTCCCGGAAACATCCGTCGGATTGATTCCACAATACTGTGACCAGGGACCTAAGTGCCTCCAGCGTCCCGCTCGATTTGGTTCGCTTTCCATGACAGGGGTCGTACAACGATTGCAGCCAATTGTGGGGAAACCCTGTTTGTGAAGCGGATTCGTGATGACCTGGTTGTCCTTGAGGTAATCCTGAAACTCTTCCTTGGAGAGACTGGCCAGAATATTCACTCTCAGACAGTTCATCGCCGGGTCAATCGCGAGAATCGGCACGTTGGCGCGCTGTCCTCCATCGGCACGACGCAAACTGCCAATCAGTGCATCATATTGATCAGCAACCTGTAGCAGAGGTTGTGTCTTTCGCAAATCACAGCACTGTTCCTGACCTTCCACTGAAAGATACAATACTCCCAATTCTTCTGTTTGTTGCGCTATTGTCTTTTCAGGGTTCAAGGTGACAATATTCAAGCCGTACTCTTTGATCAACCGGTCTCGAGTCTCCAATGTTTCCTGGTATAAAACGCCGGTATCAACAAACAGAATGGGGATGTCAACTTTCATCTGACTCATCATGTGCCCTACAACGCAACCCGCTCTCTGCATGGAAGACAACGCTGCCAGTCGAGATCCAAACATTTCCTGCGCCCAATGAATCAATTCCGAGGGAGTTCGTTCCTCAAACGATTCGTTAAGATCTGATAAATCGGCCTGAGTCAGTCGTGCCATTCAAGTATTCCTGTAGAGACCTTCTACCTGCAGTGCAGCAATAGGCAGTTCGCAAAATTAAAGTTGATCCTGTAAATTTCGTGAAATTTTACTTTCACCACATTATTTTCAGGAATTGTAGCGTACCTTCAGAAATACCTCAATGCGCGCGGGAAAGCGTTCAGTGTCAATCAGAGTAAAATCACTCGAATAACAAGAGCATCACTACTAGACACTAAAATTTTCAGGCCAGCTGACGGTCAACCTGCGGGAAGCGGTCATTCTTCAACTGAAAGAAATTATCTTTGACCAGATCGGCAATACTATCAACGACCAGATCTGGTTGATAGGCATAATTATCCAAATCAGCCAGTGATGTTCCTCCCGAAAGAACCAACACAGAACGATATCCCATCTCAACTCCACCAAGAATATCCGTTTCCATCGTGTCGCCAATCATCGTGGTTTGAGCAGAAGAAATTCCTAATTCCTGACGGGCAGCACGCATCATAACTGGGCTTGGTTTTCCGACACTAAATGCTTTTTTCTTAGTGGCCGCTTCCAACATAGCAACTATTGCCCCGCAACCCGGTCGCAGACCATTTTGGGTTGGACAGTTAGGGTCCATGTTTGTGGCAATTAATTTTGCTCCATTTTCAATCATTCTTACCGCGGATTCGATCATCTCTAAGTTCATTGATCTTCCTTCACCCACCACGACATAATCGGGATCATGGTCCACAATGGAATAACCATTTCGATGAAGCGCATGCAACAGGCCCCCTTCTCCAATTACATAAGCGGTACCATTTGGCTTACTCTGCGCCAAAAAACGAGCAGTTGCCATCGCACACGTAAAAATGTGTTCTTCGCCAACGATAATCCCCATCCGCAGTAGCTTTGTCACTACGTCTCGACGAGTTCGTTGACTGTTATTCGTTAAAAAAATGAAAGGCAGATCTCTCTTTTTTAGCTCGTTGATAAATTCGACTGCCCCCTCTATCAGGTCAATCCCTCTATAAATGACACCATCCATGTCAATTAAGTATCCTGGTAACATTGCTTTCGGTCCTTGAATGATATATTGAGTTCTGACTCAATTAAAAAATCTTTAGCTAGCAGCGCATAGAAACATACGGGTAAACACATGGCAATTGTTGTGCCGTACCACATGAGACAAATCAAATAATTGAAAATCCGGAAGATGATAACTTCTTACCTTATCTAGATTTTCATCATTTCTCTGAGATCATCACGGTTTAAAAAACTACGTATTCTTAATCAAGAACTCACACAGAAATTTTTGAGCGACTTAGAATTTAAGCGAAGTTGCCCAGCAAATAGACATGGCACGTTTTAGATATAAAAAAACCCCGATTGGTTTTCCACAAACCAATCGGGGCCGCAACAAACAAATTTTTGACTAAGCGAAATACCATATACTCGTTATTCAGATTTTGAGAGATCCTTTATCTCAATTTTTCTGGGCTGCATTTCCAGTTTTTTATTTAGAACAACCGTCAATACACCCGCGTCAAGTGTCGCATTGATGGCAACAGGATCGACCCAGTCAGGAAGCTGGACAACTCGCTTAAATTTGCCATAGCTCCGTTCATGATGCAGATATTCACGGTTTTCCTCAGTGGTCCGTTCGCCAGTCAGGATGAGATGTCCTGCCTGAATATCCAAAGAAAGATCTTCCTTACTCATACCTGGAACATCCAGGGCAACGTGATATTTACCTTCTTCTTCCCAAACCGAGAGAGGTGAATAAGCTCCTTCCAGCCCGGAGACTGATTTCCCAAACATTTGGCTGAACGCATCATTCAATTCTGAACGCAGGCTTGCAGAGAAAGGAAAACCGACTTTGTGTGTACTTAACATCAGATTTGCTCCTTAAAAGACATACCCTATTATTGATTTCGGAACCATAATGGTTCACATGAATTCAACTTTTAACAGTACATAACATTGCACAGAGCATGCCAAACAAGACACAAAAACGGCACAGCGCACTTAATCCATTTATAATTAAGCACTTACAACCAAGAATCATCCGACCAAAATAAATTTCAATCACCAAAAAACTGCCATATTGACACCACGTCTAGTTCGCCATTTTGGCAGACCCTCGTTGAATAAAAAAACTCGCAGTAAACCTGGTGATTTACTGCGAGTTTATCTCAATCGTTACTCAATTACAGAATCCACTAAACACTTACGCGTTATAGTAGAGATCGAATTCGAAAGGATGAGGTCGCAAACGAATGGGATCCAATTCTTCGGTCCGCTTGTGCTCGATGAAGGATTTGATCAAATCTTCGCTGAACACATCGCCGGCTGTCAGGAAGTCGCTATCTTCTTCCAATGCAATCAATGCTTCTTCCAGAGATTTGGGAGCAACATTGGTTTCAGCCAGTTCTTCTGGAGTCATGTCATAAATATCACGATCCAATGGTTCGCCGGGATCAACCTTGTTCTGAATCCCATCAATCATGGCCATCATCAAAGCGGTAAAGCTGAGATAACCGTTGGCAGTCGGATCTGGACAACGGAATTCAACTCGTTTCGCCTTCGGGCTGCCAGAATACATCGGAATTCGGCACGCAGCAGATCGGTTACGTTGGCTCATTGCCAGTGTAACAGGAGCTTCAAAGCCGGGTACCAATCGATGGAAACTGTTAGCAGTCGGGTTCGACAAGGCGATCAAAGCACGACCGTGTTTGATAATCCCGCCAATCGCATGCAAAGCCATTTCACTCATGCCTGCATAACCATCGCCGGCCATCAATGTATCTCCATCCTTCCAGAGAGAGATATGAGTGTGCATACCAGAACCATTGTCTTCAAACACTGGTTTTGGCATAAATGTAACGGTCTTACCGGCTCGCTTAGCAACGTTTTTAATCACGTACTTGTACCACATGAACTGGTCAGCCATCTGCATTAGGGGTGCGAATTCCATATCAATTTCGCACTGCCCGGCTGTCGCAACTTCATGGTGATGTGCTTCAACAACAATCCCCACGTTCTGCAGTTCTTCAACCATTTCAGCACGCAGGTCGCCATAGCTGTCGATAGGAGAAACAGGGAAATATCCCCCTTTATAACCTACTTTATGACCTAGGTTGCCCTCTTCTGATTTACCAGTATTCCAGGCGGCTTCAGAAGAATCGATCTCGTACATGGCTCCTCTTTGATTCGAGAGGTAACGCACATCATCAAAGATGAAAAATTCTGGTTCAGGACCAATAAAACAAGAGTCTGCGATACCTGTCTGTTTCAGATAAGCCAACCCTTTTTTCGCGACACCACGCGGATCTTTATTGTAATCCTCTTTTGTAATCGGATCCACAATATCTGCCAGAACACTGACTGTGGGTGCCTTGAAAAAATGATCCATTTTCACGGTCGAGGCGTCAGGCACGGCGAGCATGTCTGAACTGTCAATCGGTTGCCAACCACGAATGGAAGAACCGTCAAAACCAACACCGTCTTCAAAAGTACCTTCGTCCCAGGTACTAATGGGGTACGAACAATGCTGCCAGGTGCCAAAGATATCGGTAAACTTTAAATCTACCATCTTAGCGCCATTTTTTTCTGCAAATGCAAAAAAGTCTTTGGGAGTCATCGCAAATTGCTCCTCTTTTAACTGAGTGAAACTGCAGGTCTAGAGCCCCGTCTTGCTCTCACCTGCGAAGAACCGATCATATCCACAATAAGTCTAGGCAAAGCGCGCCACAGGCTGTTCTCAACTTGCCTGACCACCGAAAAAGCAAGCCCTTTGCAAAACGGGAACCGTTGCCACATTGGGTTACTTTTTCCTTTGCTTATCTTCGTGTGAGCCAGCCTGGACCTTTTAATCATCCAAATGATTTCAAGAACGCTGCTCACATTTCCCTGGTTACTTAAGTTCATCATGAAAATAAGTAGATCGGCTGGAACAAAAGCGATTGCAGGAGCTCGCAACCATACCGAAACCCATAGGCACAAGATACAAATACGCTCGATGTTGACGGAAACTTCAGGTGATGTATCTTGCTTGATAGCTGACTAACGTAACGAAACAATCATCAGAAATCTACTGTCAGACACTAGTTCTCTGGTAATTCCCTGCCGGATTTGAAATTTCTTAACTCCTGATATGCAAATGGACTTTGACGCAAATAACGATCCCCCGCTTCAGAGAATCAGGGCACCTTAGATCGGTCAATTGCCGAAAAAATGAAAGGAGATTGCATAAAAGAGTAGCTCATGCAGCTTTTCTGCTGCTTTTGCATTGATTTATAGTTCCAGCCTAAATACTGACCAGAGCTTTCATCTCGCGTACCGCCTGCTCCATTCCGACCAGTACTGCCCGGGAAATAATACTGTGACCGATATTGAGCTCACTTACATGAGGGATGGAAGCGATTCTTGAAACATTGCGATATGTTAAACCGTGCCCCATATGTAGCTTCAGTCCCTGTTCTATCGTAAATTCGGACACATTGACCAGCGTTTCATACTCCGTCTGCTGATCCCCTGCCGAGGTCGCATCTGCATAACGCCCCGTGTGTATCTCAACTGCGTGGACCCCTGCATTTTTTGAGGCTGCAATCTGTTCCCGATCAGGATCAATAAACAGACTTACCTCTATTCCAGCATTTTGAAGCTGAACAACACACTGTTTGACCCGGTCAAAATTCGCGATGACATCCAACCCCCCTTCGGTCGTCAATTCCTCGCGTTTCTCCGGAACTAACGAAACCTGATCGGGACGCACATCCAGGGCAATCCGGGTCATCTCCTCTTCCGCAGCCATTTCCAGATTCAATTTCACCTGAACCGTTTTCTTCATCGTATAAAGATCATGGTCCTGAATATGCCGCCGGTCTTCCCGCAGATGTAAAGTAATTCCGTCCGCACCGCCCAGTTCTGACAGCACTGCAGCCCAAACGGGGTCTGGCTCATAGGTTAAGCGAGCCTGACGAACGGTGGCTACATGATCGATATTCACACCTAATGCCGGCATAGTGAGATTACTTTCTATTTACAGAAAATGACAGATCGAATTGAGTAATCAAACCATGATCACAATTCACAATACTCAAACTGACAAGTGAAGTGGGGATTAAGTTCTCTCCCATTTCACTTTCGCTCCCCTATATTATAGGTTTGACACAGAATATCCAGAAACGAGATCCCGGATTCTCCCAGGATCTTATCAATTCACTGAATATTTCACTGATCATACTCACGGTCAAAATCGAGATTTTTCAGTTCGCTGATCGATAATGATCGGTCGGCAGTTGAAGATGCTCGGCATGTTCATCAGAAGCAGGACTTCCCAGATAAACAGTATCGCCAAGTTCTGCGAGTCGCTCCATCATCAGTGTCGTCACTTCTTCAAGAACTTCTCTCGACGCGCGACGATCATACCAGGCAGTAAGGTCAATCGGCTCTCCATACACAAGTGAAGTCTCTGCGCGCGAATAGAAAGGCGCAATCATATTCTTCCCACGCGGCGAATTATTGATATAGACCGGATACACGGGAGCCTTCGAACGAAGCGCCAGAAAGGCAATGCCAGAATTGGATTCTCCAATCGGTCGCGTATCCTGAATTCCCCCCTCTGGAAAGACGCCGATCAAGTCTCCCTGCTTTAGTTTGCGGAGCGCTTCACGAACGGGTACCACATCGCGTCCATCACGATCTACGGGAATCGAATGCATGGCCCGTGCAATCCAACCGACTAATCCGGGCAGTTCGTAATATTCACGTGCCATCAAAAAAGAGATACAGCGCATCGTTTTCTCTGGATTTCCCAAATGGGAGTTACACCACAAAATCAGAGGGTCGGCTGGACTGCGATGGTTGGCAATAATAATCGCAGCAGAGTCTCCTGGAAAAGGACACCGCCGATTGGCTTTGATTCCCCAGAGACCAGGACCATACACGCGCGCAATCACAAACAAAATCCAGGCGCGCCAGCCATCAGGAAGTTTGACGGCTTGATAGACCATGATCGATAACGCGACAGAAGCGTATAAAACAAGCGTCAGGATACCGGCGATTTCTGGATTCATGATCAATATTCATACAAAACAAAACTGTAATATACGAAACATACTACACTCTCGCAGAGTTCCCAAATTATAGCCGGAATAAAAAAAGGAAGGCAAGATGAACCCTGAACAATGGCGCTGAAATCTCTACGCCTCAATAGCAGAAACGATCGTATTTGTGATCCGGGCCAGAAATTCTCCTCGTGGCTCCTGAGGTTCGGTCGTCAGGATGATGGCAGACGCATCGAGTTTCGGATCAACCCATAACAGTGTACCTGTGGCACCACCATGTCCGTACGAACCGGGAGACAGCAAATCTCCAAAATAATCACTGTTCGCCCCCGTCACAATCTGCCATCCCAGGCCCCAGCCTTTTCCTTCGCGCGCAGCCACAGATAAACCAGTTATTTTCTTCAGCTGATCGCGGGTCGCCTCTTGTATCATCCGAGTCGACAATATTTGCTGACCTTCATAAACTCCCCCCTGCCTCAACATCTGGACCAGCTTCCCCAAATCAGCAGGTGTCGTCAACAACCCTCCCCAGGGTGCGCCAAATCCTCGCCAGTAAGAACTGTTCCAATCCCAATGAGGTTCAATCTCCAGCTCCTCTGGAATCCGAAGTTCAACGATGCGGTTTACCTTGGATTCATCGCCCTGATACCATTCATCTGGAACGCCGAGTACCGTGTCCGTCATTCCCAATGGCGCAAACAGAACCTGCTTCAAATACTCGGCACAAGGCTGACCGGTGATCCGCTGAATGACTTCACTGAGAATGGCAATCCCCGTACTCTGATATTGCACAATTCGTCCCGGCGGTTCATCCGGCTGGAGTTCGCAAATCTGTTTGACAAATTCGGAAAGCGGAGCATTAGCAGAACGAAGTTCTCGATTATTTGGCAGCATATCAGGCAGACCGGAAGTGTGAGTCATCAGATGCCGCAGAGTGATTCCATGTTTTCCAGCACATCCAAATTCGGGCAAGTATTGTTTCACCCGATCTCCCAGAAGTAATTCCCCCTGCTCTAACAGCTTGAGGACTCCCATCACAACAATCGGCTTCGTAATCGATGCGATTAAAAAAATGGCATCCTGTCGCAGGGTGTTTTCGTCATCGTTGATTCTCTGACGTCCTTTATAATAACGTCGCGCCTCTTCGCCCACACTCACCTGCAAGGCTAACGCAGGCAATTGCTTCGAATCACAAAGATGATCAACCAGATTTTCAACAACGCGCCAACGTTTGGCATTGATTCGAGACATGCTTCCAACCGTGATGAGTTCGAGAGAATAGAATGAATAACGTCTCTTTCCAGATTACTGATTCGTCTGGCATATGGGAAGCTGTCCGTCTCGCAGGCTATAAAAAAAGCGAAAGCCGATGGGATCGACTCACGCTTCAATAAATGACTCGGTATTTTTTTACCCGTAATTTCTTTAATAGGGTATTTCCACATCATGCAGCTGCATAAATTGATTCAGTTTGGTAATCTCCAACACTTCCCGAATATCCTCAGAGGGATTATAGAGATGAATTTCAAGATTGAGATCGCGCATGGAAGCCAGCAGACCAAGCATGCCACTGGGAAGCAGTTTGACGCCCGTTAAATCAATGGCGAGAGTTTCACAGTTGTTGGTTTTAACCAGTTCGAGCAATTCCTCACGAACATCATTCACACTGAAAGTATCAACAATGTCTCTACCACCAAATCCCGCCACACAAAGTGGCCCTGCATGATAAACCTGGAGGATTCCCCCCAGTTGAACCGCCGACATGATTTCTCCCTTTCAATCAGGAAATCGAAGCAAAGCAAATATGAAAAATAACAGAGTCCAAAAAGAAATTTCGTAATTCGTTTTCTATTCAGTGCACTTATATCTATCGGCAATTTATGTGCCAATGAAGACATCGATACTCAACATTTCCACCTAATCCACAAATCATCACGAACGTAACAATAAACTATGATGGGAAAGTAACTTATGAATTGTTAATTTCTCGTGACACATCTCGTAAAATGTGCTCTCCTTACAGCCGGGTGTTGTAAAACACGCCATTCTGTTGAAAAATGAAACAGCATCACTTTCCACTCTGCAATTTCTACAGGCACCCGCCCCTGTTTTCTCCCCCCGTTGCACCAGTGAAAAAACTGAACTTGATGTCCTCTCGCCCTTCGCGAATATGCGTTATAAGCGTCGCGCGCGAGTGAGACAGACATCCACTGAGAAAAACAACAGACATTCAAATTCAGCACTTTAAAAGTCCCTCGTTTCAGAAAAATGGATGTCAACGTCTTTTGAAGTCCTTCCCAATGATCACCACTTATCGACCCTCTTCGGTTGCGTATCAACCGCCTATGGACTCGTTTCAAACACATATCGTCGCCTATCAACCAACTATCGCACAAAAAACATTGACTTCCCGACGCCGTTCCACAAAATGATTCACAGTCAACAGTCAACCGAAACCTGGCAGCAAAATCATGGAGGACAATCCAAAGCTTAAAGTAGGGCGCGGACCCATGAGTCCGCCTGCTGGAGTAAAAAACGTACCACACATTGGATAGTTCCAAATAAAATTCGATCCGGGCACTGCGAGAAGAAAACGGTATGAAGTGCAAAGTCTTTCGTGATTTTCGTGGTAGAAATACAATGAACAATCACATCGGCACAACCAACACACATGCAGAGATTCTACCTGATAGCAACAAAACGCCCGAGCTGAATATCCGGAAGTGCATATACTTCACACCAAAACCGATGTTGCCTGACGACTTTGATTTCGCCACCTTTGATTCCTTCAGACAATTTTCCGTGACTGATATTTCGTCCCATTTTTGAAATCAGAGTTTGTTTTATTTTTCTATGGTCAGATCGGATTATCTGACTATAATTCGATCGGTGACACATTATCTCTCCTGCCTCAACTCGTGCCATCACTCCTTACCATCCTGTCTCCCCTAAAACCCTGTCGTGGATTAAATATACCGATGCTGTTTCCTGGCAGACTGCTGAGTTTTGTACTCATTTTGTTCTGTTTTCAGATGAATGTTCGTGCACAGACAAATCTAAACCCTGTTGATTCAGGCCCTTTGTCAGAGGAGTCCGGGTACGTCGCCTTGCTTCCCACGGACCAGTTTTTAAGAAACAGCACTGAACCCCCTCTCAATGAGCAATTCCCCTCTGATATCGCTTCTGAAAGTCGATTTGATGCCCCGGTTGCGGACCAGGGACAGAGCCCGGAACTTCCAAGAGATCTGAAGTCGTTAATGAAACCCAGGTTTGACTTCGCTGCAGAATGGGAACCTGAAGCGGGAGGAGTTGGGATCAGTTCCTATGATCTCTCGATGAAATTGCCGCTTTACCCAATCTTCGGGCCTCCCCCTCCGTTCCTGACAGCCGGTTATTCTTTTACACAAATCGAAGCGCTTCCCGCATTCGATTTACCAGAAAATCTGCATCAGTTTACATTGGGAATGTCATGGATGAGACGGATCAATGAAAAGTGGATGACAAGAACCATGCTCAATGGAGTATTTGCATCGGATCTGAATAACACAGGTAGTATGGCATGGCAGTTCCGAGGCGGCTTTTTTGCCATCTATCGTCCTAATGATACCTGGAATATTGCCATAGGTGCCTTGGCAACAGGTCAGGAGGATATCCCCGTCATCCCCGTACTCGGTGCCATCTGGGAACCGAACCCAAGGCTCAAAATCAACTTGATGCTGCCAAACCCACGTGTTTCATTTTTGTTATCCGAATCTGAACGACGCCAGCACTGGGGATATGTAGGCGGCGGAATGTCAGGAGGTAACTGGGCCTACCAGCGCAACGATGGTTCCCCGGAGCAATTGAACTATCGTGAATGGCGTTTCGTTCTGGGATGGGAATCAATGCCACCCAAAAAACCGGGCAGTTTTGGTTCTACTGGCAAAAAGTTTCTGATGGAACTTGGTTACGTCTTCGGCAGGAAATTTGAACTCGAGAGAAATGCAACGGACATCAAAATCGAGAACACGCTACTCCTGCATAGCGGTCTCAGTTTCTAATTCACATCCGCGCGTTTCTGTAGGATAGAAAAGGACTCAGGTCGAGAAATCACCCTCTTCCAACAATCACGCACAAAACATTTCGTGTCTTTCGTGGTAGAAAAACAGAATCAGAGCGAACCCTACTTCCATAACCAGACGTCGGCTGCCTTCAGCTTGGAATCGGTCAGCGGTTTTTTCGATTGCAGCCACTGACGTTTCGCTTTGTCATCCCGTAAATAGGCGTCCCAGAAATATAAACTGATCTTCTGGATGGCGGGATGATGATCGGGATCGCGTCCACGCGTCCGGAAGCCTTTCGAATCTCCAAACGTGAAATGGTGACCACCGTCAAAGACCAACTCAAACTTATCCCCTGCGGGCAATGCCTGATAGACTTCGCGCCGCGTTTCGGGGGTCACACGCTTGTTGATCGGACTGTCGTCCTTCGTACCCGTCATACACAAAAACGGCGAGGTAATGTGACCTAAAGCACGCGAGGCAGACATTCCTTTGCCTGGCTGCGGACTCATGGCGAAGAACGCATCAATCCGCTCCTCGCCAAAACTCTTGCCAAAGGGATACTTGCGACCGCTGACATCCAAAGTCGTGACCGCTCCAAAACTGTGTCCGCTCATGCCGATATGATCCAGATCCACTTTGCCCTGCAGCGGATGGCCTTTTTCCTGATTCCATTTCTCTAACTGATCAATCACAAACGACACGTCCTGCATTCGATCGAGTGTACTCTTTCCACTCGCAGCATTCTTGAGAGCCGCCATGCGATCCGATAATTTCACGGCCCGCCAGACTTCCCGATCGCTACCGGCGTGCTGCATAAACACACAAACATAACCGGCGGCCGCCCAATGCTTGCCAAGATAGGAATTGTTTTCGCGCGAGCCCCCCAGCCCATGTGAAAACAGTACCACCGGTTCAGCGGACTTGACTTCGCCAAGATAAACCCGAACCGGCACCACGCGGTCGCGTTTTGTATCCCGCGGCTCAAAGTCCAGGTGCTTCACCGACGACTGCTCCGCGGCAGAAACGGGAAGTGCCAGAGCGAAACAGACCAACGACAGAAAACAGGTTTTAAGAATCACGCGAATGCTCCTCTATATTTCTCACTGCCAACGATCACGAAAACCATTCTTGGAGAGACATCATCGCCTGTTAGTTATACCCCACAGACGCCGAAAAGTTTCGATGCAAACACAAAACACCTCAATTTTTGACAATAATCCCCACAATCTCTCGTGCTTTTCGTGTCTTTCGTGGTAGAAGCATTTAAAAAGAGATCGGGTCCATTTAGATCTTCCTGATCGAACCAGAGCTTGAACGATTCTATTCAGCATCACGTTTTGTGACTGGTACCTTAGAAAAGGTCACGCGACCAAATCGGTGTGGCGTATGGAAGGCGGGGGCGGGTGTATCTGCTTTCGACCAGGAACTATATTGCAGATTGGTATCGCCGCCATGGCGGTTGAGATTCAGATTCCATTGATAACCCGACCGAGGCGGTGTTTGCGTTGCAACGTCCTCAAAGTTCTTAAACGGAATGGCAACTTCCACAATCCACTTCTGATCAACATTGGTATCATCATTCAGGGTCCCGACATAGTTTCCTGCCACCCGAACACCACTCGCATCCCAGGCGTGCTTCTTTTTCTGAGCCCGGTGACCGTCTACATAGGCACCCAGCACGTTCCACTCGATATTGAAGTAATTCGTCGGCTTTTTGATATTGGGGGCGATCATGACTTCAAAGCAATCGTCGCGTGAAACGGGCCCGTCATGTTCTTTACAACGAGCGGTAATCCACGAGTCTTTACAGACATGAGCGACATAAAGGTATTGGTCATCCCAAAGGAGTTTAGCGATGCTGGATTCTTTCTTTCCACTTTTCCACCAGGGAAATTGAAAGCCCTTGATTTCCGGCGCAGACTTCCAGGCTTCCTCATCAAGCATTCCATTGATTACGATCGGAGTATCGGCACGATAAATCACATATTCGGGCCGCTTGAATTCTTCCGTGGGATCTGCTCCTGACACATCCGACACGACAAAGAAAAGAATCAAAAATACTGTAATATCAGTCCATCTCATCATGACATCCTCAATTCACATCTGAAATCATCGGGGAAGTTATTGAACTTTCATGTTACACAGGACTCCCAACATTTACTATTCTATTGGAAACTCTGAGAGGAAAATCAACACACCGATCAAACGGCAAGTTCTGTCTTTCTTGACAGAACCAAAAGTCGGCTCGTGTCTGTTAGAATTTTAAGGAGTCTGGTCTCGTTTATTTGAGGCGATCCCTTCACTTTTATAGTAGCTTCACCCAAATACATGCCACACCAAAAAAATAAGCCCGCTATACTAATTTAGTATAACGGGCTTGGGATTCGCGGGAATCCACATGTTTTCAGAGTGTTCTTATTCAGTGAGATTTTATCGGACGCGAGCCTGGAAGGTGACGGTGCCCCCTTCGTGGCCGACGACGGTTTCATCGACTTCAAAGGTCAGAATCAAACTGCCTTCCTGATTATCTTCCACAACCAGACGCCCCTTACGATCAGAGGTCGCACTGTCGTTGACATACTCCAGGCGTGGAGTCAGGTTGTCTACAATTTTGATTCCGTCGACATCGAAGTCGCCGATATTTTGATATTTGATGGTGAAGGTAATCACATCGCCGGGCTCTGCATTTTTCTTATCAGCCAGTTTGATGAGTTTCAGATTGCCTTCTGTTTTTCGTTTGTCTTCTACGCCGATATATTCTTCCGGCTTGACCGCTCGCTTGGACTCATGAGCAGACCGTGCCCGAATCGCGATAACCGGGAACTGTGTTCGAGACCAGATTGCTGCCGCCTGTATCTGATAGCCAATCCGTGCTTCATCAGACTGTTGAAACTGTCCGGTGGATTTTGTCCCGGTGTCCTGGAAAAGGTTGCTGAGTTTGGTATGGCCACTGATAAAGGCTGACTGATCGACTGCACCCTGTCTCTGTTCAGTTTCGACACCACTTGCCCGCGAACGCATACGAATGCCTTCTAACTGTTCACGTTGCTTGTGCTGGGTAATGACGGTGCGTGCTGCCAGCCCGACACCATGAATTGTATCTTCGGTTTTTGCCAGACTGTCAACGGATGTGCCGGCGATTGGTGAGCTGGCCGAACGGATCGCAGCAAACCGTGGTGCATAGACGGCAACCCGGTTTGATTTCTTCACTTCCTGTTTCCCTTTGTGGGTTTGATATTCCACAATTGTATCTTCGGTATCCAGCCCCAGACGACTGTAATCATCATAGTGAACCGGATGCTCCCGGTCTCCACCATCGAAAAGATATTCGTCTGGGTACATCTGCACGACAGCTGGATCATTGCCCGCCGGCAAAACGTAGTCTCTCTTCATAGCAGGAGAGAATTCGCAATAAGGGGGTCTCTGCGGTGGTGCAACGGGAGTGGGTTGATAATAGGCCACCTGTTGCACAGCGGAAGCAGGATTTGCATTTTTAGCAGGAGCAGAAAGATGGACGGCCCCGACTTTGGTATCAAAGTCCGCATGCTGAACTGCAGGCGACTGTTCTTTGGTTGGTTCTGGGATTTGTTTTTGCCAGGGAAGAGAAACGGTGATGGGTGAGAAACTGGCGCATCCACTACAGACACAAACCAGCAGCATCGCAACCGCAGAGCAGATACGCTGCATTTGCGAAGCCCCTCTCTTTTTTCGGCACGATAAATTCACCACGAGATATTCCTCAATCAGCAAAGGATCAGTTTTGAGTACGATTGTTTTTCAGTTCCACAACGGGTGCCCCGCTTCCGAAAAAAGCCGGATCATCTCCCCGCGTTGAAGGCAGACGACCACCCATTCGGATAATTGCCATCGGACGTCCCAGCAAATCCGCCTCTGCAATCAGATTCTTCTTAGCAGTAATGGCGAGTGTGGGTTGTCTTTCAAATTTTGCAGGGACGGCTGTTTGGGGCCGTTCCAGATAAACGACTTTGGTAACCATTCTTCCTGAAAGTGCCAGCTCAATATCTTCGGGATTGAGACTGACAGGAACCGGATAGGTTTCTGCTAAGCCGGCAGGAGGATGCAAACGGTCAATTAATTCAATCGTCGGGTAGAGTTCGACTCCCGGAAATTCCGGCATACCGCTGATTTTGATACGATAGACATAGCCGACAGAAAAACCGATGGGAGCAGGAGAGGCTTTCTGAATCTTCCGATCCACACTGCCTGCATAGAAAGTCACAACACCCTTTGATGGCAGAGAAACTTGCATTGGTTGTATGTAACCAGCTTGAACCTGACCAGAAATTGCAGCCCATTGACCGGCGACTCCGGGTGGCGTGCGTTGATTGAGGGGATGGTAGAATTGATTTCCCGAATTGTATTTTCGGCCTCCCACCATCTGTTGAGACCAGGCAGAAGGTAGCTCAATAGCAAAAGCGATCATGGCCATTAACAGCATCGTTAATAAACGTGATCGATTTTGATGTTTAAAAATGGTCATGACTAAGAAATTCTACGATCAAATGTCCTGGAGGATGACAGAAGATAATTTAGCCGCGTGAGGTAAGACAGAGATGAGCAGAAGTGAGATTCTTTAAAAAAGACAAGGGACGGCACTTCCTGATCTAAGAGCAGGAAGTGCCGCGTGGGTCCTGAGTCTTTTAGTATCCTGGTCCCGGTGCCATGGTTCTTGGATAAGAAACCTGACCGGGTGAATGAACCGGGTGGGTTTCCGAGTATTGGACATACTTCACAGGCTTCGGCAAGCTTGGTGCCGGATTCTGTTTGACATCCACCAGGAAGTGATCCACTGGTTTTGGTAAATTTACTTTCGATCGATTTCGAATTGTATGAGACTTCAAGCTGGCTGGTCCACCTAATGGCAGGTGAGGAGGGCCGGGAAGTCCGATGGGTGTTCCTGTTGAGGTCATACCCCAGGCAGGCGTTGGTCCCATGCCGGCAATCGGATTGTACGCTGGTTGCCCAGGTGCTCCCATTCCACCAACCATGGAAGGAACTGGCACACCAGTAGAAACACCAATCATATTTCCAGGAATAGGCATGGGAGGCATGTGTGCTCCCGCGTCACCATCGTAGGAAACTTGTGAGACCTTTTCATTCCCTGGATTTCCAGATGGCATTTCCAGATCCATGTTACCCATTCGCATCACAGCCATAATCGTACCACGACGATCTGCTTCGGCGACAGGATCAACACCAGGATCCAGACGAGTTGAAACCAGAGTTTCCACACCGGCAATCGCCAGTTCCTGGAATTTTTCATCTGGTAGATAGATGACTTTGGTGACAAAGTTATTGCTTTCCACCTGATCCAGATCTTCTGGAGTGATCTCCAGAGGGATACTGTTATGAGTGAGATAAGCATCCGTTGTCGGGTGTGATGGATACACCTGCAACGAAGGATACAATGCCGGAATGGAACGCCCCGGGATATTAGACAGTTTTAACCGGTAGGTTGCCCCCTGGTTAAAATTGTAACGTCCAGGTGCAGTAATCTGGTTTTCGGCGTAGCCCTCAGGCACCTGCCAACCAACCTTCATACCTGCTGGCCCTACGAATCGCACTTGTGATTTGCGAGCGGCGAAGGCACTCGCTGGGGGTGGAGCCAGCATTTGCAAAACGCCGGGACCAGGCCCATCTACCATTGGCCCCGGTCGCTGCATCATTGCAGCCGGTGGAGCATGATAATTACCTTTGTCAATAACCTGTTGCCCGTCGGCTGCACAGCCAACGCAAACAACAACTAATGTGCCTAAAGCCAGGAAGTAGTACTTCATCATGACCCCTTGTTCGGATACCCCGCGACGAATTATGCGACTTGCTAAGTGAAGAACCGTTCATCGCAAACTAAGACACTGATCCATAAGAAATGGGAACAGTCGACGTTCGGTTCAAAAAAGACTCAGTATTCAGGTCGACCCCATGCCCGAAATATCGTTAAAATACAGACAGTGCCATATTTCACTGATAAACTCAGTGCGAAAAGGTCTGCAGACTGGTACACACCAGCCAGCAAGAGGCAATTTGATGGCCTCATACATCTGTTTTCGGATCATTGTGGTCTGAATCTTTGGTAAATTCGTTTTTTTCCGAACAATTAGAACATGTTACGCATCTTAACTTTCTCAGCTTGTCTCCTGCTTGTGGCAGGCTTGAATGACTTTTTTTCCATCTCCTCCTGGGCTGATTTGTCGCAAGACAAGCCAGACAATAAGGATACAACGAGTGTCACTGAACCCCCGTTGGACAAGGCTGCGCAGGAACCAGAGAAATCTGACGCCGTAAAGTCACAAAATGAACCTCAAAGAAATTTGAAAAAAAATCCGGCTCAAGCGACATCCTTACTCAAAAAGTCACGTGAAAAGCTATTGAGCTACAGCTCTATCAGGGCGCAAATTACAGAAACGGTTCAAATCGGCCCCAAACCCTTTGTCATCAGCGGAAGTTATCTTCAAGGTAACAATTTGAAACTGAGGCTGGAATTTCAGGTCCAGAGTCATAAGAAAAACGGAAAACCTGTCGGTACTCTCGTAGAAATTTGCGATGGGCAGGTACTTTGGACTGAACACACAATAAAAGGTACTTCGCGAGTCACCCGCCGCGATGTCCAGGCAATCTTGAAACATGCCGAATTGAACCCCAATTCTCGCCCGAATATGCTGGTAGCCGAGTTGGGACTAGGTGGACTCCCCGGATTACTGGCGGCGATCCAAAAAAACATGACATTTCAAAGTGTGGCTGAAAAAACAGTCAACGGTAAGACATTGACTGTTTTAAATGGATCCTGGAGTGACCAGTTCCTCGCACAATGGAATGGGGGAAATGCCAACGCCGCCGTGCAACTTCCTCCTTATGTTCCGGATGCAATCAGAATTTACCTCGATCCACAAACGCTCTTTCCGCGAAGAATCGTGTATTTGAAAAAGAATAACAACACCCTGGAAAGCATTGTGACTCTCAATTTCTCCAAAGTCACACTGAATGCCCCCATTAACAAAGCAGAATTCGCCTATGAACCACCGGATGGCGTCTTTCCCGTTGATATCACCAATCAATACCTTAAACAGATAACGCAATAAAGACGTAAGAGAATAAAGCACCCTGGCTCAATTTGGGAATGAAAAACGATCTGGCGACACATCACAGAGGGAACCTCGATGTTTGAGGTCTATCTCGATCCCTTAAACCCCTATAATAGAATAACTTAACAAATCGACTCGTTTTAGTTTGCATCATGTCTCTGCTGAAACGCAATTAATGGATGTTAATCAAATGCCGGCAGTCTTCACAAAACTGGAACACGATACTCCACAATGGCAGAAAAATTCTCCTCTGCTTGTGGTTCCCAGTTGGGCTGCCTCCCTTGCCATTCACTCACTGATATTACTGATCCTCATCTCGAGCTTGAATCGTTGTGATAGTGGTCAGACTGGAGGCGAGGATGGTGAATTACGAAGTGTCGGTATTTATCTTAAACAGTCGCCCGATGCAGAACAAACTGATGAACCAGATCAGGAATTACAGGAACCAACTCAAAATCAGCAGGCTTTGCAATCTCAGGAGCAGCTGAAAGAAGTAATGGATCAGCCACCGGTGACACCCCTGCTACCGGAGTTGAATTCAAAACTGCTGGGAGCCGGCCCGTTACAGACACCGAATATCCCCAGCGCACCAACGACAGATTTGACAACAGATACGTTAATGTCACCCCAAACGGCACTCGCTCCTCCCGTCATGGGAACCGGAGAGGTGAACTTTTTTGATGCCGTTGACTCTGGAAAGCGATTTGTCTTTGTCCTCGACAGCTCTGGGAGCATGGCGGCACCACAGGGAGCCCCCATACGAAAAGCCCGCAAAGAATTAATAGCCAGCCTGGAAGGATTAACGCACCACCAGCAGTTTCAAATCATTTTTTATAATACGGAAACACGAGCCATGAAATATCGGGGCAAGCCGACCGAAATGCTTTATGCCACTGATATTAACCGGACCCTGGCCCGTCAGTTTATCCAGAGTATTGACCCGGATGGGGGCACCGCACATACTCCCGCTTTAAAAAGAGCTTTAAGTTTTCGACCAGATGTCATATTCTTTCTGACTGACGCCAAGCATCCACAATTATCCAGCGCAGATTTGAATGAAATTCGTGTATTAAATAATGGTAAAGCCAAGATTCACTGTATTGAGTTCGGTGAAGGTTTCCCGGTCAAAGAAGGAAATTCACTCGACAAACTGGCACGTCAAAATCGAGGCAGCTATCGTTATTTTAATGTCCGCAAGTTTATCATAAATCGCTGAAACATTACTGACCATAAAAAATTGATTCCGAATCAACCATCTCAGAAAGTCCATGATTCATGTCTTCGAGGGTATCCAAAGCAACTCGCTATACACTGCTCTTTGCCTGTTTAGTGTTTTGCGTCGGCTGTGATCAGTACACAAAAAAAATCGCCGTCGAAAAACTCAAATTTGAACCACCCATCACCTATTTCAATAACACGCTGAGAATGGAATACGCAGAAAATACAGGTGCGTTTCTGAGTGTCGGAAGCCGACTGTCGAAACCAGTTCGATTTTTCCTGCTGGTGATCGCCAATGCTGCTTTTTTAATCATCGTGACAGGTATGCTCGTTTTTCGCTGGCAAATGCCGCTCGTTCAATTCATTGCACTTTCTCTCCTGCTGGCTGGCGGTATTGGGAATCTAATTGATCGCGTCTTTCTGAATGGGATTGTGATTGATTTTCTCAATATTGGCTTCGGTCCGTTAAGAACAGGTATTTTTAATGTCGCTGATATGGCAATTACCGGCGGTGCCATCTTGATGCTGGTTTCCTGGTTTTTCACGAAGGAAACAAAGACACAGGAACAGGAACAGGAACAGGAATCGACTTCAACCGAAACAATCACGCCTTCAAACGCAGAAAATTTAACGGTGGAGAACTAAACACTGGCTGATCTGGGAAGAATCATCATGCGAACGGTTTCACTGGCAATTTTGGCTGGCATCTGCTGCTTCATGCAGACGCTTCCCGTCTCTGCTCAGGATAAGATCGAAATTCGCCCGGATCATCATGTCGGCCAGGCAACCCTTCCCTGTACGATTCTGAATTTCACGCATTCTGAAATCAAAGTCAAACTGCTACCCAGTGGTACCGTGCGTACTTACCCCAGTTCGCAAATCATCAAAGTTCACACACCTCAAACGGAACATTACCAGCAAGGACTCAAAGAACTAAAGGCAAGTCAGTTTTCTAAAGCCATCGAGTCATTCAGTGAAGCCTTAAATATTGAAAATCGGTCCTGGGTCCGTCGTGAAATTCTCGCATTAATGACCAAAGCCGCTCTGAGCCAGGGGGATTTGCTCAAGGCAGCTTTACGCTTTCAGATGATGGTGGAAAATGAACCAGACTCCCGCCATTTTGAACTCATTCCTCTGGACTGGACCATCCGGGAATCAATCTCGCCTGTGCGTAACTCCGCACACCGATGGTTGAAAATGAAAGATGAAGTCAAACAGCTCATGGGCGCCAGCATTCTACTCACAACGCCCGACTACCGCGCACAGGCGGAAGCCGCACTACGCTCTCTGGCAACGAGCCCCAATATTAACGTGCAACAACTGGCTCGGACGCAACTCTGGCGCATTCGCTTAAGAGCAGGCGATCTGAATCATCTTGAACTACAGCGCTGGGAACGAAATCTGAACCAGGTCCCGAAACATTTAAAAGCAGGTCCCTATTACCTGCTTGGAACCGGATACGCTCTTCTCGAACGACACGATCAGGCAACTGCATCGTTTCTCTGGGCTCCCCTGGCCTATGATTCCAATCCACAATTATCGGCTATGGCAAATCTGAAAGCCGCTGACTCCTTGCTGGCACTGGGACAAACGGCGAATGCTCTCCGCCTTTATCAGGAAACCGTAGTACGCTATCCGCATTCCACGTCCCGACAAATCGCGCAACAAATGATGGATCAGCTTCAGAAACGCAACGACATAGATCCGAAACCGGCGACTCAACCCAATTGATTTTTATCAACCACTCAGGAAAAGAAAACTTTGATGGATCGTATGAAACCACTTTTAAAAATCGTCTGGATTGGTTTAGTCCTCTGCGCCGTTTTACTGACAACTCCATTGCTCTGCCTGGCCGCCGATGATTCTGCCGATGCCACTGGTGCAGGCATCGCCAAAGTCGATTTTCGTCAGTTAGTAGATGATGCCGGAACCATTGGAATTATCATTGCCGTTCTGAGCGTGGCAATGGTCGCCCTCATCGTCGAACATATCATCAGCATCCGCAGCAATTCACTCATGCCCCCGGGAATGGCGGAGGAAGTTCATTCATTGATTGCCCAGCAACAATATCGAAGTGCCGACTCCGTCTGTAAGTCACGTCCCAGTTTTTTATCTTACATACTCTCTGCGGGATTAGCAGAAGTTCAAATGGGCTATGGCGCCGTTGAAAAAGCAATGGAAGATGCCGCCATGCAGCAGTCTGCTCGATTGAATCGAAAAATTGAATATCTGTCAGTCATCGGAACCCTCTCCCCGATGCTCGGTTTATTGGGAACCGTCTGGGGTATGATTCTGGCGTTCTCCGAATTCACAGCCAAAGCCAACCCCGATGTTGCAGAACTGGCGCCGGGAATTTCCAAAGCCCTGATTACGACTCTCTTCGGATTGAGTGTCACAGTTCCGGCACTTGCCAGCTTTGCTTTCTTTCGTAATCGAATTGACGAACTTGTTGCGCAATCTTCATTATTGGCGGAACATGTCTTTGCCGACTTTAAGAGATCCGTTCCCTCGCCCGCAAAACAAACCGGAAAACCAGTACGTAAACGACCGGAAGACGAACTGGCAGAACGTATCGCCAATCAGCAGGCTTCTCGACCGGCTCCCCCGCCAGGGGGACAGCAATCGTGAGAATCCCGACACGCCCGCGCCAACCTGGAATCCGGTTTAACATTACACCCCTGATCGATATCGTGTTTCTTCTGGTTGTGTTCTTCCTTGCAGCAACACATTTGACCCAAAATGATAAACTGGAAGCCGTCGAACTTCCCGAAGCCTCACAGCATGAAAGAGAACCGGATGAAGCCCCCCGACGGATTATTGTGACCATCACCTTAGATGAAAAACTCTATGTGCGCGGGAATGAAATCTCGCCGGAAGAACTGGACGCCAGGCTGTTGTCAATCGATGAATCCAAACGGAAAGAAACAGAAGTGCGTATTCGTGGCGACCGCCGGATTCCTTATCGCATCATTGAGCGTGTACTCATCAGTTGTGCCCGAGCGGGTATCTCAAATGTCCCCTTTGTTGTTCTGAACGAGTAAGCCTGTTCTGCCATGAAAATTCCATCTCATCATAGTACCCGGCGCGACATTCAGGATCAGGCAACCATGACGCCTATGATCGATGTGGTTTTTCTCCTCTTGATTTTCTTTATCAGCGCCTCGGCGAACCAGATTCGAGAATTCCTGCTGCCTACCGAACTGGCTACGGGCAGTATCGAATCAACGGAAACTGTGCCACAGGAGAAACCATTAGGTGAAGTCTGGTTAAAACTCAAACGGCAGGGCAACCAGACCATTGTAGAATTGAATGAGCGTGAGTATGCTCAGTTTGATCAACTGAAACAGACGTTGACCGAACTGGCGAGTCTGGCACCGGAAATCCCAGTCATACTGGATATCGAAGAGAATGTGTCACTGGGCGAAATGATTCGTGTCTACGACACCAGCCTGGCTGCCGGCTTCTATTCCATTCATTTTGCTACGGATGCAAATAAGGTCACCCCGAAAAAGAAACCCATTACCTCCCCCAACTGAAATCCCTGACTATCTAGAGCGCGTCCAATTTAACCATAGCGGCTTCAATACTATTTAACTTGATCCAAATGGATCTGGAGACGCTACAATAAACCTGGATACAGGCTAGAGCGAATCCCAATTAACCATCGCGTCTTTCATTCGATTATACACGTTTCAAATGGACTTGGAGATGCTACCGTAAACCCGGACACAGGCTGATGAAATTATTTGATACCCATGCCCATCTCGATGAAGAAGCCTTTCATCCGGACCGGGCAGAAACAGTACGACGTGCGATCGAAACAGGCGTAGAAACGATTCTCACAATCGGAACGACGGCTGAAAGCAGTCAACGCGCCGTTGATCTCGCTGCCACCTTTCCCAACGTTTATGCAGTCGTCGGCATTCAACCTAACTATGTCGCGCAAATGAAACCCAATGACTGGGAGCTCATTGAAACACTCTCCACCGCTGATAAAGTCGTCGGAATCGGCGAGACCGGCCTGGATCGCTATTGGGATTACGCTCCCATCGAATTACAACGCACCTATTTCAGTAAACACATTCAACTCTCGCAAAAATTGAACCTGCCCTTTGTCGTTCACTGTCGCGAAGCGGAAGCCGACGTTGTTCAATTATTACAGCAGGAAGCAGCAGACGCCCCTCTCAAAGGCATCATGCACTCGTTTTGTGGCAACCCCGAAACTGCAGCCGCTTGTCTTGAACTGGGACTTTACATCTCTTTTGCCGGAATGTTAACGTTTAAGAAAAATGAGGAACTGCGCGAGACCGCGCGTCAGATACCCCTGGATCGTCTGCTGGTGGAAACCGATGCACCCTACCTCGCACCAGTACCACAGCGAGGCAAACGGAATGAACCTGCGTTCGTAAAGCACACGTGTGCCTGTCTGGCTGAACTTCATCAAAAATCTCCTGAAGAGATGGCAGACATCACAACAACAAATGCCAAAACTCTCTTCAACATCGGCTGAGTACAAATCTCAAGTGCCGTGATTCTGCTCTGAAATCCACGTAAGTCGGATTCTTTGGGAATCTGCATTTCTTCAAAGAGGATGCTTTCATTTTTATCCAATCCTGCTATTGTTACACATAATCCGAAGTCGGGTTAATGATAGAGTTTCAGAGTGGTTCAGCCCACTTGGCACAGAGTATCTGTTGCTTTCGTTTTGTTGAATCCATTCCGGAACAACTTTAAGATTTACTTGCGTCAAGCGAACACACAGCAGGTATCTCTAGAGCGCGTCTCATTTAACGATAGCATCATCCATGGCATGATACTTGATCCGAATGGCCCTGGTGAAGCTACAAAAAACCTGGATACAAGCTAGGATGGTAATGATCAAAGAGTGGCTCGCGCATGCCTTCGCGGTGGAACGCCCTGAAGATTTTACTCCCACAGAAGAGCAACAACAGATTGCCGACCGCATCTGCCGGGAAATTATCCGGCGAGATATGGTCACACTGGCCATTCTCTCGCTGGAAACCTGCCGCCCGTTGAACTATATCGGCTCACAGGCCATTCACTTTTTCTCCCCATTTATTTCCTTCCTCGTTGAACCAAAATCGCAAAAGATTTTCGCCGACTTTCTGGAAAAAAGAGGATCGATCGAATGGTTGTGCCAACGTCTGGAAACGCTCAGCGCCCCATCCTCTGACGAGCAAAGTGAGCATCCCACGGGAATACAAAACCCATTGAACCCGGAAACGATCAAGAAGGATGATTCTTGACGACACTGAACCCATTCGGAACGGACCTGATCTGCTTTCATATTTACACGGATGACAAATCAAAATATGAACTCCACAACAGTCAAACAATTAGACCCTGTTCAACTCAATGTAATTCTGGCTACCGATTGTGGCAGCACTACAACCAAAGCCATTCTGATCGAGAAAATCAATGGCGAATACCGACAGACCTTCCGCGGCGAAGCACCAACAACAGTGGAAGAACCAGCCGCTGATGTCACCGTGGGCGTCGTCAATGCCGTCACGGAAGTTGGTGAATTAGCGGGTCGAAAACTCATAGACGAAAATGGCGAAATCATCCGACCTGCAAAGGGTAACACAGGCTGTGATATTTATATCTCCACGTCCAGTGCCGGAGGCGGATTACAAATGATGGTCGCGGGGGTCGTCCGCGAAATGTCGGCAGCCAGCGCCAAACGTGCCGCGTTAGGCGCCGGTGCAATCGTCATGGACACGATTTGCTCGAACGACAAACGCCTGCCTCACGAACAAATTCAACGCATCCGGGAATTAAGACCCGATATGATCTTGCTCGCCGGGGGCACTGATGGTGGCACGCAAAAACACGTTGTCGAATTGGCAGAATTAATCGCACCGGCCAAACCTCAGCCTCGGTTTGGAGGCACTTATAAAATGCCGATCATCTATGCAGGCAATCAGGAAGCTACAGAATTTGTCGAAGAAGCCTTTGATGACGATGTGAAGCTCTCGACGGTAGCGAATGTCCGCCCGATATTAGAAAGAGAAAACCTGGCCCCTGCCCGAGATGCCATTCATGATCTGTTTCTGGAACATGTCATGGCGCATGCCCCTGGTTACAATAAACTGATCTCCTGGGCCGATGCTCCCATCATGCCAACTCCCGGAGCCGTCGGAAACATTCTGCAGACTATTGCCGAACGACAGGGAATCAATGCACTGGGTGTCGACATCGGTGGTGCGACGACCGATGTGTTCAGTGTCTTCGATGGCACGTTTAATCGTACGGTGAGTGCCAATCTGGGATTGAGCTATTCCATCTCCAACGTATGTGCCTCTGCCACTCTGCCTATGATATTACGCTGGGTTCATCTGGATATGGATCCGCGCGAACTGCAGAATCATATCAAAAATAAAATGATTCGCCCCACAACAATTCCCCAGACCAGAGAAGCTTTGGTCTTCGAACAAGCGGTCGCCCGTGAAGCCCTCCGACTGGCGTATATTCAACATAAAGAATTTGCCACCACCCTGAAAGGTGTACAACAACAAAGAACGGTCGGGGATACCTTCAGTCAAAATACCAGCGGCCAATCCATCGTGGACAATATGAAACTGAATCTGCTGGTCGGTTCGGGAGGCGTGCTTTCACACGCGCCGAATATGAATCAGACCGCTGCCATGATGATTGATGCATTCGAGCCGGAGGGTATGACGGTACTTGCGAAAGACAGCATTTTCATGATGCCTCATCTCGGAGTACTGGCTCAGGTTCATCCTCAAGCCGCATTACAGGTCTTCGAGCGCGACTGCCTGATCTATCTGGGAACCTGCATCGCACCGCGTGGCTTTTACCGTTCTGGAAAAACCTGCTTCAAGTATCATATCTCTGGAAATTCACTCAATCAATCGGGTGAGATGCTCTGTGGTCAGATGAAACGAATTCCACTTGGCTTTGAGGAATGGGCAAAGGTGATAGTGGAACCGAAACGCGGTTATGATTTTGGTGCCGGTTCCGGGAAACGAAAAGAATTCAAAGTACGCGGTGGTACAGTCGGACTGATTCTCGACGCGCGTGGCAGACCCTTAATGGTGCCAGCCGACGAAAATAACTATCTGGCTGAATTAACCAGTTGGGTCCAGGAATTGGATTTATTCCCTGAAAATCATTCGAAGTAAGCACGACACAACTCATAGAGAATTGACAATTATGGCAAAGGCATATTCACCAGGATTACAAATTAGCCAGCGAGTGCTGCATTCCAGCCGGCGCATCCTCCCGATTCCCGGTGATGTCCTGGTCAAAGTCGGTGAAACAGTTTCGGCGCAACAAATTGTGGCCCAGACTTTCATGCCCGGTGACGTGACTCCCATTAATGTCGCCAATCAGATTTCCGTCGCCCCCGCAGAGGTTCCAGATTGTATGCTGGTCTCTGTCGGAGAGGAAATTCAGGCTGGAGATCTGCTGGCACGCAGTAAAGGCATTTTTGGTTTTTTCAAAGCAGAAATGACAGCCAAAACATCAGGCACGATTGAATCAATTTCACATGTTACCGGCCAGGTTATCCTGCGAGGTGACCCACTACCCATTCAGGTTCGCGCATATCAGTCGGGCACAATCAAAGAAGTCATCCCCCAACAGGGTGTCGTGATTGAATCGGAAGTCACTTTTTTACAGGGAATTCTGGGCATTGGTGGTGAAGCGTACGGGAAGATTCAGTTCGCCTGTCAAAAGGAAGATGAGCCGTTAGTTGATTCCCAATTAAACGAATCCATGCGAGGAAACATTGTTATAGGCGGCGCCCGCATGACCGGAAAAGCAGTCAAACGGGGTATCGAAATCGGCGTCGCGGCAATAATTTCCGGAGGCATGGATGATGAAGATCTGAAAGAAATTCTAGGCTATGATCTGGGTGTTGCTGTCACCGGATCAGAACATATCGGCACAACCCTGATCATCACGGAAGGTTTTGGTGATATCGCCATGGCAGCGCGAACTTTTCGACTGCTCAAAGAACGAGAGGGAGCAGAAGCTGCCGTAAATGGAACAACACAAATTCGCGCTGGTGTGTTACGGCCCGAAATTGTAATCCCGCTAGACAAAAACAGTCAGGCTGATGCCGAATCTCATCTCAAACAAGAGAACGCGTTGGGTGTTTTGGAAGTCGGAGTTCCTGTCCGAATTATTCGAGATCCCTACTTTGGCCTGCTCGGTCAGGTGGGAGACATGCCAACAGAACTCCAAACACTGGAATCCGGTTCAGAATCAAGAGTTCTGGAAGTCGCCCTCGATTCCGGAGAAACGGTTGTGGTCCCCCGAGCTAATGTGGAACTCATCGAAGGATAATTATTCATGCATTTAAGGAAAAATGTAGTCATCGAACGACTGATGATTCCGCTTCTCTGCTTTGCTGCAGGCATGGCGCAATCTCGGGCAGATGAACCACCCCAAGCGAAACAACTGGCACCGCCCACTCAGTTTCGAGCAGAAGATGTAGATGGCGATGCAGGGACGGCGATTGACCTGTTCTGGACGCTTTCACCCGATGACGAGGAAGACACAAAGCCACGCAAAGTGTTGCGTTATGTCATCTCTCGTAAACAGATCGGGGGGAGCGAAGAGGCTGTCGTCTTAGAATCTGGATCTCCATTTGTCTTTGAAGTTGAAGAGAAAAAACCGGAGTTCGAAGAGATTGGTGAAGCCACTTATCGCAAGGATACATTCCGAGATTCAAACTGCGAAACGGGTGTGCCTTATCTGTATCGCATTCAGGCCTTTGGTCCAGATAATGCAACCTCTCCAGCTGTGGAAATCAAAGAGCCCGTAATCGCGACACTTCAGTGGTTTAATCTGCAACGCAGCTGGTTTGCCGTTTTCGTCTTTTTGATCTGTGGTTCGGTGATCGTATTCATTGAAATGGCACGCCAGGGAAAAACGCTGAAAATTCGTAAAATCGCGGGCCTCGAAGCCATTAAAGACGCAGTCGGACGGGCTACCGAAATGGGCAGGTCCTGTTTGTTCGTTCCCGGAATTCAGGATATCAATGACATTCAGACCGTCGCAGGTATCACAATTCTTTCACAAGTCGCGAAAACCACCGCCGATTACCGTGCGACGTTGGAAGTCCCGACTTCCCGCTCACTGGTAATGACCACCGCCCGCGACACGGTCGAAGCCGCCTATCTCCAAGCGGGTCGCCCTGATGAATATAACGAAGATGACATCTACTATATTACTGACGAACAGTTCGGCTACGTCGCCAGTGTCACCGGGAAAATGGTCCGCGATAAACCGGCGGCCTGTTTTTATATGGGTGCCTTTTACGCCGAATCTTTAATTCTGGCTGAGACGGGCAATTCCGTCGGTGCCATTCAAGTCGCGGGAACGGCAATGCCCACACAGTTGCCTTTCTTCGTAGCCGCCTGTGATTTTACTCTCATCGGCGAAGAGTTCTTTGCTGCTTCGGCTTATCTTTCAGGAGAACCTCAACAGTTGGGCAGCCTCAAGGGACAAGACTTCGGTAAATTAATTGGTGGCATATTACTTCTCGCAGGATGCCTCATCATGACCATCTCTGCTTTTGAATCCCGGGGAGAACCTCCAGCCGAAGACAAGGAGACATTTCTCCAATCGGCCCAGATCTATCTTAAAGAGAATATCCTCGGTAAGGGAGGTTTTTAATAATGAAACGCACGGTCCCCTTGTTAATCTCGGCGGTGACAGGATTTGTCCTGATCGGCACCGCGTTCATTCCCATGTTTGAGGAGTGGGGTAACGACGCGATGGCCTGGTTCAATCTCCTGGCTGCATTTGCGTTCATCCTCGGTGGTGGCAACCTGCTGAAAATGCAACTTCAGAAAATTTCCGCTCAGCAGGCAGGCTGGGGCTATGCCGCCGTCACTCTCATCGCGTTTTTCGTCACTTTATTTGTCGGTCTTGCAAAAGTGGGCGTCCATCCCAATGCAAAGTTCCCCGAATATTCCTGGTCGGGAAATTACCTCGAAGAAGGCGGCGCCTTCTGGTGGTTCTTTGAGTATATCTTTACTCCCCTCTCGGCAACCATGTTTGCTTTGCTGGCATTTTATATTTCTTCAGCCGCCTTTCGCGCCTTCCGTGCGAAAAATACAGAAGCCACGATTCTATTGATCATCGCTGTCATCGTATTACTGGGAAGAACCTATGCCAGCGAATGGCTAACCGGCGGGTTCCCAAATGAACCAATATTTGGAGAAGGCGGCATTACCTATAGCGATTTTAAATTAGACCACTTATCACAAATTATCATGGACGACTTCACAACCCCCGGCATGCGGGCAATCAAAATCGGCATTGCACTTGGGGTGGCCTCGACTTCGCTGAAAGTCTTATTAGGCGTTGACCGTTCCTACCTTGGCTCAGATCAGGAGGCGTAAAGGATGCTGAAAATACTGCAAAACCTGGATCGTCGGTGGATCTTTTTAACGATGTTTGTCGCCGTTTCGGTGCCCCTCATTATGGGAACCACGTTTCCTGAAACGCCCTCCGATCAGGTACTGGCCGTCTTCGATGCCGTCGATAATCTGCCCGACGGTTCGAATATCGTCATGGCTCTGGATTATGACCCTGCCAGTGCGGGAGAACTGCAACCGATGGCCTCGGCATTCACGCGACACTGTGCCTTGAAAAAACACAACATCTATTTCATGACACTCTGGCCACAAGGCATTAACATGATTCAGGGTTCAATTGACATACTGAATGATGAATACCCAGAGACTTACAAAGGAAAATATGGAACCAAATATGTGAATCTGGGTTTCCGTGCTGGCAATGAAGGGGTGATCAAGCTGGTTGTGGAAGATTTGAAAAAATCATACACCACTGATATTCATGGAACGAATCTCGATAATATTCCTCTCACAAAAAATCTCAAGAATATTCAACAGGTCGACCTGTTAGCGAATGTAAGTGCCGGCTATCCCGGATCGCAGGAATGGGTACTCTACGGTTCCTCTCCCTTTGATATTCCGACGGTCGTCGGTTGCACCGGAGTCCAGGCACCCATCATGTTGCCTTATATTCCGGATCAACTGACAGGCATACTGGCTGCAATCAAAGGGGCAGCCGAGTACGAGCAGGCCATAATCAACCACTATCCGGATCTGGCAGAAAACCCAAAAGCAAAAGAAGGACTGATACGTATGGGTCCCCAGTTGGTCGCACATGTGCTGCTGATCAGTCTGATAGTTTTAGGTAATGTGATTTATTTCATGGAACGAAGACAGGGAACGGCTTAATGAAACAGTCAACAATCATCTGGACTTTACTGATGGTATTTGGTGGATTGGGCCTGATCTCCGTTCAACTCTTCAGGGGCAAAGGCGAAGTTTACGTTCGTGAGGTTCCCGTTGAAGCCAAATCATCCTCGAAAACGTCTCCGGAACAGACCTACCGCTGGTCCACGTATCAGGAAGTTTCTGCTAAAGAAAAAGATGATCCGGGTATCAGTTTTAGTTTCTCTCGCACGCTTGGATTATGGGTCGCTGCCTTTTGTACGCTCGCCATTTTTTCTTTCCTGTATGGTGATAACCCACTCTACAAATTTACGGAAGCTGTCTTTGTGGGTGTCTCGGCGGCGTATGCTATGGTGGTCGGGTTCTGGACGGAAATTGTGACAAATCTTTATGCCAAACTTCTACCCGAACTGGCTCGCATGAGCTTTTTTCCCGATATGGAAAGTGACGTTCATTCTGACCTGCTCTATCTGATCCCCCTGGTGTTGAGTGTCTTGCTGTTATGGCGTCTGGCGCCGAAAGGAAACTGGATTGCACGCTGGCCTTTAGCATTTTTTATTGGGGCCACAGCCGGTATCAGACTCATCAGTTATCTGGAAACCGATTTCATCGGCCAACTTCAAAGCACCGTCATGCCCTTCATTGTCTTTTCAGCCGATGGTTCCATGCTCTGGTTCAAATCGTTGAAGAATACGGTTGTGATTGTGGGTGTCACTTCCTGCATGGTTTATTTCTTTTTCTCAGTCGAGCATGAAGGAATAGTCAAATATATCTCGCGACTGGGAATCTGGTTTTTAATGGTGACATTCGGCGCCAGCTTTGCCTACACCGTCATGGGACGCATTGCCTTGTTAAGTGGCCGTCTCGATTTCCTGTTCAACGAATGGCTGGGAATTTGACAAAATAGTATTCTTCTCAAAACGTACGATTTGGATGAAAGAATCATTCCATTTCATGAGGAATACGTGAAGATAAGAGTTTTGTCTCATCCAATTTCTCAGTACGCTACGCCCGCGTCTCCTCATCTGCTATAGTGGATCCCAACCCACCGGTCGCCCGTTCCGTGCTGACTGATTTTATATATCCAGGGAAGAAATACCAGAAATGAATTCGCAGTCTCCGCTGGCCAATGCGGAACCTAGCAACGCAGAAGAAGGAGCCGCGCCTACCAGTCATAAGTATTTTCCTGGCTGGACGATGCTTGGTATTGCTGCGACAACACAATATCTCTCCGCTCCGGGACAATCATTTTCCATCGCGATCTTCAAAGACCCCATGCGGGCCACACTCGACTTAACGGAGACTCAATATTCTCTGGCCTACGCTGCTGCCACAATCGTCAGTGCCTGCCTGTTACCCTTTATTGGCCACCTGCTTGATTACTGGGGCGCGCGAATTCTTTTACCATTGACGGCCACAGGTTTGGCCATCGCCTGCTTTTTCATGTCACAGATCGAGACGCTGACAGGGCTCTATATCGGCTTCAGCTTATTACGGAGTCTCGGTCAAGGCGCACTCACACTCATTTCGGTCTGGATGGTGGGAGAATGGTTTGAACGAAAACGGGGGCGTGCCACTGCACTTGCCGGCTTTGGTAGTGCGTTTTCCGTAATGACAATACCGTTTATCAATAACTGGCTGATTACTCATTATGGCTGGCAAAACGGCTGGATTTTCTATGCTGCGACCGTTGCCGTTTGTCTGATTCTACCGGGTATTTTCCTCGTCAGAAACCGTCCGGAAGATCTGGGATTGCACCCGGATGGAATCGACCCCAATCAAAAACCGATAAATGATGGGATAGGTTCGACAAAGAAATTTAAAGGCCCTGTGATCACAACCACGATTGAATCATGGACGGTCCGACAAGTGCTGCGTGATCCGACATTCTGGAAATTATTGTCCGTGATTACCACGCATTCTCTGGTAGGAACAGGTTTGGTTTTTCATCAAATCTCATTATTGGGCAGCCATGGTGTGCCTCATAACTGGGCCATCAGAATGATGTCGTTTCAGGCAATCTGTGCTACCATTTTAATGTTTCCGGCGGGCTGGATCACAGATCGATTTCCCAGCCGTTACATCCTGTTTTTTTCCATGATCTGTTTATCGTTAGCCAATTTGATCATCCTGGTATTGCCGGCCGTCTGGGTGGTTGTGTTTTATGCTTTTTTTCTCGGTTTGACGGGCAGCATTTTTCGCAGCACGGCGACTGTCGTCTGGATCAACTATTACGGGCGAATGAATCAGGGCGCGGTCCGAGGCGTTGCCTGGTCGATGATGATCCTGGCTTCCGCTCTGGGTCCTTTACCGGTGGCTATCTCAGTCGATTTTTTTGGATCCTATAACCCGGTTCTGATTCTATTCTCAATCATGCCACTGTTTGCAGCAGCAGCCGTCTGGTCTGCTCATCCCCCTCGCCTGTTTAAAAAACAGACTGAAACGGAATCAGAACCCGTCGAATAGAATGCAAACGAAGAAACCCTAAAATTATCCGTACTCTTTTCGTTCTAGGACTTCGACTTTTCTTCGATCTGATACCATTGTGGACCCACTTGTAGAATCACATTGCCCAGCGAAAGATACTTGGCCAATCTCTGATCCTGCTTCAATAAATCGAAGTATTCACGCGAACCAACTTCAACCGTTTTGAGATCCTTATGTTGACTGGGATCGTATAAACTTTCATTCCAGAAGATCCCTTTCGATTTATAGAATGTCCGATTGCCAATATAGCGAATGGACTGTAACGCAGACCCCTTCTTACCGATTTTTTTCATTTCCCGTTCTGCCTGAAAGTAATACCGAGAGGCATTACCACTTTTCCCGGCTGCATTCCGATCATGGTTCGAGCTTTGTGCATCGAGAATTTCACTTTGTCGAAGGCGACCACTGGTGTTCGGTGCAGATTGATCTGCTTTCAACTTTTCTTCGAGATTCCATTTCAGTTGGTTACGTTCTCGAGCTAATCTCGATTGACCACGATATGCCTGAAGTGCAGGTAGCGGAGAATTACCCATTACCGTGTCATCAGCCATCAGAAAACTCGTATAAGGCGTCACAATCCCGTGCCGTTTAGCCAGAAAAGTAATCTCATTGATCAGTTCATGATCGGGCTGTTTTGTGTGATTTTTACGAATTTCTTCGAGCAGAAAATCTACTTTTTGACCTGCCCAGAGCCGGGGCACAAAACAGTTGCGATCATCCGTCGATTCTGCTGGAAAATCCAATTTGTAAGAAAGTGTTGTTTTGGCGCCATTAATCATTCCTGAGATCTGAATCGTTTTGGGACCCGATCCGGTATATCGACCGTAAACCAGTAACTGTTCGCCTTTGAAGATGTCTCGAATTTGTCGCGGATAAACGTCTGTCACACCTGCTGCATCAAAATCAAACGACACATCAGTCATCACAGGGCTGCCAACCCGATCAAAAAACTGGCTGATCTTTTGGGTAATGTCTTCTTTAGGAAGAATATAATCTGCTTCTCCACGATGATCGAGGGCCAGGAAATCGAGCAACTTGGTATTCACGTTATAACCTTCACCGAAGACGAACAATCTTACGTTTTCCGTATTTTTTTGGGAGATCGTTTTCAATATTTTCTGAGCATCGCGTTCGCCGATCGTAGGCAGTCCATCTGTGGAGAAGACAATCATTTTCAATCGCTGCTTGGTTGAAGCACTATCGCCCTCTGATTCAAGATGCTTTAAGGAAAGCAACAATGCCTCTTCAATGGCGGTTCCACCGCGGGCTGACATGGCGTCTGCATAATTCAAGGCTTTCTGCCTTGTCTCATCGTTGAAATCGATGAGACCCTGTTTGTCAAAATGGCGCGCCGTTGTACTGAAATCAATAATATTAAATCGGTCACCCGGACGCAGATGATTCAAACAGTACTTCAATGCCTCACGTGCCTGAGTGATCTTGTGGTTCTCCAGCATGGAACCTGATGTATCGACGCAGAACACCACATCTTTGGAGAGTATCTGTTGCTCGGTCAGCTTCCCGATTCCCTGCCCCTGAGTGGGAGAAAGCATCATCATGAAATAACCAGGCTCCCCTTTTTCCCGATGCGCAACAAGACTCGCACCAACCTTATCGGGTGATGTCTGATAATAGAGCACGAAAGGATGTTGGGGTAGATAATTTTTCTGCTTCCATTCCACAGAGATATCCCAGTCTTTTTTCTCAACAAGTTTTACCTGATGCGTAGGACTGTAAATATTCTTGATCGGTTCCGAGCTGCGAATATTCACGGTCACCGATGCCTCTTTGAGCGGTTGCATCAATGCTTTGGGGTTGGTGTTGAGCATCTGTAAGCGGATCAGATCACCTCGTTTTTTCAGAACGGTCGTATAAGTCAGTTTGACCATCACTGTTTTTCCCGCTTCGACCCGCGGAATTTTCGTTTGAATCAACTGATTTCCATAATATTCGAGTAACGCAGGCGAGCCCCCTTTTCGCACGATTTCCTGAAAAACCTGGTTGGCTTTATCGACCCCAAGAATTTCCGCGTGCATTTCTTTACCATCCACGAGGACCGACATGTTATCGACCTGCGTCCCCGGTTCCAGTTCCATGTAACAGGTTCCGCCCACAATGGCTCTGCCATTCGGATTGCGAAAGGCACAACGATAGGTTTTCACAGCCACCTGATCGGTAATATCAACGTTGATATGATCCAACCAGACCTGAACGGGCTGCGCCGCCCGCATGAAACAGGCTTGTGTTATGGTGCCCGCGCTCAGCAGAATCAGAAAGGCAGAAGCGATTCCTAAAAACAGTCGAATGGCTTTCATAACAGGGCTCCCGTATTGGCTTTGACGTTGGGTAGAAGAAACGTAAAGTTCGAATAAATCTTGCTGACTCATTCCGACTGAAACTGGAAATTCTTTTTCACAGCCTGCGATTTCAAAGCTTTAATCACAGCGGTATCAAACGTGCTACTCTGATTCTTGTTTTTCTTCTTCATTTCTTCCGCAATAAACTGATTGCGTTTTTTTGTGAGTTGCTGAATCTGAAGCTGAATTGCTTTTCGTTCTTTCTGTTTTTTCTCAACGTAAATAACCTGTTCTTTTTTAGACAGTTTTTTCAACTCCGCTGGCAGTTCTGCTTCTTTCAGTTCTTCCAGTTTGACCTTCTTGCCGACAATGGCATCGAGTAAATCTGCTTTGGCGCGATAGCGTCCCGATCCCTTGAAGGAAGCACGATCGGCTTCTGAAGCAGGGCTGGAACTGCCGGCTAACTTATCAGCGGACTGCTGGCTGACAGTTGATTCGCTCTGCGCTTTCTGCGATCCATAAAACAGGTAGGTCTTATTGATATTTCGACTTAATTCACTCAGTTTCTTGTCGTAAGGTGTTTTAGGCGTCACCACTCTGACCCCTTGATTGATACTCAAATAGGAGCCATCAGCCAATAATGCGCCCTCTTTCCAACCGGTTTGAATTCCCGTTTGTTCGGGTCCACAAAATATGGTATTGATGGCGATTCCTTTTTTAATGGCGGCCGGGCACGCAACTTTATAATCGACCTTGCCCTGAGTAAACGGCTCATTGCCAGCGATAAAAATCAGTTTCAAACTTTCATCCGAATCACTCCAGTTCAAGCCGTTGGTGGCTGCCTGAATGACCTGCCCGCAATATTCCTCACCCCCATTAGTCTTTAATGCAAACAGCTCTTCGGAAAGCTGATCCAAATTTTCCGTGAGAGGCATAATTTGCCTCAGGTAGCCTTCGCTGGCAGGCAGACTGCTTTTTCCATATTCGTAAAGCGCCACTTTCATTACCGGAACTTTTCCATTTTGCCTGGCTGTCGCCAGTTCGTTCACAATTTTCCAGAGTTGGGACCGCGCCTGATTAATCAAGCCTTCCATACTGCCACTCGTATCCAGCAGAATGGCTAACTCAATCGAAGACTGTCTGGCTTCCGCAGGTTGCGGTTTTTCCTTGGCTTGACTTGTTTGTTGAATCAGTCCGAATGAAATCAAAGCTAACAGTGTGACGTGAATAAACTTGCGCATCGAAACATCTCCTGGTGATATCAGGATTTTGGTTGAAATGAAGTGCATCTCGCTGGCACAGGGGATTGGACGGCAGGCGCAAAAAAGAAGTTCCCGGAATCTGAATGATTTCAGGAACTTTCTCAATTTGGTCGACAAATACGTATTTTTTCCGCTAGAGATGCGATCCGCAAAACTTACAGAAGGTCGCATCCGGATCATGACCTTCGCGCATACACTCCGGGCAGACCTGCGTTGTGATGATACCACTCTTCAGTTTGTTTCCCGCATGCGCCAACTCAGCCGTCACAATGCCCGTGGGAACAATAATCAGACTGTAGCCTAAAATCATGATTATCGAAGCCAGACACTTCCCCAGAGGTGTTTCCGGTGTCACATCACCGTAACCCACCGTGGTCATCGTCACAATCGCCCAATACATACCTTCAGGAATCGAACTGAATCCAGGATTTTCAGGGCCCTCAATTAAATGCAGCGCGGCTCCTTCAATCACAACCGCAATCACGACTGTCGCCAGAAATACAGTGATCTTGGAACGAGTTGCCCAAAGTGCTGCTCGTAGTTCGGCTGCTCCGGACAACATGTGTCCTAACTTGAAGATTCGGAAAGCTCGTAACAGACGGACTGCCCGAATCACAGCTAAACGATGAATTTGATCAGAGTCTTGATAATAAAACGAGATCAGGTAAGTCGGTAAGATCGAAAGTAAATCCACCACACCATAAAAACTGAAAATATATCGCAACGGTCGACGCGCGCTTATAATGCGTGCCCCATATTCAATGGTAAACAGAATCGTAAAAAACCATTCGGCGAATCCGAACTGTTTCGCATACCTGGATTCGATCGAATCCACACTCTCCAGCATGATGACCAGCACACTCAACAGGATGGTAATCAGCAGACAGATATCAAAGACCTTCCCGGCAGGAGTGTCGGCTTCAAAGATGATCTCGTATAAATGTTCGCGCCAGGTAATCGCTTTTGTCTCTTGGGCAGGAATCGAATCAGGCATCAGAAAACTTTCAATGACTGGGTAACGGTCAGTGTAATGCAGACTGAATGGGAATCCAGTGTTGCATCCACGTGTTGCATCCACAAAGACGAATTATGTGCGAAAATCCATTTTCAGGTCAACACGACTACTCTCACAGACTCTTTTTACAGAATCAGTCCATCATATATGCTATACGTACACGCAATGTTAGCGGATCAATGCTTTTCTCCAGTTCTTTGACCCTCTATAATGAAACCCGTTCAATCCGGGAGAGATCCCTGCACCCTGCCTCTAAGAAACCAGCTTCCAGCCTGAAACAGGTCTGAATATGCGTATCGTCACCTCGTGCATGCTTTCTTTCCTGATCACAGAAAGCCTCTGTGCTGCTTCGCCGGAACCGGCAGACTATTTTGAAAAATCGGTTCGACCTGTGCTGGTCAAGTATTGTGCCGATTGTCACGAACCGGACGATTCCAAAAACGACGTGAAGTTATTAAAGGCCCGAACTGCTGATGAGATTTCTCAATCGAGCAAAATCTGGTTCAGCGCTTCTCATCAATTAAGAAACCGAACCATGCCTCCCGCGGATGAACCCCAGCCCACGGAAGCAGAACGATTGCAGATTGCCAATTGGATTGAAACCTATCTACGTGAAACGGCCTGTGATCGAGGCCCCTATGCAGGTCGCATCTTGCCGCGGCGATTGAATCGAACGGAATATGATAACACCATTCGGGATCTCTTTGGTTTAAACCTGAAGTTTTCCGAAACGTTTCCCAATGATGGCGCGGGTGGCGAAGGATTTGACAACAATGGTGAAACCCTGTTTCTACCGCCGATCTTAATGGAACGGTATCTGGAAGCAGCGCAGCAGATTCTAGATGGCGCCATTATCACACCTCCGCTTATGAAAACATACACAGCCTCTGATTTTTTACCTGCCAAATCATTAACACTACCAGAGGCACGCAGCATCAACCCCGGCCAGGATATTTCCATCATCGAAAGTATTTACCTCACCAATGACTATAGTGTAAAAGTAAAACTGCAAGTTCCCCAGAAAAAAAACGCGATACTGCTAGTAAAGATCGATGGCATCAAAGCCCATCGTTTCAAACTTAGTGATCAAGCAGACCAGACTGTAACAACAGACGTACGTCTCACGCGCGGCTTACACTCGATTACTCTGGCGGTCCCCAAACCACAGTCGAAAGTCAATATCTTGTCAATGGAATTGGTAGAAAAACGGGGTACAACATTTCATGAGAAGAAAGCACTTCATCAACGAATTTTTCAGGTTGCCGGAAAAAACAAACCACAAGACAGAGATTCCGCACAAGCGATCATTCGTCACATTGCAAGGAAAGCATACCGGCGTTCTGTTAAGGATCAGGAACTCTCACAACTGATGAAACTCTATGACCGTGCCGCCGCGCGAGACGATCCCTACGAAGAACGCATAAAACTCGCACTCAAAGCGGTTTTGGTTTCGCCTCACTTTTTGTTTCGTACTGAATCAAACAGCGCGCAGCCTGGCATGTATCCCATTTCCGATTATGAACTCGCTACTCGACTTTCTTATTTCTTCTGGGCCAGTACACCGGATGACGAACTATTGCGTCTGGCCGACAAAAGTCAATTGCACAAACAATCGGTACTCAATCAACAGATCACAAGGATGTTGGCTGATCCGAAAGCACATGCATTATCAAAACTGTTTACCGAGCAATGGCTGGGAACCAAAGATGTGGGAGGACGCGTAGCGCCGGTGAGTGGGAACTTTCGTGAAATCTATTCCACGGAGCTGGCGCTGGATTTTCGCGAAGAGGCGATCCAGATGATGGATTACATTTTTCAAAGCAATCGCAGTCTGCTGGAAATCATTGATGCAGACTACGCCTTTTTAAACCAGCGTCTGGCAAAACATTACGACGTGGATGGAGTCAAGGGTCGCAAATTTCGCAAGGTTTCCATTACCGATGGCAGACGCGGAGGCGTACTCGGCTTGGGAGGCGTGCATATGCTGACTTCCTATCCCAAACGTACCAGTCCTGTTTTAAGAGGTGCCTGGGTCCTGGAAACCTTATTAGGAACACCGGTTCCTCCTCCCCCTCCCGGTGTTCCCGCCCTTAAAGAAAAAAGTAAAAAAAATACAAAACGTTCGATTCGACAGATCCTGGAAGCCCATCGTGAACATGCCACCTGCGCAGCCTGCCATGATATTATCGATCCGATCGGATTCGGACTTGAAAATTACGATCTGTTTGGTCGATGGAGAGAAAAGGAACGCGATCAACGAGTCGATGCCACTGGAACGTTTCCCTCGGGGGAAACATTTTCTGGACCCGCCGAGTTGAAGAAAATTCTCCTCAAACGAAAAGATGAACTTACAAGGCATTTCACCACCAAGATGCTGGGCTATGCATTGGGCAGAAGTTTAGAAGACGCGGATGCCTGCACGATTGAAACGATCGCCAAAAAACTGGAACAAAATGGCTATCGATCCCAGACACTGATTCGGGAAATCGTCTTCAGCAAGCCATTTCTCTATCGCGATGGGACAGCGACTGAGGTAAAATTGCCGAAAACGAAATGACACTCCGTTCGATTTTTAATCTGTCCGGACAAAAACAGGAAGGATGAGAGATGGCTCGACCAATCTCAAGACGAACTGTATTACAAGGGATGGGAGCGGCACTGGCGTTACCCTGGCTGGATGCGATGAGATCGACTAGTGCCGCTGCAGAATCGCTCTCCAAGCCACCCGTGCGTACCGCCTTTCTCTTTATGCCGAATGGCGTCGTCCCCAAACACTGGGATCCTGCTCAAAAAGAAAACGATCAATTCGATCTGACACCCATGCTCAAACCATTGGCGGGCGTCAAAGAAGAATTCCTGCTTCTGGAAAATCTCTGGAACAAGCAGACGGTCGGACGAAATGGACATTGGCCAAAAGTCCCTGCATTTCTTTCCGGCGGTTTTGTCGTCCGCACTTCAGGCCGTGATATGGATACAGGTGGCACTTCGCTGGATCAGGTCATGGCGCGGAAGATTGGTAATCGTACTCCGTTACCGACCTTTGAATTAGGTGTCGATCCTGCTCGAAATGGCATCGACAATATTGGCGGTGGATTCACTCGCATCTATGGTTCCCACATCGCCTGGCGTGATCCTCATTCACCGGTCCCCAAAGAAATTATCCCGCAACTTGCCTTTGATCGCCTGTTTCGTACCAGTTCAGCTGGCCCGGTTGTTTCCGGCTTCAATCCAAATCAACCTCAAGTCGTCAAATCTCTGCAACGGGATGATACCAGCGTGCTCGATCTGGTACTTGAAGATGCGAAATCTCTTCAACGAAAAGTGGGCGTCAATGATCGTGCCAAGATCGATGAATATCTGGATTCGGTGCGGTCAGTCGAACGACGGATTGAATCGGCCATGAAACCGCAAAAACGATGGATTAACGCAGGACGTTTCGATGTGCCTCGTCCCGGACCGGGCATTCCCGGGAACCATGAAGAACACGTGCGCCTGATGCTGGATATCATGGTGCTGGCGTTCTGGACTGACTCCACACGCATTTCCACATTCATGTTCGGGAATGCACAAACGGGGCGTAATTTTTCTTTCCTGGATGGTGTGAAAGGGAGTTTCCATCAATTGTCACATCATCGCGAACAGAAAAAAGAACGCGATATGTACGAAAGCATCGGAACCTGGCACATTAAACAATTGGCCTATGTGATTGATAAAATGCGTTCGTTAAGCGAAGGGGAGTCTACGCTGCTCGACAACTCCATGCTGCTGTTTGGCTCTACCATCAAAGATGGTAACCGACACGATGAACACAACCTGCCAGTCATTCTCGCAGGTAAAGGGGGAGGCACGATCCGACCGAACCGTCGTTTGACGGCTCCCAAAGATACACCTTTATGCAATCTTTACGTTTCGATGTTGAATCGGATGGGCATTAAAGCCGATCAGTTCGGCGACAGTACTGGTAAATTAAAAGGACTGATCTGATTCACTTCTGAAACTGAAATGAATACAGGTCGGCGTCTTTGAGTTGAACACGCAGACGAACCGGTTTGCCTTGCAGGCTGCTGACATCTGCTTTTTCATTCCAGGTCACCTTACGGTCGACCGTGTCACCAAACAGTTCTGCACACTCTGTCAGAGTAAAGCCGGGAATCGCTTTTCCCTCGGCGGACTGAATTTCAACACGGATGCCGCCAGCTGCAGAAGTAGCGAAATTGAGGGATAACTTTGAACCATCAAAGATGATCGGCTTAGTCAGGAGTTCTCCCCCCTTCATCGAAGCATGGACCGATGTAAAACCATCGAGCCGGAGCGTGTATCTCCTGAGCGATCCCCCTTTGCCATGCCAATAATCTTCGGCTGCGTAAATCGAAAGTTCATCGGGAGCACCGCGAAGTGCAGACTTGGTTTCAACAACATGCTCAGCGATAAATTGATGCCCGTATTGCCATGTGCCCGTACGTTCGATTCCCGGTCTGAGGAATGCTTCATTCCAACGTTTGAAATGCACACCATCACGACTGACCATCAACAGCCCTTCACTGATTGCAGTTCCATACCGTTCAACGGAAGACGCCCTCATCTTGCGACGTTTCGGGTCGGGAAGCGCCCTCATGGATTCAGACCAGCCACGTTCAATATAACGGGCAGGAAACCCGATGCGAAGATGTGGTGCCCGATGATAGGGTTTGACCTGATTCGTATAAAGTTGCTCGCTGGGAGAGTCTTCATAAGTCAGATCCACTTCGTTTTTCCAATTAATAAAATCATCAGAGGTTGCCGTTCTGATCGCACGGTCTCCCTCGGGTTTCCATTCCTTGGCTGTGGTAACGCCTTTCGTAAAAATACGAAAATAAGTCCGGTATGTCTTCTGATCAGAATCCCAGAACGCCAGATTTTGTGAATCGAAGGCGCCTTTGGTGATGACCGGTTTTTCCTGCATCAGCTTCCAGTGAATTCCATCTGCTGACTGAAATGCGAACAGCCCCCCTTCGTGTTGCAGACCTGCTAGAGCCTTGTACCTGGCATCCGGTTTGCAATCCGGATTTTCATCTTTAAAGGGCGCGAAATTATGACTACCTCGCCCCTCAAGAATAATGTTGTTTTTCTTAGAGCCCTTGAACTCTACAATATTCAACTCAGGACGGGTCCAATGGATGCCGTCTTTGCTTTCCGCATAACAGTAAACTGTTTTATGACTGCCAGTATTCAGCTTCCCTTCAGATACAATAATGTGTGAACCACGATAATACAGACGGTAAAGATCTCCATCCTGAATAATCGTGTGATATCCGGAGCTGCTGCCTTCCCATGGTTTGTCAAATTTAAAAACGACTTCTTGTGGAGTAGGATGTTGCAGCCGAATATCGACTTGCCCGGACAGACTGTCAACGAGGCCTTTATCAATAAATAATTCCCGTCGATCACCAATTTTCAGTGGTGCCTCTGCCAGGAGAGATTGCGAAGAAATCAACAAGAGCGAAATCAAAAGTGTCAAGCGAAGAAAACGGGCAGGCATGGTGATGGCTCCTGGTAGGGTTAAATTGGGAGAGTTTTACGATAACAAAATTTGCAGCGAAATGTAAACTCAGCACAAAAAAAAAGCCGATTGGCTCGTGATGAACCAATCGGCTTTGAATAACAATGATTATCGATTTTAGAGTACGTTTGACACACCTGGTGTAGGAATCGGGTAGAAACCGTTTTCATCAGGAACTGTCACGGGAGTTGCTTCCCAGGAAAATTCTTTGGGCATCAGATCAACCTTTGATGCCATTGCCTGATCCCAGGTCACAGGTTTACCACTGTAGGTTGCCAAACGGCCCAGAATGGAAGTCATGGTTGATTTGGCACCATACTCCGCTTCGTTGTAGGGGGTTCCTTTCCGAATCGCAGCGAACAGATCATCGTGCTCAACCTGATAGGGATTGGGTTTCGCATCACGGTATTTCCATTTGTAACCAGCGGTGGTTTCGTACTTGGCGCCACTGATATCACAAGAACCTTTGGAACCCTGAGCATGCTCTGTCACACTATTCCAGCAGTTGCGAATGTGTCGGCACTGGCTATACATCCGAGTGCCGTTGGCATATTCGTATTCCACAGCAAAGTGGTCGTAAATTTCACCATACTTCTTGTCGTTACGAACCTGGCGTCCCCCCATGCCGTGAGCTTTGACAGGGAAATCTTCCATCAACCAGTTGCAGACATCGATATTGTGAATGTGCTGTTCGTTGATATGATCGCCACACAGCCAGTTATAGTAATACCAGTTTCGCATCTGGTATTCCATTTCCGACTTGGCATCTTCGCGAGCAAGACGTGGCTCCCAGACTCCACCACTGTTCCAATAGCAGCGCATCGATGTAATATCGCCGATGGCCCCATCCTTCAACCGCTTAATGGTTTCGATATAAGGTGCCTGATGATGACGCTGCAGACCCACTCCAACAGCCAGGTTTTTAGACTTGGCTTTCTTAGCCGCAGCCAGGACTTTTTTGACACCCGTCACATCGGTTGCCACTGGTTTTTCCATGAAGATATGCACGCCTTTATTGACGGCTGCTTCAAAATGGATGGGACGGAATCCGGGAGGCGTTGCAAGAATCACTACATCAACACCACTATCCAGAACCTTTTGATAGGCATCGAAACCAATAAATTTTTTCTCTTCTGCTACATCAACTCGTTCTGGCCGACCGGAAAACTGCTTCTGAAGATTACGCAGGCTTTTATCCATGCGATCCTGGAAGGCATCAGCCATGGCTTCCAGTTTGACGTTGCCATCAGTTGACAATGCTTGAGTCGCTGCCCCTGTTCCGCGGCCACCACAGCCTACCAGACCTACTTTAATTTTATCATCACCACTGGCATAGATATGAGCCGACGACCCTAATGTGGAAAGGATTCCAGTTCCTACGGCGGTTGCCGTTGTCGTCTTTAAAAAGTCGCGTCGTGAAGCAGGTTGTTTGTTCGATTGAGTCATCAGAAGCCTTTCCCTAATCTGCATTGTGATCTAGTCAGTGATACGTATATATAAGCTCAATTATTAATTCGCCCAGTAAGATACTTATGCTCTTTCTCAGAGAAACCGTTTGCTGATTTTCTGTGATTGCATCGGTTCTCAAATAATATTTCTTCACTCAGTTTTTTGATTAGCGTCCTTCATCTTCGGGAATGATCGGATCGAGACTATACTTTTTCCGTTCTTCAGCCGTTGGTACTTTGAGAGGACGAACAACACGGAACCCAACCATAATCGCATCGGTATGATACCAGATGCTTTGTGGAATTTGAGGATCCTGAATTTTCCAGTCTGCACTGGAGAAAATACGGTTGGCACTGCGCAGTTCTTCAGGTTCATCATCCCAGGAGCCGCCACGAGCAATTCGCGGATAAAGCTTGGTCGGTACATTCACCGGGAAGCTGAGTGTTCCCTTGCCACTCCATTTTTTATAGGCATCAGGAATGTATTGATCGAGCACCCACTCGGATACATTACCATGCATGTCGTACAGACCCCATGGATTCGGTTTTTTTGTTCCCACTTTCTGGTACGTATCATTACAGTTGGCATAGTGCCACGCATAGTCATCTAATTTTTCAGGGTTATCGCCAAATGAATAAGCGGTCGTCGTTCCCGCACGGCAGGCATATTCCCATTCTGCTTCTGTGGGCAGGCGGTAATAATGGCCGGTTTTGGCACTCAACCATTTACAATAGGTTTTTGCTGCTAACTGAGTCATACAAATGGCAGGATATCCATCATGGCCCATATCGAAGGTCATATCCGTATAAGGCTTTGTGGGACGAGTCACTGCATCGGCTGCTTTTTCTTTAGCATTCGTTTTTCCACGCATCAGTTTACGACGTTGGATATCCAGATTGAAACTCCAGACATCATATTCATTCCAGGTGACTTCGTGTTTGCCCATCCAGAATGGTTCAATTTTGACCTTCAGTTGAGGCCCCTCATCATCTTCCCGGTTCTTTTCACTGGCAGGGCTGCCCAGCGTATATTCACCACCGGGAATCGGCACCATGTCAAAAGAGATATCCGTATTCTCCATTTTTACGGTGTAGGGTTTCATCTCTTTTGCAGTCTCGCCCGCATGGACCAGCGAAACAGAAAACAGGATCAGGGCGAGGAATACGATTTTGCCTTGCATTAAGAGACACTGACGACATACGCTAAGCATATTAGTTTACTCCGTATCGGTAAGCTTCAATCGGTCTTTGATCAGGGTTGATGATGTCATACGTTTTTCAGACTTGCCTGCTGTTCTCCACTTTGTCAGGCAATCAACAGTGCACGGATAGCGAAATTCTCAGCCGGTTTGAATTTCAGGAAGTGCATATGGGAGTGCAATGGAGAATCGTATTATATGCAACCGACAAAGCAATCGCAAACAAAGCGGCTCAAAATGCCTTCTCCCGTGTTAAGGAACTTAATAAAATCCTCAGTGATTACGACCCGGAAAGTGAATTGAACAAGTTATGCCGCTTATCAGGGCCGGGAAAACCAATTCCCGTCAGCCCCACCTTGCTGACAGTACTGAAAAAAAGTCAAGCACTTTCGCAGGAAACGAATGGGGCATTTGATGTTACAATCAGTCCGGTTGTACGACTCTGGAGACGCGCACGACGTAAAAAAGCAATGCCAACCAGCCAGAGGCTGCAGGAGGCACGCAGTAAGGTCGGCTATAAACTGATGAAAATCACGCAGAATAATCAGACGATCGAACTGCTTAAAAATGAGATGCGACTTGATCTGGGTGGCATTGCAAAAGGATACGCGGCTGATATCGCACTCAAAGTGTTGAAGAAAAACGGAGTACCACGCGCCATGGTTGATGCCAGTGGTGATATCGTACTGGGTGACCCACCTCCTGATACATGTGGCTGGAAAATAGGTATCGCTTCTTCCGATGACCCTAAAGCAAGCCTGGATCGGTATCTGTTATTGCATAACATGGCGGTCGCCACATCTGGTGATGCTCTGCAACATGTCGATCTCGATGGGAAACGCTACTCACATATTGTCGATCCACGAACGGGACTGGGGCTCACCGATCAAAGTCGTGTCACAGTCATTGCCCCTGATGGAACAACGGCAGACAGCCTCGCTTCCGCCATCAGCGTGCTGGGGCCGGAACCGGGTATCAAACTCCTGAATCAAAAACCGGGCACCGCGTGTCTGATTCTCAGACATGAAAACAAACAAATCATATCGTATGAATCCCACTGTTTTTCCTGCTATGAGCTGAAACAAAATTGAAAGGTGAGAAGAACTCCCATGACAGAGAATCTGGTTTACCTGAACGGTGAATATGTCCCCGCGAACGAAGCAAAGATTTCCATTTTTGATGGCGCAATTAGTCTTGGTATGACTGTTACCGAATCCACACGGACTTTCGCGCATCAACCATACCGCTTGCGAGATCATATCAATCGTCTGTTTCTCAGCCTCAAAGCGGCCCGCTTCGAGGCTGGTATGACGGCTGATGAAATGGAACGACTCACACTTGAAGTCTGGGAGAAAAACAAACCAAATTACGAAGCAGGCACTGATGCCTGGATCATTCATAATATTACGCCCGGTCAATGGGTACCCTCGAGTGGTCAAAAACCGGCAGAGTCACAATCGACGGTTATGATTGTCACACTTCCACTTGATCTTTCTTATTGGAAAGACTTCTACCAGGTCGGCTGCCACGCAGTCACACCCTTCGCACGCATCCAACCCGCACAGTCGCTGGATGCGCGCATTAAAAACCGGAGTCGATTTCTCTATACCTTGGCAGAATCAGAAGTAAAACTGGTCGACCCGATGGCGCAGAGTTTACTGCTGGACACCGATGGGTTCCTCTCTGAAAACAAGGGGGGTAACTTTTTCCTGGTGACAAACAATCGTATTCGCACACCAAGTACCATCAACTGCCTGGACGGAATCAGCCGCCAGACGATTTTCCAGTTAGCCGATCAGCTTGGAATACCCATCGAAGAATGCCAGCTGCTACCCTACGATGTGATTACCGCCGACGAAGCCTTCTTTACCAGCACGCCTTACTGCATCATGCCAGCTACAAAATTTAATGGAATGCCAGTCGGCAATGGTGAAGTAGGTCCGATCACGAAAAAGTTAATCGCATCCTGGAGTGAGCTGGTGGGCGTTGACATCATAAAACAAGCCCAGGCTCCTTAACAGAAGCTGGGCTTGCAAGACTTAAAAATCAATCTTCAATGAACCTGGTTTTATTTTTTCAAATCAAAGTCGAATTTTTTAGTTTCTTTTGTTACGTTTGCTTTCAAAGATGTCCCTTCCCCCTGATATGCTTTAAGGGCAGGATTAGGGGCTCCATTCATCATGCGATCTACAGTAACTTTGTATTCGCGAGGTGCATTCACAGACACTGTATAGTTGCCTTTGGCATCTGTCATCACCAGTGCTGGTGCTACCAATTGATCCCCATCAGCTGGCATGAAAGTAACCTCAGCCTCACTAAGGGGTTTTCCATCCAGCATCACAACCCCTGAAATTTCGACAGACTCACCTAGATCTACCATAGATTGAGTCCCACAACCGACAATGATTAAGGTTAATAATACAAAGTTGAGCTTAAATAACCGATTCGTATGAGTGCGCATTTTAGTTTCACTTTTATCGAGAACATCTGAGTAACAAATTAAATAATACACACTAAGAACCACTCTTAGTGTGTATTAAGCTTGATAGAAAATACTATTTTACTAAAAACTAGGGAACGGTAACGACTTCACGACCCATTGGGGTACACAGGGCCTGCCACTGTCGACCGTCAATGTTTTCACTGATAAAGCGAACTGCCCCATCCATAAATCCACAATGCACTCCTCCTTCGTGAGCACTTCCTACAGTTCCGAAATTAGTGGTGGTACTGTATGTCGCTTTTGGATTATTCGGAGTCGCATCAATGCGTGTGGAAAATCCGATATTCCCATAATTAACCGCAGGGTCAAACCAGCTTCGTCCCATCAAATTTTTGTACGATGTTGGTAAAACATAATCCTGCCCTTTGGCAAACTCGGAGAAGGTAATTGTATTACTGGTCCCATCAATGACATTTCGTAATCGCATTTGTGGGGCATAAACCGCACCGGAAACATCATCAGTCATACCCCAACGAGAAGCAAAGATTCCATTTGTCGTATCTGACCCATGTCGACCACAAAGACCATATCCATGATTGGCACTTGCTGTAGGATAATTGTGCTGTGCATAGTTCGCATCATCAACGAGGAGAGCACTCGCGCACATAAACACATTTACTTTTGTTCTTCTGACTTCTGCATTCGCTGCGTTTTGGGGGTCTACTGCGAAATTAATCTTGTTGTAAAGGGGGGCTTGATCCAGATAAGGTAATAACATCGTGTGAATTGTATAAGCATAGTTGCCATTGTCTGTCTCACAACAGCAAGAAGTGGCGCTGAAATGATTCACCCCACGTGGAATGACACCACTAGTCCTTAAAGCAGCGTAGTTGAATTCGTTGAATTTCCTGAAAGACGAAAACCTCCGGTGAATACCGGTGTTTGTGTGATTGCAAAGCCAACAAACATCAGACCACACGGAGGTTTTCAGGTGAAGAAAAGTATAC